>NZ_WTYY01000003.1 GCF_009827405.1 Alteraurantiacibacter aestuarii
CGCCACCGCCGCCGCCACCACCGCCGCCGCCGGTGATCGTGGAGCCGCCAGTGGTTCCAGAGGTGCCGGTGATTGAGCCGCAGCTGACCAGTTCGACTTATGTCGAGCTGCCGGATGAGGTGACTACCGCCGCTGCCGCACTGGTGGAGGAAGCCGATACGGAGACAAGTTTCGGGATGGATTTCCCGAAGATGTTCAACCCGCCAGCGGTGTCCGAACAGGGCCTCGTGACCGATGCTGTGACCAGCGGTGGCGACAGTGCCACCAACGCCTGGAAGGGCGACGAAGATGAGGAAGAGCAAGATGAAGATTGAGAGATTTTCGATGCGCAAGCTCGCTCTTCCGCTTGCCTCGGCAATGGGGCTGGCGATCGCCACATGTCCCGCAGCGGCCCAGCAGGGCGGCTCGGTCGGCCTGCGCGATTCAGTGCCGATCGGGTCCAACGGATTGTGTGAAGCCCAGATTCAGTCACCCCGCGCGGGCGAAGGGCTGTTTGACCGGCGCTACCTCATCATCTGCCGTGATGCCGCCGCACCGGTCGGCATGCTGCAGGTCCTTGGCAGCAGCGACATGGATGCCGCCTATGCCAGGGTAACCAGCGCCGATGCGCAGTGCCGCGATGGCGACATCGGTGAGCGGCCGCTGGGGCTTTCCGGCACCCGAGGCTATCTCTGTTCGGCACCCGATACGGGTATCGAGCGGATGGTGATCGTCGGCAGTGCGGGCAATCGCACCTATGCGGCAAGCGGGCTGGCAGTTTATGACGATGCGCTGCGCATTGGCCTGTCCACGCTTGCGACAGACAGGCTGGTGGATGGAACGGTTGACGTTCCCTTGACGCAGGCTGGCGGCTCGCAGGCCTTCGCCCGCGCGCAGGCGGAGGCGATCTCCGCAGAAATCGCCCTGAACGAGGCCTATCGCCGCTCAAACGCCGGCAATTTTGCCGAAGCGGCTGAATTCTTCACCGCATCGGCCAGCGCATTGCAGGGCAATAGTGCGACAGAGGCGCTGCTGAACGCCGCGCTGCAACAATCGAACCTGGGCAATTTCCGCGAAGCCGGGACGCTGTTCCTTCAGGCAGCCCCGCAGGCTGCCAATGACCCGATCCTTGCCCGCCTGGCGCGCAATTTCCAGGCTGTGGACGCGCTCAACCGAGGGCGCGCCGTCGAGGTCATCCAGATCCTCGATACGCCGCTGCCGGAACTGACCGAGAGCCTGGACGCAACGCTGCAATTGCAGATCGACAATGCCTTGTCAGAACGACTTTCTGCCGAACAGGGCAATGCCATTGCGGGTGTCGCCAGCAATCTTTCCCTGCTGGAACGGGCGCAATTGCTGGATGGGCAATCCAGATATCTGCGCGCATCGGCGCTGCGCCAGATGGGCCAGATCGATGCCGCTCAGGCGGCGCTTCTTTCTGCTCAATCGGATATCGTCGCCGTGCGTGACGGGCGGGTTGTATCGATCCTGTGGCTGCGCGCGCAAATCCTGGCGGAGCTGGCCGAGATTGAGGAAAGGCGCGGCAATCTGGCTGGCGCGGAAGACCTGCATCTGCAGGCCGTGAACGTGCTGGAAAGCAATTATCCCGGCTCGCCCGCCCTGCTCAGCGCCCGCGCCCAGCTGGCCGGCCTGCTGGCAAGAACGGGCCGCGAGGACGAGGCGATCAGCGTCTATCGCCAGCTTGTATCCAATGCCGACAGCAAGCCCGCATCGTCGCTGCGCAGCCAGCTGGCGCCCTATTTCGAGATTCTGGGCAAGCGCGCAGGCAATGAACAGGCCGCCGCCGACATGTTCGCGGCCAGCCAGTTGCTGCTGCGGCCGGGCCTGGCCCAGACGCAGGCGGTGCTCGCCAGAGAACTTTCGGCCGGCAGCGATGAGGCATCGCAGCTGTTCCGCCAGGCGCTCAACCTCAACCGCGCAATCGAAGTGATGCGGGGCAATGTGGCGCAGGCCGCGCTGGTGCCTGAAGCCACTCCCGGCGCTGCCGCCGATCTGGCGGCAAAGCGTGAACAGCTGGACCAGCTGCGCCAGCTTCAGCTGGGCGTGCAGCAGCAGCTTGCCGCCTATCCGCGTTACCGCGTTGTCAGCGATGACAGGATGGAACTGGGCGATCTGCAGGACGTGCTGCACGACGGCGAGGCCTATCTCAAGCTCGTGATGCTGGGTGATGATGTCTATGCCATCTATGCCCAGAAGGGCGTTGCCACAGCCTATCCGGTTGCCGCATCGGCTGATGACATTGGCGTGATGGTGGACAGGTTGCGCGATTCGATCGCCATTGAGGAAGCGGGCCAGACCATCACCTATCCCTTCGAAATCGCCACCGCGCGCGATCTGTACAAGGCGATTTTCGGCCCGGTTGATGCCAATCTGGCCAATGTGACCGAGCTGGTTTTCGAGCCCGATGGCGCCATGCTGCGCCTGCCCGCAAACCTGCTGGTGATGGATGATGCCAGCGTGGCTACCTATGCCGCCCGCGTGGAGGACCCCGCTGCCGATCCCTATGATTTCAGGGGCACGGCCTGGCTGGGACGCGCCATGCAGATCACCACGGCGGTTTCGCCTTCATCCTTCCGCGATGTGCGCGGCGCGCGCGCCTCGGATGCGACCGGCGAATATCTCGGCCTGGGGCAGAACCTGCCTCTGGCAGAGGGTCTGACGCAGGCAAGCGGCACGCGCAGCGGCATTGCCGGAGAGCGCTGCACGTGGTCCCCCCTGACATGGGGCAATCCGATCCAGGCGACGGAGCTGCGCACTGCGGGAAGCATATTGCAGGAAGGTGGATCGGGCGTTTCGATCCTGACCGAAGGCGAGTTCACCGACACGCATCTGCGCGCCATGACCGACCTCGACGAATATCGCATCATCCACTTCGCCACGCACGGACTGGTCACCTCGCCAGAGGCGGATTGCCCGCCGCGTCCGGCCCTGCTCACCTCCTTCGGTGACGGGGATTCAGACGGCCTGCTGTCCTTTGCGGAGATATTCGATCTGCGGCTCGATGCCGATCTGGTGATCCTGTCAGCCTGCAACACGGCCAGCGTCGGCGGCCTCACCGCATCGCGTGAAGCAGGCGTTGCCACCGGCGGCGATTTCGCGCTGGACGGACTGGTGCGCGCCTTCGTTGGCGCTGGCGGACGCACGGTGGTGGCCAGCCACTGGCCGGTACCCGATGATTATGGGGCAACGGGCAGGCTGATATCCGGCTTCTTCCACGCCAATTCCGGCGTCTCGACGACAGAGGCCCTACGCCAGTCGCAGCTGAGCCTGATGGACGATGCGGATACCTCGCACCCGTTCTACTGGTCTGCCTTTGCCGTGGTGGGTGACGGGTCCATCCCCGTTCGCCGCTAAGCCCCGACAAGCCTCGCGCCAACAAAAAGGGCGGCTCCTCACGGGGCCGCCCTTTCTGATCCAGGTGTGCTGATTCAGGGTTGTTGAAACCTACCGGCCCCAATCCTCATTGGCGCGCGCGATCAGGTAATTGTGGATCGCATCGGCCTGTTCCTGATCCAGGATATCGTCAAAACGGCCCATGCCCTTGTCGAGGTACAGCCCCTCCAGCACGATCTGGTTGAACTTGCCATGCGTCTCCCGGTCCATGTGCCGCAGGTCTGCCACACCGCCGATGGCGTTCTGTCCGTGGCAGACAGAGCAGGTCTGGGCGAACAGCTCCGCGCCCCGGCGGACAATCTCCTCCGATGCGCGCAAGGCGGGCGGTTCGGGCGGAGCGGAGGCCTGCGCAGGCAGCGGCGGCAGGGCGACATTCCCCCCCAGTTTGAACACCAGCAGGCGGGCAGGTGCGCGCGGCATTTCAATGCCCGCCCCGCGCTCGATCTGGGCAGCGCCGCCGCCCCAGCCGGCATTGACGGCGATATATTGCACGCCGTCCAGCTCATAGGTGATGGAACCTGCCACCGGCGCACTTTGCGTGGGATATTCCCACAGCACCGACCCGTTGCGCGCATCGAAGGCGGCGAAGGTCTGGTTGGTGGTGCCTTCGAACACGACATCGGTCGCGGTCACCATCACCCCGCCATTGCCATGGCGCGGCAGGGGCACCTGCCAGGCGATCCGCTGGTTGACCGGATCATAGGCGGTCAGCCACGCCTTCTCGATCTCATTGGCCTGCGCCATCAGCTCCCCGCGAATGCGCCCGGCCTCTCCGGTATAGCCGCCCCAGCCGGAGTTTGAGCGCATCGGCTGCGGCGTCCAGCCAGGCTGCAACGCATAGACGAAGGCAGACTGATAGGCGGGGAAATAGGCCAGGCCCGTGCGCGGGCTGAAGGCCATGGGGAACCAGTTATGCGCCCCGCCCGGCCCCGGCGCGACCAGCCGCGGATCAACGCCATAGCGCACCTGATCGGTGGTGATCGGGCGGCCGTTGGCATCAAAACCGGCATTCCAGTTCTGATAGACATGCGCGCCTGCACTGATGAATTCCCCCGTCGCCCGGTCGAGCACGTAGAAGAAGCCATTCTTGGGGGCCTGCATCAGCACCTGCCGCTGACGGCCATCGATCTCCAGATCGGCGCTGATGATGGAGGAGGTGCAGGTCCAGTCCCACTCCTCACCCGGGTTCATCTGATAGTGCCAGCGATAGGCACCGGTGGTGGCATCCAGCGCCACGATCGAGCAGACGAAGAGGTTATCGCCCTCATTGTTGGACCGGTAAAAGCGCGCATGCGGGACCGAATTGCCGGTGCCGACATAGACCAGGTTGAGCTCCGGATCGTAAGCGATCGAATCCCACGGATTGGCCCCGCCGCCCAGTGTCTTCCACATGCCTTCCTCGGACCAGGTCTGGCGGACCATCGCCATCACCGGATCGGACGCCTCGCCATCGGGGCCGTTCGCAGGATCGCCGGGGGTGAGGAAGAACTTCCACGCCTTTTCGCCTGTTTCGACATCATAGGCAGACACGAAACCGCGCACGCCCAGATCGCCGCCGGACTGGCCGACAACCACCTTGTCCCCAAACACGCGCGGCGCGCCGGTGATCGAATAGGCAAAGCCGCTGTCCAGCTCGAACGTGCGGGTGGACCACAGTTCCTCGCCGATATCCTTGTCCAGCGCGATCAGCCGCCCGTCCAGCGTGGCGATGATCACCTTGTTGCCCGACATGGCAAGGCCGCGACTGACCGGCTCGCAACAGGCAAGGCGGCCAAATTCGCGCGGCGTGTGCGGATCGTATGTCCACAGCACTTCGCCCGTGCGCGCATCATAGGCGGTGGTGATATTCCACGAGAGCGTGTTGTAGAGCACGCCGTCAGCATAGAGCGGCGTCGCCTCCACCCCGCGATAGGTATCCAGATCGTCATACCAGGCGAGGCCAAGCTGGCCGACATTGGATGCGTTGATCTGCGTCAGTGGGCTATAGCGCTGGGCGGTATAATCGCGCCCGTCGCTGATCCATTCGCCCGGCGCAGGGTTGGCCAGCGGGTCGATGTTGGCAGGTGCCGCCGCCAGATTCGCTGCGGGAGGGGCGCTGGTCGCGGTGCAGCTGGCCAGAGCCATCGCCAGCGCGGGTGCAATCCCTGCCAGCAGGGCTGATTTGCGTGTCGTCTTCATTTCTCTCAATCCTGTGGCGGAAGCGCAATGGGTTGTGTCCCGTCAGCCTGACGGCCCACTGTCAGGCTCTCTATCTGCTCTGCCGTTCCGGGCGGGCGGTGGTATGCGCCAACCGTCGCCACATCGGGCACCATCGCCTCCCCCGTCACCGGGTTGGGGTAGTGGAAGGGGATGATGTAATAGGCGGGATAGGTCAGATAGACCGTGCTGGGCGGCAGGTCCGGCGGCGGATTGAACTTGTCCGGCCAGGTGTTGTTGAGCGCGTTTTCGCCCCACCCCTGCCAGTTTGTGTACATGGTGAAAGGCCCGGTCAGGCGGCTCATGCGCCAGATGCCGTCCTCGCCCTTTTCAAACTCGTCCTCGTACAGCGGCAGGCCCCACCCGCTGCTGGCCATCACGAAGGCGCGGCTGCGGATCCAGCCGGTGGTGCCATCGGGCGAAACATTGACGATCGGCTGAAACTGCATGTGATTGGTCAGCAGGCCGATATTGGCGCCGTCCGGGCCGAACGCGGTCTGCATATATTCCAGCACGCGGTCGCGGCCCACGAAGATGCCCTTGCCGCCGATCTCCAGCGTGGCGTCTTCGGTGAACAGCTGGCTCAGCAGCGTCCACTGGCCCTTGTCGACGAAATAGCCATAGGTGCGCTGCACCCGCTCGATATCGTTCATGTCCTCCAGCCGGGTGATGCGGGCGTCGAGTTCATCGAGCATGGCATCCACGTCCTGCGCGGCGGCGGGAGTGGAGGCGAGAATTGCCAGTGCGGCGGCTGCAAGAAGTGCCTTTTTCATCATCATTCCCTCCCCGCGATATCATCGCGCGGCTGCACCACCTCTATCGGCTCACCGGTCACAGGGTGCGGAAAGCTGAATGGCGGAATGTAGTTGGACGGAAAACTGCGATAGACCTCGCTGGGCGGTTCATCGGGCGGGAACAATGCGCTTGGGCCATCAGCGGGAATGGCCGAGCGGGTCCAGCCGGCATCATAATCGGTCCGGGCGGTGAGGTAGAAGTGCAGCTCGGCAATCTTCCACACGCCGCCTTCCTTCACATAGTCATTCTCGTAAAGGCCCACGCCCCAGATGCCATTGGCGCCGGGCTGCGACAGCATGATCATGCCCTGCCAGCGCGCGGTAGCCGTCTGGCCATCATCGGCCACGTTGATCACCGCCTGCAATTGCATGTGATTGTTGAGATGGCCGGGGGCGAGCCGCTCCGGCCCGAACAGCAGCAGCGCGCGTTCAATCCGCTGGCGGCCGATATAGACGCCGCGCTGGCCATATTCGAAACGGCCATTGCGGGCGAAAAGCTGCGCCACCTCGCTCCACATGCCCTTGTCGAAATAATAGCCATAGCTGGCCTGCAGCACTTCGATGGCCTGCTGGTCCTCCAGCCGCTCCACCCGCTGGCGATAATCGGCCAGCCGCTGCCCGGTCGATTGAGCCTGAGCAGATTGGGCTGCGGCGGATTGGGATGCGGCGGATTGGGATGCGGCGGGAGCTGCGATGGCCAGCGTCAGTGCGCCGGTGATTGCAAGACGGATCATTCGACCGGCCTCCCGGTCACGGGATGGGGTGCCTGGAAGGGCGGGATCTGCACGGCGGGGAAGCCCTGATAATCGGCGCTGGGGCCGCGATCGGGCGGATAGTCCAGCGATGTCTGGCTGCGCACCAGCCCCTCCCCTTCATTCAGTCGTGCCCATCCCCGGGCATAGGGTACCACGAAATTCACATAGAGATGGATACGGCTGATCTTCCACACGCCGCCTTCGCGCACATAGGCGTTTTCATACACGCCATCGCGCCATTCGGCATGTTCGTGATATTGCCCCAGCATCCCCAGATCGCGCCAGCGCGCGGTGGCGCTGCGGGCATCGTCGGCCACGGTGATCGCCGGTTGCAGCGTGACCCATTCGTTGAGCTGGCCGTAGATCAGCCCTTCCTGCCCGCCATGAAGGCGGCGCAGATATTCGCCGATCCGCTCCGGCCCGGCATAGACCCCGTCAATGCCCAGCTCGATCGTGCCGTCATCTGCAAACAGAGCGGCGGCCTCATTCCACAGGCCGCGATCGACGTAATAGGCAAAGGCGCGCTGCAGGTTCTTGATGGCGCGCACGCCTTCCAGCTTCTCGACCCGGCTGGTCAGCGCCTCAACCTCGGCAACGACTTGCGCGTCGGACATTTGCGCCTGCGCGGTGGCGGGCATGGCCGCCATGCTGGCGGCGGCAATAAGGGCGAGCGTTCTCATTCGGCCTCCGGAATTGGGGTGGACTCGATTGTAAAAGGACCAGGGTCCTGCTCCCTGAGCGCGGGATCGAACAGGTAAGTGATCTTGCCGACCGGATACCAGGCGCGCCCGTTCACCGCCGTGGCGGATGACGGATAATCGATCCCCTGCGCGATCACGTCAATCTGTGCAGCGGTGCCATCGATAGTGACCACGGTGACTTTGCCGCCCGGCCCCTCTGTCTGCAGGAAGCGATTGCCGCCCAGCGGGCGCAGGCCGTCCGGCCCTTCCATCGGCTGCGATGTTTCCAGCACGGTGACGGTATCGAACAGGCCGTTGTCTTCGACCCCCACCTGCATCAACGTGTGACGCTGGACCGAATTGACATAGAGCGCGCCGCTTTCCGCAAAGGCGATCCCGTCAATCCCGCCAAATTCAGGATCAGCCGCCCAATAGTCCAGCGCCTCCCCGCCAGCGGCCAGCTTGAATATCCGCCCGCCGATCGTGTCCGTTGCATACAGGTCGCCATTTCCGGCAACCGCCATGTCATTGCACAGCACCGGCCCGGCATCGGCAGGAAAGGGGTGGCTGGCGACAAGCGAGCCATCGGCCAGCGCAAAGGTCTTTACCGCCGACGATCCATCCTCTCCCATCGCGGGATTGGAGCAGACCCACAGCCAGCCGCGGGTATCGTCTGCCAGCACGCCAAATACCGAAAGCAGGCCGTTCTGCGCATCGGGCGCGATCCAGACAGAGCCTGTCGCGCTGCCCGGTTCGATGCGGTAGATCGCCCCGCGATTGCTGCCCGCATAGATGATGCCATCTGCATCGGAGGTTATGCTTTCGGGAAAGAGCCGCTCGCCTTCCAGCGTGATGGTTTCAATCGCAGGCTGGTCGCCGGTCTGCGCATCTTCCTGCGCACAGGCGGCCAGCGCCAGCGCGGTCAGTGCCATGGCGCAGCAATTGCGCCTGTTCCCTCTCACCATTCCATCCCCCAACAAAGCGCCTTCCCTTGCGCTGTGCCTATACCATAGGATGCTGGGGCGTTGCTGCAAGATAACCTTGGCTAGAATTAGAGTAATCTGCGGCTCAGGAGAGAGAAATGAGCGACACAAGCAAGACCGGCCTGTCCCGGCGCGAGATTCTGGCTGCCGGGGCAACCATTCCGCTGGCCCTTTCAGCAGGCAAGGCGATGGCGCAGCAGGCGCAGGGCCAGCCGCTTATCGGCGATCCGCAATTGCCCCTGCCTGCCTCTGAAAGGATGCGCTGGGCGATTGTCGGCCTGGGCACATTTGCCATCGGCCAGGTGATCCCCGGTTTCGGCAACTCCAGCCTCTCACGCATCACCAGCTTCGTTTCCGGCAATGCGGCCAAGGCGCATGATCTGGGTGCGCGCTACGGCGTGTCACGCTTCTACGATTACAGCAATTTCGATGCCATTGCCGACGATCCGGAGATCGACTGCGTCTATATCGTGCTGCCCGTGGGCCTGCATGCCGAGTTTACCATTCGCGCCCTGCGCGCAGGCAAGCACGTCTTGTGCGAAAAGCCGATGGCCTCCACCAGCGCCGAATGCGCAGCGATGATTGCTGCTGCCCAGGCCGCAAACCGCCAGCTGGGAGTGGCCTACCGTGTGCATTTCGAACCCAATAACCGCGATGCGCTGCGCCGGATCGAGGCGGGCGAGCTGGGCGCGATGCGCTATATCTCCGCAGACCACGGCTTTTCCGCCGATCCGAACTGGCCACCGCACAAATGGCGACTGGAAAAGGCGCTGGGCGGCGGCGGTTCGATGTATGACATCGGCATCTACGGCCTCAACACATCGCTGATGATGCTGCCGGGCGATGTCCCGCAATCGGTATCCGCACTCTATTCCACCCCCGCCGGAGATCCCCGCTTTACCGAGGTGGAGGGCGGCATTGATTACCGCGTGCGCATGGCCAGCGGCATCAACATCCAGGGCTCGTCATCCTATTGCTGGAGCCCCTATGTCTCGCGCCAGCGCTATTTCGGGGCAACCGCTTCCATCGCCATGCAGCCGGCCACCACGTACGATGACAACCGCATCACGCTGGAAGGCGGCGGCGGGCCAAGCCGCAGCTTCACATCGGGCGATCCCATGTCGCAGTTTTCTGCGCAGGTGGACGGCTTCTCCGCCGCTGCCCGCGCCAACCGGCCCCATCTCACACCGGGCGAGATGGGACTGCGGGACATGCGCCTGATAGAGGCGATGTATGCCAGCGCCGATCAGGATGGCGCCATCATCGCGGTGTAGGGCCGCGCCCGATCACCCGGGCAGTTGCGCAGGCTCCATCCGCGGCACCAGGGCGTGAATGCAGGCCAGCGCAATCAGATAGGCAAGCCCGGCATAGATCACGATGGGCACGTATGATCCTGTCAGTTCCAGCGTCCAGCCGGTGGCCTGGGCAATCAGTATGCCGCCCACCGCGCCCGCAGCTCCGCCCATTCCCGCAATCGTCGCCACCGCACGGCGCGGATAGAGATCGCTGATCATGGTGAAGATGTTGGAGCTGAACGCCTGATGCGCCGCCGTGCCAAGCCCGATCAGCATTACTGCCACCATCGGGCTGGGCGCACTGGCCACCGTCACCATCGGCACCGCCAGCAATGCGGCGATCAGCAATGTGGTCTTGCGCGCGCGGTTGATGCTCCATCCGCGCCCGACAAGATGCGATGACAGCCAGCCGCCCGCGATCGAGCCGACGTCCGCCAGCAGATAGACGCCGATCAGCGCCGGGCCGATGGTGGCCAGTATACCGCTGTCGCCGGTTGGAAACAGCTCCATGCCCTGCGTCCGGCCAAGGAAATCGGGCAGCCAGAACAGGAACAGGTACCACACCGGATCGGTGAAGAACTTGCCGCAGATGAAGTACCATGCCTGTCGCTGGCGCAAGGCATCCTTCCAGCCCAGCGGTGCCCCGGCAGGGTCCTCACCATCCTGGTTGATCCATTCGCGCTCGCTATCGGTCAGTTCGGCGTGATCGGCAGGCTGGCGGAAGAACCGCAACCACCCCCACAGCACCACAAAGCCGATCAGGCCGGTGACAAGGAAGGCGGAGCGCCAGCCATAAGCACCGGCAATGCCGATGGCGATGATCGGGGTCAGCAGCACGCCGACATTGGCGCCTGCATTCAATATGCCCACGCCCAGCGCGCGTTCACGCCGGGGGAACCATTCGGCCACCGATTTGACCGCCCCTGGATAGGCTGCGCTTTCGGCCACGCCCAGGGCGATGCGGGCAAGGATGAAGGCCAGCACGCTGCGCGCGGCGGCATGGAAACAGGCGGCAAGGCTCCACAGGCCAATGGCGATGGCAACGCCCTTGCGCGTGCCGACCCTGTCCAGCCAGCGACCCACCACCAGCAGGCCGATGCCGTAGCTGGCCTGAAAGGCGGTGACGATATTGCCGTAATCGACCTCGCTCCAGCCCATGTCCGCCTCGATAACGGGCTTGAGCACGCCGATGATCTGGCGGTCGATGTAATTGATGGTGATGACGAAAAACAGCAGCGCGCAAATCGCCCAGCGATATTGGCCGGCCGGCTTTTCCATCTGCGCCGGTGCGCGATCGTCAGCCGGTTTGCCACCCGGTCCAGTGGCTTTAACCTGCGCGCTCATGTCCGGCCTCTGCGACCGGTATTTTCCCCGTGGGACATCTTCGTTCCCCTCCCCCTGATAGCGCTACCATATGGTGCGAGGACCATGCCGACAAGCGCTATTGTGCTGTGCTCAGCGCTCCTCGGCTGCGGCGGCGGCGCGCAGGCGGGCGCGCAATATACGTCCCGCAGGGGTCAGATCGGCATCGCTCCACCCGGCCACGGCTTGCGTCCCGGGGCGCAGCGCGGCGCTGCTTTCATCACGCTCGGTGATGGACCAGTTGAGCCACGAGATGTGGTTCTCCTCCGCCCAGTCCCACCAGGCGTTGCTTGATGCCATGTCGATGGGGCCGTTGCCGGTCGCCTCGACAATGCCGAATTCGGTGATCATCAGCGCCAGCCCCGCCTGCCGCGCCTGCTCCGCACGGGCGCGCAGATCGTCCTTGTGGGTGGCGGCGTAATAATGGAGCGTATAGCCGATATTGCTGCCCTCCAGAGGATCGAGCGCGGCAATATCGACATCCTGGCTCCAGCTGGGAGAGCCGACGATTATCAGGTTGTCGGGATCGATCGCACGGATCGCGGCAATGATCCGCTGGTGATAGGGCTTGATGTCGCGCGACCAGTCCACCCCGTCGCGCAAAGGCTCGTTGAACGGCTCGTAGATGAGGTTGGGCAAGTGGCCATATCGCCGCGCGATCTCGGTCAGGAAGCGCTCTGCCTCTTCGGGATGCTCGCGGTGCGCGTGCCAGTCCACGATCACATAGATGCCGTTGGCGGCGGCGGCTTCGATCACGGTGGAGGCCTTGTCGATCTCGCGCTCGAAATGCTGGAGCGCGCTGTCATCGCCCTCTGCCGCAATGGCGGCGCGAACGGCGCTGACCTTCCAGTCGGACACCAGCCAGTCGACCGTCTCGCGTGTGTAGAACTGCGGCCCCCATTGTGACCAGAACAGGCTCATCCCGCGCAGCGTCACCGGTTCGCCCTGCTCACCCACGATCTGCCCATTGGTGATGGAAAGCGACCCGTGGAGCGCAACCGGAGTAGTCGCGGGAACGCGCGCCAGATCGCTGATCGGCCGGCTGGCGGTTTGCAGGCTCTGCCCGTCACTGCAGCCCCCCACAGCCATTGTAAGTGCCGCCGCTGCGGCGATGAGGCGGAATGCCTTTCTCACCTTTCTCATCTCACTTCTCCTGCTGTGCCCATGTGTGCATGGGCCTGTTCTATTGTCACAATGTCCTGCGCGCTGGGTGACCATGATCCACCGATTATCCCATCCGGCCCGAAGATCGCCCCGATCCGAGAACGCAAATCCGCCTCCACCGCTGCATCCCGCAAGCGATCGGCCAGGGGATCGTCCAGCCAGCGGCCATCGCTGATATGCCACAGCCATGCCGCAATGCCGGTCAGGATGGCGGGGCAGGGTTGCGAGTTTTCACGCAATGTCTCCATCCAGCGCTGGGGGATTTTCTGGCTGCCATCCATGGCGATCTGGGCCAGCCGGTGGTTCAGCGCGGGATCGGAAAACCGCTGCAGCAGCCGCCGAGCATAGGCGGCCAGATCCTGCGCTGGAGCCACCGCAATAGTGGGCGCGGCTTCATCCAGCATCAGACGCTGCACCAGCGCCCGCAAGGCCGGATCGGCCACCGCCTGATGCACAAATTCATGCCCCGCCGCCAGCCCGGCATAGGCCAGCAAGGAATGCGCACCGTTGAGCATGCGCAGCTTGGCGGCCTCAAAGGGCGCGACGTCAGCCACGATCTGCACTCCGCAATCCTCCCAGCGCGGACGCGGACCCGCGAAGGCGTCCTCCACCACCCATTGGCTGAAGCTTTCGGTGAACACCGCTGCCTCGTCGCGCAGGCCGATCCGCCGTTCAAGGCCTGCCAGGTCGGCATCGCGCGTGGCCGGCACGATCCGGTCAACCATCGCATTTGGACAGCTGCATTCAGCCGCAAACCAGCCGAGCAATTCAGGGGCCTGCGCAGTGAGATATTGCGTCATCAGATAGCGCAGCACGGCACCATTGGCGGGCAAATTGTCGCAGCTCAGCAGCGTCAGGCCGGGTAACCCTGCCTCCATCCGCAATTTCATGCCAGTTGCCAGCAGCGGGTAGAAACTCGCGCGCGCAGCCTCCAAATCCAGAGCCACATCTGCCGCGCGGCAATATCCCTTCTCGGTCACCGTAAAGCTGACGATATGGCAGGCGGGCGAGGCGATCCGGGCCGCGATCGCTTGCGCATCGCGGCCTGCCACCAGCACTTCACGCACCGATCCGATCACGCGCGTGCGTACCTCCTGCCCGGACCTTTCGCTCAGCGTGTAGAGCCCGTCTTGCGGACCCATCTGCCGCGCCACATTGTCTGATCGCAGCGATACTCCGCAAATCATCCAGTCGCGCTCCCCCGCCGCCATCGCATCGTCGCAACAGGCGGCCAGATGCGCGCGGGCGAAGGCGCCAAGTCCGAAATGGACGATGCCCACCTGCTGCCCGCCACGATCGAAAGCGGGGCACGCCACATCGGGCGGCAGGCGCTCCAGCGTGGCGGTCGACAGCCTCACAGCCGGTAGGCCTGCCGGGCCAGATTACAGGCGAGGTCCTGCGCCAGCTGTGCCGCCTCGTCCTCTTCCAGCCGGTGTTCGGCCACCAGTTCCGCCAGGAAACCGCAGTCCACCCGACGCGCCAGATCATGCCGCGCCGGGATGGACAGGAAGGCCCGCGTATCGTCGTTGAAGCCCACGGTGTTGTAGAAACCGGCGGTCTCCGTGGTCATGCGGCGGAAGCGGCGCATACCTTCGGGACTATCGTGGAACCACCATGCAGGCCCCAGCCGCAGGCACGGATAATGGCCCGCCAGCGGCGCCAGTTCGCGCGCATAGGCGGTCTCATCCAGCGTGAAGAGAATGAGCGTGAAATCCGCCTCATTGCCGAAGCGGTCGAGCAGCGGTTTCAGGGCGTGGACGTAGTCTGTCGGCATGGGAATATCGGCCCCCACGTCGCGCCCGAATTGTGCGAACAACTGCGCGTTGTGATTGCGGAAGGAGCCGGGGTGCAGCTGCATCACCAGCCCGTCCTCCATGCTCATGCGCGCCATTTCGGTGAGCATTTGCGCACGGAACAGCTCGGCATCCGCGGGCGATGATGCGCCGCCCTTCACCCGGTCGAACAGCGCCTGCGCCTCCGATTGCGGCAGATCGGCGGTGCGCGCGGTGGGGTGGCCGTGATCGGTCGATGTCGCGCCCATTTGCGCAAAGAAGGCCCGGCGCTGGCGATGCGCGGTAAGATAGCCGGTCCAGCTGAGACAATCCTGACCCGTCAGGTCCGACAGCAGAACCAGATTACGTGCAAAACCTTCGAACTCGGGGTCCACCACCGGATCGGGGCGATAGGCGGTGATCACCCGCCCGCCCCAGCCGCTGTCCCGAATGGCGCGGTGATGATCGAGGCTGTCGAGCGGGTTCTCCGTGGTCGCAATCACCTCGATATTAAAGCGTTCGAACAGGGCACGCGGGCGGAAGGCTTCTGTCGCCAGCGCCGCCGTGATCGTATCGAAATAAAGGTCCGCAGTGGCCGCTTCCAGCCGCACGTCCTGAGCGAACACCTCGGCAAACACCCAGTCCAGCCAGATGCGCGAAGGCGTGCCGCGAAACAGGTAATAATGCCGCGCAAAGATACGCCATGCCTCGCGCGGATCCGGGCGCGGGTCCGGGCGCGGGTCCGGGCGCGGGTCCGGGCGCGGATCGGCACCGGAACCACCCAGCCCAAGATCCTCCAGCGCCACGCCTTGCGAATAGAGCATGCGCAGCAGGTAATGGTCGGGTTGCAACAGCAGCTCGGCCGCATTGCCGAATGGCGCATTGCCGGCGAACCATGATGGATCGGTATGGCCATGCGGGCTGATGATCGGCAGGCCCTGCACCTGCGCGTAAAGCATGCGGGCGATGTCGCGGGTTCTGGGGTCGGCAGGGAAAAGCCGGTCCGGATCAAGATGCAGCGCGTTTGGCAGGAGCCTCTCCTCTCGCTTTTTGCCACGTCAGCGTTACATGGGGCATTCAACCAATGGTAGCGCTAACGGAGGGGTTGTCGCGCATGAAGATCACGGCTGCAAGGGTCATCGTCACATGTCCGGGGCGGAATTTCGTCACGCTCAAGGTGGAAACCGATCAGGGCGTCAGCGGAATCGGGGACGCCACGCTCAACGGGCGCGAAAAGGCGGTGGTCGCCTATCTGGAGGATCACGTGATCCCCAGCCTGATCGGCCGCGATCCTTCGCGGATCGAGGACATCTGGCAATTCTTCTATCGCGGAGCCTACTGGCGGCGCGGCCCGGTGACGATGAGCGCGATATCCGCCGTCGATACCGCGTTGTGGGATATCAAGGCCAAGATGGCGGGCATGCCGTTGTATCAATTGCTGGGCGGCAAGAGTCGCGAGCGGGTGATGGTCTATGGCCACGCCAATGGCGCGAGCCTGGAGGAGACCGTGGATGCGGTGGGCCAGTATATCGCCATGGGGTACAAGGCGATCCGCGCGCAAAGCGGCATTCCCGGTATAGAAAAGGCGTATGGCGTAGCGCGCGGCACGCTGCATTATGAGCCTGCCGATGCGGCCCTGCCGACCGAGACCGTGTGGGACACGCCCAAGTATCTGCGCTTTGCGCCCAGACTGTTCGAGAAGCTGCGCGATACCTATGGCGATGAGCCTGAGCTGCTGCACGATGTGCACCACCGGCTGACCCCCAATGAAGCGGCGCAGCTGGGCAAGGCGCTGGAGCCGCACCGGCTGTTCTGGATGGAAGACCCGACCCCGGCGGAGAACCAGCAGGCCTTCCGCCTGATCCGCGAGAGGACCACCACTCCGCTGGCCGTGGGGGAGATCTTCGACTCCATCTGGGACTGCAAGGATCTGATCGAGAACCAGCTGATCGACTATATCCGCACTACCGTTCTGCGCGCGGGCGGCATCACCCATCTGCGGCGCATCGCCGATCTGGCCAGCCTGTATCAGGTGCGCACCGGCAGCCACGGCGCCACCGACCTGTCACCTGTGACCATGGGCGCGGCGGTGCATTTCGATACGTGGGTGCCCAACTTCGGTATTCAGGAATATATGCGCCATTCGGAGGAAACCGACGCGGTCTTCCCCCATGACTACCGCTTTGCCGATGGGCATATGCATTGCGGAGAAACGCCCGGACACGGTGTGACGATAGACGAGGAGCTGGCGGCCAAATATCCCTATCGGCCTGCCAGCCTGCCTGTCGCGCGGCTGGAAGACGGGACCATGTGGAGCTGGTAAATCAGGGCACCGCATGGCCCGAATAGAGCAGGCCGCCATTGCCCTCCCGCTCGAACACCGGGCCCGGCACGCTGCCGTCATGCACGATCACGGCGATCTCCCGCCATTGTTCCATGCCGGGGAAACTGCCCTGTCGCTCGCCGATGGCCAGCAGCTTGGCGCGATCATGCCAGCGCATCGGAATGCGGGAAAACTCGCCGCGCACATAGCCCATGTCCTCGCCCTGATCCTCATACAGTGAGAACGCGCCATCGGCGCCGGCGAAGACATGCACCGTCAGTTCACCCTGCGGATTCTCGCCGGTATATTGCACGTCGGGGCCAAGCGGCACGATGGAGCCTGCGCGCACGAACAGCGGCATTCTTTCGCGCGGGGCATCCGCGGTTACGGTCTGCCCGCCGGTATAGCGCGCGCCGGTATTCGTATCATACCAGTCGGTTCCGGCGGGCAGGTAGACTTCGCGGTTGCGCGCGCCGAACCGGGTGACGGGCGCGGCCAGCAATGACGGGCCGAACATGTATTCGTCATCGATGTCCCACACCTGCCGGTCCGCTTCGAAATCCATCACCAGCGGGCGGATGATCGTGCCATCGGCAAAATGCGTGCCCGCCGCCAGCGTGTAGATGTAGGGCATCAGGCGGTAGCGCAGGCGGTGGTAGTGGGTCAGGCCCTCCATCATCGCTGCATCCTGCGCCGCGATGATCGGCGTTTCGCGCTGCGGGAATTCACCGTGACTGCGGAAGAGCGGGCTGAACGCGCCAAACTGGAACCAGCGCAGATACAGCTCGCGCCATTCGGGCAGGTGCGCGGGGTCCTGATTTGAAAAACGGTTTTCGACCGCGAAGCCGCCGATATCATGCGTCCAGTTGGGCACGCCCGCGACCGACAGGTTCAGCCCGGCGCTGATCTGGTCGCGCAAGTCGTCCCAGCGCGCCGCCACATCGCCCGACCACAGCGCCGCGCTGGCCCGCTGGATGCCGCCAAACCCGCTGCGGGTGAGGATGACAGGCCGCCGGTCCGGTTGTGCCGCCCGCAACCCTTCGGCCACGCCCTGCGCATGGAGCAGCGGATAGGAATTGAAGATCGCCGCGCCCGGCACACCGGTGGCGGGCGATGTCATCTGGTATTTGCGCTGCTGCACCGAGAGGTTGGAATGCCAGTCCGGCTCGGTCGCATCCATCCACCACGCATCAAAGCCCAGCGGCAGCAGCCTGTCCGCCATCTGCCGGAAATAAATCTCCCGCGCCTGCGCCGCATAGGGATCGTAGAACGTGTTGGCATAGCCTGGCCCGACCCAGTCGAGCTGCCCTGCGTCCAATGGTCGTTGGTACAGATATCCGCCCGCTGCCAGTTCCTGTGCATTGGCGGTGCCGGGATAGAACTTGGGCCACACAGACAGCATGATCCGTGCGTCCATATTGTGCACCGCAGCCACCATTGCAGCAGGATCGGGGAAGCGCGCGGGGTCGAAACCATGACTGCCCCATTGATCCTCCGGCCAATAGAACCAGTCCTGCACGATGGTATCGATGGGAATGCGCGCATCGCGATATTGCCGCAGCACATCCACCAGCTGATCCTGCGTTTCATAGCGCTGGCGCGATTGCCAGAAGCCAAAGGCCCAGCGCGGCATCATTGGCGCATTGCCAGTCAGGCGGCGGTATCCGGCGATGGCGTCATCCATGCTCGGCGCAGGAACCACGTAGTAATCGATCGCCCTGCCCGCCTCGCTGGCAAAGCTGACCGAATGGCGGTCCGCATCGGGCAAAGGGTCAGCGTGTTCAAGCGCGATATAGCCCTGGTCCGGCTCCCACTCCACGCGCAGCTCGGTCGCCATGCCCGCTTCCAGATCCAGCTCGAAATTATGGAACCAGGGGTTCCAGTTCTGCCGCCAGCGGGACAGCACTTCCACGTCATTGGCGAACAGCTTCACATAGCCCGAGGAATAGAGGCGGAACTTGTGCGTGCCGGATGTGCGCGGGCGATACTGGCCGCGCCAGACGACCTGCTGCAACTGGGCCGAATGTCCCGCCGGATTCTGCCCGGTGGTGGCTGCCACCACTGCCGAGCGCGCCTCCTGCGGCCAGCGCTGCTGGTCCTCGATATACTGGTAATCGATGGTCCGCTCGGGCCTGGCGAGAACGTGCCTGCCCCCGACGAAATAGCTCGCCCGCCAATCCAGATCGAGCTGCTCATATTCTTGCGGATCGCCCACTCGGGTGATCGAATTATTGTCCCACAAGATGCCATAGCCGCGGGTGGAAACCAGATACGGAATGGCAATTGCCATGTTGTGCTGGGCGAGTTCCACGTCCTCGCCATTGTAATTCATCTGCCGGTTCTGGTGCTGGCCAAGCCCGTACAGCCCCTCGTCACTGCCGCGGTTGAACTGCGCGCGCGTGGCCAGCCATTGCTGGCCTTCGATCTGAACCCGCTGCAAGGTTCGTGCAGGCGCGTACTCGTCTAGCAGCAGCGTTCCGGCGGCGTCATAGACCGTCAGCCGCCCGTCGGAGCGGCCAATCACCGCATGGCCCATATGGGTGGTGAGGCTGGCGATGGCCTGATCCTGATAGAACACCGGCTCGCCATCGGCATCGTGGATGACCATCAGGCTTGGCGCCACCTGCGCCAGATCGTTCGCCACCGTCACACGGAAGGTTCCGTCGGCATAAGCGAGCACGCGCACATGCTCGCCCGCGTCGGTGGTCACCACCATGCCGTGCGGCACCTGCTCAACCTCGCCTGCCAGCGCGGGTCCGGCCAGCAGTGCCAGCAGCGCAGCGGCGACCGGAGCGCGGCCAATCAATGGACAGTGACCGGTGTGGGAATTGCCGCAGGCGTGATGGTGCCTTGCGCACGCCCGACAATCTCGATCCGGGTGCGGGCGCGGATATCGTCCGACGCACTGCCCACCATCAGCTCTATCGTGCCGGGTTCAACCACCCAGCCGCCAGAGAGGCCCCACAGCGCGAATTGCGCCGCCGACAGGGTGAAGGATACATCGCGGGTCTGCCCCGGCTGCAAGGTCACCCGGTCAAATCCGCGCAATTGCATGACTGGCCGCGACACGCTGGCCACCGGATCGCGCATGTATAATTGCACCACCTCGTCGCCAGCCACTGCGCCGCTATTGGTAACAGGAATGGTCAGCGTCACCGTGCCGCCATCCGCTGGCATGTCGGCGCGGTCCAGCGCGATCTCGCCATAGGCAAAGGTGGAGTAGGACAGTCCATGCCCGAAGGCGTAGAGCGGAGTGATCGGCAGGTCCATATAGCGCGCGGTATCCTTTGCCGGATCGGGGTCCGCGGGCCGTCCGCTGGGCAGTTGATCATAGGTGAAGGGCACCTGCCCCGTCGCGCGTGGAAAGCTGGCGGGCAGCCTGCCGCCGGGGTTGGCATCGCCAAACAGCGTGCGGGTGATAGCCGGGCCTGCCTCCACCCCCAGCAACCACGTCGCAAGCACGGCGTCGGCCGCTTCATCCACTTCGGGAATGGCCAGCGGACGCCCGCCCATCAGCACCACCACCAGCGGCTTTCCGGTGGCCTTGAGGGCTTCGAGCAATTCGCGCTGGCGGCCAGGCAGTTCGATGGAGGAGCGGCTGCGCGCCTCGCCCGACCAGTCATAATCTTCACCGATCGCCAGCACGATCACGTCCGCGCCTCGCGCAGCCGCAACTGCCGCCGCGATTCCGTTGCCGTCCTCACTGCTGTCAGCGTCACTGCTGCCATCGTTACTGATGCCATCGTTACTGCGACTGTCCACGCCGGGGGCATGGATCACGTCCGGATGCGCTGCTTCGAGCGCAGCGCGCAGGGTCACCACATCTTCCGCGCGGCCCTGCGCGCGCCATGATCCAAGCTGTGAAAGCGCATCATCGGCCAGCGCGCCGATCAGGGCGATCCGCCCGGCATTGCGCGCCAGCGGCAGGACATCGCCGTCATTCTTGAGCAGCACGATGGACCGCTCGGCAATGTCGCGCGCCGCTGCGCGGTGTTCGCCCGACAGCAGCACCTCCGCCTCCCGCGCCGCATCGTGATAGGCATAGGGATGATCGAACAGGCCCAGTCGCTGCTTCACCTGAAGGATGCGCAATACCGCTTCATCCAGCAGCGGCAGCAGCGATGGATCAGCTTCGATCGCACCGCGAAGGTCATCGGCATAGATGTCCGCCACCATGTCCATATCCACGCCAGCACGCAGGGCCAGCGCCGCCGCATCGGCGCGCGATCCGGCGATGCCATGCGCCATCAGTTCCTCTACCGCGCGCCAGTCTGACAGCAGCAGGCCGTCCCAGCCCCATTCATCGCGCAATATGCCGCGCAGCAGCGCTTCATTGGCGGTGGTGGGCACGCCGCCAATGGCATTGAATGCAGTCATGTAGCTGGCCGTGCCTTCCTGCGCAGCGGCCTGAAACGGGGCGAGATAGGTTTCGCGCAGCGCCCGCTCGGAGATTTCCGCCCCGGCATAATCGCGCCCGCCCTCGGCCGCGCCATAGGCCCCAAAATGCTTGGTGCCGGCCATGATCGTATCGGCGGCGGCAAGCTCATCACCCTGGAAGCCGCGCACCTGTGCCGCAGCCATACGACTGCCGAGGTAGGCATCCTCGCCCGCGCCTTCGACAATCCGCCCCCAGCGCGGATCGCGGGCAATGTCCACCATGGGCGCAAAGGTCCAGTGCAGACCCGATGCGCTGGCTTCGCGCGCGGCAATGCGGGCGTGGAGCTGGGCCGCCGCCGGGTCCCAGCTGGCCGCCATCGCCAGCGGAACAGGAAAGATCGTGCGATAGCCATGCACCACATCCATGGAGAACAGCAGCGGAATGCCCAGCCGGCTTTCCTCCACCGCCACGCGCTGCAACTCGCGCAGCTCAGCCGCACCCGCGACATGGAGGTAGGAGCCCACTTCCCCGCGGCGCACCCGCTCCAGCTCTTCCGGCCCGAGACGGGAGTTGAGCGCCTTGGAGCGCCCGCCCATGCGCTGTACCAGCTGGCCGATCTTTTCCTCCAGCGTCATGCGCAAAAGCAGCGATTCGGGATTGGCCGCCGCCCCCTCCTGCATTGGCATGGAGCCTGCCTGCGCGGCGGCGGACCTGTCTGCCACCACGATCAGTCCAATCGCCGCGAACAGCGGCAGCAGACACAGGGCGGCCCTGCGCATAAGCGGTGCGATAGTCATGTCCCCTCTCCCGTCCCGGCTTTGAATTATGCCTTTGACAATAGCCTCCAGAGTTAGGATGGTAGCGCTCACATAGCAAGATTCCCGCGGGGTGGCGGGTAATGGGAGGGATAATGTTGCGTTACGGGAAAGCGGGTCTGGTTGGGCTTGCGGGTTTGCTGGTTGCGGCCTGTGCGGCGGGTCAGTCAGGTCCGCCAGCAAGCGCGGTGGCAGGCACTTCAGCCGGCGCGGCTGGCGGGTCCGGCATTGCCCATCCGCAGGACTGGCCTGCCTACGATTATCCGGTTCAGACCCCCCCGCAGGATGAAGCGCGCATCGCCGATCTGCTGGCGCGCATGACGCTGGAGGAAAAGATCGGCCAGCTGGTTCAGGCCGATCTGTGCTGCGTCACGCCCGACGACGTGCGCGACTATAATCTGGGATCGGTGCTGAATGGCGGCAACAGCGGGCCTTATGGCAATGACCTGGCACCCGCATCAGACTGGCTGCGGCTGGCGGACGAGTTCTACACTGCATCTGTCGACAGGTCCGATGGCGGCGTGGGCATTCCGGTCATCTGGGGCACTGATGCCGTGCATGGCCATGCGAATATCATCGGCGCAACCGTGTTCCCGCACAACATTGGCCTTGGCGCGATGCGCGATGTGGAACTGATAGAGCGAATCGGTGCAGCCACCGCCGCTGAAGTGCGCGTGACGGGGCAGGAATGGACCTTTGCCCCCACGGTGGCGGTGCCGCAGGATTTCCGCTGGGGCCGCGCTTACGAAGGCTATTCCTCAAACCCGGCGCTGGTTGCCTCCTATGTCGGCGCGATGGTGCGCGGGCTGCAGGGGCCACCCGGAAATCAGGACCTGCTGGCAGGCCCCCATGTGCTGGCATCCACCAAGCATTTCCTGGCCGATGGCGGCACCGACAACGGCACCGACCAGGGCGATTCAAGTATCGATGAGACAGAGCTGCGCGAGATCCACGGCGCACCTTACGGGCCGGCCATTGCCGAAGGCGTCTCCACTGTCATGGCCAGCTTCTCCAGCTGGCAGGGCGTGAAGATGACCGGCAATGAAAGCCTGCTTACTGGTGTGCTGAAGGATCGCATGGATTTCGGCGGCTTTACCGTATCGGACTGGAACGCCCACGGGCAGGTGGCGGGGTGCACCAATGAAAGCTGCCCGCAGGCGCTGCTGGCGGGTATCGACATGTATATGGCGCCCGATAGCTGGCGGCCGATCTACAATGATCTGCTGACCCGTGCCCACGCAGGTGAGCTGCCGATGGCGCGCATTGACGACGCGGTGTCCCGTATCCTGCGGGTCAAGGCACGGCTTGGCCTGCTTGACGCACCGCGCCCCTCGCAGCGCTATCTTTCCGGCCAGTATGATGTTCTGGGCGCGCCGGAGCACCGCGCCCTGGCGCGTGAGGCAGTGCGCAAGTCGATGGTCCTGCTGCGCAATGACGGCGTGCTGCCGCTGGCCCCCGGCGGGCGGCTGCTTGTGGCTGGCGAAGGGGCGGATGACATTGCCCGCCAGTCTGGCGGCTGGACGCTCAGCTGGCAGGGCACGGGCCTGACGAACGACCTGTTCCCCGGCGCAACGTCGATCTGGGCGGGCCTGCAACACGGCGTGGAAAGCGCCGGTGGCAGTGCGGAACTTTCCCCCGATGGCAGCTTCACCCAGCGGCCCGATGCCGCGGTAGTGGTGTTTGGCGAGCGGCCCTATGCCGAGTTTCAGGGCGACCGCGCCACGCTGGCACTCGATAGCGACCTGACCGGTCCCTATGCCACCATGCAGCGCCTGCGTGAGCAGGGCATTCCGGTGGTGGCGCTGATGATCACCGGCCGCCCGCTATATGTGAATGAAGCGCTCAATTCCGCCGATGCCTTCGTGGTGGCGTGGCTGCCGGGCAGCGAAGGCGCAGGCGTGGCGGATGTGTTGCTGGGCGATAGCGCAGGCAATGCGCGCTTCGACTTCACCGGCAAACTGCCCGCTGCCTGGCCGCGCACGCCCGATATGGCGGACGGTGCCCTGTTCGATTTCGGCTATGGCCTGACCTATGCCAGCGCGCCCACCGCGTGGGAGACGCTGCCGCTGGTGGCCACTGGCGAGGTGGGGGACAGCCGCGTGTGGTTCTCCGAAGGTGTGCCCGCTGCGGCCTGGTCGCTGCATATTGCCGACCCCGGCCAGCCCGGCAGCCAGACGCGCATCACCACCGTTCCGGCAGAGGCGCTGGATGGCCGCGCCCGCATTACCGCAGTCAACCACGTGGTGCAGGAAGGCGCGCGGCGGTTCGATATCGCATCGGGCGAAGCGGCCATTTCGGTCAGCACGTTTGAGCCGATCGACATCACGCGAGAGACCAATGCCGATATCATGCTGCTGTTCACGGTGAAGGTGGACCGGGCCGCCGAATGGTCCGGTATCGCCATGACCAGCGGCGGCACCAACAGGGCCGTCAGCACCGCAATGCTGCCGGTGACCGAAGGCTATGTGCGCTATGGCCTCCCGCTGAAATGCCTGCGAGACAAGGGGATAGACATGGCCAATGTCTCTGCCCCCTTCATCCTGGCGACCGAGGGCGGGGCCGATGTTTCGCTGGCCGAAGTGCGGCTGGGCATGGATGCGGAGCAGATCCTGCCATGCTCGTGATGCGGCCCGGTTCGTGACACCGATTGAGGAGATCGCCGCCTGCGATGGCCCTGCGTTCGAGCGGGATTATCGCCCGCAATACCGCCCGCTGGTGATCCGCGGCCTGGCCCGCGAATGGCCGATTGTGCAGGCGGGGCTGAAATCGCCGGAAGCGGCGCTGAGCATGATAGAGCAGCTCGACAGCGGCGCGCCGACGGACATCATGCTGGCCCCGGAATCGGAGCACGGGCGGTTCTTCTATTCGCCCGATCTGCGCGGCTTCAATTTCCGCCGCGAGCGCCTGTCGCTGTCCGGCCTCGCGCAGCATCTGCGCACCATCGCGGGCGATCCGGCGCCGATCGGAATTTATGCCGGGGCCACTTCAACCGCCACCCACCTGCCCGGCTTCGACCAGCGCAATCCCTTGCCGCTGGTGGCGGACATGCAGGCAATCGCGCGCATCTGGCTGGGCAATGCCACGCAGGTTGCCACCCATTTCGACCTGTCAGACAACTTCGCCGTGGTGGCAGTGGGCAGGCGGCGCTTCACGCTGTTTCCGCCGGAGCAGACCGGGAACCTCTATGTCGGCCCGCTCAATGTCACGCTGGCGGGCCAGCCGGTCAGCATGGTCGATCCGCTTGCGCCCGATCTGGAGCGCTATCCGCGCTATGCCACGGCTCTGGAGACCGCCCTGTTCGTGGATCTGGAGGCGGGCGATGCAATCTATATTCCCACCTTGTGGTGGCACCATGTGGAGGCCAGCGCGCCGATCAATGTGCTGATGAATTACTGGCACAACGATGTCGCTCGTGGTGGCGGTTTCCTGGCGCTGGTGCATGCGATGATGGCCATTCGCGACCTGCCCCTGCCGCAGCGACAGGCCTGGCGCGCGTGGTTCGATCACATGGTGTTTGGCGAGGATGCCGCCGGAGCGGCCGACCACCTGCCACTGCACGCGCGCGGAGTGAACGGCCCGCCCTCACCCGAACGCAGCGAAATGATCCGCCGTTTCGTGATGCAGGTACTGGGCACCAGCTGACCGCTTTGCAGGCCTCGCCCGTTCGCCGGGATCAAGCGCAATCCCGGCGAGTAAGTCCTGCTGCCATCAATGCGCTGACTGCGCCTCGGCCTCCCGAACGGGTGCCTTGCGACCTGCCGCCACGGCAAAGCCGCACAGCAGCAGGTAGCAGGCGCCGGGCAGCACCAGCGCGGTGACCAGTCCCGACATATCGGACAGCACGCCAACCAGCAGCGGGATGAACGCGCCGCCCACGATGGCGGTGCACAGCAGGCCCGATGTGGCCTGCTCGCTGGCGGTGGAGCGTTCCAGCGTCAGGGTGAAGATCACCGGGAACATGATCGAATTGAAAAGGCCGATAGACAGCGCGACATAGCCCGCGCTGATGCCGCCAACGCTCACCACGTAGAAACACATCAGCGCGGCAATGGCGGTGAAGATCGCCAGCAACCGGGCCGCATTGAAACGCGCCAGCAGCAGTGATCCGACCGCCCGGCCAACCATCGCGCCGCCCCAGTAGAAGGACACGGACTTGCCCGCCTGCTCCAGCGGAATGCCCCAGATACCGTCCGAATTGAGGAACAGCGCCATCTGCGTGCCGATGGCCACTTCCGCGCCGACGTAGAGGAAGATCGCCGCCCCGCCCAGCAGCGCCCAGCGGCTGGAGAAAGCATCGCCGATCATGGCGACGATGCCCATGGTCTGCACTGGCGGCGGCGCTGCGGCGGCCACTGTCTTGCGGCTGAGGAAGAAGAAGGCGAGCAGCAGGATCAGCAGCCCGCAAATCCAGAAATAGGCCTTGTCGATACCCATCAGCGCGGCATCGCGCACTTCGTCCGAAACCAGCGAGCCTTCCTTCACTTCCAGCCCTTCCAGGAACAGCACCGCGCCAAGATACGGGCCGATGAATGTGCCGAAGGAATTGAAGGTCTGCGCCAGTGTAAGGCGGAAATGGCTGTGTTTGGGATCGCCCAGCGCGGCGGCGAGCGGATTGGCCGCCACCTGCAAGATGGTGATGCCGCTGGCGAGCACGAACAGACCGCCCAGCACCAGCGTGTAATTGGCGATATTGGCCGCGCCCAGCATGATCAGGCAGGCCGCCGCCATTGTCGCCAGCGCGATCAGGATGGCGGGCACCGCGCGCACTTTCGCAATCAGCACGGCGGCGGGGAAGGAGATCACGCCATAGGCGATGAAGAAGGCCGAGGCGGACAGCTGCGCCTCTGCGTTGGAGAGGGTGAAAATGCCTTTCACCGATGCCACCAGCGGATCGATCAGCGAGGTGATGAAACCCCAGGCAAAAAACAACGTGGTCACGGCAATGAACGCGGCGCGCACCGTAGGCTTGTTATCCATCAGACATTCTCCCCTGCCTGCCGCATTCTTGCAGCAGCACCGTTCCCGGCGTCCCTGTTATCGTATTTCCCCGGAGTGGGAATAGGGCCCGATCACCAAGCCGGTGAATAGTCCGGCGTGAATGGAGGCGAGCGGCTCGACGTTCAGCCCATTCCCCAGCCCATTCCCCGGCCCATTCCCCGGCCCATTACCCAGCCTGTTCCACCCCTCATCGCCCGCCATGCGCCAGCTCAGCTGCGCCTCGCCGCCATTGAGCTGGAGGCGCAGTTCCACCGCTCCTGCTCGGCCCATGGGCGCACGCGCGACCACTTCGCCGCGCTGGTCTTGTGCAGCATCGGTGCGCAGGCGGGCGACCATCTGGCGTTCGCCCCGTTCGCCGGCCACCTGCTCGATCCCGAAGGCGAGGAAATGCGCCTCGTCCATGAAGGCCAGCAGCCCGGCAAATTCGCCATCAGCAGCGGGATTGAAGTCGAGCTTCGTGGTTACCTGGGCCGCATGGTGGCGCAGGCGGCGACCGGTGAAGGCAGGGTGGGCAAGGCTTCCGGCGGCATCCTTGCCGGTGATGACCCACAAGCTGCTTTCAGCATGGTCTTGCCCGATTTGCTGCACCGGTCCGGGTGTCCTGATGCCGATCCATTCGGCGGACAGGCGATCCTGATCGAAGTCATCGCGCCAGTGCTGCCAGTCTGTTCCCGGTGACGGGGGCAGGTCTGGTGCGGCATTCACCGGCGGAACGGCGGCGCCCGGCGGCAGGAACAGCGGCCAGCCATCCTCCCAGCTGACCGGCAGCAGATAAGTCTCGCGCCCCAGCAAGGTGGATTGGCCCGCGAACGGCCGCGTGGCCAGGAACACGCCCCACCAGCTGCCGTCATCCAGCTGCACCAGATCGGCATGGCCGGTGGCCTCCACCCTGTCAGGCCGATCGGCGGGCAGGTCACGCTGCGTCAGAATCGGATTGACGGGACCGGGTTCGTAAGGCCCGGTGACGGAGCGCGAGCGGTAAATGGTCTGCGAATGCTGGTCTGCCGTGCCGCCTTCGGCTGCCAGCAGGTAATAGTACTCGCCCACGCGGTAGATATGCGGTCCTTCGGCCCACACCGGCTGCGCAGCCAGATCAACGCCGCCGTCGACCAGCAGAATCCGCTCCCCCACGAACGCGCTGGTCTGCGGATTGAATTGCTGGAGCCACAACGCGCGGTGGCCGTCATACTGCGGCTGGCCGGGAGGCGCGTCATTATAGACGATCCAGCTGCGCCCGTCTTCGCCGAAGAACAGCGAGGGATCGATCCCGTCAAACGGCAGCCACACCGGGTCCGACCACGGACCCGACGGATCGTCCGCCGTGATCATGAAATTGCCGCGGCAATCGATGCAGGTGTTGAGGATGAAGAAGCGCCCGTCATGATGGGTGATGGCCGGAGCGAACAATCCGCGATTCGTTCCCAGACCGGAAAAATCGACCTGGCCGGGACGGTCGATCGCATGGCCAGCCAGCTGCCAGTTCACCAGATCGCGGCTGTGGAATATCGGCAGGCCGGGAAACCATGAGAAGGTGGAAGTGACGAGGTAGAAGTCATCCCCCACCCGCGTGATCGAGGGATCGGGGTGGAAACCGGGCAGAATCGGATTGCGATAGGAACCAGCGGGCACGGGCAGCTCGTCTTCCAGCGCCTGATACTCGACATAATCGAAGCGCGCCGTGGTGCCGGCCAGCGCAGGAAATGCCCCGCTCAGCGATGTCACGACCATCAACAGCTTAAACAAATTACCAAACATCGGAATATCTCCCCCTGCCAGCGGCCTTTATCCTTGCCCCTTGCCAACACCGCCCTTATGGTAGCGCTATCAGTGGAGAGGGCAAGCATCGGCAATGGCCGGCGAAATAAAAGACATTCTGCCCGGGGATTTTGCTTCGGGCCATTTCATCGGCCGTGCACAGGGGCCTGATGGTCCGTGCGTGATCGCCATTCGCGGTGGTCGCCTGTTCGACCTGACGCAGGACGTGGCCAGCATCAGCGGCGCGGTGGCGCGCAGGATATTCACCGGCGGGCGCGATATCGGCAGCGTGGAGGATGGCCTGCCAGACGGCTGGTCGCTGCTCTCGCCTGTCGATCTGCAATGTATCAAGGCCAGCGGCGTCACCTTTGCACTTTCCGCCATTGAGCGGGTGATTGAGGAGCGCGCGCGCGGCGATGCAGCAACGGCGGCGAAAATCCGCGCCTCGCTGGAGGAAAAGGTGGGCGCGGGGATTCGCTCTGTCGTGCCCGGCAGTCATGAGGCGGCGGAACTCAAGGCGGTGCTGATCGCCGAAGGCATGTGGTCGCAATATCTGGAGGTCGCGATCGGCCCCGATGCGGAGATATTCTCCAAATCGCCGGTCCTGTCCTCCGTCGGTCATGGCGCGCTGATCGGTGTGCGATCCGATTCGAGCTGGAACAATCCCGAACCCGAAGTGGTGCTGGTGTGCGATGCGCACGGCGAAGTGGTGGGCGTGACGCTGGGCAATGACGTCAACCTGCGCGATTTCGAAGGGCGCTCTGCCCTGCTGCTGTCAAAGGCCAAGGACAACACCGCATCCTGCGCGCTGGGGCCGTTCATCCGCCTGTTCGACGATGGCTTCACCATGGATGACGTGCGCCAGGCCAATGTCGACCTGCTGATCGAGGGGCCGGAGGGCTACCGGCTCGAGGGCACCAATGTGATGGCCCAGATCAGCCGCGACCCGCTTGACCTGGTCAGCCAGGCACAATCCGAACATCATTATCCCGATGGCTTCGTGCTGTTTTGCGGCACCTTGTTTGCGCCCACACAGGACCGCGATCAGCCCGGCGCCGGCTTCACCCACAAGATCGGCGACATTGTCACAATATCTTCGCGCCGGATCGGCACGTTGCGCAATGAAGTGACCACTTCGCGCGATGCGCCGGCCTGGACCTTCGGCATTGCCGAATTTGCGCGCAACCTGGCCGCGCGCGGCCTCATCGACAGGATCTGAGCTTCATGACCAACCGCACCCTCTCCCATTACATCGGCGGCGAATTCGTCGGCGCCAGCGATGCGCTGGAAAGCATCAACCCGTCCGACACCAGCGACGTTGTGGCGCGCTTCCCCGATGGCAGCCCGGATGATGTGGCCGCCGCCGTGGCCGCCGCCAAGGCCGCACAGCCCGGCTGGGCCGATGCCTCGCCCGAAGTACGCTCTGACCTGCTGGAAAAGGTCGCATCCGCGCTGTTCGCCCGCTCCGCCGAACTGGGCGAGCTGCTTGCCCGCGAAGAAGGCAAGTTGCGCGGCGAGGGGATTGGCGAGACACTGCGCGCCGCGCGCATCTTCCGCTATTTTGCCGGGGAAGCGCTGCGCCGTCACGGGCTGACGCTGGAATCGACCCGCCCCGGCCTGGATGTTGCCACCCACCGCGAAGCGCTGGGCGTTGTCGGCCTGATCACCCCGTGGAACTTCCCCATCGCCATCCCGGCATGGAAGGCCGCCCCGGCGATGGCCTTTGGCAATTCGGTGGTGCTGAAAGCCGCCAATATCACGCCGACCATGGCCTATGCGCTGGCGGAAATCATTCATGAGGCGGGCATTCCCGCCGGCGTGTTCAACCTGGTGCTGGGCCGCGGCGATGTGGGCCGCGCGATTGTCGATCATCCCGATGTGGCCGCGATCAGCTTTACCGGCAGCCAGGGCGTGGGCGCGCAGGTTGGCGTCAATGCCATGGCCCGCCAGGCGCGCGTACAGATGGAAATGGGCGGCAAGAACCCGCTGGTGGTGCTGAATGATGCCGATCTGGTCAAGGCGGTGGCGATTGCTGCCGATGGCGGCTTCTTCCAGACCGGCCAGCGGTGCACCGCATCCAGCCGGGTGATCGTGGAAGACGGCATTCACGATGCCTTTGTCGAAGCCCTGGCCCAGCGTGGCCGCGCGCTGAAAGTGGGCGCGGCGATGGACCCCGATACGCAGGTTGGTCCCGCGGCGAGCGAGGCCCAGCTGGAGCAGAACTTCCGCTATGTGGCGATTGCCTGCGAAGAAGGCGGCCGTCTGGCTGGCGGCGGTGACAAGGTGGAATGCGCCACGCAGGGCTATTTCATGCAGCCCACCGTGATCGCCGACACCGATCCTGACATGCGCATCAACAACGAGGAGGTGTTCGGCCCCGTCGTCTCGACCGTGCGGGTGAAGAATTATGACGAGGCGCTGGAAATCGCCAATCGCGGCAATTTCGGCCTGTCCTCCGGCATCGTGACCAACAGCCTCAAATATGCGCGGCACTTCCGCAAGAATGTGCGCGCAGGGATGGTCATGATCAATCTGCCAACCGCCGGGGTCGATTATCACGTCCCCTTCGGCGGCTCTCGCGGGTCCAGCTACGGGCCGCGCGAACAGGGATTTGCTGCGGTGGAATTCTACACCCAGATCAAGACAGTTTACACAGGAGACTGAGCCAGATGGCACAGGGGGTTTTACAGCCAGTGGTACAAGGGGCGATCTACCCCAGTCTGGCCGGGAAGAAGATTATCGTAAGTGGCGGCGGTTCGGGCATTGGCGAAGGCATCGTCGAAGGCTTTGTGCGCCAGGGCGCCGCTGTCGCCTTCGTGGATGTGCAGGACCAGCCGAGCGAGGCGCTGGTTGCGCGCATGGCCGATGCGGCAATCCCGCCGGTCTATGCCCATTGCGACGTTACCGACTGCGCCGACTACGAAGCCCGCATAACCGATCTGATCTCGCGGCTTGGCGGCTGCGATGTGCTGGTCAACAATGCCGCCAACGATGACCGGCACGAGATTGCCGACGTCACGCCCGAATATTGGGATGATCGCATGGGGGTGAACCTCAAGCATCAGTTCTTCGCCGCCAAGACGGTGGCACCCGCCATGCGCGCGGCGGGCGGCGGCAGCATCATCAATCTGGGATCGATCAGCTGGCACCTGGGGTTGGAGAGCCTGACCATTTACCAGACCGCCAAGGCCGCGATCGAGGGGCTGACCCGCAGTCTGGCGCGCGAGCTGGGGCGCGACAATATCCGCGTCAATGCGATCATCCCCGGCAATGTGCAAACGCCGCGGCAGATGAAATGGTATTCGCCCGAAGGCGAGGCAGAGATTGTGGCGGCACAATGCCTGGATGGCCGTATCCAGCCGGTGGATATCGCCGCCATGGCGTTGTTCCTGGCGTCCGATGACGCCCGCTTCTGCACCGCGCATAATTACTGGGTGGATGCCGGATGGCGGTAACCACCCCTGTTCGCGCTGTCCTGGATGCGGGCAGCAAGCTGGGTGAAGGCGTTGTATGGGACGCCGCGCGCCAGATCGTATGGTTCGTCGACATCAAGCAGCACCGGCTGTGGCATTTCGATCCGGCCAATGGCAGCAATGCCATGGCGGTGGCACCGGGCCAGATCGGCTGGGCCTTGCCGGCAGAGGGCGGCCTGCTGCTGTGCGGTTTGCAGGATGGCCTGTACACTTTCGATCCCACCAGCCAGCGCTTTGACAAGCTGATGGACGTGCCGGGGGAACCTGCCGGAAATCGGCTCAACGATGCCTGCACCGATCCGTGGGGCCGCGTGTGGTTCGGATCGATGGATGATAGCGAGCAGCAGGCCTCTGGCCGCTTCTATGTCTTCGATCGCGGCAATATCCGCGCCGCCGGGCCCGGTGGCATCACCATCACCAACGGCCCCGCCGTCAGCCCCTCTGGCGACCGGATCTATTTCACCGATACCACCGCGCAGAAGATCATGGTGGCAGACCTTTCGCGCGATGGCGTGGGCGAGGCGCGGCCCTTTGCCGATACTGGCGCGCTGTTCCCCGATGCCTATCCCGATGGGCCGGTCGTAGATGCCGAGGACCACGTGTGGACCGGGCTTTATCTGGGATCGCACGTGGCGCGCTTTTCTCCCGATGGCGAACTGGTGGACCAGATTGAAATGCCCGCGCGCGACATCACCAAGATGGGCTTTGGCGGGCCGGACCTGCGCACCGCCTATGTCACCACGGCAACCAAGAACATGGAGGAAGCCGACATGCAGCAATACCCGCTGGCAGGAAGCCTGTTCGCATTCGATGCGCCGGTGGCCGGTTTCGCCGCCGCTGCGGTGAAACTGGGATGAGATATCTGGCCGCATCCGCCGCGCTGGCCGCTATGCTTGCAGCAGGTGCCGCCCATGCCGCTCCGCAGCCGGGTGCTGCTTATGGCGATCACATGGTGCTGCAACGCGGACAGCCGATCATGATTGAAGGCACTGCCGGGGGCGGGGCACAGGTCACCGGCACTCTGGACGGTGAAACGCAGCGTACGCGGGCCGATTTCCAAGGCGTGTTCCGCCTCACCTTCTCCGCCCGCGAAGGCAGCACAGATCCGCTCACGCTGACTTTGCGCGATGCCAGCGGCGAAACTGCGATTGGCGATATACTGATCGGCGATGTCTGGCTGTGTTCGGGCCAGTCCAACATGGAGCTTTCGGTCGCCCGCGCGCTCAACAGTTATAATGAGCTACGCCTCTCTCCCGATGAGAACATGCGTCTGCTGATGGTGCCCAAGTTCACCGCCGCAGCCCCGCGCCGCGAATTTGGCGAGCCAGCCGCATGGCATGCCGCCACGCCAGAAACGGTCGAGCCTTTCTCCGCCGCCTGCTTCTACATGGCCAAGAAGCTGCGCGCCGATAATGGCGTGCCGGTTGGCCTGATCCATTCGAACTGGGGCGGGTCTGCCGCCAGTTCATGGCTCAGCCCCGATCATGTGCGAACGATGTTTGGCCAGGCCGCGCTGGATCAGCTGCAACTGTATGATCATGATCCGCTGGCCGCCGCGCAGGCCTTCGTGCCGCAATGGTATGACTGGTGGCGCGCCAATGACAATGGCAATGAACCGTGGACCAATCCGGACATGCTGGAATGGGCCGACATCCCCAAATTCTCCTTCTGGAATGAATGGCGCGGCACGGGGCTGGACACCCAGCCCGCCGCCAATGTCTGGCTACGCCAGAGCTTCACCCTCACGGCAGAGCAGGCGCGCGGCGAAGGCACCTTGTCCATCGGCGCGATCGACGATCTCGACCTGACATGGGTCAACGGCCACCCGGTCGGTTACACGTTCGGCTGGGGTGTCGAGCGGAATTACCGCGTGCCGGCGGAATATCTGCACGAAGGCGAGAATGAAGTGCTGATCGTGGCCAGCAACAACTGGGACACGGGCGGATTTTTCGCCGGGCCGGAGCGGCTGTTCTTTGCAAGCGCAGGCGGTGACACGGTCCCGCTGGGGGCTGACTGGGAATATTCCATCGGCGCCATTGCGGACATGCCGCCGCGCGCGCCATGGGATGGCATCGCCGGACTTGGCGTGATGCACAATTACATGATCGCCCCGCTTGGCCCCATGCGGCTGGCAGGCGTCGCCTGGTATCAGGGTGAGAGCGATGTCGGCCCGGCAGGATATGCGGACAAGCTGCACGCGCTGTTTGACGGATGGCGCGGCCAGTTCGGCGATCAGGCGCGCATGCTGGTGGTGCAACTGGCCGATTACGGCACGCGCACCAGCCAGCCGGTCGCGTCCGGCTGGGCAGACCTGCGCGAGGAACAGCGCCAGGCCGTTCTGGCCGATGGCAATGCCGCGCTGGTGACCGCCATCGATCTGGGCGAGCCTTCGGATATTCACCCGGCCAACAAGAATGTGCTGGGCCTGCGCATGGCGCTGGCGGCCGAGGGCGTGGCCCTGCCGCAGCCCGAAAGCGCCGCCCTTGATGGTGACAGCATCACGGTGACATTCAGCGGTGTGGTAGGCGGCCTGCAAGCCTATAGCGGCCCCTTTCCGCTGGGCGTGGAACTGTGCGGGGATAGTCAGGAAACCTGCCGCTTCGTGCTGGCCCGCCCGCACGGCAACCAGCTGCTGATCAGCGCCGATGGACTTCCCGCCACCCGCGTTCGTCATGGCTGGGCCGATGCGCCCGTGGTCAATCTGTACGATGCGCGGGACATTGCCGTGCCCGCCTTCGAATTGGAGATCGTCCAGTGATGATGGACCGGCGCAGGCTTCTGGCCGGTACTGCCACCGGCGCTCTGGCGCTGACACTGCCGCTGGGACTGGTCGGCTGCATGGCAGCGGATGAGAGCTCCGCCGCCGCCGCCGATTTCATCACCGTGGACGGCCAGCGCCTGCTGCGCGGGGGCGAGCCTTATCGCATCGTCGGCGCCAATCTGTGGTATGCCGCATGGCTGGGTGCCGATGCCGATTACGGAGACCGCGCACGGCTGATGCGTGAGCTGGACCGGTTGCAGGCGCTGGGCATCAACAATCTGCGCATCATGGCCGCAGCCGAGGAAGGCCCGCTCAACAATTCCATCAAGCCCGGCTTCACCCATCCTGACGGCAGCGCCAATGTGGCGATGTTCGAAGGACTGGATTTCGCGATGGCGGAAATTGCCAAGCGGGACATGACGGCGGTGCTGGTGCTGTCCAATTTCTGGGAATGGTCGGGCGGACTGCAAACGCTGCTTCAGCGCGTGACGGGGCAGTATATGGACATGGGCGATCCGGCCCATCCGTGGCCCGAATTTGCCGATGCCACTGCGGAGTTTTACGCCAATGCAGACGCGGTGGCGCTGTATCACGCGCATCTGCGCGACATGGTCAGCCGCACCAATTCCATCACCGGCACCACCTATGCCGATGACCCTGCGATCATGAGCTGGCAGCTTGCCAATGAACCGCGCCCCGGCGGCAGCGATGCGGCTATCGCCAGGAATGGCGAGGCCTATCTGGCGTGGATTTCCGGCACTGCCGAACTGATCCGCTCGCTCGATGCCAATCACCTCGTGTCACTGGGGCAGGAGGGGACGCAGGCGACCAATGGCAGTGAGGAGCTGGTGGCACTGGCGCATGCGCAGATCGATTATGTCACCGCGCATATCTGGCCGCTCAACTGGGGCTGGGTTTCGGGCGATGATCTGGCGGGCACATGGCCTGCCGCGCAGGAACTGGTGAGCGCCTATCTCGCCACGCACACCAGCATTGCCACCGGTCTGAACAAGCCGCTGCTGGTGGAGGAGTTCGGCTTTCCCCGCGACGGTGAGGCCTATTCGCCCGAAGCGACTACCAATTTCCGCCAGCTCTATTATCGCACCATCTATGATGCGGTGGAAGCAAGCTGGCGCGATGGCGGCCCTTTGCAGGGCAGCAATTTCTGGGCCTGGAACGGAGAAGCGCGCGCCGCCCATCCGGACTTCCATTTCCGCGATGGCGACCGCGCCTACATGGGCGATCCGCCGCATGAACCGCAGGGCTGGTATGGCAATTTTGACAGCGATGCCGCCATGCTCGGCCTTATCCGTGACCATGTGCGCGCCAAATGCCGCGGCCTGACGGAGCCATGCCCGGCCTGACACTGCGCGCTGGTGACTGGCAAGCAGGAGTGCTGCCCGCTGTCGGCGGCGCCTTGAGCCACCTCAGTTTTCGCGGCGTGGATATCTTGCGCACCATGCCGCCGCAATCGGGCGATGTGCTGCAAGCCGCCTGCTTCCCGCTCGTCCCCTATTGCAACCGCATCCGCGATGCCGCCTTCGAATGGCAGGAGCAGGCGGTGCAATTGCCGCATAATTTCATGCCAGAAACCAGCAGCCTGCACGGCCTTGGCTGGCAGGAGGAATGGCAGGTTACCGGCGGGCGCGACTTCAAGATCGCCATGGTCCACAATCACGCCGGTTCAGGACCGGCCCGGTGGAATGGGCAGTCGGATCAATGGCCGTGGGCCTATGAGGCGGAACAGCGCATCCGGCTGGGGCCAAAAGGCTGCGCGATCAGCCTGACGCTGACCAATCGCTCCAATATTCCCATGCCTGCCGGGCTTGGCCTGCATCCCTACTTCCGTCGCCGCGCGGGAAGCCGCGTGCAGTTCCATGCAGACGGCATGCTGATGGTGGACGATGCGCTGATCCCGACCGGGGAGATCGCCCCGCCCGCGCTGTATGGTGACTGGGAGAATGGCAGCGCCCTGCCCGCAAGCACCATCGACCACTGCTTTTCAGGCTGGAACGGTTCTGCGGTGATCACCGACGATCTGGGCACGATCACGCTGGCCGCGCGCGGCGCGCCGTTCCTGCATCTTTATGCCCCCGCCGATGGCAGCGCCCTGTGTCTGGAGCCGGTCAGCCATGCGCCCGATGCGTTGAATCAGGACCCCGGCGGCATCACCGCCCTGCCGCCAGCCTGCTCGGCAACGCTGCAATTGTGGATCGGCGCTGACGCCTGACGCGCCAGTCTAGTGATTATGGCGCGGCAGCTTTTTGGAAGTGCCGCGATATTTGAGCGCGAAGTCCATCACGCCGCCCTCACCCAGCTGGCCGGTCTTCTCGCGGAAAATCTCTTCCCACGGCGTATTGCTTTCAGGCACCGGCGGAGCGGGGTCCTCGGCCTTGCGCCGTGCGATCTCCGCATCTTCCACCAGCGCGTTGCAGGTGCCCGCGTTCAGGTCCACCCGGATCAGATCGCCCGTGCGCAGCCATGACAATCCGCCGCCCGCCGCGCTTTCGGGCGAGCAGTTGAGGATGGAGGGGCTGTCGCTGGTGCCCGATTGCCGCCCGTCGCCCAGCGTTGGCAGACATGTCTTGCCCGCACGGATCAGCGCATCTGGCGGCTGCATATTGACCACCTCGGCACTGCCCGGCCAGCCGATCACGCCCGCCCCGCGGATCACGAGGATGCAATTGTCGTCAATCTCCAGCGCGGGATCGTTGATGCGGTGGTGGTAATCATCGGACCCGTCAAACACCACGGCGCGCGATTCAAACACGCCTTCCTGCCCGGGGCGTGAGAGGTAGCGGGCGCGGAATTCATCCGAGATGACGGAAGTTTTCAAGATGCCGAAATCGAACAGATTGCCGCTCAGCACCAGGAATCCGGCCTTGTCCATCAGCGGATCGGCAAAAGGGCGGATCATCTCGCGGTCATTGCTTTCGCGGCCCGCGAGGTTCTCCTCCAGTGTCGCGCCGGTGCAGGTCAGGCTGGAGCCGTGCAATTTGCCCGCCTGCAACAATTCCCACATCACCGCGGGCACGCCGCCCGCGCGGTGGAAACGCTCACCCAGGTATTTGCCCGCAGGCTGCATGTTGAGCAGCAGCGGCAGGTCATAACCATGATCCTGCCACGCCGCGCCTTCCAGTTCGACACCGGCATGGGCGGCCATCGCCTGAATATGCGGCTGGGCATTGGAAGACCCGCCACAGGCGCTGACCACGGCGATGGCATTGAGGAAGGCCTCGCGCGTCAGGATACGGCTGGGACACAGGTCCTCATGCACCATTTCGACAATCCGCCGCCCGGTGCGATAGGCCATCTGCCCGCGCTCCCGATATGGCGCGGGGATCGCTGCGCAGCCGGTGAGCGACAGGCCAATCGCCTCGGCCACCGCATTCATCGTGCTGGCCGTGCCCATCGAATTGCAATGGCCGGCGCTGGGCGCGCTGGAGGTGGCGCGGCGGAGGAATTCCTCCTCGTCTATCTCGCCCGCCGCCAGCTTGCGGCGGCTGCGCCAGATGACCGTACCCGATCCGACCAGCTCGCCTTCATGCCAGCCATCCAGCATCGGCCCGCCCGAAAGGACGATGGCGGGAATATCCACCGTGCTGGCCGCCATGATCTGGCTGGGCGTGGTCTTGTCACACCCCGTTGTCAGCACCACGCCATCGATCGGATAGCCATTGAGCAGTTCGACCAGCCCCAGATACAGCAGGTTGCGATCGAGCGCGGCGGTCGGCCTGCGGCAATTCTCGAAGATCGGGTGCACCGGGAATTCGATAGGGATGCCGCCCGCATCGCGGATGCCGTCGCGCGTGCGCCTGGCGAGATCGATGTGGATGCGGTTGCAGGGCGACAGGTCACTGCCGCTTTGTGCGATGCCGATGATCGGCTTGCCGCTGCGCAGTTCCTCCGGCGTAACGCCGTAATTCATGAAGCGCTCAAGATAGAGCGCGGTCATGTCCATCCGCTCGGGATTGTCGAACCAGTCCCTTGATCGCAGGCGGCGTTTCTGGTCGGTCATGTCATGTCAGGCGCGCTGGCCGCGCGATGCGAGCGAGGGGGCGGCATCGGATTCACGCCGCACCAGCGTGTAGGGCAGCGTCTTTTGCTCCGCCTTGATGCGGTCCCCCGCGCGCTTGCTGCGCAGGATCCGCATGATCGCTTCAACTGCCCAAGCGGTCATTTCCCGGATCGGCTGACGAATGGTGGTGAGCTCCGGCCAGATCGAGCTGGCCATGTCGGTATCGTCGAATCCGCACACGGTGATATCGTTGGGCACATCCAGATGCCGCCTGTGCGCCACGGCCACGGTGGCTGCGGCCATATCGTCATTGGAAGCGAAGATGGCGGTGGGCCTTGGCTCCACGGACAGCAGCTTTTCTGCGCCCTGCATGCCTGACCGGTATGTGAAACGGCCCTGCACGATCAGTTCCTGCGGGGTTTCCAGCCCGGCATCGCGCATGGCGGCAAGATAGCCGTTGAGGCGCCTGTCGGCCGCCACCTGTTCGGGATTGCCGATGATGAAGCCGATCCGCTCATGCCCCAGGCCGATGATGTGCTTGGTCATGTCATAGGCGGCCTGGTAATCGTCGATCAGCACGGCGCCTTGCGTGCCCGTTGCCTTGCCCGGCCCCACGGCCACGGCAATGCCATCCAGTTCTGCCACCAGATCGAGAACGCTCTGATCGTCGCACAGCGGCGGCGGCAGGATGAAGCCCCTGATCCCGCCTTCCGACAGGCTGCGCATCAGGTGCTTGGCATCGGTGACATTATCGCAGCTCTGCACCACCAGCTGAATGTCGCGTTTGCTCGCCTCTTCCAGCGCGCCCATCAGGAATTCGCTGAGATAGGAGGCGGAAGGATTATCGAACAGCAGCGCGATGCGCGCCTGCTCTCCGCCTGCCAGGCTGCGCGCCGCGCGGTTGGGCGAATAATTGAGCCGGGCAATCGCCTCCAGCACCTGTTCGCGCGTCGCATCGCGCACATTGCCCTCGTCATTGATGACGCGGCTCACCGTCATGGGTGAGCAGTGCGCCTCACGCGCGACATCGGCGATGGTTGGCGCACCATTGCGGCGGCGGCCTCCCCGTGCGTTACGCGCTGTTTTGCTCGGTCCGGTTTCAGCCATAATTCAGGCCATAGACCGCCCGTTGCAGGAACGGCAAGTATCCGATCATTGACCCGGTGCCTCCGGAAATTCGAGGCCGCGATAATAGTCCAGCGGATGGGCCGGTGGCTCTGCGCCTGCGGGCAGGCTCAGCCCGTTCACAGACTGCCAGTAAGCCAGCGAGGCATCGCGCCACCAGCGCGCCTCACGCTGCTGAATGGCGAGCATTTCCGACACTGCGCGGAAGCGCTCTTCATCGACATATTCGGAGAGGGTGGACCATGTTTCGGCCATCGTATCGACCTTCGCGGCACCCCTGTCGTAATGCCAGACAAGTTCTTCCCACAGCGTCCGGCCGGAACGCATCTGATGGTTCCAGCCGACATGGTGGAACCACAGCAGCAAGGCCGGGTCGATCGTTTCGGGATCGGACCACCGCGCAGCGATGGCGGACGCATATTGGCCGAGAGCATTGCTGCCCGTTGCGCTACGATCGAATCCGATCCCCTCCGCATCGGCGCGGCTGTAATAGCAGGGGTTCCATTCGGGGCGCGGCAGGTCGCACACCCAGGGGCCGGGACCGTAGTGGTGGCCGGTCGCCATCTGGTGCGCGAGGCCGAGCGGGGTCATGTAATCGACCACCGCCTCGCGGCTTTCGAGCATCATCGGCACCGCCGCACCCAGGAATTGCGGATCGCGGCTGAAGGTCTGCGCCGCCCATTCCCGCGCGATCTGATCGCTGGACAGCTGCGGGTTCCACGCCAGCCGCCCGAAGGCATACCAGTTCGCCTGATCGAAGTCCGATCCTGTCCAGTTGCGATCAGACCCGGTGTTGGCCACGCCCGCCATGCCCACCGGCGCCACGACCTGCGCCACAGTCCGGACTACCGTGCCACCGTGCCCGGTGTCCGCGTCGAGCACTTCCTCCCACATGGGCGCGAGAAAGGCGAGATGGCTGGCAAAGCCGAGATATTCCTTGGTCACCTGCGCTTCCAGCATCAGATGCGTATTCGGCATGGCCCCGAACATCGGATGGAAAGGTTCGCGCGGCTGGAAATCGACCGGGCCGTTCTTGACCTGCACGATCACATTGTCAGCAAACTGCCCGTCCAGCGGCACGAATTCATTATAGGCCTGCATCGCCCGGTCGGTCTCGTCATCGGCGGAATAGACGAAGGCGCGCCAGATCACCGTGCCCCGGTCGCCCAGCGCGGCGGCCAGCATGTTGGCGCCGTCGGCATGGCTGCGGCCATAGTCCTGCGGGCCGGGCTGGCCTTCGGAATTGGCCTTGACCAGAAAGCCGCCAAAATCGGGAATGGCGGCGTAGATTTCGTCCGCCTTGGCCTGCCACCACGCTGCCACGGCTGGATCGAGCGGGTCTGCGGTGGCCAGTCCGCAGATGTCCACAGGGGCACTGAAGCGCGCAGAGAGGAACACACGAATACCATAAGGGCGCCATGCGTCCGCCAGCCGCGCCAGCTTGGCGATATAGTCCGGTTCCAGCATGAAGGCGCGCGCATTCACATTATTTACCGCCACGCCGTTGATGCCGATGCTGGCATTGGCGCGGGCATAGTCGATCATCCGCTGGTCCAGCCGGTCTGGCAGGTGCCACCAGTCGAAGATCGAGCGTCCGGCATATCCGCGCTCCACATGGCCATCGGGATTGTCCCAGTGGTTGAGCATGCGCAGCGGCATGGCGGGCGCCTCGTCCAGCGTTATGCTTGCCGGGTCATGGCCCAGCGATAGCTCGCGCAGCAAACCGAAAGCGCCGTATATGCAGGCCCCATAATCGCCGCCGGTAATGCGCAGGCCGCGGCGACCGGCTTCGCGAAAAGGCGTAACAATGAACCGCTCCGGATTCATGTCCATCATGCCTTCGCAGGCTACTTCAATGATCCCGTTGCCACTGGGCCTGGCTTTTGCGCGGTCCCCGAGCAGCGAGACAATTCCCCGCGCCAGTTCGTCGGCCGCAGCTGCTAGCGTTGGGTCAATATATCCGGCGTGGTCATTGATGCGAATCTCCGGGTCAAACCGCGCCAGCCGCTCCAGCGCTTCCCCCTCCAGCGGGGCATAACGCAGCCACAGGCCATAGCCATCCTCGGCCCGTGCAGCAGGCGCAAGGGCGAGCGCGGCACAAAGCAGCACAAGACCCGTCGCAAGGCGGTTGACAAGCTCTCTCCCTCTCATCATGGTAGCGCTACCACAAGACGCCTCACAGTCAAGTCGCGGCGCTCGGGAGAGGGATTTATTTATGCGCAAATTGTTGCGCGCCAGCCTGGCCGCCAGTGCCGGTATCATGGCGCTTTCAGGTCCGATAGCAACCCAGTCGATGGCGCAGGACGCCTCACATCAGGTCGCGCGGCCCATGGCCGATGCGCCGTACTGGAATGCATCGCTGCCCACCGATCAGCGCGTGGCAGACCTGCTGGCGCGGATGACGCTGGACGAGAAGATCGCCCAGATCACCACCATCTGGGACAATAAGGTGGAAATCCAGGACGCGGATTTTGCCTTCAGCCCGGCCCGGGCCAGCGCCGTGCGCCCGCACGGCATCGGCATGATCGCCCGCCCGTCTGACCTGACAGGCCCCACCAGCCCGCGCGAAAATCCGCCGCGCTCAATCGAGGACAGCCTCGCATATGTGCATGCGGTGCAGGACTGGGCGCGCTCCTCCACGCGGCTGGGCATTCCCGTGCTGTTCCATGAAGAATCGCTGCACGGCCTGGCCGCACTCAATGCCACCAGCTTCCCGCAATCCATCGGCATGGCGTCCAGCTGGGACCCCGGTCTGGTGCGCGACGTGAATGACTATATCGCCAGCGAAGTGCGCGCGCGCGGCGTGCATCTGGTGCTTTCCCCGGTGGTGGACGTGGCGCTGGATCCGCGCTGGGGCCGGATTGAGGAAACCTTTGGCGAGGACCCCTTCCTGGTTGGCGAGATGGGCGTTGCCGCGGTGGAGGGTCTGCAGGGTCCGGGCCGCGATCACCGCCTGCGCGATGGGCAGGTGTTTGCCACGCTCAAGCACATGACCGGCCACGGCCAGCCCGAAAGCGGCACCAATGTCGGCCCCTCACAAGTGTCCGAACGCACCTTGCGCGAGGTGTTCTTCCCGCCGTTTGAGCAGGTGGTGCGCCGCACGGCCATCGGCGCGGTGATGGCCAGCTACAACGAAATTGACGGCGTGCCTTCGCATTCCAGCAAATGGCTGCTGGGCGATATATTGCGCGGCGAATGGGGTTTTGGCGGCGCGGTCGTCTCCGATTATTATGCCATCGAACAGATGGCGCAGATCCACCATGTCGCGCCCGATATTGCCACCGCTGCGCGCATGGCGCTGGCGGCCGGGGTGGATATCGATCTGCCCGTGGGCGCGGCCTATTCCACGCTGGCGCAATCCGTGGCCGATGGCACGGTGGATATCGCTACAATCGATCAGGCCGCAGCGCGCATATTGACGATCAAGTTCGATGCCGGCCTGTTTGAAAATCCCTATGGCGATCTGGCAGCGGCGCAGCGGTCCAACACCGCAGAGGGCATTGCCCTGGCGCGGCGCGCGGCGGAAAGCTCTCTGGTATTGCTCAAGAACGATGGCGTGCTGCCGCTTGCCCTGCCCGCTGCCGGCGGGGAGCGTCCCACGATCGCGGTTATCGGGCCCAATGCCGATGTTGCGCGGCTGGGCGGCTATTACGGCATTCCGCGCGCGACCGTGTCTCCGCTGGCGGGCATTCGCGAACTGGTGGGTAACCGGGCCGACATCGTCCATGCGCAAGGCGTGGTGATTACCGAGGATGATGACTGGTGGGCCGATGAGGTGACGCTGGCCGATCCGGCAGAAAACGCCGCCCGCATTGCCGAGGCTGTCGAGGCTGCACGCGATGCCGACACCATATTGCTGTTCATCGGCGATACCGAACAGACCAGCCGCGAGGGCTGGGCCGATGGCCATCTGGGCGATCGCACCGATCTGGACCTGGTGGGGCAGCAGAACGATCTGTTCCTTGCGTTGAAGGCTCTGGGCAAGCCGATTGTCGCGGTACTGGTGAACGGCCGCCCGCCCAGCTATCCCGCTGTTGCCGAGGGTGCCGATGCCATTCTGGAAACCTGGTATGCGGGTGAGCAGCAGGGCCATGCCATTGCCGATGCGCTGTTCGGGCGGATCAATCCGGGCGGCAAACTGCCCGTCACCGTGGCGCGCGATGTGGGCCAGCTGCCGGTGTTCTACAACTACAAGCCCAGCGCGCGGCGCGGCTATTTGTTCTCCGAAGTCAGCCCGCTTTATCCGTTCGGCTATGGTCTGTCCTACACCAGCTTTGCCTTCGATGCGCCTATCCTTTCGGCCAGCAGCATCACCGCAGGCCAGGGCGTGACCGTGCGCGTGCCGGTGACCAACACCGGCAGCATGGCGGGCGATGAAGTGGTGCAGGTCTATCTGCGCGACGATATCAGCACCGTCACCCAGCCGGTGAAGGAACTGGTCGGCTTTTCCCGCGTCACACTTGATCCGGGCGAAACGCGCATGGTCGATATCGCCATCCGCCCGCAGAGCTTTGCGCTGTGGAACCGCGATATGGAGCAGGTGGTGGAGCCGGGGACGTTCACCATCATGACCGGTCCCAATTCGCGCGACGTGACTGAAACCGTGCTGACGGTGACACCGTGATTGCCGGTCTGGCCAGTCGCCGCGGCACACTGAAGCTGCTGGCGGGCGGAAGCCTTTCGGCAATGGCGGTGGCGTATGCGCCAATGGCTTTCGCGCAAGGCTCCGCGCCGATCTACAAGGATGCCGCCGCTCCCATTCCGGCGCGCGTGGCAGACCTGCTGGCGCGCATGACACTGGCCGAAAAGATCCAGCAGATACGCACCGCCTGGCAGGGCAAGGCCGATATGATCGACGATCTGGCCTTCAATCCGGCCAAGGCCAGCGCCGCATTCCCCGATGGCATCGGCCATGTCACCCGTCCGTCCGACAAGCGCGGCGTGCCCGGCATATCGGGCGCGGCAGGCGGCACGGCGGCGCGCTGGCGCACTCCGCGCCAGACGGTGGAGTTCATCAATGCGCTGCAACGCTGGGCGCTGGAAGATACGCGGTTGGGCATTCCCGTACTGCTGCATGAGGAATCGCTGCATGGCTACATGGCCACGGAAGCGACCATGTTCCCGCAGGCCATCGCGCTGGCGGGCACTTTCGATACCGACCTGATGCGCCGCGTGCAGTCCGTGATCGCCCGCGAAGTGCGCGCGCGCGGCGTGCCGCTGGTGCTCTCCCCCGTGGTGGATATCGTGCGTGACCCGCGCTGGGGCCGGATTGAGGAAACCTGGGGTGAGGACCCCTATCTGTGCGGCGAAATGGGCGTTGCCGCAGTGGAAGGCCTGCAAGGCGCGGGCAAGTCTGAGAAGCTGGGCGCGGACAAGGTTTTCGCCACGCTGAAGCACATGACCGGCCACGGCCAGCCCGAAGCGGGCAACAACATCAGCCCGGCGCAGATATCCGAGCGGGAACTGCGCGAGAATTTCTTCCCGCCCTTCCGCGAAGTGGTGCGCCGCACCTCCATCGGCGCGGTCATGCCCAGCTATAATGAGATCGACGGCGTGCCCAGCCACGCCAGCACCTGGCTGCTGGGCGATATCTTGCGCGGCGAGTGGGGCTTTGATGGGGTGATCGTCTCCGATTACGGCGGCGTGCATGAACTCGCCACGCTGCACCATGTGGCGCTGAATGAAGCCGACGCAGCCCATCAGGCGCTGCTGGCCGGTGTCGACAGCGAACTGCCCGAAGGCCGCGCCTATGCGCTGCTGGAGGATGAGGTGAACGCCGGGCGCATTCCGGTGGAGCTGATCGACCGGTCCTGCGCGCGCATGCTGACATTCAAATTCCGCGCCGGCCTGTTCGAAAATCCCTATGGCGACTGGCAGAAGGCGCAGCGCATCACCGGCAATGCGGAGGCGCGCGCGCTGGCTCTGGAAGCGGCGCGCAAGAGCATCTGCCTGCTGACCAACAGGAATGGCGCTCTGCCTCTGGACCAGGCGAACATGGGCCGCGTGGCGGTGATCGGACCCAATCATGCGATTGCCCGGCTGGGTGGCTATTCCTCCGTACCGAAGCAGACGATTTCGCTGATCGAAGGGCTGCGACAGGTCGCGCCCACTGCCGATTTCGTCACCGCGCAGGGCGTGTTCATCACCACCAGCGAAGACCGATCACAGGACATTATCGAACTGGCCGACCGGGCGCGGAACCTGCGCCTGATTGCCGAGGCTGTTGCGGTTGCGCGCACCGCAGACACCATCGTGGTGGCCATCGGCGATACCGAACAGACCAGCCGCGAAGGCTTTGCCGCCAACCATCTGGGTGACCGCACCCAGATCGATATCGTCGGCGAGCAGAACGCGCTGGTCGATGCGTTGGCCGCACTGGGCAAGCCGCTGGTGGTGTGCGCCATCAATGGCCGTCCGCCCAGCTGGCCCAATGTGGTCGAGAAAGCCGATGCGCTGCTCGAGTGCTGGTATCCGGGGCAGGAAGGCGGCGTGGCGATGGCGGAGGCCTTGCTCGGCCAGGTCAATCCGGGTGGCAAGCTGCCGGTCAGCGTGGTGCGCAATGCCGGGCAGATCCCGCTGTTCTACAACCGCAAGCCCAGCTCCCGCCGCGGCTATCTGTTCGATGACGCGGCGCCCTTGTTCCCCTTTGGCCACGGGCTTTCCTATACCGACTTCACCATCTCCGCCCCGCGCGTGGCCAAACAGGCTTTCGCCGCTGATGAGAGCGTCGAGGTGGAAGTGGACATCACCAACAGCGGCAGAACTGCGGGCGATGAAGTGGTGCAGCTTTATATCACCCGCAGCGAGGTTTCGGTCACCAGGCCGGTGCTGGAACTGAAGGGCTTCCGGCGGGTGACCTTGCAGGCGGGCGAAAGCCGCACCTTGCGCTTCACCCTTGCGCCGCAGCAGCTCGCCTTCTGGAACAGTGATATGGAAGAAGTGAATGAGCCGGGGCCGGTAACTCTTTCGGCCGGCAGCAGCAGCGCCCGGCTGCACTCCACCCAGATCGAGGTTATCTGACAATGCGCAATGCCCTTCCCATGACCCGCCGCTCTGCCCTGGCAGGCATGGCCGCACTGCCGCTGATCGGCTGCGGCGCGGAGGAGTTGATAGGCTCCTCCCCCACGTCCACACCGGCCCCCGTGTCACCGCCCGCCACGCAGTTTCCAACCGTTGCGGGCAGCCTTGATGGGGCCGCAAGCCGTTCTGGCCGGCGCTTTGGCAGCGCGATCTCGTGGAATGGCGGCACCACCGGCGGATCGATCCAGAACCCGCGCTATGCCGATGTGGTGAAGGCCGAATGCGGCCTGCTGGTGCCGGAAAACGAAATGAAGTGGCAGTTCACCCGCCCTTCGCCCGATGTTTATGATTTCGCCCGCATGGATGCGATTGCCGAATTTGCGCGGACCAATGGCAAGGCGCTGCGCGGGCATACCTTGCTGTGGCACCGCCCGCGCTGGTTCCCGGACTGGCTCAACAATTACGATTACGGCGCCAATCCCGCGCGCGAGGCCGAGCGCCTGCTGACCGACCATATCCGCACGGTGACGGATCGCTATCGCGGACAGATCGCCAGCTATGATGTGGTCAATGAGGCCATCGATCATGATCGCAACGCCACCATTGAGACCAGCATGAGCCGCGCAATGGGCAGCCCCGAAGCGGTGATGGACCTGGCGTTCCACACCGCGCGCGAACAGCTGCCCGATGGCGAGCTGGTGTATAATGATTACATGAGCTGGGAACCCGCCCATGCAGCGCATTGCAACGATGTGCTGCGCCTGCTGGAGGGCTTCCGCAAGCGCAACGTGCCGGTCGATGCGCTGGGCATCCAGTCTCACATAGAGATTTATTCGGTTGATCCGGCCACCGGCGTTGGCCCCTATCGCGAGCGCGAATGGCGCGACTTCATCGATGAGGTCGTGGGCATGGGTTACAAGCTGCTGATCACCGAATTCGACGTGAAGGACAAGGCGCTCCCATCCGCTGTCGCGCTTCGTGACGAGAAGGTGGCCGATTACACGCGTCGCTATTTCGATGTGATGCTCGATTATGCCGAGCTGTCGGACATTCTGGCGTGGGGCATGGTGGACCAGTTCAACTGGTTGCAGGGCTTTGCCCCGCGCGATGACGGGATGGAGGTGCGCGGAACGCCCTATTCCTCCACCTATCAGCCCAAGCCGATGCGAGAGGCGCTGGCCGCTTCGCTGTTGGACGCCGCAAGCTAATCCCTTCGCGCCGACTGCCGCGCTTGATGGCGCGCAGTCTGGCGGGAAGTCCCCCGCTCACACTCCACACAAGCAAAAGGCCGGCACCAGGTGCCGGCCTTTTTCTTTGCCCGGAAAGGAGTCACCCGGGATTTCGAGGGGGCCGCCCAGGGAGTGCGGCAGCCCCTTCGTTTCAATTATATCCCGCCAGCCCTCAGAACTGACCGCGCAGGATGAAGGAGAACCGGCGATCGTTCATGAAGTATGAGCGCGGTGCCAGCGCACCCGGATCACCGGTATAGGCCTGCAAGGTGGTGGTCACTTCGTTGAGCAGGTTGACGCCCTGCACACCCACCTTGAGGTTATCCGTCAGGCTGTAGAAGATCGACGCATCGAGCTGCCCGGTATCGTCATTGAAGATCGAATAATACGGGAAGATCACGTCGGTCGCCGTCAGCAGGAACTTCGACCGCCAGTTGTAGGCGGCGCGCATGGACAGCGGACCCTGCTCGAAGAACACCGTGACATTGGCATTGTGACGAGAGAGCTGTTCAAGCGGCAGATTGCCCGCCGGAACGGTGGAGGTGTTCGGAATATTGCCACCGTTGAGGAAGGTGTTGGGCAGGCCGGAACTGTCGATGAATGTGTAGTTCGCCGACATGCCAAGTCCGCCAAGCAGGCTCGGCAGGAAGTCGTAGGTCTGCTGGTAAGCCAGCTCGAAACCCTTGACCTTGCCGCTGCCATCGAAGTTGGCCGGACCGCGCACCAGCACATTCTGCGTGACGCCATTGTTGGTGATCGACCTGTTCGTCACGTCCTGGAAGAAGAAGTCCTTCACATTCTTGTAGAACAGGTTGCCGGTAAGCGAGCCGACCGTATCGAAATACCATTCGGCGGTCAGATCGAACTGCCATGCAGAAGCCGGACGGATCGAGGGGTTACCCGCGTTCGCCGTCAGATTGCCGCTCTGGTCCAGACCCAGCGTCAGGAAGTTGCGCAGATAGGAATTGTCCGGACGCGTGATCACCTTCGACGCTGCAAAGCGCAGCAACAGTTCCGGCGTGACTTCGAAGCGGACATTGAAGCTGGGCAGCCAGTAATCATAGCTGGTGCCAGCGATATCCGACCTGGTCGTCCCGTCGGCAAAGGTTTGCAGGTCGGCATAACCAGCCGGACCAAGCAGACAGACGCCGCCCGGTGACTGCGCCTCGGTGCCCGGAGGGGCGCCATCCGGGACGGTCGGTTCGCAGCGGACATCGTAATCGTCGACAATGTTGAACTGCTGCTGCGTGCCGACACCGATGCTGCCGATCGAACGGACATCGGTGCTGACGTAGCGAACGCCGATATTGCCGCCCAGACGATGGCCGCCCAGGAAATCATCCGAACCGAAGTTCAGCATGATATAGGCCGACTTGTCATCCTGCGAGATGGGCTGGATGTCCGCCGGCAGATACGGCGTTCCGGCGATTGCTCCATCGCGGCCCGACAGGGGATTCCACGAGGGGTTGGCGCCGTAGACGCGTGCCTGATCCTGAATCGACTGGAAGAAGGCAACGCTGCCGGCATAATCCTGCGTCAGATTGCCATTGTAGTAGAACCCACCCTGCGGTCCGGGCACCTGGCCGCGGAAGAAATTGGGGAATTCGTAATAGTCCGAAGAACCGGCCGGTGTGTCGGCAAAGTTGATCGGACGGCTGCCGCTCCACACTTCGCTGAGCATGCCCCAGTTATAGGTGGTGTAGCGAACCGTCTGGTCGCGGTCCTGATAACGGCCACCGACCTTGACCCGGCGGATGAACGAATCATCGTCGAATTCATATTCCAGGTCGGCACGGATGGCATATTGCTCGCCCGTGCTATCCTCGATGTGGTCCATCGCCGCACGCCAGAACTGGAAGCGCGGATCGGCGAAATATTCGGACTCGCTGGCGGCCAGCAGCTGCTCGCTGCCGCGAAGCGCGGGGTCCGGATTTGACCAGGTATAGCCCAGCTGCGCAGGCTTGTGCGGAATGACGACCGGCAGATTGCCCGTCAGATCCAGTTCCTGATCGGCATAGACGGACCCGAACACACTCACGTCGGTGCTCTGCTTGCGAGAGCTGGTGTAGTGCACGTCGATCATCCCATGCAGGCGATCGGTCAGCTGGCTGTCCACGTTGAAGCTGTAGTCGGAGTTGGTCGTCTCATCGAACACCTGACGACGCGCCAGCGATTGCTGCAGGCCGCCAACGGGTACGAAAGGCGAGCCGCCGCCAACCGAAGGATCGTTGGTGTTGGTGGCACCGCGCCAGCCATTGCTGGGATTGGTGATGTAGCCGGACTGGAACAGACCGTTGGCATCATAGGCATAGTTCTCGAACCCGCCGACCGGGCACTGCGCCCGCGTGGTGGGATCGCCCAGCGACCCGTCGGTGTTGATCACATTGGGACCGTTGGCATTCTGTTCGCAGCCCAGCGGATAGGTGCCATATTCGGCCAGATCGGGCGCGGTTTCGTAAGTATATTCGCCCCAGTCACTGGTTGAGTGCGAGCGGATGAATTCCGCCGTGACGGTGGTCCCGCCGTCGAGCGATTCATACTGCGCGGAAACAGCGATACCATCGCGCTTGCGGTTGAATTCCTGCGTGCGGAACTGGCCACCCAGCGGAGCAAACAGGCCGGTGTTGTAATCGGCATAGCCATCAGCTCCGGCAGCCCCGGTCGCGCCACATTCCGATCCGTCAACGGGCAGGGTGAATTCGTCGGCAGTGCCAGGCAGCGGATTGCGGCAAACCTGCACGCCCCCGGTGTTGGCAGAATCAACCAGCGTCCCGTCACGGGTCTGGAAGTTGGTGATCTGCAGGCCATCGGCCCGGCTGCGCACCTGCGAATAGGAACCGCTGACCAGCACGCCAAAGGTACCGGCTCCGGTTTCCCACGTGTTGCTGATCAGGCCGGACAGGTTGGGCGTCCATTCCTTGCTGAAGTCGCCATAATTGGCCTCTGCACTGAAGGCGATCTGGAAGCCGTTGTGATCCAGCGGCTTGCGCGTGATCAGGTTGACCGTACCGGCAAGACCACCTTCGATCATGTCGGCAGTGGCGTTCTTGCTGACGATCACCGAGCCGAGCAGTTCGGAAGGCACATCGGCAAAATTGAGCGCCTGACCGCCGACGCCGGCAGCAAAGGCCGTGCGGCCATTGAATTCGGAGCGAACGAAGTTGAGGCCGCGGATAACCACGCCGGAACCTTCGACCGAGAAGTGATCGGGATCGTTCGAACCGGCAAAGCGGTTGATCGCGATACCCGGCACGCGCTGAAGCGCCTCGGTTACGGAGCGATCAGGCAGGGCGCCGATATCTTCCGCCGTGATTGCATCAACCACAGTGTCCGAATCACGCTTGATGTTCTGGGCCGATGCCAGCGACTGGCGAATACCCGTGACAACGATCAAATCGTCATCATCGGGCGCCGCATCCTGCGCCATCGCCGCGCCGCTGGCGAGCATGCTGCCGATCACAGCGACCGACGCACCCGCCTTCAACAGACTGCGATTAATCCGAAATTCCGCGGCTCCAAGGCCGCCACAAAGCGCAGACGCTTTCCTCACAAGATGTCCCTCCCCATGTTAGCGCTACCATTAATATGTGCAGCGCTGATTTTTTTGTTACCTCACTGCATATCGACGCAATCCCGCCTTGGCAAGAGGGTGTTGTCACGACTAGGATCAACGGCATAAATAGATGTTGATGGATAATTGACCGTGGTGAGTGGAGCGGATGGTAACGATATCACGGAAGTGGTAATCGTCGGGGGAGGCACCGCCGGGTGGATGGCCGCGGCTGCTTTCTCCAAATATTTCGACAATGGAAAACGCCGATTCACATTAGTGGAATCGGACGCAATCGGCACCGTGGGCGTTGGTGAAGCGACGATTCCGCCGCTCAAGAATTTTAACCAGATGCTGGAAATCAACGAGAATGATTTCCTGCGCGAAACGCGCGCAACGTTCAAACTGGGCATCGAATTCGTCAATTGGGGCCAGCAGGGGGACCGCTATTTCCACCCGTTCGGCACCTATGGGCAGGACCTGCACGGCATCCCGTTCCACCAGCTTTATCTGCGTGAACTGGCGCATGGCGGCACCGCCGGGGGCATTCACGAATACTCGATGAGCTCGATGGCGGCGATCATGGGCCGATTCGGCAGGCCCGGACCGGGTGCCAAATCGCTCATTTCGCAGATGTTCTACGCCTTCCATTTCGACGCCGGCCTGTATGCTGCCTTCCTGCGCAGGAAGGCCGAGCAGCAGGGCACAATCCGCCGCGAGGGGCGCATATCAAAGGTCCACCGCGACGGGGAAAGCGGCGATGTGCGCGCAATCGAGCTGGACAGCGGGGAGCGGATCGAGGGCGATCTGTTCATCGACTGCTCCGGCTTTCGCGGCCTGCTGATCGAAGATGCGCTGGAAACGGGGTATGAGGACTGGAGCCACTGGCTGCCGATGGACCGGGCGATTGCCCTGCCCACCTCCAACATCAACTCACCGCCACCTTTCACCCGCGCAACGGCGCATGGCGCGGGCTGGCAGTGGCGCATCCCCTTGCAGCACCGCATGGGCAACGGCCACGTGTTCTCCAGCGCCTATATGGACAGTGAGGAGGCCACCCGCATCCTGCTCGCCAATGTCGAGGGGGAGCCGCTGGCCGATCCGCGTGAGCTGCGCTTTGTCACCGGCATGCGGCGCAAGGCGTGGAACCACAATGTCGTCTCGCTCGGCCTGTCATCGGGCTTTATCGAACCGCTTGAATCAACCAGCATCCACCTGATCCAGAACGGCATCGCCCGCCTGTTTGCGCTGTTCCCCGACAAGCAGATCAGCCCGGTGGAGCGTGACGAATATAACCGCGGGATGCGCGAGCTGTATGAGGACGTGCGCGACTTCATCATCCTGCATTACAAGGCCACCCAGCGCGATGACACGCCGTTCTGGCGCTATGTGCGCGACATGGACGTGCCGGACAGCCTGGCCACGAAGACGGAACTGTGGCGCCTGCACGGGCGCATCTTCCGCGAGAATGCGGAACTGTTTTCCGAACCCAGCTGGATCGCGGTGATGCTGGGGCAGAACATCATCCCGGCCCGCCACGATCCCATCGCCGATACGCTGGACGAGGCCAAGGTCGCCGCCGCCATGGCACAAATGCGCGAAGCCTATCGCCAGACCGCCGAGGGTCTGCCCACACAGGAACAGTTCCTGCGGCAGGCCGGCGCATGGGCGGATACCGGGGCAAACACTGAGGGCGGTGCGGTGGCGGCCCCTGCATGGACTCTCGCTGCATCATGAACGGCGCACCCATCCGCAACATCGTGATCGTGGGCGGCGGAACCGCAGGCTGGATGGCAGCCGCCGCCATATCGAAGATCATGGGCAAAATGCCGGGCCTCTCCATCAGTCTGGTGGAAAGCGAGGCGATTGGCACGGTGGGCGTGGGTGAAGCCACCATCCCGCAGATCAACCAGTTCAACAGCCTGCTGGGCATCGATGAAAACGAATTCGTGCGGGAAACCCATGCGACCTACAAGCTGGGCATCGAATTCGTCGACTGGACGCATATCGGGGACCGCTATGTCCACCCGTTCGGCCATTATGGCATCGACATGCTGGGGATCGAATTTCACCATTTCTGGCTCAGGGGGCTGGAATTGGGAGACAGCCACCCGCTCGATGACTATTCCATCGGCGCGATGGCGGGCAAGGCGGGCAAGTTCTTCTGGCCGCAGCCGGACCAGCCCAATTCCCCGCTCGCACGGCTCGGCTATGCCTTCCAGTTCGATGCGTCGCGCTATGCCCGATTCCTGCGCACGCGCGCAGAAATGCAGGGCGTCACCCGGATCGAGGGCCGCATCACCGAGGTCGAACAGGACGGCGAGAGCGGTTTTGTCACCGGCGTAAAGCTCGAATCGGGTGAGCTGGTGACGGGCGAGCTGTTCATCGACTGCTCGGGCTTTCGCGCGCTGTTGCTGGGCCAGACACTGGGTGTGGAATTTCGCGACTGGAGCAAGTGGCTGCCGTGCGACCGCGCCGTGGCCATGCCCTGCACCCACGGCGGATCGCGGGAGCCGCTCACCCGCTCCACCGCACGCGCCGCCGGCTGGCAATGGCGCATTCCGCTGCAACACCGGATAGGCAACGGCCACGTCTATTCCTCCGCCCATATGAGCGAGGATGAGGCGACGCAGATCCTGATAGACAACCTGGACGGTGAACCATTCGCTGCGCCCAACCATTTGCGCTTTGCCGCAGGCCACCGGGCCAAAGGCTGGGACAGGAATGTGGTCGCGCTGGGGCTTGCGGGCGGTTTTCTGGAACCACTGGAATCGACCGCCATCCATCTGGTGCAATCGGGCATTGCGCGGCTTATGGCGCTGTTCCCCACCACCACATTTTCCGCCAAGGAGATTGAGCGCTTCAACCGCGAGACCGAGCAGGATTACATCGACATCCGCGATTTCCTGGTGCTGCATTACAAGGCCACCACGCGCGACGATTCCGAGTTATGGAACTATTGCCGCAATCTGGAACCGACCGACGGGCTGAAGGAAAAGCTGGAGATGTTCCGCTCCTCCGGCCGGGTGATCCGCGATCATAATGAGCTGTTTACAGAGACCAGCTGGCTCTCCGTCATGGCGTGTCAGGGCATCACGGCGGGTGGTTATCACCCCGCAGCCGATTTGATGAGCGACGAGGAATTGCTGCACCGGCTGGGCCATATCCGGCAGGTGATCGCCACCGCCGTATCGCAGATGCCGACGCAGGAGGATTTCCTGCGCAGCAATGGCAGCGCGATCGATCCGGCCCTGCGCGTCACCTCATGAGCGGTTTGGCAGATCCGCCGCCGCTGGATGAAATCACCGGACCGATCGACCAGCAGCGCTTCGATCAGATACGCGCCGCCAACAGGCCCGTTGTTCTGCGCGGACTGGTGGAGCACTGGCCTGCGGTTGCAGCGGGGCGGCAGGGCGGCGCGGCGATTGTCGCCTATCTGCACCAGTGCGGCAGCGCGCGCCCGGTAACCGCCATCGCTGCAATGCCCGCTGAGAACGGCCGGTTCTTCTACAATTCCGATCTGTCGGGCATGAATTTCGTCAAGGGACAGGGCCAGCTCGGCATGTTCCTGGATGATCTGCTGCGTGCCGCAGACTTGCCGCAGCCGCCGGGGCTGGCGGTGCAGTCTGAAGGGGTGGCGGAACTGCTGCCCGCCTTTGCGCAGGCCAATCGGCTGGACTTGCTGGCCCATGTCCCGGCGCGCATCTGGATCGGCAATCGCATCCGCGTGGCCGCGCATTATGATGTGAAGGAAAATATCGCCTGCTGCGTCTCTGGCCACAGGCGCTTCACTCTTTATCCGCCCGAACAGATCGCCAATCTCTATCCCGGCCCCTTCGAATCCACGCCCGCCGGAACGCCGGTGAGCATGGTTGATGCCCATTCGCCCGATCTTGCCCGCTATCCGCGTTTTGCCGATGCATGGGCCAGCGCGCGTCAGGCCACGCTGGCGCCGGGCGATGCGATCTACATCCCCTATTGCTGGTGGCACGGCGTGGAATCGCTCGATCCGGTCAGCATACTGGTCAACTACTGGTGGAACGATGGCCAGCCTGCCGGAATTGGCGGCCCCTACGATGCGCTGCTCCACGCGCTGCTGGCCTATCGCCACCTGCCGCCAGGGCAGCGCGAAGTGTGGCGCGGGATGCTGGACTATTACGTGTTCGAAAAGTCCGGCGATCCCGCTGCCCACCTGCCAGATCACGCGGCGGGCGTGATCGGCAAGCCCTCACCCGGCCTGTTTGACAAGATGCGCCAGATCATCCGCCAGGCGCTTGGTTGAGCGCGGCGGGGACCTATTCTGACGGCCTGCCTTAAGCCGGTTTGCGCACTCTTGCTTCCGGAAGCGGGCAGGCATTCACCATCCTACCTGCCGCATTTTGGCGTGGTGCATGCCGTCACCTCGTGGATGTAGCGGTTCATGCCGCCCTCAACCCGGAAGGTTTGGCTGGTCGGGGTCCCCGGATGATAGGGCCCGAGGCCCGCATCGATCCAGGAGAAGTTATGGAAGATGCTGACGGCGCCCACGGTCTCATCGATGACATAGCGGCGGCTGCCCGTCTCTATCGGCTGCGGGAACGCCCCCATGGTGCAGGTCTGGCCTTCAGGGTCTCTGCTGCCTGTATAAATGCGGCCCTCCAGCCGGGCACATGGCGTGCCGTGCGGCACCGGCAGTTCGGGGTTGCCCCAATTGTCCAGATACGCGTCGGCCGCCGCCTGGATGGACTCGCGCGTGTCGCGCTGGCCTGCGGGGATCTCGCCCCAGTTCTCAACCTGCGTCTGGGCAAGATGCGCGTCCGCACCGAACACCCAGTCCCCTTCGTCGGTCACCACGGATTCCATTACGGTCACTTCGCCATCGCTCACCTCCATCCGCGTGTGGATCACGTAAGGGTGCGCGTTCGTGGCCGACACGAGTTCTGTGAAAGTGGCGCATTGCTCCGTGTCATAGAAGCTGCGGGTGAAGTCGACCGGCAGGGCCTGGGTCAGTATGCCCGCAGCAATGTCCACGGGCAGATTGTTCTCTCCGTAATACGATTCGGCTGCGAGAGGCACTATCGCGGGCTGGCCGGTCGATTGCGCTTCGACATAGGTCGCTGCCAACTGCCGCAGCATCCCCCGCTCGCACGCCGCCTGCGCATTCGTCGCCGCGGTCATGCCCGCCAGAATGATTGAGCACTTGATCGTGCCTCTTGCCAATTTCGATGGCCGGCTGCCCCATTCACTTTCACTTTTCATGAATATGTCCTCCCCTCAAGGTGCTGGCATCTATTGTGTGCCTGATCCTTGCCCATCTCCCCAGATGGCATGCTTGTGTTCAGGATGTTAGCGCGAAGCTGGCCGAGCAACAACATGCGGGCCGTCAATCGCGGTCAATATTGGTCCGCAGCGTTGTTCGAACCCCAAAACATTCCACACCGGCTTGTCTCTGGAGCCTCTTGCGGAAGCAGGCAGGTGGGCAAGCAGAGGGGGAGGATACAACAACTGTTACAGGCAATTGCCACCAGTCCCGCCATGGTGCCGGACTAAACCTTGGCAAAGCGAACTATCTGTTGCAGGATCACTCCAATAATAATGGCGGGACTCACAGTCCCGATGGAGGGGAAAACATCATGCGCCATCTTTCTGGCTTGCTGTCATCATGCCGGCTGCTTCCTGCGGCCCTTTTGCTGGGCGCGGGAACGGCTGCAAATGCGCAGGCAACTCACGACCATGCAGAGATGCAGGCAGACACAGGCCCGTCGACATCAGCGGTCAGGGAAATGCGCTGGTCCGATCCGGCGGCCTGGCCTTCGGGTGCGGTGCCGGGCGAAGGCGATGCGGTCACCATTGACCGGGACATGCATGTTGTCCTCGATGTCAGCCCGCCTGCGCTGCGCAGCCTGACGATCAGCGGCAAGCTGAGCTTTTCGGACCAGCGCGATATCGATCTGGTGACCGAGTGGATCTATGTTCCCGGCGGTGAACTGGAAATCGGCACAGAGGCCAATCCTCATAAACGCAATGCTTCCATCACGCTGACAGACAATGTCCCGGACGAAGATATCAACACCATGGGCGATCGCGGGATCATGCTCATGCGCGGGACGCTGAACCTGCACGGCAACCGGGAAAATACATGGACCAAGCTGGCCCGGACAGCCGAGCGCGGCTCCGCCCGGATCGAGGTGCTGGACGCCAGCGGCTGGCGTGTAGGTGACGAGATTGTCCTTGCCTCAACCGACTTTAACCCGAGGCAGGCCGAAAGGCGCCATATTACGGCTATCAGCGGCAACACGCTGACGCTGGATAGCGCGCTTGAATACATGCACTTTGGCGAGATCACCTTCGGCGTGGACGAGCGCGGCGAAGTGGGTCTGCTGACGCGCAATATCCGCATTCAGGCATCGGAAGATTCCGAGAGCAATTACTTCGGCGGGCACATCATGGGGATGGTCGGGTCCAAGATGTACGTCGACAGCGTTGAGCTGAGCCGCATGGGCCAGCACATGCATCTGGCGCGTTACCCGCTCCACTGGCACCTGATCGGCGAAGGGGAGGGGCAGTATATCAGGAATGCGGCCATCCACGACACCTTCAGCCGCTGCGTGACGGTGCATGGCACCAACAATCTGCTGGTAGAAAACAATGTGACTTTCAACACCGTGGGTCACTGCTTTTTCATGGAAGACGGGATCGAAACGGGCAACCAGTTCGTCCGCAACCTCGGCATCCAGACCAAGTGTCACCCGACGCTGCCGTGCGAGCCGACCAACCTGACCGATGCGGCCCGGGGCAGCCGGGGTCAGCAATCCGACCACATATTGATCCCTTCGGACAATACCGTCTCCACTTTCTGGATCACCAATCCGGACAATATCTATCGTGACAACGTGGCTGCCGGGTCGGACGCGGTCGGCTTCTGGATCGCCCTGCCCGCGCACCCGACCGGACAGTTCGAAGGATCGGAGATCAGTGCCCAGACCTGGCCACGCCGGATGCCATTGCGCGAGTTCAGCGGCAACACCGCCCACTCCAATTTTGACAGCCTGATGTTCGACCGGGGCCCTTCGCCCGATGGCACTTTCAATGTCGGCGGTGCCGGGCATATTGCCTATAATGATCCGACCGATCCGAGCAGCGGAGCAATACCGTCGGTCGTCGACAGCTACACGGCCTACAAGAACCGCAATGGCGCCATCTGGGGCCGCGGCGAATATCACCTGTTCACCAATCTCAAGCTGGCCGACAACGCCATCGGCTTCACCCATGCGGCGGGCGGCTATGGCGTGGCGCCTTACTCGTCACGGGTACAGGATTCGCTATTCGTGGGCGAAAGCGGCAATATCGGCAATCCCTCGACGCCCGAGGAAATTGCCTATGGCCGCACCTTGCCGCACGTAACGGCGGATTTCCCGATCCGCGGCTACGAATATTACGATTACCGCCATGACGTGGTGAATACGACCTTCGTGAATTACGAACCCAACGATCTGCGCGAAGCGGGTGCGCTGTCCTATCTGCTGTTCACCAGCTTCGGCATGAGCACGGAGAACATGGTCGAGAACGCCACGTTCGTTAACGCCCAGCCAGTTCATTTCCCGCAAATACAGCGCCGCTGGTCGTCGGACTTCGCCGGGCGGGCTGCCTACAGGAGTGCGACGATTCATGACGTCGACGGCTCGGTCAGCGGGACTGCCGGTGCCTACATCGTCATCGATAACGGTATGGCTTCGGCTGAAGACAGCTGTGTAATCAGAGCGAACTGGAATGCCGCCGTGTGCGTTGCCGACATGGGTCGCTTGAGCATCGACGATACGCGCCAGTTCCCCGAATTCGCTGCCGGCCCCGCCACCAATCCGGTTGTCCTTGAACGCAACGGGAAGCGGTTCGAATATAATGGCGAGACGACGATCCCCAGCGGTGCCCAGGTCCGGGTATCGACAGCGAGGGACAGCATGTCGCTTAACCTGCGGGAAATGGACCAAGGCTCTTGGGTGATCTTTGAGCTTCCCGGCTTCGCCGCCCCCGCTGGTAGTGCGCAGTTGGCCAGCATGGACGCCTTGCGCGCCTCAAACCAGACCGCATGGTTCAAGGATGGCGAGACGCTGTGGGTCAAGCTTGTGGTGGAGGACGCCACCGCCGACGGACCTGTGGTCGTACAGGTCGGCACCCTGCGGGCTCAGGCGACCATTGATGTGAGCAGGCAGGCGCCGGTGGCAACAGCTGCGCTGAGTGCTGGAGAGCCCCGGCGCGAATAACGCGCCGGGCACATCAATATTGCAGGTCGCTGGCCACGGGTTGTGGCTGCAGGGCCTGCTGCATGAACTGCTGGTAGGGCGGGGTGAATTCCAGCGCGGCGCGCGCCTGCGCTGCAAATGCCTGACGGCTGGCCTCAACGCTGCGCTGGTCCGCGCTGCGCGATTGCGGCGTGGTGCCTTCGGCAAAGCCGAGCGCGCGCAGCAGGGCCATATATTCCTGCACCAGCAGCGCCGGCTCATCCCGGAAGGGCAGGCGTCCGCGCCGGGCAAACTGGTCCAGCGCGGCCTCCAGCGAAGGCGGCAATTCGCATGCGCCGAACACCTGCCGCGCGCGCGGGGAGGCATAATGCACCGCCAGCGTATCGCGCACCTGCTGCGCCATCAGCAAGGCACGGCGATTATATTCGGCGCGTTCGAGCGGTTCGATCGTGCGCCCCGGCAGCATTTCCAGCAGCAGGGCAAGCTGGCGATGCGCCAGATCGAGGTTGAGGAAGCCGAGCGGCTCAAAACTCGCGGCCGCATCCCCCAGCGCGATTACATTGCCACACCACGGAAGCTGAGCACAGCCCGGCTCCATCTGCACCAGCCCGGCAGGCCCTGCCCCCAGTGCCCGAAGCGCGGCGTCTTCTGATACGCCATCGGCCAGCGCCAGTGTCACCTGCAAGCCGTCGCGCCCGGCAAATTCGCACAGCCAGCCTTCGGGCAGCAGCGAGAAACGGTCCTCCAGCGCCAGCATCGGCTCGCCCGGAATGGCATGGAGCACGCGGCGCACGGGCAGCATGGCGCTCCAGTCCTGCCGCTTCGCTTCAGGCAGGGCGGAAAGCAAATGTGCCTGCGTGCCGCTGCAATCGATGAACAGATCGGCCTCGATCAGGCCCTGTCCGGCAATGGCGATGGCAGCAAGCCCGCCCGCGCCATCTGGCTGCAGCGCTTCCATCGTTCCGGCCACATGCTGCGCGCCCAGCTGTTGCGCCATGGCGATCAGCATCTCGCGATAGGCGGGCATGTTCCAGCGCAATGCATAATCGACCTGGTCGATCGGCGTGGACACATCGCCCGGCGGCACGGCAAAGCGCCCCGCATCGGCCAGCACTTCGGCCAGCGAGCCGGGGGGAGATGCCCCGCCGCCAGCGCTGCGCCCGCCGCCCCATTCCTGCGCAAAACGGGTGCGCAATTGCGGATCGAGCGTAGCGCCATAGGCCATCGCGCCGTTCTGTTTCTCGCCGACCTGGTCCTCATCACCCCAGCCGAAATAGCGCGTGACCAGCCGGTGGCTTCCTCCGGCGCGCTGGACCAGCTGCGTCTCGTCAATCTTCAGGCGATCATGCAGGCGGTTGGTGAATGGCAGCGCGGTGCTGGCGCGGTCGGCAAAGCCCGCCGGATCTGGCGGCAGGCCGATCACCACCACCTGCGCATCGGGTAAGGCGCGGCGCAGAGCAATGGCCGTGAGAATGCCCAGCTGCCCGCCACCCGCTATGGCGATCCGGCGCAGTCTTTCGCGCGCCTCGCTCATGCTGCGTCTGCCAGACGGGCGGCTTCGGACATCAGGTAATCGCGGTGGCCGGGCATGGCCGAAACCTGCGTGCCGATTTCCTGTCGCAGGCGCTCCAGCGCGTTCCTCACGCGCATCGGATCGGCCAGTGTTACCCGCGAATCGTGGCGCCGGGGCAGCATGCCCTGCCCCACATAGACCGCGATCCAGCTGGCATCGTAGAACAGGCCATCGGCATATTTCTCGATCCGGCCCGCGCGCTGCCACAGCTCCAGCTTGTCGGCCAGACTATCGGGCACTGTCATGGTGCGCACATGGTTCCAGAATTCGGAATCATCCCGCGTGGTGGCGTTGTAGTGCAGGATCAGGAAGTCGCGCACCCGGTCATATTCCATGTCCACCAGCCGATTGAATTCATCGCGGTCGCGCGGATCGATTGCGCCGCCATCGGGGAACAGTTCGATCAGGTAGGTGATCGCCATCTGCGCCAGGTAGATGGAGGTGGATTCGAGCGGTTCGAGGAACCCGCTGGCAAGGCCCACGCCCACCACATTGTGGCTCCACGATCGGCGGCGGCGACCGGGCCGGAAGCGCAATATGCGCGGATCGGCCAGCGGCTTGCCCTCCGCCGAATGGCGGATCGCCTCGCACGCCTCATCCTCAGAGATATGCGCGCTGGAAAAGACATAGCCATTGCCCATCCGGTGCTGCAGCGGGATCTGCCAGCGCCAGCCGGCGGGCATGGCGGTGGCGGTGGTATAGGGCCGGATATCGTCGCTGGCGTGGGTGCAGGGCATGGCGGCGGCGCGGTCACATGGCAGCCAGTGCGTCCAGTCCTCCCACTCCTCCTCCAGCGCGCCGCCCAGCAGAAGAGAGCGAAAGCCCGAGCAGTCGATGAACAGATCGCCCTCTATCCGCCGCCCGTCCTTCAGCACCAGCGCGGTGACATTGCCGCTGGCGCCGTCACGCTCCACATCCACCACCAGCCCTTCATGCCGCGTGACCCCGATCCCGATGCCGAAGTCGCGCATGAACGGGCCGAATAATGTGGCATCGAACTGATAGGCATAGCCATAGGTGGAGGCGAGCGAGCTATCGCCCGCAGGCGGGGTGAAGCGGTTGGCCCTGGCAGCAGCCACGGCCAGCGAATACTCGCCGATTTCTCCGGCCAGCCCCTGGCGCTGCAGTTCCAGCCAGTAATGGTGGAAGCCGACCCCGGCCACTTCTTCGCCGAAGGAGCCGAAGGGGTGGATATAGCTTTCGCCAATGCGGCCGAAATCGCGAAAATCGATACCCAGCTTGTAGGTCGCGTGGGTCGCCTTCATGAAGGCCGCCTCGTCTATGCCAAGGCTTTCCACGAAGCCGCGAATATGCGGCAAGGTGGCCTCTCCCACGCCGACGATGCCGATATCCTCGCTCTCGATCAGGTCGACGGTGGCAAGGCCCGGCAGCATGCGGGCCAGACCGGCCGCTGTCATCCAGCCCGCGGTACCGCCGCCAAGGACGACAACTCGCACAGGTGGCCGAACGCGTGGCCGAAAGAGTGGGCCGGCAGAGGAGGGAGCAGCTTCATTCATGCGCGGGACCTGACAAGCGGAGCCGGGGCGCGACAGGCTGCCCCGGCTTCCATTCTGCTTTGCGGATGATGCAGATGCCGGTCAGCCCTCCATCTCCTCCAGTTCCTTGCCCTTGGTCTCATTGATGAAGCTCTTGACCAGGAAGAAGCTGATCACGGCGCTGATGGTATAGGTGGCATAGGTTGTGGCAAGGCCCAGATTGTCGGCCATCCACGGGAAGCTCTGCACCACGACATAGTTGGCCACCCATTGCGCCAGCCCCGCCACGGCCAGCGCCGATCCGCGGATCTGGTTGGGGAACATTTCGCCCAGCATCACCCACATCACCGGGCCCCAGCTCATGTTGAAGAAGATGACGTAAAGATTGGCCGCCACCAGGGCGGTCCAGCCTGCGGTTTCACCCAGAGCCAGATTGCCGGCGGCATCGGTGCCCGCGCCGCTGAAGGCCCATGTCATCGCGCCCAAAGTCACCGCCATGCCGAAGGAACCGATCATCAGCAGCGGCTTGCGGCCGATCTTGTCGATCACCGCCAGCGCAAAGAACACCGCCGCAATCGAGGCGAGGCCGGAATAGATGTTGCGTTCCAGCGCGACCTCTTCCGATACGCCCGCCAGGCGCCACAGCGTCTCACCGTAATAGAAGATGATGTTGATACCCACGAACTGCTGGAAAGTGGCCAGCAGCAGACCCGCCCAGACGATGGGACGCAGGCCGGAGCCCTTCTGCGTGACATCGGACAGGCGCGGCCGATGATCGGCATCGAAGCTGCCCTGGATCTCAACAAGCTTGCGATCAGCCTCCACCGTGCCGAACAGGCGGGTAAGGACGCTGCGGGCCTCTTCATCGCGGCCCCTGCTGACAAGGTAGCGCGGGCTTTCAGGAATGAAGAACAGCGCCACCAGGAAGATCACGGCGGGAAAAGCCTGCGCCAGATACATCCAGCGCCATGCAGGCAGTCCGGCAACCTGACCAAGCGAGCTGCCGGCCGATTGGGCGAGGAAGTAATTGACCACGAAGGCGGCGGTCAGGCCGGTGATGATCATCACCTGCTGCACCGTCGTCAGCCGCCCGCGGATATTGGCCGGAGCGACCTCGGAAATATACAGCGGTGAGAGCACGCTGGCTGCGCCAACCGCCATGCCGCCGCAGAAGCGGGCAAGCACGAACAGCGTATGGACATCGGTAATGCCCTGGATCAGCGCCCCGAATACGAACAGCAGCGCAGCCATGATCATGACCGCGCGGCGCCCGATCACATCGGCCAGTCGTCCGGCGAAAAAGGCACCCACCGCGCAACCGATCAGCAGTGAGCCCACCGTAAATCCAAGCGACGTAGAACTGAGGCTGAACTCCTCGACCAGCCCGCTTTGCGTGCCGTTGACCGCACCGCTATCGTAACCGAACAAAAGTCCGCCGATTGTCGCCACCGCCACAATCGCCGAAATCAGCGCCATATTGACGCCTTGCGCTTTGCTTTCCATGTTTTCCTCTCCCCGCCCCGGCGCTAACCGCCGGCGACCCTTATGGTAGCGCTACCTTGGACTGAGAAGCGCCCGGACGCAAGCCGCTTTCGCCGCTTTGATCTGATCCATCGAAACAAGGAAAGGGGGGCTATCCGAAGTCTGCTCGCGAGTCCTCGATGGCACGCCCCTTAAAACGCCGGTCTGAACAGGGTCCGGTGTTCAAGCTGGAAGATAATGGCCTTACGACCAGCCTCCACCCAGGGCGCGAAACACGTCGATCTGGGCCCGCGAGATGGCCGCGTCCTGCTCTGCAAGCACTGCCCGCGTTTCGGCCAGCGTGCGCTCGGCATCGAGCAGTTCGAGCGAATTGACGATCCCCTCGCGCTGGCGTGCGCGGGTGATGGCGGCAGCGCGTTCGGCTGCCTCGCGCGCAGCGAGCAGGTTCTGCCGCCGTTCCAGCGTACGGGCATAGGTGGAGAGTGCGGTCTCAGTCTCCTGCAATGCCTGCAACACAGTGCCGTCGAAAGCGGCGAGCGATTCCTCGGCTCCCGCCTCCGCCGCATTGATCCGCGCGCGCGCAGGCTCGCTATTGGGGAAATTCCAGTCGATCAGCGAGCCGAGCAGGAAGTGCAGCGGCCCGCCAGTGAGCAGGTCGCTCAGGCTCGGCCCGGTGGCCCCCACCGATCCGCCCAGCGTAACGCGCGGATAAAGGTCCGCGGTGGCGACACCGATGCGCGCCGTATCCGCCGCCAGCCGGCGTTCGGCGGCACGGATATCCGGGCGCCGCGCAAGCAGTGCGGCACCATCGCCCACCGGCAGCGCATCGGTGACTTCGAGCGCCACGCTGCGCTCGGCGGCGATGGATGGCAATTCGGCAGGCACGCGCCCGGTCAGCGTGGCAAGCGCGAACAGGGCGGTCTGCCGCTCGGCCTCGATTGCGGGGATGGTCGCCGCGCGCTGTTCACGCAAGGTCTCGATCCGCGCCACAGCCAGCCCGCTTTCGAGACCGGCCTCGTGGCGACGACGCGTCAGGCGCAGCGATTCGTCGAGCAGGGCAACGATGTCCTGCGCCACCGCCAGCCGCGCCGCCGCGCTGGCGGCATCGGCATAGGCGCGCGTGGTATCGGCAACCACGATCACGCGCACGGCGTCGGCATCGGCCTGCGCACTGTCGAGATCGGCGCGTGCCGCTTCCACGCCGCGTCCAACCCTGCCGAACAGGTCCAGCTCATAGGAAACGGACAGGCCCGCATCGAAGGCCCAGCCGTCGCGATCGGTGCCGGGTGGCACGTCGCTTTCGGATACGCGTCCGTAACTAGCGCCCGCGCCGATGCCGGTCTGCGGCAGGCGGCCCGAGCGCGCACCGCGCAGCCCCGCTCGTGCCCGCGCGATCCGCGCAGTCGCCTGGCGGATATCGGTATTGGCGGCCAGCGCATCTTCGACGAGCCCGTCCAGCGCCGGATCGTCATAGAGACGCCACCAGTCGGCGGGGAGCACGGTGGGCGCGGTCACACCCTCCTGTGCGGAAAGGAAGGGGCCGGTCGTCGCCTGGGGTGGGGGGATGGGAGCGACGTAATCCGGCCCCGCCGCGCACCCCATCAGGGCGAGCGCGGAAAGCGAGGCAAGAATGTGCGAGCGGATATGCATGGGACGGGTCTCCTATTCCGCGGGGGTCATCTGCGCATCGTCATGGCGATCGCGATCTTCGGTGCCGGAACCGGATGCGCGCAGCCCGGCGATGCGGTCGCCCAGCGCGCGGCAAACGACGTAGAAAGTGGGCGTGAAGATCAGCCCGAAGCCGGTCACGCCGAGCATGCCGAAACATACTGCCGTACCCAGCGCCTGCCGCAGTTCCGCACCCGCACCGGTTGCAATCACCAAGGGCACCGAGCCGAGGATGAAGGCGAAGCTGGTCATCAGGATCGGGCGCAGGCGGGTGCGCGCGGCCTGCACGGCGGCCTCGACGGGAGAGAGGCCGTCCTGCTCCTCACCCTGACGGGCGAACTCGACGATCAGGATCGCATTCTTCGCCGCCAGCGCGATCAGCACCACCAGCCCGATCTGCGTCAGCACATTATTGTCCAGGCCGCGCAAGTTCACGCCCGCCATGGCTGCGAGCAGGCACATGGGCACGATCAGAATGATCGAAAGCGGCATGATCAGGCTTTCATATTGCGCCGCCAGCACAAGGAAGACGAGCAGCACTGCCAGCCCGACGATAAGCACAGCGGTATTGCCTGCCGTGTCCTGCTGATAGGCGATGCCGGTCCATTCGGTGTCGAAATTGCGCGGCAGGACCTCTTGCGCCACCGCCTCCATCGTCTCCAGCGACTGGCCCGAGGAATACCCCGGCGCGGTATCGCCATCGACCGCCACGGCGGGGACGAGATTATAGCGCGTCACGCGATAGGGGCCGGTCGTGTCGCTCAGCGTCGCCACCGAACCCAGCGGGACCATCGCCCCGTTTTCCGAGCGTGTGTAGAGCGCGGCGATATCGGCGGCATCGTCGCGATATTGCGCATCGGCCTGCGCGGTGACGCGATAGGTGCGGCCCAGCAGGTTGAAATCATTGATGAAGGCGCTGCCGAGATAGACCTGCAGTGTCTCGAATATGCTCGAAGGGGCAACGCCCAGCATCTGCGCCTTGTCGCGGTCAATATTCGCACGCACACGCGGCGTGCCGGTGTCAAAGAAAGTATAGACTCCGGCCAGGCCCTCGCGCTGGTTGGCCTCGGCTATCACCGCATAGGCCTGCTGCTGCAGCGCGCGATAGCCCTCGCCATTGCGGTCCTCGATCATCATGCGGAAACCGCCCGCCGAACCGATACCGCGAATGACCGGCGGCTTTACGATCATCAGCCGTGCCTCGTTGATGTCGGCGGTGGCAGCCTGCGCCTGCTGCATCAGCGCATCGATGGTCTGACCGGAAGCCGCGCGGTCCTCAAAATCGTCCAGCACCCAATAGGCGGCGGCCGAACTGGCGCTCTGCGTTTCCGAAGTGCCGTCGAAGCCGGACAGCATGACCGTGCCCGAAATGCCGTCAATCGGCAGCATGCGCTCGGCAACCTTCTTCATCACCTCGTCGGTGCGCGCGGTGGAAGAGCCGGGGGGCAGCTGGATGACGGTAAGGAAATAGCCCTGGTCCTGCTGCGGGATAAAACCGGCCGGGGTGGCTATAATCGCAAAGCCGGTCAGCCCGATCAGGGCGGCATAGATCACCATCATCCGGCGCGGCATGCGCACCAGCCGGGCGGTCCAGTTGCCATAGGCATTGCTGAAGCGCTCGAAACCGCGATTGAAAGCATCGCCTGCGCGCTCGATCACGCGGCGCCAGCGCGGTGCGCTGGCAGGCAATTGCTCATGCTTGCGCAGCAGCAGTGCCGACAATGCGGGCGACAGGGTGAGCGAGACAATCAGCGAGATCACCGTGGCAGACGAGATGGTCACCGCGAATTGCTGGTAGAACGCGCCCGACAGCCCGCCGATGAACAGCGTGGGGACAAACACCGCGCACAGCACCAGCACGATGGCGATCAGCGCCGCGCCCACCTCGTCCATGGAGAAGCGCGCGGCATCGAGCGGGGACATGCCGCGTTCGAGATTGCGTTCGACATTCTCGACCACGACAATTGCGTCATCCACCACGATGCCGATTGCCAGCACCAGCCCGAACAGCGAGAGGTTGTTGAGCGAATAGCCGAGCGTGGCGAGCACGGCGAAGCTGCCCACCAGCGAGATCGGGATCGCCAGTACCGGAATGATCGACGCGCGCCATTTCTGCAGGAAGGCGACGATCACGATCACCACCAGCGCGATGGCTTCGATCAGCGTGCGAATTACTTCATCGATGCTCTGCGAAATAAAGTCAGTAGGATTGTAGACGATGCGGTATTCGAGGCCGGCGGGGAAATCGGCGGCCAGTTCCTCCATCACCGCCTGCACTTCCTCAGCAGAGGCCAGCGCGTTGGAGCCGGGTTCCTGCTGCACGGGAATGATCACCGAATCCATTTCGTCGAGATAGGCCGAGGTCGAATAGTCCTGCGCCCCGATCTCCACCCGCGCGACATCGCCCACGCGCACCTGCCGCCCTTCGGCATCTGTACGGATCACGACATTTTCGAACTGCTGCGGATCGGTGAAGCGGCCCTGCGTTTCCACGTTGACCTGGAAGGCTGCGTCGGGGCTCGGCTGCTGGCCCAGCGTGCCGGCGGCAACCTGCACGTTCTGCGCCCGCAGAGCGCGGACAATATCGCCCGCTGTCAGGCCAAGCCCGGCGGCGCGGCCAGGATCGATCCACACACGCATGGCCAGCTCCCGGCTGCCGAACAGCTGCACCGCGCCCACCCCCTCAATCCGCGCGAGCCGGTCCTTGATCCGGGTCTGGGCGTAGTTGGAGATATATTCGCGGGTCAGCGAGTCGTCGGGCGAAATCAGGTTCACCACCAGCAGGAAGTCCGGCGTGGTCTTGGCGGTGACGATGCCAAGGCGCTGCACCTCTTCGGGCAGGCGGGGTTCGGCAATGGCGACCCGGTTCTGGACCAGCACCTGTGCCTGGTCGAGATCGGTGCCAGGCTCGAAAGTGACGGTGATCGTCACCCGCCCATCACCGGTTGACTGGCTGGAGAGGTAGAGCATGCCGTCCACCCCGTTGATCTCCTGCTCAATCGGATTGGCGACCGTGTCAGCCACCGTCTCGGCGGACGCGCCGGGATAGACGGCGTTCACGGTCACCGTGGGGGGAACGACCTCGGGATACTGGCTGACCGGCAGAAAGAAGTAGGAGATCGCACCCACCAGCGTGATGATGATCGCGATGACCCCGGCAAAGATCGGCCGGTCGATGAAGAAGCGGGAAAGGCGCATGGGGTGCTCCGGTCGGAAAGGGGGCTCAATCGGCGATGGTGGCGCTTGCGGCAGGCGCCGATGACCGCTCCGGCTCACCGGGGGCGGCAGCGGTCTCGTCGGCAGCTGCGATCTGACCCGTTTCGGTCCGCACCTTCTGGCCTGGAATGGCCGTCTGGACGCCCTGAATCACCACGCGATCGCCCGGTTCCAGACCGCTGCGGATCACGCGCAGGCCGTGGACCACAGGGCCAAGTTCGACTTCGCGCGCGGACACCACGCCCTCGTCATCCACCAGCAGCAGCAGCTTGCGCGTCTGATCGGTGGTCACCGCCGTATCGGGTACCAGCAGCGCTGCGGTCGTGCCGCCAGTCGCCATGCGCATATTGCCGAACAGGCCGGGGGCGAGGAAACCTTCAGGGTTGGCAATCACCGCCCGCGCACGGATTGTGCCTGAGCGCGGATCGAGCGCATTGTCAGTGAAGTCGAGCGTGCCCTGCCAGCGATAGTCGCTTTCGTCGGCGAGGCGGATCTCGACCGGGGCCGAACCGCCCAGCCCCTCGCGGCGGGCCTTGAGGAACAGGCCTTCCGAGCCTTCGAACGTGAAGTACATCGGGTCGATGGCGTTGATCGTCGTCAGCAGCGTTGCGGCCTCGCCGCTGCCCGCTGCCACCAGGTTGCCCGGATCGATCCGGCGGTCCGAGATACGGCCCGAGATCGGCGCGCGCACGGCGGTGAATTCGACATCGAGCCGGCGCGAACTGACCGATGCCTGCGCCGCGGCCAGCGCCGCCTCGTTGGCGCGCACCTCCGCCTCCATCCGGTCGATCTCGGTTGCGGCGACGGCGTCTTCTTCCACCAGCCGCTGCGCGCGGGCAAGGTTGCTGCGCGAAAGCGCAAGTGCGCTCGATGCGCTCGCGGCGCGCGCCTGCGCCTCGGCCAGGCTGGCACGGTAGGGGCGTGGATCGATGGTGAACAGCAGCGCGCCGGCGCGCACGAACTGTCCGTCAGTGAAGTGGACAGCAGTCACCTGCCCGGAAACGCGCGGGCGCACTTCGACGCTGCGGCTCGCTTCGAACCGGCCAATGAACTCGTCCCATTCTGTCACCTCGCCCTGCAATGGCGTCGCGACCGTTACAACCGGAACAGGCGGAGCCGCCGCCGGGGCATCGTCACCGGTCAGCAGGAACCACGACAGCGCCACAGCCACGACTATGGCGGCAAGCGCCAGCCAGCGCCGGCGACCCGGGCGCCGCTCCAGCGCGGGCGGGGGTTCGGCCTGGGCGAGCAGCTCGTTCTCCGCGAAAGTCTCCGCCTCATTCTGCTGGGCGCGATAGCGGTCTTCATGCGTGTCGAAAGGCGTATCGAACATGGTCGTATCCCCACCCCGATCGAGGGCGAATGGGTCCGTTCCCGCAAGCACGTCGGCCCGGGGAGAGACAGGTTGCAGGCATGGCCGGAGCGGCACGGAATCGCACCAGCGACGCCGCACATTCCTGGTGGGCGGCATGAGCCGACCACCGGGCCTAAGTTCTGTACCGGTTAGTATGTAATCTGGCGTTCAGGTCAAGCGGGAATTCTATACTGCTCGATATTTTTTTCGCACTGCAGCATTTTGTCGCTGTCTAGCGCGAGGGCCAGATAGCCAGAGTGGCCTCCGCAACCTGTTGCAATTGCTGACGGTTTGCGCCCGCGCCAGCCTGAACCGCCATGCCCTGAAGCACGGCAAGCAGGTAGCGCGTCATCGCCTCGGCATCGACCGGCACAGTGAAATCGCCATCAGCAATCGCCCGCCTCATGCGCGCCACCAGCGCCGCTCGCGACGACTCGGTGCGCCGCGCCACATCGTCGCGGATCGATTCCTCGGCGCTCTGGCAGGCGACGGACGCAATCACGCCCATGCAGCCGCGGCACTCCTCTCCGGTCACCGTGTCGATGGCACCATACAGGAGGTTGTTGGCCACACCGCGCGCAGTCTCTGCAGCCAGAGCCTGCCCGACATAGGCGAGCTTCTCCTCACCATAGAGGTCGAGCGCCTGCCGGAAGAGCGCTTCCTTATTGCCGAACGCGGCATAGAGGCTGGGCCGCGTAATGCCCATGGCCTCTGTCAAATCCGTCAACGAGGCGCCTTCGTACCCTTTGGTCCAGAATACGCGCAGGGCCGCAGCAAGCGCCTGGTCCAAATCGAACTCGCGCGGGCGTCCTCTCGTGGCGGTCTTTTCCATATCGAGCGGTATACATTTACAAAGGCCGATTGATCAAGTTTTTCAGCAATCGTCCGCCCTCGCCCTCATGAGCTGCAGAACCGGCCATTGCGCTTTGCGCCCCAATGTCGGACATGGACGCTCCGCGACCGATTGCCTGAATGCGGACATCAATTCGACACTGGTCGAAGGGCTAGACACTTGCGGACAGCCTGTTCAGGGGCGATATCGATTGCATGCAGTTCAATTCGGAAAATCGCGATTCCGGTCTGGATGTTTCCAGGGTCGAACTGATTGACGCGCAACTTCGCGTGGGCGCGTTTTCGCCGCACCGCCACGATACCTATACGATCGCGGTGACCACAGCTGGGGTGCAGTCGTTCAACTATCTGGGGAAGCGCTGGCAGTCGCAGCCCGGACAAGTGATGGTCCTGCATCCGGACGAGCTGCACGATGGATACTGCTGCGACCAGGCCGGCTTTTCCTATCGGGCGGCCTATCTTCCGCCTGCTCATGTCCAGACTGTGGTCGGGGGTGCCGCGCTTCCATTTCTGGCTGAAGGGGTTTCAACCGACGCCGATCTGGTCGGTTCGGCGCTTCGACTGATCGCGATGTGTTCTGCCGGGAACGAGCTTTTCGGCTATCAGGACGCACTCCACCAGTTTGTGTCTGCGATGCAGCGGTGCGAAGGCGGTCCGCCGGCCAGGCGGAGTGTCAATCGCGAAGCCGTGATGCGGGTGCGAGAATTCCTCGACAGCGTTCCTGCACCCGGGACGAACCTCGATCAGCTCGAAGAACTCGCCGGTTATGACCGCTGGCAGCTTTCGCGCGACTTCCGTGCGATGCTGGGGACCAGCCCCTATCGCTATCTGCAATGCCGCAGGCTTGAGCGAGCTGGACAGCTGCTGCGCAGCGGGCTTGGCATGGCCGCAGCTGCCCACGAGGCCGGATTCGCGGACCAGAGCCACTTTGGCCGGGTCTTCAGGCGCACTTTTGGAACCACGCCATTGGCCTGGCACCGGTCCGGACCGACACGCACAATCATTCTATAAGCCTGACCAGCCCGCGGGCTAAACAGCCGGAATGAAACATACCATCTTTTCGCCCGAACCGCATGGCGGCTGGCTGCCCTGGGCCTGGCTTTCGCCAGTGGTCTGCATTCTGCTTGTCGCATTCTCCAGCCTCCCGCTCGATTATGGCCTGGAATGGATTGGCGTGATGGACGCCACCCGACAGCCAAGCTCCGCGTTCGGGTTTTGCCTGAACCTGCTGCTGCCATTCGCGGGGATGGGCGCTGCCGTCTGGGCCTGGTCGCGGTATGTCGAGCGCCGCAGCCTCGCGACCATGGGCCTGACCGGCGAGCGACGGCTGCACAAGTATATGGCCGGATTGGCGATAGGAGTGGGCATGATCGCCCTGACGGTCGGCTCGATCTGGCTCGCCGGGGGCTTTGTCGGCGGAGATGTTCTTCCTGCCTTTTCCTCTACCGCATCGCTGTTCTGGATAGCGATCCTGCTGCCCTGCTTCGCTTTTCAATCTGGGGTAGAGGAATTCATCTTCCGTGGCTGGCTGCTCTCCACGGCGACACGTCGCTGGAACCTGGCGGCGGGGTTTATCGCTAGTTCGTGCGCATTCGCGTTTCTGCACTTTTCACCGCACCAGCCGCTTCGCGAAATCATCATGACCTTCACCTTCGGTCTATTTGCTTGCGCCTGGGCCTGGCGCGCGGGCAGCATCTGGGGTGTGATGGGCTGGCATGCGGGCTGGAACTGGATCACAGGCGTCGGCTTTGCCGTGCCGATCACCGGGTTCGATTTGAAGCTGCCGGCCTTGCTTGTGCAACTGACGCCCACTGGTCCGGACGTCCTGACCGGAGGCCCTGCTGGACCCGAAGGCAGTGTACTGACCATCGGCCTGCTCGCTGCGGGCACGCTGCTCCTGCTGGCATGGCCCGGAGGCGCCCGGGGCACTGCACAGCGAGCACCGGAACGAGGCAGCGAAACGACAACGCGGGAATCCACATGAAGCCCCCGGCAAACGGCGGCTTTGTCGGCGGGTACGGACTAAGGCAGCTAACCGACCAAGCGGCAGCTGAGCCCGTCGTCACGCTTGGAAGCGGACGGTCTGTTTTCGGCCCAGTTTTCGTCGAAGTTTTGGAAGCAATGTATCAGCACAATTGGACAGTTTGCAGGCTAGAATCTGGCACTATCCCGGTTCCACAAGCCTCCAGATAAGGCGTACCGGGAACCCAAAGGCGCAAATTGCTCAAAACTCCGAATGATGCACATCCAGGATAGAAATATCACCTAATTGCGGTATTTTGCCGAGAGGTGATTTGTCTCCGATTTGCCGATCCAAGTCGTGACTTGCGCCCAAATCGGTCGATGCACACCCGAAATTTGCGGTTCAAACAATTGATACTATTAGGAAAATAAAAGCGGCACCGCTGCGTCCGGTGTGCACGAAGTTGTCTATGCCCACAGAGCCAGCCACTTCTCTTTCCCGGCAATGCGAAACTTGAAACGCCAAAGCCGCGATCCATTTGGAAAGACTTCGACATAGAGGCCCTTCGCATCGGCCTTCCTGTAAGGCTTGGCTTGCCGCTTGAAACCACGGATTTCTGTGTCTTTGAGCGCCATTTGGGGGATTTCCCAGATGCAGTCGCGAACAATGAGCGACATTACGGGACAATAAATGGCAGATTTACCGGGGTTTGTCGATACTTTGGGGGGCATCGAGAAACAGGAAAATGGTGCCAGAAGAGGACTCGAACCGCTCTCAGAATGTCGCAAAACTGCGAGAATCTTGACCTTGGTTACTTAAGTGAGGCCCCCGTTGGTGCCCCCAGAATGCATTTTTACCAGAGGATTTGGGTCCCATCCTCGAAAAAGTCTAATGATTTCAAAGCCCGTCTTTTACAGCAAATTGATGGGAAAGACCAGCCATTTTGCCCCAACCGAGTGACTGAATTCAGGAGCTATCCGCGCGCCTTCGCCCACTCCTCCCAATAGGGCACTAGCTCATCAGGCAGGCAGTTCACAAATTCGTGGCCCAATGAATATTGGGGCATCGCCTCGGCAACCGCGTCGAGCAGCGCCGCTCCCTGCACCGTGTCCTTACGCCGCTTGAGCGGGTTCCGCTTTGCCTGTGCACCCAACCAGAGTTTGTGGAGCGCGAACCAGCGGGGGTCAGGTGCGACGATACGTGCCGGGCTGCCATCACGGCACGGGACGACCTGGTCTACCCGCCGACCGGGCAAGAGCCATTCCTGTTCGGGTAGAGGAACGGGTCGTGGCCGATCCTTTCCGGCCAGCGTTTCGACACGCGATGGTGCTACCAGCAATTCGACTTCATAGGCCTTCGCGTTGCGCGCCTGAAATTCCCGCTCGGTATTAATCGTGAATGTCGGATCGACCGCTTTGAGCATGTCCCAAAGCTGCGTTCCGTCTTCCGGTTCGTCAGCCGTCCAGGCGAGATCGAAGTCCTCTGTTTCGTCCGGCACGTCGCGGAAAGTGCCCGCAGCTTCTAGCGCGTAGGCGGCCATCGCATTTGTCCCGACCACAAGCAGATGGCTGCCGAGAAGCGAGCGCCTGTCTGCCTCTCGAAGGATAGGGCCTGCGTCCGCCGAAAGGAGCGGCAAGCGTAACGCGCGCGCAATCCGGCTGCTCTCGCCAAGGGCATCCCGCGCTCCGTCACGACGCTCCTTCAAAGCAGCCTTTGCAGCCTTGTATTCCTCCAACTGGGTTTGCTTTTCGTCGCCCCAAGCGCCGAGACTCTTCCCGTTCCCGCTTCGATCGAAGATCTCGTAGAGATACTCGTATTCGCCGACCTTCTTGCGCCTCAGGTCGTAAGGCATGGAATAGAGTTCGCGCTCGGCCTCGATCCACGCGTCATAGCGCTGGCGCATGTTGATGAGCGCGCGTTCCTGCTCTGCGGAGAAGGGTTGGATCACAGCCATCGCTGCGATTTATCCCACAATTTTCCAAATTTCAATAAACGCGGGATAAATGGGCTCGAACCGGCGCAACGTGTAAAGATTTTCGCGTTTTCTTTGCATGTGCGTATCGACGTGCAAAGCGAAAGCGCGTTTGCTTGTCATATCGACTCAAGCTGCAATTCACGCGAAAATCGGTCTTCCGCTGCACCAGAACCGTAGATTCGGAACTGCATGGGCCTGAAGCGGGCACTGGAGAGAAAAATTCTTCCCGTCCCGGACTGTGCATAGCGATCCAACATCGTCCAACCGCCAATGCGGAACGGCATGTGTTCTATTTTTGTTCTTTCCTACATCATTGCGATTCGCATAGCTTGGCGAGCGTCACCTAAGCCAAGGGTGGCGCTGAGTTGAACATCTGATTGCACGATCCGTAGCGGCAAACTGAAAGCAACCCATCGTCGCAGGGGACAAGCGGCAACGGTGACAGAACCTTGAAGCAAAGGAATCTGTCATGTCGAATATCGAATTACTCACCTGCCATGAGGTCATGCGCCTGACTGGCATTCGCAGCCGGACTACGATCTGGCGACGCATCCGCCGGGGTGCCTTTCCTCATCCGATAGACATTGGCGGCGGACGTATCCGCTGGCGTTCCACTGACATCGAGGAGTGGATCGAAGCCCTCCCCCTGCGCAGCTATTGACCCCCTCCAAGGCGGGCAATGGCCCGCAGAAAGCATCTCCCCCATGTCTATCCTTTCCATGATCAACGCGGTCCTGCAGAAGCATGGCTGGCTGATCACTCGCCTTCCGAGCAACGAAGAAGTGCGCGCGGCCCAGCTCGTCGAATTGCTCGTTGAAGACAATGCCGATGGGCGCGCCCGTCGACACACATTGCAGCCCTGGCTCTGGTACGAACGCCCGGTCCGTGAGCGGTTTGAGGGACAAGATTGTTGCCTCACTGTCGAGGGCCCGATCTACAGGAGCCGGGACGGAACCGGATATCCGCTCGGCAGCCAGGTTCGCACCGAATTCGGGTGGCTGGACCTCACGCCAGAAGAGACCAACCGGCTCGCAGATGAAGTCCGGTCAGCGATCGACCTCGCGCTACTTCGCTGGTTTACGCGCCCCGACATGGCGGAACGCCAGTTGCCTGCGCGCCAATCCCGCGAGCGCTATTTCGACGATTATGTCGCCCGCAATCTGATCCTGTCTGCGACGCCTCCAACGGTATGCATGGAGCAAGACACCCATGCCAATTGACCGGAGAAAGACTGGGGAAAGAAGGGGCCACGATACTGCGTATCGGACCCGTAATTTTCATACACACCCCACGCACGTGTGCATCGAGGATTTCTGCGGGTTTGGCGGGATGCGGATAGCATCTCGCCCGCGCAGCAGGCCCCGAACCCGCGCAATTCCGCCATTCCTCGCGATGGCGGATAGCATCGCCGCTGGAGCGGACCGATGAGTGCGCGGGCACAGACAGTGCGCCTCAGTCCGTCGCAATACCGGGTGCTGGCTGACTTCGCCAAGCGCAGAGGGCTGAGCGACTACGCCATGCTGGCGCGGGTCGTGGAAGCAGGCTTTCTCGCCATGCTTCACGGCACCGACAAGGAGACCGATCTCGCAGAACTGGCGCACGAGATCGGGGCGATATCGGCGCGCCTCGCCGAGGCTGAACGGGTGCTCGATCGTACCTTGTTCACCGCCTGTGCGGCCTACGCTTACGCCCGCCATGCCGCGCTGGGCACGAAGAAAACCGACGAGACAATTGCAGGCGAAGCGCGCGACGCGTTCGAGCGCCAGCGCTCGCTTGCTCTGGAGATCGAGCCATGAATTCGAACATCGATTTTGTCACCCGCGCCCATGCCCTTTGGCGCGTGCGTATGGCGCATTGGCAGCAACGCTTCGGCTTCTTTGCCAAGCTCCTTCTTTTCAGCTGCGTCGCAGGAGCGATCATCACCCCGCTGCTCCGGCTTGGTCCGGAAGAGATAGCTGCTGTGGGTCACTTCATTGGAGCAAAGGCACTCTCATTGCTGGGCGAGTTCGCTGGCAAGGATTTCGACATGAGGATCACGGTCAACGGCGAGAGGCTGATCGTCCCCGCTTCCGTTATTGCCAACGATCCCGCAACTGCCGCGAACTTCTTCTGGACTGTGAGACAGGTAATTGGAGGCACGCTCGCGGGGCTGGCCATCGGCATTTTCCTATCGGTTGTGGTCAAAAGATCGATGTCTGAGCAAGGCAAGGATACGCTTGCCGACCGGGTCATCGGCGGCACTCGCGTAGCGGACGAAGAGGATGTTGCGGCACAGACCACTTTACTTTGCGGCAGGGACGCCCTGCGCATCGGTCCGGTCCCAATTCCGCGCCGGATCGAGACCCGTCACTTTGCCTTTCTCGGCACCACCGGCAGCGGCAAGACCACTGTCCTTCGCCAGATGCTCGATGGAATCGAAAGGCGCGGCGAAGCGGCGCTGGTCTATGACACATCGGGCGAGTTCATAGCTCACTATTACAACCCCGCGCGCGGTGACATCATCCTCAATCCCTTCGATGCGCGCTGCGCCTTCTGGACGCCGTTCGACGAGATATCGCATCCCGCCGATGCCGACCGGATTGCACGCCAGCTGGTTTCGGAAACCAGCAGCCAGGATGATGATGTCTGGCTCGAAACAAGCCGTATTCTTGTCGCCAACATGATCCGCTCGCTCTGGGCGGAAAAGAACTGCAGCCTCGAAGCCCTGCTCGAAGCCTTGCAGGTCAAGGACAAGGAGCAGTTGAAGGAGTGGCTGGGACATACGTCGTCGGCCCGCACCTTTGCCAACGATGCTGACCGTGCCACCGGCAGTGTGCTGTTCATGCTCGCCAAGGCGGCAAACCTGATCCAATTCCTGAAGGTCGAAGATGAGGGAGAGGACCGCTTTGCCTTCCGCGACTTCATCGCGAAGCTGGACGAGTGCGAGGGTGCAAAGCCGTGGATCTTTGTCCCCCGCAAGGAAGACTACTTCGAAGCGTCCAAGCCACTCATGGCATGCTGGCTCGAATGCGCGGCGAGTGCGGTGCTGGGTCTGTCGCCCTCGCCAGACCGCCGCATCTGGTTCGTGCTCGACGAGCTGGCTGACCTGCCCCGTGTCGAGAACCTTGCGCGTCTTTTGCCAGAGGGCCGCAAGTTCGGCGCAGCGATTGTGCTGACCTTCCAGGCGCTCGGGCAGATGCGCAATCGCTACGGCGCGAACATCGCCGAGGCCATGCTGGCGTGCTGCAACACCAAGCTGTTCCTGCAAACCGTCGATCAGGAAACCCGCAAATGGGCGAGTGAAACCATCGGCCAGTGCGAGGTGGAATTGCGCGTTGCCACCGACACACTGTCAATTGGCAGCGAAGTGCCGCGCACCACCATCGCGACCCAGCGCCAGTTCCGCCCCGCAGTGCTTGAAAGCGAATTGCGGCTCAGTCCGCATCAGGGCTACCTGCTGCTTCCCGATGGCCTGCCAGTCGCGCGTATCGGTCTTACCGCTGATCACATCAACCGCCGTGGCGAGCCTCGTCAGCCCGGTTACGTGCCAGGCGATCCGGCGGATACGCTGTGGAGCCGGGTGAGCGAGATCGCGAAGGGTGCCGAGCCCGATGCTAAACCGGGACCGGTTTGATGGTCGCATCGGTCTCGGCGCTGTCGAGTGCCAGTCAGGCGGCGAGCTACTACGAAGCCGACGACTATTATGCCGAAGGTGGCATGGCTCCGTCCGACTGGTTTGGCGAGGCAGCAGAGAAGCTGGGCCTGTCGGGCGAAGTGGATCGCGAAAAGTTCGCCGAACTGCTCGAAGGCCGCATTGCCGGACAGCAGCTCGGCACCACCCGTGATGGGAAGGTAGAGCATCGCCCTGGCTGGGACATCACCCTGTCCGCGCCCAAATCGGTCTCGATCATGGCCGAGGTTGCCGGAGACAAGCGGCTGATCAAGGCGCACGGCGTGGCGGTTAAGGTGGCGCTCGCCCATGTCGAGAAGCACATGGCGGCAACACGTGTAAGGCAAGGCGGCGAGGTCCGACGCGATACGACCGGCAATCTTGCCATCGCTACCTTTCGCCATGCCACGAGCAGGGCACAGGACCCGCAGCTCCACACCCACGGCGTTATCCTCAACGCCACGCAGGACAAGCATGGCAACTGGCGCAGTCTGGAGCCGCGCGCCTTATATCAGCTGCAAAAGGAGCTCGGCGCGATCTACCGGCAAGAGCTGGCGCACGGTGTCGCCGCACTGGGCTATCGGATCGAGGTGAGCAAGGACTCGCTCTTCGAAATCGCAGGCGTTCCCGAGAAGGCCATCGATGCACTGAGCCAGCGCACCGCGGCCATCGATGCCCGGCTCGCCGAGCGCGGCACGAGCCGTGCGGAGGCGAGCGCCGCCGAAAAGCAGATCGCCGCGCTCGATACGCGCGAGGCCAAGACCAGTGCAGATCATCGCAACCTTCGGACCGACTGGCGTGCGACTGCCGCTGCGAACGGGTTCGATAAGGCAGCGCGAGACAGGCTGATCGGTGAAGCAAGAGAGCAGGCTAAGGGCAGTGAAGCTACGGCCAGTCCGGAATTGCTGGCACAGCAGGCGGTGACATGGGCAGCTGCGAAATTATCCGAGCGCGAGGCGGTGTTCTCGGCCAGCACGCTAGCGCGCGAGGCCGGGGACTTTGCCTTTGGTCATGTCGGGCACGGTTCAATCAGCGCAGCAATTGCCGAGGCCGGAAAGCGCGGCGAGCTTGTCCCGCGCACTTTCCTTGACCGGCGCGGGGCGGAGTTTGCCGGGTTCACAACACCCCAGGCCATCGACACCGAGCGCACCATGTTGCGGCTTGCGCAAGCCGGGCGCGGCATGGCGCAATCGCTCGCCAGTCCGGTAGCAGCAGCACGGACCATCGAGCGCGTGGCGCGGCAATCAGCCCGGTCCGGCTATGCCTGGACCGATGACCAGAAGCGGGCGACCGCAGACCTGCTCACCTCGAGCGACCGCGTTACTGCGGTTCAGGGCTATGCCGGGACCGCCAAAACCACCACCGTGCTCGCCACCTTCGCGCGAGAGGCGCGGCGGCACGGACTTGCCGTGACGGCGCTTGCGCCAACCGCCTCGGCGGCGACCGTGCTGGGCGAAGCGCTCGGCCTGCGTGGCGATACGGTGGCGCGGCACCTGCTCGCGCCCGAGGCGAAGACAGCGAGAAAGGATACCGTCTGGATCGTCGATGAAGCCTCGATGCTTTCTGCCCACGACTTGGCGAAACTCATGACCCGTGCCGACAAGGCCGGAGCCCGGCTCGTTCTGGTCGGCGACGTGAAGCAGCTGGGTTCGGTTGGCGCGGGCGCAGCCTTCGCACAATTGCAGCAGGCAGGCATGGCGACCGCGAAACTTGCCGAGGTCGTCCGGCAGACCAATGCCGGAACCCGCGAAGCCGTAATGGCCTCTATCGAGGGCCATGCAGGCAAGGCCCTGGCCGCGCTTGAACGCGGCGGCGGCAAGGTGATCGAAGGCGCAACGCCGGATGCTCGCCTTGGGGAGATGGCCCGGCATTATCTGGCCTTGTCATCCTCAGAGCGCGCACGAACGCTGGTAATCGAGCCATCCCGCGAAGGCCGGGACAGGCTAACCGACATGATCCGCAGGAAGCTGACCGTGCGCGGCGAGCTTTCGGCAAATGCCGTGAGGTTCGACGCGCTCGAAGCGAAGGGCCTGACCCGCGCAGAGGCGCGCGAGGCAGCAAGCTATGCCATCGGCGATGTCGTCCGGTTCAGTCACGACTACGCCGCCAAAGGCGTGCGCCGGGGCGAGAGCTACGCGATTTCCGCTGTCGATCCCGAGCGCGGGCGCATTGCCCTCGAAGGCCTCGACGGACGGTCGCTGGACTGGCATCCCCGGCAGTGGGGCGCGAGCAAAGCCGAGGTGTTCGAGCCGAAACCAAGGGAGCTGCGCACCGGCGACCGCGTACAGTTCACCCGCAACGACCGCGAGGCCGGGCGGGTCAATGGCCTTGGCGGGACCGTCACTCGCATCGATTCCGAACGTGGCCTGGCAGCCGTGACGCTCGCCAACGGACGAGAGCAGAACCTCGATCTTTCTGATCCTCGCGACACCCATTTGCGTCACGCCTATGCCCAGACCGCCCACGCCGCGCAGGGCCAGACCGCCGAGCGTGTCCTGATCCACGCCGACAGCCGTTCCGCCAACCTGGTCGATCAGAAGATGCTCTATGTCGCGCTTTCGCGCGCCAAGGCAGAGGCGGTGGTTGTAACCGATGATAAGGACCGGCTTGTCCGTGCGATTTATGAGCGCGCGGGTGAGAAGCAGACGGCCATAACCGCGAGCACTCCGGAGGCCGTCAAGTCAAAGGCGATGGGTGCAGGTATGGGGTGATCGAATATCCCCGGCGATGGCAGGCCATGGCGTCCTTCGTCCTGCCGTTGGAATGAACCGCTCCTCTTCGACAGGCCGTGCCGGGCGGGATCAACAGCCTGCCCGCTCCATTCGGGCTCACGCCCTCCCGTGTTGCCTGTTCCGCGTAACCGCTGACCCGCCCGACCAATCCGGCCCGTCCCTTCATCCGCGTTCCCAACGATTGGACGAAGGATTTTCACCATGGCTAGCACCACAACCGCCAGCATCTACGACACGATCAACAACCAGATCATCGCTGCCCTTGAACGCGGCACGGCCACATTCTCGCTCCCTTGGCATCGCAGCACCGCACCGCTTTCGCGCCCCATGAATGCGACGACTGGGAAAGCCTATCGCGGCGTCAACGTACTTGCCCTTTGGGCCAGTGCCGAAGCGCAGGACTTCGGACATGGCCTCTGGGCGACTTATCGCCAGTGGCAGTCACTTGGCGCTCAGGTCCGCAAGGGCGAGAAGGCTTCGCCCATCGTGTTTTACAAGGTCTTCGACAAGCGTGATGACGATCAAGCCAAGGAATCGGACAGCTCGACCCGCATCTTCGCGCAGGCCTCGCACGTGTTCAACGCCAGTCAGGTCGAAGGCTTCGCCATGCCCGAAGTGCCGGACGGCGAAGACTTCGACCCTATCCCGCAGACGGACAGCTTCGTTGCGGGCACAGGTGCCAGCGTGCGCATCCATGGCGACAGCGCCCACTACACCCCTTCTACCGACACGATCACCATGCCAGACCGCGAGCGGTTCTTCGCAACGGCCAGCGGCAGCGCGGCGCAGAACTGGTACGCAACCTTGATGCACGAGCTCATCCATTGGTCTGGCGCTGATCACCGCCTTGCGCGAACGTTTGGGAAACGGTTCGGTGACGATGCCTATGCCATGGAAGAACTGGTGGCCGAGCTTGGTTCAGCCTTCCTTTGTGGCGACCTTGGCCTTTCCACCAGCCCGCGCCCCGATCACGCTAGCTACCTCGCGAGCTGGCTCAAGGTGCTTAAGGCCGACAATCGGGCGATCTTCACCGCTGCGAGTGCGGCGGCGAAGGCTGCGGATTGGCTTACTAAGCCAGGGGCCTAACGCATCGAATTTCAAATTGAGTTTGCCTAAAAGATGGCTAAAGTAGCTCCAGATCGGGAGGGGGAAATGCAGCATATTTCGGCAAGGGAAGCCAAGAATGGATTTGGACGCCTGATTGATTTGGCGAGAGCCGAACCCGTTTCGATCGACAAATTTGGACGCCCCGTCGTCGTTGTACTTTCGGTCGAAGAGTACGAGCGACTGACTGCAATTGCTTCGAAGCGCGGAGCGAATTCCTAGATGGCCACCCATACTGACCTTGCCAACCTAATTTGGGAAATCGCCAACCTGCTGCGTGGCCCGTATCGCCCGCCGCAATACGAACGTGTCATGCTGCCGCTCGTGGTCCTGCGCCGCTTCGACTGCGTTCTAGCCGATACGAAAGAAGCGGTGGTTGCCGAGGCAAAACGCCGCGAGGGCAGCAAGATTCAGGGCGATGCGCTCGACAGCAAACTGAACCAAGTGGCCGGGCATCGCTTCCACAACCGTGCGCCCTATGACTTCAAGAAGCTGCTGGGCGACCCAGACCACATCAATCAGCACCTGCAAACCTACATCAATGGCTTTTCCGCCAACGTCCGGAAAATTTTCGAGTATTTCGAGTTCACTGCCGAGATTGAACGGATGCACGAGGCAGGTATCCTGTTCCTGATTGTGAAAGAGATTGCTGGCGTCGATCTTCACCCCAACAAGGTCAAGAACGAGCAGATGGGACTGCTCTTCGAAAACCTGATCCGGCGCTTCAACGAACTGGCGAACGAAACGGCTGGCGATCACTTCACTCCGCGTGAGGTCATCACGCTTATGGTCGATTTACTGTTCAATGATGATGACGATCTTTTCGTGAAGGAAGGAGCCGTACGCACCATCCTCGATCCGGCGTGCGGCACGGGCGGAATGCTGGCCGAGGCGCAGGCTTATATGCGGCGGCACAACTCACCTGCGAAGCTCTACGTATACGGCCAAGACTATAACAAGCGCGCTTTCGCTACCGCCGCGTCCGACATGCTGATGAAGCAGGTTGACCACAACGGGCACGGCGAGAACATTCAGTTCGGTGACACCTTCACCGAGGACAAGTTCGAGGGCCAGAAGTTCGACTACTTCATCGCCAATCCGCCATTTGGAGTGGATTGGAAGAAGCAGCAAAAGGAAATCGTAGCCGAGCACGACCGGGGCGAGTCCGGGCGCTTCCATGCCGGCCTGCCTAGGGTAAACGATGGGTCTTTGCTGTTCCTCCAGCACATGATCTCGAAGTTTGAAGACGTTGATCCGGCAGACAACAAACACGGCTCACGCGCTGCCATCGTTTTCAGCGGTTCGCCATTGTTCACCGGCGGTGCCGGGGGTGGGGAAAGCAACATCCGGAAGTGGATCATCGAAAAGGACATGCTGGAGGCGATCATCGCCCTGCCTGAACAGATGTTCTACAATACTGGCATTGGCACTTATATCTGGATCGTCACCAACCGGAAGGCGAAGGATCGCAAGGGCAAGGTCCAATTGGTCGACGCGCGCGACACCTGGATTCCGATGCGCCGAAGTCAAGGCGACAAGCGGCGCAAGATCGGCGAAGGCCCCGCGCTGGAGGGCGATGACCGTCCGGACGAGCCGGACCAGATTGCCGACATCGTCCGTCGCTATGGCCAGTTCGCCCAAGGCGAGCAGTCAAAGATCTTCGACAATAACGATTTCGGCTATACCCGCGTCACGGTCGAGCGACCCTTGCGGCTGCGTTATCAGATGACGGTCGAGGACAAGGCGCGCTTCCTCGATGCCGCACCGCATCTGCTCGACGATATCCAGGCGATCGATAAGGAACTTGGGCGCGAACCGCAATTTGACTGGAACTCGGTATCCGCTGCCATTGATCGCTTGCTGAAGAAGCGCGGGTCAAAGTGGAAAGCAGCCGACCAAAAACTGTTTCGTGGCGTGTTCACCGCCAAGGATATCACCGCGAAAGAGGTGCGAAAGGGCAAGGGGTTCGAGCCCGATCCCGATCTGCGCGATTTCGAGAGTATCCCGCTCAAGGTCGATATCGACGCCTTCTTCGCGCTCGAAGTCCTGCCCCATGTGCCAGATGCCTGGATGGACCGGAGCAAGGACAAGGTTGGCTACGAAATCAACTTCAACCGCCACTTCTACAAGTTCACTCCGCCCCGCCCGCTGGCAATCATCGATGCCGAGCTGAAGCAGGCAGAAGAGGAAATCCTGCACCTTTTGCGGGAGGTGACAGAGTGAGCAGCACGCAACAGCAAAACACGATGCGTCTTAAGTTCGCGGCGACCATCAACGATGAGACATTGCCCGAGAACGTCGATCCGGACTTTGAGATCGCCTACATTGATATTGGCAACGTGGACTCCTCCGGGACAATCCATGAGATTGTCGATTACCGGTTCGAGGCTGCCCCAAGCCGCGCGCGCAGGATCGTACGGGATGGCGACGTCATCATTTCCACCGTTCGCACCTACCTGCAAGCAATTGCTCCGATCATAGAGCCTCCCGACAATCTGATTGTCTCGACTGGGTTCGCGGTCGTTCGCCCTCGTCCGGATCAACTCGATCCGGGTTTTTGCCGTTATGCCGTTCGGGAGCCGCGATTTCTGGCGGAAGTCGAAATGCGATCAACGGGCATCAGCTACCCTGCGATCAATGCGTCTGAAATTGGCGACATCGCGATTGCATTGCCGGAACTGCCAATCCAGCGAAGAACTGCGGCATTTCTAGACGCGGAACTGGTCCAACTCGACGCCCTGATCGAGGCCAAGGAGAAGCTGCTGAGCCTTCTGGCCGAAAAGCGGCGGACGCTGGTGGCAGAGGCAGTCATGCGCGGGCTGGACCGCTCCGCCCCCTTGCGTCCCTCTGGCATCGACTGGCTCGGCGATATCCCGGCGCATTGGGAGGTTCGCCGCCTCGCCACACTTTTCACTGAAAAGGACGAACGGAACGAGCCGGACTTGCCGCTGCTGGAAGTCTCTATCAACACGGGCGTATCCGTCCGTCAGTTTTCAACCACGCAGATTGAGGGAACGGCGGCCGACTTCAACACCTACAAAGTTGCCCGCAAGGGGAGCATCGCCTTCAACAAAATGCGCATGTGGCAGGGCGCAGTTGGCGTTACCCCAACTGATGGATTGATCAGCCCGGACTATGTGGTTGCCGAGCCATCAGAAAATATTGACGCTGACTTCGCTGGTCTGCTTTTCCGGACACCTGCTTTCAGCGCCGAATGCGCGCGACACTCTCAAGGGATCACCTGGGACAGATTGAGGCTCTATTGGGATGGGTTTCGGGACATCTCGATTGGCCTCCCTCCTTTGGACGAGCAGCGAAAAATCGCGAAAATGCAAGCGCAAGAAGCGTCGAAAATCGACAGGCTGGCATCAGCCACCGAACGATCCATCGCCTTGCTGAAGGAACGCCGCAGCGCCCTGATCGCCGCCGCCGTCACCGGCCAGATCGATATTCCGGAGGCCGCATGAGGATTACCAATCTCGACGTTTCTGGACTGCGCGGCTTTGCCCAAGCAAGCTTTGAGTTCGATCCCTCCTTCACGCTGCTGGTTGGCGTCAATGGCGTGGGCAAGAGCAGCGTGCTCGAAGCCCTGCGCATATCCCTGTCGCGCATCATGCCCAAGTTCACCGCCAGCCGCGCTGGTCCATTGGCATTTTCCGACGACGACATCCGGGTCGGCAGCTCGGCCCTTTCTGTCCGGGCAGACTTCCGGTTTGCGGATGACCTCCGCCATTTCTTGATACACGTACCCCGCGAACGCTATGCCAAGGGCGAAGAAGGTTCGGTACGGCACGGCGTTATCGAAACTCCGGAACGCGAAGAAATGTCACAGCCCTGGCCCAAGGAGGACAAGGCGGCAGAGCAGCCGCTTGGCCTGTACTTCGGCATTCGCCGTTCCCATCCCACTGATGCGCAGGCGAAAATAGGACAGACGCGCGGCGGTCAGGCTGCGGCCTATGCAGATGCGCTCTCAGATGTCCGCGCGTTGCATCTTGCGGACATGGCTTCATGGATCTTGGCGCAAGAAGCACTGGCTGTTGAATTGCCGCGTGCAGGGATGCACCTGGACGCGCTGAAGTTGGCAGTTGCGCGATTTCTGCCGACTTGCACCGGTCTGAGGGCGATCGGTGACGAGGACAGACCGCGCCTCCTGATCACTAAGGGCGATACTGAACTAGACGTTCGTTTCCTGTCAGAAGGGGAGCGCGGTATGCTTGCGCTCGCTCTCGACCTTGCCCGCCGCCTATCGCAAGCAAACCCCGGCCTTGACGATCCGGTCCGCGATGGCGTTGCCGTTGTGCTCATCGACGAGCTCGACATGCATATGCATCCCACTTGGCAACGTCAGATTTCTTCCCTGCTGACACAGACTTTTCGCAACTGCCAGTTCATCGCCTCCAGCCATTCTCCTCAAATCATCGGGGAGACCCAACCTAATCAATTGGTTCTTCTAAAGGAAGAAGATGGGCAAATCGTCACGCATCAATGTGGGCAGGCCTACGGACTCGACACGAATTTCGTGCTCGAACAAATTATGGAAACGGCTTCCCGTTCAGCGCCTGTGCGGGCTGCTATTGAAGAAGTTGAGAGCGCACTGGACGAGGGCGACCTTGAGCTCGCCCGCGTAAAGTTGGCAGACTTGAAGCAACTGCAGCACGGCGACGACCCAACAACAGTGGGCCTAGAGGCAGCCATCAATAACCTCGAGGCCTTAGCCGATGAGGCAGATTAAGAAGCAAGCGCCTCCCGCTGCCTTGACCGAGTGGATTGCTGCAAATCAGAACGGTCCGAACTGCAATTATCGGTCTCTAACCGGTGAGCTTCGCAGAGTAATCCGCGAAGCGTTAGTAGCAGAACAAGGATGCCTGTGTGCCTATTCAGGTAGAGGCATCGATCCCGACAGCTGTCATATCGAGCACCTGAAGCCACAGGCACATTGTAAAGATCTGGAAGAAGTGTCTTACAAGAATCTCGTTGCAGCCGTCCCGAAGCCAAACTCACCGAATTTGCCATACGGCGCGCATCTCAAGGCCAATTGGCCTTCTGACGACGAAGTCGCGATGTTCGTTTCTCCACTACAAGCAGGCTGTACCGCTCGCTTCACCTATAACTTCAGGGGCAAGATCGAGCCCTCAAACCCAGATGATGAACCAGCACTAGAGACGATCAAGCGCCTTGGCCTCAACCATAGTATTTTGGTCGAGTATCGGCGCGAGGCGATAGGTCAGACATTGCAAGCTCCGAAAAAAGGACCAGCGTCTCTCGATGCGAAAACTGCCAAACGGCGCCTTGAAGGCTTGCGCAAGCAAGAGGAAGGCAGCGATCAGCTAGAGCAATTTTCCTTTGCCTTAATCTGCGCATTGGAGAAACATATCGAGCGGATTCAAAAGATTGCCGGCGGAAAGAAGAAGGCATGAGTCATACTCGCCATACGGAAGAAGCCTTCGAAACGGTTGTTGAGAGCGCTCTGCTTTCAAGTGGATACAACGCGCTCGCGTCAAGGCAGTTCGATAGAACAGCTGCAATTTTCCCTGATCCAGTGATTGCCTTCATTCGGTCGACGCAGCCCAAAGAATGGAGCGCGCTTGAAGCACTTCATGGCGACAAAACGCGGGACCAGATCCTTTCTGATCTGGTTAAGTGGATCGATGCCAATGGCTCGCTCGCCACGCTGCGGCACGGCTTCAAGTGCTATGGCAAGACCCTCCGCGTAGCCACATTCAAGGCTGCGCACGATCTGAACGCAGAGCTGGAGGCACGATACGCCGCCAACAACGTCAGCGTTACGCGCCAGCTTCGCTACTCGCTCAGTAACGATAACGAGCTTGATCTCGTGCTCAGCGTAAACGGCATCCCGGTGATCTCGGTCGAGCTAAAAAACGCGATGACCGGATCGACGGTCGAAGATGCCGTTCGGCAGTACCGCCGTGACCGCGATCCGCGCGAACCCATCTTTGAATTTAAGCGGCGTATATTGGCACACTTCGCCGTAGATACCGATGCAGTCTTCATGACGACGCGACTGGCTGGCCCAGCAACTTACTTTCTGCCTTTCAACCAAGGTCATGATGGTGGGGCAGGCAATCCTCCTGACCCGAAGGGCCGTAGCTATCGCACTGCCTACCTATGGGAAGAAGTGCTTCAGCGCGACAGCCTGCTCGATCTGCTCGCCCGGTTCATCCATTTGCAAGTGGAAGAAAAGCGCGACGACGCGGGGCGAAAGGTCAAGAAAGAAACTCTTATCTTTCCGCGCTACCATCAGCTTGAAGCGGTCCGGGATTTAGTCGCGCGGGCTAAAACTGAAGGCCCTGGTCACAACTATCTGATCGAGCATTCGGCGGGCAGCGGCAAGAGCAACACCATCGGCTGGCTTACCCATCGACTTGCGTCGCTGCACGACAGCGAAAATGATCGCGTGTTCGACAGCGTCATTGTCATCACTGATCGCGTGGTACTCGACAAGCAATTGCAGGACACGATCTACCAGTTCGAGCACAAACACGGCGTGGTCCAGAAGATTGACGACAATTCCCGGCAGTTGGCAGAAGCGCTTGAAAGCTCGGTGCCGATCATCATCACGACCTTGCAGAAGTTTCCATTCGTCTCGCGCCAGCTGATCCGCCTGGCAGAAGAGCGCGGGGACGATGGTGACGGTGTTGTGCTCAAGACCCGGAATTTTGCGGTTATCATTGATGAGGCGCACAGCTCACAGGGCGGTGAAGCGGCAACCGACCTGAAAGAAGTTCTCGGTGGTCAGCGTCTGCGCGAAGAGGCCCAACGCTACATGGTCGAAAACGAGAGTGTCGGCGAGGATGAGCTATTCCGCAGCATGGCGAAGCGCGGTCGTCAGGCAAATATCAGCTTCTTCGCATTCACCGCGACGCCGAAGCACAAGACTTTGGCCGTGTTTGGAAATGGCGGCAAACCCGCCCACCGCTACACCATGCGCCAGGCGATCGAGGAACACTTCATCCTCGATGTGCTGAAGCACTACACCACCTACGCTACCTATTTCCGGCTATTGAAGGCCAGCGACGACGATCCGAATGTGGTCAGGAAAAAGGCGGCGCTTGCGCTGGCGCGGTTCCTCAAGCTGCATCCGCACAATATCGCCCAGAAGACCGAAGTAATGGTCGAGCATTTCCATGCGGCCACCCAGCACAAAGTTGGCGGTCGCGCCAAAGCCATGGTTGTTACTGGCTCACGCCTTGAAGCCGTGCGCTACAAGCAGAGCTTTGACGCCTATATCAAAGCGAAAGGCTATGCCATCAGATCGCTGGTCGCCTTCTCCGGGGCTGTTCCCGACGACAAGCTCCCCGATGTCACCTATACCGAAGAGGCGATGAATCTGGGCGTCCGCGAAAAGGAGCTACCGGATGTCTTCGCCACGTCCGAGTATCAGGTTCTGCTAGTCGCGGAGAAATATCAAACCGGATTTGACCAACCATTGCTTCACACCATGTACGTCGATAGGCGGCTGTCAGGCATCCAAGCCGTCCAGACTCTGTCGCGGCTAAATCGCACACACCCCTTCAAAGAAGACACGTTCATTCTCGATTTCGTGAACGACCGAACCGAGATTCAAGAGGCCTTCAAGACTTATTACGAGGGCGCAGAGATCGGCGAGGAAGTCGATCCGAACCGAATGTATCAGATCAAAGGTGAGCTCGATTCGAGCGGTATTTACACCCTCAGCGATGTCGATCTTTTTTCGGAGGTGTACTTCAAGCCAAAGCTGAAACAGAGTCCTGCCGACCACCAAAAAATGAATGCCATTATCGATCGACCAGTGTCGAATTTCGGCGATCTTGCGAAAGCCGATCCGGCAGAGGCCGAGGTGTTGCGCGGAAAGATCCTGGCATTCGGCAGTCTCTACGGCTTTCTAAGTCAGATCATCCCCTATCAGGACTCTGACCTCGAAACCCTATACGTCTTCCTACGCCATCTGGCTTCCAAGCTGCCGAAGAAGGGCGGAAGCCCCTCCTATCAGTTCGATGACGAGGTCAGACTTGATTACTATCGCCTCCAAAAGGTCAGTGAGGGTTCGATCAGTCTTTCCGAAGGGACGGCAAACAAACTCGACGGACCTTCCTCTGTGGGATCGAAAGTCGCGCGTGAAGAAGAGGTACCACTTTCCCGGCTGATTGACGTCGTGAACGAGCGGTTCGGCACTGACTTCAACAATGCTGACCAACTGTTCTTCGATCAGATCGTTGAGGCCGCGATGGCCGACGCCAACCTGCGCCAAGCCGCGATCGCGAACCCAGGCGAAAAATTCGAGTTATTGTTCAAGAATCTGCTTGAAGCCCTGTTTGTTGAGCGCATGGATCAGAATGAAGAAATCTTTGCCCGATTCATGAATGACAAAGCCTTTCAAGGTCTTGTCACGAACTGGCTGGCAACCGAAGCATATTCCAAATTGCGGAACTCAAATGACTAGTTTGGAAATCGTCCACGAATGCTCGCCGCAGCGCTCCGCGATCCAGCTGTTGATGCGCCGTAGTATCCTGTCTGTCCAAAGATTTGCCGATCGAGAAAACAACATCTTGCTGAGCGTCGGCGATGAAAGAAGCTGAGTTCAAGGAATGGCTTGGCAGGCGGCTTTATCAAGGCAAGCCACTCAAGACGGTGGGCAACCGTGTCGGTTGGGTCAAGGCTGCCGAGCGGGCGCTGGCCGAATTGGGCTTCGCACAAACAACCCTCGACGATGTGCACGCAGCCGGACAGTGGGATGCCCTATTGCAGGCGCTTTCACAGCTGCGCTCAGACTGGCGCACCAACGAGGCCGCCGCAAGGGCAATTGCACCTCAATCGGCTGATCCACACCTGCAGGTTGCGAACACGCGGCAAGCAGTTGGGATGTACGGTCGGTTTCTGGACGGCGCTGATCCCAACTATGACGATGATCTCCAGGAGGGGGCTGCCAGCATGAGCGGAATCCAAAAGGCTGACGTGGAAGCTGCAATGGATGAATGCGACGCAATGGGCGTCGATGCCTTCATGGACGAATATGGCTATAGCTGGAACAATCTTCGCTACTGGGTCGAGCGTGGGGCAAAATCTTATCCGTCCAAAGCCATCTACGGCGTAGCGCATCGATTTCTGGATAATGGCGCAGCGCTCGGCAATGACGAGTGCAACGGCACAACCGCGCGAAAGAAGCTTGCCTCGTTAGGTTTCACAATTGTTGAGCAAAGCGGTCAGCCAGCAAACCTGCGTAGTCACAACAGCCAATCGTCAGAATTGGAGTTGGCAATCCTGCCTACAAACCTCATCCTTTATGGTCCGCCAGGCACCGGAAAGACCTACAACACAGCCCTTGAAGCGGTGAAACTGTGCGATGGTGTGGAAGACTACCCGCCAACCAAGGAGGGCCGCGCTGCGCTGATGGCGCGCTATAACGAATTGGTCGGACAAGAGCGGATCGCCTTTGTCACCTTCCACCAAAATTACGGCTATGAGGATTTCGTCGAGGGCTTGAGGCCGTCCAGCTTCGGCGACGATGGAGAGCCGTTGGAGACAGGTTTTCGGCTCGCGCCTGAGGCTGGCATCTTCACCAAGATCGCCGAACGGGCAGAGGCACTGCGCAGCGCGCGGGATGAAGGGTATGACTTCTCAGGCAAGCGCTTTTTCAAGATGTCCCTTGGTGAGGTCGCCAACCCCGAAGACGACTATCTCTTCGACGAGGCAATCGAGGGCGGATTCGTTCATATGGGCGATGATGGGGGGATGGATTGGTCAGAGGCTCGCTTCAGCACCAAGGAAGCGATGATTGACGGCTACGCCGAGCGCCATCCCGAATTGCCGAGGCAGCACCCGAACAACGGCATCATAGAGTTTCCTTTCCGCTTGAGGGCCCGCGCGCGGGTCGGTGACATTGTCATCGTCAGCAAAGGCAACCTGCTTTTCCGGGCGATCGGCGAAATCACCGGCGAATACCATCAGGTTGAACGCGAAAATGACGATTACACCATGCGGCGCTCGGTCAGATGGCTTTGGATCGACCGCGACGGTGTCAGCCATGATGTGATCTACGGCAAAAGGTTTTCACAGCGGACTATTTACGAGTTCACCGACGCTGAGCTCAAGCTCGACGCCATTCGCGGCCTAATCGAAGTGGGCAGGGACGGACCGGAAGAAGGACCCAGCAAGCCATTTGTACTTATCATTGATGAGATCAACCGAGCCAATGTGTCGAAGGTTTTTGGCGAACTGATCACACTACTGGAGCCGGATAAGCGCGCAGGCATGGAAAATGCGCTGTCGGTGACCTTGCCCTATTCGAAGAGACCGTTTTCTGTTCCCGCCAACCTCCACATCGTCGGCACAATGAATACGGCTGACCGGTCGATCGCCTTGCTCGACACTGCGTTGCGGCGCCGGTTCAATTTCCGGGAAATCGAGCCGAGACCGGGCTTGCTAGCGGACGCTTCCAATCGGACTGGGATCGATCTTGTCCGAGTCCTGACTACCATCAATCACCGGATCGAGTATCTGATCGACCGCGAACACCGCATCGGACATGCATTCTTTATCGGCTGCGAGACGGCTGAGCAGGTCCACGCCGCTATGCGCGACAAGGTTATCCCGCTGTTACAGGAGTACTTCTTCGAGGATTGGAGCCGGATTCATGCCGTATTAGGCGACGGTTTCATTGACGAGGACAAACTTGATCCTCCACCAGGAATCGAAGGAGATCGCATATCGAGTTGGTCTGTGCTCGAAGAGTTCAAAACCGACGCCTTCGAACGATTGACCACGACAGTATCGACTGCAGCGGAGGAGCGTGGGGATTGATCACGCTCTTCCAGCCATGACGCACCTGACCGTACACGAATGGGGGCGCACCAATGTCCATAATGGCCCCGGACCCTCACCGAGTGGAGCTTTCACCCGGGGCCAGGCCAATGCACTGCTTTGGGCTGCGCGGTCGCACCCACTGGCAAACCAATCAGGAACCAACATCCTTATCGACCACCACAGTGAGATAAGGGCACGGCAGGTAGTTGGGGTTATCGCTGCGCCAGGGTGCAGTCTTGAGATTCTGCCCAAGATCGATGTTGTTTCGGATGAAAGCAATGAAACAATTCGTACTCGGCTTGTCTCAATGCTCGATGTCGCGCTCGGACTGAAACTTGGAGACGGGCAGGCCCTGTCTATGGCGCGTCAGAAGGAAACCCTGCTCGACATCCTAATTCGATTGTTTGCCGACCGCCTGCTAGCCGAAACGCGGCGCGGCCTGCCGCGTGCCTATATGGCGCAGGAGGAGGATCTGGCCGCGCTGCGCGGGCGGCTCAATGTTATCCGCCAGTTCACCCATCATGCGGTACGTCCCGACCGGCTCGCCTGCCAGTTCGATACACTGCTGCCAGACACACCGCTACTCCGGATCATGAAGGCCTGCGTCCTGCTGCTGCGCCGCCACGCGCACGCAATAGAGACGCAGCGACGATTGGATGAGCTGCGCTTCGTTCTGGCGGAGGTGAGAGATATCCCTGTCAGCGCACTACCGTGGACACAGGTTAGGATCGACCGGACAAACCGCCGATGGGAGAGCCTTTACGAGTTGGCAAAGCTGTTCCTGAAGCGCGAATGGCAGCGAACTGACCACGATCCTAAGGCGGGTAAGGGGATCACATTGTTGTTCGCCATGAATGACCTTTTCGAAGCCTATGTCGCTGCACTTGTGCGCAAAGCATTGTTGGGCAGCGATCTGACAGTCCATTCACAAGGCGGATTGCGCTATTGCCTGATGGAAGAAGGCGAAGGCGGCAACCCACGCTTCCAGACCACGCCGGACATTTTGATCAAGCGGCATGAACAGGTCGAGTTGGTGCTGGATACCAAATGGAAGCTGATTGGCTGTAACCCCGAAGACAAGAAGCGTGGTGTTTCCCAATCTGATGTCTATCAGATGATGGCATATGCGCGGCTGTATCGGTGTCGAGATCTTGTATTACTGTACCCCCATCACACGGCCCTTGGCGCTCCCGCTTTGGCCATCAAATACCGCATGGCAGAAGGAGGAGAACGCCTGAAAGTTGCGAGTATTGATGTCACAAAATCGATAGCCGAGGTGATTGAAAGTTTGAGGGAATTGATCAATCAAAACCTGTGCGAAAGGCAGCTGTGAATCGTCAATCATTGCTCGCGGAGAGCACCATACTCAGCTGAAAAGACAAGTGTCTAGGTAAGCTACCCTGCCGGGCAACCTGCTCTATCCGCTGGCGCAGACCGGGCCTGTTGTCCCGGCCCATCCGGGTGACGATCAGGAGCAGTTTTAAGCGGAGCGGGAATTCCTGATAGACGCGCTCTGTCCCCCATGCCCTGCGGTCATGCTCCTGAGGGCGCGGCATTCCTTTGCTAACCCGCAGGCACTTTTGCCTCTCTCCTTGCCGGATGCCCGCTGGCGCACTGATCGCGCGCGCAGGACCTCCGTCGGCTTCGCGCCGTTGCAAGGGTGCCGATCTTGTGTGGATCGCAGGGCGATCCCTGGCGGGAACACCAAAGGCTTTGCCCTCTCGTTCCCGAAACCGGAACTAGACGCCCCCGTGTGGCGGGCTGTACCCGCTGGCCCGCGCCAGGGCATCGATTCCGGTTTTCCCTCCCCCTCCCATCCTCGCCGGAAGGCAGGCCGCATGCCGCGCGTCGGATGCGGCTTTCAGTCGAAGGAGGGCAGAAAATGGCTGACCTGATCTTGAACTACCGGGCTTGTGGGGCCGAGTGCCGCGAGGACTGGTTGCGAATGCTGGCCAATGAGAATGGCTTGCCGTTCGGAACGGTGCGCAGGCTTGCCGAGGAACTGGGCGAGCGGGAAGATTTTGGCGAGTTGGTTCACATCTGCGAATGCGGCGGGAGGGCAGTGCAATGACTGCTGGAACCCTTTGCCGCAGCGAGCGGATTGCCCGGCTCAATGACCGGGCACGGCAGGCGATGGGCCTGGCCTGTGTTGCCGTGGCGACCGAGGGGTTCCGGGCCTTGCCCGATGAGGATCAGTCGCGGGTGCGCGAGCTGGTGCATTCGACGCGTTCACGCCGGACAACGATCCTTATGGCGAGCGCGATTTCGGGGCGATCTATCAGGCTGGCGAAGGTCGCTGGATGACGACACGACCTGCGCGGCCTGCCGAAACCGTGTTCTGGAAGATTGATGCCTACGACCGCGATTTGCAGTTTGGCAGCGACGACCCGGCCAATCCTGCGGTTACCCGGCGGGTGCTCACCATCATGCTTGCCAGCGAATACTGACGAGAGGCAGTCCGCGCGCCGCCTGACACTTCAGGCGGCGCGTTGATCGACGAAGCAGTGTTCGTTGTGCCAATCGAGGAACGCCGGTTCGGGATCGAACCGGATTGCTGATCGCAACGTTGCGTTCTCGAATTGCTGGAAATAGTCGCGTGTCTCGCGGCTCTGGCTTTCGCGCAATTGCCTCGAGACGCGAATGCGCTGTTGGCGATCTACCGTGATGAGCCCGCGATCAAACGCGCGGTCGAGTGTCGCTGACAGCAATAGGCCATTGGCCGGGTTGTGCCGGTTCTCGCTGTCCTTGCCCCACGGCTTGATATGGCTTGCGGTAAGCAGGCGCGGATCGGCGATCCCAGTGATGCAGCACGTCTCTTCGTAATTGGCGAGCACCGCGCGGCGGAAGAAGTCTTGGCCGACGCGCTGATTGACGAGCGCCTGTGTGGTGGACTCGCCTTGATAGGGCTCGAACCGGAATTCGCTGCGCTTCTCATTGAGGCGTGATGGCGCGGACAGCAGCTCAAACTGGCCGACCGGTGCAGTCCAAAGGTCTTCTGCCCGCGAGACTAGACCGGTCCAGTCTTGACCGAACTCCGCGTAGGTGGCGCGATCCAGCTTGGATGCGCCGTCCAGGCCTTTGCGCCCGCTATTGGTGATCTTGGGATCGAGGCTGGCGAAGTTGCACAGCTTCATCGCGACCGAGCTGTTCGTGCGCCCGAGCGCAGCGGCGAGCTCTTGGATTTCGGGATTGCCCGAGTGCAGCTTTCCAAACGGCAGCTGGAAATAGAGATACAGCGCGAGCACCGTCTCCTCATCGCTCCAGCGTTTCCGTGAACTGCCCTCGATTGCCATGACGAAGGTTTGGGCGAGAGTGATCCAGGGCGCAAGTGTAACGGTTTGGCATGTGTTTGGATGCCTTTCGATAAGGCGGTTTCGTTATTGAGCACCCTCACTGGCCGCTCTCGGTCAGCCTTCAATGTCCGGCCCGCGCCGGTTCCCCCTGACTTCGCCGGGGTCACCCGTGTTGGACATGAATCCTGCGCTTGGCCGTGCGGCCTTTCTGTTGGTGCAACGAGACAGCAGACACGAAAGGAAATCATCATGGCACGCAGCAATACCGCACCCGCGCAGGAGGCCAATCCGCCGGACTTCCTCTCCTGGCATGTCGCAAACAAGGGCGACAAGGGCTTCTGGACCCGCATCGGAGCCGCCTGATTCCACCGCGACCGAAAAGGGCTTTCGCTTCAACTGGAAGTTGTGCCGATCAATGGCCGGATCGTCCTGCGCACGCCACTGGACGACGAGAAGAAGGAGCCGGGCGCTTAGCGCCCGACCTCATAAATAGAAACCGCACTATGGCTTGGCGCGCTCACTCATCTTGCGTCCAGCTACAATTGAGCCAACCGTGCCAATCAATCCAAGGATAAACAACAACCATGTGCCGGCAAGAGCAACTCGGACTATCGTCAAAGATTGCCGAGTCCAAAGCCGAGATGGTTCCCATTCCGCGCTTCGGAGCGCTTCCCTACCCAGTTCAGGACAACTAGCCCCGTACACGAGCTTGGCATCAGCTGTGCATTCGTAGCCCGTAACAACACGGAAACTACCTGACGGAGGTTCGGCTACAAAATACGAATAAATCACAAGATAGGAAATAATTCCTGCAAAAACCATGATCATTGACGCAATGATCCATGATCGCCTAAATCGAACCTTTGCACTTCTCGTCCATTCCCAGCTAACCAACGCGGATACCACGATTAATGCTGCGCTCAGCTGCCCCATCGCAACCGGCCATGGAGGCTGCAATTCAGCCAGCGTTGCAATTATCGGAGCTGAGGCGAAGGCGGCGCCCAACCCCATCACTTTCGCCAAATTTTTTAAATAGCTATCAATCATTGCTTTCGTATCACAATTAGCCTGGCGTCTCTCGTCACTTCATCTGCTTCAAAGAGGCGTCTCCCACGCCGTACTGTGCCATCAGGCCATTCGGCAACAAACAGATAGCGGCCAGACAAGTAGACCTCTTCACTTGGTGTAGACTCATACCACCCAAAGCATTGATCCCTATTCCAAGGATCTATCGCACGTCGCTCGCATATCAAAGAATCGAATTCCGGGATTATCCAGAGACTTGCATTGGCGGGAATGGTAGAGAATAGGTACGGAACATCTCCGTCTCCGCATTCTCCAGAAGCGACAATTGGGAGCGATTCCGATTGCATCACTCGTCTATTTTGTTCGATGCGCATCGTAAGAATCTTAAATTCCGGATCACCGCGAAGCACTCCATCGAATTGATTTGTGCTGACATGCGGCGCGACGATTCTGTAGCTTCTATATATACTTCTAATTTCATAATCCCGGAGCGGCCCTTGATAAATTTCAGATAGATATCCCGCTTCTCGCAACCTTCTTTCTATTCCAACAGTTTGTTTGGCCAGCCTATTGTAGAATTCATTTCGATATTCAGGATCATCCCCTGTGTAATAAGGGGGGTAGCAATGGAAAATATCGACAGAACCGATCGATTCGGAATACTCTTCTTCATATCTCCACGAATTTTCAAAATCGCGCTCGGACTCTTCTCCTACCTCTAGCCGAACTTCTAACTCACCCTTAATCTTATCGAATTCTGATATCTGGGATTCGATATCAAAGCCATCCCAACCGCTTTTAGCTTGTCCAGCACATGCAGCGGCCGCCAGAATTGCTCCGACCGTCAGAAGCAGCATTCCGATGATCTTTGTCTCAAGTGAAATTCGCGTCAGCGACAATTCTCTGGGCCTCTTTTGGTCGTCATTTCATGTTGATGCACAAAAGCGCCTTTCGTTGACTTTCGATAGACCAGTAGGCTGCGCCTAGGGTCGGCACAAGCCGATGCTTGTGTCTGGCTAAGTCAAGGCCACATGGAGCGTAGTGGAAACGGGAAACCTAACGGGCGAAGTTGCACATTCCTACTCGTAGCCCATCAAGATAATCGCTCCACCACTGAGCCATTTTCACCCGCTCATCCCAATAGTTGCCGCGATTGTAGACGCCGCGAATGGCATTGCTATCGCCGTGAGCGAGTGCGCGCTCGATCGCGTCGGGGTGCCAGAGCCCGCTCTCATTGAGCATGGTCGATGCCGTCGAGCGCAAACCATGTGCTGTCACCTCGTCTTTGGTGAAGCCCATACGCCGAAACGCCGCGTTGATCGTATTCTCGCTCATTGGGCGCTGTCGCGTATGAAACGCTGGGAACATGTAGCCCTTGCTGCCGGTAATCGATTTTAGCTCTCGAAATAGTTCCAACACCTGGCGTGATAGAGGCACCACATGGGTCCGCCGCGCCTTCATCTTGCCTTCCGGAATTGTCCAGGTGGCCTTGTCCCAATCGATCTCGTTCCACTCGCCATGGCGAAGCTCACCGGGTCGCACAAAGACATGCGGTGCGATCGTCAACGCGAATTTCGTTGCAGGGTAGCATTCGAAATCATCGATCGCGCGAAGTAGCCCGCCCAACTTCTCGGGCTCAAGGATCGCCGCGTAGTGCCGTGCCCTTGGCGTCACCAGTGCGCCCTGCAGGATGGATGTTGGATCGGTTTGGCATTGACCAAGTGCGGCGCCGTACCGGAACACCCGGCTTGCGAAGGATCGGCATTTCTTCGCGGTCTCCAGATTGCCTTTGGCTTCGAGCTTCTTGAGAGCCGCCAGCATCAACTGCGGATCGACATCGTTTATTGGCATATTGCCGATTGCGGGCTTGAGCAGTTCAAGGAACCAGCGCGCCTTCCGCAGCGTGGCCTCCGCCCTGCCTTCGGGCACCATCTTCTCGTCGATGTACTTGTTGGCGATGACCTCGAAGGTGTTCTCCGCACCTAACTTGATCCTGGCCTTCTTGCGCTTGCGCTCCAGCATCGGATCGATGCCATCGGTAACCTTGAGCCGCGCTCGGTCGCGAAGCTGGCGCGCTTGCGACAAGCTGACCTCTGGGAACGCGCCAATGGGCAGCTTCTTTTCCTTCCCGCCGAAGCGGTACTTGAAATACCAGAGCTTGGAGCCGTTGGGCTTCACCAGAAGCAGCAGCCCCCGCGAGTCGTATTTCTTGTACGACTTGTCGGCAGCCCGGAAGCCTTTGATTTCCTGCACATTGAGGCTCATTTGGGGGCCTCACTTTCGTGCGATTTGGGGGCTTTTGAGCTGAAGCCCCCAACCGAGGCCCCCAGAGATGCTGGAACAAAGCGGAACAAAACAAGACCTCGCTTTCTGCGCTAGAGGTCAAGAATGGCAGAATTCCGCCATTTCTGCAATGTTTTGGAACGTTCTGAGGAGAACAAATGGTGCCCAGAAGAGGACTCGAACCTCCACGCCCTTGCGAGCGCCAGCACCTGAAGCTGGTGCGTCTACCAATTCCGCCATCTGGGCACCGGAGCGAGAGCGGTCATCGAAATCCGTCTCGCTGGTAGGCGCGGGCCACTAGCGAAGGGTGACAGTGCTTGTCAATCAAAGCTTGCGATCGTTACAGCATTTGCTGGCGGATTTTTTGCCGGGAGGGATGGACGATCGATGGGGCAACACTGGTTCAGCCGCGGTCTTGCCCTGCTTGCGATGTCCGGATTCGCCTTGCGATTCGGCCTGCGCGCCCTGCGGGGTGAGGGGGATTTCTGGACCAACGGCTATCTCGGTTTCGCTCGGTTGGCGCAGAATATGGCGCAGGGGAACGGCTATTCGCTCAATGGTCAGGAGCTGACTGCCTTTCGCGTGCCTTTCTACCCCATCTTCCTGCTGCTGACCGGCGGAGGGCAGGCGAATTTCTGGACAGTGTTGCTGGCGCAGGCGCTGGTTTCGACCGGGACTATCGTATTGACCGCCCTGATCGCGCGGCACCTGTTCGGGCCTGCCACCGGCCTGCTGGCCGCGGCCATCGCCGCCGTGTGGCCCTATGCCGTGTCGCACGATACCGCATTGCAGGAGTCGGGCCTGCTGGCCTTCCTGGTGGCGCTGTCGATCTGGCTGCTGCTGCGGCTTCAGCTGGAGCGCCGGGCGATGCTGGCGCTGGTGGCGGGGCTGGTGCTTGGCATGGCGATCCTGACACGCGCCACGATCCTGCCCTTTGCCCTGTGTGCGATTGTGTGGCTGGCGCTGCCTTTGCAGGACGGCGAACCGCTGAAAAGGGGGCTCGCCACTGCGGCGATCTGTGCGGGCGGCCTGCTGCTGGCGCTGGGACCGTGGCTGGTCCACGCCGAGCGTGTGCTGGGGGCGCCCGCTCTGGGAACGGAAAGCGGGCGCGCGTTCTATGCCGGGAACAGCGAACTGACGTTCAGCTTCTACCCCGAGCAAAGCATCGACAGGTCGCGTCAGGCGGTGTTCGCCGCTCAGGACCGCGGTGAATATGCCCGCGCCCTCGCCCTGCCCAAACTGGAGCGGGAGGCCTGGTATCGCGACCGCGCCGTTGAGGAGATACTGGCGCATCCGGGACGGACGGTCCGCTATGGCATGGCCAAGCTGTGGGCGGCGTTCGGCCCCTTCCCCAGCCCGCGCAAATCCACGCTGGTCAATTGGCTGTATGCGCTGGGCTGGCTGCCGGTGCTGGCAGGCGGGCTGGCCGGACTGTGGCTGGACCGGGCGAACTGGCGGCGCGATCTGCTGATCTATGCGCTGCTGGGCACATTTGCCGCTGTGACGGCGGCGATCTGGGGGCATACCAGCCACCGCTCCTACCTCGATTACTACTTCATCATCTTTGCCGCATATGGGATCATTCGCATTGCGGGAACCGACAGGGTGCGCCGCGCGCTTGCCCCGTGGGCCCGCATTGTGCGAAGGGGCCAATAGCGAAACGGCCGGTGATCCGGCGCAGGAAAGAACAGGCATGGCGCAGAGCAAACCCCTCCAGAACAAACTCATCGTCCTGATCGGCGGCAACGGCTTTATCGGCCGGCATCTGGCGCAGGATCTGCTGGAGCGCGGGGCGCGGCTGCGCATTGCGGCGCGCCATCCGGAAAAGGCCTATTCGCTGAAGCCGCTCGCCAATCTGGGCCAGTTGCAGTTCGCGCGCTGCAATGTGAAGGACAAGGCCAGTATCGAGGCGTGCTGCCATGGCGCCGATGCGGTGGTCTATCTTGTCGGCACCTTCGGCAAGGACCAGCTGGCACTGCAGGCCGAAGGCGCGGGCCATGCTGCTGCTGCGGCCAAGGCCGGCGGCGCCCAGGCCTTCGTCTATCTGTCCGCCATCGGCGCCGATGCGGCGAATGAGCAAAGCGGATATGCCAGCACCAAGGGGCTGGGGGAGCAGCTGGTGAAGCAGGCATTTCCCGGTGCCACGATCATGCGCCCCTCAGTGATTTTCGGCCAGGACGACCAGTTCCTGAACATGTTCGCCGGACTGGTGGCCACCCTGCCCGTGCTGCCGGTTTTTGGCAGCGAGGCTAAGCTGCAGCCGGTGTGGGTGGACGATGTGGCCGAAGCGATCGGCAATGCCCTGTCCGATCCCGCCACGCTTGGCGGCAAGACTTATGAACTGGCCGGACCCGAGCAGCTGACCATGGGCGATCTGCATGAACGGATTGCCGCGGGGCAGGATCGCAAGCGCAGTTTCATTGCCGTGCCCGATGCCATCAGCGCGATTTTCGCTGCTTTGCCCGGTACGCCGATGAACGGGGACCAGTGGCGCCTGTTGAAGGCCGGCAGCGTGGCCACGGGTGATCTTCCGGGCATTGCCGGACTGGGCGTGACAGCAAAGCCGCTGGGGCTGTTTCTGGACAAATGGATGGTCCGCTTCCGCAAGCACGGCCGCTTCACTGTAGAGGCGGCCTAGGAGCCTGACGGGGTAATTGGCGGCTCCGGTCAGGCGGCTGGCTCTGCCGTATCCGCCGCGATCAGCGTAATCGGTTCCACCAGCAATATCGCGCCTTCGCTGCCGACCACGCGCACGCGCTGGCCGATGTCCGTATCAGGGCCGCGCGCAATCCATTCACTGTCGCCAATGTGCACGCGCCCGCTGCCGTGCTCGATCGCCTGCACCACCAGCGCATTGACCCCCACCAGCCGCGCGCCGCGCTGGTTCATCAGCGGGTCGGCACTTTCAATCGGCTTTTCGATGAAGAACCGCCGGGCGGAGAAAACCGCGATCAGCGACAGGAAGGCAAAGTCGATCACCTGCATCGTAACGCTCAGATCGAACAGACCCGTCAGCAGGCCGGTGATCAGCGCCGCCACCGCAAACCAGATCAGGAACACACCGGGCACCAGCATTTCCAGCGCGGCCAGCACCAGGCCGAAGGTCACCCACAGCCAGTGCGCATCGATGCCTTCGAGGAAATCCACCTCAGCTGTCCCCGTCACCGCGGGTGCGCGGCACGCTGGTGCGCGGACGGCGGTCGAGGTCCAGCGGAGTTGCAGGCGCAGGGCCGGGCTTGTGCTCGGCCAGTGCTTCCTTGGCCAGTTCGCCAATGCCGCCCAGCGTGCCGATCAGCTGGGTCGCCTCAACCGGGAACAGGATGGTCTTGGAGTTGGGACTGTCGGCGAATTTGGCGATCGCCTTGGTGTATTCCTGGGCGATGAAGTAATTGATCGCCTGGCTGCCTGATCTGGCAATGGCTTCTGACACCATTTCCGTGGCCTTGGCCTCCGCCTCCGCAGAGCGTTCGCGCGCTTCGGCATTGCGGAACTCCGCCTCACGGCGACCTTCGGCCTTCAGGATAGCGCTCTGCTTGTCGCCCTCGGCGCGCAGGATGGAGCTGGCGCGGTCGCCTTCAGCTTCGAGGATTTCGGCCCGCTTGAGGCGTTCGGCCTTCATCTGCCGCGCCATCGCTTCGGAGATATCGTGCGGCGGGCGGATGTCCTTGATCTCCACGCGGGTGATCTTCACGCCCCATGGCGATGTGGCATGATCGACCACGGACAGCAGGCGGGCGTTGATCTCGTCACGCTTGGACAGGGTTTCATCCAGGTCCATCGATCCCATCACCGTGCGCAGGTTGGTGGTGGTGATGGCCATGATCGCGCCATACAGGTTGGACACCTCGTAAGCTGCCTTGCCCGCTTCCAGCACCTGGAAGAACACCACCGCATCCACGCCGACCATGGCATTGTCTGCCGTGATGATTTCCTGTCCGGGAATATCCAGCACCTGCTCCATCACGTTGATCTTGTGGCCAACGCGGTCAAAGAACGGGATCAGCAGGTGCAGGCCGGGATCGGCTGCCTTGGTGAAGCGGCCGAAGCGTTCAATCGTATAGACGAAGCCCTGCTTCACCACGCGCACGCCCATCACCAGAAAGACGAGCACCAGAAACACCAACGCGCCCAGAACAAGTTCCACGATCACTACTCCCCGCTAAATTCTCACAAATACATGGTAGCGCACGGGGGGCACGGAGCAAGCGAATCCGGTCAGCGCAGGATTGGATAATTGTTGGCGGTTACTGGCTTCTATTGGCAGGGCGCGAATAAATGCGGTGCGCTATTCCTCTTCAGCCATCAGCCGCAACTGGCGGTTTACATTGCCCAGTTTTGCCGCCGCCGGCAGGTTTGGAATCCATTCATACAGCGCACGCAGATAGGCCCGGTCAAAATCGGTCAGGCTTTCAGGATAGGGGCCAACCGGTTCGAACAGGCTGAGGATGGAGCGCATGGCCAGCCCGTCCACCGGCTTGGTCTGCGCCAGTCCGCGCATGGTGGCATAATCGGCCAGCTGCATCACCGACATGCCGCCCACCTCATCCCGGTCAAAAATCACCATGATCGAGGCAATATCGCGCCGTGTGGGCGTGTAGATGCGCGAATGCGCCATCTGCGCGCGTACCACCGGCGCTTCTGTCAGGCTGCGCACACGGCCCACGGGCATGCCGTCGCGGGTGCGCAATTCAACATTGGCAAACACATGGACAGGGGCCGGCTGCAACAGGGCGCGGCGTTCCTCTGGCTGCATGTACTGGAAGATATAGGGGTTGCGATCGACCATGTTCTGCATCGTCGCCAGACTGTCCGTGGAGAAGATCACCAGCATGTTGGGAGTGCAATTGTCGGGCAGGACGCGCACGCCCAGATCCACCGCATTCTGCCTGATCCGGTCGATCATCATGCTGGCATATTCTTCTTGCAGGCCGATGATGCCGGGGCACAGCCGGTCCTCGAAACGGGCCAGCGGCGTATCCAGCTGATCGCCGGAGTCGGCGATATCGCGCGCCTGGCGGTGCACGTCTTCGCGCGTCACATTGGGCGGACGCCCTCCGCGCACCACGATCTGATCGTCATTCTCCGTAACTTCGGGCAAGGCCGGGCCATCGCCTTCCTGTGCCCGGAGAGGCAAGTGACTGAAACCGCTAGCAAGAACGATGGCGAGGCTGACAGCCCTCAATGCGCGAAACATGGCGTGATCCAACTCCCTCTTCCGCATCCACCATACCGCATGCGGCTTGGCGCGGGCCAGCCACCAAATCGTATCAGATTGTAGCAATGGCCCGCCCCTGACGGTGCGCCGCCTGCCTATTCCAGATTGCGCAGGCGCGACGAGGCCGGAAGATTGGGGATCGAGGAATAGAGCCTTTCCAGATAGGCACTGTCGAATTCGGTCAGGCCGGCAGGTGCATCCGCCCCGCTGTCAAACAGGGTGAGTATGCTGGCAGCGCCCTCATCGCTTTCAGGATAGGTCTGGGCAATGCCGCGAAGCGTGGCGTAATCGGCCAGCTGGTTGACCGACAGGCCGGAGACCGCAGCCCGGTCTATCACCACCATGCTGGAGGTGATTTCGCGGCGGATCGGCACATAGATGCGCGAATGTGCAGCCATGACGCGCGCCGTGGGCAGATCGTCCATGTTCTCCCGCCGCCCCACGACCATGCCGTCACGCGTGCGGGTTTCAGTGGTGATCCAGGCCCGCGCCGGACCGGCTTCCTCAATCAGTTCGCGCCGCTCTGAAACCGAAAGCGGCAGGAACAGATAGCCGCGCTCATCGGCCAGCCGCTGGAAATAGCTGCGACCGTCATCAAAGAAGGCAATAATCAGATTGGCGTCGCAGCTTTCCATGTTGGCGGTTGCCAGGCCGATCCGTTCGGCATTTTCGCGGATACGCGCCACCATGGCCGTGGCGAAATCTTCCTGCAGGCCAATGATGCCGGGGCAGATCGGCTCCTCGAAACGGGCGAGCGGATCGCCCAGGAAGCTGTTGGCCGCTGCCGGGGCGGCGGTAAGGGCGATTGCAGCGCCTGCGAGGCAGGCAAGAGCACGGCGAAATGTCATCGTCATCTACTTACTCCAAGACTTGTCCGGCCCCCGGGGTTGAAACACGTGCGAACTTCTCTTGCGCACATATAGCATGATTTGCGGCGAAAAGTGCAATTTTGCCATTTGCGCCAGATGCAAAGCTCGGCTTTGTGGGGCAAAATGACAGCAAGGCTTAATCAACCGCAACATTTGCGTTAGAGGGGCCGCGAAAGACCAAAGCGGCGCTGCGCTTTCGCACCAGACAGGAGTTACCGATGTCCAAGAATGTCCTTGAAAAGCTGGCTGAAACCAATCCGGAATGTGAGATCTGGTGGGATTCGTCCCCGCTGATCTATCCCAGCTGGAAGGCAGAAACGCTGGCCGCCGCCCCGGCTGACAAGCTGGCCGCGTGGACCGAGCAGCTGGACCGCATGTACGATCAGGCCACTATCGATGCCAAGGGCACGATGGGTTTTCGCGGTGTCACCACCAATCCGCCGCTCAGCCTGCAGGCGATCCAGCTTGATCCCGCCGGCTGGACCAGGATCATCAAGGATGTCGCCGCCGCCAATCCCGGCCTCGATGTCGAAGGTGTCTACTGGAAGGTCTATCTGCATCTGGTGAAGCTGGGCGCCGACGCCATCCTGCCGGTCTACAAGTCCTCCGGCGGCAAATATGGCATGCTGTCTGGCCAGGTCGATCCGCGCTTCGTCACCGATTTTGACAAGATGCTGACACAGGGCCTGTCGATTGCCGAAATGGGCGCAAACGTCATGGTCAAGATCCCCGGATCGAAGGAAGGCTATGAAGTGATCGAGGAGCTGACCGCGCGCGGCATCTCCACCAACAACACCACCAGCTTCACCGTGGCCCAGTACATGCGCTGCATGGCTGCCGTGACCGCAGGCCTCCAGCGCGCAAAGGCCGCAGGTGTCGATCTTTCCAGGTGGCGCAGCGTCATCACCCACATGTCCAGCCGTCTGGGCGAAAAGGGTGACTGGAAGAACGAAGCCAAGGTTCGCGGCATCGATCTGTCGCTGGATGAAATCCGCGATGGCGAGGAAGCCGTTCTCAAGCGCGCCTATCACTGGGGCAAGGACAACGGCCACCCGTCCAAGATGCTGCAATGCTCCATGCGCGTGGAGAAGGATGGCAGCGGCAAGACCGTCAGCCGTCACATCCAGGATTTTGCCGGTGGCGATTTCGTCTACACCTGCCCGCCCAGCTACATCGCCGGTCTGATGGCCGAGGAAGAGGCTCTGGGTGAATTCGATCCCAAGGCTATCGACCGCGCTCCCAACCCGGCCAGCGTGGCCAAGCTGATGAAGCTTCCCAGCTTCCGCCAGGCTTATGAATTCGAAGGCATGAAGCCGAGCGAGTTTGCCCAGTTCGGCAGCTTCCAGGCCACTGCGACAGAATTCGCCGCCGCCACCCGCCAGACGGTCGATTTTGTCAGAATGGTGGTTGAGGGGTAAGACCTCTCTCGGATTAATCTGAGAGGATAAAAAAGTGCAGACAGGCATGGTCAGATCTACCGCTCAAGTTTGGGGGGTGGTTCTGGCCGTCCTGTTCCAGATCTGCGCAACCTTTCTTCCCGCATTGGGCTTCGGGGTGAACATTGGTGAGCAATCCGATGCCACCAACACACTGATAACTCCGGCAGGCTGGGCCTTCATCATCTGGGGGCCGCTCTATACCGGTTCGATCGTCTATGCGGTCTATCAGGCTATGCCGCGACAGCGCAGCAATGGCTTGCTGGCCAGTACTGCATGGCCTGCCGCCTGCGCATTCTTCGGCAACGGGCTGTGGGCCTTATATGTCCAGTTCACCGACCTGAATGGCGTATCGGTGGCGATCATCGCGTTCACTCTGGCGAGTATTCTGACCGCCTTCCGCCAGATGGCACCCTGGCAGACTGCCTTCTCGCGCGCAGAACAATGGTGCGTGGTGCTGCCGTTGAGCACTCTGGCCGCGTGGCTTTCCGCTGCATCCATCGTCAATGTTGCCGCATCGCTGAAATATCACGGCGTAGATGCTGGCAGTCTGGGACCAACGCTGTCCGCTGCGGTGGTCTTGGCAGGCGGGATCATAGCCGCAACCGCAGTTCTGCGTGAACGCGGCAACCCCTGGTATGCGCTGGTGTTCCTGTGGGCACTTGCCGCCATTCACGCAGCAGGTGGGCAAGTTTCGGAGTATGTCGGCATGGCAACGCTGATCGCCGCCGCACTGGTCAGCGCGGCTGCTCTCTATGCTCTGGCGAATGCCGGCAACCGCAGGCATTGGTTCAAAGCAGGCTGAAGCAAAGCCCGCAGCCCTGCTCTGCGCGTTTGTCCGTCAATCCGCCCAGTACATCCGGTCCGGATTGGTGACGAGCAGCTTGGTTTGCAATTCCAGCGTCGGCGCGATGCGGGGGATCATGTCCACCACATGGCCATCATCGGGAATGTTGTCCTGCATGTTGGGGTGCGGCCAGTCGGTGCCCCAGATCACGCGGTCCTGATAATCCTCCACCAGCGGCGCAACGGCATGGGCGAACTGGTCCCACGGATCGCCGCTTGAATCGAGGCGGTCGGGGCAGGTCGGCTTGAACCAGATATCGTCGCGGCTTTCCAGCAGCGCGCGGAAGGCTTTCATGTCCGCGCCATCGGGCCCTTGGGACACATCCGGGCGGCCCATGTGATCGATGATGATCGGCACGGGGATCGCATCCATGAACGGGCGCAGTTCCTCCAGAATGTCAGCCTCGAAATAAATTACCACATGCCAGCCCCTGGGCAGGCGCGCGGCGACTTCCAGGAACTTGTCCTTGGGCGCATTGTCGACCAGCCGCTTGAGGAAGTTGAAACGAATGCCGCGCATCCCGCCGGTGTGCAAATCGGCCAGCGCCTCTTCCGAAATCGCCGGATCGACCACGGCCACGCCGCGTGCCTTTCCGTTCGACTTGGCAATCGCGTCCAGCGTGGCGGCATTGTCGGTGCCGTGGCAGCTGGCCTGCACGATAACATTCCTGGCAAAGCCCAGGTGATCGCGCAGCGCAAACAGCATGTCCGGCCCGGCATCTTCGGGCAGGTATTTGGCCTTGGGGCTGAACGGAAACTGCGCCATCGGCCCGAACACATGGCAATGCGCATCTACCGCGCCTGCGGGCGGCGTGTAGGCAGGCTTGCTGGGGTTTGCATGCCACGAAGTAATGCGGCCTGATTCTTCAGCGCTCATACGAATACTATTCCATCCATCAGCTTGCGGGCCGTGCGCAGCAGCGCGGCGCTTTCCACTTCGCCATCGCTGCCCACTTGCAGCACGCAGGTCATTTCGCCGGTCGGGTGTTCGACGCTGAGCGTCTTCTTCCGGCCATCGGGTATCTGCGCAACTTCGGCGGCGGGGGAGCCGTCCACCAGTGCCGCAGTCGCTACCGTGACAGCGGCCAGCACGCCGATGGTGGCGTGAGCGCGGTGCGGAATGAAGCTGCGCGTGCAGATTGCGCCGCCATCCTTTGGCGGGGCGACGAGGAACATCTTGGGGACGGACTTGTCCTTCACGTCGCCCAGATTCATCAGCGGACCAGCGGCAAGGCGAATGGCCTCTATCCTGGCGCGCACATCGGCAAAGCCGTCGCCTTCCAGCTCTTCACGCGTTTCGTAGCCGGTCGCGCCCACGTCGGCCGCCTTCATCACGATGCAGGGCATGCCGTTATCGATCAGCGTGACCTTCACGCCTTCAACCACGTCAAAGGCATTGCCGGTGGGCAGCAGCGCGCCGCAGCTTGAGCCCGCCGTATCGCGAAACTCCACCGGGATCGGCGCATGGCTGCCCGGCACGCCGTCAATTTTCGCCGTGCCGGAGTAGTTTACCGCACGCTTGCCGATCTCGTCCGCCGGAGTTTCAATGGTGGCGACCGCCGACTGGCCGGTGTTTTCCATATAGATGGCCACGCGCGTTTCATCGCCCGTCGGCTCCACCAGTCCACGCTCGATTGCGAAGGGGCCGACACCGGCGAGGATATTGCCGCAGTTCTGCGCATCGGTGACAATCGCCTGATCGACGAACACCTGCAGGAACAGGTAATCGACATCGATGCCTTCTCGCTCGCTCTTCTTCACCACGGCGACCTTGCTGGTCAGGGGATCGGCCCCGCCCATGCCATCAATCTGGCGCGGATCGGGGCTGCCCATCACGCCCAGCAGAAATGCCGCGCGCTCGCCCTCGTCAGCCGGGATATCCTCGGCGAGGAAATAGCCCCCTTTGGAGGTCCCCCCGCGCATCCACATGACCGGTGCAGAATTCATCGCAAGTTCCTCAAACCCACTTCAGCCCCATGTCGGTCAGCTTCTGGCGGAAGCCGTACATGTCGAGGCCGAGTACGCCGGCGGCCAGCTTCTGGCGCTTGTCTTCCTCATTGGCCTCGCGCGCCTGTGCCTTCTTCAGCACTTCTTCTGCCTGCTCTCGCTTCACCACGCACACGCCGTCATCATCGGCCACGATGATATCGCCGGGACGGATGAAGGCACCGGCGCAGACCACGTCCACGTTCACGCTGCCAAGGCTGGCCTTGATCGTGCCTTGCGCAAAAATGCGCTTGGACCAGACGGGGAAGTTCATCTCGGTCAGATCGCGGATATCGCGAATACCGGCATCGATGATCAGGCCCTTCACGCCGCGCGCCTGCGCCGATGTGGCCAGCAGATCGCCGAAATAGCCATCTTCGCACGGGCTAGTGGGTGCGATCACCAGAATGTCGCCATCCTGGCACTGCTCGATCGCCGCATGGACCATGTAATTATCACCGGGAGGAACACTGATCGTCACCGCCGAGGCGCCCACGCGCATGCCCGAATAGATGGGGCGCATGTAGCTCGCCAGCAGGCCGGTGCGGCCCTGCGATTCGTGCACGGTGGCAACCCCGCAAGCGCCCAAAGCCTGCACAATTTCCTTATCCGCACGCTCGATATTCTGGACGACAATTCCGGACATTCACCGTTCTCCTGCTCGAATGTTGCTCACTTCAATCGCTGCGGCATCGGTTGACCGCCTCGCCCTCTCTCGTCAAGGCCGCACACGAGCAGCCTCGCAAACTTGTAAGCAACACATACATTATGTAGATCGCGCCGCAGAGAGATGCCAGACTCGAAAGACACCCTTGCAGCCCCGCGTGTGGCTATGATCGGCTTCGGTGAGGCCGGGTCCGCCTTTGCTGCCCCCGGCGGCTGGAACGGGCGGGCCAGCGGATGGGACATCGTGCCCGATCGCTGCGCCGCGATGGCGCAATATGGCGTGACCGCAGGCAGCAATGCGGCGCAGGCTTTGGCCGATGCCGATATCATCCTCTCGCTCGTCACCGCAGACAGCGCAGTCAACGCGGCCAGCGATTATGCGCCACTGATGAAAGCGGGTGCATTGTGGTGTGACATGAATTCCGTTTCCCCCGGTAGCAAGCTGATGGCCGCGCAGGCCGTTACCGCGGCTGGCGGGCGCTATGTCGATGTTGCGGTGATGGCGCCGGTTGAAAAGGGCCGCGATGTGCCGCTGCTGATCAGCGGGCCGGATGCCGAAGTGGCGCGCGCGATGCTGGCAACGCTCGGCTTTGCCAGGGCGCGGATCGTGGGCGACGAGGTGGGCCGCGCCTCATCGATCAAGATGATCCGCTCGATCATGGTCAAGGGCATGGAAGCGCTGACCTATGAGTGCGCCGCCGCTGCCGAAAAGGCCGGCGTGATGGATGAAGTGATGTCCTCCCTCGATGCCTCGGAAAAGGACTGGGACTGGATGACGCGCACCGCCTATAATCGCGAGCGCATGGAAACACACGGACTTCGCCGCGCGGCGGAAATGGAAGAAGTGGCGCGCACACTTCGCGAACTGGGCGTAGAGCCGGTGATGAGCGAAGGTACGGTCACGCTCCAGCGGCGCGCAGCAAAACCCAAAGCCAGGAGGAACAAGGCAGCATGAGCCTGATTATCGATTGTCACGGCCATTACACGGTGCTCCCCAAGGGGCACGACCAGTGGCGCGAGGACCAGAAGGCCGCCTACAAGGAAGGCAAGGCACCTCCGCCCTATCCGGAAATCTCCGATGACGAGATTCGCCAGACGATCGAGGACAACCAGCTCAAGCTGATCAAGGAACGCGGCGCGGATTTCACGCTGTTTTCCCCGCGTGCCAGCGCCATGGCGCATCACATCGGCGATCAGGAAGTCAGCGCGGCATGGGCCACCCATTGCAACAACCTGATCTACCGCGTCACCCAGCTGTTCCCCGATGTATTCATTGGCGGCTGCATGTTGCCGCAGAGCCCCAAGGCCGACCTGACCGCCAGCATCAAGGAGCTTCGCCGCTGCGTGGAGGAGCTGGGCTTTGTCGGCTGCAACCTCAATCCCGATCCGGGCGGCGGGCATTTCACCCATCCCCCGCTGACCGACGAATACTGGTTCCCGCTGTACGAGGTGATGGAGGAGCTGGACGTGCCCGGCATGATCCACGTTTCGGGCAGCTGCAATCCGGCCATGCATGCCACGGGCGGATATTACCTCGCCGCGGACACGGTGGCGTTCATGCAATTGCTGCAGGGCGATCTTTTTGCGCGTTTCCCCAATTTGCGCCTGATCATTCCGCATGGTGGCGGCGCTGTGCCATATCACTGGGGCCGCTATCGCGGTCTCGCCGATATGCTCAAGCAGCCAAGCCTGGATCAGCACCTGATGAACAACGTGTTTTTCGATACCTGCGTCTATCACCAGCCGGGCATCAACCTGCTGGCCGACGTGATCGAGAACAAGAATATCCTGTTCGGCAGCGAGATGGTGGGCGCGGTGCGCGGCATCGATCCGCAGACCGGCCATTATTTCGACGACACCAAGCGCTATATCGACGCACTCGATATCTCTGATGAAGAGAAGCACGCCATCTTCGAAGGCAATGCGCGTAAGGTGTATCCCCGCATGGACGCCATCCTGAAAGGCAAGGGACTTTGAGCGAAACAGACACCCCCTCCGTCGCCACAGGCTTTGCCAAATGCGCCAAGCCCGAGCGTTATATCCAGCAACTCGTCGCGCACTGGGGGCACAAATATGCCACCAGCTATGACGAGGGTGACGGCATGGGCGTGTTCCCCTTCTCCGAGCATGAGACCGCAGTGATGACCGCGCACAAGGACGGCATCGGCATCACGCTGACCACCGGGGACAAGGATCGCAACGAACACATGCGCGGCGTGATCGAGCGCCATATCGATCGCTTCGCCTTTCGCGAGGCGCCGCTGACCTACGAATGGAAAGAAGCCAAGGAATCCTGACATGAGCAATAAGAAAGAGCGGATAGACATTCACGAATATCTCGCCGCATTCGACGATATTCCCGGCACTCGCGTGTTTACCGCACAGCGGGCGCGCAAGGGCTATTGGTTGAACCAGTTCGCCATGAGCCTGATGAAGGAAGAGAACCGCAAGAAATTCCTGGCCGATGAGAGCACCTATCTCGACGACTGGAACCTGACTCCGGCTGCCAAGCAGGCAGTCCTGGATCGCAATTACAATGCGATGATCGATGAAGGCGGCAACGTCTATTTCCTGTCCAAGCTGTTCTCCACCGACGGACAGAGCTTCCAGACTGCTGCGGGTTCGATGACCGGCATGAGCCAGGAAGAATATGCTAAAATGATGATTGATGGCGGTCGTTCACCCGAAGGTGTCCGCTCGATCAAAGGAGGTTACTGAACATGGCACGCGTAACAACGGGCATCACGTCCAGCCACATTCCCGCCCTGGGCGCTGCGCTTCAGACTGGCACCAGCCAGAACGATTACTGGGGTCCGGTTTTTGATGGCTACAAGGCGATCAAGGAATGGATCAGCAAGCCGGAAAACATGCCCGATGTGGTGATCCTGGTTTACAACGACCATGCCTCCGCATTCGACATGAACTGCATCCCGACCTTTGCCATCGGCTGCGCGGACAGCTTCAAGCCCGCTGATGAAGGGTGGGGCCCGCGCCCGGTGCCCGACGTGATCGGCCATGCCGATCTGGCCTGGCATGTCGCTCAGAGCCTGATCCTCGACGATTTCGACATGACCATCTTCAACAAGATGGATGTTGACCACGGCTGCACCGTGCCGCTGTCGATGATGTTTGGCGAGCCTGACGCATGGCCGTGCAAGGTCATTCCGCTGGCGGTCAATGTGGTGACCTATCCGCCGCCCTCGGGCGCTCGCTGCTTTGCGCTGGGTGACAGCATCAAGGCTGCGGTGGAAAGCTTCCCCGAAGACCTGAACGTGCACGTCTGGGGCACCGGCGGGATGAGCCACCAGTTGCAGGGACCGCGCGCCGGCCTGATCAACAAGGACTTCGATCTCAAGTTCATCGACATGCTGATCAATGACCCTGAGACCCTCTCCAAGATGCCGCATATCGATTATCTGCGCGAAGCAGGCAGCGAAGGCATCGAACTGGTGATGTGGCTGATCATGCGCGGTGCGCTGGGTGACAAGGTGAAGGATCTGTACAACTTCTACCACATCCCCGCCTCCAACACCGCGCTGGGCGCGCTGATCCTCCAGCCGGAGGAAACCGCTGGCGAACCGCTCAATCCGCGCAAGGTGCTGAGCGGCCACAGCCTGGCTCCGGCCTGATTTTACGGGCGCCCGCGGAACAATTTTCGCGGGCGCCCTTTCCTTTCACAAGACCCACTCAACCCTGCGCAACAGGAGAGACCCCCCATGAAGATCGCACTCGCCGGTGGCGGCGCTTTTGGTGAAAAGCACCTCGACGGCCTGAAGAATATCGACGGCGTGGAAGTGACCGCGCTGGTTGGCCGCACTCTGGACAAGACCCAGGAAATGGCCGCCAAATACGGCGTTCCGCACGCCACCACCGATTATGAAGCGATGCTGGAGCGCGACGATGTCGACGCGGTGATCCTGTGCACGCCCACGCAGATGCACGCCGATCAGACGATCAAGGCGATGGATGCGGGCAAGCATGTCGAAGTGGAAATCCCGCTGGCAGACAGCTGGGCCGATGCCGAAGCCGTGCTGAAGAAGCAGGAAGAAACCGGCCTGGTCTGCATGGCCGGCCACACCCGCCGCTTCAACCCTTCGCACCAGTACGTGAAGCAGCAGATCGAGAGCGGAAAGTTCAACGTCCTGTCGATGGATGTGGAAACCTATTTCTTCCGCCGCGAGAACAAGAACGCCAAGGGCGAACCGCGCAGCTGGACCGATCACCTGCTGTGGCACCACAGTGCGCACACGATCGACATCTTCCAGTACATGACCGGCGCCAAGGTGATCGCGGCCAATATCCTGCAGGGGCCAAAGCACCCCACGCTGGGCATTGCGATGGACCAGTCGATCCAGATGAAGACCGACAAGGGCCAGATCCTGACCCTGTCGCTCAGCTTCAACAACGATGGGCCGTTCGGCACCTTCTTCCGCTATATCGGCGACACGGCGACCTATCTGGCGCGCTATGACGATCTGTTCACCGGCCGGGATGAGCCGATTGACCTGACCGGCGTGGCCGTATCCAACAACGGTATCGAGCTGCAGGACCGGGAATTCATTTCCGCCATCCGCGAAGGGCGTGAGCCCAACAGCTCCGTGCGCGGCGTGATCGAATGCTATCGCACCATCGGCCAGCTGGCCGCCAGCCTTGAAGCGCAGGACGGCTGGTCCTGATGGCTATCGGTGCGAGAGAGATTGCGGGGCGCGCGCTGCACCCCGTGGGGCTGGGCTGCATGAACCTGTCCTGGGCCTATGGTACCCCGCCCGCGCATGAGGATTGCGTCGCTTTCCTCAATCGCGCGCTGGACCTTGGCTACGATCATCTCGACACCGCGCGCATCTATGGCGCGGGCAAGAATGAGGCGCTGATCGGTGAGGCATTGAAGGGGCGCAGGAACGAATTCTTCCTCGCCTCCAAATGCGGCATTGTGGTGGAAGGTCCCAAGCGCGGGGTGGATTGCAGCCCCGCCGCTCTGGACGCGGCGCTGGACACCAGCCTGGACCTGCTCGGCACCGATCATATCGATCTGTATTACATGCACCGCTTCGATCCCAAGGTGCCGATTGCCGATAGCGTGGGCGCTTTGTCGCGCGCGATAGAGGCGGGCAAGATCGGGGCATATGGCGTGTCCGAATGGTCCGCCGCCCATATCCGCGAGGCCCATGCCATCCATCCGGTGGGCGCGGTGCAGACCGAATATTCGCTGTGGACCCGCAATGTCGAACTGGGCGTGCTGCCCACGTGCGAGGAACTGGGCATTCCGCTGGTGGCCTTCAGCCCCGTGGGGCGCGGTGCGCTGGGCGGGGAGATCAAGGACCCCTCCACGCTGGAAGAGCAGGACCTGCGCCACAAGATGCCGCGCTTCACGCCCGATCACTGGCCGCATAATCTGGCGCTGATCGAACAGCTGGTGGATCTGGCCAAAGGCGCTGGCGTCACCGCCGGCCAGCTGGCGCTGAACTGGGTGCTGGCGCAGAGCGAGGTCATGCATGTGATCCCCGGCACCACCAATCCTCAGCACCTTGAGGACAATTACAACGCCGCCAATGTGGCGATCCCGGCTGACGTGCTGGCAAGGGCCGATGCGCTGATCAACCAGTCCACCGTATCCGGCCACCGCTATCACGATGCGATCAAGCCGACGATCGACACAGAGGAATTCGAGGACGCCTGATGGCATCGGTGCGCGCCCCCATCGGCTATTCCCGGCGCACCACGCGCAAGCCGTTCTTTTATGCCAATGCGCATGAGAAGGACTTCGTACCGCTGGAACCGGCAGAGGTGGACATCACCGATGCGCGCGGCATGGATTGCAGCCTTGATGTGGAGGGCTTCACGCTGGTGGAACATCGCAGCGCGGTGGCCGATCTGACCGATCTGGCGCAGGTGGCCGCCGTGCATGCTGGCGAAATTGCCGACCTGCTGAAAGCGCAGACCGGCTGCGACCATGTGGACATGTTCAGCCGCGGCATATTGCGCTTTTCGGAGCGGCTGGGCGCCAATGACGCGCATGACAATTCGCACCCGGCGCGCTTTGTCCATGTCGATATGGCCAGGGACGCCGCTGCCAAGGCGCGCGAGGCATCGGCCCCCGAAGGACACGCCATCGCCCGCAGCGCGCAATATAATGTCTGGCGCGTGCTCAGCCAGCCGCCGCAGGACGTGCCGCTGGCGCTGTGCGCGGCCAATTCGCTGCAGGATGGCGACCTGATCGATTGCGATGCAATCTTCGATCCGCCCGGCGCGCCCGAATGGTCTTTCGAGAATTACCTGCTGGCGCAAAATCCGGCGCATCGCTGGTACTATTTCGCCGACATGCATCCCGGCGAGGCGCTGATCTTCAAGACCAGCGAAAGCGATCCGGCGCGCGCGCAACTGATGCCGCACGGCGCATTCGATAATCCCATCGCTCCCGCCGAAGCACCGCCGCGCATCAGCCTTGAAATGCGCGGCGTATGCTACTGGTTCGGCTGAAACCTATTCGGCGGCCGCGTCTGTGACTTCTGCCGGTGCCTCTGCCGCTGGCGCAACAGCGACATTATAGGCCGACACGATCTTCCATGTTGAGCCGGTGGCGCGTTGCCACACGGTCTGGCTTTCCAGCGGCATCGTCACCGCTTCACCCGTTTCGGGATCGGTGGTGGTGAAGCTGATCTTCGATGTCACCACCGCCAGATCGTCAGACGCGGAGGCCCAGCCGTTGAGCGGTTCCATCGTCAGCGCGAAATTGGGATCGGCCAGCAGCCGGTCATATTCCTCCACGATCGCCACGCCGCCATCCAGCACCGTACCGTCTGGCTTCACGAGATGGGCGTTATCGGAATAGAGGCGCGCAATACCCACCAGATCGCCCGAGGCAATCGAATCGAGCTGCCCCTGTTCGGTGTGACGGATGGCCGCGACGGACTCAGCCGGATCTCCGCCGCCGCAAGCGGCCAGCAGGGCAATCGGTGCGAGCGATGCCAGGACAATCTTTTTCATTCGGTTTCCCCTCACAATTATCGGCGGTGACACACCGCATTGTGTGAAGGGGGATAGGTGGCCGGGAAATGGCCTGCCTTGATCTGGCGCAATATAGGAAATGGCCGGGCGGCCACCGCGCAGCACCTTGCCGCGCGGTGGCGCCTTGCATCAAAGCTGCGAATACAGCGCCAGCAGATTGGCCCAGGCACGCTCGGCCTCGGCTTCGTTGTAAACGGGGCTGTCGAGCACGGTCCAGCCGTGGTCCCCGGCGTAAACCTCGATTGTCGCATCAAGGCCCGCGGCATCGGCAGAAGCGCGCAGTGCAACCTTGTCGTCAGGCGCGTTGGCATCGTCGTTCTGGGCAATGGCGATCAGCGCGTGAGCATCGGCTGCCACATCGTCGAACATGTTGACCGGCGCATTGGCCGCCTCTCCCACGAGTCCGCCGCCGTGGAAGCTGCCCGCTGCCTTCACCCGGCCGGGGACTGCGGCAAGGCCGTAGATCGTCCAGCTGCCGGTCATGCAATAGCCCTGCGTGCCGATGCCACGCGATGAGTCCACCGCCGCCTGGCCATCCAGCCAGCCGACCACGGCACGCACGGTTTCCATGATCGCTTCCGGCGTATTCTGGGCCATCCACGGACGCACTGCGGCAAAGCCATCATTGGCGCGCCAGTCCTCGAAATCGGCAAATTGCGGTGCCGGCGCGCTGCGGTAATAGGGATTGCCCAGGAACACCGCATAGCCCGCTTCAGCCAGCCGCCGAGCCATCGCCTTCTTGGCATCGCGAATACCGGCAATGTCCGGCCACATGATCACCGCGGGATGCTTGCCGGTGGCCGGGTGATAGAAGAACCCGTCCATCGTGCCGCCCGGTGCGGCGAAGGAAACGGCGGTTTCCACCACCCCGCCCGACGCTGCATCGCTGGTGGTGGTGCAGGCCGCAAGCGTTGCGCCCGCGCCTGCCACCACGCCCAGATGGGCAAACTGGCGACGATTAATGCCGCCCTTCAGCGTTGCCATTCCGTCCAGAATATCCTGATCGCACATAGTGACCTCCCCAATTGCTCTTGATGTGATCCTCTTGATTGGCCGCGAGGATATCAGAGCAAGGCGTAAGGTCTAGGCCCGATCGCGCATCAGCATCAGGTCAGATCGTCCAGCTTGATGATCAGACCTTCCTCTGCGGCCTTCATCGCATCGCGGCGCAGCTGCTCGATCTTCAGGCGGCCGGCAGGGGCCTCCTCATCCGGCAGAGCCGCCATGATCTTCGCGTGATTTTCCTCAAAATCCGGGCCGTGTTCAGGGTGGGTCAGGATCAGCCCGTCCTGCCGCGTCATGCCGCGCAGGATCTTGGTGCCCACTTCATAGGGGTCCATCCCTTCCTCGAACGCCGTGCCGAACTGGGCCAGCTGCTCATCCGAAGTCTCGGGAAAGCCGCTTTCGCCAAAGCCATCGGGCCGCTTCATCGCGCTGGTCCAGGCATTGGTGCGGGTCAGTGCCGGGCAGCACAGCGAACAGCCGATGCCGTGCGGCGCAAGGTTGTAACGCAGGCTCTCCGTCAGGCCGCGCACGGCGAATTTGCTGGCGGTGTAAATGCCCGCCTGCGGACCCGGAAGGAAGGCGGCCATGCTGGCAATATTGACCACGTGGCGGCGGCCCTCGCTGGCCTTGATCGCGGGCAGGAAGCTGACCAGGCCGTTGACCACGCCGCCGAAGTTAACGCCCATGATCCAGTCATAATCGTCATAGCTGGCCTCATCCGTGGGGCCGAACACGCTGACCCCGGCGTTGTTCACCAGCACGTGCACTTCGCCAAAATGATCGACCACCTGCCGGGCGGCCTTGGCAAAACCCTCGCGGTCGGTCACGTCCAGCTTGATGAACAGCGGCTGGTCATAGCCCTTGCTCTCGAACCACCTGGCCGTGGCCGCCTTGTCATCCTCATTGCGATAGGACAGCGCCAGCTTCATGCCCGCATCGGCGAACGCCTGCGCCACGCCAAGGCCGATGCCCGTAACTGCACCCGTGATGAAAGCCACGCGGCCTTCCCATTCCTTGGCCCAACCTTCAGCTTGCTCGCTCATTTCCCAAATTCCCTCTCGCCAAAACAGTATCGTTCGTTAGGGTTGATAGTAAGATTTTTGGGAGAGTCGACAATGAGTGATGTGGAAGCCCGTCTGGGTGCGCTGGAACTGCGTGTACGCGAACTGGAAGACATGGCCGCGATCCGCCGCCTGCACTGGGCCTATGGCTATTACATCGATTTCAACCGCCCGGACGAAGTGGCGGACCTGTTTGCCGAAGATGGCTGCGTGGTCTTCCTGTCGGGCGAATATGTCGGCCATGCGGGTGTAAAGCGCCTGTATGGAGACTGGATCGCCGGGCGCTTTACCGGCGGCAAGCCCGGCCCCGTCAACGGCCTGCTGCTCGACCATTTCCAGATGCAGGACATCGTCACCGTGGCGCCGGACGGGATGACTGCGAAGGGCCGTTTCCACGGCATTCTGCTGGGCGGCTGGCACGATGATTTCCAGGACACGCGCGAGGAAATGATGCCGCAGCAGTTCATGGAAGCAGGCATTTACGAGAATGATTACGTCAAGGTGGACGGTGTGTGGAAGATCAAGCGGCTGGATTACATGATGCAGTGGCAGGGCGATTATGAAAGCGGCTGGGCACACACCACCGCGCATCTGCAACCGGCCACCAAGCTGTTCCCGGAAGACCCGCTCGGTCCTGACCGGATCCTGACTGCGGACCAGCACCGCCAGACGTGGCCGTTCCGTCAGGATGTGCCGATGCACTTCGCCCATCCCAAATTCGGCATCGCCTTTGCGGAACAGGCCGGCAAGTGAAGCCCGCCCCCTCGGCCCTGCCTTGGGATACGGGCGCGCCGCCCTTCGATCCGCGCGATACGGCAGCACGTGAAACGCTCTCCACCCGGCAGGTGGCGGAGCGCTTCATCCAGCTGTTCTATGTCGAGGATAATCCCACTGACGCATTCACCTGCTGGATGCATCCTGACTATATCCAGCACAATCCCAACGCCCCCACGGGCCGCGATGCCACGCTGGACATGATGCAGGCGAGCATGGCGCGCCTGCCCGACCTGACGCATGAGGTGAAGCGCGTGGTCTGGGGCACGGATGATCTGGTGGCGGTGCATTTCCACTTCCGCCGCGAGAAGGGCACGCGCGGCCACGCCATTGTCGATATATTGCGCGTGGCAGGCGGCTATATTGTCGAGCACTGGGACGTGATGCAGGAGGTGCCCGATCCGGCGACCTCCAAGAACCCGAATGGAATGTTCTGATGACGAAACTGGAAGACGGCAGTGAAAAGGGGCTGAAAGGCCACTTCAAGGAAGATTTCAGCCACCGCACCCGCATTGGACTGGCCCCGCGTTCGGGCCATGTGGACCGCGATGCTCCGTACAAGCGGATCGCGATAGAGGAGGCATGGACCTTCCCCGCGCTGGTAAAGGCGCAGGTCGAATATCTCGAAAGCGGCGAAGCGCCGGAGGACGATTCGCTGCGCATGGCGGGCATGTTCGCCAAAATGCCCAGCCTGCAGGACATGCTGCAGGATCTGGGCGAACTGCGCATCAGCCATATGGACGAGCTGGGGATCGACCGGCAATTGCTGCTGCTGACCGCGCCCGGCGTGCAGGTGGTGCGCCCCGGTGAAGGCACTGCTCTGGCGCGGCAGGCGAATGACATTGCCGCCGCGGCCTGCCGCAAATATCCGGACCGCTTTTCCGCCTGCGCCGCCTTCGATCCGCGCGATGTGGAAGGGTCGGTGAAGGAGCTGGAGCGCGCGGCGAAGGAGCTGAAGCTCAACGGCGCCGTGCTCAATTCGCACTTCCAGGGGCATTATCTGGATGAGCCGGAATTCGCGCCCATCCTGGAGGCGCTGGAGGCCAATGACCTGGCGCTGTATATCCACCCCACCGCACCCTTCAACGGCGGCCATTACGAAAAGCGCGGCTTCTTCGGCGCACTGGGCGGCTTCCCGCATGATGTCTGGCTGCACACGATGGGCCTGATCATGTCCGGCGCATTCGACCGGTTCCCCAAATTGCGGCTGGTGATCGGCCACATGGGCGAATGCATGCCGCTGCAATTATACCGGTTCGACTGGATGCAGGGCAATGCCGATGGCCGCCCGCGTCCGCTGATCGACGGGGGCGAGCAGATCAAGTTGCAGCACCCGGTCAGCCATTATTTCAGGAACAATATCTGGATCACCACCAGCGGCGTGGCGTGGGAACCTGCGATCAAGTTCTGTCAGGATGTGCTGGGCCCGGACCGCGTGATCTACGCAATGGATTACCCCTACCAGCAGAGCTACGATGAAGTCGCCGCCTATGACCGCATGGACATGGACCCCAAGGTCAAGAAGATGCTGATGGAAGACAATGCGCGGGCGGTGTTCCGGATAACCGGATGACACTGCGCGAGCGCGCCGATTGATCAGGCCGCCAGTCGGCCCAGTTCATCCACCACAGACGGGTGAATCTGGCCAAAGAAGCGAATGCTTGCGCGCTTGCCTTCTTGCCATAGAACGCGGCCGTTGATGTCGATGCGGCCGGCGATTTTCAGGTGGAGGAAATCCAGATCGCCCTCCCAGTCGACCGGCGCTTCGCAGGAACAGCCGTCGGGCGTGATATCGGACAGGGCAACCGCGAAGGAGCCGCGATCGAGATCGCATTGTGCGCCTATGCGCGACGTCTTGCACCTGACCTTACGACTTGGCATTTCGCCCTCCGCACAAATACAGCAAGACCTGTATTACGCAGGCATGGTTAACACCGGGTGTTCGGCCTGTTCATCAAGCGGTCGGGCATAAAAAGGGGCGGCACTGCCTGAGCGCCGCCCCCCTTTCTTGGTCCGTTCTGAAAACCGCAGAAATCAGCCCCAGACTTCCTTTGCCACTTCGATGCACAGGCTGATCTTGTCGGCCTGCTGCTGGGTGGTGATGTCATTGCCGTGCACCGTGCTGGCAAAGCCGCATTGCGGCGACAGCGCCAGCTGATCCAGATCGACGAACTTGGCCGCCTCATCGATGCGGCGCTTGATATCGTCCTTGGTTTCCAGATCGCCCAGCTTGGTGGTGACCAGACCCAAAACCACGGTCTTGCCCTTGGGCAGGAAGCGCAGCGGGGCAAAATCGCCAGAGCGGGGATCGTCATATTCCAGGAAGAAGGCGTCGATATCCAGCTCGTTGAACATGATCTCGGCCACCGGCTCATAACCACCTTCGGCGGCCCAGCTGCTGCGGAAATTGCCGCGGCACAGGTGGATCGCCTTGATCATGTCAGCCGGAGCGGAGGCGAAGCTGTCATTGATCAGCTGCGCATATTGGCGGGTGGTGGCATCTGGGTCCATGCCCCGTTCCGCCGCCGCCGCGCGCTGCTCATCGTCGCACAGATAGGCAAGGTTGGTGTCGTCCATCTGGATGTAGCGGCAACCGGCATCGGCCAGGCTGGTCACTTCGGCGCGGTAAGCCGCCGCCACATCGGCATAGAACTCATCCATCGTCGGATAGACATCTTCGGGAATGCCCGAACGTCCGGCGCGGAAATGCAGCATGGACGGCGAGGGAATGGCTACCTTGGCCATATGTCCATCGCTCACCTTGCTGGCCAGGAACTGGTAATCGGCCAGCTGGATCGGCTTTTGATGCCTGATCTTGCCGTTGATCACCATCACCGGCGGGGCGAATTGCACATCCTTGCCGGCATCGTTCTTGAAGGCTTTCTTCAGCCCGCCCTTTTCCTCCACGCCAGCAAGCTGGAGCAGGAAATCGGTATGGAAGAAATAGCGCCGGAATTCGCCATCGGTAATGGCTTTCAGGCCCAGCCCTTCCTGCCAGGTAACAAGGTCGGCAATTGCCGCATCCTCGATCTGGCGCAGGTCTTCATAGGAGATATTATTGGCCGCGCGGTGATTGCGTGCTTCAATCACCGATTGCGGACGAAGAAACGAGCCGACATGGTCGGCGCGCGAAGGCAGTTTCGTTGTCATCTAAAATGTCCTGTCTAAGCAATGATTTGGCTAGACCAGGGTCATAACGCGGGCTCGCGCTCGACTGGACAAAAGGGCGATAGACCCATTTGCCAGCGCGCTGCAACTGGGAAATTGCGCTTGATCCTGCGCGGCGCTTTTGTATGCAAAACTTACAAAATCGCGGCTAAGCGCGAAACATATGGAAATGGGTTGGGAGAGTAGTCCGATGGCATTGGCAAAATGGATCGCGGCATCATGTGCTGCGCTGGCGCTGGCAGCTTGCGGAGAGGCGGAACCTTCCTTCTCCGGCCCCGCGACGCAAGGCGTGACAGACGCGATGCTGGCCGCTGCGGACGGCAACGAATGGCTCACCTATGGCCGCGATTATGGCGAGCAGCGCTTCAGCCCGCTGACGCAGATCAGCGCCGCCAACGTGGGTGACCTGGGCCTGGCCTGGTATGCCGATCTGGATACCGCCCGCGGGCAGGAAGCCACTCCGCTGATGCATGACGGCGTGCTCTATGTCTCCACCGCCTGGAGCATGGTGAAGGCCTATGATGCCAAGACCGGTACTCTGATCTGGGAATATGACCCCGAAGTCCCGCGCGAAACGCTGGTGCGCGCGTGCTGCGATGCGGTGAACCGCGGCGTGGCGCTTTATGGTGACAAGGTGTTCGTGGCCACGCTGGATGGCCGTCTGGTCGCTCTCGACCAGAAGACCGGCGCCGTGGAATGGACCAGCACGGTGGTTCCCAATCAGGAAGATTACACCATTACCGGCGCCCCGCGCGTGGCCGGTGGCCGCGTGTTCATCGGCACCGGCGGCGCGGAATATCGCGCGCGCGGCTTCATCGCCGCCTATGACTGGGAGAACGGCGAGGAGCTTTGGCGCTGGCACACCGTGCCGGGCAATCCCGCTGACGGTTTCGAGAATGATGCGATGGAAATGGCCGCTTCCACGTGGGGCGGCAACTGGTGGGAACTGGGCGGTGGCGGCACCGTGTGGGATTCGATTACCTATGACCCGGTGAATGACCTGGTGCTGTTCGGCACCGGCAATGCCGAGCCGTGGAACCCCGCAGTCAACGATCGCAATGCCGTGGCCAATACGCAGCCCGATACGCAGGGGGACAATCTGTTTACCTCCTCCATCGTGGCACTCCATGCCGACAGCGGCGAATATGCCTGGCACTTCCAGCAGACGCCGGAAGACCGCTGGGACTATGATTCCAATGCCGGGATCACCCTGGCCGACATGACCATAAAGGGTGAACAGCGCCACGTGGTGCTGCACGCCCCCAAGAACGGCTATTTCTACGTTCTGGATGCGGCCAGCGGCGCATTCATTCAGGCCGAGGCGTGGACCGCACTCAACTGGTCCACCGGCATCGATCCGGTCACCGGCAAGCCCGAAATCAATCCGCAGGCCCGCTATGAGCTGACCGGAGAAACCTGGACCGGCCTTCCCGGTGCAGCCGGCGCGCACAGCTGGCAGCCGATGAGCTATTCGCCCGATACCGGCCTGGTCTATATTCCTGCCAACCTCACTGCATTCCCCTATCGCGCAGCGGGCGATGACTGGGAGCCGAGCGCGCTTGGCTTCCAGACCGGGATTGACGGCGCCGGCACTGCCATGCCGGCCATTCCAGAAATCCGCCAGGCTGCTCTCGATGCCACCACCGGCGCGCTGGTCGCGTGGGATCCGGTGGCCGGACGCGAGGCATGGCGTCACGATTACATAGGCCCGTGGAACGGCGGCACGCTGGCGACGGCGGGCAATCTGGTGTTCCAGGGCAGCGCAGGCGAGCAGTTCGCGGCGTTCAATGCAACATCAGGTGAGCGGCTGTGGTCCTTTGCCACGCAGAGCGGGGTGATGGCCGCACCGATGACCTATGCCATCGACGGCGAACAATATGTCGCCGTTCTGGTGGGCTGGGGCGGCATCTGGGATATCGCGCCCGGCGTGATGACCGCCAAGTCAGGCCGTCCGCGCAATATCAGCCGCCTGATGGTGTTCAAGCTGGGCGCTACCGGGCAACTGCCCGCACCGCCTGCGCTGGCTGAGATGGTCCTCGATCCGCCCGCCTTTACCGGTACGCCCCAGCAGGTCGCCGCAGGGGCGCAAAGCTATGGCCGTTACTGCGGCGCCTGCCACGGCGATGCCGGCATCGCCGGTGCGCTCAATCCCGACCTGCGCCATTCGGGTGCAATCGGCGATGGCGATGTCATGCGCATGGTGCTGATCGATGGCGCGCTGCATGAACGCGGCATGGTGTCCTTTGCATCGGTGCTGAACGCCGATGATGCAGAGAACATCCGCCAGTATCTGATCAGTCGCGCCAATGAGGACAAGGCGCTGGAGAATCGCTGAGCGCGGCGCTTGTCTGGCGCGCAAATTCGGTTCATCGTAACGATCGTTAGCTTGGCCGCGCACGCATAGGCAGCGTGCGCCGCCTCTGTTAGATTGTTCGGCAAATAGATTCGTTTCGGAGAAGGAAAACCCGCCCATGAATGAAGTGACCACTATCGATCGCACCCAGCGCGAATATTCGGCTGCCGTGAAGAAGGCCCTGGCCCGCAAGCCGCAGCTGTTCATCAATGGCGAGTGGGTCGACAGCTCCGGCGATGCGACCATCGATGTCGAGGATCCGTCCTCGGGCAAGGTCGTCTCCAGCTTCGTGGAAGCGACCGACAAGGACGTGGACCGGGCCGTGGCCGCTGCCCGCGTTGCCTTTGATGATGAGCGCTGGCGCGGCATGCCGCCGATCGCGCGCGAAAAGATCATGCACCGTCTGGCCGACCTGATCGAAGCCCATGCCGACGAATTCGCCGAGCTGGAAGCCATCGACGTGGGCAAGCCAAAGGGCATGGCCGCAATGATCGACGTGCCCGGCGCCGTCGCCCACATCCGTTACATGGCTGGCTGGGCCGGCAAGATCAACGGTGAGACGATTGCCCCCTACACCATGCCCGGCGGCATGATGTTTGCCTATACGCTGAAGGAGCCGGTGGGGGTGTGCGCGCAGATCGTGCCGTGGAACTTCCCGCTGCTGATGGCCTGCCTCAAGATCGCCCCGGCGCTGGCCGCTGGCTGCACCACCATCCTCAAGCCTGCCGAACAGACCAGCCTGACCGCGCTGCGTCTGGCCGACATGGTGATGGAAGCCGGCATTCCCGCTGGCGTGGTCAACATCATCACCGGCTATGGCCACACCGGCGGTGACCGTCTGGTCAAGCACCCTGACGTGGACAAGGTGGCCTTCACCGGCAGCACCGAAATCGGCAAGCTGATCAACAAGAACGCCACCGATACGCTCAAGCATGTGACCCTGGAACTGGGCGGCAAGAGCCCGGTTGTGGTGATGCCCGATGTCGACGTGGCCGAAACCGCACCCGGCGTCAGCCAGGCGATCTTCTTCAACTCGGGCCAGGTGTGCGTCGCCGGCTCGCGCCTCTATGCGCACAAGAGCGTGTTCGACAAGGTGGTGGAAGGCATGGCCGAAACCGCCGAATTCTGGGCACCGCGGGCCAGCCTTGATCCCACCGCCCACATGGGCCCGCTGGTCTCTGCCGAACAGCACGAACGCGTGATGGGCTACATCGATGCCGGCAAGCGCGATGGCGCTTCGGTACTGATGGGCGGCGATGTGCCGTCCAGCGATGGCGGCTATTACGTCAACCCCACCATCCTCACCGATGTGAACCCGCAGATGAGCGTAGTGCGCGAGGAAATCTTCGGCCCGGTGGTGGTCGCCCAGCGTTTTGACGACATCAACGATGTGGTGAAGGAAGCCAATGACACGCAATACGGCCTCGCCGCCGGTGTGTGGACCAAGGACGTTTCCGCCGCCCATCGCATCGCCAGCAAGCTGCAGGCCGGCACGGTGTGGATCAACTGCCACGCCATGATCGACACCGCCATCCCGTTCGGCGGCTACAAAGAATCCGGCATCGGCCACGAACAGGGCCGCCTGGGCCTTGAGGCTTATCTGGAAACCAAGGCAGTCATGATGAAGCTGTGATGCGCTGAAACGCGATTGGGGCCCGCCTTCGGCATTGCCGGGGCGGGCCTTTTCGTGTTCAGCCTCACAGGACAAATTTGCAGCAGGAAATCGCCATGCCCATCGACCTCACCAAGATCCGCGCCATCGACATGCATGTGCATGCGGAAGTCAGCTGCCACGATCCCGAAGATCCGATCATGGGCAAGTTCTTCGATGCCGCCAGCACCTATTTCAAGGCGCCGCGCGAACGGCCAAAAATGCCCGAGATCATCGAGCTTTACCGTGAGACGCAGATCGCCTTCGTGATGTTCACCGTCGATTGCGAAAGCGGCATGGGGGCCAAGCGCGTCTCCAATTACGAGGTGGCGGAGCTGGCGAACAAGAATGACGATATCTGCATTCCCTTCGCCTCCATCGATCCGCACAAGGGCAAGTATGGCGCGCGCGAGGCGCTCGACCTGATCGAGAACCACGGGGTCAAGGGCTTCAAGTTCCACGGCATCGCCCAGAATGCCCATCCGGCGGACCAGATGGGCTATCCGATTTACGAGGTGATCAACGAATACAAGCTGCCCGCCATCTTCCACACCGGCCATTCCGGCATGGGAACGGGGATGCGCGGCGGCGGCGGCATGCGGCTGAAATTTGGCGAGCCAATGCTGATCGATGATGTCGCGGTGGATTTCCCCGACATGAAGATCATCCTTGCCCACCCCAGCTGGCCCTGGGTTGACCAGAGTCTGTCGATGGCGCTGCACAAGACCAACGTGTTCATCGACCTGAGCGGCTGGAGCCCCAAGTACTTCCCGCCGCAGGTGATCCAGCACGCCAATACGCAGCTGAAGAAGAAGATGCTGTTCGGCACCGATTTCCCGCTGATCCACCCGGACAAGTGGATCGCCGCAGCCAAGGAAGTTGGCTTCCGCGAGGAAGTGATGCCCGGCATCATGAAGGACAATGCCGCGCGGGTGCTGGGGCTGGCCTGAACCTTCGCGGCGATAATGAAAAAGGGAAGAGGGTAGCAATGGACTTTGGCGGCAAGCATATCTGCGTCACCGGCGCATCATCGGGCATCGGCCTGGTGGCGGCGAAAATGCTGGTGGAGCGCGGTGCGCGCGTCTCGCTGCTGGCCCGGCGCAAGGACGTGCTGGACGAAGTGTGCAGCGAACTGGGCACCAATGCCGCAGGCTTTGCCGCCGATGTGGGTGACAAGGCCGCACTTGAAGGCGCGCTGGATGCCGCTGCGGCCCATTTCGGACCCGTTGAGGCGCTGTTCGCCAATGCCGGTCTGACCGGCGGCTTCACCCCCTTCACCGCTTTCGACCCGGAGGTTTTTGCAGAGACGATCAAGGTCAATCTGACATCGGTATTCTGGGCCGCGCAAAAGGTGCTCCCTGCCATGATCGAGGCGGGCAAGGGCTCCATCCTCGTCACCGGCTCCATGGGATCGAAGCGCGGCATGGCGATGAACCCGGCCTATGTCTCCTCCAAGCATGGCGTGCTGGGCCTGACCCGCGCGATTGCGGTGGAGATGGCCCCGCATAATGTCCGCGCCAATTGCATCATCCCCGGTTTCATCCGTACAGAGGCCCTGGACCGTATTCCCACCGAGCAGAAGGGCAGGATAGAAGCCCGCATTCCCCAGCGCCGCATGGGCAGCCCGGAGGAACTGGCCGAAGTCGCCTGCTTCCTGCTGTCCGATGCCGCCAGCCATGTCACCGGCCAGGACTGGGCCGTGGATGGCGGCGTGCTGGAATCGATTGAAGTTTAAGAACTGGAGAACATAAAATGCGCGCATGGATGTTGCCCGCCGGGTCAGACGGTTTCGACAAACTTTACATACAGGACCTGCCCGATCCCGTGGCAGGCCCGGGCGAAGTGCTGATCGCACCGCAGGCATGGACGATCAATTACCGCGATTTCGCCGTTGCCAGCGGCAAGTATTTCGGCGGCGCGCTGAAGCAGCCGTCCATCCCCCTGTCAGATGGCGCAGGTGAAGTTGTTGCCGTGGGCGAAGGCGTCACCAGCGTGGCCGTGGGTGACCGCGTTCAGGGCAGCTTCTTCCTCGACTGGGTTGATGGCCCGATGGTGATGGGCCGCGCCCTGGGTGATGGCATGGGCCCCGGCATGTTGGCCGAACTCGTCGTGCTGCCCGAACAGGGCGTGGTGAAGATCGCCGAAAGCCTCGATTATTCGCAGGCTGCCTGCCTGCCTTGCGCCGGCGTGACGGCGTGGAACGCGCTGACGCGTGGCCGCATGGTCAGGCCGGGAGACAAGGTGCTGGTGCTGGGCACCGGCGGCGTCTCGATGATCGCGCTGCAACTGGCCAAGGCGATGGGCGCAGAAGTCATCTGCACCTCCTCCAGCGATGAGAAGCTGAGCCGCGCCAAGAACCTGGGTGCGGATCACCTGATCAATTACAAGACCACTCCCGACTGGGGCGCGGCGGTGAAATCGCAGTTCGGCGGCGCCAACCAGGTGGTTGAAGTCGGCGGTGTGGGCACGCTGGCCCAGTCGATGCAAGCGCTCGCCAACGAAGGCGAGATCGCGCTGATCGGCGTGTTGTCTCAGGGCGAACCGCCCAGCCCGCATGCGCTGATGATGACCGGCGGCACGCTGCGCGGTATCTTCGTCGGGTCGGCCGAGATGGCGCGTGACCTGAACGACTTTATCGACAGCAACGAAATCGAGCCGCCGATTGGTGGACGCTTCAGCTTCGACAAGGCGGCCAAGGCCTATGCCCATGCATGGGGTCCCGACAGCTTCGGCAAGACGGTGATCGAACTTTAAGAGCAGGCCCGCGAAACGGGGCGAGGGAGAAGACCAATGTGGGAAGTGCGCGTCACACCGGCGGGCGGATTCGACAATCATGCCGAGCCCTCCCCCCATTTCGAAACGCTGCCGCTGTCGGGCGCGATGGGGGCCGAAATTGCCGGCGTGCGCCTGACCGGTCTATCGGACGAGGCCTTTGCCGATTTCCGTGCGGCGCTGTGCCGCCACAAGATGCTGTTCCTGCGCGATCAGCACCTGAGCCACGCAGAGCATGAGGAATTCGCTGCACGCCTCGGCCCGTTTGCAGTGGATGCCTATACCCAGGGCGTTCCCGGCCACCGCGAGGTGCACCCGATCATCAAGGAAGCGGACGAAGTCACGCCCAGCCTGTTTGGCGGCGGCTGGCATACGGACAGCCCGTTCCTGCCCGAACCGCCCAGCTTCACCACCCTGCGGCAGATCGAAGGCCCGCCCTATGGCGGCGATACCAGCTGGACCAATTGCGCGCTGGCTTTCCGCCATCTGAGCAAGACCTATCAGGATATGCTGCGCGGCCTGCGCGTGCATATGTCCGCCGCCAACAACTATGCCACGCAGAACAAATTGCGCGGCGAGGCGATCGGCTTTGGCGATGCGGCCAAGCACGAGCAAGGGATGAAGGGCAGCTTCCACCCGCTGGTGCGCACTCACCCGGAAACGGGCGAGGAATCGCTGTATATCTGCGATACCTACACTGTGGGAATCGAAGGCATGACCACGCATGAGGCCAAGCCGCTGGTCGATTATCTGGTGCAGCACACCACGCAAATGGCCTTCACCTGCCGCCTGCGCTGGCAGCCCGGCATGGTCGCCCTGTGGGACAACCGCGCCACCATGCACCTGGGGCCGAACGATTATGACGGCTGGCGGCGGGAGATGTACCGGACGACGACGGCAGGGGGTGTGCCGGTTTGAGAACCGGAATCTGATTTGGGGGGAGTGAAGACATGAAGATTGCCAATATGGCCGCAAGCGCAGCTCTATGCGCTTTCCTCGTGGGAGGGTGCTCTCGGGAAGCTGAGATCCCGGAACCCGTAATGGGCCCTCCGGTGGAAGAAAACGCCGCCAATGCGCCAGAGCAGGTCCCCGCTTTTCCTGAACAAACGCGCGCCCCTTCGATGATTTCCAACGTGTCCTTCGAAGTGGAGACTATCGCCGAAGGGCTGGTCGATCTGTGGGGTATGGCCTTCCTGCCCGATGGGCGGCTGCTGGTAACCGAACGCGACGGGCGCATGCGCATCGTCGATGGCGCCAACTTGTCGCCCGCCATTGAAGGCGTTCCCGAAATCACCCGCCAGGAAATCTCCGGTCTGGCAGACGTGGTGCTTGACCCTGATTTTGCCCGGAACCACCGGATTTTCTGGAGTTATGTCGAAGGGCGACCCGAAGGCAATATGCTCACCGTGGCGCGTGGCACTCTGATTGATGGAGCTGCGCCTCGGCTGGACGATGTGGAAGTAATCTACCGGCAGGAACCCAGTCTTCCCTCAGAGCATGGCAATTTTGGTGCGCGCATGCTGTTTGATGATAGCGGCGCGCTGTTCGTTACTCTGGGTGATCTCGCATCCACCCCGCTGCGCCCCTATATCCAGCAGCTGGACACCGGCATCGGCAAGATCGTGCGCATCACCACCGATGGCAAGCCGGCGCCCGGCAATCCCTATGCCGGACAGGAGGGCGCTCTGCCGGAGCTGTGGGCGGCGGGCTTCCGCAATCCGCTTGGCCTCGCGTTCCGGCCCGGCACGGAGCAATTGTGGGAAGTGGATGTAGGCCCGCGCGGCGGCGATGAGCTGAACCTGATCGAACCGGGCGCAAATTATGGCTGGCCGGTCAATTCCTACGGCCTTGAATATAGCGGCGAGCTGGTGGGCGATGGCCCGGTGAGCGGCGGCGAGGATGCAGGCGGCTATCTCCAGCCGGTCTATTACTGGGACCCGGTCATCTCGCCCTCAAGCCTTGCCTTTTACACCGGCGACCTCTTCCCCGAATGGCGGGGTGATGCTTTCGTCACCTCATTGAGCCAGATGCATCTTGTGCGGTTGAAGCTGGAAGGAGACCGTGTGGTGGGCGAGGAACGTCTGCTGGTTGATCAGGAAGAGCGGCTGCGACTGGTGAAACAGGCGCCCGACGGCTCGCTCTACGTCCTGACCGACGGGGTTGAGGGCAAGATTTTGCGGATTGTTCCGGCAAAGAAGTGAGGCGGTGCCGTGGTATTGCTGAGTTCAACCTTACCACCTGCCCATTCGTCATTCCCGCGAAGGCGGGAATCCAGTAAGCGCTGGTTATACAAAGGGAATTTCAGCCCGCAGTTTATCTCATTGCCTCCGCTCGCAATGGCACGCTCTATCTCGGAGTAACCTCGAATCTACCGCAACGCATTGCCCAGCATCGCGCCGGGGTTTTCGAAGGCTTTGCCAAGAGGCATGGCTGCAAGATGCTGGTCTGGTTTGAGATCCACGCCACCATGGATCACGCCATCACCCGCGAAAAGCAGCTGAAAAAATGGAACCGCTCGTGGAAGATGCGGATGATTGAGGAAGCCAACAAGAACTGGCGTGATCTGGCCGAAGATCTCGGTTTTGAAACGCTGCGCTAACTGGATTCCCGCCTTCGCGGGAATGACGAATTGGAGGGGCATCACGTTTATGCCAACTCAGGCCAGACTAGAACATGCCGAGATTTTCGGCCTGCGCCCATGCCATGACAACGATTGCGCCGCCGGAAACGCCAAGCGAGAGCAGGAACGCGCCAGCCAACAACCAATCCCGCAAGGTGACAGGCACCTCGCTTTCAAAATTATACAGCCGGATGCCAGACCAAACCGGCAGAACAAAGAAGGAAATCCCCAACCCGCCCAACAAGAAAGGCGGTACCGGCGCCCCACGTCGGGTGATCAGCTCTCCATCCAGACAGTCAAGCGCCTTGCCGACCGCAAGCGAGGCCAGAGCAACGAAAAACACTGTCACAACGAGCCCCCAGACTATCCTGGCAAGCAGGCTTGCTTCAGGCTCCTGCCCCTCACTCCCCAAAGAAGTTCAGCTCCAGCAGCACATTATTGGGGTCCGCTGTAAAAATTTGCCTGAGGCCAATCGCCTCCACCAGATTCTCCTTGTAGTCCGCCCCGCGCGCGTCGAGACGCTCTTTCACCTCGTCGAAGCCTTCGCATTTCAGCGCCACGTGGTGCAGCGCGCCGGTCAGCGCGCCGGGCTGGACTTCGCGGTCATAGGCGCGCGGGCAATCGACGGAATTGATGTGGATGATCGCGCGATCTTCCGCATCGAACATCCAGGTGGCGGTCTGCGGGGTCAGCGGCGGCGGGGCGTCGCGGCGGTCCAGATCGAGCAGATCGGCGTAGAACTGCGCCGTCTCATCCATCCTGTCGGTGATGATATTCACGTGATCGAGGGCCTGAACCTGCATCTTTTCGCCTCCTGACATTTTCCTGCGCCTTATGGCTTGCACCTGTAGCTCATTATTGTATGTGCCACATACTAATTTCGTATATGTGATTCATTCACAATCGTGAGAGGAAGTTCGAATGGCTAAAAACCTGAATGAAGTTCTCGCTGGTGCCAACGGCGATATCGTCGGCCAGCTTCGCAACAACAAGATCGGTGCCTATGTGTATCCGGTTGTTGCTCCTGAATTCTCCAACTGGCGTGACGAGCAGTGGGCATGGCAGCATGGCGCGGTCCTGTTCGACCAGTCGCACCACATGTTCGACCTGTACATCAACGGTCCTGACGCGGGTAAGCTGCTGTCGGACACGATGGTCAACTCGTCCAAGGGTTGGGAAGTCAACAAGGCCAAGCAGTACGTCCCCACGACGCCTTATGGCCACGTGATCGGTGACGGCATCATCTTCCGTCTTGCTGAAGAAGAATATGTCTACGTTGGCCGTGCACCTGCTGCAAACTGGCTGATGTTCCAGGCTGAAAAGGGCGGCTACAACGTTGACATCATCAACGATCCCCGCTCGCCTTCGCGTCCGATGGGCAAGCCCGTCACGCGCATCTCCTGGCGCTTCCAGATCCAGGGCCCGCGCGCCTGGGACGTGATCGAGAAGCTGAATGGTGAGCCGCTCGACAAGCTGAAGTTCTTCAACATGTCGACCATGAAGATCGGCAACAAGACCATCCGCACCCTGCGTCACGGCATGGCCGGTTCGCCCGGTCTGGAAATCTGGGGTCCCTATGACGAGCAGGAATATGTTCGTGAGGAAATCCTCAAGGCTGGCGAAGAATTCGGCCTGATCCCGGTCGGCAGCCGCGCCTATCCGTCCAACACGCTGGAATCCGGCTGGATCCCCAGCCCGCTGCCTCCCATCTACACCGGTGACGAACTGGAAGATTACCGCAACTGGCTGGGCGCTGACAGCTACGAAGCAACTGGCTCCATCGCCGGTTCCTTCATCGGTGACAGCATCGAAGACTACTACACCAACCCGTACGAGCTGGGCTATGGTCCGTTCGTGAAGTTCGACCACGACTTCATCGGCGCAGACGCGCTGAAGAAGATGGAAGCCGACGGCACGGACAAGGCCAGCAAGAAGGTGACCTTCGAGTGGAATGCTGACGACATGAAGAAGATCGTCGGTTCCATGTTCGATCCGGAAGGCGAACAGTACAAGTTCTTCGACCTGCCGCTCGCCAACTACGGTAACTCCAGCTTCGACGCTGTGAAGGACGTTGACGGCCGCGTGATCGGCAAGTCGATGTTCACCGGCTACTCGTTCAACGAGAAGAAGGCTCTGTCGCTCGGCTTCGTCGACTCGGAAGTTCCGCTCGGCACCGAGCTGGCTCTCACCTGGGGCGAAGAAAATGGCGGCACCGCCAAGACCACCGTCGAGCGCCACAAGCAGATCGACGTCAAGGTCATCGTTTCTCCGGTGCCTTACTCCAAGATGGCCGGCGACACCTACGCCGCTGGCTGGCGCTCGGGCCGCCAGGGCTAATCCCCTCGCGACCACGCGCACTTGGCGCAAAGATTTGGGGGAGGCATCGCAAGGTGCCTCCCCTTTTTCATGCACAGCGCTAATGTCGCGGCTCACGGGAGAGACATCACATGGCGAATTACGTTCTGGTTCACGGCGCATGGGGCGGCAATCACACCTATGGCGACGTGCCTGAACGGCTGCGCGCGGCAGGGCATCAGGTGATCAACTGCACCTTGCGCGGGTTGGGGTCACGGCAGGACGAGCTTCATCCCGGCATCACCCTTTCCGACCATATCGACGACGTGTGCGAGCAGGTGGAACAGGCAGGCTTCGGCCGCTTCATCCTGGCTGGCCATTCCTATGGCGGCATGGTCATCACCGGCGCAGCCTCGCGCCTTGGCAAACGCATCGACGCGATCTGCTACATCGATGCCTTCTGGCCCGATGACGACCAGAGCCTGTGGGACATCACCGGCGAGTTCGAGCACAACTGGTATGTGGACAGCCAGCGCCACCGCCCCGGCTATGTCACGCCGATCGGCTTTCCGGGGGAATTCACCGTCCAGCCCGGCGTGCGCGGCTACCAGCCTCTCCTCACCCTGCTCGAAGCCATCCCCCTGTCAGGCGACGAACAGGCGATCCCGCGCCAGAGCTACATCTTCGCCACCGGCTACCAGCCCACCCCCTTCCCCCGCTTTGCCGAGAAGGCAAAGGCCGCAGGCTGGGATTACCACGAAGTCGATTGCGACCACTTCGTGATGCAGAACAGGCCGGACGAAACGGTTGAAGTGCTGCTGGGGCTGGCGGACTAGGCTCAGGACCGCATTCTGCCTTGCAGGAGGAAATCTTCGACCGGACCGGCCTGGCCGGGCAGGAAATGATAGCCGTCCGGATCGAAGGAAATCCGGGCATGCGGCGCGAACGCTTCCAGCCTTTGGCGGGTGTCCACTGAATCCAGCAAGGCATCGCGCCCGCCCAGAGCCACATGCATGGGTATGGCGAGGTGCTGCAACTGCTCGTCGCTCAGGCGCGGTATGGTGACGATCCTGGGCCTGATTTCCTTGCCGATCAGCTCCATCAATTGCACGAATGGGCTGACATTTTCCGGCAATAGCTTCGGCTGCGGGCCAAACACCATCCGCCGGATGCGCTTCTTCCCCCAAGCCCCCAGCAACAGCAGCGGTGCCGCCTTGAGCAGCAGGTTCTTCTGCCGCCCAATGCCCGCCGGAGCGATCAGCGCCAGTCGCTCAACCTTTTGCGGCCGCCGCACGGCATAATCGAGCGCCAGCCACCCACCGAGCGAAGTGCCCACGAAGCTCGCCTGCGCAAGGCCAAGACCTGCCATCACATCGTCCAGCCACAGGGCGTGGGCATCGCTGTCCAGCGGCGGGCGCACTTCCGCGCTGAACCCCGCCTCGCCAATCATGTCGATCGCAAAAATCCGCAACTGGCGTGACCATTGCGCGGCATCGGCCATCCATGCCGCCGCATTGGCCTGCGCGCCGTGCAGCAGGATGACCGGCGGCGCGTCCTGCGGGCCGCATTCCAGCACGAATGTCTCCCCTTGGCATGTGGGCAGGCGATGCTCCTTGGCTGGCACGGGCCAGCCATCCAGCACCCCCCGATAGGCGGCGAGGACTTTTTCTGCGCCCCGCCTGCTGCGAAAGGCAACGCTCATCGCAGATTGCCGATCTGCACATCGATCAATTGCAGCATCCGGGCCGCGTCAGCGGGGGAGCCGATGACGATCACCTTCAGCCTGCGCTGCGCGGGATAATGCGTGGTGCTGACATGCAGCGGTGCACTGCCCTTGTCGCGCCCCATCCCGGCTGCGCTGAAGACATTGGCCGCGGCCATCGCCTCATCGGCGGTAACATCCTCAACGTCGGCAACGGCTGTGACAGTGGTTCTTCCGGCTGAACGTTCGCTGGCCAATGGCATGCCGACCAGCTGCGCCAGATCGCTGCGACGAATGCGATAGGACTTGCCGACGCGAGTCGCCGGGAGCTTGCCTTCATGAATGTAGCGCAGCACGGTCTTGGGGTGCAGATCCAGCTCTGCGGCAACCGCGCGGACGGTGCATAACTCTTCCGACATGACGATCTCCGATTCTCTATTGCTCCCTATAGTGCCCTATATAGGGAATATAAAGGCGCATTTTTACACGCAATAGAGACTAGGGGAGAATTTGCGGGATTGGCGGGCTAGCGCCGGAAGGGCACGTCCATGCGGGTGAGCGTGGCCGCGCGCCATGTCCATTCCAGCGGGCCATAGCGATAATGGCGATACCACCAGCGCGCGAACAGGATCTGCGCGGCGAAGAGGGCAATGCCTGCCATTACCATGACAGCGTGAGAGCCATCATCCCACAGCCCCGCGCCAAAGCCATAGAGCAGCGGCACGGCGATCAGCGATTGCCCCACATACAGCGTCAGCGTCATCCGGCCCGGCCCGGCCAGCCATTGCAACACACGCCGCACGGGCGTTTGCCAGGCGAGCACAAACAGGCTGACCTGAAAGGCGGTGGCGGCCAGGCTGCGCCACTGGTCCAGCGCCCATTCGCCCGCCTGCCGCTGCATCGGCGCGCCGCCATCCTGCGGCGGTGCCGGCAGCAGTTGCGGCAGGGCATAGGCACACAGCGCCCACACCGCCGCCGCGATCGCCAGCGCGGCCAGCCAGCCCGTGCGCTTCTCCTGCGCCGCGGCAAAGGCCTGCCCGCGTTGCAGCACCATGCCCACGGCGAACAGTCCGGCGATCTCCACAATGCGGCCGGTGTTCCAGTAGAATGACCATTTGCCGATCATGCCCGGCCCGGCATTGGCCGCCAGCACATCCGCCAGACTGCCCTGCGCCAACACGGCAAGGCCGGTGTCGCCGAAGAAGGCCGGGGTGGCCTGCGCCCAGGCGGCACCCTCCCCCGCCATATACACGCGCAGCAGCAAGGGGATTTGCAGGAAGCACAGACCCGCGATCAGCAGCAGGCTGCGCGATGATCGAATGCGGTCGAACGGGATCAGCAGCAGCCCCATCAGCGCCAGCACCTGCAATATATCTCCGCGGTAGACCAGCGCATGTGCGGTGCCGATGATCGCCAGCAGGATCGCGCGCCACGCAAAGCGCCCGGTGAAATCCACGCCCCGCGCGCGCTGGTTGCCCATGATCGTGGCAAAACCGAAGCCGAACAGCAGCGCAAAGATGGCAAAGCTCTTGCCCCCAAACAGCGCGAACACGGTGTCGAACCAGATGTCCGGCTGGGGGTTGAGCCAGTATAGCTCGAACCGTTCGACGCAATGAACCAGCAGCAGGCCCAGCAGCGCAAAGCCGCGCAGGCCGTCGACCATATCGATGCGGGCGCCCGTGCGCCTTGCGGCTTCGTCCATTATGCCTCCCCCTGCCCGTCACGCGGCGTGACGAATGCGTTTACATCCCCAATACTGCGGGATCGAGCGGCGTCCCCTGTGCTTCCATACCGGCCATCAGATCGGCGAGGACCTGCTCCACATCGTGATCGGCGGCCCCTGCGCGCAAAGCAGCAAGGCCCGCCTCATCGTACCATCGGCCTGCGCGGATCAGCCCGGCAGGTTCCCTGAGGCAGGCCATGTCGGCGATGGGGTCGCAGAGGTAGAAGACGACGTCCGCCAGGCAACCTGCGTCAAGGCAGCCAAGCCGCCCCTGCTCGCCCAAAGCCAGCGCGGCATTGCTGGTGGCGCTGGCGATGGCCTGATCCGGCGTCAGCCCGGCATCGACCAGCAGTTCCAGCTCATCCAGCAGCGAGGCGCCGGGAATATTGGTGAAGATGCCGGCATCGCTGCCCGCCACCAGCAACACACCCGCATCGCGCAACATGGCGGTGAAATTGGCATAGTGATCCGCCCGCTCGCTTTCGAAGGCCGGGTCCTGTCCGGCCCAGAATTCGATCACCGGCGCTTGCAACGCCTGCGTTACCGGATTGAGCCATTCCATTCCCGGACGCTGGGCGAACTCTCCGCGCGTAACGGCGACATTGACGAGGTTGCGATGCGCCACGAGCGTGGGCGTGACGGGTGTTCCGGCGGAGGCGATGCGTTCTGCCAGTGCGCGGGCCGCCTGATCGTCCCACTGATCCGACAGGCCGTGGAAATAGATCGATTCGACATGCTCGATGGTTTCCCACTCGGCGTCCAGAATATCGGCGAACGGAATCTGGAAAGGCCGCTCATGCGGGATGCCCTCCAGCCGCTCCCCTTCGGGCGTATGGCCGGTCAGGGCCATGCCGCGCGCCTGTGCTTCTTCCAGCACGCCGTGCCAGGCATCGGCGGTCAGGTTTGAGTACGTCTTGATGCGCGTGTAGCCCGCCTCAGCCTGCGCCCGAACAGCCTCGCGGCCATCTTCACGGGTCAGCACGATCTGGTGGTTGATCTGCGCATTCGGACCGGGCGAGTTGAGAATGGGCCCGCTGGTGAACAGGTGCGGGCCGGTGAGCTGTCCGGCCTCCACTGCTTCGGCCATCCTCAGGTGGAACGGCATGCCCGAAAGGTTGCGCACAGTGGTGACGCCGTGCGCAAGATAAGCTCCCAGTCCCGCCTCGCTCCAGACATGGACGTGCATGTCGATGAGCCCGGGCAGCAGATGCAGCCCACGGGCATCGATGCGTGTGGTCGGGGTCTGATGCGGGGGGAGGCCATCAGACGGGCCGTTGAATACGATTGTGCCGTCTTCAATCAGGATGGAACCGGCATCGGGGCCGATATTGTCAATCAGCACAAAATCCTGCGCCGCCGCAGGTGCAGCGAGTACCGCCAGTGCCAAAGCCAGTTCTGAAACCAGTGCCAGTTTACGTGTCAACTTTCGTCCATACACCCCGATCTTCACAAGTCCCCTTTCCAGCGAGGATCAGCGCCGCTCCAGCGCGGCCTCGCTCTCCTGCATCAGGCTGGCGATGATCTCGGCGCAAGGCTCTTCCTTTGTCACCATGCCGACGCTCTGGCCCGCCATAAGGCTGCCATTCTCGACATCGCCATCGATCACCGCGCGGCGCAGTGCGCCTGCCCAGAAATGTTCAATCTGCAATTGTGCCTCGCCCATGTCCACCTTGCCTTCATCCAGCAATTGCGCGACTTCGCGCTGCTTGGCGGTAAACTCCTCGGTGCCCTTATTCTTCAGGGCGCGCACCGGGATCACCGGCAGGCGCGGATCGACCTGCACGCTGGCCTCCGCATCGCGGGCCTTGCCGCGGAAGAAGGCCTTCTTGAAATTCTCATGGGCAATGCTCTCTGTCGCGCAGGCAAAGCGGGTGCCCAGCTGCACGCCTGCCGCGCCCATTTCCAGATAGGATGCGATCATGTCGCCACGCCCGATCCCGCCGGCAACGAACACCAGATGATCGGCGCTGAGCTCAGGCAGGAATTCCTGCGCCAGTACGCTGGTGGCGACGGGACCGATATGGCCGCCTGCCTCCATCCCTTCGATCACCAGCGCATCGGCGCCGCTGCGCAGCAGTTTCTTGGCCAGCGCCAGCGTGGGCGCAAAGACGATGACCTTGCCGCCAAACGCCTTGATCGCCTCCACACTGCCCTTGGGCGGAATGCCGCCTGCGAGCACGACATGGCTGACCTTGTGCCGCGCGCATACCGCGATCAGATCGAACAGCATCGGATGCATGGTGATCAGGTTCACGCCAAACGGCTTGTCCGTCAGCGCCTTGGTCCCGGCGATTTCGGCATCGAGCAGGTCGGGCGTCATCGCCCCGCAGGCAATCACGCCAAAGCCGCCACCATTGCTGATTGCGGACACCAGATTGCGCTCACTCACCCAGCTCATCGCCCCGCATAATATGGCTGTTTCACTGCCAAGGAATTCGCAGCCGCGCTGCATCAGGGCGCTGGTCTTGGGGTATGCGGACATGGACGGGCAGACTTTCATAACGGCGCACCGGCGCCCTGGACCACGCGGCTTTAGGACCGATTGCCGCACCCGACAAGCGCACGCCCCCGGGGAGCATGGGTTGCCCGGGAAAGTCGGCAGTTTGATACAAATGCCGTCACATTTGCAATGGCTTGTGCAAGCCGAGTTGTCAGGGCGGGCATCCCGTAATATCCTGCCTCACGATATCCGGATGGGGCCTGACTGCGGCTCCCGATCCAGGCGACAAAGGGGGCCGACCATGCAGATTGTCCGTTTTCTCACCGGAATGCTGATTGCCGCCGGTCTGGCCATTTCCGCGCCAGCCTTTGCGCAGAGCGATTCCTACCGGGTTGAGGCGAATTCGACGCAGACGATCGACCTCAATATCTGCAACCCCGAAGTGTATGTCTCGGTACGCGGCGATGGCGATACCGATCTGGATTTCAGCATCACCAATGCGGCGGGCAGCATCGTTCATTCAGATTATGACCTTACCGATATCACTTTTGCCAGCCTCTATCGCCGCGATGGCGTGGCGTGCGAGACGTTCAAGCTGGAAGTGCGCAATCTGGGCAATGTGTGGAACCGCTATGAAGTCACGCTGGAAACGGTGCGAGCCGACCGCGTGGGATCGGGTGACGGCAAGAACCGCGATGTTGCGCTGGTCAATGGCACCAAGGAAACGATCTACTACATCTACTGGAGCAATGTGGGCGCGGGCAACTGGGGTGATGACAAGCTGGGATCGGGCATCCTCTCCTCCGGCCAGCAGTGGAATGTCACCGTGGATGATGGTTCGGGCGCCTGCCGCTTCGATTTCAAGGCGGAAACCGCCAGCGGCCGCGTGATCGAACGCCGCGACGTGAATGTCTGCGGCGTGTTCACCATCACTTTCGATTAAGCCAGATCAAGCCAGAGCGGCAAAGCCGCTACCCAACACTGTTATGCAAAGCGTGCTCGCCACACAGGCGGGCCCGTTCTGCTTCAGCCAGCGGGAGCTTCTGCATCCAGCCCATAGGCGGTGTGCAGCACGCGCACGGCCAGTTCGGTCTCATCCTCGTCAATCAGCACGCTGACCTTGATCTCCGACGTGGAGATGGCCTGCACGTTGATGCCGCGATCCGCCAGCGCCTTGAACATGGTGGCGGCAACGCCGGCATGGCTCTTCATGCCCATGCCGACCACGGACACCTTGGCCACCTTGCTGTCAGTGATGATGCGGTTGAAGCCGATCTTGTCCTTCTTGTCCTCCAGCAGCGCCTGCGCGCGCGCCAGATCGGACTGGGGCACGGTGAAGGTGACATCGGTCTCCCCCTTGTCGCGGCCCACGTTCTGGATGATCATATCCACGTTGATACCCGCCTCGCCCAGCGGCAGGAAGATCTCTGCCACGGCGCCGGGCCTGTCTGGCACGCGGGTCAGCACCACGCGGGCCTCATTCTTGTCATGGGCAATGCCGGTAACGGTCTGGCGTTCCACGTCCGAATTCTCCAATATTGCATCCATCTCCTCTTCGGAGACGATCATGGTGCCGGGAAGCGTATCTGCGGGCGGCGCGCCGTCATCCACGAAGGAAGACAGCACCTGTACGCGCACGCCGCGTTTCATGGCGAGGCTGACGGAGCGCGTCTGCAGCACCTTGGCGCCGACAGAGGCAAGCTCCAGCATTTCCTCATAGGTGACGTATTTCTGCTTGCGGGCGCGCGCCACGATGCGCGGATCGGTGGTATAGACCCCGTCCACATCGGTATAGATATCGCAGCGATCGGCCTTGACCGCAGCGGCAATCGCCACTGCCGACGTATCCGATCCGCCGCGCCCCATGGTGGTGATGCGGCCATCTTCGGAAACGCCCTGGAAGCCGGGGATCACCGCGATCTCTCCTGCCTGCATGCTGGAGATCAGCTTTTCGGCATCGATCGAATCCACCCGCGCATTGGCATGGGCGGAGAAGGTGTTGACCGGCAATTGCCAGCCCAGCCAGCTGCGCGCCTTGCAGCCCATCGCCTGCAACGTCAGCGCCAGCAGGCCAGCGGTCACCTGTTCGCCGCTGGATACGACCACGTCATATTCAGCCGGATCGTACAGCGGATTGGCCTCGCGGCAGAAGTTGACCAGCCGGTCCGTCTCACCCGCCATGGCAGAAACCACCACGGCCACTTCATTGCCCGCAGCCGCCTGCGCGCGCACGATATTGGCCACGCGGCGAATGCGTTCGGTCCCGGCGACAGATGTGCCGCCAAATTTCATCACGATACGGGCCAAGAAAAGCTCCCCTGTCGGCGCCCTGTTATTCCTTATCGAGTCTGGCTCGAAGCTTCGCGCGCTGTTAGTGGCGGGATATGAAACGTGCAAGCATCACAAATGAAACCATCCGCCCGCAAGAGGCGGCACATTTCGGTAAGCTGGCTGCCGACTGGTGGGACCCGAAGGGTTCCTCCGCCATGCTGCACAAGCTGAATCCGGTACGGCTGGGCTTTATTCGTGAGGCGATCGACCTGCACTGGGCCGGCGATATTCGCAGCGTGAAGCCGCTCGCCGGCAAAAGCGCACTGGACGTGGGCTGCGGCGCAGGGCTGCTGGCAGAGCCGCTGGCAAGGCTGGGCGCGAATGTCACCGGCGTGGACGCGGCGGCGGAAAATATCGCTGCGGCGCGGCTGCATGCAGAAGGCTCCAGCCTGAACATTGCCTACCGCCACGGCGAACTCGGCGCGCTGGGTCTGGGCCAGTTCGACCTGATCACCTGCATGGAAGTGCTGGAGCATGTGGCGGACAAGCCGGCCTTTGTGGCGCAGCTGGCGGCTCATCTTGCGCCCGGCGGGCTGATGATCCTGTCCACCCCCAACCGCACGCTGAAATCACGCCTGCTGATGGTCGGCGCGGCAGAGGCGGTGGGCGCGGTGCCAAAGGGCACGCACCACTGGGAAGACTTCGTCACGCCTGATGAACTGGAAGAATTGCTCTCCGGCGCAGGAATGGTGATGGGAGAGCCGCGCGGCATCGCCTTCAGCGCCAGCAAGGGGCTGCACCTGTCTGGCGATCTGGCGCTGAACTATATTGTTACGGCGCGGACCGCCTGAGGCTCAATTTTCCGAGACACGCGCATCCACCGCGATCGCCGGATCATCGGTAAATACTCCGTCCACACCCGCCCTTTGCAACAGGCCGACCAGCGTGCCCATTTCGCCCGGTTGCGCATCTGCCCCGGGTGAGCGCAGCGGCGCGGGCAGAAACAGGTTCTCCTTGCGCAAGGTCCAGCCATGCACGGCAAGGCCGGCCGCCTGCGCATTTCGCACCAGCGGCAGGCCATAGCTATCAGCTGCCAGCAACAGTGAAATATCCGCTCCGATTCCATCGGCATAAGTGGCGATCATCGCCAGCCCATCGGGCGCGATCATCTGCGCATAGCTCCGCCCCGCAATATCCGCCGGACCACCTTCCGCCGCGATCAGCTGGACCAGCCGCAGATCGGTCATCGCGTTCAGCCGCACCAGCGGCGTGACTTCAAAGCTCTGGATGAACACCGGATCGGCTGCGCTGCGATATCCCGCGCGGCTGAGTTGCTCCACCAGCATTTCGGGCAGATCGAAGCCGATGCTGGCGAAATATGCCGGGTGCTTGATCTCCGGATAAATGCCGATGGCACGGCCCGTTTCCGCCTCCTTGGCGCGCACCAGATCGATGATCTCGGCGAAGGTAGGCACCGGATACAAGCCATCGAAGGCCGTGTTGGCGCGGCGAATTTCGGGCAGGCGTTCGCGCGCGCGCAGGGTCTGCAATTCGGCCAGGGTGAAATCCTCGGTGAACCAGCCGGTCACCTCTTCCCCGTCGATTGTACGGGTGGACAGGCGCGCGGCGAATTCGGGGTGCTCACCGACATCGGTGGTGCCGGACATCTCATTCTCGTGCCGCGCCACCAGCACGCCGTCCTTCGTCGGCACCAGGTCCATCTCGATATAATCGGCGCCCTGATCGATCGCGCGTTCATAGGCGGCCAGCGTGTGTTCGGGCCGCTCCCCGCTCGCACCGCGGTGGGCGATGATGAGCATGTCCTGTGCACCCGCGCCCAGTGGCACAAGCAGCAGCGCGGCCAGAGCCAACAGCCACCTCACGACAAAGCCGCTTCCCATTCCATCTGGTTGAAGCCGACCAGCAGGCCGCCGTCATGCTCCACTACCGGGCGCTTGATCATGGAAGGGTTGGCCTCCATCAGCACCACCGCCTTGGCATCGTTGATCCCGGCCTTGTCTGCTTCGGGCAGCTTGCGAAAGGTGGTGCCGCGCCTGTTGAGCACCGTGTCCACGCCCTTTGCCGCCACCCATCCGGCCAGCTTGCCCGCGTCGGCACCTTCCTTCTTGTAGTCGTGAAAAGCGTATTCGATGCCCCTGGCGTCCAGCCATTTGCGGGCCTTTTTCACTGTGTCGCAATTGGGAATGCCGTAGAAATGGATGGTCATTCTTTATCCTCTGTGCTGAATTCGTGGATGCGCGGATTGGCGCAGGCAAACAGCGTATAGCCTGCATACCAGCGCGCCCGGCCATCCTGTTGTGCAGCGCGGTGTTCCTCCACAAGGCCCCAGCCGCGCGCCGAGGCTTCGTCCGCCCACTCGGAAATGGCGACCACTTCGCCATCGTCGGCGGTGTAGCTCTTGAAGGATATGTAACCCGGTTGATCGCGCGCCAGTTCCACCATCCGTGCGGCCAGCGCTTCATAGGCGGCATAATCGATACCATCGCGCTTGCGGCTGCGGAAGACGACGAGGAACATCAGCGCGCAGCTTCCCTGGGCCCGAGATGCGCATCGGCGATGGCCACCGCCAGCGCGTCTGCCGCATCCGCACCCGCCACCACTGCGCCGGGCAGCAATATCTTGAGCATCGCCTGCACCTGGGCTTTTTCTGCTGCGCCTGTGCCGACCACGGCTTTCTTCACCAGCCGCGCGGCATGTTCATTCACGCCCAGCCCCGCCGCACCGCAAGCCGCCAGCACCGCGCCCCGCGCCTGCGCCAGTTTCAAAGTGCTTTGCGGGTTCTTGTTGAGGTAGATCTCCTCCGCCGCGGCACGGTCCGGGAGATATTGGGCAATCAGCAGCGCCAGTTCGGTTTGCAGATGGGCGAGCCGCTGAGCCATCGGCGCCTTGGCATCGGTTTTCACCTGGCCATTGGCGATGTGCGCAAGGCGGCTGCCCTCACTGCGGATCACGCCCCAGCCGGTGCATGACAGCGACGGGTCCAGCCCCAGTATGATCACGATATCTTCACAGCCTGAGGCCGAATTTCGGACCGATCTGCATCATCAGCAGGTAAAGCCCCACCGTCAGCACACAGCCCAGCGCCAGCGCGATCCAGAAATGCACGCCGCTGCGCAGCAACATGGGGATCAGCAGGAACATCGGCAGGCTGGGCAGCACGTACCAGAAGGTCGCCTGCGCATGGACGGCCATGTTCTCCGCGTCAGGCCGCGCGCTCCACAGGAAGATCATGCCCAGCACGCTGACCAGCGGCAGGCTGGCCACCAGAGCCGCCATCGCGGGCAGCTTCTTGCCCAGTTCGGCGATGGCCGCGATCATGGTGCCGGCAAGCAGCGCCTTGGCGACCAGGCTCCACATCAGCCGTCTAGCTTGTCCATGATCTCGTCAGAGATTTCATAATTGCCCCACACGGTCTGCACATCGTCATCGTCGTCGAGCATGTCGACCAGCTTGAGCAGGACGCCGGCGTCCTTCTCGTCCAGTTCCACGGTCAGGTTCGGCTTCCACGCCAGCTTGACGTTCTCTGCCTCGCCCAGCGCCTTTTCCATGCTGGAGGATACTTCGTGCAGGGCCTCCATCTCGGTCCAGATGGTGTGGCCGTCTTCGCTGCTTTCGATATCGTCGGCGCCCGCTTCCATCGCCGCCATCAGGACGGTTTCCTCATCGCCCGCACTGGCCGGATATTCGATCAGGCCCTTGCGCTCAAACCCGTGGGCCACGGCGCCAGAGGCGGCCATGTTGCCGCCGTTCTTGCTGAACGCGGTGCGGATGTTGGTGGCGGTACGGTTGCGATTGTCGGTCAGCGCTTCCACGATGATGGCGCTGCCGCCGGGGCCGTAGCCCTCATAGCGCACCTCCTCGTAATTCTCGCCGTCGCTGGCGGTGGCCTTGTCGATCGCGCGCTGGATATTGTCCTTGGGCATGGACTGCGCCTTGGCCGCGTTGACTGCCAGCCGCAGGCGCGGGTTCATGTCCGGATCGGGCATGCCCATTTTCGCCGCCACGGTGATTTCGCGGCTGAGTTTGGAAAAGAGGTTGGAACGCTTCTTATCCTGCGCACCCTTGCGGTGCATGATGTTCTTGAATTTGGAATGGCCTGCCATGGTATCGCTTGTTTTGCTGAGATGGAATTTCTGCAGCAGCCCTAGCGAAGAGGCGCGCGCGCGGCAATGGACCAGCGCCAGCCTTGTGTCAGATCCGCACCGCCGTGCCGCTGACCGAAACCATCAGCATGGAGCCGGTCTTGCCGATCACCTCGTAATCCAGATCGACACCGACCACGGCATTGCCGCCGCGCGTGGCGCTGGCGGCCTGCAATTCCTGGATCGCCTGCTCGCGCGCGTCGGCAAGGATGCGCTCATAACTGCCAGAGCGCCCGCCCACGATGTCACGTATATTGGCAAACATGTCGCGGAAGATATTCGCGCCCACGATCACCTCGCCAGTGATCACGCCCAGATATTCCTGGATCGGTCGCCCCTCAATGGTGGGAGTGGTGGTAACGATGATGCCGCGTGCGTCTTTCCAGGGTCCGGCCATGGGTGACTGATCCTTCCTCAATTGCTCCAAACTGCCGTATTACTAGCATAATACAGCAGCCGGATCAATCGAGTCGGACCTGACGGCGGCTGGACCTCAGCCCAGGCCCAGCGCGGCCTTGTAGGTATCCAGGATCATTTCCATTTCGCTGCGATCGTCGGGCTTCATCTTACGCAGGCGCACGATCTGGCGCATGATCTTGGGATCGTAACCCACCGCCTTTGCCTCGGCATAGACATCGCGGATATCGTCGGCGATGCCCTTCTTCTCTTCTTCAAGGCGTTCAATGCGCTCTATCAGCAGGCGCAGGCGATCGTCGGTGGCTTCGGCCATCATGTGCTCCGGTACAGTATGTGAGAATCAGTTGGCAGTGCGATAGCCAGACTGGCCCAAGGGGTGAACCCGGGCCGGAATTATTCCTGTGAGTTCTTCGCCAGGCTCGCTTCCATGCGCGCCAGTTGCTCAGGCGTGGCCTCGCTCTGGAACCTGTCTTTCCACTCGGCCATTGGCATGCCGTGAATCAGCTCGCGTACTGCACCCTTGTCGCCTTCGAAGCCTGCATCGCGGATCCAGTCCGCCAGGCAATTGCGGCAGAAGCCTGCCAGGCCCATCAGCTCGATATTCTGCGCATCGTGGCGGTGGCGCAGATGGCGCACCAGCCGACGAAAGGCAGCGGCGGCCACATCATCGGGCAATTGATCGATCGGATCGGTGGAATTGGTCATTTTACGTCCTTGTCTTGTCGCGCTGCCCTGCCATAGACTCCCGCCAATGGCAAAGCTCCTCCCCCGTGGCCGCAAGGTCAAGATTCTCGCCACGATTGGCCCATCCAGCCGCGATCCCGATACGCTGCGCGCCTTGCTGTGCGCCGGCGCGGACGCCTTCCGCTTCAACATGAGCCACGGCGACCACGCGGTGCATGCCGAGAATTTCAAGACCGTTCGCGCGCTGGAAAAGGAATTCAACCGCCCCATCGCCATCCTGTGCGATCTGCAGGGTCCAAAGCTGCGCGTTGGCGAATTTGCCGAAGGCAAGGCGGTGATCGCGCATGGCGCCACCTTCACGCTGGACCGGGACGAGACGCCCGGCGATGCCTCCCGCGTGTGCCTGCCCCATCCGGAAATCTTCGACGTGATCGCAGTGGGCCAGCGGCTGCTGATCAATGACGGCAAGATCCGCCTGAAGGTGAAGCAGGTCGATGACACATCGATCACCTGCCAGGCCGAAGTGGGCGGAGTGATATCGGATCGCAAGGGCGTGAACGTGCCCGATGCGGAGATTCCCATCCCCGCGCTGACCGCCAAGGACCGGCGCGATCTGGACTTCGCGATCGAGCATGGCGCGGACTGGATCGGCCTGTCGTTCGTGCAGCGCCCGGAGGACCTGAGCGAAGCGCGGCAGCTGATGGGCGGGCGCGGCGCGCTGTGCGCCAAGATCGAGAAACCGCAGGCGATCAAGCGGCTGGACGAAATTATCGCCCTGTCCGACGGGGTGATGGTGGCGCGCGGCGATCTGGGCGTGGAGCTCAATCCCGAAGAAGTGCCGCCGCTGCAGAAGAAGATCGTCAACGCCACGCGGCTGACCGGCAAGCCGGTGATCGTGGCCACACAAATGCTCGAAAGCATGATCGAAAGCCCCACGCCCACGCGCGCAGAAGTCTCTGACGTGGCCAATGCGGTCTATGACGGCGCCGATGTGGTGATGCTGAGCGCGGAAACCGCTGCCGGCGACTGGCCCGAAGAAGCGGTGATCATGATGGATTCCATCGCCCGCCAGGTGGAGCGTGACGAAGGCTACAAGATGCGCGTGCGCCTGCTCGATACGCCGCCCGATGCCACCACCGCCGATGCGCTGGCGCATGCCTGCATGACGGTGGGCGACACTATCGAACTGGCTGCGATCACCGTGTTCACCTCCACCGGATCATCCGCCCGCCGCGTGGCGCGCGAACGGCCTGCGGTGCCGGTGATGGTGCTGACCCCGTCTGTCGCAGTGGCGCGGCGCGTGGCCCTGCTGTGGGGCGCGCATCCGATTGCGACCAGGGACATCGGCAGTTTCGAGGAGATGATCGGCAAGGCCAAGCGCATGTCCCTGCGCCATGGCTTTGGCCAGGAAGGCAGCGCCATTGCGGTGATGGCGGGCGTGCCCTTCGGCCACTCAGGCGCGACCAACCTGCTCCATGTCGTGACCCTGAGCGGCGCCGAGCTGGACGAATATGAGAATGATCACCCCGAAGAGGACTGATCAGCCGTAGCCGCCTGCTTTTCCGCCAGCGCCTCATCCAGATCATCGGGCAATTCATAATAGCCGCCCGACAAGTCATCATACCGGCCCGATGCCAGGTCGAGGCAGCGCCGGGCGCAACGCGCCAGATCATCCTGCGCCGACGGATCGTCCACCCGTTCCTTCAGCCGATCGACCATGCCGCCGAGGTATTTCTGCGCTGCGGCATCCTCCATCGTTTCGCGCGCCAGCTGCGTGGGCACGAAGCCGGGGTCGATGGCAAAGGCGCTGACGCCCGTTCCCGCCAGTTCGGCCGCAGCTTCGGCCACCAGCCGGTTCTGCGCGATCTTGCCGGTGCAATAGGCGGACAGATGCGGGGCCACGATCCGCGCGGCCTTGGCCGAAACGCAGATCACCCGCCCGCGCCCGCGCTCCACCATGCCGGGCAATACGCCGTGCATCAGCAGGAAAGGGGCACGGATGTGGATTTCCTGTGCGCGCCACCACTCCTGCGGATCAACTTCCCACAGCGGCCCGAACGGGCCGGGCACGCCGGCATTGGAGATCAGCAGGTCAACGGGACCGAGCCTTGCCTGAACGTCGGACAAGGCGGCAGAGATGCTGCCGGGATCGGTCACATCGCAGGCAAAGGCCAAGGCTTCTCCGCCCGCTGATTGAATGGCCTGCGCCGCCTCCTCCAGCTGGCCGGTGGAGCGCGCGGCCAGCGCCACCCTGGCACCTTCCGCCGCAAGCCGCTGCGCAATGGCGCGTCCGAACCCGCGCCCGGCGCCGGTTACCAATGCCACTTGTCCTGCCAGAATACCCATCGTCGTCTCCTTTGCGCACATGGCTAAAGACCGCGCGAACGCGTGTCGATAGCATGTGTCTGCAGAAAGAAAATGGAGCGGGCGAGGCGATTCGAACGCCCGACCCCAACCTTGGCAAGGTTGTGCTCTACCCCTGAGCTACGCCCGCTCACTGACGCGTCCCGAAACGATGATTCCGGGTGGGAGGCGCGCGGTTAGCACCGGGTCCCCACCCTTGCAAGTAGCAAATGCCGGCAATGGCAGGATAAGCGCAATTCGCGCCTTCACCCTTCACAAATGCGCCCGATGCTCCACATAGGGGTCTGGACAGATTCACGCATAGCAGGAGCAGCCACTTGGCAAGCATGGGCCTTAGTATGGACGAGCAGAAAGCCGTCGAGAGATTTCGCACCCAGGTGGTCGATCCTTCGCAGACGCAGCTGGTGATCGTGGATTTCTGGGCCGAATGGTGCGGCCCGTGCAAGGCGTTGACGCCGATCCTGGAGAAAGTCTGCGCCGAATATGCCGACAAGGGCGTGGTGCTGGCCAAGATCAATGTGGACGAGGACAAGTTCATTGCCGAACAGTTCCAGGTCCGCTCCATCCCTACCGTCTATGCCATGTTCCAGGGCCAGCCTGTGGCGGACCTGACCCCGGCGCGCACCGAATCGCAGCTGAAGGGTGCGCTGGACCAGATCCTGACGCAGCTGCCCATTGGCGAAGCTGCCGAGGGCGGGCAGAAGGCTCCTGATATTGGCGAGCTGATCGCCTTTGCAGATAAGCTGCTGGCCGATGGCGAGGCAGAGCAGGCCGCACAGGCCTTCATGCAGATCGGCCAGATGGACAACACCAGGCCAGAGGCGTTTGCCGGACTGATCCGCGCCCTGCTGGCCGCCGGACACAAGGAACAGGCGCAGGCCACCTATGATGCCCTGCCGCCCGAAATGCAGGCCGAAGCAGCCGTGGCGCAGGCCTATAGCGCACTGGAACTGGCCGGGCCGGACGTGGATGACAGCGAATTGCAGGCTCTGCGCGCGGCAGCGGCGGAACGCCCTGCGGATATGGACGCGCAAATGGCCTTTGCCGAGGCCGCCTTTGCCGCAGGCGTGCGCGATGATGCCGCTGACGTGCTGCTGACCATGATCGAGCGCGAGGCGGAATGGAACGAAGGCGCGGCCAAGGCCAAGCTGTTGCAGATATTCGAAGCCGTCGGGCTGGAAGACCCGTGGGTTTCCGGCCAGCGCCGCCGATTGTCGTTGTTGCTGTTCGGATGAGCGGAAAGCGGCTCTCCATCTTCCCGCTGACCGGCGCAATCCTGTTTCCCGGCCTGCAACTGCCGTTGCATATCTTTGAGCCGCGATACCGCGCCATGGTGGGCGATGCACTGGCCCGCGACCGGCGTATTGCCATGATCCAGCCGCAGGACATGCGCGAAGGATCGCCGCTGTTCGACATCGGCTGCGTGGGCAAGATCGAGGACGTCGAGACATCAGAGGACGGGCTGTACAATATCGTGCTGGGCGGCGAGCAGCGCTTCCGCATCCTGCGCGAACTGGATGTGACCACGCCGTTCCGCCAGGTGGAGGCAGAGCTGATAGAGGAGCCGATTGGCGAATTCCTCAGCAGCGCCGAACGCGCCGGGTTTGAAAATGAAGCACGCAAGTTCGCCGAGGCGCAGGGCTATTCCGTGGACTGGGAATCAATCGCCCAGCTGGACGATGTCGCGCTGATCAACGGCCTGTCCCAGATCGCCCCCTTCGATGCTGCCGCCAAGCAGGCGCTGCTGGAAGCCGACGACCTGAACCAGCGCTGCGAATTGCTGATCCAGCTGATGGAATTCTTCGGCCGCAGCGATCCCGACGAAAGCAAGGTTACGTTGCAGTAGTTTGTTTTAGCCTCAGGCTAAGAAAAACTATTCCTCAAACCGTCGATCACATATTGTGCGGCAAGGGCTGCCAGCAGCACGCCCAGCAGGCGGGTGATGACCGCTTCCACCTTGGCGCCGAACAGCTTCATCAGCGGGCTTGCCGCCATCAGCGCCAGCATGGTGAGCAGCAGCACGGCCGCCAATGCGCCCAGCACCACCAGAGTGCCTTCCACGCCGTCAGCCGAACCTTCCAGCAGCATGATGGAGGCAATCGCGCCCGGCCCGGCCAGCATGGGCATGGCCATGGGGAAGACCGACACATCTTCATATTCGGGCTTGTCGCGGATCTTGTCGGCCCGGTCCTCCCTGCGCTCGGTCCGCTTTTCGAACACCATCTCCAGCGCGATCAGGAACAGCATGATACCGCCGGCAATGCGGAACGCATCCAGCTCTATATGCATGGCGCGCAGCAGATCGGCGCCGAACAGCGCAAAGCCCACCAGGATCAGTCCGGCGATGAAACAGGCGCGAATGGCCATGTTGCGCCGCGCGGAAGGAGACGCGTGGGCGGTCAGCCCGGCATAGATCGGCGCGCATCCGGGAGGATCGATCACCACGAACAGGGTCACGAAGGCGGAGAGAAACAGTTCGGTCATGGCTTAGCTGCCCGGGGCCGGCGGTGCGGAGAAATCCAGCGCCTGCTGCCAGCTTCCCTCGCGCAGGTAATCCACCACCACGCGGCGCTGGCCATCGGCGCCGTGTTCCCAGCGCCATTGCAGTGAGCCATCGCGGGAGCGGGCAGAGCCGGGCGCGCTGTCACTTGCCGCCACCGGCGGCGCTGACGAACCGGCTGCACGCGTGCAATCGGCCACCTTGCCTTCAATCGAATCGATCTGGGTGACGATGATCGTGTCCTCATCCGGCTCCACCTGCGGCGGGGGCGGAGGGGGCTGCGGATTGTCCGCCGCGCGCAGATCATAGGTCCAGCGATAGCCGGAGCGTTCCTGCAGTTCCCACACCGTGACATAGGAGCCGACAATTCCGCCTGCATCCAGATAGCGCCCGAAGCTGACCGCCAGCGTGCCATCGCAGCTGGACCAGACAACAGACGGGGACCGGCGCGTCAGGGCATGGCCATCGCCCTGTCCGGCAAGCCAGCTCATCGCCGGGACCAGTCCGGCCTCGTCATGCACCACGGCATCACCGGCAGCGTAATTGTCAAAAGCGGCTCTCTCGCCATCTTCGCGCACAGCCTTGGCAAAGGCGATATCGGCGGCAGCGACAGATCCGGGATCGCCCACAGGTGGCAGCGGGCGGTCACTCGCCCTGCCGCTGATCTGGTCGCCCAGCGGACCGCCGCGACCAGAGGCGCATCCGCCCAGGGCCAGAAGGGCGCATGCTGCTGCGCAGGCGGCAAGGGCAAGATGGTTTTTCATGAAACCGCCACTGCGCCCCGCCGCGCGCAAAGTCAAAGCGCGGTGGTGGCCAGGTTGCGAATGACGATATCGAGGATGTTGAGACCCACGATCAGCACCAGCGGCGAGAAGTCGATTGCGCCAGTGTTGGGCATCAGCTTGCGGATCGGGTTGAGGATCGGATCGAGCAGCGCGTTCACCGCGCGCCAGATCGCCTCCACGAAATTGTTCTGCATGTTCACGACATTGAAGCTGATCAGCAGGCTGAGTACGAACTGGGTGATCACCAGCACGATGATGATCGAGACGAGATAACCGATGATCTGCGAAAGTGTGATTAGCAGCACGTCATGACCCTTTATTATTGCGTCCCCGAACGGAGCCTACAGCATCAGCGGCGAGTGTATCAACCGCCTAATACGCATTAGGCGCTGATCAGCGTACCCGCCCCGCGCGAGGTGAAGAATTCCAGCAGCATGGCGTGCGGCACGCGGCCATCCAGCACAACCGCCGCCTCGCAGCCTGCCTCCACCGCCGCAACGCAGGTTTCCAGCTTGGGGATCATGCCGCCGCTGATGGTGCCATCGGCGCGCATGCGGGCGATGTCCGCAGGCTTGAGGTCGGTCTGCAGATTGCCCTGCTTGTCCAGCACGCCCGGCACATCGGTCAGCAGGAACAGCCGCGCCGCGCCCAGAGCGGCGGCAATGGCGCCGGCCATGGTATCGGCGTTGATATTATAGGTATGTCCCTCCCCGTCAGAGGCGATCGGGGCGATGATCGGGATCATCCCGGCATCGCTGACAGTCTTGAGTACGGTGGTGTCCACTTCCTTGGGCTCGCCCACGAAGCCGAGGTCGACAATCTGTTCGATCTGGCTGTCGGGGTCTTTCACCGTGCGGGTGACCTTTTCCGCGCGCACCAGCCCGCCATCCTTGCCCGAAATGCCGATGGCCTTGCCGCCCGCCTGCGCGATCCAGCCGACCAGTTCCTTGTTGATCGCGCCGGACAGCACCATTTCGGCAATCTCGGCGGTCTGCTTGTCGGTCACGCGCAGCCCGTCGACGAATTGCGATTCCACGCCCAGTTTCTTCAGCATGGCGCCGATCTGCGGGCCGCCACCATGCACCACCACCGGATTGATGCCGACGGCTTTCAGCAGCACGATATCCTCGGCAAAGTCCTGCGCCGCCTCCGGATCGCCCATGGCATGGCCGCCATATTTCACCACGAAGCTGCGCCCGGCATAGCGCTGGAAGTAAGGCAGGGCCTCGATCAGAGTCTCGGCCTTGGCCAGCATCTGCTTGTCGCCCGCGTGTGTCGTTGCTGTGTTGGTCATAATGGCTGCGCGCAATAGTCGCTTTGCCGCGCACTGCCTAGTCGATCCCGCAATCTATTAGGCATTCCCCCTGATGCGTAGTCTCGCGGATATGTGGCTGGCGGCCACAGCCATAGGGTCCGCATCGTGACCCGGGCCCTGCTCCTCCTCCTGGTTTTTCCGTTCCTGCTTGCTGCGCAGGATCTGGAGCAGGGCCAATTTTCCCGGTGTTCGGGCAGCGGCCGCATCACCTGCGTCGTTGACGGGGACACGATCTGGTATCGCGGGGACAAGATCCGTCTGGCCGATATCAACACCCCCGAAATCAGTCGTCCCGCCTGCCGCCGGGAGGCCGAGCTTGGCGAAGAGGCGACGGTGCGGCTGACGATATTGCTGAATCAGGGTCCGTTCACGCTGGTGAGCGAGGGTCGCAACCTTGATCGCTATGGCCGGCAATTGCGCATCGTCATGCGCGACGGGCGGAGTCTGGGCGCGATATTGGTGGCCGAAGGGCTGGCCGAACAATGGCAGGGCCGCCGCGGAGACTGGTGCGAGGCGTAGGGGCAATCGTATTGGTCGCGTCGCACGCACCCGCACGGCGGCACTTGCCGACCCGCGCCGCAGGTGAGAAGAATGCGCCCATGAAACGCAAACATTATGAAGAGACGCTCGAGCAGCTTGAGCATGAGTTGGTGGCCATGGCGCGCTGGGCAAAGACGACCGGTCAGCGGATTCTGGTAATCTTCGAAGGACGCGATACGGCGGGCAAGGGCGGCACGATCAAGGCCATCAGCGAGCGGATCAATCCGCGCCAGTGCCGCCTTGTCGCCCTGCCCAAGCCGACCGAGACCGAGGCCACGCAGTGGTATTTCCAGCGCTATGTCCCCCATCTTCCCGCCGCCGGGGAGATCGTGCTGTTCGACCGCAGCTGGTACAACCGCGCCGGGGTGGAAAAGGTCATGGGCTTTGCCACCGATGAGCAGGTGGAGGCTTTCCTGCGCGATGTGCCCACGTTCGAAAAGCTGCTGGTGGACGATGGCATCCGCCTGTTCAAATACTGGCTGGCCTGCGATCAGGAGCATCAGGAGGAGCGCTTTGCCGAGCGGCTGGAAGACCCGCTGAAGCGCTGGAAGCTGTCCCCCATCGATATCAAGGCGCGCACCAAATTCGCCGAATACACCGCCGCGCGCGAAGCCATGTTTGCCGCCACCCACAGCTATCAGGCGCCGTGGACCGTGGTCGATTACAATGACCAGAGGCAGGGCCGCCTGACCCTCATCCGCAACCTGCTCGACCGCCTGCCTGAAACAGATGTGCCCGAGGACGAGATCGACTGGCCCCGGCTGGAGCATCCGCCGCTGAACGAGGAATTCGGCCGCCTGAAGCCGATCGATCATTATGGCCCGGACGATGACTGACACCGCGCAGACGGGCCGATCCGCCACCAATACGCACCGCATCTACACCACCAGCTTCGCCAGCGTGTATCCCCTCTATGTCGCCAAGGCCGAGCGCAAGGGGCGCAGCAAGGCTGAAGTCGACCAGATCATCTTCTGGCTGACAGGTTACGATACCGACGGGCTGGAACAGCTGCTCGCAGACAAGACCGATTTCGAGAATTTCTTCGCCCTGGCCCCGGCCATGAATCCCCGCCGCGAACTCATAAAAGGCGTGGTCTGCGGCATTCGCGTGGAGGACGTCGAAGCGCCGCTGATGCGCGAAATCCGCTATCTCGACAAACTGGTAGACGAACTCGCGCGCGGCAAGGGGATGGAGAAGATACTGCGCGAATGACGTTTGGCGCGGCAGCGGCCAGGTCCCCGATTGGGCTGGCCCATGCCAAACCACTGTCCTGTCTGGCCCCGCCTGGTCTGACGCAGCAGCCGGGCAGGTCCCGGCCACTGCGTCATCCATGTCCGGCCTATTCGGGTGCCACCAGAAGGCGGCCGTTGAGCAGCTGCACCGGCCGTGCATTCATGCCCATGATGGATTCCATCGCCGCGATCTGATCGGAGCTGGCGCTGACCGGCTGAGCCACGACATGCCAGTTCACCCCTTCGCTGCAAGGCGGCGTGGTGAGCGATCCCATATAGCGATAGATGCCCATATCTTCGGGCAGCAAGGCCGCCGGATCGAAGCTGGCGCCCTCGACAGTCATCGCCTCGCGCTCCTGCGCGGGAGCGGCATCGACCAGTTTCTGCAATTCGGGATTGGCCGCGCCTTCCTCGAACATCACGCCGACAACGGCCAGTTCGCCCGCATCGCTGGCATGGACGAAATGCGCGGTGAGCGGATAATGCTCGCCATCCACCGTATGTTCGGACGGCGTGTGGAAATGCACCTGCAGCAGGTTGAACAGCTTGCCGCCGCTGGTGATTGATGAACCGGGCGCGAAGTTGGCCTGCACCGTATGGCCATTGTTGAGCATGGTCAGCGGGCCTGCCCGCCAGTCAATATCCAGCGCCATTTCGCCCATGGCATTGGCACCGCCCAGATCGATCGGGCTCTGCATGATCCCCCGCTCGCACAGTTCGAAATCCCTGGACAGCTGTCCCCAGCGATCAGCGCCGTGCGGCCCTTCATATTCCCACTCCGCTGCGGCCATAGCCGGACCGGCCACAAGCCCGGCCAGTGCGGCAGACAAAAGCAATTTTCTCATGATTTCAGACTCCTTGGTTTGATGTAGAAATTGAGGTGATGTTTCAGGTGCGTGATGAAGTTTGATACCGGCCTCGCACGCGTCATGCCGGCCAGTCCGCCTCCTCCTCGCCGCGGGTCTTCCACAGCGAATAGAACACGCCGCCCGCGATCAGCGCGAAGGTCACGCCAAGGCTGGCCCAGGCGGGGAATTTTCCGCCATTCAGCAGGAAGTCGGACACGAAGATCTTGGTGCCGATGAACACCAGCACCGCAGCCAGCGCATATTTCAGATAATGGAAGCGATGGACCATCGCCGCCAGGGCGAAGTACAGTGCCCGCAGGCCCAATATGGCAAAGATGTTGGAGGTGTAGACGATGAAGGTATCGGTGGTGATGGCGAAGATCGCCGGCACACTGTCCACCGCGAACACCAGATCGGCCAGGTTGATCACCACCAGCGCCAGCAGCAGCGGAGTGGCCGCGCGGACCATCTGCCCGGTCTTCTCGTCCTTCACCTTCACGATGAAGCGTTCACCGTGATGATCAGGCGTCACGCGCATGTGGCGGCTGATCCATTTGACCGCCGGGTTATTGCCAATATCCATCGGCTTGTCGCCCGCCACCATCATCTTGAAGCCGGTGAAGATCAGGAAGGCGGCGAAGATATACAGCACCCAATAGGCCTCTGCCAGCAGGGCTGCGCCGCCCGCGATCATCAGGCCGCGCAGCACGATCACCGCCATGATGCCCCACAGCAGCGCGCGATACTGGTATTTGGGCGGAACGGCGAAATAGCTGAAGATCAGGCTGATCACGAAGACGTTGTCGATCGACAGCGCCTTTTCGATGAAGAAGCCGGTGTAATATTCGGATGCTGACGTAGCACCGCGCTCCAGCCAGACCCAGACGCCAAAGGCCATCGCCACGCCAATGTAGAAGACCGACAGCTTGAGGCTTTCGCCAATGCCCATCTCGCGGTCTTCCTTGTGCAGCACGCCAAGGTCGAACACGGTCAGGATCGCCACAATGGCAAGAAATGCCGCCCAGAACCATGCGGGCGTGCCGAGCCAGTCGGCGGTGAGAAACTCGATCATTCAGAAATGTCCTTGGTGTTTGCCGATCGGGGCAGCGCCCGGTCCAGCATGAAATATCCGGCCAGCGCCGCGATCAGCGACCCGCCCAGCACGCCGATCTTCACCGCATCCACGGTGGCAGGATCGGAAAAGGCGAGATTGCCGATGAACAGGCTCATGGTGAAGCCGATGGCAGCCAGCAGAGACAATGCGTGAAGCTGCCTCCACCCCACCGCAGCGGGCAGCCGTGCCAGGCCCAGTTTGATGGCCACCCAGGCAAAGCCGAAAATGCCCATCTGCTTGCCGATCAGCAGGCCCAGCGCGATGCCCAGCGGCAGCGGCGCGACCAGATCGGAAACCTCCACCCCGCCCAGCGCGACGCCGGCATTGGCAAAGCCGAAAATGGGGATCACCAGAAAGGCCACCCACGGGTGCAGCGCATGTTCCATGCGTTCCAGCGGTCTCTCCTGTCCCGCGCGCAAAGGCACGCACAGCGCTGCGGCAACGCCCGCCAGCGTCGCGTGGACACCTGATTTCAGCACGAACACCCACAGGATGATGCCGAGCAGCACATAGGGAATGGAGGAGGCAACACGCGCCCTGCCCACCGCCGCCAGCAGCACCAGCGTGATCGCCGCGCCCGCCAGCATGGTGAGGTTCGTCTCGGCAGTATAGAACAGTGCGATGATGGCGATGGCGCCAATGTCGTCGATCACCGCAATCGCCAGCAGCAGCGCCTTCAACGCCACCGGCACGCGCGGACCAAGCAGTGACAATATGCCCAGCGCAAAGGCGATATCGGTGGCGGCGGGGATTGCCCAGCCAGCCATGTTTCCCGGTGTTCCGGCATTGATAGCCAGATATATCGCGGCGGGCATGGCCATACCGCCAATCGCCGCGATCACCGGCAGCGAGGCCTTGTCCCAGCTGTTGAGCTGGCCGACCAGCGCCTCTCGCTTCACTTCCAGCCCGACCAGGAAGAAGAATACCGCCATCAACCCGTCATTGACCCACAGCAGCAGCGACTTGTCGATCACCACCGGCCCGATCCCGGCGATCACGGGCAGGCTCAGGAATGCGGCATAAAGCGGCGCTGCAGGACTGTTGGCGATCGCCAGCGCCAGTGCGGCGGCGACGATAAGCACAATCCCGCCGGCGCTTTCCTGGCGCAGGAAATCGCGCAGCATCGGGGTGACTGTGGAAAGCATGGATCAATTCTCCGACATGGCGGAAAGCTGGCAGTTTGCGCAGGGACGACCCGCCCCATCCATTTCCTGAGAGGGGGGAACGGGAAAGGGGAAGCGGCTGGCCGCCCCTGCGCGTGCTGCGTTCAGCCCGTGATGGGCCTGGACGCAAACCTGCCGGCAAAGCGCGGCGTGTGGCGGTGGATCAGATCCTTCACCCGCAGCTTCATTTTCTTGAGCCGCGCCAGCGCAAACTGGTCTGGTGCACGGCGCTTCAGCTCCATGCGCAAGCGCTCATCGATGCGTTGGTGCATCAGGGTCAATCGATACAAACGGGCCGTCATCCTTGGTCTCCTTACGAGAGGCAATAGGGTGATCGTTCAACCGCTGCGTTTGTGTGTGGGGGGAGGTAGGTGCCCGCCAGAACGCATCGGTTGTCCGATGCGGTCCGACATCACGAGCGTCGTAGAACAACGCCCGCCAGAGGGGCCCGGTCCGCGCAGCCTTAATGCGAGCGATTCGGTCTGATTTCAAGTGTTATTTTCAGGCGGGGAGGAATTTGTTGCCTCGCTTGCTGCTGGCCCGCCCCCGGTTTTATCTGCGCCGGTGGCCCAAACCCTCAGCCTGCTGCGCCGCGCCGCGCGTTACATCCGCCCGATGCTGCTGGTGGCGGTGCTGGTGGGCGCAGCTCTGGCGTGGAACGATGCGGCCCTGCGCCAGCGGATCGGCCTGCCGATGCCCGCAGGCGAGCAAGTCACCGCCGGTTTCGCCTTGTGCGATGCCCCCGGCTATGCGCCGAATTGCGTGGTCGATGGCGACACGTTCCGCATCGCCAGCCGCCGCATCCGCGTGCAAGGGATCGACGCGCCTGAGCGTGACGGGCGCTGCGATGCCGAGCGCGAGCTGGCTCGTCGTGCCACCGCCGACCTGCTCGCCTGGCTGGAGCGCGGACCGTTCCTGATGCTGCCCGCCGATCAGGCCGGGCATGACCGCTATGGCCGCGAGCTGCAGACCGTGTGGCGCGAAGCCGCCGATGGATCGCGCGACGACCTGGGCGATCACATGCGGCGCATCGGCAGTGCCCGCCGCTATGATTCGCGCGCGAAGGTGGACTGGTGCTGATCGGTCCCGCGCGGGCCAGTCCGCCGCATCCGGGCGCAAGCCGGCCCCGCTCTGGCGCTAGCGACGTGCAAAGCTGCGCGCGCAGGCGCTGATACGCGCGATTCGGCGATCCGCGCCGGATCCGGGAAGGATGACGAGATGATACCAAAGACGATTGCAGCTGCCGCGCTGGCAGCGCTGGCCATTGCCGGGACGAGCACCGCCGGCCTCGCCCAGGACAGCAGCCATGACAGCACCCATCATGATGCCGAAGCCGCCCATGCCAAGGAAGCCGCTGCTGGGATCTCTGGTGCCGGCGAGCAGGCCGGCAATGCCGATAAGACCGTGAACACCGCCGAGCGGGTGGATGACCCTCAGGCCGTTGCAGCCAAGCGCGCGCAGGCCGAAGCGCAAGGCGCAGACACGCGAGGCGCCTCCGCCAACACCAAGGGCTGATCAGCCCCATGCGCGGGAAGGAGGGGCGGCCTTGCGCCAGCCCCTCTGACCCCCGGTACTATTCGGCAGCTGTATCTGCTGCGGACGCCGTTTCATCCGGCACGGGCGTCATCGGCGTTTCGGGCACATTCACCGGCACGTTCGCCGGATCGTCGGGAGAGACGATCAGATCACCGCCGCTCACATCCTCCGCATCGGCTTCGTAGGTCGGCTGTTCGGCCTGGCACGCCGCCAGCGAGAGAGCGAAGACACCGGCCAGCGGCAGCAGGGCCGCAGTGCGCAGGGACGGGAACGGGGATGTATTCATGGTCAAAACTCCTGTGTCGCGGGCAGAAGCGAGTCGCCCGCGCGTGAAGCATAGCGCGGATTGCCGGGGCCGTGCCAGTTGCACCATTTACGTATTGCGGCGCCTGAATTGCAGCAACACCGCCACGCTCAGCAAAGCGGCGAAGAAGCACCAGACAGAGGCGAACCACGTCAGGTAGATCGCCGCCGCCGCGATCATCGATGCCACCAGCAGGCCGCCGAACAACCGCACCATCGGATGGCTGGACATCAGCGGAGCAAGACACGCCGCCCCGGCATAGACCAGCACCGCCACCACATCATACTTGTGCGGCAGGTGGTAATCGATGTGGTGCCCGGCAATTTCCGCCCACACCTGCTGCGTGATCAGCGCATTGAGGAAGAACAGGCTAACCGCGATCCCGGCCAGCAGCGGCACGATCAGCCGGCGGCGGTGCGCCGCGCTCGTCTCCAGCGCCAGCACGGCGACGGGCACATAGACCGGCCACAATATGTTGGCGAACATCAGGTAGAGCACCGTCAGCGCGGGAACGGACGGCATGTATTCCGGCCCCGTACCGGCCAGACCCAGCCACAGCCACCCTTCGATGAATTGCTGCGCGGCGAACAGCAGCGGGATCGCCGCATAGGGATAGTTCCGCGCGCCCAGACCGTTACCCGGCCCGTTACCCACACCGTTACCCTGGCCATCGGCCAGCCCGAACCTGTGCGCCTGCCGCAAACTCACCGTGCCGACCACGGCAAGCACGGCACTGGCGGTGAAACTTGCGGTGGCGGAGAAGCAGATGGCACGCGCTCCCTTGAAGGCTGGGGCGGGCAATCCCGCTGCCATGCTATGCCGCAGCGGCACGTGGATGGCTATAGCGCGGACACGGGACCGGGAGATGGCCGCGCAGGTGACCCCACGGTTGGCCACTCCGCGCCCGGTTTGCGCCGCCCAGGTTTACACAAGTGACACGGTGTAAACTTCGCGGACCGGGATAATTGCGCAGTATTTCAGCGTGTTATGTCCTGTTTGGAGGCAAACACACACCTTGCACAAAATAAAATTATCTGACGCGTTCGAGCAATATCCTTACGCGGAGCCACAGACCTGCCTGACCATGTGAAAGAGCCGGTCTGGCGGTAGCGCGGTGGTTTGGGTGTAGGAAAGGGGTGTGGTGGCGCGCTACCCAGTCTCGCAGTAAAGGAAGACCCCACCCCTAACCCCTCCCGCAAGCGGGAGGGGGACTCGTCGCACCATTCTTCTCCCCTCCCGCTTGCGGGAGGGGACGGGGGTGGGCCAGCAACATTAGCGACCACCTTGCGAACACTCCCTCATAAGGGCAAACCCGCTGCATGGCCGAGTGGAACCCACGCAACACTTCCCGCGCCCGCACGTTGCGCCACCAAGCTACTCCTGCCGAGCGCATGCTGTGGAGATACCTCGCCCGCAGCCAGGCAGGCGCAAAGTTCAGCCGGCAAATGCCCGTAGGGCCTTACTTTGCCGATTTCCTGTGCAGGGCATTGAAGCTGGTGGTCGAATGCGATGGCATCAGCCATGACCGGGCGCCGCAGTCAGACGCCGTTCGGGACAACTGGATGCAAGCGAATGGCTATACCGTGCTGCGCTTCACCAATGGTGATGTGTTGGGCAATTCAGAGGGAGTGGTGCTAGCCATCGCCGAAGAAGTGCAAAGGCTAAAAAGTCCGAAAGCCTGATCCCTCCCGCACGCAGGAGGGGAATGCAAATTCCTTAGGTGAGCTCCCAGATACGACCCTTGGTCTTCTTAAGAAGCTGACCTTCCTGCTGAAGCTTTTGCGCTTCCCAATGCATCGCGTACTGCCAAGTGTAAAATAGATCGCCTGACGAACGGAGATCTGCCTCATGATTGTCCCAAATATGCCTCGCAACGTCCGGAACCTAGGAAGGCCCGAGGTCCGTTAGAGCTTCAAACACCCAGCCTTTCAGGTCTTCGCGAGTCGCCACCCCCTACTCCGCCGCCTGTATGCCTGAACCTTCACCCTCACCAAACAGCCCCGGGCCATCGTCCACCGCTTCTTCTTCATTCGCGGCGGTGGCTTTCTTGCGTTTGTCGAAGCTGGACCACACGTCCTGCCAGTTGCCGCGGGTGGCGCCCTTGGAATATTCGGTGGCGCGGGTTTCGAAGAAGTTGGCGTGCTCCACGCCGTTGAGCAGCGGGGCGAGCCAGGGCAGCGGGTGGTCTTCGATCATGTAGATGTTGGGCAGGCCCAGCTGGCCCAGCCGCCAATCGGCGATGTAGCGGATGTAGCGCTTGATTTCCTTGGCCGTCATGCCGGGCACGGGGCCCTGTTCGAACGCCAGATCGATGAAGGCATCTTCCAGCCGCACCGTCTTCTGGCACATGTCCATGATGTCTTCCTTGACCGATTTTGTCAGGCAGTCCCGCTCTGCGCAGAAGGCGTGGAACAGGCGGGTGATGCCTTCGCAGTGCAGGCTCTCATCGCGCACGGACCAGCTGACGATCTGCCCCATGCCCTTCATCTTGTTGAAGCGCGGGAAGTTCATCAGCATGGCAAAGCTGGCAAACAGCTGGAGGCCTTCGGTAAAGCCGCCGAACATGGCCAGCGTGCGGGCAATATCCTCGTCATTGTCGACGCCGAATTCCTGCAGATAGTCGTGCTTGTCCTTCATCTCCTCATATTCCAGGAACATGCCATATTCGCTCTCTGGCATGCCGATGGTGTCGAGCAGGTGGGAATAGGCGGCGATATGCACCGTCTCCATGTTGGAGAAGGCGGCCAGCATCATCTTGACCTCTACCGGCTTGAACACGCGGCCGTATTTTTCGTGGTAGCAATCCTGTACCTCGATATCGGCCTGGGTGAAGAAGCGGAAGATCTGCGTGAGCAGGTTGCGCTCATGATCGGAGAGGTTCTGCGCCCAGTCGCGGCAATCCTCCCCCAAAGGCACTTCTTCGGGCATCCAGTGAATCTGCTGCTGCCGCTTCCAGAACTCATAAGCCCACGGATATTCAAAGGGCTTGTAGGTCTTGCGGGCTTCGAGCAACGACATGTGGTATCTCCGAGAATCTGAGCGAAGTTCCAATATAGGGAACCATGGCGCAGAATCGAAGGCAAGCAGGCAGGTTTATGCGGGGATAAATTGAGGACGAACCGTGCACGGCGTGAGTCCAGCCGTTCGCCGGGCGGGCAGCGGTCAGAGTCATGGCAGCAGCCTGGCCGATGGCCGTGCGCTGCAATCAGTCGTCGCTCTTGCCCATGCGGCGGGAGATTTCGAGCAGGATCAGGATCGGCGTGGCCCACAGCCAGGTGAGCAAGGCCGCTTCGCGCCAGCCGCCGTTTTCGGGCAGGCGCATCGAACAGCTGTATATCTCGAGGACATTTTCCGGCGTGCAGGTGGAGGGCCAGAACGCCCCTGAATACAGGTACACGCCGAACACCAGCCAGAACGCCTGCGCCACATACAGCACAAGATAGCGAGACGTCTTGATCTCGCCATAGCCGTAGTGGGTGGCAAATCTGTTCGGGCGCTTGCTCATGAGCAGGGCAACTACCAGATTGGTGGTTAATACTTTGCAATCGAAAAGCGGTGTGCGGCGCGCGGGCGACAGGCGGCCAGCGCGTCAGTTCTCCACGATCACGAACGGCGCCCAGATCGCCGGATGGGCGGCATCGGGCATGGCGCGATCGGCCATCATTGCCAGCTGGGCACCGCGCAGGGCATCGCCCCGGTCCTCGCCCGCAGCCGCGCGGCGCAGGGTTTCCACGCTGAGATAGGCCGCCGCATCATCGCGCACGCGCCAGTGGCTGAGCATCAGGCTGTGCGCTCCGGCCTGGGCGAAGGCACGCGCGAGGCCGGAATATCCCGGCGCGCTGGCGCTCTCTCCCGCCGCCGTCTCGCACGCGGACAGGATCACCCAGTCGGCATTGAGGTGCAGCGCGGCAATCTCGCTGGCGGTCAGCAGTCCGTCACCCGCCGTGCCCTGTTCGCCAGAGGGGGTGAGCAGCAGCGCCGGTTCCGCCAGCCCCGGCACCTCCCCGCCCAGCAGGCCGTGGGTGGCAAAGGCGATCACGCCGTACCGGTCCAGTTCCAGCGCGTGCAGGCGCTCTTCCGTGGCATCATTGCCTGACAGGACCAGCGATCCGGCACTGCCCAGCGCGGCGGACAGGGCCTGCAATTCATCCCGCGCGCGCGGCAACGGAGGCAGGCTCATCGCCGCGCCCTTGCCCAGCGAGGACGGCAGGCCGGTTGGCGCGCCCACGCCCAGGAAATCCGCCCCGGCCAGGCTGGTGCGGCCAGAGGCCAGCTCCCCCAGATCCGCCAGCACCTTGACCGAGTGATCGCGCAGCAGCCACGGCGCATCGCCCAGATCGTCCGAACTGGTCGCAGTTGTCAGCAGCATGGCGGGCGAAATGCGCGCCAGATAGCCGCTGGCGGGAAACAGCAGGCGCTGCTTGCGCGCCAGCAGCGGGCGCAGATTGGGCGCGAACAGCGCATCATACAGCTGCGCGGCGGCATCTGTATCGAACAGGCCCACCGCCTGCGCCGATTGCCGCACCCGGTCTGCCAGCGTGCGCAGGTCATAGGCGAGCAGCGGCACCTCACCCCATTGCACATCGTCATGACTGATGGCGATGGTCACCGCCCGGTCGGGCAGCGAGAGCGGCAGGACCAGCAGGTCGTCCTCCCCCAATGTCGCCTGCAGATCGGCCAGCGATGCCGTTTGCGGACGGGCCAGCGCGACATATTCGGGAAATTCGCTTTCCAGCTGCGCCTGCGCCGCCTGCGCCTGTTCGCGCGCGCTGGCCAGATTGGCGGCCAGCTGCGCCAGCTGCGCGCCCTCATCGGCCTGCGCTGCGGCCATTTGCGCGGCCAGCGATGCAGTGCGCGCCCGCGCCGCATCCAGCGCATCGAGCAGGCTGCCCAGCCCGTTGCCCCGCGCCAGCGCGCCGGCACGGATGCGCGCGTTGGACAAGGTGAGTTCGGACAGCAGCCGCAATTGCGCGGCTTCGGCTGCCTGATCCATTGCGCCGGCGCGCAGGGCCACCAGCAGATAATCGCCCAGCGCCTCTGGCAGGACTTGCGAGAGCGAGACCAGCTCTGTCTCGCTCGAAGCAACGTCGAACAGCTGGCGGGCGAAGAATTGGGCAGTCGGCGCGGCCAGCGCCACCGCCTCATCATGGCGGCCAAGGTCGGACAGGATGCGCGCGCGGATCAGCCGGGCGGTGAGGATTTCGCTGTGGCCCTCGGGCAATCCTGCTTCCAGCAGCGGCAGGGCGCTGTCGGTCAGCGCCAGCGCTTCCTGCGACCGGCCCAGCCGGGCGAGGTGATCGGCCAGCTGGACCTGCCCGCTGCCGATGTTGAAATTGGTCGGCTCCAGATCCCGGACTAGCTGTTCCACCCCGGCGCGGGCCTCGCGCTCGGCCTCATCCAGCCGTCCCTGCCGGGCGATCGCACGGGCCAGGTTGGTATGCGCGATACCGGGAATATAGGGCTGGGCGCTGGTGTTCATATTGTCGGCTATGGCGGCGGCGGCGCGGAAGATGCCCTCCGCCTCCTCATACTGGCCCAGTTGCTCCAGCGAGCGCGCCAGCATGGATAGCGGGTCATAAATATCTTCATCCGTATCGCCGCGCAGCTTGCGCTCCAGATCCAGATGGCGACGGATCAGCGGCACCGCCTCGCCATAGCGGCCATAGCTGACCAGCACGGCATAGGTGATGTTGAGCACATTGCCCATTTTGGGATGATCGCTGGGCAGGTGGGCAGAGGCATAATCGCGCGCAAACCGCGCCGCCTCCACCGTATCGCGCCGCTCCAGATAATATTTCACCGCGCCGCACGAAGACGCATCGTTCACGATCATCGCATGGTCGGGAACTTGTGCGCGCATGCCAAGGTCCCGCGCAGCGCAGAACGCTGTTTCTGCGGCCACCAGATCATTGTCGGCAAAGGCCAGCACGCCCAGCGCATTATGCGCCAGCGCCAGATCGGCAAGCGCCGCCTCTCCGCCAGCTTCGGCCAGCGCAAAGGCCTGCTGCGCCATCGCCTGCGCCTCATCAATGCGGTTCAGTTCGACCAGCATCATCGAGCCATAGGCGAGCAGGCGGGCGTGGTAGGGCGGGCTGGCATCCATCTGCGCCAGCAATGCCTGGGCGGCTGCAAACTCATCCCACCCCTGCGGATACTGGCGGGCGTAATAATAGGCCACGCCCAGGCCAAAATGCGTCTGCGCCGCCACATCGGCGCTGGTGGAGGGATCGGCCAGCACGCGGGCGGCAAATTCCTGCCATGCGGCCAGCTCCTGCGCGGGCGGGCTGAACTGATCGCGCGCCTGCATCTGCGCCAAAGTTGGCTCCGGCGCTACCTCCTGCGCAGCAAGCGGAACGGCGGCCAGCAAGCCAGAAGCAAGCACCGCAGCAACCACATATTTCATTACAGGAAGCGACCCCAAGCCTTACTTTCCTCTCATCTATTTCAAACTAGAACGATTTTGCCTGCCTGTGCTAGCCTCTACTTGCATCAGGGGGGAGAAATGCTTTGGCCGATCGGGAAAATCGCAGGCCGCTGAAAACGCGGCAAGCGGGCTGGGCGCAGGCGCTTGCCCGCGCGCTGGGCAGCGCCGGGCTTTCCCCCAATGCGATCTCCACCATCGGCATTATCTTCGCCGCGGCGGGCGCATGGGCGTTTCTGCAGGCGGGTGAGAGCCGGTGGCTGTGGCTGGGCGGCGCGCTGGGCATTCAATTGCGCCTGCTGGCCAATATGCTCGACGGGCTGGTGGCGGTGGAAGGCGGAAGGAAAAGCGCCACCGGGCCATTGTTCAACGAATTGCCGGACCGGGTGGAGGATGCGCTGCTGCTGATCGGCGCGGGCTATGCCAGCGGCGTGGCGGAGCTGGGGTATGGCGCCACCATACTGGCCTTTGGCACCGCCTATATTCGCGCCAGTGGCGGGGCGCTGGGGCTGGCGCAGGATTTCGTCGGCCCGATGGCCAAGCAGCACCGCATGTTCGTGCTGACATTGGGCGCGCTGATCGCCTGCGCGCTGGACGATGGCGTCGTCATGCAACTGACCCTGTGGCTCATCATCGCCGGATCGGCGGTGACCTGCGTGATCCGTACACAGCGCATCGCCCACCTGCTGAAAGCACAATTCCGATGATCGCAGACGCGGTGGCAGGACTGGTGCGCGAGCTGATCTTTGCGCTCACCCGCTTTCTGGTCGGCGGCCATGCGCGCTGGCGCGGCTGCGGGCCGGAGCCGGTTCAGCGGATCTATTTCGCCAACCATGCCAGCCATCTGGATACGATCATCCTGTGCGCAGCCCTGCCCGTGACCCTGCGCCGCACCACCCATCCGGTGGCGGCGGCGGATTACTGGGGCCGCAATGCGCTCTCCCGCTTTATCGCGCTCAAGGTGCTGCGCGCCGTGCTGGTGGAGCGCGGCGGCAGCCGCGATCCGCTGGCCCCGTTGCGCGATGTGCTGGAAAGCGGCGAATCGCTGATCATCTTTCCCGAAGGCACGCGCCGGAATGAGGCCCTGCCCGCCCCGTTCAAATCGGGCCTGCACCATCTGGCGCGCGATTTTCCCGCAGTGCAGCTGGTGCCGGTCTATCTGGCCAATCTGGCGCGCGCCTATCCCAAGGGGGCGACCCTGCCCGCGCCGATCAGCTGCGTGGCCAATTTCGGCACGCCGATCACGCTGGCGGAGGGCGAGGACAAGCAGGCCTTCCTCGCCCGCGCGCATGATGCCGTGTGCGTCATGGCCGAAGGCGCCGCATCCACAGGAGTGCCCGCATGAGCCCGACGATGATCACCCTGTTCGGCGGCGTGGCGGCGCTGCTGCTGGTGGCCTCCGCCATCGGCTTTGTGCTGTCACGCACAGTGGCGAGCGAGGCCGGTCGCGCCACGGTCGATAATCTCAACGCGCGGATCAAGGCGTGGTGGATGATGATTGCGATCTTCGCGGTGGCCTTCGCCTTCGGCAAGATCGTCACCATCGTGCTGTTCGCGCTGGTGAGCTTTTATTGCCTGCGCGAGTTCCTTTCGATCACGCCCACACGGGCGGAGGATCACCGCGCCATCGCCGCGGCGTTCTATCTTTTCATCCCGCTGCAATACTGGCTGATCGCGGCGGAATGGCAGACATTGTTCACCATCCTGATCCCGGTGTGGGCCTTCCTGCTGCTGCCCGTGCTGATCGTGCTGAAGGGGGAGACATCGGATTTCCTCCAGCGCAGCGCGCGCATCCAGTGGGCGCTGATGCTGACGGTGTTCTGCATCAGCCATGCGCCCGCGCTGCTGATCCTGGATATTCCCGGCTTCGATCAGAACTTCCTGCTGCTGTTCTTCCTGATCACCGTGGTGCAGCTGTCGGACGTGCTGCAATATGTGTTCGGCAAGCTTTTCGGCAAACGCAAGGTCGCCCCCAGGGTCAGCCCGGCCAAGACGTGGGAGGGGCTGATCGGCGGCGGCCTGACCGCTTCGGCCATCGGCGCTGGCCTGTGGTGGATCACGCCGTTCACGCCCGTTCAGGCGGCGGGCATGGCGCTGGCCATCGTCACCGCGGGCTTTGTGGGCGGGCTGGTGCTGTCAGCGGTCAAACGCTCACTGGGCGCGAAGGACTGGGGCACGATGATAGAGGGACATGGCGGAGCGATGGACCGGATGGATTCGGTCAGCTTTGCCGCGCCGGTGTTCTTCCACCTGATCAACTACTTCTTCGGCGCGTGAGCCGATGGTGGCGCGGGGCTAGTCCTTGCGGCCCTTCTTCGATCCGAAGAAGCTGCCGCCGCCCAGCACGGTGATGCCGACGAAGAAGCCGAAGTCATACCAGCCGCCCTTGTTGGGCACGGCATAGACGGCGATGTCAGGATCGAACAGCGATCCGATCCACGCCCACGGAAACACGAAGCCGTGCCACAGACCCCACCAGAAACCGGGAACATCCGCGCCCTGCGCCACGCCCGCATCGATCTGGTTGGCGCAGGCGGAGAGGAGCAGCACGAGGCCAGCGGTGGCAACAAGCGTGATGGTACGGCGCGCGGTCATGTCATTCCTCCAAGGTGTATCATAAACATAACACACGTGCGCTGGTCATGCAAAGCTGCGTTGCGCAAACAAAAACGGCGGCAATTGCTGCCGCCGTTTTCGCTTGTCTGGTGGCCTGGCCTTACTGACAAGCCAGACACTCGTCGTAATCGGTCGTCGGCAACTCGTACTTGGAAGGTTCCGCGGTGTTGTCCGCTTCCACGCCGCCGGCGAAACCGGCGCGCTGCACGCTCTTTGAGCGCAGGTAATAGAGCGACTTGATGCCCTTTTCCCATGCCTGGAAGTGCAGCATTGCCAGATCCCATTTGTCCACGTCAGCCGGGATGAACAGGTTGAGGCTCTGCGCCTGATCGATGAACGGCGTGCGGTCGGCGGCGAATTCCAGCAGCCAGCGCTGATCGATCTCGAAGCTGGTCTTGAAGGTGGCCTTTTCCTCCGTGGTGAGGAAATCGAGGTGCTGGACGCTGCCGCCCTTCTCCAGGATCGAGTTCCACACATTGGTGGAATTCTTGCTCTTCTTGTCGAGCAGCTTTTCCAGATAGGGGTTCTTCACCACGAAGCTGCCCGAAAGCGTCTTGTGGGTGTAGATATTGGCCGGGATCGGTTCGATACAGGCGCTGGTGCCGCCGCAGATGATGCTGATCGACGCGGTCGGCGCAATCGCCATCTTGCAGCTGAAACGCTCCATCGCGCCCATTTCCTCGGCATCGGGGCACGGGCCGCGTTCCTTGGCCAGCATCATCGATGCTTCGTTCGCCTTGGCATTGATGTGCTTGAACATCTTCAGGTTCCACACCTTGGACATCGTGCTTTCAAACGCGATGTTCTTGGCCTGGAGGAAGGAGTGGAAGCCCATCACGCCCATGCCGACGGAGCGTTCACGCTCGGCCGAATATTTGGCGCGGGCCATCTCGTCCGGGGCGCGGTCGATATAATCCTGCAGCACATTGTCGAGGAAGCGCATCACGTCCTCGATAAAGTCCTTCTCGCCGTTCCACTCTTCCCATTTTTCCAGGTTGAGCGAGGACAGGCAGCACACAGCCGTGCGATCATTGCCCAGATGGTCAATGCCGGTCGGCAGGGTAATTTCGCTGCACAGGTTGGAGGTCGAAACCTTCAGCCCCAGATCGCGGTGATGCTTGGGCATCATCCGGTTCACCGTGTCGGAGAAGACGATATAGGGCTCACCCGTGGCGAGGCGCGTTTCCACCAGCTTCTGGAACAGGCTGCGCGCATCCACGGTGGCGCGGACCGATCCGTCCTTGGGTGACTTGAGGTCAAACTTCTCGCCCGCGCGGACCGCTTCCATGAATTCATCGGTCAGCAGCACGCCGTGGTGCAGGTTGAGCGCCTTGCGGTTGAAATCGCCCGATGGCTTGCGGATTTCGAGGAACTCCTCGATCTCCGGGTGGCTCACATCCAGATAGCAGGCAGCCGAACCGCGCCGCAGCGAGCCTTGCGAAATCGCCAGGGTGAGCGAATCCATCACCCGCACGAAGGGGATGATGCCGCTGGTCTTGCCGTTCAGGCCAACCGGCTCGCCAATGCCGCGCACATGGCCCCAATAAGTGCCGATGCCGCCACCGCGAGAAGCCAGCCAGACATTCTCGTTCCACGTGCCGACAATGCCTTCCAGGCTGTCCGACACGGAATTGAGATAGCAGGAGATCGGCAGGCCGCGCCCGGTGCCGCCATTGGAAAGCACCGGCGTGGCGGGCATGAACCACAGGTTGGAAATATAGTCATACAGGCGCTGCGCATGGGCCTGATCATCAGCGTAGGCATCGGCCACGCGGGCGAACAGGTCCTGATAGGTTTCACCCGGCAGCAGGTAGCGATCGTCCAGCGTCGCCTTGCCGAATTCGGTCAGATTGGCATCGCGCGCGGGATCGGTAGCGATCTCGAACCGGCGTGCATTGACGGTCTTGGAATCGCTTTGCGGCGCGGCCCCGGCCTTTGCGGCCTGCGCCAGCGCACCGGCCACGGCATCGGCGGCAGCCTGTGCCACCAGCTCGTCACTGCCTGCATCCTGCTTGTCCATTGCCACTGCCTTTTCGGACTTGTCGACGACCTTACCGGCAACATCGGCACCGGCCGACTTTGCTTCCGTCCTGGTTTCGGGGGTTGGCGCGCTTGCTGTAAAATCGAGGCCCATTGCCGCTTCGTCCGTGTTCCTGAATTCCATAATTGCGCCCGTCCCGATCTAAATGCTCATCCGGTCCTGTCCTGGACCACCCCGATGTTTCGCCCGATGTTCCGCATGTGTTCGAATCGGCGGGAGTTGCCCCATCCTATCCGTTTCCACGCGTCGGCAGAGAAAAACTTATCCCCCGCCTGCCCACAGGCAGCGGTGAAAGGGAGACCGGAACCGAAAGAATCCTGATGCCTGGCGCGCCCTGGCGCCTGCACTGGAAATCTAGGTATTGTGGGTATCCCTTACAACCCTGCCACAACCCATAGTGAATCGGACTGAATTGCGGCGCAAGTGGGTTCAGACAGTTTTACCGCCCCCTGGACTGCAAATTCATACGTGTCCTACACACACAACACACCGCGACGCGTGGAAGAAACTCGGCTCGCGCGGGGCGCAAGCCCCAAAATCGATCTGCGGAAAAAAATCTGTGCAGTTTCCCGATCGGGATTCAAAAGAATCGCGCGCCGCAACAATGCTGCGCCGTGGTGGTGTTCCATGACCACAGGATCCGCGAAACACCGGGTATCCGCGAAACACTGGGTATGCGCGAAACACTGGACCGCAGAGCCGCCTTGGGACACAAAGCGCCAGGATCGCATGCTGGAGCAACAAGGACGCACAGATGATCTCATTGCTGAAAGCGATTCCCATCGGAATCTTCTTCACCCTGCTGATAGCCCTGTTCATGGGTTCGGGCGGCACAACCGGCGGGCAGCTGAACATTCGCAGCTTCGATGTGGACATCGCAATGCTCGGTCTCGATTTCAAACTCTACTGGTCATGGATGCTGTTCCTTGGCGGAACCTTCCTGTTCTGGGTGCTGATATTCATGATGGGCGATTGAAATCGCTGCAATTTCGATCAATGCCCCGCCAGAAAATACCACATGGGAGAGAGACATGAGCGCCTATATCATCGCCACCTATGACGTGACCGATCCGGAAGGCTTTGCCGCCTATGGTCCATCTGTGGGTCCGACACTTGCCGGGACAGGCGTAGAAGTGCTGGCCATTGATCCGGCCTCCACAGCGATTGAGGGTGATCCGCCCAAGACGACCGTCGTGCTGAAATTCCCCGACGCCGCCGCCGCGCGCGCCTGGTACGATTCGCCTGAATACAGCGCGATCAAGCATCTGCGGACCGACAATAGCAAGGGCCGCATGGTGCTGGTCCAAGGGTTCGTGCCGCCAGCGGGTTAAGGGATGCTGGTCAGGGGAGCCTAAGGCACCAGCACCGTATCCTTCGCCTCCGCGGCGGTCTGCGGATAATCGAGCGTGTAGTGCAGCCCGCGGCTTTCGTGGCGGGCCAGCGCGCTCTTGACGATCAGCTCGGCGCTCTGGTGCAGGTTGCGCAGTTCGATCAGGTCGGTGGTCACGCGGAAGTGGCCGTAATAATCCTCGATCTCGCCGCCCAGCATGGCGATGCGGTGCGCCGCGCGCTCCAGCCGCTTGGTGGTGCGGACAATGCCGACATAGTTCCACATGAAGCGGCGGATCTCGGTCCAGTTCTGCTTGATCACCACCTCTTCATCCGAATCGGTGACGCGGCTTTCATCCCACTCGTGGATCGCGGGCGGAGCGGTGAAGCTGTCCCAGCTGGCGAGAATGTCCTTTGCCGCAGCATCGCCGAACACAAAGCATTCCAGCAGCGAGTTGGAGGCGAGGCGATTGGCCCCGTGCAGGCCGCTTTCGGTGCATTCGCCCGCCGCGTAAAGCCCGGGCAGATCGGTCCGCCCGTTGAGGTCAATCAGCACGCCGCCGCAGGTATAATGCTGCGCCGGCACAACCGGGATCGGGCCGGTGGTCATGTCGATCCCCAGCCCCAGCAGCTTTTCATGGATGGTGGGGAAGTGCTCGCGCACGAACTCCGCCGGCTGGTGGCTGATATCCAGATGGACGAAATCGAGGCCATAGCGCTTGATCTGGTCATCGATGGCGCGGGCGACCACGTCGCGCGGGGCCAGCTCCATCCGCTCGGGATCGTAATCCGCCATGAAGCGGTGGCCGGTTTCAGGATGCAGCAGGTGCCCGCCCTCGCCGCGCACGGCCTCCGTGATCAGGAAGTTCTTGACCTCCAGATTATACAGGCAGGTGGGGTGGAACTGCATCATCTCCATGTTGGAGACACGCGCACCGGCTCGCCAGGCCATGGCAATGCCATCTCCCGTGGCGCCGCGCGGCGCGGTGGAGAACTGGTAGACGCGTCCCGCCCCGCCCGCCGCCATCACCGTGGCGCGCGCGGTATAGGCTTCCACCTTGCCGGTGGCGGTATCCAGCGCATAGGCGCCCCACACCCGGCCGGAGCCTGAATATTTCAGCTCGTTCCGGCCGGTGATCAGGTCCACGCAGGTGCGATCGGGCAGCAGGGTGATGTTGGGATTTTCCTCTGCCGCCTTCAGCAGCGCGGCCTGTACCGCCCAGCCGGTGGCATCGTTGACGTGCACGATCCGGCGGTGCGAATGGCCGCCTTCGCGGGTGAGGTGCAGGTCCTTGCCCTCGGCATTGAACGGCACGCCCAGTTCCACCAGCCGGGCAATTGCTGCGGGAGCCTGGCCGATGACGAATTCCACCGTCTCCAGATCGTTCAGGCCCGCGCCTGCCACCATCGTATCGCGGATGTGATCCTCGAACGTGTCGCCGGTATCGAGCACGGCGGCGATCCCGCCCTGCGCCCATGCGGTGGAGCCGGAGTTGAGCGTGCCCTTGGCCAGCACCAGCACCTTCAGCCGCGTCGCCAGAGACAATGCAGCCGTCAGCCCGGCAGCACCAGAGCCGATTACGAGGACGTCATAAGCCTTGCCAGTCATGATGCGGACATGGCCTTAAGTGGGGACTTGGGCAAGTATGGACCTTTAGCGTATGTCGCTCAGGCGGCCTGTTCGCTGAGCGCCAGCCGCTGACGCCGCGCCCGCAGGGCCGCGCGCAGGAAGCTGGTGATCGGCAGTTCCACCATCCGGTACACCGCCACGCCAAATACCGATGCCGCCACAATCGCCAGCGGCACCAGTGCCACGCCCGGCAGATGCGGGGCCACATACCAGGCGATGAACTGCATCACGAAGATATGCGTGAGGTAGATGCTGTAGGACGCATCGCCCAGCAGCGCGGGCAGCTTCCAGTGCGGCAGGCGGCCATCGAGCGATCGGGCGCCCAGGACGATCAGCATTGCCGGGACCAGCACCGCCGCGACAACGCTGTCTGTGGCATATGGCACCAGCGCCATCATCGCCAGGCCAAGCGGCGCGCAGATTACCGGCAGGCGCAGGTTGAAATGCGCCATCGCCATCCCGCCAGCGAACAGCGCCAGCAGCGGATTTGCCAGGAATGCCGCCTGCGGTGGCAGCGGCAGCAGGCTGGCCAGCGCGGCATAGGCCAGCAGCATCGCGCAGGCCGCATACAGCCGCCATTGCTGCGGCACGAACAGCGCGGCGGCAAAGATCAGATAGAAGAACATCTCGAAATTGAGCGACCAGCCCACCGCCAGCACTGGCGGGCGCGCCATGGGCAAGACCGGATCAAGCAGGAATACAAAGGCGAGCGAGGGGATCAGCCGGTCGGGCGCTAGATCGCTCCACAGCAGGCCCCATGCCAGGGTCGCCAGCCAGTACAGCGGCACGATGCGGATCAGGCGGCGCATCAGGAATTCGCCCGCCCCGATGTCGCGCCCGGTGGTGGAAACCACCATCACGAAGCCGGAAATGACGAAGAAGATGGCCACCCCGTGCCTGAGCCATTCGACCGCCCGCATGTCCGCCACGGGCACGATGCCATAGCCGAAGCAATGGCAGGCAACCACCATCAGCGCGGCCAGCGCGCGCAGGTAATGGATCGAATACTGGTGTTGCTGGGCAGGCGCGTCCATCCGCCGGTCATGCAAGCAAAGTGATAAATATCCGGTTTAGGAGGCCCACTTCTCAGGCCTTCACCGCCTCCACCACGCTGACTGCGGACGCAGTGGGGACCACGCGGGTCATCCTGAAGCCGCTTGCGGCCAGCAAGTGCTCATATTCACCCGGCGTGCGTTCGGCGCCGCCTGGGCCGACCAGCATCATCATGTCCAACACCTTGCCCGGATGCGGCTCATCGCTTTCGGGCAGCACCATCTCCACCAGCAGCAACCGGCCATCGTCGTGCATGGCCGCGTGGCAATGGCCAAGGATGGTGGCGCATTCCTGCTCATCCCAATCGTGGATGATGTGCGACATCAGATAGGCATCATGGCCCGTGGGCACACCGTCAAAGAAGCTGCCGCCGACAATCGAAACGCGGTCCGTCACGCCGAACTTGCCCAGCAGCGCGGGCGCATCGGCCACCACATGCGGCAGGTCATACAGCACGCCATGCAGGCCTTCATGGCGCGAGAGGATATGGCCAAGCATATTGCCCGATGCCCCGCCCACATCGACCAGCGATCCGATGCCCGAGAAATCATAGGCGGCAGCCACCGCAGGCGGCTCCTTCCCGTGAATGCCGACCATCGTTTCGGAGAACATCTCCGCCATGCCGGGCACTTGCTGGATATGTTCGAACAGGCCCTTGCCATAGTGCTTCTCGAAACCCGGCTCCCCCGTGGTGAGCGAGTAATCGAGGTTTTCCCATGACGGGCTGACCAGCTTGCCGATCAGGCTGATCACGGTGGATCGGGCGGAACCGGGCGCGCCGGTCTTCAGCGCCTCTCCCATTTCGGTCAGGCTATAGGTGTGCGGGCCGACCGTTTCGACCAGCCCCATCCCTGTCAGCGTGCGCATGAAGCGGCGAAAGCTGGGCTGGTGCATGCCATATTCGGCGCACAGATCATCTGCCGTGCGCGGCGCGCCGGAAAACCTGTCTGCCAGCCCCATTTCCGCAGTCTGCCGCAGGATCTGGCTGGTCCAGTACCCCCAGGCGATATCCATCAGTTGCGCGGCGGCAGGCGGTGTTTCCAGATCATTGTCATTCATGCGAATCCTCCCCCAAGGTTCGCGACCCGGAGGAAGTCTACGCCTGTTGAGCGAAATGTAACGCGAAAAGCCGGGCGGCTGCCCAGCCTTGCCCCGGCCTTGCCTCAGCCCTGCCTCAGCCCTGCCTCAGCCCTGCCTCAGCCCTGCCCCACCTGGCTGGTCAGCTGCACGAACACGTCTTCCAGATCGGCTTCGCGGGTGGTCACATCGTCCACCGTAAAGCCCTGTTCCTGCAATTTGGCGAGCACCTGTCCGGCGGTCATCTCGGACTTGTCATAGGTGACTTCGATCACCCGTTCGCCCGCCTTCACGCATTTGCGGAAGCGCGGATCGTGCGGCAGGTCGGTGATGTCGGCATCGACCGTGACCGCCACGATCTTCTCACCCATCATGCCCACCAGTTCGCGGGTGGGCTTGTTGGTGATCAGCTCACCGTGGTTGATGATGGCGATGCGGTCACACAATTGCTCCGCCTCCTCCAGGTAATGGGTGGTCAGCACCACGGTCACGCCCTGATCGTTGAGATCGCCCACCAGTTCCCACAGCTGGCGGCGCAGTTCCACGTCCACGCCTGCCGTCGGCTCATCCAGCACCAGGATCGGCGGCGAATGGACCATCGCCTTGGCGATCAGCAGGCGGCGCTTCATCCCGCCAGACAATGTGCGGGCATAGGCATCGCGCTTGTCTTCCAGCCGCACCGCGCGCAGCAGTTCCTCCGACCGGCGCAGAGACTTGGCGATGCCGTACATGCCGCCCTGATTCTCCAGCACCTCGAACGGGGTGAAGAACGGATCGAAGACGATTTCCTGCGGCACGATGCCGATGCAGGTCTTGGCGTTGCGGTGATCCCGGTCGATATCGTGGCCCCAGATCCTGATCGATCCGCTGGTCTTGTTGACCAACCCGGCCATGATGTTGATCAGCGTGGATTTGCCCGCGCCATTGGGGCCGAGCAGGCCGAACACGCCGCCTTGCGGCACATCGAAGGAAAGCCCCTTCAGCGCCAGCTTGGGCTCTGCCTTGTTGCTGCTGGCATATTGCTTGACGACGTCACGAATTTCGATCGCCGGGGAGTTATCTGGTGTTGTGTCAGGCATGGGGCATCCATTGGCCGCTTGCGGCGCGCAGGTAAAGTCCCCCCGGTTTGCAGCGCCGATCGGGCAGCAGCGATATTGCCTGAATCATGCTGACGATATAGGGCGTGTGCCCATGGACAATGCACCCGAAACCACACTGGTCGATACCCCGCGCGTCAGCTGCGATGGCGCTGGCGAAATTCGCGGCGGCACCGGCTATCGCCCCGCCGCCCTGGGCCATCCGCGCGTGTATATGCAGATCGACGAGAAGGGCTTTGTCGATTGCGGATATTGCGACCGGCGATTCATCCTCAAGGGCGGCCCGGCGGATATCACGGCTGGCAAGCAGGCGGCCTGATCCCGAAGGGTCTTCGGGCGATTTTCCCATCGATTCCGGTCAGCCTGTGTTAAGTAGCGATATGAGACTTTGTCCCATCTAGGGAGAATGACGATGAAAAAGCTTCTTACACTTGCAGCCGCCAGCGCCGCATTGGCCCTGGGCGCAACTGCGGCACAGGCTGAAACCCGCCAGGAACGCGGCGAAACGCGCCTTGCTGAAATGCTCGAAGGCTATGAAGCCGGCGAATCGCAGAGCTGCATCACCACCTTCCGTTCCAATGATCTGCAGGTCATCCCGTATGTCGGGCTGGTCTATGACGCCGGGGACACGATCTACGTCGCCCGCGCTGTCAGGCCGGAACGCCTGCGCGATACCGATGTGCCTATCATCGAACGCTTTGGCAGCCAGTTGTGCCGGACCGACGTGATCCGCACGATGGATCGCTATTCGCAGTTCGTGACCGGCGCCTTGTTCCTCGAAGATTTCGTGGCCTACAACAAGGTCGATCGCGGCTGATCCAGACAGGTGGCTGCCGGGCAAAGAGGCTGGGCAGCCAACCTGCTGCACCTGTGGTTCCACCAGCTGGACCCGCAAGACTGGTGGGGCGGATCGGACAAGGCCACCGCCATCCTGCGCAATGGCTTTGAACGCTGGCTGACAGCGCTGCAAAACCGCCCCGATCATGAATTCCTGTCCGATCCGCACACCGCGCTGGCTGCCGTGCTGCTGTTCGATCAACTCCCCCGCAACCTCTATTCCGGCAGCGCCAAGGCGTTTGCCTTTGATGCCAAGGCGCGCGCGCTGACCCGCGCCGTGCTGGCGCGCGGGTGGGACAGTGGGCTGACACCGGCCCAGCGCCAGTTCCTGGCCCTGCCGCTGATGCACAGCGAGCAGATGGCCGACCAGCTGCTCGCTGTGCGCTATTACACGCAGCTTGGCCCGCGTTTTGGCATGCAGTTCGCGCGCGACCACCATGCCATAATCGCCCGCTTTGGCCGCTTTCCCCACCGCAATGAAGCTCTGGGCCGCACCAGCACTGCGGCGGAAATACGCGCGGTGAAGGCAGGCTTTGCCTGGTAGGGTGAATGGCCAGAGCGGCCCGGCCATTTACTTTTCATCCCGGCGGTGCCTAATCTGCGGTGAGGGCAGCCATTGAGACTTGCCCCGAGGAATATGCGGGGGATGGAACGATGAAATATGCCGTGTGGCTGCTCAGGCTGGGATTTGCCGCGTGGCTGGTGCCCGCAGGCCTCAACCATTTCTATCCGCTGTTCTACCAGCCGTATGGCAATGTGCCTGAAAGCACGGCGCTGATGACCGCGCTGATCGATTCCAGGCTGTTCGCGCTGGTCAAGGCCGTGGAGCTGTTTGCCGGGATCTGCCTGATAACCGGCTGGCGCGTGCCGCTGGCGCTGGTGATGCTGCTGCCCGTCTCGTTCAACGTGTGGTACTGGGATGTGCCGTTGCAGGGCTGGGGCTCCGTTTCGGCCTATTATGGCTGGGCAGTGCTGGGCGCGAACCTGCTGTTGTGCCTCGCCTATATCCGCACCTACCTGCCCGTGCTGGCGATGCGCACGACGCCGCGCCTGCCCGGCTCACCCATGCTTTCAGGAGACGGCGCATGAACCGCCTGCTGCTGCCTGCCCGGCTGGTGTTCGGCCTGATCATGCTCGCCAACGGGCTGAGCCATTTCTTCGGACAATTCCTGCCGATGCCCACCGGCACCATGCCGCTGGCCGTGCAATTGATGGAAGCGTTGCAATTCAGTGAGCTGATCAATGTCGCCATGGGCATCCAGCTGGTGGCGGGTGCGCTGGTGCTGGCCGGGCTGTTCATGCCGCTGGCGCTGGCGGCAGTGATGCCGGTCAACGTCTGCGCGCTGTACTGGGCGCTGGTGCTGGAACGCGATCCGCTGTGGGCGCTGGTGGCCGTCATCGTGGTGGGGCTGAATGCGCTGCTGATGCTGGCGCATATGGATCATTACCGGCCGATGCTGGAGCGCCGCCCGCTTGCTGCGGGAGAGGGCGCTGAAAACGGCGAGTATTACGAATCGCTCTACGCCAATCCCGCCGGGCAGACCGCGCCGCGCAAGTTTGCGCTGGCGCTGCTGCCGCTGCTGGGCGCGGCGGCCTTCTTCCAGTTGATAGTGCCGGCCGTGTTCGCCTTCTTTTGCCTCGTGGTGTTGCTCTGGCCCGCCACCGTGCTGCTGCTGCGCACGGCACAAAGCGTGGTGGCCAGGGGCTGAGACCGGTTTGAGGTCTTGGGCCGGGGGCTGCACCTGCGCTAGGAGCAGGGAATGACCAGCGAACCCATCTTGATCCTCACCACCGGCGGCACGATCGACAAGCAGTATTTTGACGCGCTGAGCGAATATCAGGTGGGTGAAAGCACCGTGGGCATGCTGCTGCGCATTGGCCGCGTGGCGCATCCGTTCAGGATCGAGGAAGTGCTGCGCAAGGACAGCCTGGAGCTGACCGATGATGACCGCGCGCTGATCGCCGCGCGCGCCGCCGCCGCGCCCGAAAGCCGCATCGTCATCACCCACGGCACTGACACCATGACCGACACCGCCGGCGCGCTCGCCGCCATTCCCGGCAAGACCATGGTCCTGACCGGAGCGCTCGCCCCCGCCCGCTTCACTGAAAGCGACGCCGCCTTCAACCTGGGCCTGGCCTTCGCCGCCGCCCAGACCTGCGCGCCGGGCGTCTACATCGCCATGAGCGGACAGGTGTTTGACGGGCTACGGGTGAAGAAGGACCGCGAGGCTGGGCGGTTTGTACAGATCGAATAATAAGAGCCCTTGAATGGATTCGACCTAGTGAATCTGTGTCGTAATCACCAACAGATGTAATACTAAACTTCACTATTCCCAAACCGTGTGCAACTTGCTTCCCCATAGGATATGCACGGATTGAAACCTTCTTGCAGCAATCTCTGTTGCCGACTTAAACTGCTCTTCGATCTGCTGCCCTTCGGATCCGTAATCGCTCTCGTTTAGATAGATAATCAAGGAGCAATTAGGGGCATAAGGCTTTTCTGCTTTCTTTGCCGCCGCTCGTTTCAAGAGAGTGTAAGTAGTCGAAGCGGTGAGCCATTGTTCAGATGGATGCTCTCTCAGCACGGTCTGACCAGCACTATGCGCCTCCAAATCTTCACGATACTCATCGCCCCGACGTCGAGGTAACATCGCTTCAGTTGCTTCGAAATGTCGGGTTAAACTGCCAAAGCGCGCCGCGAAATCAGGGAACGGCTCAGGATGCAAGAGCCTGACTTGATCAGCTTTGCTCAGTTTACCAAATTCAGCAGCGATCCAAGCATCACGCCAAAACTGTGTGCCATGCTCAATCATAGGAGAAAACCTTCCTAATTCGAGACGGCACTCCATAACTAGATTGGAAAAGACGTCTGGGCCCTGCCATTCAGACAGGCGCAAGCGCCATTCTGATTTTAAGTCTGCAGACACCTCATTCCCACTCAATCGTGCCTGGTGGCTTTGACGTGTAGTCATAGACCACGCGGTTGATGCCTTGCACTTCGTTGACGATGCGGGTGGCGCAGCCGGTGAGGAAGTGGGCGTCGAAGGGGTAGACGTCGGCGGTCATGCCGTCGGTGCTGGTCACGGCGCGCAGGCCGCAGACGTTGTCGTATGTGCGATAGTCGCCCATCACGCCCACGGTCTTGACCGGCAGCAGCACGGCGAAGGCCTGCCAGATCGCGTCATACAGGCCGGCCTTGCGGATCTCGTCCAGATAGATGGCATCGGCCTTGCGCAAGATATCGCAGCGTTCCTTGGTCACTTCGCCCGGAATACGGATGGCGAGGCCGGGGCCGGGGAACGGGTGGCGGCCAACGAACAGGTCGTTGAGGCCCAGTTCGCGGCCCAGTTCGCGCACCTCATCCTTGAACAGTTCGCGCAAGGGTTCGACCAGCTGCATGTTCATGCGTTCGGGCAGACCGCCGACATTGTGGTGGCTCTTGATCGTCACCGAAGGCCCGCCGGTGAAGGATACGCTCTCGATCACATCGGGATAGAGCGTGCCCTGGGCGAGGAAATCTGCCCCGCCGATGCGGGCCGCCTCCTCCTCGAACACGGCGATGAATTCTCCGCCGATGAACTTGCGCTTCTTTTCCGGGTCGGTCTCACCCGCAAGGCCCGCCATGAAGCGATCCTCCGCATCCACCACCACCAGCGGGATGTTGTAATGGTCGCGGAACAGGCTCTCCACCTGTTCGCGCTCATTCAGGCGCAGCAGGCCGTGATCGACGAACACGCAGGTCAGCTGGTCCCCGATCGCCTCATGAATCAGGATTGCCGCGACCGAGCTGTCGACCCCGCCGGACAGGCCGCAGATGACCTTTCCATCTCCCACCTGCTCCCGGATCTGGGCCACCTTTGTCTCGCGATAGGCGGCCATGGTCCAGTCACCCGCCAGCCCGCAGACATGGCGCACGAAATTGGCGATCAGCTTTCCGCCATCGGGCGTGTGCACCACTTCGGGGTGGAACTGCGTGCCGTAGAACTTGCGCTTCTCATCCGCGATCACCGCGAAGGGCGCACCGTCAGATATCGCGACAATCTCGAATCCGTCGGCAAAGCGGGTGACCTTGTCGCCATGGCTCATCCACACCTGATGGCGCTCGCCCACGTTCCACAACCCGTCAAACAGCGCGCATTCCTTTGTCACGGTCAGGAAAGCGCGGCCAAATTCGCCCCCTTCGCCGGTTTCGTGTCCGGGGCGCACTTCGCCGCCCAGCTGGTGGCTCATCACCTGCTGGCCATAGCAGATGCCCAGAATCGGCACGCCGGCTGCGAACAGCAATTTAGGCGCGCGCGGCGATCCTTCATCGGGAACACTTGCGGGTGAGCCTGACAGGATGATGCCCTTGGGCTTCATCCGGTGGAACGCTTCCTCTGCCAGCGTGAAGGGGGCGATTTCGGAATAGACGCCCGCCTCGCGCACGCGGCGCGCGATCAGCTGGGTCACCTGACTGCCGAAATCGACGATCAGGATGGAATCGGGAAGAAGGGCGCTTTGAGAATCTGTTGGGTTCATGCCGGATCGCTAGCCCCCAAGGCCCGCGCCTGTCCAGCGGCGCGGATGCACAGACCACAATTGCCTGCCGGACATTTGGCCGGGCGGATCTCCATGCTCAGCCGCGAATATTTCAGTTTCATGAGAAACGTCGTTGAAAAATGCGCAACACGTGTGGCTCTTTTCGCATTTGCACAATTCTATGCTGCAATGCACAACAGTGGTGCAGCAAGAGGGCAGGAAGGCCCGGGACAGGACCTGAAAGCAGATCGACCCTTTTGATTGGAGTTCACATCATGAAGACCATTATCATGTCTGCCGCCGCGCTCGCCGCCGCCCTGCTGGGCGCAGCACCCGCCGCCGCACAGACCGTGCAGATCATCGTCACCAGCAATCCGGCGCATCGTGCGTCGCAAGAGGCTCCCGCCTCCCTGGACAGGCTGGCTGAAATCGCAGTGGAAAATGCCTGCGAGAAGCCTTTCATCCGTAACCTCAAGGGCTGGGAACTCTACGCCGCCTGCATCGCCGATGCGCGCCAGCAAGTGGAAGCCCAGCTGGCCCAGCGCAACACCGCCGCCAATCTGGCAGTGGCCCTGCGCTGATCGGCCCACGAATAGTCGGCAGGCCCGGCCGGGTTACTCCTCTCCCAACCCCGCCTGGCCTGTCGGCTACAAGATGGATGCGTCTCGCGAAATCACTGTTGCAAAATACGCAACACTTGTCGAATTTTTCGCATTTGTATTATTTAATTACGCGCCCCATTTGGCCCCCCGAAGGCGAATCCCCCCTCCCGTTCGCCAATCAGGAGTTTCACAATGCGCAATCTTGCAACCATCGTCCTCGCCTCTCTCGCCTCCGTAGCGATCAGCGCCACCATGCTGAACGCTATCCTGGTCTGACCTGAAGCGAGCCGCACACCCTCTCCCTCCCCCCTTCAAGGAGATCCATCATGATCAATCTTCTCAAGCGTTTGCTGAAGTCCTACCTCGAAAGCGTAGGCCGCCTGCCCTATCCGGCAGTGTGGATGGCCTGAGCCGGCCCAACAGCTGACCAGTAAAGCGGCCGCCCCTCACCGGGCGGCCGTTTGCGTTTGGGCGCGGGTCAGACGCAGGTCCCAGGCCAAACCCGCCGTCCCCTTGCGCGTAAACTTGTGGAGTAGTGTCACACCAGCTTCCTTTTACGCCCTGCGATTCCTATATAATGAGCATGACGGAAACACCTGAAACTCCCGCGGAAATTTCTGCCGAAACTCCGGCCAGCAACACCAAGCGCATGGGCGAGTATGGCGCCGAAAGTATCAAGGTTCTCAAGGGCCTGGATGCGGTGCGCAAACGCCCCGGCATGTATATCGGCGATACCGACGATGGCTCCGGCCTGCACCACATGGTGTTCGAAGTGTCGGACAACGCCATTGACGAGGCGCTGGCGGGCCACTGCGACCTGGTGCTGATAGAGCTGAATCCCGATGGATCGGTGTCCGTGGAAGATAATGGCCGCGGAATTCCGGTGGGTATCCACAAGGAAGAAGGCGTCTCCGCCGCAGAAGTCATCATGACCCAGCTGCACGCGGGCGGCAAATTCGACAACACCAATGACGAGAACGCCTACAAGGTTTCAGGCGGCCTGCACGGCGTGGGCGTCTCGGTCGTCAACGCCCTGTCGGAATGGCTGGAACTGGTGGTGTGGCGCGATGGCAAGGAACATTACATCCGCTTTGAACACGGCGACGCCGTATCCCCGCTGGTCATTCGCGCCGATGCGCCCAGGGTTGACGGCAATGCGGATGACAATGGCTTCAAGAAGGGCACGCGCGTTACCTTCATGGCCTCCAGCGAAACGTTCAAGAACGTGCTGGAATATGATTTCGACAAGCTGGAGCATCGCTACCGCGAGCTGGCCTTCCTCAATTCCGGCGTACGCATCCTGATCCGCGACAATCGCGGAGAGGAGCCGCTGGAGCATGACCTGTTCTACGAAGGCGGCATCGCGGCTTTCGTGAAATATCTCGACCGCAACAAGCAGCCGCTGGTGCCCGAACCCATCTCCGTCTCGGCGGAGAAGGAAGGCATCGGCATCGATGTCGCGCTGGAATGGAACGACAGCTATTACGAAAACGTGCTGTGTTTCACCAACAACATCCCGCAGCGCGATGGCGGCACGCATCTGGCCGCATTCCGTTCTGCGCTGACCCGCACGATCAACAATTATGCCGATAGCTCGGGCCTGCTGAAGAAGGAAAAGGTCTCGCTTTCGGGTGAGGACATGCGCGAAGGGCTGACCGCCATCGTATCGGTCAAGCTGCCCGATCCCAAGTTCTCCAGCCAGACCAAGGACAAGCTGGTCTCCTCCGAAGTGCGCCAGCCGCTGGAAAGCCTGATGGGTGAGAAGATGAGCGAATGGCTGGAGGAAAACCCCGCCGACGCCAAATCCATCATCCAGAAGGTGATCGATGCCGCCGCCGCGCGCGAGGCCGCCAAGCGCGCCCGCGAGATGAGCCGCAAGGGCGCGATGAGCATCGCCAGCCTGCCCGGCAAGCTGGCTGACTGCCAGGAACGCGATCCCGCCAAGTCCGAATTGTTCCTGGTGGAGGGCGATTCCGCTGGCGGCAGCGCCAAGCAGGGCCGTGACCGCAAGACGCAGGCGATCCTGCCGCTGAAGGGCAAGATCCTCAACGTGGAGCGCGCGCGGCTGGACCGGATCATCTCCTCCAAGGAAGTGGGCACGCTGATCCAGGCGATGGGCACCGGCATTCGCGAGGAATTCAACCTTGAGAAGCTGCGCTATCACAAGATCGTGATCATGACCGACGCCGACGTCGACGGCGCGCATATCCGCACGCTGCTGCTCACCTTCTTCCACCGGCAGATGCCCGCGATTGTGGAAGCCGGGCATTTGTTCATCGCTCAGCCGCCTTTGTACAAGGTCGCCAAGGGCCGCAGCGAGGTTTACCTGAAGGACCAGCCCGCGCTCGATCGCTATCTGGTGGAAGCCGGATTGCAGGGCCGCGTTCTGGAAACGGCAGGCGGCGCGCGCAGCGGGGCCGATCTGGCAGAGCTGGTGGAGCAGGCCCTGCGCCTCAAGAACACGCTCGCCTTCGTACCGCGCAAATATAACTACAATGTGGTGGAAGCGATGGCGCTGAACGGCGCGTTCGAGCCCGGGCTGACGCTGGACCAACGTGCCGAGCGGCTGGATGCCTGCGCCGCCCATCTGCAAATGGGCGACAGCGAGGCCCGCTGGTCCGCGCGCATTGCCGAAGATGGCCACGTGCGCTTTGACCGCGTGTGGCGCGGCGTGACCGATGTCCACCTGATCGAAGCCAAGTTCCTCGAAAGCGGCGAAGCGCGCCGCCTGCATGCCCGTGCCGGCGATCAGGGCGGCGTGTTCACCACGCCCGTGCGGCTGGTGCGTTCCAGCGCGGCAGAGCCGGAGCCGGTGGAGGAAGTGGCCGCAGACGAGGACGGCACCGAGGCCGAAACCGCCGTGGTGGCGGGCGATGGTGCAATCACCCTGGCAACCCAGCTGGTGGATGCAGTGATGGCCGCGGGCCGCAAGGGCCTCTCCATTCAGCGCTACAAGGGTCTGGGCGAAATGAACGCCGACCAGCTGTGGGAAACCACGCTCGACCCCGATGTGCGCATCCTGCTGCAGGTAAAGGTGGAAGACGCCGACGTTACGGACGAAATCTTCACCCGCCTGATGGGCGACGTGGTCGAACCGCGGCGCGAGTTCATTCAGGACAATGCGCTGAACGTGGCCAATCTGGACGTTTGATTCAGCTACGTCTGGGGCGCGCCCTCACTCGTTACCCGGTATTGCGTCCACCATGGCGGGATCGGCGCTTTCCAGCTCCTCGCGGGCATTCTCTCGCGCTTCTTGCGTATAGGCGGGCGCGTCCTGCAACGGCTCGAACCGCTCTGTCTGCAGGCACAGTGTCGCGATCAGCGGATAATGGTCGGAGCCGACACCCTGCCCGGTCTCGAACCGCATGACGCCGAAATCCTCGGTGTGAAACAGATGGTCGAGCGGCCAGCGCATGGCCGGATTGGTGGCATCGAAGCTGGCGAAGAAGCCGCGGCCAATACGCGGATCGACCATCTCGCCCACGCGCTGGAACGTCTCGCTCACACGTGACCACGGCACATCGTTGAAATCGCCCATCACCAGAGTGGGGCGCCCAGAATCGCGCACCAGATCGGCCAGCAGCACCAGCTCGGCATCCCGCTGGCCGCTGTCCTGCCCCGGACGTGGGGGAAGCGGATGGACGGCAAAGAAGGTGGGGCGCAGGCCGCTGCCCATCTCCACCCGCGCGCGGATCAGCGGCGTATCGTCACCCGCCAGCTCCAGATGCTCGACCTCGCTCAGCGGCAGGCGTGAATAGAGCGCCATGCCATATTTGTTATCCAGCGGAATCCTGCGCGAATAGGGATAGTCCACCTCCAGCGGGGTGAGTGCATCGATCCATGCCGCATCCACTTCCATCGCCAGGAACACGTCCGGCTGCTCGGTGCGCACCAGCTCCAGCGTACGACCATAATCGCGATTGTCCTGCAGCACGTTGAGCGAGAGCAGGTGCAGGCGCCGCTCCGGCACGCAGTTGATCGCCGGGATCGCCTGCCGATCGGCCAGCGATGAATAGGGAAAGACCTGATACAGCTGGAACGCCAGCGCCACCGTGCCCACCGCCAGCCACCAGCGCGCCTTCGCCCGGCACAGCGCAAACAGACCCGCCATCGCCAGCACCAGCAGCGCGGCGAATTGCAGGCGCGGGAAATCGAAAACCCGAATCCACCAGGCATCGACAGCGACGATCCCGACAAATGTCGCGATGGTCAGCAAGGCAATCATCGCCTTGGTGATACGGATCAGGATGTTGCGCGCCATACTACCTTACCCAAGCCTTGGGCGGCGCGAATGTTCCTGCGCGGTCGGCTTGAGTTTTGAGCTCTGGCGCTCAGCGGAAGAGTGGCTGCCATCCAAGGGCATCCGTGATGGGCACCTGCTCGCAATATGCCGCGAAGGCAGTTTCGATTTCTGCAAGCGACAGGCTGGAGCCGCGTCCCCTTGCCGGTTGAGGATCGCCTGCGCGAACTGCAATGAAGTGAAGATCTTCGCTGCCTTCGCGCTTCTCAAGGACAAAACCGTCATCGGCCCAGGCGGTTTGCAGATAGTGCCCATCATCGAAGGAAAGGATAGCAAAGCCATCTTCATCCTCCGCAATCCGGCACAGCATGTCGCGCACCGCATTGGGGGAGACATTATCAAACACTTCCTCACCCGAAAAATCGAGGTGCATCGGCACCGCTGTTTGTGCAGGAAAAGCGACTGAAGACTTCGGTGGTTTCGGAACCTTTGCCGCAGGGTTTACCGTCCGACGCAGAAATCTGATCAGGGGCTCAGCATCCCGGCGCGACTTGTTTGCAAACCAGAATGACAATCCCACTGAAAAAAATACGAGAGCCAACGCCAGATAGAATACTGGCGCCAGTGTATCAGCACGCCAATGAGCAATCAGTGGGATTGCCGCCATAAGGCAGGCCATGAACGTCATGCCAATCAGGCCATTGAGGTCGGAGCCTGCCCTGCCGCTTATCCGCGTGCCGAAGCCGTCGACTGAAATGCGCGCCAGCACCATTGGCCCGTTTTTATCAAGAGCACTGATCCACAGGCACAGGAAGGGTCCCACGATCCAGCCTCGGGCACCACGCTTGGGATCAAACCAGCTCTTCTTGTTCGCCCGAATTGCGGCCTTCACCGCATCCACTGGCATGTGCGATGCCACCTCAAAATGATCGCCAAATGGTTGGAAAGCCATGGCCTCGATTACATCCTGAACACGCCGAACCTCGGGCGGTCCTCGAATGGCGCTTCCAGACAGGCCGCGAGGCTCAGCCCCAACACGTCGCGCGTCTGGACAGGGTCGATCACGCCGTCATCCCACAGGCGGGCGGTGGCGTAATATGGGTTGCCCTCGGTCTCGTATTTCTCGCGGATCGGGGCCTTGAAGGCTTCGGCTTCTTCCTCGCTCCAGCTGTCGGCATCGCGGTGGACGGTGGCGAGCACGCTGGCGGCCTGTTCGCCGCCCATCACGCTGATGCGCGCATTGGGCCAGGTGAACAGGAAGCGCGGATCGTAAGCTCGTCCGCACATGCCGTAATTGCCGGCGCCAAAACTGCCGCCGATCACCACCGTAAGCTTGGGAACCTGCGCCGTGGCGACGGCGGTCACCAGCTTGGCGCCATGCTTGGCGATGCCTTCCGCCTCATACTTGCCGCCGACCATGAAGCCGGAGATATTCTGCAGGAACAACAGCGGTATACCGCGCTGGCAGGCCAGCTCTATGAAGTGAGCGCCCTTCACCGCGCTTTCGGAAAACAGCACCCCATTGTTGGCCAGAATCGCCACGGGCATGCCCCAGATATGCGCAAAGCCGCACACCAGTGTTGCGCCATATTGCGCCTTGAATTCGTGGAACTCGCTGGCGTCCACCAGCCGCGCGATCACCTCGTGCACGTCATAGGGCGCGCGCACGTCGTCGGGGATGATGGAGTACAGGTCCTCGGCGTCAAACTTCGGCGCAATCGGCTCTCTCAAGTTAACTTCAGCTTTTGTGGAAAAGCCCATATGGCTGACGATATCACGCAAGATGGTCAGCGCGTGTTCGTCATTTTCGGCCAGATGATCGGCCACGCCGGACTTCCTGGCATGCAGCGCGCCGCCGCCCAGATCCTCGGCCGAAATCTCCTCCCCCGTGGCCGCTTTTACCAGCGGCGGACCGGCCAGGAAGATGGTGCCCTGATCGCGCACGATCACGCTCTCATCGCTCATCGCCGGGACATAGGCACCGCCCGCGGTGCAGCTGCCCATCACGCAGGCAATCTGCGCAATGCCCAGCGCGGACATATTGGCCTGATTGAAGAATATCCGCCCAAAGTGGTCGCGATCAGGAAACACCTCCGCCTGATGCGGCAGATTGGCGCCGCCGCTATCCACCAGATAGAGGCACGGCAGGCGGTTGGCCTGCGCGATCTCCTGCGCGCGAAGGTGCTTCTTCACGCTCATCGGATAATAAGTGCCGCCCTTCACCGTGGCATCATTACACACGATCATCGCCTGCCGCCCGGACACCCGGCCAATGCCCGCGATCAGCCCTGCGCCCGGCACCGCATCATCATACAGCCCGCCCGCCGCCAGTTGCCCGATTTCCAGAAAAGGCGAGCCGGGATCGAGCAGCCGCTCGACCCGCTCCCGCGGCAGCAGCTTGCCGCGCGCCGTGTGCCGCTCCCGGCTGCGTTCGGACCCGCCGAGCGCCGCCTTGGCGACCTTTGCGCGCAATTCTTCCGCCAGCGCGCGATTATGCCTCGCGCGCTGGCGGCTTTCTTCGCTGGTTACATCCAGCTTGGTTGAGAGAACGGGTCCGCTCATTCCACCATATTCAGATGCTCGGCAAAGAACGGCAGTACCAGTTCGTTGAAGCGCTGGCCGATCTTGTCGGTGTGGGTGCCTTCATAGGTTTCGAAGATGTGCTTGATGCCGAACTTGTCCAGCTCCGCGCTGATCATCGTGTCGTCGCGGATCAGGCCGTCCTGTTCGCCGACGTCGCTGCCGATGGCGTCGAAGCTTTGCAGCGCATCGATATGGCTGGAGACCATGGCGAGCGGAGAGTTGTTGGCCCAGCGCGCGATCACCAGCTGATCGACCGTGCCGTCTGCGGCGAGCGGGAAATCAACGTAGAACGGCGGCTTGAGCGGATTGGGCGCCCATGCCACGGCAGAGGCGAGCCCGGCGCGCATGCCAAAGCCGGACTGGTCCACTCCGTCACGCGGGACAGCGGCCATGGCGGTGGCGCTCTCCACCGTTTCACCGCGCGGCGAAACGCAGCAGGCGCTCTGCGCCCAGATCGATCCGAAGCTTTCGGGATAGGTCATGGCGGTAACCCAGGTGCCGTATCCGCCCATCGAATGGCCCGCCAGCCCGCGCCCTTCGCGGGTGGGAATGGTGCGGTAATTGGCGTCCATATAGGCCACCAGATCCTTGGCGATGAACTCGCGGAAGTTGCCGGTGGTGACGGAGTTGGAATACATCGATCCGCCCATCGCCGTCAGCGTATCGGGCACCACCACGATGAACTCACGGCCCGCTGCGGCATTTTCAGCCACGGCGGTGGGGACCTGCATGTAATCGTAGAAATCGCGGCCGGAGATGGCGAAGCCGTGGAGGTAATAGACCACCGGATAATGCCGGCTGGGGCTGCTGGCATAGGACGGCGGCAGCACCACCATCACTTCACGGTCGGCGCTGTTGCCTTCCAGGTTGCCTTCCAGCGAGGCACCGTGAACCATCGGTGCTTCCACCGTGATACCGGCGGGCACTACCGCGTCAGGCGCGGTGATGTTTTGCGCCAGTGCGGGCTGGGCGGTCAGCGCGGTCAGCGCCGCTGCGGTGATAATAAGGCCTTTGAGCATTGGGTTATTCCTCATCCAGGTGTTCGGCAAAAAAGGGCAGCACATGGCTGCGGATACGCGCGGCGATCCGGTTTCCGTGATCGCCTTCATAAACCTCGTAAACATGGTCCACGCCAAAGCGCAGCAGCTCTTGATGCATGGCTTCATTGCCCACGCTCAGGCTGTCTGCATTGCCCACGTCAAAGGCGATGGCTTCCAGCTGACGCAGATTGGGCAGATATTGCGGCAGCATGGGAATGATCGAGTTGGCGGCGATGCGCGCGGTGACCGCCGGATCGATCGTGCCGTCATCCAGCAGGCCATTGTCGACGAAATTGGTGCCATCGGGATCGGGCGACCATGCGGCGAGGAAGGGCATCGCTCCAAGCTGGCCGAATTCGGCATCGGCGATCACCTCGTCCGTGATGCCTTCAGCCTGCCGCGCATCGTCCGCCGACAGATCGCGCACCAGCTGGCAGCAGGCGCTCATCGCGTAGATGCTGGAGAACACATCGGGGAACTTCATGCCGAGGCGCAATGTGCCGTATCCGCCCATCGAATGGCCGGCCAGCCCGCGCGATTCGCGGTTGGCGACGGTGCGGAAATTGGCGTCGACATAGGCCACCAGGTCACGCGCCACATAGGTTTCGAAATCGCCCGTGGTGGGGGAACTGGAATAGAAGCTGCCGCGCATGCGCGATTGCCCGTCGGGCATCACCAGGATGAAGTCCTCACCCGCAGCGGCGGCTTCGTCCACCGCCTCCTCGAAATGGGCGAAGTCCTGGTACATTTGTGGCGTGGCCCAGTATCCGTGGAGGAAATAGACCACACGGTAATGCCTGCCGGGGTTCTCATCATAGCCGGGCGGAGTGAACACCAGCGCCAGCCGGTCTGCCGGATTGCCTTCCCAGTTCCCTTCCAGCGCGGGGCTGTGAAAGGTGACTTCATTGATGCGGGCATGGTCCTGTGCGGCTGACGGCACGGACAGCAATGCGGCGATGGCGGCGCAGGCAATAGCGCAGGCCGGAGCGATCTGTCTCAGCATCTATTCGCCATCCAGGTGTGCGGCAAAGAATGGCAGCACATGAGTGCGGATGCGTTCCGCGATGCGGTTGCCGTGATCGCCTTCATACAGCTGGAACTGATATTCGACGCCGAAGCGGTCAAGTTCGGCCATGAAGGTGCGGTTGCCCTGCAGCAGGAAATCGGCATCCCCAATATCGATGGCGAAACCTTCAAGATCGTTTAGCGAGCTCAGATATTGCGGCAGGATCACCACCGGCGAATTGGCTGCCATGCGGTATTCCACCAGCTTGTCGATGGCGCCATCATCACCCAGCGTGGTATCGATCATCAAGGCGTTTTCGGCGTTGGGATCGGGCGCCCAGGCCGCCCCGGTCGAGGCCCCCGCCAGCGCGCCAAACTGGGCGCCGTCCAATTCCGCCTCGGTCAGCACATTGATGCCGGCCGCCTGTTCGGCATCGATCGGCTGCGGCGGCAGGCAGCATGCGCTCATCATATAGATGCTGGAAAACACGCCCGGGTGTTTCATTGCGATGCGGATTGTGCCGTACCCGCCCATGGAATGGCCGGACAGGCCGCGGCTGTCGGGATCGGCGATGGTGCGATAATTGGCATCAACCCAGGAAACCAGATCCTGTGCCACCATTGCCTCGTAGTCGCCGACTACCGGGCTGCTCGAATAGAACCCGCCCTTTAGCTTTGAATGCCCGTCAGGGATCACCATGATCATGTCATGACCGGCCTCGGCCGCCGCCTGCACCGACTCTTCGAAATGCATGCTCTGCTGGTACATTTGCGGGGTCGCGAAATAGCCGTGCAGGAATATGACCACCGGATAATGCCTGGTCGGATTCTCGTCATATCCGGGCGGCGTTACGACATAGACGCCGCGCTCGGCGCTATTGCCTTCCAGATTGCCCTCCATCGCGCGGCTGTGAAAACTTGTCCACTCGATCCGGGCGGCGTCCTGCGCCAATGCGGGCGCGGCAGTTATGGCCAGTGTGATGGTGGCCGCGCCAAGCGCGCCGATGAACCTGTTCAGCATTGATCTCCCCTCAAACGTCAGGTGCCGATCAGTTCCCGGCCGATCAGCATGCGGCGAATTTCGTTGGTTCCTGCGCCGATGTCCAGCAACTTTGCATCTCGCAGGTAACGTTCCACCGGCCAGTCGGTGGTGTAGCCCGCCCCGCCCAGCGCCTGCACCGCCTCTCCCGCCACGCGAAAGGCGCTTTCGCTCGCCAGCAGGATCGCGCCTGCTGCATCGAAGCGCGTGGTCTTGCCCGCATCGCACGCCCGCGCCACGGCATAGGCATAGGCACGCGCCGATTGCAGCGCCACATACATGTCCGCCACCTTGGCCTGGATCAGCTGGAAACTGCCGATGGCCTGGCCGAATTGGCGGCGCTCACGGACGTAGGGGATCACCGTGTCGAGGCAGGCCTGCATGATGCCCAGCTGCACGCCGGACAGCACCGTGCGTTCATAGTCCAGCCCGCTCATCAGCACCCGCGCGCCTGCGCCCACTTCGCCCAGCACATGGCTGTCAGGCACGGTGCAATCATCGAACACCAGTTCCGACGTGGGCGATCCGCGCATGCCCATCTTGCCGATCTTCTGCCCCGGCTCGAACCCCGCCATGTGCTTTTCGACCACGAAGGCGGTGATGCCTTTGGATCCGCCATCGGGATCGGTCTTGGCATAGACCACCACCACATCGGCATAATGGCCATTGGTGATCCAGAACTTGGTGCCGTTGAGCTTCCACCCGCCATCGACCCTGTCGGCGCGCAGTTTCATGGCGATCACGTCCGATCCCGCGCCCGGCTCGCTCATCGCCAGCGCGCCGACATGCTCGCCGCTGATCAGGCGCGGCAGGTGGCGCGCCTTCTGCTGCGCCGTGCCCCAGCGGGCGATCTGGTTGACACACAGGTTGGAATGGGCGCCATAGGAAAGGCCGACAGAGGCGCTGGCGCGGCTCACTTCCTCCACCGCGATAGTGTGCTCCAGATAGCCCAGGCCAAGACCGCCATCTTCTTCAGAAACCGTGATTCCGTGCAGCCCCAGTTCACCCATCTGTGGCCACAGGTCCCGCGGAAATGCATCGTCCCGGTCCACTTGCTGCGCTCTTGGCGCAATCTGTTCATCGGCAAAGCGGCTCACGCTTTCGCGGATCATCGCGGCGTTTTCGCCCAGGGCAAAGTCGAAATCGGGGGTTGCGCGCATGACGTCTCTCTCCTTGCCTTGCAGGCATAGCAAGGCGCTGCCATCGGGCCTAGTGGTTACAGATGAAACATCATCCCCCCAAGAACTTGTTTTCTGGCCAAGCCGGGGCGGACATCCTATCCTGACAACGGAGCAAACAGGTTGAATCTTCACGATCCCAAACCGCTGGCCGAAATGCCCATGCCTTCACCCGAGTATTCGGATGAGGAGAAGCGCCTGCGCGTGCTGGAGGATTTCCAGGCAGAGGCGCTGGAAGACGACCCCGAATTGCAGGCGATCGTCAATTTCGCCGCAAAACTGTGCAACGTGCCCGCATCGATGGTGACCTTGCTGGATGACCGGCGGCAGTTCTTCCTGGCCCGCACCGGGGTGGACCAGCGTGAGACGCCGCGCGGAATTTCGTTCTGCACCCATGCGCTGGGTCAGTCGGAGATCATGGAAGTGGCCGATGCCGCGCTGGATGCGCGCTTTGCCGATAATCCGCTGGTCACCGGCGATCCGCATGTGCGCTATTATGCCGGCCAGCCGCTGGTTTCCGATGAAGGCGCGCCGCTGGGCACCTTGTGCGTGATCGATCTGCAACCCCATGCCGAGGCGTTGAATGAGTTCCAGCGCGAAGGGCTGGCAGTGCTGGCACAGGCCGCCATGCGCCGCCTGCGCTCTCGCCGGCAGGGGCTGGTGGCCACGCGTGAGATCGAGCGTAGCGAGGCGCGCTTCAAGGCGCTGGCGGATTCGATGCCCGACATTGCCTTTTCCGCCAATCAGGATGGCGTGTTCGATTACTTCAACCGGCGCTGGCAGGAATTCACCGGCGCGCCGCTGCCTTATAATGAGGAGATCGGGCGCACCGTCCTGCATCCTGACGATTATCAGGATATCATCGATGACTGGATGGAGGCCATCGCCACGCGCAAGCCGTATGAGCGGGAGAACCGCCTGCGCCGCGCCGACGGGCAATATCGCTGGATGCTGGTGCGCGCGCTGCCGGTGAAGACCGGCGTGGGGGACCGCATCCGCTGGTTCGGCACCATGACCGACATCGACGATGCGCATAAGCTTTCCGAAAGCCGCGACATGCTGGCCAAGGAGCTGTCGCACCGGATCAAGAACATCTTCGCCGTGGTCAGCGGGCTGGTATCCCTGCAGGCGCGCAAGGAACCCGAGCACAAGGACTTTGCCGAGACGCTGAACGATACGCTGCGCGCGCTGGGCCGGGCGCATGATTTCGTCCGCCCTGCCAGCGGCTCGACGCGGGAGAGCCTCAAGGGCCTGCTCGAAGTGGTGTTTGCCCCCTATCGCGCCGCCGGACAGGAACCGCGCGTGATCGTGACCGGGCAGGAAAGCGCCGTGGGTCAGGCCGCGGCCACATCGATCGCGCTGATATTCCATGAACTGGCGACCAATTCGGCCAAATATGGCGCGCTGAGCGTGGATGGCGGAACGGTGACGCTGAACATTGCCGAGGATGGCGAGCAGGTTCACCTTCTGTGGCAGGAACATGGCGGGCCGCCGCCGCAGGACAATGGCAAAAGCGGGTTCGGATCGCGGCTTGTCGACCTGACGGTCACCGGCCAGTTGCAGGGCAGCTGGGAACGCCGGTTCGAGCCGGCCGGGCTGGTGGTTGAACTGGTGCTACCGAGGGACGCCATCGCCCCGATGGGCCTGATGGCTGAAACCGAGGCCTCAACCTGACGCCTGGCGTTACGAATAATCCTCGGGAAAGCCCGCGCCATGTGGCCATTCAGGCCCCGCCAGCGCCATCACCTTGAACAGATCGCCCATCTGATCGGGCGCAACCAGCCGGTCACGCGCAGACATCAGTGCCTGCCGGTGCTGCGGGGCAAAGTCCGCCAGCGATTCGGCGCGCTGGTCGATGCCCAGTGCACGCAGCCACTCGCCCTGCGTGACCGTGCCCACCCATTTGGCCCCGCGCGACAGGGCAATCTGCTTCATCTGGTCAAAATCGACATGGGCGGTGAGGTCGGCCTGCCCCGGCGCGCTCAACGGCTCCAGCTTCTGGTGCGCGCGCACCGCCTGCAGCGTCGATCCGCTGCGCGGCTGGATATGGCCATAATCGATGAACAGCGCCGCGCCGCCCTGGGCAACCAGTCGGCCCGCCACTTCGAACATATTGGCCGCAGCACCGGGACAGGTTTCCATCACCGTGCCCACTTCGGCCTGTCGGCGCGCCTCCGGCACGGCGGAATCCATCGGCTGGCGACCGGGCAGCAGCACGAATTCATCGCCATCGACGCCCACCATCACCTCACGCCAGCCCTCGGCGGTCATGATCAGTTGCCGCACCGGCAGCGCATCGAGGAATTCATTGCCGACGATCAGCACCGGTCCGCGCATGGGTACGGTGGACAGGTCATCGTGGAAAATCGCATCGGGAACCTGTTCCAGCTGCACATCGCGCAGCCGGGTGGACCCTTCCACCAGATGCATCCGCGGCCTGAGGCCATAGCGCTTCATCGCCCGCCCGGCATCGCGCGCCAGGAAACCGCGCCCCGGCCCCAGTTCCACATAATGGACCGGCTCCGTTCGTCCGCCCCTGATCCACAGATCGGCCAGCCACAGGCCGATCAGCTCGCCAAACATCTGGCTGATCTCGGGCGCGGTGATGAAATCGCCTTCGGACCCGAACGGATCGCGACTGGAATAATAGCGGGCGTTGGATTCGCCCATGAAGTGCATCAGGCTGATGGGTCCGGTGGACGATATCAGCCGCCGGAAAATATCCCCCAGATCATCGCCCGCACCAGTCCCGGATTTGCCGTGGTCCATCGCCCGGTCAGCCGGCAGGCCGCTTGTGTCCGCTTGCCAGCGGCGTGCGGGTGAGCGCCCATATGACCAGCCCCAGCCCGCCCAGGATCAGCGGAATGGTCAGCCACTGGCCCATGTTGAGGCCGGTGCGCACGGCAAATTCCGCCAGCTGGGCATCGGGTTCGCGGAAGAATTCCACGATGAACCGGCCCGAAGCGATCAGCACGGTGAAAGTGCCCACCAGCAGGCCGGGGCGATAACGCGCCCGGCTGAACCAGAACAGCGGGATCAGCACCGCGGCCACCAGCGCCCCTTCCAGCAGCGCTTCGTAAAGCTGGCTGGGATGGCGCGGCACGTAAGAGGAGATGCAGGTGCTGGCCGAATGCTGGATATCGCAGAAAGTCATCGCCCACGGCAGGTCTGCCGGGGCAGCGCGGCCCCACAGTTCGCCATTGATGAAATTGGCCAGCCGCCCCAGCAACATGGCCGGGCCGACATTGACGGCGATATAATCACACACGCGGATGAAATTGAGCTGCCCGCGCCATGAGACCCAGCCGATCGCCGTCGTCACCCCGATCACCCCGCCGTGGAAGCTCATCCCGCCGTCCCACAGGCGCAGCACGCGCCAGGATATGAAGGTGTCCGGCTCAAACGTGGTCCACAGTTCGGGCTGGTAGAAAGTGGCATAGCCGAGCCTGCCGCCAAGAATGGTGCCGACCATGCAATAGAAGAACAGGTCGTCTGCATGGCGCTGGGCCAGCGGGGCACCGGGCGCCTTGATCATGAGCGAGAGGTGCCAGTAGGCGAAAAACAGGCCGAACAGATAGGCCAGCGAATAATAGCGCAGGGTGAAGATACCCAGGTCGATCCCGTTCTTCAGCCCCAGGTCGATCCAGTTGGTCGTCCCGCCTGTCGCTACTGCCAGAAATTCGAGCATTGTCACCGCACCCCGTTGTTGGCGCAGGCAATGGCACAGCGCACCTTCCGGTAAAACCCCTGATCCGCATGCACAGCGCCGTGCAAGCAGCTTTTGCACTATTGGCCCGCGCGCACTATCTCCCTTTGCGTGTCAAAGCTTACCATCACCCGCCAGCGCGCCATCATCGATCGCCGCGCGCTCGTTTCCGCCATTGCCGATGCAATTGAGGACAAGGGGGCCGAAGGCGCGCGCCCGCAGATCGTGGCGCTGCTGAAGAAGGCGCTGGAGGATGGCCGCCAGGAATTGTCCGACAGGCTGGCCGAAAAGCCCGGTGCCGGGCACGAGATCACCAATGGCTATGCCTTCCTGATCGATCAGATCATCCGCGTGGTGCACGATCACGTGGTGGGCGACCTGTATCCGGTGGCCAACAGGTCCAGCGGAGAGCGGCTGACGCTGATTGCCGTGGGCGGATACGGACGCGGCGAAATGGCCCCTTATTCGGATGTCGACATCGCCTTCATCACCCCCGGCAAGCCCACCGCCTGGTGCGAACAGGTGATCGAGGCGATGCTCTATTTCCTGTGGGACCTGGGCCTGACAGTGGGCCATTCAAGCCGATCACTGGACGAGATGGTGACCATGGCCCGCAGCGACCTGACCATCCGCACGGCCCTGCTGGAAGGGCGCTATCTGTGGGGTGACAAGGACGTTTACCAGATGACCGAGGACCGCTTCTGGGGCGATGTCGTTCCCGGAACGGAAAGCCAGTTCATCGCCGAAAAACTGGCCGAACGCGATGCGCGCCACAAGCGCATGGGCGATTCGCGCTATGTCGTCGAACCCAATATCAAGGACGGCAAGGGCGGGCTGCGCGATCTGCAGACGCTCTACTGGATCGGCAAATATGTCTACCGCGTGCGCAGCGCGGCAGAGCTGGTGGACAAGGGCCTGTTCACCAAGGAGGAATACCGCAGCTTCCGCCGTGCCGAAGGGTTCCTGCTGGCCGTTCGCAGCCATCTGCACACCATCGCCAGGCGCGGCGAGGACCGGCTGACCTTCGATCTGCAGCGCGAAGTGGCGCGGCGCATGAATTATGCCGACCGTCCGGGCAAGAGCGCGGTGGAACGCTTCATGCAGTTCTATTTCCTGCAGGCGCAGCATGTCGGCAATCTGACCGGCGTCTTTCTCTCCTCGCTGGAAGAACAGACCCAGCAGAAGCGCCGCGGTGCCGGCTTCCTGTCCGGCCTGATGGGCAAGCGCGAAAAGCTGATCGAAGGGTACAAGGTCGCGGGCGGCAAGCTTTCCGCGCCGAGCGATGACTGGTTCCAGCAGGACCCTGTGCGGCTGGTGGAGATCTTCACCATTGCCGAGCGTGAGGGGCTGGAAATCCACCCCGAAACGATCCGCAAGGCGCGCCGCGATTCCGGGCTGATCCAGCGCGAAGTGCGCCGCGACGAACGCGCCAACGCGCTGTTTCTGGATGTGCTGTGCGGCCGCAACGATCCCGAAAGCGTGCTGCGCTGGATGAATGAGGCGGGCGTGTTTGGCCGCTTCGTGCCCGATTTCGGCAAGGTCGGCGGGCAGATGCAGTTCGACATGTATCACCATTATACGGTGGATGAGCACACCATCCGCGCCATCGGCCTGCTGTCCAAGATCGAGAAGGGCGAGCTGGTGGAGGACCACCCGCTGGCCACCAAGATCCTGCCCGGGCTAAAATATCGCCGCGTGCTGTATGTCGCCACGCTGCTGCACGATATCGCCAAGGGGCGCGGCGGCGATCACTCCGTGCTGGGCGCCGAACTGGCGCTGCGCATCTGCCCGCGGCTGGGCCTGACCAAGGCGGAGACCGAGCTGGTCAGCTGGCTGGTGCGCTATCACCTGCTGATGAGCGCCACCGCCTTCAAGCGCGACCTGGCCGATCCCAAGACGATCGAGCATTTCCTTGAGGAAATCGACGATGCCGAGGCGCTGGGCCAGCTGACCGTGCTGACCATTGTCGATATTCGCGCTGTGGGTCCGGGTATCTGGAACAGCTGGAAGCGCCAGCTGCTGGGCGATCTGTATACGCTGGCCGAGGAGCAATTGCGCCTGGGCGAAGGCGACGAGGACCGCCGCCAGAAGCGCCTCGATGCCAAGCGCCTCGAAGTGGCCAGCCTGCTGGGCGACAAGGCCCATCTGGTGCAGGAACTCGATAGCCGGTTCGACCGCGACTACTGGATGGCCGAGCCTGCCGATATCATCGCCATCAACCTGCCGCACTACGAAGCTGCCAAGCGGCTGGAACACAAGCTGTCCATCCATGCCGAATATTATCCGGCGCGCGGGGCAACGCTTATCACCGTGATCGGCGATGACCATCCGGGCCTGTTCTTCCGCATCGCCGGGGCCATCAACCTGGCCGGCGCGAACGTCATCGATGCCCGCATTCACACCACCAGAGTGGGCAAGGCGGTCGATAATTTCCTGGTGCAGGACCCGCTGGGCAAGCCGTTCCAGGAAGAGGTGCAGCTCAAGCGGCTGAAGAAATCCATCGAAGATGCGCTGGCGGGCAAGATCGACATGGTCCCCAGCCTTGCCGCACGGCCGCTGCCGCGCACACGCGCGGAAAACTTCCGCATCGCGCCGCTGATCCTGTTCGATAACGAGGCATCGGTCCGCTTCACCGTGATCGAGGTCAACGCCACCGATCGTCCGGCGCTGCTCAACCGGCTGACCCGGGCGATGTTCGAAACCAGCCTGATCATCAATTCCGCGCACATCACCCAATATGGCGAGCGCGCGGTGGATACTTTCTATGTGACCGATCTGCTGGGCGGAAAGATCACCTCCGAAGACCGGCTCAAGAAGGTGGAACAGGCCCTGCTGGCCGCCATCGCCGCGGGCGAGCCCGAGACCGAGGCGGCGGAGTAGGCCTGGCGGGCACAGTGACCCTTCGCCTCAGCCAGCCTGAATCGCCGCCGCCGTTTCCTCGATCGTCCCGCTCACCACCAGCGGACTGCCGCCGACGATGCCGACCTGCGTCTGGCCGTTTTCCGCGGTCCTGAGCCAGGCAATATTGGAAGCGACGACAAGATAGTTGCCGCCGCGCGACTTGAGGGGGACGAATTGCATTGAAGTGTCTCCTGACAGGCAGGAGGCTTAGGCCCCGCGGATATCTAACCGGTTAACACCTCTCTCCCGGCCAGCGGAATCCTGCACCCTGTTATCGGGTCATCTTGCCGCCAGCTGATCTCAGTCCCGCGCGCCGAACAGCGCCGTGCCCACGCGGATATGGGTCGCGCCCAGCATGATGGCGGTTTCATAATCGCCGCTCATGCCCATGCTGCGCCCTTCCAGTCCGTTGTCGCGCGCCAGCTTGTCCAGCAGGGCAAAGAACGGGGCAGCCTCGATCCCCAAAGGCGGGACGCACATTAGCCCCGCCAGCGGGATATTGGCCGCGCGCGCCTGCTCGATCAGCGCGGACACATCGGCAATGGCGCAGCCACCCTTCTGCTCCTCCGCCCCGATATTGACCTGGATGAAGCACGGCACGCGCCGCCCCGCCTTGTCCATCGCGCGTGCCAGCGCGGTCACCAAAGAAGGCCGGTCGAGCGAGTGGATGCAATCGAACAGCGCCACCGCCTCATCCGCCTTGTTGGATTGCAGCTGGCCCACCAGATGCAATTCCACCCCTGCGTATTGCTCCTTCAGCGACGGCCATTTGCCTTGCGCTTCCTGCACGCGGTTCTCTCCGAACACGCGCTGCCCGGCATCCAGCAGCGGGGTGATGTCTTCGGCGGTATGGGTCTTGGAGATGGCGATCAGCGTCACCTCCTCCCCTTCGCGGCGGGCGATCTTGCAGGCCTTGGCGATATGGGCCTGCACATTGTTCAATAGCTGGGCTGCATTTGTGCTCATCCGGGCGCTATAGCGGGCCGATGGCCGCTTTCCAGTCCCTGCCCCAAATCTTGCCCCGCCTGTGGCTGTTGTCCGATGCGCGCAACGATGCGGTGCTGGAGGATGCGCTGGCCCGCCTGCCGCGTGGCAGCGGCTTCATCTATCGCCATTACCACCTGCCCGATGCGCAGCGCGTGGCCCGCTATGCCGCGTTGGAGAGGATCGCCCGGGCACGGGACCATGTGGTGGTGCTGGCAGACAGCGCCCTGACCGCGCGCGAATGGGGTGCGGACGGCATTTATGGCGCGCCGCGCAGCCTCTATCCGCGCCGCGACCTGCTGATGCTGGCCACCGCGCATGACATGCGGGAAATCGCTCTGGCCAACACGCTGGGCGCCGATGCGATCCTGCTGTCCCCCGCCTTTGCCACGGCTACCCACCCCGGCGCGCCCTCGCTTGGACCGGTGCGCTTTCGCCTGCTGGCCCGCCACGCACAGGTCCCGGTGATCGCGCTGGGCGGGATGAACACCCGCAACGCCATGCGGCTCGATTGGCCACACTGGGCGGCGATTGATGGACTTACCTCACGCTAAATCTTGACGGGGAGTCTGTGCGGACTCATGATGCGCGCCTGCGGGACGAAAAGGGAACGAAGCTGATGGCGTCACGCGCCCGGAATTCATCGCAAAATGCCGATTGGCGCGCGGCTTTTCGCCGTTCGCTGAGCCGTGCGCTGCAGATGTCCGGCGCCGTCATCCTGTTCGCCTCCACCGCATTCCTGACGCTGGCGCTGGTCAGCTTCAGCTATACCGATCCGTCCCTGTCGACTGCCGCCGGGTCCGTGGTGGACAACTGGATGGGCCGCGCCGGGGCCTATGCCGCCGATGGCGTGCTGACGCTGTTCGGGCTGGTATCGGTGCTGTTCCTGCCGCTGCTCTATGCCTTCGGACGCAAGTTATGGCGCGATGCCTCCGATGAGGAGGCGATTGGTGAGGGCAAGTGGTGGCGCACCGTGCTGCTGTTGCTGCTGGCGATGGCGCTGCTTTCCACCGTCCTCTCACTGGTCACCGATCCGCGCGAATGGAGCCTTCCGGCATCGACCGGCGGACTGGCGGGATTGCTGGGCGAAGGCGCCTTGCGCGCTCTGGCCGGACGCCTGCCCGAAGGGGCGCAGTTCTGGACCATACTGGCGGGCGGATTGCTCAGCCTGCTGGCCGGCGCATTCCTGGCGGGCAAGGTCTTTGCGCTGGACTGGGCCGGCCTGCTGACTCTGCCCGAATGGCTGAAGCGCGCGCCCAGCCTGCCCGGCAGCAACGCCAATCCGTTCAAGCCATCGCCCGCGCGCAAGAAGACCGAACGCTCGTCTGAACCGGTCACGATCGCGCAATCGGACCGCAAGCCGCCCGAAATCAGCGATCCTTCCGCGCCCCCGCGCCCGGCCAGGGCGACCAAGGCGCGGCAGAAGGACCTGTTCGCCGAATATGACCTGCCCAGCCTCGACCTGCTGGAAAATCCGCCGACCGACAATGCCCCCAAGCTCGACAAGCTGGCGCTGGAACGCAACGCCCGCCTGCTGGAAAACGTGCTCGACGATTTCAACGTGAAGGGCGAAATCACCGCCGTGCGCACCGGCCCGGTGGTGACCATGTACGAGCTGGAACCTGCCCCCGGCATCAAGGCCAGCCGCGTGGTTGGTCTGGCCGAGGATATCGCCCGCAACATGTCCGCCATATCCGCCCGCGTCGCGCCGATTCCGGGCAAGACGGTGATGGGCATCGAACTGCCCAATGCCGACCGGCAGATGGTCAGCTTCAAGGAAATGGCCGCGTCCGAAGCCTTCGTCGATGCCAAGGGCATGCTGCCGATCATCCTGGGCAAGGACATTGCCGGGGAGCCGGTGGTGGCAGACCTTGCCGCCATGCCGCATCTGCTCGTGGCGGGCACCACCGGATCGGGCAAGTCGGTGGGCCTCAACTGCATATTGCTGTCACTGCTGTACAAGTTCAGCCCGGCCGAATGCCGCCTGATCCTGATCGATCCCAAGGTGCTCGAACTCAAGAGCTATGACGATATCCCGCACCTGCTCGCCCCGGTGGTGACAGAGCCGCACAAGTCCATCCGCGCGCTGAAATGGGCGGTCGAGGAGATGGAGCGGCGCTACCGGATGATGAGCGATATCGGCGCGCGCAACCTGATCGGCTTCAACGAGCGGGTGACCGCCGCCGCCGCCAAGGGCAAGCCGCTGGGCCGCCGCATCCAGACCGGCTTCGATCCCGAAACCGGCGAGGAACTGGTGGAGGAAAAACAGCTCGATTACGCCGCCCTGCCGCAGATCGTGCTGATCGTGGACGAGCTGGCCGATCTGATGGTGACCGTGGGCAAGGAAATAGAGGTGCTGATCCAGCGCCTGAGCCAGAAGAGCCGCGCCGCCGGCATCCACCTGATCATGGCCACGCAGCGCCCGTCGGTGGATGTCATCACCGGCGTGATCAAGGCCAATCTGCCCACCCGCATCAGCTTCAACGTCACCAGCCGCATCGACAGCCGCACCATTCTGGGCGAGCAGGGCGCGGAACAATTGCTGGGCAAGGGCGACATGCTGTTCAAGCCCAGCACCGGCGCACTGGTGCGCGTCCACGGCCCGTTCGTATCGGATGACGAGGTGGAGAGAGTGGCCAGCCACTGGCGCGGCCAGGGCGAACCTGACTACATCGATTCCGTCACCGAGGAGCCCGAAGACGGCGGCTATAATTTCGAGGACGAATTCACCGCGTCGGACAATCCGGAAGAGCGCCGCTATCGCCAGGCCTGCCAGATCGTGTGGGAAAACCAGAAGGCTTCCGGCTCATGGCTGCAACGCCAGCTGGGCGTGGGCTATAACACCGCCGCCAAGCTGATCGAGCGGATGGAGGAGGACGGCCTGGTCGGCCCCGCCAACCACGTGGGCCGCCGCGAGATCTTCCGCGACCGGGACGGCAATCCGCTTTAAACCGGCGCAATAATTCGGGTACAGGCTCACATCAGGCCCCGCCAATGAAACCAAAGCTGCTGACCACGCTGCAAGGCTATGACCGCTCCGCCTTCGTGCATGATGCGCTGGCGGGCACAACCGTGGCGCTGGTGGCGCTGCCACTCAGCATTGCCATCGCCATTGCCTCGGGCGCTCCACCCGCGGCGGGCATCATCACCGCCATCGTCGGCGGCCTGCTGATATCGCTGCTTGGTGGCAGCCGGGTGCAGATCGGCGGACCGACCGGGGCGTTTATCGTGCTGGTCTACAGCGTGATTGCAAATCACGGATACGACGGGCTGGTGGTGGCCACCGGCATGTGTGGCGCGATCCTGGTGATCGCGGCGCTGTTCAAGGCCGGGCGCCTGGTTGCGCTGGTGCCCGAACCGGTGATCGACGGCTTCACCATCGGCATCGCCATCGTCATCGCGGTCAGCCAGCTGAAGGACTTCCTGGGCCTCGACACCGGCACGCTGCCGGCCGATTTCATGGAGAAACTGCCGCAATTGTGGGGCGCGCGCGGATCATTCGATCTCGCGGCGGCACTGATTGGCCTGGCCACGATCATCGCCATTGTCGCCTTGCGCAAACTGTCTGCGCGCCTGCCCGGCTCGATTATCGCGGTGGGAGCGGCCTCGCTGGCGGTCGCCATGTTCGCCATGCCGGTGGACACGGTATCGGGCACCTATGGCGCGCTGCCCCACGGCCTGCCGATGCCGCGCCTGCCCGATGCCAATTGGGCAATGGTGGTGGAGCTGTTCCCCTCCGCGCTGGCGATCGCCTTTCTGGCAGGGATCGAATCGCTGCTGTCGGCCAAGGTGGCCGACCGGATGGTGCAGGGGTCCTACCGCCCGCGCGCGGAACTGATGGCGCAGGGCGCGGCCAATCTCGCCACGTCCCTGTTCGGCGGACTGCCCGCCACCGGCGCGATTGCGCGCACCGCCACCAATGTCCGCGCGGGCGGGCGCACGCCGGTGGCAGGCATCGTCCATGCGCTGGTGATCTGGGCGCTGGTCTCTCTGGCCGCGCCGCTGGCAGGCGCGATGGTGCTGCCTGCGCTGGCCGGGCTGCTGATCCTCACCGCATGGTCCATGGCAGAGCCGCACCGCTGGGGTGAGCGACTGAGCATGCCGCGCAGCGATATATTGCTGATGGCGCTGACCGCCGTGCTGACGGTGATGGTCGACCTGACCGTGGCCATCGCCACCGGCACCATCATCGGCCTGGCGCTGCGCCTGCGCGAACGGCCGGTGGCCAATCCGGACGCCTGATTGCGTCCCCTATTGCGTCCCCTCTGGCCCTTGCCGCCTTGTCGTGGCATCTCAGCGGAAAATTGGGAGAGAGAACCACATGGCCAGCAAGTACGAGACCGAAGTCTATAACTGCATGAACCCCACGCTCGACCTGCTCGAGAAGACCACCAACCCGCATCACCGCGCGATCCTGAAGAACTATTGCCGCCACGTGCATCTGGAAGGCGCGGCCATGTTCGAGGAGATCACCGCGCCCGACATGATGGCCGACGATCCGGTCTATCACATCACCTGGGGCGACAGCCCGTTTCAGGTCAAGGGCCGCAAGGGCGTGTTCGATTTCTACTCCAGCATCGGCGATATCGTGCTGTGGAATTCGGGCGATCTGGTGGCCGTGGCCGACTGGGGCATTGCCGACGAGATGTGGTTCCACCAGATGTCCACCGGGGCCGAACTGAAGAAGCTGGGCCACAAGGTGGACAAGGATGACGGCCTGTACCTGGTCGATTCGCTGCAGGCCTTCATCTGGCCCTATGACGAGAACGCGCTGCTGAAGGGCGAGCATCTGTATGAGGACAAATCCACCCTCACCATCCGCGAGATCGATCCCGCCGATTACATGACGCCCGAGCGCGTGCGCGAGATCCACAAGGAATGCCTCGCCGATCTGGAAGAGCGCTGGGGCGCGAAATACTGGGTCTGGAAGGCCTGACCTAGGGGGCGAACTTCGGAGGCAGACTTCGGAGGCTGGCTTTGCGGGTTGGCGGAACGAACGGACCGCCCATCCGCAAGACAATTGCTTTAGCGTCATGGCCGGTTAGATTGCCCGCCAAGGGAGAAACAAGGATGCGTTTGAAATTTGCCGCGCTGGCACTGGCCGGATCGCTGATGGCGGGATCGATGGCGACCGCTGCCCATGCAAACCACCATGAGGGCGGCATGTGGGTGGCCAGCTGGACCGCTTCCCCGCATGCGCCGCTGGGAGGGGAAGGCCCGTTTGCCGCCGCATCCTATGATGACGTCACGATCAGCCAGATCCTGCGCGTGTCCGAAGGCGGAGAGAATATCCGCGTGCGCTTCTCCAACCGCTATGGCCAGCAGCCGCTGCACATCGGGCAGGCGCGCGTGGTGCTGATCGATGATGACAATAACGAGATTGCAGGCACCAGCCGCGCGCTGACCTTTGGCGGGGAAGCCTCCGCCGTAATTCCGCGCGGCGCACCCTTCGCCACCGATGCGGTGGCGCTCAACGTGCCCGATCTGGCGCGGATGAAGGTGGAGTTCTACCTGCCCGACGATACCGGACCGTGCACCTGCCACCTGACCGGCACGGATACGCTGGCGGTCTCTCCTACGGGCAACCATGTGGGGCAGAGCTGGGAGCCGGTTTCCACCGCCAACCACCGCGCCTTCCTGTCCGTGGTGGAGCTGGAATCGGCCGATGCGCTGGGTACGATCGTGGCCTTTGGCGATTCGATTACCGATGGCGTGGGATCGACCCCGGGCGCCAATCGCCGCTGGCCGGACATCCTCGCCAATCGCCTGCAGGACGCGGGGCTGGAATATGCCGTTGCCAATGCCGCGATCAGTGGCAACCGCGTGCTCAGTCCCGGCATGGGCGAAAGCGCGCTGGCCCGCTTTGACGAGGACGTGCTGAGCCTGCCCAATGTCGAATATCTGATCATCTTCGAAGGCGTGAACGACATCGGCAACCGCTATGGACCGCAGCGCGGCGGCGTGGGCGGACTGACCATAGACCAGCCGCAGATCGACGTGCCGCAGATGATTGCCGGTTTCCGCCAGCTGATCGCCCGCGCGCATGAAAAGGGCATCAAGGTCATCGGCTCGCCGATCGGCCCGTACAAGGGCGCCAGCTACTGGACCGAAGAGGGAGAGGCCGCGCGCCAGGCGATCAACAGCTGGATCCTCAATTCCGGTGAATTCGACGCCACCGTGCGGATCGATACCGCCTTTGCCGATCCGGCTGATCCTGCCGCCATGCGCGATGGCTATCACATGGGCGATTTCCTGCACGGCTCCGACGCCGGATTGCAGGCCGTGGGTGAAAGCATCGACCTGTCGCTGTTCGCCGCCGAATAGGCTTTTAGCGCTGGATAATTCGGGCGGGCGGGTTCTCGCGCACGGCGGGCCACTCTAGGCTGCCCGCCGTGCACACCCAGATTGAAATAGGCAGGGATTCGGCGGGGCAGGCGGTTCCGATCGACATAGAGGAGCTGCTCGCCACGCGCCTGCTGGTGCAGGGCAACAGCGGGTCGGGCAAATCGCATCTGCTGCGCCGCCTGCTGGAACAATGCGCCGGGATGGTGCAGCAGGTGGTGATCGATCCGGAAGGCGATTTCGTCAGCCTGGCCGATCATTTCGGCCATATCGTGATCGAAGGCGGCAGCTATTCCCCGCGGGAGATAGAGGCACTGGCCGGCCGCATTCGCCAGCACCGCGCCTCTGTCGTGCTCTCGCTCGACGATCTTGAGGTGGAACAGCAGATCCGCTGCGCCGCGCAGTTCCTGACCGCCCTGTTCGATGCCCCGCGGGAGCACTGGTTCCCCGCGCTGGTGGTGGTGGACGAGGCGCAGATGTTCGCCCCTTCGGTGGCGGGCGAGATTGCCGAGGACACACGGCGCATGACGCTGTCCGCCATGACCAACCTGATGTGCCGCGGGCGCAAGCGCGGGCTGGCCGGAATTGTCGCCACCCAGCGGCTGGCCAAGCTGGCCAAGAACGTGGCGGCAGAGGCGTCCAACTTCCTGATGGGGCGCACCTTCCTGGATATCGACATGCAGCGCGCGGCGGACCTGCTGGGCATGGACCGGCGGCAGGCGGAGCGTATCCGCGATCTGGAACGCGGGCATTTCCTTGGCCTTGGTCCGGCGATCAGCCGCCGTCCGGTAGCGGTCAGAATCGGTTCGGTCCAGTCGGGCGGGAAGAGCGATACCACCGGCCTGATGCCACTGCCCGATGCGCCAAGCGAAGGGATGGAAGCCCTGCTCCACGCCGAACTGGCGCAGCAGGCGGCAGAACCGGTTCCCGCGCGGCAGGTGTCACCGCCGCCGCCCAGGCCCGCAGCCGATCTGGAACAGGCGATATCCAGCTTTACCGCACCTGTGACCGTGCCTGAAACCAGCGCTGAAGAGCGGGCCAAAGTTGTGGAAAAACCGGCCAGCGAGACGCCCGCCATCCCGCTGGACGACCAGCACGACAGCTCGCCCGCGGCCGGTGCGAATCACGATCTGGACAGCATCCTGCGGGAGATGGCGGCAGAGGATGGCGCGACATTCCAGCCTGCCGCCAGCCTGTTTCGCACCTTCGCCATCCGCTGCCGCCAGCGCGGCGTTGCATCATCGCATGTCGACATGGTCATTTTCCGCCGTCTGTTCGCCATTGCCTGCGCCGGTCTGGAGCGGCTGGATGACAGCCAGCGTGAAGCGGTGGAGCGACTGGCGCAGGGCGTGGAGGATGATGTGCTAGCACCTTATCTGGCCATCGCCGTGGCCGCCGCGCAGGGGCTTTCCGCGCCCGACGAAGGCGAGCTGGCGCGCGTCTATGGCAGCACATCGCCGGGGCGCATCCGCCGCCTGCTCGACCATCTGGAACGCACCGGCCTGATCGTGGTGCGCGAGGATTTTGGCGGCGACCGGACAATCACCGTGCCGGGGCTGGAGCAATTCGCCGACGTGCGCTGAGAGCGGTCTGAAGCCTAGCTTTCAGGTTCCAGCGGCCAGACCTTGCGGTCCATGTGCAGCGGATCGGAATTCCTCACATATTCGCCCGCGGCATAGGTGCGGCCGATCAGCTTCATCGCCGGATTATCGATCCGCAGCCGTCCGTCCTCATCGCCAAGAAAGCGATCGGCGATATGGGTCACCAGCACTTCCCCGATCACGATGGCAGCGCCGGGGCCGGTTTCGACCAGCTTCCACAGGCGGCATTCGAACTGCGCGGGTGCATCGGCGATCAGCGGGGCGGAAATGCAGGTGGCGGGCATCGTCGGCAGCTTTGCCAGCGCCAGCTCATCCTCTCCCGGCGGAGCATTGATGGCGGTGACATTCATCGCCTGCGCATGCGCCTCGTCCACCAGCGCCACGGCGAATTCACCCGTCTCGCGAATGGCGCGCAGGCTGTCCTTCTCGCTCACGCCCGGGCGCTGGGAATCGGGCGCCATGCCGATGGCCAGCAGCGGCGGCGTTCCGCCCATGGCGTTGAAGAAGCTGTAGGGCGCGGCATTGCAGCGCCCCTGGCCATCGCGCGTCAGCACCCATGCTATGGGGCGCGGGGTAATGGTGTTGACCAGCAGCTTGTACCGCTCGGCCGGGCCAAGATCGTCCATAGTGAATTGCATGGCACCCTACTTGGGGCCACCATGCGCGCGGTGCAATGGTGCAATGCCATTGCCGCAGCTCCGTATCATTTGTAACGACTGCCGCCAAAGGAGAATCCCCCATGCGTATCGGATGCCCGCGCGAGATCAAGAACCGTGAATACCGCGTTGGCCTGACGCCAGAAAGCGCCAAGGAACTGGTGGCTCACGGCCATCAGGTGTGGATCGAAAGCCACGCCGGAATGGGCATTGGCGCGACCGATGCCGAATACCGCGCCGCCGGGGCGACCATTGTTGATGGCCCCGGTCCGATCTTTGCCGAATGCGACATGGTGGTGAAGGTCAAGGAACCGCAGGCCGAAGAACGCGCGCAGCTGCGCGAAGGGCAGATCCTCTACACCTATCTCCACCTCGCGCCCGATCCCGACCAGACTGCGGATCTGATAAAATCAGGCGTGATCGCCATCGCCTATGAAACGGTGACGAGCAAGGAAGGCGGCCTGCCGCTGCTCAAGCCGATGAGCCAGGTGGCCGGACGCATGAGCATTCATGCAGGTGCCAATGCGCTGGAGAAAATCCACGGCGGTCGCGGCGTACTGATCGGCGGCGTTCCGGGCGTGATGCCTGCCAATGTGGTGATCATCGGCGGCGGTGTGGTGGGCTTCAACGCCGCGCAGATGTCTGCCGGAATGGGCGGCCTCACCACCATTCTGGACCGCGATCCCGAAGTGCTGGAGCGCGTGGGCACCCATTTCGAATCGCGCGCCTGCACCCGCTTCTCCAATGAGGCGAACCTGCTGGATGCGGTGCGCAATGCCGATCTGGTGATTGGCGCAGTGCTGATCCCCGGTGCCGCAGCCCCCAAGCTGGTGACGCGAGCCATGCTGGGGGAAATGCGGCCCGGTGCAGTGCTGGTGGATGTGGCGATCGATCAGGGCGGCTGCTTTGAAACCAGCCATGCCACCACGCATGACGATCCGACCTATATCGTTGATGACATCGTCCATTACTGCGTGGCCAACATGCCCGGAGCAGTCGCGCGCACCAGCACCTATGCGCTCAACAATGTCACCCTGCCCCATGCCTTGCGGATTGCCGATCTGGGCTGGCGTGAGGCGATGCGCGCCGATCCGCATCTGGCGCAGGGCCTCAACATCCATGCCGGCCGCGTGACCTATGGTGCCGTCGCCCGCGAACTGGGTCATGACCTGCTCGAACTGGCCGAGGTGCTCGCCTGACTTTTTGTTGCCCGGGTTAACGACCCCCTAAGCACCCTTCACTAGGGTGCGGGTAATGTTTGGCGGGAGATCATGGGGCCTGTTCCTGCACGTGGCCATTTTGGTGTTGGCAATTTTCCTGCCAGCGCAACTTCTCGCCGCGTCTCCTGCACCGGGATCGCCCGCCCAACATGATGCCCGGCACGATCATTGCGTGGCCAGCGGATCGTCGCAGGCCAGCTTTCAGGATGCGGTGCGCACGGCCCGGTGGGAATGCGAGGACAAGTCCTATTCGCTGGTCCCCGGTCGCACACTGCTGAAATTCGATCTCGACCCGCAGGCCGAACAGCCGCGCTTCCTGATCACCCGCCGGACCCAGCTATCCCGGCTGCAGATCCAGGTGATCGACAGCGACGGATCGCGCCGCGATGTCAGCTATCGCTATGACGAGATGCAGCCCGCCATGGCCGGCGGATTCATCAAGGCCCGCCTGCCTGCCCTTACCGATTCATCCCGCCAGGTGATCGTCGGGATGGACGAGGTGACCAGCCTGATGACGCTGCAACAGGCCTATCTTGCGCCCGGGGATCCGGGCGACAACGAGGCCGGGCACGATTTGCTGCTGCTTCTGGCCGCGCTGTGCGGCATGCTGCTGATGCCGCTGCTGTTCAACGCCGCGTTCTACCGCGTGCTGCGCGAACCGTTTGTGTTGTGGCACACCGCGCTGACCATTTCGCTGATGCTGACGATCATCGTCAATTCGGGCCTGTCGATGCATATGGTTGCCCTGTCCCTGTCCGATCTGAGCCGGATGACGACGATTGTATTTGGCCTGTCGGTGGCCGCCGGCGGCATGTTCGCGCATAGTTTTATCGAGGCGGACAGGCTCAATCCGGTCATTCGCAAGGCGCTACCCTGGGCGGCGCTGGCATCATTGCTGATCAGCTTTGCCCATGCCAATTTCCCGTTTGTGCTGCGCCCGTGGCAATCGGGGATCTATTACCTGTGCTATCTGCCGATCCTGATCCTGTATATCAGCGTGCTGGTGGATGCGCTGCGCCGGGGAAGCCGCGCCGCGCGCTTTCAGCTGGTGGGCTGGCTGCCGCTTCTGGGGGTCGGGATCATCCGGATTGTCAGCCAGTTCGCACCCGGACTGGAACCGACCGATGCGATGACGCTGTTCTATGTGGGCTGCGTGTTCGAGGTTCTGGCCACCACGCTGGGTGTGACCGACCGCTTCATGGCGCTGAAGGACCAGCGCGACCGCGCCCGCACCGAAGCGCAGATGCTGGAGCGATTGTCCGAACGCGATACGCTGACCGGCCTGTATAACCGCCGCGTGCTGGAGGAGCGTTTTGCCGCGCTGCGGGCAGAGGGCTTTACCACGCTGGCTCTGCTCGACCTCGATGATTTCAAGTCCATCAACGACACCTTCGGCCACGGGGTGGGCGACGATGTGCTGCGCACGGTGGCCAAGGCGATGGAGCCCGATGCCGATACGATTGTGGTCAGGATGGGCGGCGAGGAATTCGCCCTGCTGCTGCGCGGCCGCAATGCTCACGCCCGTGCCGAGCTGCGCCGTACCGCCCTGACCAGAATCGTGGCCAGAGACGTGGCCGTCGATCGGCCCGTGACCGCCAGCATGGGGGTTATCGAAGTGCCCATCGATGCCATGCCCGATGCCAAATTCGATACGCTGTACCGGCGCGCCGATGTCTTGCTTTATGAAGCCAAGGCAGCGGGCCGCAACAAGATGCTGATGGAACGCATTCAGGCCTTCAAACATGGCCACCCGCCGCAACCCGGTCGCCGCGCAGCCTAGGCGTTACGCGCCCTCGTCCTCGGAGGTCATGAAAGGTGCCGCCACTTCGCGCGGCACGCGCATCAGGCGGCCCGTCTCACGCTCCACCATCGCCCATGTGGTCTTGGCCCGCACGATCACCTTGCCCGCCGCATTGGTGAAGGTCATGTGCCGGTCAAAGCGCGCGCCCGATGGGCCTTCGCGGATTTCGGTCAGCGCGGTCACCTTGTCGCCCTCGCGGATGTTGCCGCGGTAATCGATCTCGTGCCGGGTCACCACCCAGGCATAGGCGGCGACATGCTCGGGATCGCCATCACGTGTCCAGTGGGCGGTGGCGACTTCTTCCATCCACTTCACCCACACGGTGTTGTTGACGTGGCCGTTGGCATCAATGTCTTCCGCCGTGGCGATGAACTTCATCGTGAAACTGTTGCTCATGGCGGCGCCTATTCCTCGATGCCCAGTTGCCACAGGATGAATGCAGCCTCCTCGGCATCTTCGCGCAGGCCTTCGAAGCGGCCCGATTTGCCCGCATGGCCAGCGCCCATATTGGTCTTGAGCAGCAGGATGTTGTCATCGGTCTTCAGCTCACGCAGCTTGGCCACCCACTTGGCCGGCTCCCAATAGGTGACGCGCGGATCGTTGAGACCGGCGGTCACCAGCATTGGCGGATAGTCATGCGCCACCACCTGATCATAGGGCGAATAGCTGAGGATGTGGGTGAAGGCCGCCTTGCTGGTGATCGGGTTGCCCCATTCCGGCCATTCGCCCGGCGTCAGCGGCAGGCTGTCATCCAGCATGGTGGAAAGCACGTCCACGAACGGCACGCCCGCCACCACCGCGCCGAACAGTTCGGGCGCCTGGTTGACCACCGCGCCCATCAGCTCGCCGCCAGCCGAACGGCCCGCCGCGCTGATCTGGCCTTCGCTGGTATAGCCCCGCGCGATCAGCCCGCGCGCCACATCGACGAAATCGTTGAAGGTGTTGGTGCGCTGTTCGGTCTTGCCTTGCAGATACCAGTTGCGCCCCAGATCATCGCCGCCGCGAATATGGGCGATGGCATAGGCCATGCCGCGATCGACATAGGTGAAGCGCGTGGTCGAAAAGCCCGGGTCCACGGCATAGCCATAGGCGCCATAGGCATACAGGTGCAGCGGCCCGCCCCGGACGCTCTGCCCGTCTGCGCCGTCCTGCGCCATCGGGCGGTCCTTGCGATAGACGATGGAGACCGGGATCATGGCCCCGTCGCGCGCGGGAATGCTCAGCCGCTCGACCGTGTAGAGCGAAGGATCGAAGCCCGAGGGGATCTCCAGCACCTTGAGCGTTTCCAGCGTGCCGGTGGCGACATGGTAGTCATAGACGGTGTCCGGCGTGATCGGCGATTCATAGCCGATGCGGATCGTGTCCATCGCCCATTCGGGATTATCGCCCAGCCCCGCCGCATAGGCCGGTTCGGGAAAGGTGATGGTCTCCATCGCGGCGGGATTGTCGTAATAGCGGATCTGGATCTGGTCGAGCCCGGCCAGCCGCCCTTCGGTGACGTAGAAATCACGAAACAGCGTGAACCCGGTGAGGTAGAAGTCGTCCGATCCTTCGATCAGCGTCGTCCAGTTGGCGGGGTCTGCCAGCGGCGCGGTGGCCAGGCGGAAGTTCACATGCGTGTCATTGGTCCAGATGTACAACGTGTCTTCGCGCACATCGACGCCGTATTCCACGCCGGTCTGGCGCGCGCGCACCAGCACGGGCGTTGCCATCGGATCGGAAGCCGGGATCAGATAGACCTCGGACGTTTCATTGTCGCCCACCGCCATGATCAGCCATTGCTCATTGGCGGATAGGCCAGCCGATACGGTGAAGCCGATATCGCCTTCGTGATAGATCTCCACATCCTCGGCCGCATCGCTGCCGATGCGGTGCACGCGGACATTGTCGACACGCCAGTTGTCATTGGCCACGCCATACACCAGCATGGTGTCATTGGCGGCCCAGATCAGGTCGGTGTTGGTGCCCTCGATCACGTCTGGCAGCAGTTCGCCCGTCTCCAGGTCCTTGATCCGCACGGTGAAACGTTCGGCCCCGGTGGTATCGGTGGAATAGGCGACATAGCGGCCATTCTTGCTGACCGAGATATCCTCCAGGCTCAGATAGTCATGGCCCTTGGCCAGCTCGGTCACGTCAAGGTAGAGCTGCGCCTCGCCGCCAGCCACCGGGCGGCGATAATATTTGCGATATTCCGCGCCTTCCTCGAACTCGGACCAGTACAGATAGTCGCCATCCTTCTGCGGCACGGAGGAATCGGCTTCCTTGATCCGCCCGCGCATCTCGGCCAGCAGATTGTCCACCAGCGGCTGGTGCGGCCCCATCTGCGCTTCGTACCAGGCGTTCTCGGCGCGCACATAGGCCAGCACGTCCTCATCATCGATGACCGGGTATGATGCGTCCTTCAGCCAGTGATAGGGATCGGAAATGGTGATCCCGTGATAGCTGTATTCATAGGGGCGCTGCTCCGCGACCGGAGGACCGTTGGGAATGGAATGGCTCACGCTGTTAGACTCACCTGATTGCGCCGTTGCAGGGATGGCGCCCGCACAAAGCAGGGCGGCAGCGGCAATACTGAAAAGCTTGTTCGTCACTAGAGGGCGTTCCTTGGCAGGACCGGGCGCGGCTGGAAAGCCTGCAACACAGGGCCTATGTTTGCAGAGAGGGTATGCTACCATACCTAGTTACAGTTGTTATCGGAATCAAATGCCATGTTGATGCAGACCCATGAAGCCCGACTTTCGGCCCTGCGTGAGGAGCTTTCCCGCCGCGACCTGGCAGGATTCGTCGTCCCGCTCAGCGATGAGCATCTGTCCGAATATGTCGGCGCCTATGCCCAGCGCCTCGCGTGGCTGACGGGTTTTGGCGGATCGGCCGGCAGCGTGGCGGTGCTAAAGGACAAGGCGGCGATCTTCGTCGATGGCCGCTACACGCTGCAAGTGCGCGATCAGGTGGACGGCAAGCTGTACGAATACAAATCCGTGCCCGAGGATTCGATGGCCGACTGGCTGGCGCAAAATGCCCCCAAGGGCGCGCGGATCGGCTTTGATCCGTGGCTGCACACGCGCAGCTGGGCCAAGGATGCGCGTGAGAAGCTGGAAAAGGCCGGGGCGCAGCTGGTCGCGGTCGCTGCCAATCCCATCGATGCGGTGTGGCAGGACCAGCCCGAACCATCAGCCGCGCCCGCCTTCCTGCAGGATGAGGCACTGGCGGGCCGGTCCAGCGCAGACAAGCGCGGCGCAATTGCCGAATGGCTGAAGGCCGAATCGGTTGATGGGGTGGTCATTTCCGCGCTCGATTCGGTCGCCTGGGTGCTCAATATCCGTGGCAGCGATGTGGAACGCACGCCGGTGGCGCTGTCTTACCTCACCATCCATGCAGACGGCACGGCGGACTGGTTCATCGCGCCCGGCAAGGTCCCCGCAGACGTGGCCGCCGCGCTGGGCAATGCCGTGCGCATCCGCGACCGCGCGCAGTTTGAAGCATCGCTGGGCGAATTTTCCGGCAAGACCGTTTCCAGCGATCCGGCCCGCTCCGTCGCCGCCATTTTCGATGCGCTGGAGGCGGGCGGGGCAAAGGTCGTCACCCATACCGACCCTGCCGTCCTGCCCAAGGCGGTGAAGACCAAGGCGGAGCAGGATGGCCACCGTGCGGCGCAGCGGCGCGACGGGGCAGCGGTTTCCAATTTCCTCCACTGGCTGAGCGTGGAAGGCCCGCGCGGCACGGTGGACGAGCTGTCTGCAGCGGCAAGATTGCAGGCCTGCCGCGAGGCTTGCGGCGACCTGCGCGATCTCTCCTTCGATACGATATCGGGCGCAGGCCCCAATGGCGCCATCGTGCACTACCGCGTGAGCGAGGAGACCAACTGCACACTGGAGCCGAACAGCGTCTATCTGGTGGACAGCGGCGGCCAGTATCCTGACGGCACCACCGATATCACCCGCACTGTGTGGATCGGCCCCGATGCCCCGCCCGCGCAGGTGAAGGACCGCTATACGCGCGTGCTAAAGGGCCATATCTGCCTGGCGATGCAGACCTTCCCCAAGGGCACGCTCGGCTCGCAGCTGGATACACTGGCGCGGCAATATCTGTGGGAGGCGGGCATCGACTATGCCCACGGCACCGGCCACGGCGTGGGCAGCTTTCTGGCGGTGCACGAAGGCCCGCAGCGCATTGCCAAGCCGCGCGGCGGACAGGCTGGCGGTGAACAGGAATTGCTGCCCGGAATGTTTCTCTCCAACGAACCGGGATATTACAAGACCGGCGCATACGGCATCAGGATCGAGAATCTGGTGCTGGTGGAAGAACGCCGGATCGATGGCGCGGAGGGGGACTGGCTGGGCTTTGAAACGCTGACGCTGGCCCCCATCGATGCCACTCTGGTGGACAGGGCGCTGCTGAGCGAGGCCGAAATCGCCTGGTGGAACGCCTATCACGCGCGCGTTCACGAAGTGGTGGCGCCGCAGCTGACAGGTGAGGCACTGGCGTGGCTGGACGCTGCCTGCAGGCCAATATAGACCTGTCCCGAAGAGGAGAACATTATGCTTGGCTATGCCACGATGGGCACCAATGACCTTGCCAGGTCTGCCAAATTCTATGATGCGATCGCCGCCATCACCGGCGCAGGCCGCGTGTTTGAAACCGATCGCGTGGTAACCTGGGGCACGCCTGAAAAGGGCGCCATGATCGGTGTGATCAAGCCACATGACGAGCAGCCCGCAACCGGTGGCAATGGCACGATGTTTGGCCTGCCTGTCGAGAGCGAGGAGCAGGTCCAGCAAATCCATGCCCATGCGCTGGCCAATGGCGGCAGCGATGAAGGCCCTCCCGGTCCGCGCGGAGAGGCATTCTATGCCGCCTATTTCCGCGATCCTGATGGCAACAAGCTGGTCGCCTATGTCCCGCCCAAGGCCCCCTGAGGCGGCGGTCCGGCCTGCCAATATGAACGCCCGCTAAACCGGGGTTTGCGCGTGCATGAACACGGGTGGCTGAACGCGACAAATTGCGACACAAATGGCGAATGCGGGCAAATCGCTGCGACAATGCCACCCTAGAACGGACCCCATGAGCAATGGGGCGCCGGACTCCTCCTCCCCCCCCCTTCAAGACGGTGCCCCGTTGCTCTCCGAATAATCCTTTGAAGGAGAGAACGATGCGCAAGACCCTGACCCTCTCGCTTGCCGCCACCGCCCTGCTCGCAGCTGGCGCAGCCCATGCCCAGATGCCCGAGCGCGGACAGCGCGGCGCAGCGGAACTGACCCGCGAAGCCGTGCAGGAGCGTGCCACAAGCCAGTTTGAACGGCTCGACATCAACGATGATGGCGCGCTGAGCGAAGCGGACCGCGATGCCGCCCGGCAGGCCCGCTTTGCGCGGTTTGACACCGATGGCAACGGCATGATCGACATGAGCGAATTCGACTCTGCCCGCGAGAACCGCAAGGACATGCGCGAAGAGCGTATGGCAGCGCGCGAAGAGCGCCGCGGACCCGGCATTCGCGAACGCCGCATGGGCCGCGGCCCCGGTGATCGTGGACCAGGCAATGGCGGCCCCGGTATTGGCGGCCCGGGCGGTGAGCGCAGGGTGGCCGAAGCCGATATCGACAATAACGGCACCGTCACCCAGGCCGAATTCCTCAGCGCCGCATTGACCCGCTTCGACCGTGCCGATGCCGATTCCGATGGCAAGATTACACGCGAGGAACGCCGCAATGCCCGTCCCGACGGACGCCCGGAAGGTCGCCCCGATGGACGACGTGCACCGCGTGGATTTATCGGCTAAGCCCTTGTCCAAAGAGGGGCACAAGAACAGATGAGCGAACAGCCACCGATCAAATTGCTGCTGGTCGATGATGAAGCCAGCCTGCGCCAACCCCTGGCGGAATATCTTTCCCGTCAGGGGTTTGTCGTGCGTCAGGCCGCCGATGCATCCAAGGCGCGATCCGCGCTGATCGATGAGACGCCCGATCTCGTCCTGCTCGACATCATGATGCCGGGCGAGGATGGATTGTCGCTGTGCCGCCACCTGATCGAAGCGAAGAAACTGCCGGTGATCTTCCTCACCGCAAGGGGTGAGGCGACCGATCGCATCGTCGGGCTGGAAATCGGCGCCGATGACTATGTGGTCAAGCCGTTCGAACCGCGTGAGCTGGTGGCGCGCATCCGTTCTGTGCTGCGCCGCTCCGCCCGCCAGACCACGCCGCCCACAGTGGTGGATGCGCTGTATCAGTTCGAAGGCTGGGAGCTCGATCCGCTCAAGCGCAGGCTGAGCGATCCCGAAGGCACAGTGATCCCGATATCCTCTGCCGAATTCCGCCTTTTGTGCGCCTTCCTCGATCATCCGCGACAGGTGCTGGACCGTGATCGCCTGCTCGATATGGTGCAGGGGCGCGAGGCGCATCTGTTCGATCGTGCGGTGGACAATCAGGTCAGCCGCCTGCGCCGCAAGATGGAAGATGACAGCCGCGATCCCAGGCTGATCCAGACGGTGTGGGGCGGTGGTTACCGCCTTGCCGCAGACGTGCGCCGCGTGGCGCAGGAAGCCGAATAATGCGCCGCTTCCTGCCCCGCAGCCTGCTTGGCCAGATGTTGCTGTCCGTGGCGCTGGCGTTGCTGGCCGCGCAGACGCTTTCTGGCGTATTGCTGTTCCGCGCCGAACAGCAAAGACGCGAAAACGGATTGATCAATGCGCTGGCCTTCCAGCTAGTGGCCGATCCGCGCGTCGATTATCGCACCGGCAATGGCGATGCCGCCCATCCCGAAAGCCAGCGCCGCCGCCTGCGGATTGAACGCGTGCTGCAGTCTCCCATCATCACGGGTGAAATGCAGGATGAAGCGCGCGCGGAACGGCTGCGCGGCCTGCTGACCGATCAGGGCATAGAGATTCAGGATCTGGTGGTGCTGGCCCGCCCGGTGGCCAAGGACAGCTATATCATGCGCGGTCTTACCCGCATGCGCAGCCGCAACAATTTTGACAATCGCGATGGCTGGGACCCCCAGGGCGAAATGCTGCTGGCCGGGCTGAAACGCGCTGGTGAGGAAGAATGGCTGGTCGCCCGCGTACCGCTGCCCGGCGCAGAACCGCGCCGGTTCAGCGGGGTCATCCTGCAAACGCTGGTGCTGTATATCGTGCTGGTGGGCGGCCTCGCCTTCCTGCTGCGCCGCATCACCCGCCCGCTGGCTGCGCTGGCGGACAGGGTCGAGAAATTTGGCGAGACGCAGGAAATATCGGGCCAGCTGGAACCCTCCGGTCCGGAGGACATGCGCCGCCTGATCACCGCCCATAATGCGATGGAATCGCGCATCTCCGCCTTGCTGAGCGAGAAGGACGTGATGCTCGGCGCGATCGGGCATGACCTGAAGACCCCGCTGGCCGCATTGCGCGTGCGGATCGAGAGCGTGGAAGACGATACCGAGCGTGAGCGCATGGCCGCCAGCATCGAGGACATCACCAGATCGCTCGACGATATCCTCTCGCTGGCGCGCGTGGGCCGGCCCAGCGATCCGCTCGAACGCACGGAACTGTCCGCCCTCGTCGCCTCCGTGGTGGAGGAATATGAGGATATGGGCGATGACGTGGTGCTGGGCGATAGCTCACGCATGGCGCTGCGCCTGCGCGCCACGTGGATGCGCCGCGCACTGCGCAACCTGATCGGCAATTCGCTGCGCTATGGTGCAAAGCCGGTGGTCAGCGTGATGCGTGACGATGATCATGCGCTGGTGCGGATCGAGGACACTGGCCCGGGCATTCCCACCGGCGAGATATCGGCGATGATGGAACCGTTCACGCGCGGCGAGGCGTCGCGCAATCGCGAAACCGGCGGTGCAGGCCTTGGGCTGACACTGGCGCGCGCCATTGCCGAACAGCACGGCGGCACGCTGACGCTGGCCAACCGGCTGGACGATAGCGGCAAGGTCATCGGCCTGGTGGCCGAACTGCGCCTTCCTCTCGACTAACCTGCCTCTCGACTGAGAAGCGCGGGAAGGCGGCGTTCGCAGCCCGCCCCGGAGCCGCTCGCGCCGATCTCTAGCGCATCAGGCCGCCGATAAGATTGCGCACGAATCGCCCGGCGATCGATCCGCCGAATTCGGTGGCAATCGTGCCCGCCGCGCTGGTGGCGGCATTGCGCATCGGGTCAGACCGGCTGGTTCGGCCGGAAATCCTGGCGGCGATGATCGTGGCGGCGGAACTGGCGGCAGCGCCCATCGCGGCCTTGCCGGCCTTTTCCCACAGGGAAGTGGTCTTGCGGCTGCGCTTGCCCACTTCTTCTTCGCCCTTTTCCTCCACCTCCCTGGCGGTTTCGGCGGCATCGCTGGCCTTGGCCAGCAGCACTTCCTCGGCGCTTTCGCGGTCGATCTTCTGGTCATACTTGCCATCGACCGGGCTGACCGACTGGATGATCGCCCGTTCCTTGGCGTTGACCGGACCAAGCCGGCTGCGCGGCGGCTTGATCAGCGTGCGCTCCACGATGCTGGGCGCGCCGTCATCCATCAACGTGGACACCAGCGCCTCACCCACGCGCAATTGCGTGATCGCCTCTGCCACGTCGAGATCGGGATTGATGCGGAAGGTCTCGGCCGCGGCCTTGATCGCCCGCTGATCCTTGGGGGTGAAGGCGCGCAGCGCGTGCTGCACGCGGTTGCCCAGCTGGCCGGCCACTTCCTCGGGAATATCGATCGGGTTCTGCGTGACGAAGAACACGCCCACGCCCTTGGAACGGATCAGGCGCACGACCTGTTCGATCTTGTCCTCCAGCGCCTTGGGCGCATCGTCGAACAGCAGGTGAGCCTCGTCAAAGAAGAACACCAGCCTGGGCTTTTCGGGATCGCCAACCTCGGGCAGGCTTTCGAACAATTCGGCCAGCAGCCACAGCAGGAATGTGGCATACAGCTTGGGGCTGCGCATCAGTTTATCCGCCGCCAGCACGTTGATATAGCCGCGGCCCTGATCGTCGCTTTGCAGGAAATCGTCGATTTCCAACGCCGGCTCACCAAAGAACAGGTCTGCGCCCTGGCTTTCGAAACTCAGCAACTGGCGCTGGATCGCACCCACGCTGGCCTTGGTGACATTGCCGTATTCGCCGGAGATTTCCTTCGAATTCTCCGCCGCCCATGCCAGCACCGCCTGCAGATCCTCGAAATCGAGCAGCAGCAGCCCCTCGTCATCGGCATGGCGGAAGATGATCTGCAACACGCCTTCCTGCGTGTCGTTCAGGTCCAGCAGGCGCGACAGCAGCAGCGGCCCCATTTCGGAAACCGTGGTGCGGATGGGGTGGCCCTGTTCGCCGTACAGGTCCCAGAAGATCACCGGATTATCCGAATAGGCATAATCGTCCATGCCCAGTTCCCTGGCCCGGCCCTCCAGCTTGTCGGCGTGTTTGAACGTAGGCGATCCGGGCATGGAGATGCCCGAAAGGTCACCTTTCACATCGGCCACGAACACCGGTACGCCCTCGGCAGAGAAACTTTCCGCCAGCCCTTGCAAGGTCACCGTCTTGCCGGTGCCGGTGGCGCCCGCGATCAGTCCGTGGCGGTTGGCCCGCCCCAGGTTGAGCGACTGCGTTTCGCCGTCCAGGTCCTTGCCGATGAAGATGTCTGCCATGATGCGCCCGATTTCCCTTGGCCCGATTTGTCCCGAATATGTCTGCCCCATGCTTGGCGCAGGCACCTATTCGCGGTCAAGCAATAGACACACGGCAATTTGACGGTAGAGCGGGGCGAATGCAGGCTTACGAACCCTTCGTATTGCTGGACGATGCCCGCGCATCGGGGGCAAATGACGCGCAGCTTTTTGAACGCCCGCGCGCGATCTTTGTCGCCCATCGCCCGGATCAGGTGTCCGCCGTGCTGGAACAGGCGGACAAGGCGCGCGCGGAGACGGGCGGGACGCTGGCCGGATATCTCGCCTATGAAGCAGGTCTGGCGCTGGAGCCGCGCCTGCAAGTGCTGGCCGAGGAGCGCAGCGGCGCCAATGGCCCGCTGGTGTGGCTGGGCCTGTTTGACGATGTGCAGGCCATTCCATCGGATAAGGTGCCCGCTTTTCTGGAAGCGCGCGGCGGCAGCGAGCGCGCCTCCATCGGGCCGATGGAACCGCAGATATCGACCGGCGCCTATCTCAGCGCATTCGACACGCTGCAGGAAGCGATCCGCGCGGGCGATATCTATCAGGCCAATCTGACCATGCCGCTGGCGGGCGCCGCGCAGGGTGATCCGCTGGCAATCTACCGCGCGATACGCCCGGCGGCGGGGGCCGGATATGGCGGGGTGATCTTTGACGGATCGCACTGGTTGCTGTCCTTCAGCCCGGAACTGTTCTTCACGCTGAAGGGCCGCGCGGCCAAGGTGAAGCCGATGAAAGGCACGCGCCCGCGCGGTCAGACGCAGGCCGAGGATGAGGCTTTTGCCCAGGAACTGGCCGCATCGGTCAAGGACAAGGCCGAAAACCTGATGATCGTGGACCTGATGCGCAATGACCTCAGCCGCGTGGCAGAGGCAGGCAGTGTGCGCGTGGACCGGCCCTTCGCCATCGAAAGCTATCCCACGGTGCACCAGATGGTCTCCTCCGTCCGGGCCGAATTGCAGGAGGGCAAGGGCGCGATGGACATGATCCGCGCGCTGTTCCCCTGCGGATCGATCACCGGCGCCCCCAAGATCCGCGCGATGGAGCTGATCCAGCAGGTGGAGCGCGATGCACGCGGACCGTATTGCGGGGCGATTGGCCGGATCGGCACCGCTGCCGACGGATCGATCGATGCCGCCTTCAATGTCGCCATCCGCACCATCCGCCTGACCCCGGGCGAGAACGATCGCCATCATGCGGTGGCGGGCGTTGGCGGGGCGATCGTGGCCGACAGCGAAGGCATGTCCGAATGGCGCGAATGCCTGATCAAGGGCAGCTTCATGCAGCGCGAGGCAAGCGGTGCCGACCTGATCGAAAGCATGCGCTTCGATCCGCAGGACGGCATTCCGCTGCTCGAACTCCATCTCGAACGGATGAAGGCGAGCGCAGCCACGCTGGGCTTTGCGTTTGACCGGCACGATGCGCGCAACCGCATACAGGCGCTGTGCTTTGAGCTGGAACAGCCTGCCAAGCTGCGCATGTTGCTGGCCCGCAGCGGAGCGATCACCCTGCAAAGCGTGCCGCTGGGGTCCGGCGCTCTGCCCGATCCGGTGACATGCGCGATATTGCCGCTGCCCGTGGTTTCGGGCGACTGGCGGCTGCGGCACAAGACCACCGACCGCTCCTTCTACGATGCCGCGCGCCGCGCAGCGATCGGCCAGGGCGCGGATGAGGCATTGCTGTTGCGCGATGATGGCTTGCTGACAGAAGCGGGCCATTCGAACATTTTTGTCGAGCGCGGTGGCAAGTTGCTGACCCCGCCCGCCAGCCTGGGCCTGCTGCCCGGCGTACTGCGCCGTCACCTGCTGGACGAAGGCCGCGCCCTGGAGGCGGAACTGACGCCAGACGATCTTGCCGGCGGCTTCCTGCTGGGCAATTCGGTGCGCGGACTGATGAAAGCGGAGTTGTTGAAATGACCGGTCGTCTCAGCCAGCATTTGCAGCGGATTCAGGCCTCGCCCACCACGGCGATGACCGACCGCGCCACCGCCCTGCGCGAACAGGGCAGGGACATCATCTCTCTGTCCGTGGGCGAACCGGATTTTGCCACGCCGGACCATGTGATCGAAGCGGCCAGGGCAGCGATGGATGCCGGGCAGACCAAGTACACCCCCGTCACCGGCACGATGGCGCTGAAGAAAGCCGCCGCGCTGCATTTCCGGCGCGATCTGGGCATTGCTGCCGATCCGGCAAACATCATCGTCACCAGCGGCGGCAAGCAGGCCCTGTTCGAGGCAATCGTGGCCACGGTGAGCGAGGGCGACGAGGTTATCGTGCCTTCGCCGTGGTGGGTGTCCTATCCGCAGATGGTGCGCTTTGCCGGTGGCCGCGTGGTGCCGCTGCGCACCCATGCGCATCGCGGCTTCCGCTTTGAGGCGGGCGAGCTGGAATCGCTGATCACTCCGCGCACCAACTGGGTGCTGCTCAATTCGCCCGGCAACCCGACCGGCGCGGTCTATCCGGCGGAAATGCTGCTGGCGCTGGGCGAAGTGATGCGTCGCCACCTGCAGGTGATGGCGCTGTCGGACGATATCTACGCCCCGCTCAACTATTCGGACGGGCCGCACGCCACGCTGGCCAATCTGTGCCCCGATCTGGCGGACCGCATCTGCACCGTCTCCGGCGTATCCAAAAGCCACGCCATGACCGGCTTCCGCATCGGCGTGGCGACCGGCCCTGGATGGCTGATCGATGCGATGGGCACATTGCAGAGCAATTCCACCGGCAATCCGTCCTCCGTCAGCCAGGCCGCCGCGGTGGCCGCCTTCGAAGGGCCGCAGGATTTCCTGACCGACTGGCGCGAGATTTTCCGCCAGCGGCGCGATCTGGTGGTGGCTGGCATCAACGCCATTCCCGGCCTTTCCACGCCGGTGCCCGATGGTGCCTTCTATTGTTTCATCGACGCCAGCGACCATATGGGGCGCTTTGGCGGCGACGATACCAAGCTGGCGCTGCACCTGCTGGAACACGGCGTGGCCGTGGTGGCCGCATCCGCATTCGGCGGCAAAGACGGTTTCCGCATATCCTTCGCCACCGATGAGGCGACCCTGACTGAAGCGATCCACCGGATCGGGAAAGCCCTGGCATGAACGATCTCGAAATCCTGTATGAAGACGGCGAAGCGCTGGTGATCGACAAGCCCGCGGGCCTGCCGATTGACCGCCCGCGCAAGGGCGGCGCTTCGCTGGGCGACCGGCTGGACGAGCTGAAGCTGGGCTTCCAGCGCCAGCCGCAGCCCGCGCACAGGCTGGATACCGATACGTCGGGCTGCCTGCTGCTGGCGCGCAATCCCAAGTCGCTCAAGCGCTTCAACATGGCGTTTGAGGAGAAGGTCGTCTCCAAGACCTATCTCGGCATTCTGGCCGGTATTCCTGAGCAGAAGGAAGGCCGCATCGAACTGTCGCTGGCCAAGATCAGCAGCGCCGAGAAGGGCTGGCGGATGATCCCGGCCAAGAAGGGCAAGGAATCGGCCACCGGCTGGCGCGTGCTGGCAGAGGTGAACGGCCGCGCGCTGGTGGAATTCCGCCCGGAGACCGGCCGCACCCACCAGATCCGCGTGCACGCCGCCAGCGGCATCGGCATCCCCCTGCTGGGCGATCCGGTCTATGGCGAAAAGTCCGGCTTTGCCCGCACCATGCTGCACGCCAGCGCGATTGAAGTGCCGCGCGCGGGCAAGAGCGCGATTGCCGCCCATTCGCCCATGCCCGCCGATTTCATTGCCCTGGGCTTTGCCGATGTGGGCGCGGTGCCTGTTGCTGGCGCGGTGACGGCAGACGTTCCGCAAGCTCCCGAAATTCCTGAAACTGATGTCCAGACCTGAAGACAATCTGGTCGAACGGGCGCTGTCGCTGGCGGAGGAAAGCTTCGTCACCGCGTCGGGTCCGGGCGGGCAGAATGTCAACAAGGTGGCCACCGCAGTGCAGCTGCGGGTCAATATCTACCGCATCGGCCTGCCGCCGCGAATCTTCCACCGGCTGAAGGATCTTGCCGGAAACCGCCTGAACCTGAAGGGCGAGATCGTGATCGATGCGCGCAGCCACCGCACGCAGGAGGCCAACCGCCGCGATGCGCGCGAACGGTTGACGCAGATGATTGAAAGCGCCTGTGTCGAGCCGAAAAAGCGCGCTAAAACAAGAGTTAACCGCGTAGGCAAGGTGAAGCGCCTGGCGGGCAAGAAGGCCCGCGGCCAGCTCAAGGTCAATCGCGGCAAGGTGGATTGGTAGGGCAGGCTGGCAGGGCCTGTCTTGCTTGACTTTGCACCGATTCTGCCCCAATGGCCCGCGCTTGAGGGCGGCGCTTGCGCGTCGCCTGTATTTTTTCGGGCCTGACCGGCCCCAGCGAACCTTTTGGGAACTTAAGACATGGCGAAGCCAGCAACCGTCAAGATCCGCCTGAATTCGACCGCGGACACCGGATTTTTCTACGTAACGAAGAAGAACCCGCGCAACATCACCGAGAAGATGGTCTTCCGCAAGTATGACCCGGTTGCGAAGAAGCATGTCGAATTCAAGGAAGGCAAGATCAAGTAAGCTGAACTCCGGGAACGAACCGGGTTCACCATCGGTTCAATGCCCCACCGCCAGGACTGGGAGCATGAACACCTTGATTAGCTTCAAAAGCACGCCCTTCACAGGCAAGACACTGAGCGCCGCGATTGCCGGCGCTCTTGCCGTTTGCACGCCGCTTGCGCTGGTGGCTCCGGCCATCCCCGCCGCTGCGCAATCTGCATCGCAATCAACTTCGCAGGCCGATACCGCCAGGATCAACCGCGCCGTGCGGGCGCTTCGCGGCATCTCCACCATGCGCGCCGATTTCACCCAGACCGATCGCAACGGCCAGGTGGTGACAGGCGTGCTGACGATGAAGAACCCCGGCCGCATCCGCTTCGAATACGAAGAATCGGTCAATATGGTGATCGTCTCCAACGGCCGGTCGCTGACCATGGCCGATTATGACGTGCAGCAGCTGGAACGCTGGCCGATCAGCGATACGCCGCTGGGCGCGCTGCTCGATCCCGATCGCAACGTGGCGCAATATGGCCGCATCGTGCCCAGCGCCAATCCCAATGTGGTGAGCATCGCCGTTACCGTTCCCACCAGGCCCGAGTTCGGCGAGATCGTGCTGATCTTCCTGCAGAACAGCGCTGCCCCCGGCGGGCTGGAACTGGTCAGCTGGGTAGCCAATGATTCGCAGAATATCCGCACCACGGTGCGCCTGCGCAATCACCGTTATGGCGTGGCCGTTCCTGACAGCACATTTCAGGTTCGCGACCCGCGGCAATCGTCCCGTCGCCCACGCTGAACGCTTCGCAGGTGAAATGTTGTAGATTTGCGACAAACTGCGACGGTTTATTCATATCAGCGACAGGCTGACCTGCGTATAAATGATCTTGCAAGCCAGCCTCGGGCCCGGATTTCCCCCCTGTTGTCCGCCCCTCTAACAGGCAGCTTGCAAGCGTGACGAACGCTAAATGGAACCCTCGTCCCACTTGCCCCCGGGACGAGGGTTTTCCTTTGTCCGGGCCATGCGCCGCCAGACCAGCCGCGCCGCCCGCATGGCAATGCCCGGCTGCCCGACACCTTGCCGCCCGGCGCCTTCGCACCTAAGCACGTTGCCATGATCTCTATCGCCAGCTGGAACATCAATTCCGCCCGCCTGCGCATGCCCATAATCGCGCGTTTCCTTGAACAGGAGGCGCCCGACATCCTGTGCCTGCAGGAGATCAAGTGCCAGGAGCATCAGTTCCCCTACAAGGCGTTCGAGGAGCTGGGTTATACCCACTTCGCCGTGCACGGGCAGAAGGGCTATCACGGCGTGGCCACCGTCAGCCGCATCCCCATCAGCGAATTTTCGCGCCATGACTGGCAGGACAATGGCGAGGCGCGCCATGTCGGAGTGGAGCTGACCGGCCCCGAAGCGGGCGCCCTGGCGGGCATGGTGCTGGAAAATGTCTATATCCCCGCCGGCGGCGATGAGCCTGACCGCGCGATCAATCCCAAGTTCGGCCAGAAGCTCGATTTCCTCGAGCGGATGACTCGCTGGGCAGACAAGGTGGACCGGCCGACCATGATCGTCGGCGATTTCAACATCGCACCGCTGGAATCGGATGTGTGGAGCCACAAGGCGCTGCTCAAGGTCGTGTCACACACGCCGCTGGAAGTGGAGACGCTGAAGCGCTTTCAGGATGCGCATGGCTGGACAGATGTGGGCCGCGAGTTCATCCGCGATCCGCAGCGCTATTACACCTGGTGGAGCTATCGCAACAAGGACCACACGGTGAACGATCGCGGGCGCAGGCTGGATCACATGTGGGCCAGCCCGCAGCTGGCGCAGCAGGCCACCGGGCACCGCATCGTGGAAGATGCGCGCACCTGGGAAAAGCCGTCCGACCATATCCCGCTGATTACGGAGATGGCCAGCTGAGCGCGGCTCCCGCCTCGACCAGTGCATCCCCCGCGCGCCGGGTGGCGCAGGCGGTGGATGCCTTGCGCCACGGCTGGCCGATCCGGATTGGCGAGGCGCCCGTGCTGCTGCCGGTGGAAACCGCGCTGGCCCCGCAGGCCAGCTCTGACCGGGCGCTGATCTCCGCCGCGCGCGCCGCCACGCTCAAGCTGGCCAACCAGCGCGAGGCCGCCAGCGGCCATGCGCCCGTGCTGATTCGCAGTTCCGCGCCGATGGGACTGGATGAAGCGCGCCCGATTGCCGATCCCGCGCTCGACCTGGTGGTGCCGCTGAAAGGGCCTTTCCGGGCCGAGACCATCGCCTGCAAGGCAGAGGCCGAGGCGGCGATGGAGCTGGCGCGCTTGGCCGGCATATTGCCCGCCTTCCTGTTCGATCCCGCCCACGCCGGGGAGCCGGTGCGGCTGGCGGCATCCGACCTTGCCGCCTGGAGCGATCAGGTGGCGCTGACCATCGCCACCCGCGCGCGCCTGCCGATCAGCGCCAGCGAGGAAGCCGAGGTGATCGCCTTCCGCAAGCTGGACGATATGCGCGAGCATGTGGCGCTGGTGATCGGCAATCCCGATTTTGACCGCGTGCCGCTGGTGCGCCTGCATTCCGAATGCCTGACCGGCGATATCTTCGGCAGTCTCAAATGCGATTGCGGCCCGCAGCTGGACGCGGCGCTGGCGCGCATGGCGGAGGAGGCCAAGGCGGGCGGCTGGGGCATATTGCTCTATTTGCGGCAGGAAGGGCGCGGCATCGGCCTGATCAACAAGTTACGCGCCTATCGCCTGCAGGATGCCGGGTTCGACACTGTGGATGCCAATGCGCGACTGGGCCTGCCGGTGGAAGCGCGCGATTTTCCCGTGGCGGCGCGCATGCTCGATCTGCTGGGGGTGAACGCGGTGCGGCTGCTGACCAACAACCCGGCCAAGGTGGCTGCGCTGGAGGCGGCTGGCGTGACGGTGGCGGAGCGCGTGGAGCATCAGCTGCCTGCCAACGCGCATAACCAGCGCTATCTTGCCACCAAGCGTGACCGCGCGGGGCATCTGCTGAAATAGATTTTCAGCGCAGCTGGCTGTCCTTGCTTCCGCGCCGGTTGATCGCGGAATGGCGGATCTGGCTATCCTGACCAGACTGACAGGCCACGCAGCGGCGCACACCGGGAACGGCCATGCGGCGCTTTTGCGGAATAGGTTCACCGCAATCGTCGCAATATTCAGCGCTTTCGCCTTTGGGCAGGCGGGCGCGCGCGGCTTCCACCGCGTCTTTCACCGTGTCGTCAATCTGATCCTGAACCGCGCCATCGCGCGACCAACCGCCTGCCATATCGTGTCTCCTGCCCAATAAACCGATCAAGGGTGGGCTGGGTTCCGAACGGTGTCAGCGCTGCTCGTAGGTGGTCAGGCCCGGATCGAGGCGATTGTCCGAGATCCGGCTGACTTCGCCCGACCAGTCGGCCACGAAGGCGGAATTGCGGTCCACGCCCGGCGCAAAGCGCGCAGTGTTGGCCGCTACGGTCAGCCCGGCGCTGGAGTGATCGCGGCTTTCGGCAGCAACGGCGATGAAGGCGGAGTAATTCTCCTTGTCTCGCCCCTGCACGAACCAGTTGTTGGATATCTGCCCGCTGGCCCCGGCAGGCAGGTCGATCATGTAATTGGTTTCATGCCCGTTCGAATCGTCAAAGCTGCTGCTGGCCACGTCCACCCGGCCCGCGCGCAGTTTGACATAATGGCCGCCCTGCCCGCGCTCGAACCGGCTGTTGGTGATGCGCACCTGGCCATAATTGCCGGTGTAGATCGAATGGGCGCAGCCGCCCGATCCCTCGCACGTGCCAAGGCCGGAGAAGGTGGAGCGGTCGATCACCAGCGTGGAGCCGGTATCGTCGGCGGTCAGGATGCCCTGCTGGCTATCGCGGAACCAGCTTTGCGCCACGGTCAGGTTGCCGGCTTCCAGGCGAATGCCTGCGCCGTTGAAATCGCGCACATTCATGTTCTGGAAGGTGAGGCCGGACACTTCCGCCCCGCGCCCGCGCAACACCAGCGCGGCCTTGCCCTCGCAGGTCACGCCATCGAAGATCACTTCGCCCGGAACTGCGGCGAGATAGGAGATCACCCCGCCCTGCTGCACCGCGCACTGGCGGTGGGTGCCCACGGCAATAGCGATCGAGCCGCGCCCGTCACCAATCGCATCCACCGCCTGTTGCAGCGAATTGAAGGTCTGCCCGGTCTCGACAATCGTATAGGGGGCGGCAGGTGCCTGCGCGAACAGCGCCGTCAGCGGGATGGCCGCGATGGCGGCAGCGGCAAGGGCAGCTGCGAATTTCATCGACGGGCGGGTCGGCACAATTTGCGCATCATGGGTCATGCGTAGCGGACTACGCCAGATTGGTTAAGAGCTCGCAAAGCCTGTTCTCAGGTGCAAGTTCTCAGGCGAAAGCGGGCATGACCTCGCGGGCGAACAATTGCGCGGATCGCGTCACATCGTCCACCCGCAGATCGCCAAAGGCGAACCAGCCGACCATGTAATTGATGCCGCTGCCATCCGCCTCGCGCAGCACGAAGTCGCGCACGGTGGAGGGGCTGCCGGCGCAGCCGTGGCCCATCGCCTCGGCTGCGTCCCATTCGGGCGGATAGAGATCGCCCAGCGGAAATCCGCCGCCGCGATCTTCCCACAATCTGGCAAGGCTGGCGCGCCAGCGGGCATAGGCTGGCCGGGCCAGGTCGCGCGCCTGGGCATCGCTGTCTGCCACCACGATATGACGGCTGATGCCCACCAGCGGCAGGTTTTCCGCCGCGCCGCCGCCCGCTTCCCATTCCTTGCGGAACAGGCCGCTGACCTGCTTCACCCGGTCCCCCAGCGCGAGGCTGACGATATTGACGCCGTTATGCGCCGCCCAGGTGATCGATTCGGGACTGCCCGCGCCGTACCACAGCGGCGGATGCGGGCGCTGCACGGGGCGCATGGTCATGGGCACATCGTCGAAGCTGAAGAACCTGCCCTCGTGGCTCAGCCGGTCGCTGGAAAGACCCTTGAGCAGGACCTCCAGCGTCTCGTCAAAAATCTCCCGCTGCTGGGCCATGTCGATGCCGTAGAAACCCATTTCGATGGGCGAGACGCCGCGCCCCACGCCCAGCTGGAAGCGCCCGCCGGACAGCGCATCCAGCATCGCCACCTCCTCGATCAGCCGCAGCGGATGATACAGCGGAAGCAGATAGACCAGCGGGCCGAACAGGATGCGGCTGGTGCGCTGGGACAGGGCGGAAAACAGCATGCCGGGCGATGGCGCATGGCCCAGCGGCGTGCCGTGGTGTTCCGCCACATGGTAACAATGAAAGCCCGCCGCCTCATAGGCGCAGGCCATGTCCAGCCGCGCCGCCAGATGCTGTGCCAATGGCAGGCCGCTGTCATCGACATGGTCGAATACGCCGAATTTCATATGCACCGCTCTCCCTCTCTCCCGCCAGACTAGCGGGCAATCCCGGCCGGGCAATGGCGGATGCTAGTCTACCTTCGGCGGACGGCCACGGCGCGGGCGCTCGCCCATCGGCACATCAATGCCGCGCCGCTTCAACGCTTCGCGGATCAGCACTTCCAGCTCGGCATTGACCGAACGCAGTTCCGTGGCCGCCAGACGCTCCACCGCATCGTGGAGCGCCGGGTCGAGCCGCAGGGCAAAGGCTTTCTTGCCGGGTGTAGGTTTGCTGCGTCCGGCCATGGCGGAGTTACTGGTACAAAGATCCTGCGTTGACGACGGGGTTCACCTCACGGTCGCCGCACAGGACCACCATCAGGTTGGAAACCATCGCCGCGCGGCGCTCATCATCCAGATGGACGATGTCGTCGGCGGACAGCTTCTCCAGCGCCATTTCGACCATGCTGACCGCGCCCAGCACCAGCTTGGCGCGCGCCGAGATGACCGCATCGGCCTGCTGGCGGCGGAGCATGGCTCCGGCAATTTCCGGCGCGTAGGCGAGGTGGGTCAGGCCCGCCTCATCAACCACGATACCGGCGGCAGACAGGCGCTCGTTCAGCTCGGTCTGCAATTCGCTGTTCACCACGTCCGCATCAGAGCGAAGCGTGGTTTCCGCCTCCTCGATATCGTCATAGGGGTAGCGTGATCCGACCGTGCGCAGCCCGGCCTCGATCTGGATGTTCACGAACTCCTTGTAATCATCCACGTCGAACGCCGCCTGCGCGGTGTCGGCCACACGCCACACCACATTGCAGGCGATTTCGATCGGATTGCCGCGCAGATCGTTGATCTTGACCTTCTCCGAATGGATGTTGTGCGCGCGCACGGACAGTTTGTTGCGGCCCATCCACGGCCAGCGCCAGCGCAGACCTTCCTTGCGGTCTGTTCCCCGGTACTCGCCGAACAGCGTGATCACCGCGCCCTGGTTGGGCTGGATCATGTAGAAGCCGACCGAGAAGAACAGCACGGCAAAGCCCGACCCGAAAGTGGTCAGCACGAACATGATCTTGATCAGCTTGCTCGAACCCTTGGGCGGAATGCCCGTGCTCAGGACGAACAGCGCCAAAGCGACGATCGCCAGCAGCACCAGCAGCATGGGATAGCCGCTATACGTGCTGGCCGGGCCTTCCCGGCTGCGGATCATGGCTTCTTGCCCCTTTGACATATCGAATCTCCTGTTTGTTTAATTATGATATCATTATTATATCAAATTACAGGTTTTCGCAATCAAAACCGGATTTTCGGACCGGCAGCGGGCGGCCATTGTTGCTGGCCATCAATATTGGCGGATGATGGCCAGGAACGCATCGCCATAGGCTTCCAGCTTCCTGGCCCCGATGCCCGAGATAGTGCCCATCGCATCAAGGCTGCCCGGTCGGCGCGAAGCCATTTCGCGCAAGGTGGCATCGTGGAAGATGACATAGGGCGGCACCTGCGCCTCCGCCGCCAGCGAGCGGCGCAGTTCGCGCAAGGCATCGAACAGCGGATCGCCAACCGGATTGGGCGCCTGCGCGCTGCCCTTGCGGCCCCGGCGCTGGCTGCGTTCGGGCGGGCGAATGATCGCGACATCGCTCTCCCCCTTCAGGATCGAGCGGGCATCGCCGCCCAGCGCCAGCCCGCCATGTTCTGTCGCCACCAGCGCCCCGCGTGCCTGCAATGCGCGGGCGAGCGGCTGGAGCAGGCGCGCCTCCTCCCCCTCGACAATGCCGAACACGCTGAGCTGGTCATGCGCGCGCTGGGTGATGCGATCATCCTGCGCCCCGGTCAGCACTTTCTGGATATGGCCGAAGCCGAAGCTCTGCCCGGTGCGATAGACCGCACTCAGCAGCTTGCGCGCCAGTTCGGTGACTTCGATCACCTGCGGCGGCTCCAGGCAATTGTCGCAATTGCCACAGGTCTGCGGCGGGTCCTCGCCGAAATGGCGCAGCAGCACGGCTCGGCGACAGGTGGGCGTTTCCACCAGCGCGGCCAGTGCGTCCAGCCGGGTCCGCTCCCCCTGCTGGCGCGCCTCATCCACTTCGGACAGCCTTTGCCGCGCCTGCACGAAATCGCCCGCACCCCACAGCATCAAGGCCAGCGCGGGATCGCCATCGCGGCCCGCGCGCCCGGTTTCCTGGTAATAGGCCTCGATCGATTTGGGGATGCCGGCATGCGCCACAAAGCGCACGTCCGGCTTGTCTATCCCCATGCCGAACGCGATGGTGGCCACGATCACCATGTCCTCGCTGGAAACGAATGCAGCCTGGTTGGCGGCGCGCACTTCGGGGGCCAGCCCGGCGTGATAGGGCAACACCTGCCTGCCCGAGCCAGAGCCGGATCCAGACCGAGAGCCTGCGCCCAGCTTTTCCGCCAGTTCCTCCACCTTGCGGCGGGTGGGGGCATAGATGATGCCGGGGCCGGAATGCTCATCCAGCAGCGCGGCAAGCTGCGCGCCCATGCTGTCACGGTGGCGAATGGCGTAGCGGATGTTCGGGCGGTCGAACCCGGCCACGATCATCCCGTCCTCACCAATGCCCAGCTGGTGCAGGATATCGCGCCTGGTATGCGCATCGGCGGTGGCGGTCAGCGCCAGCCGCGGAACCTGCGGGAACATATCCATCAGCGGCCGCAGCTGGCGGTAATCGGGGCGGAAATCATGCCCCCATTCGGATACGCAATGCGCCTCATCCACCGCGAACAGGGCGATCCGGCCCTGCCCCAGCAGATCACGGAAATGCGGCTGGCTGGCACGTTCGGGCGCGACATAGAGCAGGTCCAGCGCGCCGCTGCGGAAGGCGTCCACCGTCTGCATCCCATCGGTATCGACGCTGGTCAGCGATGCCGCGCGAATGCCGTTGGCACGGGCCGAGCGCAGCTGGTCATGCATCAGCGCGATCAGCGGGGAGATGACCACGCAGGTCCCCTCCAGCATGGTGGCGGGCAGTTGGTAGGTCAGCGATTTGCCCGCGCCGGTGGGCATCACCGCCAGCGTGGATTGCCCGGCCAGCACGCGCGAGAGCACCTGTTCCTGCGCGCCGCGAAACTCCTCGAAGCCGAAGGTGCGGCGCAGCGCGGCACGCGCCTGTTCCAGCCCCGGCCGGTCAATCATGTCGGATGACGTCATCTGCCCACCGATTGCACAGGCTTTGCTCCACCGGAACCGGCGCAGGCGCTTTTTGCGATTTTATTCCCCGGCGCGCTGGGGTAATTCACCCTTATCAGGCGCAAATGCCTGAGCGGGACCATTCCACTGGAGATAATACCATGAAGAAAATCGCCCCCCTGGCTATCGCCGCCACGGCCCTGCTCACGCTTTCCGCGTGCGGTTCCACCACCGATGCATCCGAAGACGCGATGGCCGACACGGTCGAAATGCCCGCCGATCAGGCCCTGGCAGGCACGCCCGAGCCGGCAATGGATGAAGACGCCGTGACCGACGCCGCAGACGCCGCTTCTGGCGATGCGGAGATTGACGCGATGGAAGCCGCCGCTGCTGCCGAAGGCATGGTCAATGAAGATGTCGAAGCCGCCATCGGCAGCGCCGAATCGTCGATGGAATGAGTTGGGGAGTAAGGTGGGGAATGAGTGGGGGAGTAAGCGCGATCAACGCCCGATACCTCCCCGCCCTGGCCGCCTGCGCGATGCTGTGCGGATGCGGTGCGGGAGACAATGATCCCGGTCCCGGCGGCGTGAGCGTGGGGGAAGCGGCGGCGCTGGATCAGGCGGCCGAGATGCTCGACCAGCAACGCCTGCCCGCCGAAGCGCTGAGCGAGCCGGGCGATGAAGCGCCACCCGCCGCCGAACAGGCGCCCTAGCCAGGCAACCTAGACTGCAAACGAAAGGGCCGGCCCCGCCATGATGGCGGGACCGGCCCCAATTCTTGTCCGCTCCTGAAGGAGCGGCGCGGAAGTTTATTCCGCGGCTTCGTCCATCGCTTCGCCGGTTTCTTCCATGGCATCAGCGCGGTCTTCGGCAGCGTCGGTCATGGCATCGGCCTGGTCGTCGCTGATCATGCCGGCATCTTCCATGGCTTCGGCCTGGTCGTTCACGACTTCAGCAGCCTGCTCGCCTTCGTCTTCCATGGCATTTTCGTTGGCGCCGTCACAAGCGACAACACCCAGAGCCAGCACAGCAGCAGACGCGACAGAAATAATCTTCTTCATTGGTATTCCCCTTCAAGATTCGGGACGGCCAGGCCGACCCATAAAACGAGCCATCGGCTCATCACGCAAAATTCATCGCAATTCGCGGTGTCGCAAAATATTGACTGACGCCAGCAGGACGACAGAGCCGCCCAGCGAAATCAGCAACGCCGCGATACTATATCCCCCGGCCAGCAAGTTCCCTTCGCCGATCAGGGGATTGACCAGCAGCCCGCCAACCAGCGCGCCACCGATTCCCGATGCCAGATTGACCTTCAGGGCATTGCCGCCGGTCTGCAGGACAATTGTTGTCAACCAGCCAAGCAGCGCGCCGGATCCTATGAGGAAAATCAGGCCCATCCGAGATAGTTTCCAGACATCATGCCTAGAAAACACCGCGGCAACCGCTTGGTTCCAAGTCAAATTGCGGGGAGGCGCAAGCCCTAGCGCAGCGTCAGCCAGGCAATTGCCACTGTGCCCACCACGATCCGGTACCAGGCGAAGGGGGTAAAGCCGCGGCGGCTGACAAAGGCCACGAACAGGCGAATGACGATCAGCGCCACGATAAAGCTGACCACAAAGCCGATGGCGATTTCATACCAGCCCACGCTTGTGGTGCCGGCCATCAGCGCATCGCCCTTCTGGAACAGTTCCAGTGTGGTGGCGCCGATCATGGTGGGCACGGCCAGAAAGAAGGAGAACTCCGCCGCCGTCTTGCGGTTCACGCCCATCGCCAGCGCGCCCATGATGGTGGCGCCTGATCGGCTGACACCGGGGATCATCGCCGTGCACTGGGCCAGGCCAATACCGATCACCGTCTTCATCGGCAGGTCGGCAACCTTCACCTCGTCACCCGGGCTGGAGGCTTTTTCGATCCCGATAATGGCAATGCCGCCCAGGATCAGCGCCCACGCCACGATTGACGGGCTGCCCAGCATGATGTCGATATAATCCTTGAACGCCAGCCCCAGGATCACGCTGGGAATGAACGCCAGCAGGATGTTGCGGGCAAAGCGCAGGCCTTCGCTTTCCAGCTTCAGCACGCCCATGCCCGCGCCCCAGAATGTGGGCCAGTACTGATACACCACCGCCAGGATCGCGCCCAGCTGGATAACCACGTTGAACATCGCCCACTCATCGGCATCATAGCCGAACATCTCCGTGGCGAGGATCAGGTGGCCGGTGGAGGAGACCGGCAGGAATTCTGTCAGCCCCTCGACAATGCCGAGCAATACTGCGGTGAGAGTGGTGTCCATTGCTGCCGAGCAATTGGCAGGGCGGGCGGTTTAGTCAAGCCAAACCGCCCCCCAACATCAGCAGCCCACACCAGCGGCGCACCGTGACCCTGCGCCGCAACCTGTCCTACCAGATCGAAACGCGATCCTGCGGCGGCAGGTACAGCGGATCATCCTCGCCCACATCGAAGGCATCATACCATGCGTCCAGCTGGCGTACGGTGTTGTTGAGGCGGAAATCGCCCGGAGGATGCGAATCGGACAGCATTTGCGAACGCTTGCGCTCGGGCCGCAGCTTCTCGCGCCAGTTCTGCGCAAAGCCGAGGAAGAAGCGCTGGTCGCCGGTCAGCCCGTCAATCACCGGAGCCTCAGCTCCATTCAGCGACAGGCGATAGGCGCGGTAGGCCATTTGCAGGCCGACCACATCGCCCAGCGTCTCTCCCAGAGCCAGCCGCCCGGTCAGGCAGGTTTCCCCGTCATCGGTGCAATAGGCCTCGATCAGCGGAATGAGCTTGCCCGCGCGCGCTTCAAAGCCCGCCCGGTCCACGTCCTGCCACCAGTTGCGCAGCGTGCCGGTGCTGTCGAACCGCGACCCGGAATCGTCAAAACCATGGCCAATCTCATGGCCGATGATCGCGCCGATTGCGCCATAGTTCACCGCCGCTTCGGCATTGGGGTTGAAATAGGGTGCCTGCAGGATGGCGGCGGGAAACACCACCTGGTTGAAGATCGCCATGTAATAGGCATTCACCGTCTGCGGCAGCATGGCCCATTCGGTGCGATCCACCGGCTTGCCCAGGCGCGAAAGCGAATCCGCCTGATTCCACGCAATGGCGCTGATGCGGTTGGCCAGCGGATTGCCCGGCGTGATCTCCAGCCCGTCATACGTCTCGAATTCATCGGGATAGCCGATCATCGGGGTGAAGCTTGCCAGCTTGGCCCGCGCTTCGGCCAGCGTGGCCGGGGTCAGCCAGTCATTATCGTCCAGATCCTCACCCATCGCGCGCAGCAGGTTGGCCACCAGCTCATCCATCTGCGCCTTGCTTTCAGGCGGGAAATAGCGCGCAGCGTAGAGCGCGCCCAGCTGCTCACCCAGCAGGCCTTCAACCTCGCCGATGGCGCGCTTTTCACGCGGGCGCGGGCTGTCCTGCCCGCTCATCACCGTACCGTAAAAGGCGAAATTCGCATCATCGATGTCGCTTGGCAGCACGGCGGCATAGGATGACAGGAAACGCACCGCCATATAGGCCTTGAGATTGGCCAGCGGGGTCTGCGTGAGCAATTGCATCATCGCCGGCAGGCCGCCGCCCATCATGCCCATTTGTTCATCGTCCAGACCCAGCGCGGCAGCTTCTTCGGCATCGGGCAGCAACTGGCTGGCCAGGAAGCGATCGACATCGCCGAAGCCGCCCGATTGCAGCAGCGTCTCGGTGGGAAAATCGGGGGCGAGCGCGATCAGCTCGTCGCGGCTCAGCACATTATAGGTCAGCTCCGGAATGCGGAACATCTGGCTGTCCCACTCCAGTTCGGCCACCTGATGCTCAAAATCATACACCACGCGGGCCGCGGCCGCCGGATCGCCGTAGCCTGCCTTGCCCAGCATGAAGGTGAGGAAATCCATGTATGCCGCGCGGATTTCCAGGTTCCGCTCATTGTCGACCAGATAATAATCGCGGTCATCCAGCCCCATGCCGGTGAAGCCGACCGATACCACATAGGAATTGGGATCGCGGCTATCGACGGTGACGCCTGCGGAAACCATCGCCGGATAGCCCGGCTGTTCGAACAGATGGGCAAGTGCATCCAGATCGGGCGCGTTGAAAATCTGCGTCAGATAGGGATAGGCAGGCGCAAGCCCCGCCGCATCGATGGCAGGCCGGTCCGCATAGGCATTATAGGCATCGACAATGCGGCGCTGGGTGGTTCCGGGCGCCGGATCGGCTGCAACCAGCTCCGTCACCAGCGTCTCGACATCGTCCACCGCGCCTTCGGCCAGAATGTCGAACGGGCCATAGCCGGATCGATCGGCGGGAATTTCGGTCGCTGCCACCCATTTGCCATTCACATAGGCATCGAAATCGGCACCGGGATCGACCGACGGGTCCAGCTGCGTCAGATCGACGCCCCATGCGCCGAACGACATTGCCGGGGTGGCCCGCTCCGGCGCCTCCTGCGCCTCCTGAGCCAGGGCCGGCATGGCGGCGGCGAGCGCAATGGCGGAAATGCCGGTAGCGAATATCTTGCGAATCATCGAGCGTCCCTTGATCTGTTCCGCCGCGCAGGATCAGCGCCCGCGGAATCGAAGTGAAATATCGGTTTAGCGCCAAGCCCGGAAAGGCGACGTCATTCATCGGTTTCATATGATACTTCGTCGATTAGCAGGGGCTTAACCCCTGTCTCAATCGAATTCTCAACCGGAAACTTCGTGTGCTTCGCCGGTCAGGCGGGCAAGCGGGCCGTCAGGCGGCCTGATCGTCAAATTGCAGCGCGGCGAGATGGGCATAAAGCCCACCCTTGGCAATCAGGCTGGCGTGATCGCCCTGCTCGACAATGCGGCCATCGTCCAGCACCACGATCCGGTCTGCCGCGCGCACCGTGGCCAGGCGGTGGGCGATGACCAGCGTGGTGCGGTTCTCCATCAGCTTTTCCAGCGCCTGCTGCACCAGCCGTTCGCTTTCGGCATCCAGCGCGCTGGTGGCTTCATCCAGCAGCAGGATCGGGGCATCGCGCAGCAGCGCGCGGGCGATTGCCACGCGCTGGCGCTGGCCGCCCGAAAGACGCGCCCCGCCTTCGCCCAGATAGGTATCGAGGCCATCGGGCAGTTCGCGCAGGAATTTTTCCGCATTGGCTGCGCGCGCCGCGTCCCAGATAGCCTCTTCATCGGCATCCCACGCGCCATAGCGCAGATTGTCGCGCGCGCTGGCGGCGAACAAGACGCCTTCCTGCGGAACCAGCGCCATGCGTCCGCGAATGGCGGCAGGGTCGGCCTGATCCAGCGGAACGCCGTCCATGCGGATGGTGCCCACCTGCGGATCGTAGAAACGCTCCACCAGCTGGAAAATGGTCGATTTGCCGGCGCCCGATGGCCCCACGATGGCCACTGTCTCACCCGGCTCAACGGTCAGGGTGAACCCCTCGATCGCCTTGTCCTGCAAGCGCGTGGGATAGCTGAAGCCGACATTCTGGAACGACAGGCTGCCGCGCGGCGGCTCCGGCAGGGCCTGCGGACGCGCGGGCGGCGCGATTGCGGGTGCCTGGTTGAGCAATTCGTTCAGCCGACCAGCCGCACCGGCACCGCGCAGAAGATCCCCGTAAACCTCGGTCAGCGATCCGAATGCACCCGCCACCAGCACGCCGGTGAGCACGAAGGCGGCGATGGTGCCGCCCGAAAGCGTGCCTTCGGCCACCTGCATCGCCCCGCGCCACATCAGCGCGGTGATCGCGCCGAAGATCACCGCAATGATGATCGCGGTCATGGTCGAGCGCAGCACGATGCGCCGCCGGGCGGTTTCGAAAGTGGCCTCCACACTGGCGGCAAAGCGGGCCTGTTCGCGGCTTTCCTGGTTGAAGCCCTGGACGATTTTCATCGCGCCCAGCACTTCGGAAATCATCGCGCCGACATCGGCCACGCGGTCCTGGCTCTCACGGCTGACAGCGCGCAGGCGGCGACCGAACATGGCAATCGGAATGATCACCACCGGAATGGCCACCACCATCATCCCGGTCAGCGCGGGCGCGAGGTAAACCAGATAGGCCGTGCCGCCCACCGCCATGATGGCATTGCGCAGCGCGACCGAGACGGTGGTGCCCACCACATGTTCGATCTGCGCGGTGTCGGCGGTCATCCGGCTGGAAATCTCCGACGGGCTGTTCTCCTCGAAGAAGCCGGGGGACAGGCGCAGCAGGTTCTGCTGAACGGCAAGGCGGATATCGGCCACCACGCGTTCACCCAGCAGGCTGACGAAATAGAACCGGCAGGCCGTGCCCAGTGCCAGCACCACCACGATGCCGAACAGATAGCGGAACCAGCGGCCGATCTCGTCCGGGTTGCTGCCCTCGGCAAAGCCGCGATCGATGATCAGGCGGAAACCGGCGGGGATCGCCAGCGTGGCCGCTGCCGTCACCATCAGGGCGATACAGGCGAACACGATCATGCCGGGATAGCGCCCGGCGGCGCGGAAAATCATCGCCAGCGGACCCAGGTTATCTGCGGGCTCTACATCATCGGAGGAAGCGCGGCTGGCCATTTCGCTGCTGCGCCTAGCCGATAAGATCGCGCGATTGAAGCACTTGCCCGCCGGAATTCTGCATTATTGCGGTTTTTCCGGGCACAAGCCCCTTTTGCTGCAATGCAACATCGCTTACATTGGATGCACAAGTCAGGCTATGGCATGGTGCAGACAACACAATTGCGCGCCGTGCCGGGATCGCAGCAGATCCACCTGGCACATGGTTCGCATCAGGGGACGCACATGCTCTATTCCGCCTATGAAATGCATCGATCGATGATGCATTCGGCCAGCAATCTGGCGTCTTTCGGGGCCCAATTGCTGAGCAATCCGGCGCTTCCCATCGGGTATTTCGGCATGGGGCCAGCCATGGCCTCCGCGCTGAAGGTGTTCGCCCACGTCTATGAAGAGCGCGGCAAGCCCGAATTCGGCATCGAATCGGTCACCGTCGATGGCAAGGCCCATGCGGTGTCCGAAAACGTGGTGCTGGAAAAGCCGTTCGGATCGCTGCGTCATTTCAAGCGCGAGGGCCTGCCCGCCGATGCGCCCAAGCTGCTGCTGGTTGCGCCGATGAGCGGCCACTACGCCACGCTGCTGCGCGGTACGCTGGCGCGCATGCTGGAAAATCAGGAAGTGTGGGTGACAGACTGGGCCGACGCCAAGCTGGTGCCACTGTCCGCCGGTGATTTCGATCTGGACGACTATATCGATTACCTGATCGAATTCCTCCGGTTCATCGGTGAAAACACGCATGTGCTGGCGGTGTGCCAGCCCTCTGTTCCCGCCTTTGCCGCCACGGCGGTGATGGCGGCGGAAGGCGATGCGTGCCGCCCCGCCACGCTGACCATGATGGGCGGCCCGATCGATACGCGCGCCAGCCCGACCAGCGTCAACGATGTGGCGATGGACAAGCCGCACAGCTGGTTCGTCGACAATGTGATTGCCACCGTGCCGCTGAATTATCCCGGAGCGGGCCGCAAGGTCTATCCCGGCTTCCTGCAGCTGGCGGGCTTCCTGTCGATGAACATGGAAAGCCACATGCTGAGCCATTACGAGATGTTCAAGCACCTGACCGTTGGGGATCAGGAAAGCGCCGACAAGACTAAGGATTTCTACGACGAATATCTCTCTCACTGCGACATGACGGCGGAGTTCTATTTGCAGACGATCCACCACGTGTTCCAGGAACACTCGCTGCCCAAGGGTGAATTCGTGCACCGCGGCAAGGCCATCGATCCTGATGCCATCCGCGACACCGCCCTGCTGGCGATCGAGGGTGAGAACGACGATATCTCAGGCGTGGGCCAGACCCGCGCGGCGCTGGACCTGACCAAGCACCTGCCAGCCGATCAGAAGAAGTACTACCTGGCCACAGATGTGGGCCATTACGGCATCTTCAACGGCAGCAAATGGCGCGGCAAGATCGCTCCCGTGGTGGAAGACTGGATCCGCGCCCATTCGCGCTGATCAGCGCTGATCGGCGCGGGCCGACGCAGCATGGGACACGCTGTCGACAGGACGCGCGCAGGTCAGGCGGCTGACGGCACCTGCGCCGTTTCGGCAGGCTGGCCGGACCGGGCCTTGCGCGCATCGCCCTGCGTGCGCCGGACATAGGACCACAGGCCGCATTGCAGGCCAACCAGCATGAAGATGAACGGCTGATAGGCAATGCCCACGAACAGCGCGCCCACCAGATAGGCCAGCTGGGCCTGCTGCAGGGCGGTGGCCAGACCCCATTGCCAGCTCTTGCGGCCATCGGCTGCGTCCTGATCGCCTGCCGTGCGGGAGAAGCGCCAGCGGATGCGCTCCATCTGCCACACGCCCAGCCCCTGCAACCACAGCCACAGCAGCAGGCCCGGCCAGCCCTGCTCGCCCAGCAGCTCGAAATAGGAGGAGTGATAGGCGCGCGCTTCTTCCGTCACTTCGCGGAATTCGACCTGCTGGTTATTGCCCTCTCCGGTCACCACGCGGGTGTTGTAGGTGAAGGAATTGGCGCGATAGGCATCGAAGCCGCCGCCCAGCGGATGATCCTTCGAATAGTCATAGGTCCATTGCCACACCGCCAGCCTGGTGGAGGCGGACTGGTCGCTCTGATAGCCGGTGATCGTGCCCATCCGTTCAAGATAGCTCTGCGGCAGGAAGGGTATCGCCGCCATCAGCACCAGACCCGCCAGCGCACCATAGACAAAGCGATAGCGCACCGACCGCAGCATCAGCACCCCCAGCACGGCAAGGCACACCAGCCCGGTGCGCGCAGACGTGCCGATCGGGATCAGCAGACAGGAAAAGATCAGCGCGCCGCTGAATGTCCACACCCGCCAGTCCGGCTTGAAGATGGTGCCGTGGCGCGCCAGCCATACGATCAGCGGGATTGTGGCAATCGCCGCGGTGGAGATGATCGAGCCTTCGTACAGCCCGGAATTCTCATCCACCAGCAGCTTGAGCGTGGCATAGCCGCCGCCGCCGAAAACGGTCTTCATCCCGCCGTTGATGATGATCGCGCCGATGGACAGCACCAGGATCAGGACCGCCGCCTCTATCCGCAGCCGCGTGCGCAATGTCAGCGGCAGGAAAGTGGCGAACACCAGCGCCTTCCACACCCAGTCCCACTTCTCCCACGCCGAATCCTGGAACTGCGCCGCCATCGTGGTCAGCCCGCAATAGACCAGCAGCGCCACGATAAGCCCCTGGCGGAAAGTGAAGCGCATGCCCTGCTTGCTGTCGAAGAACAGCCAGCCGCAAAACGCCGCGGCAAAGGCCATCAGCGATAGCGGCAAGGCCTGGATCAGCCCCCAGCCGATCTTCTGCGGGGCCACGACATCGATATAGATATAGACCAGCACCCAGATGAACGGGCGCTTCAGCCCCATCGCCAGCAGCAGGCCGATAAAGCCGATCAGGACAAGGTCGAGCACGCGCTCAGCCGTCCTTGTTCGTGCTGCGGCCAGCGTTGGGGCGCGCATAGGGAGAGAACTTGCCCTTTGGGCGCGGCGCCGGGGCGGTATCGGCAGCCGCCGCCTCATCCTCGCGATCGAGATCGTCGCGCGTCAGCAGCCGGAAAGCGGCAAGCGCGATCAGGCCGTGTGTCAGCGCGATGGTGAAATAGTCGATCACAGATAGATTTCCGGCAGCTTCATCGGCAGCCATAGCCCAGACAAATTGACGCGCCGTTAAGGTTGTCGTGGCAAGGATTTGCGTCAATGACACGCATTCTGCACATCCTTGACCACTCGCTGCCGATGCACAGCGGCTATACCTTCCGCACGCGGGCGATCATGCGCGCGCAATTGGCGCAGGGCCTGGAAGTGCGCGGCATAACCGGTCTGCGCCACACCGCCGATGGTCCCGATGTGGAAGCGGCCGAGGGGCTGACCTTTCACCGCACACGCGGAGAAGCCTCCGGCCCGCCCGCTGTGCGTGAATGGCGCGAGATTTCCGCCCTGGCAGACGCGATTGTCGATCTGGCGCAGGGCTGGCGGCCCGATATCCTGCATGCCCATTCGCCCGCGCTGGGCGGGATGGCGGCGGTTCGCGCCGGGCGAAAGCTGGGCATACCGGTGGTGTATGAAATCCGCGCCTTCTGGGAAGATGCCGCCGTGGGCAACGGCGTGGGCAAGGCCGGATCGCTCAAATACCGCCTCACCCGCAGCCTGGAAAACCACGTGGTGGCGCAGGCGGGCCGGGTGGTGACCATTTGCGAAGGTCTGCGCGCCGATCTGGTGGCGCGCGGTGTTGCCGCAAGCAAGATTGCGATCATGCCCAATGGCGTGGATTTGACGCTGTTCGGCAATCCGGTGCCCCGCGATGGCGCGCTGGCGCGCTCGCTCGGTCTGGGAGATGGCCCGGTGATCGGCTTCATCGGCAGCTTCTATGATTATGAAGGGCTGGACGACCTGATCGATGCCATGCCCGCACTGGTGCAGCGCCATGGCGATGCGCGGCTGCTGCTGGTGGGCGGCGGACCGATGGAAGATGCGCTCAAGGCGCGCGCCGAAGCCTCCCCCGCCAGCCATGCGATTCGCTTTGTCGGCCGCGTGCCGCACGATCAGGTGGAACGATATTACGCGCTGGCCGACATCATGGCCTATCCGCGCAAGGCCAGCCGGCTGACGGACCTCGTCACCCCGCTCAAGCCGCTGGAAGCGATGGCGCAGGGCAAGTTGGTCGCCGCCAGCGATGTGGGCGGACACCGCGAGCTGATGGAGGACGGGGTCACCGGCACGCTGTTCACCCCCGACGATCCGCAGTCATGCGCCCGCGCGCTGGCCGATCTGCTGGATGCGCGCGGCAACTGGGACACCATGCGTCAGACCGCTCGCCAGCATGTTGCCAGCCATCATGACTGGGCCTGCAACGTTCAACGTTATCAAGCTGTTTACCAAGTGCTGTTAGGCCACGATCCGAACAGCCGGATTTGCGCCGCAGCCTGACAGGTGGCGGCAAGATGGACCGGCGCGAAACCTGGGTGATCAATTGGCTAGCATGGCACAAGAAACCGGCATGAAGCGAGGGGGCGCAAAGGCCCCCATCAGCACGCATCCGGCGTTCCCGTTTATCGTGGCCCTGTGGTTTGCCGCCCTTCTGGGCATGGGCAGTCTGGTGGTCCCTGTCCCGGTGATCGAACAGATCGCCGTATCGACCGGCCTTTCCTCCATCGTGCCTGCCACCGCGCCGCCGCTCGGCTTTACCGCCCGCGCGCTGATGGCGCTCGGCTTCACCGTGCTGGGGGCGATTTCCGGCCTGCTGATCGCGCGCCAGGTGGCCAGGGCCCATTCCCCTGCCGCCCCGCAGCGTTCTCGCGCCGCCAAGAAAGGCTCAGCCAAGCGCTCACCGATCAATGCGCATGAGGAGCTGGGCGAAAGAGGGTTTGACGATACCGGGCCGCGCCGCCGCGCGCTGGCCATAGATGTGGATGAAGGTCACAGCGAATATTTCGATTTCGCCCCGCTGCCCGGCAACCCCGGCGCCAGATTTCTTGCTGCCGCCAAGGCCGCCGACATGCCCGACTTCGATCTGGAAGCAGCAGTCGAAGAATCAGCAAGAGTCGCCAGCGACGATCATTTTGATGACGTGATGGAACTGTCGGAAATGGCGCCTGCCGCCAGCTTTGGCGAAGACATGGACGGGGATGAACCAATGATCGACGGGCCGGAATTCGCAGCCGCCATCGAAGCGCCAGTGCCCGCCGGTCTTGATGCAGAGCCCGATGTACACGAGGCGGAAGACCAGTTCGACACGGCCTGGTTCGAGGCTGAGGATGACAGCGAAGCCGCTGTGGATGCCCTGGCCTTCTCCCCGCCATCGATGAAGCGCGGCGAGTCCGCTGAAGGGCCGGTCAAGGGGCCTTCTGACGAACCCTCTGCAGAGCCTGCACCATCGCCTGCACGATTCCTGGCTCCGCTGCCGGAAGATGACATTTACAACGAGGACACCATGATCGAGTCCAGTTTCGAGCCTGCCGCCGAGCCTGATCAAGCCGAAGCCGATATCTCAACGGACGCTGCGCCCGCGCAGTGGGACGAGGCGGAACTGGGCGACCTGGCGCTGGTGCAGCTGGCACAGCGCCTCGGCTCCTCGATCGAGAAACACCGCCAGATGCGCGCCGCCCGGGCCAGGCTGGCCGCTTCCGCACCGATCCCCGCGCACGCCATGCGCGCCATGCCCAGTGGCTTCGACGTGGCCGAGCCGGACGAGGCCGCCGAGGCGATGAAGGCCTATTTCGGCCGCACCGAATCCGCCGCAGATCCGATCACGTCTGCTGCCGCAGAACCAGCGCCCTTTGCCGATTTCTCCTCACCTGCGCAGGGCTTGGACGAGCCTGACGCCGATCTCGACGATGCTGCCGGTCATGACGATGCCGATTATGAGGACGCGGCCCCTTTTGAAGACGCGGCCCCTTTTGAAGACGCAGGCGAAGAACAGCCGCCACAAGACAGCGAATTCCGGCTGTTCGCCAATTTCGCCCATCTGAGCGGGCTTGATGCCGAGGATGACACGGATGAGGATGACCTCACCGCGTCTTTCAATCTTCCGCTTGAGCGCATGCGCACCGAAACGGCCCGGGCCAAGGCACCTGCCGCCCGCAAGCCGCTCGATTTCTCCCGGCCCGCCGATACCGCTCCGTCAGAGCAAGAAGGCGATGACGCGGAGGACTTCGCCTCGCTGGTCGCGATGAACAATCCCTTCCGGCAGCGGGCGGAGGAATTCGTCCGGATCGAGGATGAGCCGCAGGCCGCAGACGACCATGTCGAGCCTGCCGTGGTGTTCCCGCACGAGGCTGCAAGCAGCTCCGCACAGGAAGACGCCGCTCTTGCTGCCATTTCCACCGGCACCCGGCGCCCCTTCGATGCGCCGTCAGACCAGGGCGCAGCACAGGCCAAACCTGCGGCTGCGGAACAGGCCCGGCCGGTCAATGCAGAGGAAAATGAGCGCGTCCTGCGCGAAGCCCTGCTCAACCTCCAGCGGATGAGCGGCGTCGCCTGATCGCGCACTGGCGCTAAACATCTGGAATCCCGGCACAAGGCCATGAATTGACCATTGTGCATTGCAGCAAACCTTGCCAAAACACTTTCCTGTCGCCATGGGGTTCCTTCGCGACATTTTCGATAAGCACCCAAGCTGGGTGAGTCGCGTTTCGCTGCTGGCTTTTGCCGGTGTCGGAGCGTGCAAAACCATCGGCTTGAGACAGGATAGAAGAGTTGACCGATTTTCCAGCCCCACAGGGCCTTTACGATCCGCGCAATGAACATGATAACTGCGGTGTAGGCTTTGTAGCCCATATCAAGGGCGTCAAATCGCACGACATCGTGACCCAGGCGCTGCAGATTCTGGAAAATATCGACCATCGCGGCGCTGTGGGCGCTGATCCACTGCTGGGCGATGGCGCGGGTATCCTGATGCAGATCCCGGACAAGCTCTATCGCAAATGGGCCACGGGCGAAGGGCTGAGCCTGCCGCCGGCCGGCGATTATGCCGTGGCCATGTGCTTCCTGCCGCAGGAAGATGCAGCGCGCGAGTTCATCACCGAACAGTTCGAGAAGTTCATCGCCAAGGAAGGCCAGACGCTGATCGGCTGGCGCGATGTGCCCTGCACGCTGGACGGCCTGGGCAAGGCCGTGCTCGATTCGATGCCGATGATCCGCCAGTGCTTCATCGCGCGCGGCGAAAATTGCGAGGACCATGACGCGTTCGAGCGCAAGCTGATCGTGATTCGCAAGCAGACGCAGAACCCGCTCAAGGAACTGGCCGAAAAGCACAACATGCCCGGCCTGCTGAAGCTGTACATGCCCAGCTTCTCCAGCCGCACGGTGGTGTACAAGGGCCTGCTGCTGGCCAATCAGGTGGGCAGTTTCTATGACGATCTGCGCGATCCCGATTGCGAAAGCGCGCTGGGCCTGGTGCACCAGCGCTTCTCCACCAACACCTTCCCCAGCTGGCGCCTGGCACAGCCGTTCCGCCTGATCGCGCATAATGGCGAGATCAACACGGTTCGCGGCAATGTGAACTGGATGAACGCCCGCCGCCGCACGATGGAAAGCGACCTGCTGGGCGCCGACCTCGACAAATTGTGGCCGATCGTGCCGCATGGCCAGTCTGACACCGCCTGCCTCGATAACGCGCTGGAGCTGCTGCTGCTGGGCGGATATTCGCTGGCCCATGCGATGATGATGCTGATCCCGGAAGCGTGGGCGCGCGATCCGATGATCGATCCCGCGCGCAAGGCGTTCTACGAATATCACGCCGCGCTTATGGAACCCTGGGACGGCCCCGCCGCCGTGGCCTTTACCGATGGCCGCCAGATCGCCGCCACGCTGGACCGCAACGGCCTGCGTCCGGCGCGCTTTGTGGTGACCCGGGACGATATCGTCTGCCTCGCATCGGAAAGCGGCGTGCTGCCGTTTGCCGAAACCGACATCATCCGCAAATGGCGCCTGCAACCGGGCAAGATGCTGCTGATCGACCTCGAAGAAGGCCGCATCGTCGAAGATGCCGAGCTGAAGGCGGAGCTGGCCGCCGCGCATCCATATGAAAAATGGCTCAAGCAGGCGCAGTACAAACTGCGCGACCTTGAAACCATTGAGACCGACCGCGATGCCGTGCGCGCGCCGGAAGATTCGCTGCTCGATCGCCAGCAGGCCTTTGGCTACACGCAGGAAGACATCTCGCGCTTTCTGGAGCCGATGGCCGTCAACGCCGACGATCCGCTGGGGTCGATGGGCACCGACACGCCGATTGCCGTGCTGTCCGCCAGGAGCCGGCTGCTGTATGATTACTTCAAGCAGAACTTCGCCCAGGTAACCAACCCGCCGATCGATCCGATCCGCGAGGAACTGGTGATGAGCCTGCTGTCGATGATCGGCCCGCGTCCCAACCTGCTGGGCCATGATGGCGGCCTGCACAAGCGTCTGGAAGTCGATCAGCCGATCCTGACCAACAAGGATGTCGAGAAGATCCGCTCTGTCGAAAGCAGCCTGGATGGCGCTTTCCGGACCGAGACGATCGACATCACCTGGGATGCCGAAACCGGCGCCGAGGGGCTGGAAATGGCGATCAAGGAAATGTGCTGGGCTGCCACCGAAGCGGTGCTGCAGGACAAGAACATCCTGATCCTGTCCGACCGCGCGGCCAACAAGGACCGCATTCCCATGCCCGCGCTGCTGGCAACCGCAGCCGTGCACCATCATCTGGTGCGCCAGGGCCTGCGCATGCAGACCGGCCTGGTGGTGGAGACCGGCGAAGCGCGCGAAGTGCATCATTTCTGCGCGCTGGCGGGCTATGGCGCCGAAGCCATCAACCCCTATCTCGCGTTCGAGACGCTGGAGGATATCCGCGCCGAGAAATATCAGGACATGGACCCCGTTCAGGTCCGCCGCAACTATATCAAGGCGGTCGGCAAGGGCATCCAGAAGGTCATGTCCAAGATGGGCATTTCGACCTACCAGTCCTATTGCGGTGCGCAGATCTTCGATGCGGTCGGCCTGTCGACCGAGTTCGTGGAGAAATATTTCACCGGCACCGCCACCACCATCGAAGGCATCGGCCTGATCGACGTGGCGGAGGAAGCGGTGCGCCGCCATGCGGCTGCCTATGGCGACAACCCGATCTATCGCAACATGCTGGACGTGGGCGGTATCTACCAGTTCCGTCTGCGCGGTGAGGATCACGCCTGGACGCCTGCCAATGTCGCCCATTTGCAGCACGCCGTGCGCGGCACGGACCCGGCCAGCAACTGGGCCAATTACGCCGAGTTCGCCAAGTCGATCAACGAGCAGTCCGAACGCCTGCTGACGATCCGCGGGCTGATGGAACTCAAGCCAGCCAACACGCCGCTGGACATCTCCGAAGTCGAAACGGCGGCGGAAATCGTCAAGCGCTTCGCCACCGGCGCGATGAGCTATGGCTCCATCAGCTGGGAAGCGCACACCACGCTGGCAAAGGCGATGAACCGCATCGGCGGCAAGTCCAACACCGGTGAAGGCGGGGAAGATCCCAGCCGCTTCACGCCGATGGCCAATGGCGATTCGATGCGTTCGGCGATCAAGCAGGTGGCATCGGGCCGGTTTGGCGTGACCACCGAATATCTGGTCAATGCCGACGATATCCAGATCAAGATGGCGCAGGGCGCAAAGCCCGGTGAAGGCGGCCAGCTGCCCGGTCACAAGGTCGACAAGACCATTGGCGCAACCCGCCATTCAACCCCTGGCGTGGGCCTGATCTCCCCGCCGCCGCATCACGATATCTACTCGATCGAAGACCTTGCGCAGCTGATCCACGATCTCAAGAACGTGAACCCGGTCGCGCGTATTTCGGTCAAGCTGGTGTCCGAAGTGGGCGTGGGCACGGTGGCTGCGGGCGTTTCCAAGGCGCGCGCCGACCATGTGACCATCTCGGGTTATGAAGGCGGCACCGGCGCAAGTCCGCTGACCAGCCTGACGCATGCCGGCTCGCCGTGGGAAATCGGCCTGGCGGAAACGCAGCAGACGCTGCTGCTCAACGATCTACGCAGCCGCATTGCGGTGCAGGTCGATGGCGGCCTGCGCACTGGCCGCGATGTCGCCATTGGCGCGCTGCTGGGCGCGGACGAGTTCGGCTTTGCCACCGCTCCGCTGATCGCAGCGGGCTGCATCATGATGCGCAAGTGCCACCTCAACACCTGCCCGGTGGGCGTGGCCACGCAGAACCCCGAACTGCGCAAGCGCTTTGTCGGCCAGCCCGAACATGTGATCAATTACTTCTTCTTCGTGGCCGAGGAGCTGCGCGCGATCATGGCCGAAATGGGCTTCCGCACGCTGCAGGAGATGATCGGCCGGGTTGACCGGATCGACATGAAGCGCGCCGTTCGCCACTGGAAGGCAGACGGCGTGGATCTGACCCGCCTGCTGACGTCGATCCCCGTGCCCGAAGGCAAGGAACTCTATCACACCGAAACGCAGGATCACGGCCTTCAGGCTGCGCTCGACAACGACCTGATCCAGGCTGCGCGTCCGGCGATCGAACATGGCGAAACGCTGGTGCTCGATTTCCCGATCCGCAATGTCAACCGCACGGTCGGCACGATGCTGTCGGGCCAGATCGCGCAGAAGTTCGGCCATGCCGGCCTCAAGCCGGAACAGCTGCGGATCAACTTCACCGGCGTTGCCGGGCAGAGCTTTGCCGCATGGCTGGCGCATGGCGTCACGCTGGATCTGGTGGGCGATGCCAACGACTATGTCGGCAAGGGGCTTTCGGGCGGCCGCGTGATCGTGCGCCCGCCGTCCAATGTGGACCGCGATCCGACGCAGAACATCATCGTGGGCAACACCGTGCTGTATGGCGCGATTGCCGGCGAGGCCTATTTCGGCGGCGTTGCGGGTGAACGCTTCGCGGTGCGCAATTCGGGCGCCGTGGCGGTGGTTGAAGGCACCGGCGATCACGGCTGCGAATATATGACCGGCGGCGTGGTCTGCGTGCTGGGCGGCACGGGCCGCAACTTTGCCGCCGGGATGAGCGGCGGCGTGGCCTATGTCTATGACGCCGATGGCTCGTTCAAGGATCGCTGCAACATGGCGCAGGTCGATCTGGAACCGATCAGCCCCGCACCTTCTGCCGAAGAAGGCACCGGCCGTCCGCAGCAGCGCGCCACCAGCGTTACCGATTTCGGCATGGGCGACATGCTCTATCACGATGCCGAGCGGCTGCGCATTCTGGTGGAGCGGCACAAGCTGCACACCGGCTCTGCCAGGGCGAGCGCACTGCTCGAAGACTGGGACAATGCGCTGGGTAAATTCGTCAAGGTCATGCCGCGCGATTATGCAAACGCGCTGAGGCAGCTTGAAGCGGAGCGTAATGCTGCCGCCTCCGTGGCTGCCGAGTAAGGAACACTACAATGGGCAAGGAAACCGGCTTTCTCGAAGTCGATCGCGAAGAGCGCAGCTATGAAGCTCCCGCCAAGCGGCTGAAGAACTACAAGGAATTCGTGATCCAGCCGAGCGAGGAGAAACTTCGCTCGCAGGCATCGCGCTGCATGAATTGCGGCATTCCCTATTGTCACAACGGCTGCCCGGTGAACAACATCATCCCGGACTGGAACGATCTGGTTTACAAGGGCGACTGGCAGAACGCGCTGGAAGTGCTGCATTCGACCAACAACTTCCCCGAGTTCACCGGCCGCATCTGCCCCGCCCCGTGCGAGGCGAGCTGCACGCTGAACATCACTGACGAGCCGGTGACGATCAAGAGCATCGAATGCGCCATCGTCGACAAGGGGTGGAAGGAAGACTGGATCAAGCCGCAGGTCCCGGCCAAGCGCACGGGCAAGAACATTGCCGTGGTCGGCTCCGGCCCCGCGGGCATGGCCTGCGCACAGCAGCTGGCACGCGCCGGCCATTCGGTAACCCTGTTCGAGAAGAATGACCGGATCGGCGGACTGCTGCGTTACGGCATCCCTGACTTCAAGATGGAAAAGCACCTGATCAACCGCCGCGCGGTGCAGATGGAAGCCGAAGGCGTGACCATCCGCACCTCCACCGAAGTGGGCGTGGATGTGTCGATCAAGAGCCTGAAGGAAAACTTCGACGCCATCGTGATGTCGGGCGGCGCAGAAGATGCACGCATGCTGCAGATCCCCGGTGCGGAACTGCCCGGCGTGCGTCTGGCGATGGAATTCCTGACCCAGCAGAACAAGCGCAACGCCGGTGACAGCGAAGAACGCGCCGCACCGCGCGGCACGCTGACCGCAACGGGCAAGAACGTGATCGTGATCGGCGGCGGCGACACCGGCTCTGACTGCGTGGGCACGTCCAACCGCCAGGGCGCCAAGAGCGTGACCCAGATCGAAATCATGCCCGAACCTCCGGTGCATGAGAACAAGCTGCTGACCTGGCCCGACTGGCCGATGAAGCTGCGCACCTCCTCCAGCCATGAAGAAGGCGTGGCCCGCGACTGGGCCGTGCTGACCAAGGAAGTGGAGAGTGAGGACGGCAAGGTTACCGGCCTCAAATGCGTGCGCGCGGACTGGTCCGAGGGCAAGCTGAAGGAAGTGCCCGGCACCGAGTTTACCCTGCCTGCCGACCTGATCCTGCTGGCGATGGGCTTTGTCGGCCCGCGCAAGGCCGGGATGATAGACCAGTCGGGCGTGGAACTGACCGATCGCGGCAATATCGATGCCAACACCGAAGATTACCGCACCTCCGACGAACAGATCTGGGCCTGCGGTGACATGCGCCGTGGCCAGTCGCTGGTGGTCTGGGCCATCCGCGAAGGCCGCCAGTGCGCGCGCAGCGTGGACGAGGCGCTGATGGGCGTGAGCGAACTGCCGCGCTGATCGCCGCACCCCTGTGACATCGAGCAAGGGCGTGCCTGACAGGGCGCGCCCTTCTTGTTTGCGCGCACCACCTGGTGCACTCTGAATACAGGTGGAGGGACATGCGATGGACAGGCTGGACGAGTTGACGCAGGCGCTGCGCGCGCTGGAGGCGACGGTGGCACAGCAGGCAGACGAGCTTGCCCGCACACGCCACCAGCTGGGCCTGCTGGAAGACCGCGCCGAAATCGAGCGCCTGCAATATGCCTATGGCTATTTCATCGATAACCGCATGTTTCGCGAAATGGCCGACCTGTTCTGCGATGAAGGCGCGTGGATAGAGATCGGCCAGCGCGGGCGCTATCTGGGCAAGGAGCGGATACACGCCTTCCTGCTGCGCGTGCTGGGAGATGGCCGCTGGGGGCTGGCGAAGGATGAGGTGATCAACCACGTCCAGCAGCAGCCAATCATCACCATCGCCGATGACCGGCAGAGCGCAAAGTCACGCGCGCGGGCGCAGGTGCAGGGAAATTCCCCTCCCGATACGCCGCATTTCCTGCTGGCAGACGGCATTTACGAGAACGAATATGTGCGTGAGGACGGCCAATGGAAAATCCGCGGGATCGGCGTGACCATGACCTTCTATGCCGCGCTGGAACGGGCGAAGATCTGGTTCCCCTCCGCCCCGCCGAGCGAGGATATGCCGCCCGATAGCCCCAGCCTGCCCGTGGTCGAAGCACTGGGCCGCCAGTTCAACCCCTGGCACTTCACCCATCCGGTAAAGGGTTACAAGCTCGCCATTCCGGCATCGGATCTGGCAACCGGGGGCTGATCACACCGCAGGGGAACCTATTTCGAGGCGAACAGCAGGCAGCCTTCCGGCAGCTTCTCCAGCACCGCTTCGATCTCACGCATTTCGACGGTGAAGCACCCCAGGCTGCGGCCGATGCGGCCCTGCTGGCGGGCCATGTCCCGGTCCACATAATTTGCGCCGTGGATCACGATTGCCCGGTCAAGCGCGAGGTTGTTCTGCGGCTCCAGACCAATCAGGCGCCGCGAACGGCCATGCCTGCCGACATAGGCGTTGGCGATCAGGAAGCTCCCGCGAGAGGAGGCGTTGGAACCCGGCTGGTTGGAAAACTGGCTGACAAAGCCGCTGTTGGCCCGATCGGACCCGCGGCCATGGGCGACCAGCCATTCCGCCGCAACATCTCCGCTGGCGACATTCACCAGCTGGAAGCGCAATTCACGCGAATGGGCGGAGAAGTCGACAAGACCGATCACGTCCCGCTGGGTGATCTGGCTGGAATGGGTATCGAGGGCGGTCAGGGCTTGCGGCAACAGGCGGGGCCTTGACGTTGTCCACGGCGCGGCAAATGCACGCGGGGCCGCCAGGCAGGAAGTAGCCGCAACCGACGCGCCCAGAAACTGGCGTCGATTGAATATCACTGTATGATTCCACTTATCTGATTTGATCAATATCTGGCGTGAGAGGCCCGATTTTCAAGGTGCAGCAGGGTGTGCCAGCCCTGCTCTGGCGACAGATCGGGGCAGAAACCGGACAGGCTGCGCCCATTTTACAGATCGATGCGGAACCATTCGATGGTGTCGCCATGCCGATAGGCGGCGGGCTTGGCCGCAGTGCCGGTGTGATAGCCGCCAGCCCTGGCGATGGTGCGCAGCGATGCCGGATTATCATGATCGGTGGTGATGGTGACCCAGCGCATGCCCAGCGCCCGCGCCTCTGGCAAAATGTCGCGCACGGCCTGCGCGGCATAGGCTCTGCCCCGCCTCCACGGCACCACGCCATAGCCGATATGGCCCAGCAGATGCGGCGGCAGCGCTTCAGTCCCTTCCATCCAGCGAAAGCCGATCTGGCCGCAGAATTCACCGCCGCTTTGCCCGCCGCCTTGGCCGCCCGCGCTATCTGCTGAGTCTTCCCACATCCATTTGCGGATGCCCGGCAGGCGTTTGACGAAGCTGCCATCGGGCAATTGGACATCGCCCGCCTTCGCCTCCCGGTCGGTCATGCTGGCGAGGAAGCTGTCCGCATCATCGGCGATCTCGGCCAGTTCGCGCAGGCGGTGGCGCTCTGAATCCATGTTGTTGGGCGACCATCCGCGTTCCAGTGCGGCGATATAGGATGGCAGATGTGCGCGTGTGGGCGTGACCAGCCTCATCGCCTGCCGCCCGCGCATTGCACGCATGTCGCCAGCGAGGGATCGCCGCTCAACCGTCCCTCGGCGATCTGCTCACCGCAGGTGACGCACCAGCCCCATTCGCCCTCATCCAGCCGTGCCAGCGCAGCGGCGATGCGGGTGCGCTCGGCTTCCCGCCGACGCTGTTCGGCCTGCGCCATCGCCTGTTGCTGCATGGCATCGATGCGGCTGAGGCGGCCCACGCTATCCTGCTGCAAGGTCACCGGCGCGCGGCCTTCCGCGCTCATCGCCTGTAACTGGTCAAGCTCGGCAAGCCGGGCCTCCAGGGCCTTGCGGGCGGCATCTTCGGTCATGGAGAGGCGATGCTGTCCTACATGCCTGCCCTATGTCAAAGGCCTTGCGGCTCTTTCCCATTGTCGGTGCATATTCCAGCCATTTCCGGCGCGGGTATGGCTGCAACCCTCGCGTAATATTATTACGCAGATGGATAAGATAATTTTTCCTTCAGCCTGTTTCCGCGTACCCCCGATACAGGCCGCAAAGCCGCAGGAATCCTGGGTTTATGGCAGTGCTACCCGGCTTTACACCGTGTCACTTGTGTAAACCCCAGCCTCTTCCCCAGCCTCTATCCCAGCCTCTTCTTCGGCCTTGCGTTTGGAGTTGTTGAACATGGTGCTGAAATGGTCATCCGCCGCTTCCACGCCCGCTTCGCGCACGGTGGTGCGGCGCATGTCGCGTGCCCAGGCGGTATCGTCGAATTCTCCGGCGCGGTGGGCGCCGGCCAGATTGTCCCAGATCGACATGTCACCGGGCTGGTAATCGACAGAGATCAGATATTTGTCCTGCGTCATCCACGCATTCAGCTCGTCTATCAGCGCGCGGCCTTCCTCGCGGCTCAGGCCGATGATGTCGCGCGCGTGATTGCCAAGATAGAGCGTGCGGCGGCCGCTGGCCTTGTGCTCCAGAACCACCGGCTGGTGGGCGTGCGGCATGGCATCCAGCTCCTCCTCCGTGGTCGGGTAACCAGCCTTCATCCGCGAATAGAAATAGCAATGGCGCGCGGTCAGCCCCTCGATCCTGTCCTTCATGCTTTGCGGCAGGTCGTCCCAGGCGCTGCGCGCATCGGCAAACCATGTCGGCGCGGGCATCGGCGGGGCGGAATGGCACAGCAGCAGGGCCTGCGCGCTGCGCACCTCCATATATGAGCTGTCGATATGCCACAGCCGGTTGCCGGCATTGATCAGGCGGCGCAGATCATTGTCGATGATATTGCCGTCGGCATCGACATTGCTGGCATCGAACAGTTCCGGCTCACTGAAACGCGGTGGCTTGCCCTTGTGGCGCGGGGCCAGTTCGACATGGCCGAAGATGCGGCTGAAGGCGACATGGCTGGCATCGTCCAGCCCGGTCTGGCGCCACACGGTCACGCCCCATTTGTCCTGCGCCGCGCGGATTTCCGCCTTGGTGGCTTCATCCAGCGGGCGGCTGATGTCGACGCCGGAAATCTCCGCGCCAAAGCGCTCGCTGATCGGGGTGACGGTGATCGCCATGGCAGTCCTCTCTTGTTCTTGCGCGCTTCATATCGCCGCTGACCGGACTAGGCCAGCATGCAGGTGCGTGCCTTGATCCAGGTCAGAGAGACCAGTCGATCGCGCCGCGGCCGTTTTCCTCCAGGAAGCGATTGGCCTGGCTGAACGGGCGCGATCCGAAGAAGCCGCGATGGGCAGAAAGCGGGCTGGGGTGCGGGGAAGAGATCACCAGGTGGTGGCCATTTTTCAGCGCGTCGATTCGCTGCGCCTTCTTCTGTGCATGGCTGCCCCAAAGAATGAATACCGATGGCTGGGGCCGGGCAGCGACGGCGGCGATGGCGGCATCGGTGATTTCCTCCCACCCGCGCTGCTGGTGCGATCCGGCCTGCCCCGCCTCCACCGTCAGCGCATTGTTGAGCAGCAACACGCCCTGGCTCGCCCAGCTTTCCAGATTGCCGTGATCGGGCCGCTCTATCCCGCAATCGCTGTGCAGTTCCTTGAGCATATTCATCAGCGACGGCGGCTGGCGCACCCCCGGCGGGACGGAGAAGCTGAGACCATGCGCCTGCCCCGGCCCGTGATAGGGGTCCTGCCCCAGGATCACCACTTTCACCGTGTCCAGCGGGGTCAGCTCCAGCGCGCGCAGGCGCATCCCGCGCGGTGGATAAATCGCCTTGCCCGCATCCTCCTGCGCCCGCAGCCAGCCGCCCAGTTGCCGCGCCGCAGGAGTTGCCAGCACGGGGCCAAGCGCATCGCGCCAGCTATCGGGGATTTGCTCTGCCATGATGCTTTCCTACTGCCCTGTTCCGTGTGCAGCCAGCACACCCTTTCCCTCTTTCCCCAATCCGCCTAAGGCAAATTGCATATGGCTGTATATTATCACGAAGAAGACCTGCCCGCCGATGTGCTGGCTCCCGGACCCGTTGCCGTCGATACGGAAACCATGGGCCTTGTCACCACGCGCGACAGGCTGTGCGTGGTGCAGATATCCGATGGCAATGGCGACGAGCATCTTGTGCGCTTTGCCAATGGCAGCGCCTATGATGCGCCCAATCTGAAGGCGGTGCTGGCCGATCCTGCGCGGATCAAGCTGTATCATTATGCCCGCTTCGATCTGGCCGCCATCCACCATTACCTGGGCGTGATGGCCGCGCCGGTGTTCTGCACCAAGATCGCCAGCAAGCTGGTCCGCACCTATACGGATCGTCACGGGCTGAAGATGCTGGTGAGTGAACTGCTGGGTGAAGACATGTCCAAGCAGCAGCAGTCGAGCGACTGGGGCGCGGACGAACTGTCGCAGGCGCAGCGTGAATATGCCGCGTCCGACGTGCGCTTTTTGCACCGCATGCGGGACATTCTGATCGTCAGGCTGGAACGCGAAGGCCGGCTTGAAATTGCCCAGGCCTGTTTCGAATTCCTGCCCACCCGCGCCTTGCTCGATATTGCCGGATGGGCGGACAAGGACATCTTCAGCCACGAGTAAGCTCGTAAAGGCGAATTGCACCACCGCATGACTGTTGAAGCTGACAAGATCCGTTCGCGCCGCCAGGCCTTTGCCGCTCCCGGCAGCAGGCTGGATACCATGGTGCGGGTGCTGGCCATTGGCCTGCCGGCGCTGGTGGGCGTGGTTGCGGCGATGATGCTGATCACCCCGCTTTCGCCGCGCGGAGAGGTCAGCTTCCTGCTCGATCGCAACAAGGTGGCGATTGCCGAGGACCGCCTGCGGGTGGACAATGCCATGTACCGCGGCGAGGATTCCTCTGGCCGCCCTTTCTCGCTCGCCGCCGGTGATGCCGTGCAGACCAGCCGGACGGTTCCGGTGGTGGAAATGCACGATCTGGTGGCGCGGATTATCCTGCCTGAAGGCCCCGCCGTACTCACTGCCGACACCGGCACCTATGCCATCGACAAGGAGCAGGTGGGCATTCCCGGCGTGGTCGAATTTACCGCTGCGGATGGCTATCACATGGTGGCCCGCAACGTGGTGGTGGACCTGCCGACCCGTTCGCTGGTGAGCGATGGGCGGGTGGAAGGTTCCATCCCCGCCGGCACGTTCGAGGCTGATTCGCTGCGCGCCAATCTGGCGGAGCGGACCCTGTCGCTGATCGGCAATGCGCGGCTGCGCATGGTGCCCAGCCAGCTGCGCCTGCCCAGGGGCGTGCAATGACCTGCTTGCCTCAGAAGCCTGATCGTTTATCGGAGTCTGCCATGCACGCCCTTCGTCCTTCACTCAGCCAACTGGCCCTGCGCGGGCTCGCGGGTGGCCTGCTGGCTGGCGGAATTGCGGCCCTGGGCTTTTCCTCACTGGCCGGTGCGCAGGCCTTTGCCAGCTTCAACACCAACCAGCCGGTGAATTACGAAGCGGACCGGATCGATCTGCAGGACCGCCAGAACCGCGTTGTCGCCAGCGGCGATGTGGTGATTTCGCAGGGTGACATGCGGTTGACCGCACAGCGCACCACCATCGCCTATAGCCGCGATGGCGGGCTCACCATTCACCGGCTCGATGCCACCGGCGGCGTCACCGTGACCCGCGGCAATGAGCGGGCCAGCGGCGCGGCTGCGGTTTATGATGTGGATCGGCGGCTGATCATCATGTCAGGCGGAGTGGCGCTGCGGCGCGGCAATGACACGCTCAACGGTGGCCGGCTGGTTATCGATCTCAATACCGGCGTATCCAGCGTGGATGGCAATGCGGCAGGCAATACCGGCCGGGGTGGCCGCGTATCGGGAACTTTCGCCGTTCCTGACAAGAACTAGGCTTGCGAGCAGGCGTCAGCGGGCCGGGCAGGCGCCGGGCCAGAAGCGGGCCACAAGGTCTTCCTCGCCATCTGCCAGACCCCTCTCGGCAACCGCCTGTAACTGCCCGCAATCCAGCAGCGCGCCCTTTGCCCGTGCCCGTTCGATGGTATCGGCGAATTGTTCCAAAGTGCCCGCCTGCGCAAGTTGCCCGGCGAAGTACTTGGTCCAGCGGCCACCAAGCGCCATCTGGCTGGCCAGCGCCTCGCGCCCTTCGGCACTATCCAGCATAATGCCCAGCAAGCGATTGGTTTCTTCCGGATATCCGCCCATCGCGGTCAGCGCCGCGATGCGCTGCGCGGCCGATGGATAATTGCCCGAGATCACTCCGGCCTGCGCCACCGCAAGCTGGGGGAACGGTTCGCGCCAGCCGCGCAAGGCCGCGCCTTCAAGCGCTCGTATTGCCAGGTCGGTATCCCCGCTCACCTGCGCAGCCTGAGCCAGCAGCACCAGGTGCCGGGCCGGCAGTGGCCGCCTGCGAAGCAGTTCGCGCGCCATGCCGGCAGATTGTGCAGTCCCGCCAGCGACCAGTTGCGCTTCCAGCAAACGCTCCTGCGCGACGGCCCGCAGCGGTTCGGGCACCACCAGCCCCAGTTGCGGATCGTCCAGTGCCTGCCGGTCTAGCTGCACGCTGACCACCAGCCCGGCCAAGGCCAGCAGCAGGCCATAAAACGCAATCCGCCCGATCATCGCACGGCCCTTCTTGGCGGGAACAGCAAGACGATCATGATAGCCGCGACGCACAGCATCGCCTCATTGCGCAGCGGGTAGTCTATTCCCGATTGCAGCGCGATACACGCCAGCGATGCCGCCGCGCCAAAGGCCAGCCAGCGGTCGCTGTCGCCTGTGCGCCTTGTCGCCGCCATGCCTATCCAGACGAACCACGCGAGCACAAGCAGCGGGCCGAGCAGTCCAGATTCAATGGCGATTTCAACGTAGTCATTATGTGCCCTGCCCGCGCGCGCCAGAGAGACATATTCGAGCGATTCGTCGATCTGGAAAACTTCGTCGAACGTGCCTGTACCGCTGCCGACCGGCCAGTAGCGCTGGGCCACGTAAATGCCGTCTTCCCACACTTCGGTGCGATCCGTATCGAGGTTGGCGAAGCGCTCGACACTGCTGGATGCCCGCCCGCCAAATGCCAGCGAAGCGGCAATGGCGCAGACCATGGCGAGGCCAAGGATGGCAGCAAGATAGACCGCCTTGCGCGAAGCCTGTGCTGCGCCCTTCGGCGTTTGGGCGTCCTTCCGGGCAGGCGCGCGTGCGGCCCAGAAATGTGCGCCAAGCCGCAGGGTCAGGAAGGCTAGAAAGACCAGCAGCAGCGCCATGCTGGAACGCGACTGCGTCAATATCGTCGCGATCACCATCAGCGAACCGGCGGCGATCTGGGCAAGCAACAGACCGGAGCGCCCTGCACTGGGCAGCGCCGCCACTATTATCGCGGCGATAACGAAGAATATGCCGGTCGAGTTGCGGTTGGAGAAGGTGGCGTAAAGGACATTGGTGTCTGGACTGATGGCCTGAAGAATGCCCGAAGTATTCGCCGTCGACAGCTGATATGCGCCCAGCAGCAGCGCAAGCAGGCTGGCGACGATCAGGGTGAGCGCCAGGCGCAGCCTCATCGGCGAGGACAGGCTCCACCCGATCACAATGATCGCAGCGGGCGCGATCGTGCTGCAAAAGGCCACCAGCGTGCGGACAGGGTCCACGCTCCAGGTGAACCAGCTGTCGCCGTCAATTCCGGCGATGTCATAAGTCTGGCTCACCAGTTCCCGGCCCGGCAAGGCCTGCCAGATGGCTGCGGGCAGCGGCACAATCTGCAACAGCGGCAGGGCCAGCGAGAGCAGCACGATGCCAACCAGCGCCCGCGGAGCTTCCCTGAAGAACTGGCTCACGGCCTGCCGGTTCAGCGCCATAATAGCCAGGGCCACCAGTTGAATGGCCATGTGGCGCAGGCCATAGGCGATGCCTCCGCCCCCAAGACCTATCGCAAGAACCAGAAGAATCTGGAGCTGGGTCACAGAAAGCCGGATAATCTGGGCAGGATTCCGCATGCCGGGCACAGACCTATCCATCAATATCCCAACGCATCACAATGACCGGCCACATTGATGGAGCCACAAATGAAAAAGGGAGCTTGCATACACTGCAAGCTCCCTTTTTCGAATTCCTTGATGTCCGGAAATCAATCTTAGTGAATGATGCCCTTGGACGATGTCAGCTCGATGATGCCCCAGATCACGACAAGACCGCCAATAATGAGGAACACAGGCGAAATTTCGCCGTCAAGCGCTTCATTCTGGCCGATAGCCGAAGGAAGGCGAGCCTGCGAGGACGAAAGCGGTGCGAGAGAAACCTCGCTTGCATTGGCACGTGTTCCAGCCTGAGCCGCAAGAGGAGCAAGCGCCAGGCCTGCAGCCGCTGCGCATGCAAAAATATTCTTAATCATGGGCATGGCTCCTAAAATTGATTCGCAATTCCGTATTTCCAAGACTGTCGATACCGCAGTGCACAATGAAATGCAATCAAAACTGCGTAAAAATGCTTAATTTCCTTAAACAACTGACTACCCGGCTTCGCCAACACCCTATTCACGGCTTTCCGGCCCGCTTTCTGGCCCACTCTCCGGACTCGTCTCCAGCAGGGTGGTGAAGGCCGAAACGTCGCCCCCGGTAACGGTTCGATCACCGTATTCCAGCCAGGCGTGGGCGGCAAAGCCGGTCTCGGCAGGCCGGTCGACGCCGATAACGATGGCGGTGGCGATCCCTCTGGCCGTCAGCAGGCGCTGTGCCGCAATCGCCTGAATCAGACAGTCGGAGCGCCAGGGTATGTGACGCGCAACGCCTGGCACGGCCCTTGCCACCAGATCAACCTGCGCCGCATCACCCGCCAGCGCCTTACCGGCGGCCCGACCCGATCTGGCGGCAATCCGGTTGTACAGGTGGATATCGCCAGCCTCGAGCCGCACCAGCCGCAACCGCGCACGCGCCAGTTCCATCAGCGCGCGGATTGCCAGCAAGGGCAGGCCTGTCGCAAGGCCCGGTCCAGACCTATCCCGCACAGATCCGGATCGCCCCGGGCTTTCGGGAGGAGGCGGGGCCGCAGGAGATGGTGTCTCGTCCACAGGCTCAGAAATGGCAGCTTTGCGGGTTGGTGCCAAGCTTGCATTCTTCCCGGCCAGACCTATCCTGAGAGCACAGGACAAGGGTTGTTGATGCGTATCTGCCCCGCTGCTTTCGCATCGTGACCCGTTCCGTGAAGGCTTGCCGTTTGCCGGAGTAAGAGTTGATGGTTCAGTCTTTCAAGGAACGGATGAAGGACCATGACTACGGGCAGATGCACCTGCTCGCCATCTCTCTGATGCAGAGTAATCGCAAGGTCCCCTGGTACGATGCCCATTTCCTCAGAAGCTTCGAGATCGCCAAGCAATATCTGCAGCTTGTCCGGCCAGACAGGCTGGACGAATTCATTGCCGGATTTGCTCCGATCAGGACCCCGGCCGATTTCACGGTGAAGAAGGTTCGCGACCTTTTCCCGGGTGAATTGCAGGCGGAAATGCGCGCCATAGTCGCCGGACTGAAAGAGCAGCAGCTGGAGAAGCACGAACTGGCAAGCTTCGGCCGCCACGTGGTGCATGACCACCCGTTCTTCCTCGATCTGCAACGCCAGATACTGCCACGCGTGAGCGAACTGGCCGGTCAGGAGGTGGAAGCCGGTTACAACTTCCTCAGCCTCTACGGCAATGCCGGCCGGTGCGAACCGCATATGGACGAGCCTGTCTCCATGTATACGCTGGACTATTGCATCGACCAGGAAGGGGACTGGCCGATATATTTCAGCAGGGTGGTGGATTGGCCCGGCGCGGCCGAATTGCAGAACTGGAACCCGGAGGAAGTTCTGCGCGATCCTTCGATGGATTTCCGCGCGGAAGTCATCCAGCCCAATGAAGCGATCCTGTTCGCTGGCAGTTCTCAATGGCACTATCGCAAGGCCATGCCTCCGGGCGGTTATTGCAACCTTCTGTTCTTTCATTACTTTCCGGCAGGTTGCAGCGACCTGATCACGCCGACGGGATGGGCGCGCTATTTCGATATCCCGGAGATGGAACCCTTGTGTGACCTGTTCGCCGATTTCTACTCGGTGTCGGCCGGGGACCAGTAGGCTTGGCGGGCATAGCCGGAATCTTTCATGCCGGCGGCAAGCCGGCCACCCGGCAGGCGATCACCGCGGCGGGCGAGGCCATGCGCTATCGTGGGCCGGACGGCATAACCCACTGGATTGGCGCACGTGCGGCGCTGGCGCACTGCCGCATGTGCACCACGCCCGAATCGCTGGAGGAGTGCCAGCCCGCTGCCAATGATGCCAGTGAAGACGCCGCCATTGTTCTGGTGATGGACGGCTTCTTGTCCAACTGGGAAGAGTTGCGGCGCGATTTCACCGCCCGCGGCATCCGTCTGCGCAATCGATCCGATGCCGAACTGGCGCTGCGGGCATATGAGGTCTGGGGGGAGGATTGCCCGCGCCATCTGGACGGAGAATTTGCCCTCATAGTCTCTGACGCGCGCAACCACTCGCTGTTCGCCTGCACCGATCATCAGGGGCTGCGCACACTGCACTGGCACTGGGATGGAGCCACGCTGTTTCTGGCCACCGATGTCGCGGGCGTTCTGGCCGCGATGGAACAGGCACCGTCGGTTAATCTGGGCTACTTCACCGAAATACTCGCCGATGAGTGGTATTCGCTGGACGAAACCGTGTGGAAGGGCGTGATGCGCCTGCCTCCGGCCCACTCCTTGCGGCTGGGCCGGGGTGAGCCTCGACTGACCGAATACTGGCAAGTCAGTCCCGAAATAAGCATCGTTTACGCAGACGAGCGCGACTATGCCGAGCATTACCGCGAGCTGCTGTTCGATTGCGTTCGCAGGACTTCGCGCAGTCACCTGCCTCTGGCCATTGAAGTCAGCGGCGGGCTCGATTCCTCGGCACTGTATTGCGTAGGGCACGAACTGGACAGACAAGGACGGCTGCTGGCACCGGAAATGCGCGGCTACGCCCTTGCCGGCATCCCCGGCACGGGTTCGGACGAGCTGGCCTATGTCAACGCGGTGGAGGAGCATGTGGGGCGGGTCATCCAGCGCGAGCCCCTGTTCCTTGCCGGGCTGGATTGGTACGAACGCCGGTCCCGGCTCGACCGCGACCTTCCGCCGCGACCGAACGCGGCGATGGGACTGAACATGCAGCAAAGGCTGGTCGCGGACGGATGCCGTGTTTCCATCAACGGTCACGGCGGCGACCAGTGGCTGGACGGAACGCAGAATTACTATTTCGAGATGATGGCGGCCGGCCAGTGGAAACAACTGGCCAGTGCCTATGGTGCCGATTGCAGATCCTATGGCTGGAGGCCCGCAACCGGCTTCCTCACCCGCTACGGGATCTGGCAATTTGCTCCGGACGGCCTGCGACGCCTGCGTAAAGCTCTGGCTCCGCAACAGAATGATGACTGCAATGGCTGGGTGCTTTCCCCGCAGGCCGGCAAGGAACTGGCCGAACGCAAGGACCGCTATTTTGCGCCGCTGCCAAAACCGGCACGGCTGCGCTACAAGCAGCAAAAGCACCTCTTCCCCTACCTGCCATTGGCCCTGTCTCAGGGCGAGCGGCAGCTGGCGCATGTTGGCGCCGAACCGCGCAGCCCGATGCTGTCACGGGCTTTCATCGAATTTTCCGCGGCAACGCCGGAACACATCCGCCTTCGCGGCGGGGAAAGACGCCGGGTCCACCGCACAGGATTGCGTGGAATACTGCCCGAATTGGTTCGGAATCGTGCCGACAAGGCCGAATTCTCCGCATCAATCGAACATTCGGCCGCCGAGTTTACCAAATTTGTTACCCAACCGATGCCAACGGCGATTCATCAACTGATTGATTCTGAAGACTTATCGAAAATATTGTCATCGTATTGCAACGCACCAATTGACCAGAGGCCCCTTTGGCAAGTATGGAGCCTTTACGAAATTTACTTAATTCTTCGGCTTAACCAGCCGTTAGAAGTACAGAACCCTTGAAGAACAGGACAGACGTGATGGCTCATAACGGCGTAACCGGTGAATCCATGAAGAAGGCCTACGCGGCCCCGGCGCTGACCGAGTTCGGTTCGGTGCGCAACCTGACCGGTGGCAGCGGCGGCTCCAATCCCGACTTCGGCGGCATGCGTATGGTGGTATTCGTTCCGCCAATGTGATCAACTCCGGCTTTCTCTCGAAAGTCATAGGGTGATTTACTGGATTGCGGCGCGTTTCGCGGCTTCCTTTTGCTGAATTGATGCCGGCGAATGAGCGCGATCCTCGAAGAACATCAGGAATACATGTCCCTCACCGGTCGATATGACCGGTATTCGGCGGCAATCGAAAAAGTGATCAAGTCAGGCGACGTGGTCGCCGATCTGGGCTGCGGTTTTGGCGTGCTGGGCATTCAGTGTCTGGAAGCCGGCGCCAGCCAGATTTATGGCATCGATCATTCCGATGCGATTGAGATCGCCCGCGAAAGCGTTAAACGCGCCGGGCTTGCTGATCGTTACACTTGCATCCGTGGCTCTTCCTTCTCCGCAGTGCTGCCGGAAAAGGTCGATGTGCTCATCTGCGACCATGTCGGGTTCTTCGGCGTGGATTATGGCATCATGGAAATGGTGCTGGATGCCCGGCGCCGCTTCCTGAAACCTGGCGGACGGATCGTGCCGCGCCGGATCACCTTGATGATATCGGCAGTTCAGTCTCCCGAATGCCGCGCCAAGGTGGATTTCTGGGATAGCGGAAAGGCCCCCGCCGTCTATCAGTGGCTCAGCGAACAGGGCGTCAACACCAAATATCAGTATGATTTCCCGGGCGCCCAACTGTGCGCGCAGCCGGTCACCCTGGGCGATATCGATTTGCATTCCGACATCCCCGAGAACCTGTCATTCTCGGCCACTTTGCTGGCCACGCGCGATGCGCAGTTTGATGGTCTGGTCGGCTGGTTCAATTGCGAGATTGCCGAAGATGTGTGGATGACCAATTCACCGCTCGATGAACAGGCGATCGAACGGCCCAACGCCTTCTTTCCCTGCAGCGAGCCATTTCAGGTCCGTGCTGGCGATGAGATCGGTATCTCCATCCGCGTGCGGCAAGATGCCGAGACCATTGCCTGGACAATCCGCCCGCCCAATGGTGCACCCAGACAGAAGATGTCGACATGGCAGACGCGCATCCTGGCCCCGCAGGATCTGGCTGAGAATGCCGACACCCCGCTGCGCCTCAACACGCGCGGTGAAGCACATAAGGCGATACTGGCGCTGATTGATGGCCAGCGCACAATGGCACAAATCGAAGACGCCATGCTTGCAAGTCATGCCAACCTCTTTTCAACCGAAACGCTCCTGCGCCGCTTCGTTCGACAGGCAATGGCCAAGGACACGTCTTGACGTCATTCGCCGAAGCTCCACCGCAGTCCCAGAAGGCCGTCCGCACCAGCCCCTATGACAGTTGGGTAAGCCCCGATGGTTCCACCATTGCGCAGTTTTACCGCAGGGATGGCGGCTATCTGGTGCGCTTTCCCGACCAGGCCGATTTCGAGATCGCATCGGGCACCTTGAGCACGCGCGCCTGCGCGGTGAGCGAGGACATGCGCCCGGTTGCAATAACCCTGTATCACAATGCCATCCTGCCGATGATCGGCAATTATCGCGGTGGGCTGAACCTGCATGGCAGCGCGATTGATCTGGATGGCAGGGCAGCGGCATTCCTGGGTGCTTCACGGCGCGGCAAGACAACGCTGGCAGGCGCATTTGCCAAGGCTGGCCATCCCTATCTTTCCGAAGATGTCGTCGCCATCGAAGCGGATGAAGATGCATTTCTGGTCAATCCGGCGCGCGCGGTTTTGCGGCTGTTTCATGACAGCGCGTCTTTCCTGCTTGGCCATGATCCGGATTGGACGGATGAAGACGGCAAGCAGGAACTGGCGACAGGAGCATCGCTTCCGTTCAGCCGGGACAGCGTGCCGCTCGCCAGTATCTATCTGCTTGGGCCGGGCGACGCCACGAAGCCGCAGATTCGCCGGATCGAACCGCAGCGCGCCCTGGCCCAACTGCTGCCCCACGCCTTCATTCTGGACGTGGAAGACAAGGGTCGATTGCGCGGCCATTTTGAGAGACTCGGCAATCTGTCATTCAAGTTGCCGTGCTACGAACTCGATTACCCGCGTGAATTTGAGATACTTCCACAGGTTATCGATGCTATTCGCAACCACATGAAAGAATCGGACGCTTAATGGACAAGAATGCCAAGGTTGAGACCTCTGACGACGTTGTATCTCGCTCCGTGGGTGGTGAAGCCGTGTTGCTCAACTTGTCCAGTGGCACCTATTTCGGCCTCAACGAAGTTGGCAGCGCAATCTGGGAATTGCTCGACAAGCAGAGCCTGAACCTTGCCGGTATCTGCGACCAAATCGAGGAAGAATTCGACGTCACCCGCGACCAGCTTGAAAGCGACGTGGCGGCACTGGTCGAAAAGCTGCTCGAAAACGATCTGCTGATAACTTCCAGCGATGCCTGACAGCCCTTTGTCCAAGCGATAACTCAGCCAGGGTCTGAGGTGGTGATCCGCCCGTGATCCAGCCGAATGATGCGATTGGCCAGCGCCAGGCTGGCGGGCCGATGCGTCACCAGAATTACCGTCCGGCCCGCCAGCGCCGTCTGACACTCCTCCACAAGAGCCAGCTCGGCCTCCAGATCATACATCGATGTCGCTTCATCCATGATCAGGATGGGCGGGTTGAGCACCAGTGCCCGCGCCAGCGCAATCCGCTGCCTCTGGCCGCCTGACAGGCGCACGCCGTTGTCACCGATCCAGGTTTCGTATCCATCGGGCAATTCGGCAATGAATTCGTCCGCCTGCGCCAGCTGCACGGCCTGCTCTATCCGCTGGTCATGGGGATCATCCAGCGCCAGCGCGATATTGTCGCGAACGGTGCCATCGAACAGCAGGGCGCGCTGGGGGACAAGCGCGATCTGCCGCCGCAGCGCCTGCACCTGAAAGGTGGAAATGTCCTGCCCGTCCAGCAAAATCCGGCCAGCGTCGGGCACGTAGAATTGCTGTAGCAGGCTGATCAAGGTGGATTTGCCCGCGCCATTCTCACCGGTCAGCGCAACGATTTCACCCGCCTTGATATCAAGATCTATGTTGCTGAGTGTTGCGCGCCGTCCCGGATAGGCGAAGGATACGTCTTCAAACCGGATCGCGCCCCTGACGGCGCCCGGATCACCCGCCAGCGCATAGCCGGGCTCAGCCTTTTCGCCGAGCAGGGCTTCAAGCCGGGCAAGAGTTCCCGCCGCCCATTGATAGCGGCCATAGAAATCCGCCAGCGCGCCCACCGGCCGGGTCAACAAGGCGGCGTAGAGCAGGAAGCGGAACATATCCGCTGGCGTGCGGTTCGCCGTGGTCAGATCGCTCATGCCAAATACGATCAGCGCGATAATTCCCAGCCCGGCCAGCAGCCCCACCGCAGGCCCCAGGATCGAATCCACCCGCGCCTGATGAAACTGCAACTGGCGCGCCTGTTCCACATGGTCTGCGTAAACGGCATCCTGCCGTTCCTCGATGGCAAAGGACTTGATCGCAGGAAGAATGGCCAGCTGGCGCTCGGCCGTCATGAACACGGTGGCTTCGGCGTCCCGGCTCCGCTCTCCCAGCCGCCTTATCCGCCGTCCGCCGATCTTCATCAGCAGGAAGAACCCCGGAATGATCAGCGGTATGAAAAGCGCCAGCATCGGGTCGATCATGAACAGCAGGATCGTGGCGCCTGCCCCGGTGATGAGCATGGCCGGCGCCCGCGCCAGCGTGGAGGACAGGAAGGAGCTGAGAAGCGTGACCTCATATGTCATCAGCGCCAGCAGATCGCCTTGGCGGCTGCGATCGTGAAATCCGATCGGCAGGCTCTGGACATGGGCATGGGTGCGATTGCGCAGGTCGGCCAGTATCTTGCCCGAGGTGGAGGCCGACAGAATTGCCGCCGCCGAATGCAGCGCGCTGATGGCGATCAGGCCGATTATCAGCAGCCCCACGCCCATATTGGCAAGCTGCGCCTGCGCCGCCACCACATCGCCCAGCACGTTGCCGGCCAGCCACGGCAGCGCCAGCATGGCAAGCGATTCCCCGGTCGCCAGCAGGGCGATCAGCACCAGACTGCCGCGGTATTCGCGCGCCTTGGCCAGCATGAAACCCGCCTTCATGACCGGCTCCTCCGGGCAAGGAGGCGGAACGGTCCGGCGACCAGCCGCAGCAGATAGAGGATCGGCAGCGGCCAATCCCCCAAATCCGGAAAACGCTCACGCATCTGGTCACGGCCAGGACACAGGCGCGCTGTCACAAGGTCGAACCTGGACCTCATGTCCGGGCAGCCCTGCAGATCTGACCGGAACCTGGAAAACCCGTTTGCCGTGCCGATGTAATGCGTCACCCAATTGGTGGATGGTGCGGCCCGCCACTGTTCCAGCGTGGCCTGCGGAACCTGCGTGCCGAACAGGCTGACGGTTTGTTCCAGCATGGCAAGACAAATCGGTGCCAGATGGCGTTGCATCACGCTTCCGGTCAGCTCGCTCCAGTCCTCCTGCGAGAAGGAAGAGGCGAGCAGGTGGTTATCCAGCAGCCAGATCAGCCGCACGGTGCCTTTCAGCTTTTCCCCGTCGACATAATAGCCGTAATGTTCGTGCAGCGACTGGTTCACGCATCCCTGCATGAAAGTTGTGACCGGATCGGTGCCGCGCGCGCTGCCGCACAGCTTGGGCAGCGGCCTGGACCGGGCGAAACACTCCTCCACATCGAAAAGGCGGCGCAGGGCAGGCATGTTCGTGACCTGCCAATGGAGATCGAAGCTGTGCACGAAGCCGATGCCGGAATCGGCCCACCAGCTTTCCTGAAAGATCCGTCCCTGAGCCAGGCAATCATACCCGCATTCGCCCAGAATCTCTCTGGCGCGGGCCAGCTGTTCCTTTCTGACCAGCAGATCACTATCGGTGCGCGATCGGGCGGCAGCGGATGGATAGAGCGAATAGGCCAGCGCCGTGCCCTTCATCACCAGGACATCAATCCCCGCTGCGTGAAACAGCTCCAGCACATGCACCAAGGTTGCGCGATGCGATTCTTCCCACAGCGCCTGCAAGGCAGCCGCCTTGCGCAGGTCCTGCAAAAGTCCGGCGGGGAAATTCGCCAGTTCGGGCAATCTTGCATGCAGCTGGTGAACCACGCCGTGGAAATTCACCCGCTGCATGACGGCGCTTGCCGATACTGGCGCCAGGTCCGTGGGCCACACCATCGGCCCCGGCCGCCCAAGCCCGGCAAGGAACTCGTCTATCGCCGGAATATCCCCCTCGCCGACAGCCGGATTCGCGATGGAAGGGCCGGCAAATTCGACGTCTGAAGAATTGGCGATCGCCCGGTCCTGCATCGTTCAATCTTGCAGGAGTGGGTCGGCGCGGTCAATCGCGCTGACACGATGAGCAGGCGGCCACAGCGTCATAAATTCCACCCTGAATTACCGCTCGAAACCGCATTACGTGATTGACCGTAGCTGCCAATGCTGCAATGCAGCACCGTGTCTTCTGAGCGAGTTTCGAATATCAGGAAGGGATGCAAAAGTGGTGATTGCGCGCAAGGGAATAATACTGGCGGGCGGTTCGGGCACCAGGCTTTTTCCCCTGACCAAAGGCGTGTCTAAGCAGCTCATGCCGGTCTTCGACAAGCCGATGATCTATTACCCGCTCAGCACGCTGATGTTGGCGGGGATCCGCGATATACTGATCATCACCACGCCAGAGGACGCAGACCAGTTCCGGCGTGTGCTGGGAGACGGGTCCGCTTTCGGCATCGATCTCTCCTACGCTGTCCAGCCCAACCCTGAAGGTCTGGCGCAGGCCTTCCATATCGGTGCCGATTTCGTCGGCAACGGGCCGAGCGCGCTCGTGCTGGGTGACAATATCTTTTACGGCCATGGCCTGCCCAACCTGCTCAAGAATGCGACCGACTGCCAGGATGGCGCCAGCGTGTTCGCCTACCGCGTCAACAATCCCGAAGCCTATGGCGTGGTCGCTTTCGATGCCGATGGCGTCGCGTCCTCGATTGAGGAAAAGCCCGCCAAGCCCAAATCCAACTACGCCGTCACCGGCCTGTATTTCTATGACGGAACAGTGGTTGATCGCGCGCGCGACCTGAAGCCTTCCCCGCGCGGCGAGCTGGAGATTACCGATCTCAACCGGCTGTACATGGATGAGGGCAAGCTCAACGTTGAAATCATGGGCCGCGGCTATGCCTGGCTCGATACCGGGACGCACGGTTCGCTGATCGATGCCGCGCAATATGTGCGCATTACCGAGGATCGGCAGGGGCTGAAGATCTGCTGTCCTGAAGAAATCGCATGGCGTCAGGGCTTTATCGACGATGCCAAATTGCAGGAAATCGCCGAGCCGCTGCGCAAGTCGGGCTATGGCGAATATCTGATGCAGCTGCTGGATAGCTGAGGCGCACCATGAAGATCATCCGCACCGCCATCGAAGACCTGCTGATCATCGAGCCTCCGGTCTTCGGCGATGAGCGGGGTTTCTTCCTGGAAAGCTGGAACGCGCAGAAATTTGCCGATGCCGGGCTGGACCTGACCTTCGTGCAGGACAACCACAGCCGGTCGCAGAAGGGCGTGCTGCGCGGCATGCATTTTCAGAACCCCGGTCCGCAAGGCAAGCTGGTGCGGGTGGTGGCAGGCGCGGTCTATGATGTGGCGGTCGATCTCAGGCGCTCCTCGCCGACATTCGGCCAGTGGGTGGGCGTGGAACTGTCGGCCGCCAACAAGCGCATGTTCTGGGTGCCCGAGGGCTTCGGCCATGGTTTCCTGACGCTGGAGGACAACACCGATTTCCTCTACAAATGCACCGCTCCCTATGCGCCGCAGAACGAACACAGCCTGGCCTGGGACGATCCTGAAGTGGGCATAGAATGGCCACTGGGCAGCTCCCGGCCGCAGCTTTCCGCCAAGGACCAGCAAGGCCAGAGCCTGTCGCAGATTGAGGCCTTCGCATGAAGGTTCTGGTGACCGGGGCCGGCGGACAGCTGGGCCGCGCGCTGATCGCCAGCGCGCCCGAAGGGTGCGAGCTTGAAGCAATCGACATTGCCGATCTCGACCTGACCGACGCCGAGGCCATTCGCGCCAGAATAATGACCGGCAGGCCCGATCTGGTGATGAACGCCGCCGCCTATACCGCAGTCGACAAGGCGGAGAGCGAGGAAGATCTGGCGCTGGCCATCAACGGCACCGCCGTGGCGGCGATGGCATCCGCGCTCGCTGAAACCGGCGGCAGGCTGGTCCACGTCTCGACCGATTTCGTGTTCGACGGAACCTCCTCGCGCGCCTACCGGCCCGAAGACTCGCCCGCGCCGATTTCCGCCTATGGCCGCACCAAGCTGACCGGCGAGCAGGCTGCCGCAGACAGCGGCGCGCTGATAGTGCGCACCGCATGGGTCTATACCGCTGGCGGCGCCAATTTCGTGCGCACGATGATCCGCCTGATGCGCGAGAAGGACGAGCTGCGGGTCGTGGCCGACCAGATTGGCACGCCCACCTGGGCACCGGGTCTGGCAACCGTGCTGTGGGGGCTGGCCGCACAGGGGGCCAGCGGCATTTATCATCACAGCGATGCCGGCGTGGCCAGCTGGTATGATTTTGCCGTCGCGATCCAGGACGAGGCGCTTGCGGCCGGGCTGCTGGACAAGGCGATCCCGCTGCACCCGATCACCACTGCGGATTATCCCACACCGGCGGTGCGTCCGGCATTCTCACTGCTGGATTGCAGTGCCACCCGCGCATTGCTGCAAGATGGCTGGACGCATTGGCGTCACAACCTGCGGACCATGTTGAAAGAGGAAAAGGCTCTTGGCTAACGTACTGGTAACCGGCGGTGCCGGTTTCATCGGCGGCAATTTCGTCCATTACTGGGCGGACAAACACCCCGATGACGCCATCATCGTGCTCGATTGTCTGACCTATGCTGGCAACAGGTCCACCATTGCCGGCGTGGAACAGGCCGAGCTGGTGGTGGGCAATATCCTCGATACCGATCTGGCCGAAAAGCTGCTGCGTGAACGCGATATTGCAACCATCGTTCACTTCGCTGCCGAGAGCCATGTCGACCGGTCGATCTCCGGCCCAGATGCCTTTATCGAAACCAATATCCTTGGCACCAACAGCCTGCTGAAGGCCGCGCGCAAGGTCTGGCTGGATGTGGACGGCGGCAAGCCGCACCGCTTCCACCATATCTCGACAGACGAGGTGTTCGGCACGCTTGGCCCGCAGGACCCCGCCTTCAGCGAGACGACGCCCTATGCGCCAAACTCGCCCTATTCGGCGTCAAAGGCATCTTCGGACCATCTGGTGCGCGCCTACCACCACACTTATGGGCTGGAAGTGACCACCACCAATTGTTCCAACAATTACGGTCCCTACCAATATCCGGAAAAGCTGATTCCGCTGTTCCTGCTCAACGCGCTCTCGGGCAAGCCATTGCCGATCTATGGTGATGGCATGAACGTGCGCGACTGGCTGCATGTGGAAGACCATTGCCGCGGGATCGAAGCGTGCCTTTCCGCGGGCAAGCCGGGTGAGACCTATAATATCGGCGGCGGCGAGGAACTGCAAAACATGGCCGTGATAGACCGCATCTGTGCAGAGGTTGACCGCGCCTTCGCCGAGATTGACGGGCTTGCCGATCGCTATCCCGATGCGCCGGCCGCAAAGGGCCGCGCCACCAGCGAGCTGAAGCACTTCGTCACCGACCGCGTCGGCCATGATCGCCGCTATGCGATTGACGAACGCAAGGCCAAGGCCGAACTTGGCTATATGCCACAGCATGATTTCGAAAGCGGTCTGGCGGGAACACTGCGCTGGTATCTTGAAAACGAAGCGTGGTGGAGTCCTCTGCTGCGCGGTTGAGCGCGCGAGGTGGCTGATGAGCGGAACCGGACATCCTGGCCTGACGTACCGCGCTGATATCGATGGCCTGCGATCGCTGGCCATCATCCCCGTACTGCTGTTCCACGCCAATCTGGGCGTGCCGGGCGGCTTTGTTGGCGTTGACGTGTTCTTCGTCATCTCCGGATTCCTGATCACGCGCATCATCTTTGGCGAGATGACGGCGGGCACCTTCAGCTACGCCGATTTCTACGAGCGGCGCATTCGCCGCCTGCTGCCAGCCGCCTTCGTGGTGTTCCTGGCCTCGGCGATTTACGCGCTGCTGGCCATGGCGTGGTTCGATGTCGCCAGCTTCGGCCGCAGCCTGTTCAGTGCCGCACTCTATCTGGCCAATTTCAATTTCTACTGGGACACCGGCTACTTCAGCGATGATGCCACCACCATGCTGCTGCTGCACACGTGGTCGCTGGCGGTGGAAGAGCAGTTCTACATCGTCGTGCCGATCCTGTTCGCACTGCTGATCCGCTGGATACCGCGGCGGCTGATCCTGCCCATTCTCATCGCCATGACTATCGCGGGCTTCGTGCTGTGCGTCGTGTTGACCAATGTGAGCTTGATGGCGGCCTATTTCCTGCTGCCTGCCAGAGCATGGGAACTGGGCGTGGGCGGGGTGCTGGCGCTGACGGGAACGGGCTGGGTCAGGTCCCGGCCAGTGGCGGAGGCGATCACGCTCGCCGGTGCAGGTCTGATTCTGGCGTCGTGTTACGTGATTGACGAGGCCACACCCTTTCCGGGCAGCTATGTCGCCATGCCGGTGCTGGGTGCTGCTGCGCTGCTGGCGGCAGGCCATTATCCCGGCACGATCATGCACCGCGTGCTGCGGCTCTCGCCCTTGGTGTGGATCGGCAAATTGTCCTATTCGCTGTACCTGTGGCACTGGCCGGTGATCGTCGCGCTCAGCTATGGCCGCGAGGAGATAGGGGGATGGCGCGGAGCAATCGCGCTGCTGATCTCGCTGGTGCTGGCCTATGCCTCCTTGCAGCTTGTCGAAACTCCCGTACGCCGCAAGCGTGTGCTGGCGGGCAGAAAGCCGCTTTTCCTGGCGGCGGCGGGCGGAACGGCATTGTTCGTGGCTGCGGGCTTTGCGATGTATCTGGGCGGCGGCTTCCCGCAACGATTTGACAATAGGCAGGAACTCGAAGCGCTGCTGGACACTCAGAGCCGGAGCGACCTGCGCGGTGAATGCTACAATCTGGAAGAAGGCGATATCAGCGCCGGAGACTTCTGCATCCGGGGGCGCGAAGGCGTGGCCCCGACATTTGCGCTGATCGGTGACAGCCATGCCGGGGCACTCTCCCCGCCAATATTCCAGGCCGCCGATGCGCTTGGCGTGTCAGGGGCGCAATTGTCCTCTGCCGGCTACGTCCCCATGCCCGGGCGGCGAAACCTGGGTGCCAATTATGCCCCTAACCTGACCCCGGAGGTGTTCGGCTGGCTGGATGCCAATCCGCAGATCCACACCGTCGTGATGGCGGGCTATTGGCAATATGAGGCGACCAGCCGGACATATCGCCACAATGGCACTATCTTCGCGGATGAGGATTATGACGGATCGGGCACGGACTATAATCCGCGCGCCTTTGCCAACGCTCTGAACCGGCTGGTTGCGCGTTTTCCCGATCGGCAGTTTGTTTTCCTGGACGATGTGCCCACCGGACGCGAGCTGTACGTGCGCCATTACGTGCGCGGCGTGGTCAGCCATGGAAGCGGGCTGGATGCCCTGCCGCGCGCAGCGGCGGAGGAGCAACGGGCGCTCTATGCCCCGATCCTGTCACAGCTGGCCGCGACGCACAGCAATGTCGCCTATGAGCAGTTTCTGACAGATGCGATTTGTGGCCCGGTGGACTGCCCGCTGTTCGGCCCCGAAGGCCAGCTGCGATATTCGGATGGCGATCACCTTTCGGTGCCGTACTCGCTGCAACTCTCACCGGTCCTGCAGGCAAGGCTGGCGCCTTATCTGGCAGGCGCGTTATCGCAATCCAATCAGGCCCCGCCAGCCGCAGACTGACCGGGCTCAGGCCAGTTCGGCGGTGATTTCGGCAACCAGCTGCGCAAGGAAAGGGTAGGAATCCTCGCGCAGATATTCCGCATTGCCTTCATCGCTGACCGGCTGGCCATAGCTGGCGCAGGCCTGCGCAATGGCCGCTGCCAACGGTTCCTCGGCGATGGATCGCACCGACACGATATTGCCGTGAAAGCTGGACAGATCTTTGCAGGCATAGGTGTTGGTGATGGTCCGCAGCCCGAAATGCGCCATTTCCAGCGGCGGATAGCTGGGATGGGGAGACGCCATCAGGCTGACACCGACCGAGCATTTGAGCAACGTATCGGCGTAATCATCCAGCGAGAGCTTGCCGACCGAGCGGATCTCGCGGTCACCCACCAGCGGCACCGGTGGATGCTCCGTGCCGGCAGAGATGATCTCCCAATCCGCATATTCCGGGTAATCCCGCGCCCAGCGACGCAGGCCCCTGACCAGCGCCGGAAAACAGTTACGCTCCACCGTCGGGCGGCCATAGACGAGGATCTTCTTTTCCCGCTGGCTCGCCGGCACCATGCCAAGATATGGCCGCAGGGACCCGCTGACGACCGGCTCGAACACAAAACTACGCTCCATCCGGTGACCGAGAAGATCAACGAAATTCTTGAGATTGGAACTGTTGAGAATGGTCCAGAGCCGAGGCACTGTATCAAGAGCTTCTCTCGCCAGCATATGGGATGAAGAGAACTCGTGAAACATTGGCTCATAATCTTGCATAAGGTAGATCAACGGGAGCGGAGATCGGCCAAAATGTACCGTCTGCTGATCAATCAGTTTTTGTATATTTAGTGTTGTCCACCAGTTATAAGTAAAAAAGATATCGTTCTTCCTTACCGTGATGTTGTCGCTGCTCGACCTGACCAGCGAAATATCTTCAGGCGAAACAGTTTCACCTGCCTTTTCCGCACGCCGCGTGAATATCCCCGGGTCGCTCTGAGTAGTGTAATCGGTGACGATCAGGCGCATGTCGATCTGGCAAGAGGCACGCAAATCACGCACCAGCCGCAGGAAGAGTTCAATTCCGGTTGAGACACCGCCGAAATCGCTTCCTGCCGTGAGCGCGGGCATTACGAGGTTAATGCGCGGCATCTCGGAAGCTTCCGGCACCATTTTGAAGTCCATCAACACGACATCGTCAATTGGAGGCCGTCGAAGCTGTGCGCGGGCGAAACGAAGGGCTCTTACAACAGAATCTGGCGCCCGCTCCTTCAACCGAACTCGAAGCGCTTGTACAAATTGCGTTTTATCCATTTTAGAACAGCCCCAAATTAGGATATAAATTTTAAATAGATTACCGATTTCAACATCGGTTTCCTGCAGAAAAAATTCTTGAATATACTGATGCTGAATGAAGTCTCAAACTCCCTCAAATCACTTTATTTGAGGCTTCTGCAATGCAAATGCCAAATACTCAGAATTTTCTATATTTTCCTCTTGGGCGTCTCGCCAACGCTCATTAACCTCACCTCGTTCATCTTCTTTGATGACAGAAAGTGACCGCTCCCAAACCCATGATCTGACCTGCCTCACAATCGCAGACTGAGGGTTTGCAAATCCAGCATGCTTGAGCGCTGTCAAAAGTCCGACCCGGCTTGGAATCGCGAGGTGCCGTGGCGCTTCGAGGCCGCGCCAGTACCGACCAAAAACTGCCAGACCTTCTGCATTCGCATGCGGCGCTTCAACATAGATTATGCCGCCCGGCTTGAGCCAGGAATAAACCTGCTGAAGCAATGCCCGGGGGTCAGGCACATGTTCGATCACATGGCTCAATGTTACAGCGTCGAACTTCTCGGACCAGTCCAATTCCGCCGCTTGATCAGGAGTAAAAACAGGGATCTCGCTTTGCGCCGCAACTGCGATTGCAGCGAGGTCAAAATCGACGCCGCTAACATCATGCCCCATGCCGCGCATAATTCTGAGCCAGTCACCATTCCCGCATCCATAGTCGAGAATTTTAGCGGGGCCTCTTGGCGTATATCTGTACCGGACATCCAATCTGTCCAGTTCACGGGCGACGAGTCGATAGGATATTGCCCCCAGAACGTCGGCCATGCGCGCGCTGTTCGCGAAACGCCAGCGAACGTAACATTCGCGCAAAGCCTCCTTCAAACCACCAGATTTGACCTGATCCGGCTCAGCCGAGGGAAGTTCATGAGTATAATAATTCTTGTAGGTCTGGGCCAGCAGGTGCGGCACCAGTCGTTTTTGCTGCCACAGGCTCCCACAATCGGAGCAGCGCGCGAAATCGCTGGTTCCATCGTAAGTGGCGAAGAAATAGTCCGCTACATCACTGACATCGGCAGAATGACTTGTGCTGCGACAAAAAGGACAGGCTTCGACACTTTCGAAACTGGCCTCCCTCGCGCCAATTCTTTCTTCCGATCCAGAAGGCGTCATTTTATTGGCGTCTCATGTTGCATTGCAGCATCTCTAAAGGCGCGTACTGGAGATGCCAACCAATTTCTGCTTGTCGTTGGCTGCATCCAAGAGCAGGCAGCGGGCGATGGCCGGAGCCGGAACCGGCTCTTGAACAAGCTGCGGATGCGAAGTCTGGAGATCGAATGAAAATCGCCACCAACAGCTTGCTGAGCTTTCTTCCCGCATGTCTGGCCATTGTCATCGGCATTGCGACCGTGCCGATCTACATCAACATGATCGGCAATGATCGATATGGCGCGCTGATGATCGCCTGGCTGCTGCTGGGATACTTCGGTCAGGCCGATTTCGGGATCGGCCGGGCGATTGCCCAGCGCATCGGCGCCATGGCGAAGGATGACCGCAGCGGCATGGCGCGGGCAGTCTGGTCCGCCCTGTTCAGCGTCGCGGCTTTCGGCTTTGTCGGCGCAGCGCTGATCTATGCCATGTCCAGCCTGTTCTTCAGCGAGTTGTTCAAGGTCGATGAGGTCCTGCGCGCCGAATTGCTGGATTCGCTGTGGTTGCTGGCCTTGTGCGTGCCGTTGATCGCCATTGCCGGGGTGGTGTCTGGCGCGCTGACCGGTCTGGAGAGGTTCAAGCTCGTCTCGCTTGGCAACACCTTCAGCAATGCCGCTTCACAGATCCTCCCCCTGGTGGTGGCATGGCAGTTCAGTCACGAGCTCAAATATCTGATCGGCTCCGCGCTCGTCGGGCGACTGCTGGGCCTGGCAATGGTGTCGTTCGGCGTCTGGAAAACCTTCCTGAAGGGTGAGTCCATCGCGCCTTCAAAAGACGAATTTCGCCGCCTTGCGGGTTTTGGCGCGTGGATCATGGTGACGGCATTCGTTGGCCCGCTGATGACGATCTCCGATCGCTTCGTGATTGGCGCGGTCATGGGCGCGGCAGCGGTCGTCGCCTATTCCGTGCCCTTCCAGATTGCCCTTCGCACGATGATCTTCCCCTATGGCATCATTCAGGCGCTGTTCCCGCGAATGGCCGCCCAGGAACATGGGGAATCAATCGAACTGTCGCGCACTTCGCTGGTTTTCATCGGTCAGCTTTATGCGCCGATCATCATCGGGCTGATCTGCCTTGCCGGCCCGTTGATGAAGCTGTGGCTGGGCGACAACCTCGATCTGCGATCAATCCTGATCGGCCAGATCGTTCTGGTGGGCTTCTGGGTCAACGCGCTGGCGAATGTCCCTTATACTTTCCTTCAGGCGCGCGGAAATCCGCGCTTCACCGCAATCCTGCACGTCTGCGAATTGCCCGCCTATTTCCTGCTGCTGTATTTCCTGGGAACATCTTTCGGCCTGGCCGGCGCCGCCATTGCGTTCGCGCTGCGCTGCGCCCTCGATTGCATCGTGCTGTTGTACAAGGCCCGCCTGCTGACCGCCCCGATGTTGCGCAAGCTGGCGGCGCCCGGCGGTCTGGTGGCGATCGCACTGGCACTTTGCGCCGAAACGCAAGACTGGTTCCCCAACCTGTTCATCGGGGTGGTTCTGGGCAGTCTGGCTGTGCTTGTCACCCTGCTGCAGATGCCCGATGCCATCCGCCAAAGCATCGCGGCGAGCAAGTTTGCCCGGTACATGCCGCCGTTTGCCAGGAAGGGCGACGCAACGCCTGACGGGGCAGGATAACACGCCGATTGATCAATCCGCGCGCCACCCTGCCCGATCCATCTACGTCCTGACTACCTCAACGCTCCGGCTGCTGCCGTTGCGCCGCGGTCACTGCCAACCAGGTCGATTTTCAGGATTGGCACTTTCAGATTGGTCAGCAACTCGCCCGCCGGGGTGAAGTCGCCATTCGCGGCATCGGCAAACAGGCTGGCAGCGGTGCCGCCAGTAGTCGTCCCTGTCGCCCCGTCTGGTATGCCTGCCCCGCCATGCATATGGTTATCGGCCATCACCAGATCGGCATCGGGCGTCCCGCTCACCACGAAGCCGGGGAACACGTTGTTGCTCATCAGGCAATAGCCATCGGGGTTGTATTTGAACGAGCCGGTAATATCGACGCGCAGATACATCGCCTGGTTGGCGCTGGAATTATGCGCCACCATGAAGTGGCTCTGTGCGCCGGACAGCTGGTGGAAAATCACCGTCGCTTCGGGGTTTGTCGGGTCAAGGTGGAAGCTGTTGTTGGCCACCAGAACGTCCCTCATGCCGGATGCGGAACCCATGTAGATGTTCTGCGTTCCCATGTCCCAGCAGCGCAGGCCCCACATTACGATATTGTCCAGCGACGTGCCGCTCTGCCAAAGATCGGAGTGCTGATCGAACATTGCAATCAGCGTCAACGGCGCGGTTTTCACGTCCGTATCGCCAAAGGCCGCGCCCGCAGATCCAGCCTTGCCCAGCGCGGTGGCGCGGCGGGTATCGTCCAGCGTGGTGGCGGTCCAGTCAGTCAGGCCGTTCAGCCACGCGACCACGTCAGACACGTCATAATTGCCCGCCGGGTTGTTGTTGACCACCACATAGGTGCCAACGGACACGCCGCCCACCTTGGCAGTGAAGGTGCGGGAAATTGCGTCATTGGCGCCCGAAAGCGCCAGCGTGGCGGTGGCTCCTGCGCCGGTATATTGCACACTCAGGGCGGGGACTTCCTCGCGCCATTCCTTGCTGGTCCAGTTGGTGATGGTGTTGTCCACCATGCACGTGGCATCGCTCATCACATCTCGGCAGCCGTCATGGATATGGCACCCGCGCACCAGCGTTGAACCATTGCAATAATCCTGCACGTTGCTGATGTCGCATTCGGTGAAAATGCCGCCATAACGAACGCCGGTGGAAATCTTCTGGCCCTTGTTGACGAGGTAGTAATTGCCCGCGCTGTCAGTGATCGTGATCCCGTCCAGCCAGTGCCTGCGGGCCGAGCCTTCGTGGTAAAGCTGCTGGATATTCACCATGTCGAGCGTGATGTTTTCGCCCTTGAAGTGAATACCGTCCCAGCGTGGGCGCATGAGGCCAGATGACGCGCGGCCAATCGTCACAGGCACATCCGCTTCAATCGTCAGATACCCCTGCCCCTGATACGTGCCCATCCAGGTTGGCAGATCATAGGTTCCCGCTTCCAGTATCTGGACATGGGGATTCTGCCCCCTCAATGAGGCATTGTTTGCCATGTTGTAGAAGAGCTGGTTGAAATCCATGAAACGGCCATTGGGGATGTCATTCGGCAGCGACGGCTGAATGGTGTAATATCTGTCATGCAACGCAGCCTGCGGGCTGAACTGATATGGCCCCATGACGCGGTGCTGCATCGTCGCGTCTTTGGGCACAGCCTCGAAATAGAGATTGGCATGGCCTGCCACCCCCACCGGCTTCTTCAGACTTACCCACCAGCCGAAATAGGTAACCGGCTTGCCATTGGCATCGGCGAAAGTGTGGAAGCTGGGCGCCATAATGTCGACGCTGGCGCCCTCGAAATGGGCGACGACCTTCACCAGGCCGAGATTGGCGAGCAAAGACCCGTTGTGATTTGCCGCCGCGATCACGCCAACGGTCAACTCGTCGGTGAAATACTGGTTTGGTGGAACCAGCAGGCGGCAGACCGGCTTGGCCGTGGTGCGCACCGGATCGGCCGGAGCGGCCACAAAGCCGCTGCCCGCCGTGCCGGTCCACGCGCCGGAAGGGGAGATGGTGGAGAGCATGGGCTGCCCTTCGGGCACTCCCCCTCCGCCAGACCCAGGATGCACGTGCATGCGCACCCGGCCCTGGGAACCGAAGCCAAACCCGAAACCACCCATCAGGCGAGGCCCACGATATCAGCTGCCGTTGTGTCGGTCGCCTTCACCGCACGGACCCGCACGTCCAGGATGGCTCCCGAGGGAAGATTGCGAAATGTCACGGGATTCTCCCCGCGCACCGGGACCAGAGTTACATCTCCGCCGGTGCCAACATAAAGCGCCTTGGTCGCAAAATCGATGTCGACGTTGTCATCGGGGGTGATCGGAAAGCACCTTTCGGCTGGCGCCATCGGAGAATCGACCGAGTTGCGGAAAGTGTCTTTGAACATGTCCTGCTCCTTCTTGTGAATCAGATAGGACATGGCGCTTATGAGTGGTCTCTGACTGTAGGAAAGAACAAAATATGAACAATTTGTGACATGAAGCCAGTCCCGCCCGCCATCCGCTATTTGCCATATTGGCGATTGTTGGCCGCGGAGTATGGACGCTTGACCGGCGAATGCATTACCCGTGTAGCACGTCCCCCAGCTAGCACCGAAGGTAACGCGATGGATGCGCCGGTTCAAAAGGTAAATCTCTCCAGGCGGCAGCGGCTGTGGCAACTGGTAGAATCCGTTATCGATCCGCGCGCATGGCTGCACCTGTTCAAATTTGTGAATTATTACAATTATATGCACGTCCGCCCTTTGCGCGTCATGCAGCTTGGCAGCACACCGCGCATCAGCCCCGACGCGGTATTCTCCCATGCCGAACGGATAGAAATCGGAGACCGCGTCAGAATCGGATCGCGTTGTCATCTTTGGGCGGGGCCGGGGTCTGGCCGGATCATCATCGGCAATGATGTGCTGTTCGGTCCCGAAGTCATGCTGACCGCCGCAACGTATAATTACAACGATGGCGCGCCGATTACAGATCAGCCGATGACCGAAGGTGATGTGATCATCGGCAATGATGTCTGGCTGGCCACGCGCGCGGTTGTGCTTCCGGGTACGCGGATCGGTGACGGGGCGATTATCGCGGCCGGGGCCGTTGTGAAGGGCGATATTCCGCCGATGGCCATCGTCGCGGGATCACCTGGCCGGATCGTCAGCCAGCGCCAGCTTGCGCAGCCTGAATAGACCGATCTTCGAAGCACGCCTGCCAGTCCCATGCGCGGGTTCCCCCGGCGCAAGGGCACACCGCCTATGAACTGGTCCTGCGCGGATCAGCCGAGGTGACATAGCCGCGCATCCAGATCCATGGCTGCAGGCCGACTTGCCTGAAGCCGCGCGCCATCCGGGCATATTTCGGCTTGCGCCAGGACATCAACACACCGCCGGCCAGGCGCGTAAGAGCGACCAGCCACAAGGTGGCCAGGCAGGCAAAGGCATAGGCGCCCGAATAATGCTTGCGATAGAAGTGCGCGTTGCCGGTGAACTGGAAGACCATCCGCAATGCGGAGAAACTCTCCCCGCTCCCCACATCGTGGTAGATGCAGCTGCCCGGAACGAAGCCGACCTTGCCGCCCCCCGATTTGACGCGCCAGCAGAAGTCCATCTCTTCCGCGTAAAGGAAGAAGGCGTTGTCCATCCCGCCAAGCTGTTGCCAAAGTGCGGAGCGGACGAGCAGGAATTCGCCGCTCACTGCGTCGACCTCGGCGATTTCGTCTTTGGTCATACCCATTCGTGCCGATGACGCGCGGCCGATCACGCCTTGCCAAAGACTGCCGATGGTCGGGAATTCCAGCGCGGTCAGCGTCTGCGGCTGGCCGTCATCGGTCAGACGCATGCCGCCGAACACAGCATAATCACTGTGCCGCTCCGCCGTTTGGAGGAGGGTGTCGATCGCGCCTTCGCACAGGCGTGTATCGGGGTTGAGCAGCAGCAGCCATTGTCCACGGGCCTGCGCTGCCAGATAATTGTTGGCCTGCGCGAAGCCGACGTTCCCACGGCTTTGCAAGACGCGCACATCGGGGAAGCGGCGGGCAATAAATGCTTCGGAATTGTCCGTACCATTGTTTACGAACAGAACTTCGCAAGAATAGCTGGCGGCTGCTTGCGGTATCGATCCAAGGCACTCCTCAAGATGCTTGAGGGAGTTGTAGCCTACAATCAGGATGCTGACATCGATACCGGCTTCGGTCATTCCTTGTGGAACCTCTAATGCGGCTGCACGATGGACGCGCTCGTAGGATTTATTTTGCAGTGCAGCAACTGAAGAGTTTTGTGCAGTGCAAAAACACACTATGGTGACCGGTAACGATCGGAGTAGTGGATTTGTTCAGGAAACCTAACGAAACCTACGGCAATCATCGCGTGGCGGCGGCGCCTGGAACGCATCAGAAAATTGCCGAGCTGATGCTCCAGCACGTTCCGCTGGACGCCAAGATTCTGGATCTGGGGGCTTACACAGGGGCGTTGATTTCCCGGCTGAGGGCCAACGGATATACCCGCCTTCTGGCTGCCGATCTGGCCAATCACCTGACTGAAAAGGTCGACGACCACTGGGCCTGCGATTTCAATGAGGATTTTTCCGAGGCAATCTCCGAACGCAATTTCGATGCAATTGTCGCCTGCGAGGTGATCGAGCATCTCGACGATCCGCGGGCTTTCCTGAAGCAATGCCGCAAGTTGCTGAAGGATGGCGGCCACGTGGTGATCTCCACACCCAACATCGCCTTCTTCGAAGGTCGCATAAAGTTTGCGCTGACCGGCAATCTGTGGGGCTTCGGAGAGCGTAACTATCGCAGCCAGCGGCATATTTCGCCGATCCAGGAAGGGCAGCTTCCGCTGATGACTGCCGAGTGCGGCTTCGACTGTATTGAAACCACCACGGCAGGCTCGTTCGCCACCCCCATGCGCCGGATGCTGACTGCCCCGATCTGGTTGCCGATGCGAGCAGCTTTCGGCCCCAGGACGCTTGGTGAATCGTTGTTCTGCGTTGCCAGGGCTTCGGCTTCTGCAGATGAGACCGGTTCATCCGGTTCCACCCCCTGGCGGGTTTCAGTTCCGGCGGAGTGATCGTCCTTGCAGTGATGCCTACTGTGGCAGGCCAGAGCTTCCGGGTTCGCCTGACGTTATCTCTGCCTGACGCCAACTCTGCCTGACGTTAGCCTTGAGCCGATTCGTTAGCGGAAAAGCGTTCAAAAATCCGGTCACGCTCCGCCGCAGGCATATGCAGGTTGGACTGGATCAATATCGCCACATGGTGATCGCTGAACCCGGCGATGAAGTCCTCCACACCGGCTGGTGTTGAGAGATCGTGATGCCAGGAACAATGGCAAATCTCGCGATCGGTTGGCGCCACCATGGCCTGATGCGGACCGGGAACCTGCTCGCAGAACACACCGTAAAGAACATATTCGGAGAACCGAAACCGCCCGATCAGCGCCTTGACCCATTGCGAACCGCTGACGTTTTCAATGCGCCTGATCATCGCCCGGACAATTTCCGGCGACCACACCACCGCCTGCGAGATATAGTCAAAGCCCGTGTAGCCGGTTTCCGGCAGCCCGAATGAGCGCAGGCCGATATTGTGCCACTTGTCCGATTGCGCCACGCCGCCCGAAGGATTGTCCGGATTGTGGAACAGGATCACCCGGTCACCGTCAAACACATGCCGGTCTTCTACCGGACGCAGGAACTGGGCGTCACTGTCGACCAGCACGATGGCATCTTCCGTGCACCGGGCGACGAACTGTATCTTCGCCAACTGCTGATAGATCCATCCGCGGACGAGTTTGGCAGGCGGAGCCCACCACAGCCTCCTGCCCATGAATTCGAACTCATGGAATCCCGGCAGAAGTTCGCTGCAATCGACGATGATCCGGCGCTCGGACTTGAAGCGGCTGAACAGTTCCAGATCGCTGTGGTCGATGAGGACATAATGCCGGCGATCGGGCATGTGCTCATCTATCGTTGCACATAGTTTCTCGAATTCGGGAAGATCATTCCGGAAGGTCTTGGTGAGCAGGGAAAAGTCCTTGGCCATCTGCTAAACCCTGCCAGCAATTCGGGTGCTGGCATATGCTGGCGAAGCCCCCGAAGGCTCCGCGCCGTTTCTGATTGGCAGTGACCGAACCCGCTGGGTCCCCAGACTCACTGACAGGCCTGCAAGAAGGTACATCCAGCTGACGACGCCTTCCCAGATGTGCACAGTGACCCCGCAAAAGGCGAAGGCTGTCAAAGCGATTGCGGTTGCATATCCGGTGTTGCGATCCTCACTGGATACGTTGGAATTGTTCTTCACAGCCTCGAAGATGCCGCCGAATACCACCATCAGCACCGCAAAGCCGAGAGGAAAGCCATGACGCATCGTGATGGCGAGCCAGAATGCGTCAATGGTCGGATCGAACATCCAGTCCGGTCGATGCCAGTCACGCACGCCTATTCCAAAGATTGGATTGTTCAAGGCTTCCGCGCCAGCATAATTCCAGATCAGCAGTCGGTAATAGCCGCTGCCGGGGTCAAGCGTCAGATAGCGGATAGCGACCGACAGAATACCACTCTCGGATACAACACTGGTCAGCAAGAGCATCAGCATGATGTAAAACGCCGCAATCGTCAGGGCAGGAATCTGAAAATGACGACGGATGAGCAGTAGCGAAATCAACCCCACGCCCAGGATGGCAGCCAAAACCGCTGCGGAACTGAAGGTGAAGATACCACATGCGGCCGCTATCAAACCGAGCACTCGAACCCGATTGTTGCGCGCGCCAAACCATGCCAGCGGTATCAACGAAGACATGATGACGCCTGCCACGATCGGGTGTGCGAAGGGCCCCATGGCGCGCGTCAATCCGAAACGCGGCTTGCTGTAGAAATATGCCGGGAGGTTGCCGAACAATTCCCCCACAAATGGCCGTAACAAGGTGCGATTGGCTATGCTCTCTGCCGCAAGAATAGCCGCGACCGCCAGAAGTCCTGGTATAAGACAGGCGAAAAATGTCCGGAAATCGTGGTAGCTGCGGATCGCTGCACGGCCGGCTATATAGGCGAAGGCAAGGTCGATCAGCTGGGACACCCCGACGATCAGCGCGTCTTCCACGGTATCCATGACAAGCAGCGACAGCACGAACCACAGGCTTGCGAGACCCGCAAACAGATCGACGATCGAGAAGCGGACCGGGTCCTTGATAAGGGAGCGAATGACCCAGGGCAGGACGAGTATCATCATGACCCGCCATGGGAACAGGTTTGCGCCGACAACATCGACACTCATTTCCTTGGGCAACAGGCAGCTGTAACCAACAAGAATTGCCGGCCACAGGCGTGCCGGAATCCGCTCCCTGATTTTCCTGCCAATGGCGGGCCTGGCTGCCACTGCTCCGTTGTTGCTCGCCCCGCCGCTCATTGGCCTGCTGTTCATTGCCCCGTTGCTCATTGCGCCGCCTGCCAAGCCTGATGCCCGGAAGGCGAGGGGAGGTCTCGAAGCCTGCTCATCGTGCCATCACTGCCTGAGTGACCGCAGCGGCGAAGGACTGGCCGATCTGCGCACGGGTAAATCGGCGCGCTGCTGGCGATTGCTGCCATTGTGCCAATTCCCCTTTGAGTTCAGCCTGGTGGTCAATAATGGTGCGCATAGCCGCGGCGATCGACGCAGGATCGCCTGCATCTGCTGCAATAGCGAAATTGCAGCCTTCAAAATAGCCGTCAATCGCGGCCCCGCGCGGATAAATCACCGGCAGGCCGGCGAAAAGCGCCTCCACAAACACCATTCCGAAGCTCTCTCGCAACGAGGGCAGGAGAAAACCCGCAAACCCGTTGAGAAAAGGCCCGAGTTCCTCGCGCCCTATCGGCCCATCGAAGGTGATATTGGGCAGGTTCTTCGCGGCCTTGCGGCACAGCTCAACCTGACGCGGGCTACCGCCGCCTCGCACGGAAAGACGGGTTTTCGGCCCCACGTCCGACAGCAATTGCATGGCTGCGACCATGCCTTTGAGGTTCTTGCGGACGTGGCTTCTGAGATGGAAGACCGAAACGAAGCCATCGCCGCCCAATTGCGGGTCCATCGGGCGGTCAATGTCGGTTGCGCAGGGCAACATCTGGACCGGGCCGTGACGCTTGCCGAACTGCTGTTCGAATGCGGTAAGCGTCCACGGGGCCAGCGGAAAGACCACAGCGGCTTCATGGAAAATGCGCGCAAACGTCCCGGCAAGGTCCGGGCGCGCCTTGAGGATCTTGAGGTCCGTGTCGCCCATGATCCCCACTGCGAACGGCCGCCCGAGACGTTCTGCAACGTGCCGGGCAACGATGCCTTCCACGGTCAGCTTGTGACCTATCACCAGGTCCGGGACCGGACCGGCCTGCTGTTGTGCGCAAATCCTCTCGGCGAGGTCCAGCAGGCATGTCTGGTGGTAGATACCGCGCGCGGGCGCCTGATATCTCAGGCACTTGCCGTAGGGAAAGTCATGCTGTTCGACCCGGCAGGGCGGGCGGCCCCAATGGGCCAGCGTGCGGGCAGCGAAAGGGAGAAGAGCTGGGCTGACCCTGTTCAGAGAGATCACCTCGTGCTGAAACTGGTGTTGTGTCAGATCAACCAGCCATCGCACCGCTTTGGTCTTGGATTCCTCGATCGGATCCGGAAAATCGGCCGAAATATGAAGGATTCTGGAGCCTGACGGCCGGTCATCAGCGGGCTTGAGGACGCTGAACGCATCCAGGGCGTTCATCTTGAACCCCCGTGAGCATGGAGAGCGTCGATCTGCGGCGGCTGGGATCCGGCATCAGTGCCCTCCCCGCGCAGTATCGAACAGGCTCTCGCCTTCACCTCGTGGAGCATGGCCGCCCGTCCCGATCGGATATCCCGAGGATGACTTGCGGCAGCCAGCTGCACGCTAGTCGCCAGCCTTGCCGTAGCTGTAATATTCGTACTGGTACGCGTAATTATCGCCAGCATCCAGCGCCCGATATTTGGTCAGCAATGCACCAAGAATGGGTGCCCTGGCGTCATTCAGGCGGCGGATAGCGGCGCGCGCCTGCCTGCTGTGAATGTTGTTGGCCTCCACGACAACGACAACGCCATCGACATAACGCGACAGCAAGGGTGCATCGGCGATCCCCAGGATCGGCGAGCCGTCGAGAATGATGACATCATAGGCCTGCCGACATTTATCCAGGAATTCGCCAGTCAGACCCGACGAAAGTATCTCGATCGGATTGGACGGAAGAGTGCCGATTGGCAGGATATCAAGGTTCTTGACGACGTCCTTCACCACGGTCTGGTCGAGCGAAGCGTTGCCGTAGATCACTTCGACCACGCCAGCGTCACGGCGTGGCAGATCAAACACCTTGGCCACAGCGGGACGCCGCAAATCCATATCGACCAGCAACACCCGCTTGCCGATACCGGCATATTTGCGGGCGAGCGCGGTTGAGCTGGTGGTCTTGCCTTCAACCGCCTGCCCGCTGGTGACCAGGATAACAGGATGGGGAATGTCCCTGATCGCATAATCCAGCGTCGCCCGGAGCGAGGCATAAGACTCGCTGAGCGGGCTGAATGTATCCGTGACCGCCTCCTGCACGTCGCCGGAAACGTCCGGGGTAGTGCCCAGCGGGCGCAGACCCAGCTTGCGCTCGACATCCTCGATGTTGCGCAGTCGGTCATCGAGGAATTCGCGCAGGATTGCGACAACCACGGCAAGACCAATTCCCAGGATCAGGGCCACCAGCAGATTCTGGCTCAGGTTCGGTGCCGAAGGTGCCCCAGGCACCATTGCCCGATCGAGGATTGTCGCCTCGCGCGCCTGAATGTTTGACGCGGCGGAGATATCGTTGAAACGATCCAGCAGTGCCGCCATTTGATCGCGATAGGACTGCACCTCGCGTTCGATGACGTTATAGGCAACGCGGCTATCCTGCTCATCGAGCGTCAGACCGGCAACCCGCTCCAGCTCGCCCCCAAGCGCGGACTCTTGCCGCTGGGCGATTTCGTACTGCCGACGGATACCGGCCTTGATGTCAGCCGCGGCACTGTCGATCTGTTGCTGGAGAACTTCGGTCCGTACAATAAGCTCCCGCACCTCGGGATAGTCATCGCGATAGCGCTCACGCAGAGTTGTAAGCTGGCTGAGCAGCTCTGCCCGCTGCGCCTGCAGGGACAAAACGGTGGCGTTCTGCTGAATCTCGGGAAGCTGCCCGGCAGGGACATTGGCAATTGCCAGCCAGCGCTGTTGCGCGGCGATCCGGGCAGACCGGGTCTGGGCATATACCGTATTGGCTGCGGACAGGTTGGAGGCGGAGACGGTCGACGCGGCGGGGCCTTCCCCATCATCGGATGCTGGCGAGCCAAATATACGGTTGTTGCGCGCATAATTATTGGCGCGCTGCTCGGCATCCTGCAGCTGCTCGCGCACACTTACGATCTGTTCCTGAAGATATTCGCGGGCGTACTGGTTGGCCGCCATCGACCGGGTGAGATCGTAAGCGAGGAACGCGTCGGCATAACCATTGGCGATCTGCGCCGCGATTGCGGGATCGCGCGAGGTGTAACTGATCGTCATCACCCGGTTTTCAAGCGGCACAGCGACCTCGACTTCGGACATTATCGTCTCGACAGCCGCGTCCTTCGCCATATCGCCGGAGGCTACTGTGACACCCTCGTCCAGCACAGATTCCATGAAGCTCTGGTTGCTGGTCAGCCCCAGTTCGTCGACAACCGCCATGCCGACATTCCGGCTGCGAATAACCGCCGCCATCGTCTCCATGTACCGGGTGATATCGTTCGACGCGATGCTCGTTCCAGTCAGCTCCTGCCCTTCAATGATGGCCTGCTGATTGGGTTCGATCTGCATGGTGACAGATGCGCGGTAGGTCGCCGGTGTGAGCAGGGTGTAGACAAAGGCCCCCAGCATAACGAGGGCGACGACCCCGATGAGCACATAGCGCTGGCGCCAGAATATTCCGCGAATGTCCGCGAGATTGATTTGAGCCAGCGCCGGCTGTGCCGCAGCAAACTCTTCAGATCGACCCGCATTGGCATGGCCTTGGCCGGGAGCATATTCCTGCATCATGGCTCCTTGGTGCCTCAAATATTCATGTTGGTGAAAATGGCGAACACCGGAAGCGCGCGCAGCGCATCCTGCCAGAGTTGCGAGAGCCCGTCCGTGCCCACCACTATTCGGTCACCAGGCTGCAAGACCGGGTCAAGCATGGTGCCCGATTGCACCGCAGCATAATCGAACTTGGCGACCATCAGGCCTTCGGGCGTGCGCCGGAATACCGCCAGATTATTGGCATCGGCCACGCGCGATGTGCCCGCGGCCAGCGCAATGGCGCCAGACAGGCGAGTGCCGGGCTGGAATTCGAACAACCCGGCCCGCGTTACCGCGCCCTCCACCGTGACCATGTGCGAGCCATATTTCAGCACGTTGACCGAAACGTTGGGATCGCGAAGGAAACGTGCACCCAGAAGCTGTTCCACCCGCTGTTCCAGCTGGTGCGCCGTCAGCCCCGCCGCATCAACGGCACCTACAAGTGGCAGTGAGACTTTTCCGTCAGCCGAAAGCGGCATGGAATCGAGTGACAAATCTTCCTCACGGAAGACAGTAATGCTGATGACGTCCGCCGGCCTGAGAATATAGTCTGATGCAACATCGGCCGAATAGCCCGTCTGCCCCAAAGCAGTCACAGGGGTGGTGGATGCGATGCCAGGGGAGATTTGCGGGCCCCCGCCGCAGCCGCCAATCAACAGGATTGCGCCGAGCCCGGCCATCATGGAACCCAGTCGTTTCGAAAGCCTAATCTGCGGTAATTCGATCACGCTCTGCCCCGTATCAAACTGGTTTGAACTGCCTTGGCTTAGCGGTAGAGTTCCTGGGCAACAACCCGTATTGTGCGATTGCGGCCTATTTTGGTGCATTGCAGCAAAATGTCATCAGTTCTATCCTTCGATCCGACATTGGATCGACGATATTGTGCATTTGAGTACCGTATCTCACCCGGATGTCAGTTTGGGCTGATGGCATGATGGCCGGATTTTTGAAGGAGTGCGAACGCCATGTTAGGTCTGATCGCCGTGGGGCTGTACGCAGCAGTGGCCCTGGCGGCCATGGGCGCGGCGCTCGCCGGGCATTTTGGCAAGCGCCCCTGGAAAGACGGTGCCGCGTGGATTTTTGCCTCAATTTTCATGCTTTTGCTGGCAGCGATGAGGCTGACCAATGCCGAGGATCGCATTCGGCAGTTCCTGCGCGTAATGATCAAGGCAAATGGCGAGTATGGCCATCGCTGGGAATATCAGGCGCCATTGACGGCAATTGTGGTCGTCCTTGCGGCGGCAGGACTTGTGGCGGCTTTCTATCTGGTAAAGCGATGGCAACGGCAGGGGAAAGAGCTGAGCCAAACGGTCATCGCGCAGCTGGCAATGCTTGGATTTGTTCCGCTGTTCGGCCTGCGGATCGTGTCGCTACACCTTACCGACCGCCTGCTTTACGCAGGACCGCTGCGCCTCAACTGGCTAATCGATATCGGACTTACGCTGACCATCGGTGGCGCCGCCATCCTGTACATATTGCACTGCAAAAGAGGCGCGCACGCTGACGCGAGGCGCACTCAGGGGCGGCGAAGGGCGCGGCGATAGGCTGCGATCAGCGGATCGACCTGATGCAGCCAGCTGAGTTCTTCCTGCACGCGCTTGCGGCCAAAACTGCCCATCGCGTCGCGCTGCGCGGGATCATCCAGCAATTGGACGATTTTTTCGGCCATATCGACCGGATCGTTCGCCCTGGCATAGAGTGATGCGTCCTGGGCGGAAAAGCGCCCCTCGGTCACGTCGAACTGAACCATGGCTTTGCCCAGAGACATGTATTCCATGATCTTGTTCATGGTCGACTTGTCATTCATCGCATTGACGCGGTCCGGGTTGACGCCGATGTCCATTGTGGAGAGCACTTCGAACAGGTCCTGATCGGGCGCGCGGCCGGTGAAATGGACCCATTCCTCCAGCTGCTTTTCACGCACCAGGGCCTTGAGTTTCTCCAGGCTGGGACCGCCGCCCACAAGCGTAAACTGGATGTCCGTGCGGCCCTTTTCGCGCACCAGCCACTCGGCACAATCGATCAGCAGGTCGATGCCTTCCTGATCCCCCATCACGCCGACATAGCCCACCATGAAGCGCTTGCCGCGCTTCCAGCTATCGACCGGCTCAACGCGCTTGAGACGGGACAGATCGGGACCTGAACGCACCACAAAGACCTTGTCCGGGTCCATTCCGCCGCGCTCTATCGCAATCTTGCGATAGGACTGGTTGGTGGCCATCGAGACATCCGCCGATTTGAAGTTCAGCTTTTCGAACAGCACCATCAGTTTCCAGAAAAAGCCGCGCCTGCCAAACTTCGCTTCGTAAAGCTCTGGATTGATATCGTGGTGATCGAAGATGTATTTCACGCCCAGCAGCTTGAACGGCAGCGCCACCAGAAAGATCAGGTCGGGCGGATTGCAGCCCTGGATCACATCGATCCCGCGCTTGAAGTAGATTGTCCACGCCAGCACCGTTTCCCAGAACAGCGCCGCGCCATATTCCAGCAGGAAACCCAGCGCCCCTTCAGCCTCTATCGGCAGCGGATGGCGGTGGATGTGGACGCCTTCGATTTCCTCGTAGCGCTTTTCATAGCCCTTGCCGGTGGGGCAGATGACCGACACCGTCGCCCCGGCCGCTTTCAGCGTGCGCGCTTCCTGCCACACGCGGCGATCAAACGGCAGGGGCAGGTTCTCCACCACGATCAGGACACTTTTGCCGGCCAGCGGCTGCCCCTCAATATGCGTGGGGAATTCAAAATCGTCGCCAGTCACAGCCCCACCGGTCAAGCGATGACACTCAGATTGATGACCGGCGTTGCGCCTGTATCCAGCGTATCGATCAGCCGGTTGGTGGCGATGATGCGCGCATAGGCGCCGCTCTCTGCCTGCGCCTTGTCCACCAGCAGGTTCTCTATCGAGGGCAGGAAGGCAAAGGCATAGCCAAGGTTCTGCCCCACCAGCATTTCCGGCTTCAGCCCCGGATCATACACATCGAGGTCGAAGCCTGCATCGATCAGCTTGCGCGCCATGTCCACCGCCGGACTTTCGCGCAGATCATCCGTCTCGGCCTTGAACGACAGGCCGGCCAGCAGCACTTTTGCGCCCGGTTCAAGACCCTGCGTCGCCTTCTGGAACTGATGGTGCTTATGCGCTTCATTACTGCGCAGCAGCGAATCCACCAGATGCGTGTTGGCGCCGATGTCAGCGGCGATATATTGCAGGGCGCGCACGTCCTTTGGCAGGCACGATCCGCCAAATGCCCCGCCCGGACGCGTGTAATAGGGCGAGATGTTGAGCTTGGTATCGCTGACGAAAATCTGGTGCACCTGCTGCGCCGAGATATCGAGGTTCTGGCACACGCGGCCGATCTCATTGGCGAAGGCGACCTTCACCGCATGCCAGGTGTTATCGACGAACTTGGTCACTTCGGCTTCGCGAATGCCAACATGGAAGACCGGCGCATCGATCCCTTCATGGAGCTTTTCCATGTTTGCAGAAGGGGTCCCGTCCAGCGTGCCGAGCACGATCTTGGGCGGATCGAAATAATCGGCGATGGCGGTCGCTTCGCGCAGGAATTCGGGATTGTAGACCAGTTCCACCACCTGCCCCACCGCATCGCCGAACCGGGCCTGAAAGATCGGCAGAATGATCTGCTCCATCGTGCCCGGCCGCATGGTGGAGCGATAGGCCACCGTCAGCGGAGTGGCACGGTCAGCCTTGAGCGCGGCGGCGATCGAGCGGGTGACCTGCGCGATATAGCTCATGTTGTGTGCGCCATCCACACCGCTGGGCGTGCCCACGCAAATGATCGCAATATCGCAGTCATCCAGCTCTGCCCCGGCATCGCGCAGGGCGTAAAGCCGTCCTTCGCGCCGGGCCTTGGCCATCAGCTCGTCCAGGCCCGGTTCGCGGACGGGCGATTGCCCGGCATTGATCGCGGCGACCTTGCCCTCGCTCACGTCGATTCCAACGACGGTATGCCCCTGGCTGGTGATGCAGCCGGCCGCTGTGCAGCCAACGTAACCCATTCCGAAAATTGCTATTTTCAAGATATCTCCGCGCCCGGATAATCCGGCATAGCGCGCGGCCTGAAACGCCCCGCAGGCGATCTTCTACGGTCTTGTACGTAGGTTCCGCAAGGTTTTATTGCACCGCACAATAATGCCGGGTCGCCCGGCAAGGACTGGCCCCGGAAAGGACTGTCAAAGCACTCTTTGCGCCGGGCGAATGTACTTGCGCGCAAACCACACCCCGGCGAGCGATGCCAGAAACGTGGCACATACGGTCAGCAGCTGATGCTCCCCCAGAATGCGGTTGAAGACGGCGAGCGCGAGCAGGTGGACCAGATAGACCCCGTACATGCAATCCGAGATCGGGCGAACGTTCAGGCGCAGCTGCGGCAACACCAGCGCCGCGATCAGCGACCCGCCGCCAACCAGATAGACAGTGCTGACGCCGGGGACCTGCCACAAGGCGCTCAGCAACAGGGCCAGTGCCAGAACCAGATAGGTCGGGCGCGTCCTGCCTGCCGCCATCGCGGACCCGAGCGCCAGACCGATGAACACCGCCGGCATGGCGTGAATCCACTGGGGCACAGGTGCATCGAAGCCGTTCATCGCCGATCGCCACCAGGGAACCGTGGCCAGCGAAACCAGCGCCAGCAGCACGGAGGCCAGCAACATGGTCCGCGCGCTGATGGCTCGTTTTATCGATCCCACCAGCACAAGCACGGTGAAGATAAACGGCAGGAACCACAGATGAGCTCCTGTACCCATGAGAACCGCGTTCAGCGGTGGAAGATCGGGATCGAGGGCACGGCCCTTCACAACCAGATTCAGCACGCCATAAATCACCAGCCAGAACGCCCAGGGCACCAGCAGCTTCTGGGCAAGAGTGCCCGCACCGGACTTCCGATCCCCGCTTGACGCTTCAAACAGGCAGGACATCGCGACGAATACGATCAGTCCGGCATAGCCAACCTCCGCACCTGGCGCGCCTGCATGAAACTGGACGATGCCGAAGGCAGCAGCGATGCGGAGCAGTTCGACATTCTGATTGCGTGTCTTCGCGGCCATGGACTGGTCCTTTCGAAATTCAGCGAATCGAGCAGCTTCGCGTTTACATTGAGTAACATCTTGCCACCATGCAGCCCGCTGGCTTAGGCGCGGTGCGGGTTTTGTGGAGTATGGAATGAGCAACAGTGGAAATGGCAAGCGCGCGCTGATCACGGGCGTGACCGGTCAGGACGGTGCCTATCTTGCGCATCTGCTGCTTGAAAAGGGTTATGAGGTGCACGGCCTCAAGCGCCGGTCTTCCTCTTTCAACACCGGCCGGATCGAGGATATCTATCAGGACCCCCATGTCGATAACCAGCGCTTCCACCTGCATTATGGCGACCTGACCGATTCCACCAATCTGATCCGCATCGTGCAGGAAGTGCAGCCGACCGAGATCTATAACCTAGCCGCGCAGAGCCATGTGGCAGTCAGCTTCGAAACCCCCGAATACACTGCCAACGCCGATGCCATCGGCACTCTGCGGCTGCTGGAGGCCATGCGTATTCTGGGGTTGGAAAAGAGCTGCCGCTTCTATCAGGCATCGACATCGGAGCTGTACGGGCTGGTGCAGGAAGTGCCGCAGCGAGAGACCACGCCGTTCTATCCGCGCTCACCCTATGGGGCGGCCAAGCTTTATGCCTACTGGATCACGGTGAATTACCGCGAGGCCTATGGCATGCATGCCAGCAACGGCATCCTGTTCAACCATGAAAGCCCGCTGCGCGGAGAGACATTCGTGACCCGCAAGATCACCCGCGCGGCGGCGGCAATCAGTCTCGGGCGGCAGGAAAAGCTCTACCTCGGCAATCTCGATGCCCGGCGCGACTGGGGACATGCCAGGGAATATGTCCGCGGCATGTGGATGATGATGCAGCAGGATGAGCCGGACGACTTTGTGCTGGCAACCGGAGAGACCACCTATGTGCGCGATTTCGTGCGCTGGGCGTTCGAGGACGCGGGCATTCCCATCGAATTTCGCGGGGAGGGCGTGGACGAGAAGGGCTATGCGCTGGGCGATGGCCGACTGCTGATAGAGATCGATCCGCGCTATTTCCGCCCGACCGAGGTTGAACTGCTGATCGGCGATCCGTCCAAGGCGCACCAGAAGCTCGGCTGGCGGCATGAGACTTCGGTCAGGGAACTGGCCCGCGAAATGGTCGAGGCAGATCTGCAGATCATGCGTGAGGCCCCCATTGCCGAGTATGACTGATGTATCAGCTGGCCGGTAAGCGCGTCTATGTCGCCGGGCATCGCGGGATGGTGGGATCGGCCATCGTGCGGCGGCTGGCACAGGAAAACTGCGAGCTGCTGACATCTCCGCGCGAGGTCGACCTGCGCGAGCAGGCGGCGGTGCGCGAATGGTTTGCCGCCAACCGGCCCGATACGGTGGTGGTCGCTGCGGCAAAGGTCGGCGGCATTCTGGCCAATGACAGCTATCCGGCGCAGTTCCTCTATGACAACCTGATGATAGAGGCGAATGTCATCGATGCCGCCCATCGCAGCGGCGCGCAGAAACTGCTCTTCCTCGGCTCATCCTGCATCTATCCCCGCATGGCGCCGCAGCCGATCCCGGAAGAGGCCTTGCTGACCGGCCCGCTGGAACCGACCAATGAATGGTATGCGATCGCCAAGATCGCCGGGATCAAGCTGTGTCAGGCCTACCGGCGGGAATATGGCTGCGATTTCATCAGCGCCATGCCCACCAACCTGTATGGCCCGGGCGATAATTTCGACCTCACCTCCAGCCATGTGCTGCCCGCCCTGATCCGCAAGGCGCATGAGGCAAAGGTGGCGGGCGCACCTTCAATCGAGATCTGGGGCAGCGGAACGCCGCGGCGCGAATTCCTGCATGTGGACGATCTGGCCGATGGCTGCATCTTCCTGCTGAAGAATTATTCCGGCGAGGAGCACATCAACCTGGGATCGGGCAAGGACCTGCCGATCATCGAACTGGCGCAGCTGGTGTGTGACGTGGTCGGATTTGAAGGCCAGATCACCAAGGATACCAGCAAGCCCGATGGCACACCGCGCAAATTGATGAGCGGTGACAGGATCGCAAAGATGGGCTGGGCTCCGCGCATTTCCCTGCGCGCCGGGATCGAGGATGCCTATCGCGCCTTTCTGGAGCAGCAGGCCTGAGGGGTCGGGTCCTAGAAAGCGCGGTGGTGCACCAGCACGCTGAGGGTGGAGAGGACGATCTTCACATCGCCCCACAGGCTCCAGCTGTTCATATATTCAAGGTCGGCCTGCAGGCGGTTGGCCAGGTCGACTTCGCGATCCGTCGCGCCGCGAAAGCCGCGAACCTGCGCCAGGCCGGTGATACCGGGGCGCAGCGAATGGCGCTGCCAGTACTTGCGATCGACCTGCCAGAACATCTTCTTGCCGGCCAGCGATCCCAGCGCATGCGGACGAGGGCCGACTATGCTCATGTCTCCGCGCAGGACGTTGATCAGCTGTGGCAGCTCATCCAGGCTGGTGCGCCGCATGATGCGGCCGATGCGGGTGACCCGGTCATCATCCCTGGAGGCTGAGAGCGCGCCATCGGCATCGGCCTTTGCCTCGCGCATGCTGCGAAATTTGAAGATGTCGAAAAACTGGTTGCCGCGCCCCATGCGCCTCTGCATGAAGAACACAGGGCCGCCATCTTCCAGCTTGATGGCCAGCGCGCACAGCAGCATCAGCGGCGACAGGAGAATCAGGCCAAGCAGGGAAGAGATCACGTCGAATGCACGCTTGGTTGCGCGCGAACGCAAGCCCAGATGTCCGGACGAGACCAGCAAGGCGGAAACCTGCGCCTGATCGTGATGGATCACCCCGAGTGCGCCAATTTCCCGCGCGAATTCGCTGATCACCTCGCCATGGATGCCCGACCCCTTGAGCACCTCGGCCCAGCCAAGCCGCTCCGAAATCTTGCAGCTGACGATCACCTCGTCCATGTTTTGCAGATATTTCGCCAGGCGATCCAGCGCGACCGGATCGGTAATATCGGGGCTGAGGCCATGCTCATCGGCCCGCACGCGGTAAAGGTGCGGGATGTTGACCTGCGGCCCGCCCGCTTCGATCAGCAGGCGGTTGGTGGCGCTGGGCCCCCAGCGGCTGGTGATCCAGCGCGACACGCCATAGCGGAACGCCGTCATGCCAATCGCGGTCAGCATCATCCCTGCGGCAAATACGACGCGGGAAAACTCGGCATTCATCTTGGCAAAGAATGCGAAGAAATTGAGCAGCAATGCCGATATCAGCATGGCGCCAATCGCCCGCGCGCTCGATTTGCGCCACTCCGTCAGGCCGCCGCGCGAATAGGTTGCGTTGTAGAATGCAATCGTCTGGAACAGCGGCAGAAGCAGATATGCGGCGAGCATCGCATCGTTGTTCAGCCCGTTGGTTTCGTAAATCTCCACCGCCAGCGCAAAGCAGCCCAGCATGATGAAAACATCGGCCAGAAGCTGGACCATATAGACCTGCAGCCGTCGACGTTCCAGCGAGGAGGCAAGGCCGTTTTTGGGTGGGCGCGGCAGGCGCCTCTCATCCGACGGGACAAAAGCGGATATATCCTCTGCCGTCAGCGCAGCATCGGCTTGTGTAGCCTGGGTCTGTGCGGCTGAAATATCCATTACTTCCGTCGATACCCCCAGAGCAGTATGGCTACGGAGTAATACCTATACCAGCGACAACTATTGCAGACCAGCCGATATTGCATCTGCAATATTGCAAATGCGAAAGAATGATCAGCGGTGTGGCGCGGCGAACCTGGCGATCTGGGTAAGTGACTGACGAAGGATCAGATCCGCGTTCTGGCTGTTGCCAAGCAATGCAGCATGCATATCCGCCAGTCGCGGCACCAGTCGTTCCAGCTTCTTACTGGGCCAGCGCCGCAGCTGAACACTCAAATCCCGCTTGTCCCGAAAGAACACACGCTGACGGTCAAGCACTGCGCCGATATCGCTGCCCGGCTCCAGCTTGGCGGCCAGCGACGCCAGCTGCGCCGCGCGCCGTTCCAGCGCCAGCGCCACGCCCACGGGATTGAGCCCGACGTGCTGCATTCGCTCAAGTTCGGCCGGCAGCTTGCGCACTTCGCCGGAAAGGACGGCGTTGACCAGCGGCATGAAGCCGTCTTCCTCGGTCCTGGCGCCAATCAGCTCAAAAGCTTCACCATCGGCCAGCTTGGGCGACTGCGGCGATGCGTCAAGAAACAGCGCCAGCTTGTCGACTTCCGATTGCGCCAGCCGCACATCCAGCCCGGCGGCGCGGGCAATCTGTTCGGCCAGATCGCCGCCCAGCCGCAGGCCTGCCGCATCGGCCATGGTGCGCACCTCTGCCGTAACGGTGCGAAGATCGGGCGCATAGAACATCGCCACCAGCCCATCATCGCGGCCGATCAGGAGCTTGGCGGAACGCGATTTGTCGGTTGCCGATGTGGCGACGATGAAGATCGGGCAGGCGCCGCTGGTCTCTCCCAGATCGGCCATTTCGAGGAAGGACTTGATCGCATCATGCGTCTCCTCCCCCGCTGCGCGCACCATGATGTGGCGCGTTGTGCCGAACAGCGATGTTGACCTCGCCTCGTCCACCAGGCGCACCGGATCGGACCGCAGATCCCCCCCGCTCAGCTCGATTCGTTCTCCGGGATCGGGCAGCATGGCGACCATTCTGGCCGCGGCGGCAGAGGCCCCGGCTTCATCCGGGCCACAGAAGAAGGCAATCGCGCAATTCCCGGCTGCGCGCTGCGCCACTGCCAGGAAATCACGCTGGGTTGCCTTCATGCCTGAAACACCTTCACAGCTGAAACACCTTCACGCCCATCAACCTTACGATTGCGCGCTGAGCGCCAGCGTCAGGCGCGTCACGATCCTGTCCGCTACCTGCTGGGCGAGATTTTCGAGCGCGCGCTCTTCCGCCGCAATGGTGGCATATTCGGACGAGACGACATCGATGCCTGCGTCCGAGCCCGCTGTGGCGTCCACCATCACCACGCCGCTGGCAAGATCGACCAGCTGATAGCGGGCACGCAGGGTGCGCCGCTCCCGCCCGATGGTATCATCAGTCAGCAGCCCCAGCCCTTCAAGCTGGTCATCCAGCAATATATCAAGACGATAGCGCGGCGCGGTATTGGCTCCGCCCTGGCCCAGCCGGTCAATCAGCGCATTGCGCACCAGCCAGCCTTCGCGGCCCGCAACCGGAGACACCTCGACCGCAGCCAGTCCCTGCGCAACCGCGCCCTGTGCGCCGCCGGCATAGATCGGGCGCAGGCCGCACGCAGACAGCGCCGGAAGCAGGGCCACAGCCAGGGCAAGGCGCAGCGCATGCATCACGTGACGATATTCACCAGCCTGTCGGGCACCACGATCACCTTTCGCACTTGCGCTCCATCGATCGAACGCTGGACCTTCTCGCTCGCCAGTGCAAGCGCCTCCAGCTCTTCCCTGGGCAGGCCCTTGGCGGCGGTGATCGTATCGCGCAGCTTGCCCATGTGCTGGATGGCGATGGTAACCTCGTCCTCCACCAGCAGAGCCTCGTCCACCTGCGGCCAGTCTGCCTCGGCAGCCAGACCGTTGCCTCCCAGCGCTTCCCAGCCCTCTTCGGCAAGATGCGGCATCATCGGGGACACCAGCAGCAGGATCGTGCGAATCGCCTCATTCCGCGATGCCGAGTCTGCAGCCTTTTCGGCAGCGGAAGTCAGCTCATAAATGCGCGCCACGGCCTTGTTGAAGGCCAGGGCTTCAATATCCTGCGCCACGGCGGCAATGGTCTGGTGCGTCTTTTGCGCCAGCTTCCTGTCCTCACCCGTCGCGCCATCCTGATACTGGCCGAACAGCCGCCACAGGCGCTGGACGAAGCGGCCACAGCCTTCGATCCCGCTTTCGGACCACGGCAGGTCGCGCTCTGGCGGGCTGTCGGACAGCATGAACCAGCGCACGGCATCGGCACCGTACTGGGCGATGATATCCTCCGGATCGACGACGTTCTTCTTCGACTTGGACATCTTGATGACCTTGCCGATTTCCACCGGCTGGCCATCGGCCTTGAGGATCGCGCCATCGCTGCTGCGGTCAACTTCGGCGGGGCTGAAATAGAGTTCTCGCGGCCCGTCCCTGCGGGAATAAGTCTCATGCGTGACCATGCCCTGCGTGAACAGCGAAGCGAACGGCTCGGTCACGTCGATCAGGCCGACATGCGCCAGCGCGCGGGTCCAGAAGCGGGCATAGAGCAGGTGCAGGATCGCATGTTCGATCCCGCCGATATATTGCTCAACCGGCATCCACTTGGCGACTTCGGCCGCATCGAAGGGCTTGTCCGCCGGCTGGCTGGCGAAGCGCAGGAAATACCAGCTGGAATTGACGAACGTGTCGAGCGTATCGGTCTCCCGCTCTGCCTTGCCGCCACATATGGGGCACTCCACGTGCTTCCATGTGGCATGGCGCTGCAACGGATTGCCGGGGACGGAAAAGTCGACATCCTCGGGCAGTTTCACCGGCAGCTGGTCCTTGGGCACGGGCACCACGCCGCAGGCATCGCAATGGATGAAGGGAATAGGCGTGCCCCAGTAACGCTGGCGGGAAACGCCCCAGTCGCGCAGGCGGTACTGCGTCTCACCCTGCCCCCAGCCATCGTGCTGGGCCTTGGCGATCACCGCAGCCTTGGCCTCGTCCACGCTCATGCCGCTGAGCCATTCCGAATTCACGATTCGGCCCGGACCGGTATAGGCCTCATCGCCGCGGAATTCGGCTTCGGTCTGGTCGCCATCGGCCACCACGCGGGTAACCGGCAATTCGTACTTGCGCGCGAAATCGAGATCGCGCTGATCGTGTGCCGGACAGCCGAATACGGCCCCGGTGCCATAGTCCATCAGCACGAAATTGGCGACATAGACGGGCAGGTGCCAGTTCTTCGACAGCGGGTGCTCCACCGAATAACCGGTGAAAAAGCCCATTTTTTCAGCCGTTTCCAGTTCCGCCGCAGTGGTGCCGCCGCGCTTGCACTCGGCAATGAATTCCGCCAGCCGGGGAACGTGCCTGGCCTGTTCCTGCGCGAAGGGATGATCGGCAGCAATGGCCACGAAACTGGCGCCGAACATCGTATCAGGCCGGGTGGTGAACACCTCGATCCCTTGCGTGCTGTCAACGAAATGGAAGGTGCAGCGCAGGCCCTTGCTCTTGCCGATCCAGTTTTCCTGCATCAGCCGGACCTTGTCGGGCCAGTTCTTCAGCGTGCCCAGACCGTCGAGCAGTTCGTCAGCGAACTGGGTGATCTTGAGGAACCACTGGTTCAGCTTGCGCTTCTCAACTTCCGCACCCGAACGCCAGCCGCGCCCGTCGATCACCTGTTCGTTGGCCAGCACGGTCATGTCGACCGGGTCCCAGTTGACCGCGCTTTCACGGCGATAGACCAGCCCCGCCTCGTACAGATCGATGAACAGCGATTGCTCATGCCCGTAATATTCGGGATCGCATGTCGCCAGCTCGCGGCTCCAGTCCAGCGCAAAGCCCAGCTGCTTGAGCTGGGCCTTCATCGCGGCGATATTGTCATAGGTCCAGCCGGCCGGGTGAACGCCCTTTTCCATCGCGGCGTTTTCCGCCGGCATGCCGAATGCGTCCCAGCCCATCGGGTGCAGCACTTCGAACCCGCGCATCGCCTTGTAGCGCGCCAGCACGTCACCCATGGTGTAATTGCGCACATGGCCGATGTGGATGCGGCCGCTGGGATAGGGAAACATCTCCAGCACATAGCTCTTGGGCCTGGCGGAGTTGCTGTCAGCTTCGAAACAGCGCGCCTCGTCCCACGCCTTTTGCCAGCGAGAGTCAGCCTGCCCGGCATCAAACCGGACATCGAAACGCGTTGTAGTCATGTAAAAATCCTGCGGGTTGCGGATCAGCCGATAGCGGAACGGCGCAAGTCGCGCGCCTTGGTGAGGATGATGTCCTCCAGCCGCTGCACCGTGGCTGCCTGAACCGTGGCTTCCACCCAGACACCGTTCTGCAGCACCTGGCGGCTGGCGGCGACGCGCAAGGCATCGGCGCGCAGATCCTGATCGAGGATGGAGACAGAAACCTTCACCCGCTCTTCCGGACTATCGGGATTGGCATACCAGTCGGTGACGATAACGCCGCCAGCACTATCCGCCTGCGTCAGCGGCATGAACGACAAGGTCTCCAGACTGGCGCGCCACAGATAGGAATTCACGCCGATCTGCGTCACCTGCGATGCGGCAAGGTCGGCGCGCGGACGTTCATCGCCCCCGCCGCAGCCGGCTACGCCGAGCGCAAGCCCGCCAAGCACCATTGCGCGCAGGGCGCGAGACAACAGCGGATTGCCGGATGAAGCCATGCGGATATTGGAAAAAGCCATTCTTGGTCCTGTACTCAAAGCCTGCAAGACGCAGCACGGATAAAGCGCCTCTATAAACAGCCAGCCGCCTGCGGCAAGGCGAAGCGAAATCTCACCCACGATTGCAGTGGCGTATAACGGACTTCGACAGTGAACCCCTGCTTAATGTGAACGCGGGTCCGGCGCGAGTCTGTGGACCGGCTGCAACACTCTGAAAAAACAGCATGGCTTTCGTGCGATGCGCTGGTCAAAGCCCGGCGGCAGGATTACATATCCGAATCGGAGAAGAGACTCGGCGGGCATGCGCTAAGGAACCATTCAGTTTCCTGCGTGTCTATGGACAGGGTCTATTGGGGAAAAGAGGCTGATCGCGTGAGCAAGATTGCTTCATCTGGCTTCAGGAGCCGACTGGCTGCCGGCATTGCCGGGGCAGCCCTTGCGCTTGCCATTCCCAGTGCCGTCTTCGCCGTGAACCTGCTCAACGATGGGTCTGATGACGTATCGATGAAGAGTTTTGCGTCCTTCACGCCCGCCATTTCCGACCCGCGCCTGATCGAAATGATCGAATCGCGCAGCGGCGGCAAGGCCCGCATGAAGCGCTTCACCCCCGCAGGCGTGACCGGCAACAGCGATCGCGCCATCACCGTGGCAGTACGCGTCGATGAAGAATCGGCGAAGGCGATTTCCGTCCGCTCGGCAATCGCTTCCGTGCGTGAACAGGCGGTGGCAGAAGCCACCCCGCGTGTTGCCCAGACGCGTTACAATCTGGGCCTTGCCCGCGGCTATCACAGCTTCGCGCAGGCTCCGGTCCTTGCGCCCGCGCTGACCGATGCCGCCATCCCGGATCTTTCGCAGTTTGAACCGTCACCCGGTGTTCGCGAAACGCCTAGCCGGTTTGCCGCACGCATCGCCCTGGCCGAAGAACAGCGCGCATCGCGCCCCGCACCGCAGACATTTGATGCGCTGACGGACCAGTCGCTCGATGTGGCAGGCAGCTACCGCCTGACCCGCAACATCGATGTTACCGCTGGCGTGCGTTACCAGCAGGAGCGTGACCGCCTGTCATCGCTTCCCAGCATTGATCAGCAGGATAGCCAGGCAGTCTATATCGGAACGCAGTTCCGCTTCTGATCGCACCTGTTCCGGAACGGCGCGGCTGTTCTGGACTGGCAAAGCCCCGCTTCGGCGGGGTTTTTCTTTACCAGGCGACCATGCGCCGCCTAAGAACGATGCAATCACTCGATCATCTGACTTTGAAAGGGAAATGATAATGGCACGTGTCGCAGTTGTTACCGGTGGGACAAGAGGAATTGGCCGGGCCATATCTGAAACGCTCAAGCGCGATGGTTTCACCGTGGTCGCCAATTACGCCGGTAATGAGGAAAAGGCGCGCGCCTTCACCGATGAAACGGGCATTCCGGCCTACAAGTTCAATGTCGGTGATTATGACGCAACCCAGGCCGCCTGCGCACGCATTGCCGAGGAAGTTGGCCCGATTGACGTGCTGGTCAACAATGCCGGCATCACCCGCGACGGCACGCTGATGAAGATGAGCTATGACGACTGGACCGAAGTCCTGCGCGTCAATCTGGGTGGCTGTTTCAACATGGCCAAGGCCTGCTTCCCGCACATGCGCGACCAGAAGTGGGGCCGGATCGTCAACATCGGTTCCATCAACGGACAGGCCGGGCAATATGGCCAGGTCAACTACGCTGCTGCAAAGAGCGGCATCCACGGCTTTACCAAGGCGCTGGCACAGGAAGGCGCGCGCGCCGGGATCACCGTCAATGCCATCGCACCCGGCTATATCGACACGGAGATGGTGGCCGCAGTTCCTGAGAACGTGCTGGAAAAGATCGTCGCCAAGATCCCGGTCGGCCGTCTTGGCCATGCCGAGGAAATCGCCCGCGGGGTGAGCTTCCTGGCCTCTGAAGACGCCGGATTCGTCACCGGATCGACGCTGTCGATCAACGGCGGCCAGCACATGTACTGATCGGCCTGACCGGTGGAAGACATCTATCATCCGCCGGTCAAGCACTCGGTAGAGATCGCCGGTCACAAGACCTCGATCAGCCTTGAGCCATTTTTCTGGAACCTGCTGCGCGAGGCTGCCGAGGCTGAAGGCCTGCCGGTAAACGCGCTGGTCGCGCGGATCGATGCGGAGCGGATCGTGGCGGAAAACCCGCCCGGCCTCGCCAGTGCCATCAGGCTGTGGCTGGCCAGCAGCGGGCGTAGTCCGGATTGATGACCTAGCTTACGGGGGCGAGCTGTCCCGGCGCGTCGCCATTTGCCTCGATATCGGCGATCAGAGCTTTCATCTCGTCAATTTCCCGCACCTGCGCCTCGATGATATTGTTGGCGAGGTCGCGCACGCGCGGATCGCTGATATGCGCCCGGCGGCTGGTAAGGATGGCGATGGAATGGTGCGGAATCATCGCCTTCATATAGGAAATGTCGCCTACGGTGCTCTGGCTGCGCACTAGCCCGACCGACATGCCAAACAGCAGCAATGACCCGGCATAAATGGCCAGATTGGTCGGCTTGTGCCGATACATGCCGCGCATGAAGGTGAGCATGACCACCGCCATTGCGGCGACCATGATCATCGTCATCCACAGCCGGGTCTGGCTGAAGAAGACGTGATCCAGCGCATAGGTGTTCAGGTACATCAGCGCGTACATCAGCACACCGGACGTGGCGATCATGGCGAAGAATTTGCCATATCGTGATGGATTTTGTGCGGAATTTTCCACGGCCAACTCCTTTTCGAATCCGATCTCACGGTGAAGCAGGCGAGTACGGCCTGCCTGCAGCAATCAGACGATCAGTAATTCGCCGGCGGATCGCTGGCGGGGAAGCTTTCGTCGCCCTGCTCATCCACCTTGGTCCATTCGCGCACCGGTGGGTCTGCCATGGCCTCCGGGCCGGCATCGCGCACCTGCGTGGTATTCTCACCACCTGCCTGACCTTCGGCAAATGCTTCATTCTGCTTGCCGGTCTGCATATGGTAATATTTGTAGCCCAGAAAGCCCAGCACGCCGAGCGTAACAGTTCTTAGTAGAGACATATCTATCCTTCCTTTCTGGTGTCACAACGAACGAAAGCCGGGAAGGTTCAAAGTTCCTCATTTGTTGAAGCGCCTATCTGTCTGAAACGGGTGACAATTGCGGTTGACCGCATGGTTGCCGCCTAACTATTGGATTGTGCATGAGCGAAAAGAAACCGATCCGCAAAGCCGTGTTCCCCGTTGCTGGGCTTGGCACCCGCTTCCTGCCGGCGACCAAGGCGATCCCGAAAGAGCTGCTGCCCATCGTTGACAGGCCGCTGATTCAATATGCCGTGGACGAGGCGCGCGAGGCGGGGATCGAGCAGATGATCTTCGTCACCGGGCGCGGCAAGACCGCCATCGTCGAGCATTTCGACGTCGCATATGAACTTGAAAGCACGATGAGCGAACGCGGCAAGTCGCTCGACGTGCTGGAAGCCACCCGCGCCACACCCGGCGACATCATCACCGTTCGCCAGCAAGTGCCGCTTGGGCTGGGCCATGCCATCTGGTGCGCGCGGGCGATCGTGGGCGATGAACCCTTCGCCATCATGCTGCCCGATGAACTGATGGTAGGCACGCCTGGCTGCATGAAGCAGATGGTGGATGCCTATAACGAAGTTGGCGGCAATCTGATATCTGTGCTCGAAGTCCCGCGCGAGGAAGTCTCCAGCTATGGCGTGATCGATCCGGGCGCCGTGTCAGGCGCGCTGACGGAAGTGCTGGGCCTGGTGGAGAAGCCGCCCGTCGATCAGGCACCATCGAACAAGATCATCTCAGGGCGCTACATCCTGCAACCCGATGTCATGCGGACGCTGGAAAATCAGGGCAAGGGCGCCGGCGGGGAAATCCAGCTGACAGACGCCATGGCGCGGATGATCGGCCACCAGCCGTTCCACGCGGTGACCTTCAACGGCAGGCGGTTCGATTGCGGCAGCAAGGCCGGCTTTGTGGAAGCGACGCTGGCTCTGGCGCTGGAACGCGAAGACATGGGCGAGGAAGTCCGCCGCATTGCCGAGCGTCTGCTGAAACGCTGATCCGGGGGTCATCGTCCGCACTTCGGATGTGAAAATCCGGCCAGTTGCGAACCACATACGCACCAGATACGAAAAAGCCGGCAGGGTGACCTGCCGGCTTTTTCATGCGCAAATTGTATCTTGCGTTATTCGGGGCCGCCCCGTCCGCCTTCGCCCTGGTCCAGCTCTGCGTATTGAGCGACCATGTAGGGAATGGGATTCACCGCTTCACCTTCAACCCGCACTTCATAATGCAGGTGCGGGCCGGTCGAACGGCCAGTGCTGCCGATATAGCCGATCAGGTCGCCCTTGTTGACCTCGTCACCAGCGCTGACGGTGTAGGATGACAGATGGGCATAACGGGTTTCAAGATCGCCGCCGTGCTCGATCTGCACGTAATTGCCATAGGAACCGTAATATTCGGCGCGGCCCACAAGGCCATCAGCCGTCGCAAAGACCGGCGTACCGCTGGGTGCGGCCAGGTCCACGCCATTATGCTGGCGGCGCTGGCTCAGGATCGGGTGATTGCGCATTCCGTAGCCGCTGGTCAGCCGCACACCGTCAACCGGCATGCGAGAAGGGACAGAAACGCTGCTGTGCGGAGCAGGAGTGATCAGGCCGGCGGCATTGACGCGGCCGCCATCGTCAAGAGCTTCCCAGCTGGAGAAGAGTTCACGGAATTCGTTGTCGCCATTGTCAGTAATGCCGTCGCTGGCTGTTTCGATGGAGCTGGCGACCTGCGTGGAAATCGCTGCGTCCTTTGCCAGGGCAGGTGTTGCCCCGATGAACAGACTTGCGACGAGTCCGATTGCTGACTTGATGATCATGCGATCCCTTTTGGTTTTCGAACATCTTGCGATGCCGTTCGCCTCATTCCGGACCCCTTTTTCCTTTGCAGGAACCCCGTCCGGGCAGATTTTGAACTTCCTGCGGAACCTTTTGGCCCGCTCTTGATTGTGTTGGTAAGCGGGTGAAGGTTAATCACGCAAGCGCGGTGTAGGCTTCCCGCGACAGACCGGCTGCAAGACGCGCCGAGTCGTTGAATGGCGGTTTCAAACCGCCTTTGAAGTGACGCTTCACCAAAATTTTCCAGCATTCCTGCGGTTCTGAGCCCCTTGAGGCGCAAACCGCGTCAAAATGGGTTGATCCCGCGCGGACGTGGCGGATTTCGTCGTCAAGGATTCGTTTGAGGATTCGCGCGCCGCCCGAATCGCCCTGGCTGCGCACGCGCTCTATCATGGCGGGCGTTACATCAAGCCCGCGCGCCTCCAGCACCATGGGCACGATGGCGAGACGGGCGGCGACATCGTGGCGCGTATCGAATGCCGCGCTCCACAGGCCATCATGCACCGGCAGATCGCCATAGCTTGCGCCCAGCGTGCGCAGTTTTCGCTCTATCAGCACGAAGTGCATCGCTTCATCGGCGGCGACCGAGAGGAAATCCGCGATGAAGGCCTGATCCATCCCGGCGCCGAACCGGCCGACGATGTCCAGCGCCAGATCGATCGCCACGAATTCGATATGCGCCAGCGAATGCCACAGGGCGATCCTGTTGCGGTCCGATCCGCCGCCGCCGCGCCGGGGCATCTGGCCGGGTGGCAGGAGTTCCAGCCGCTCTGGCCAGCAGGGCCGATCGGGCATGTCCGCGCGAAAACCAGTGGCCAGTTCACCCCGCCGCCATTGGCGCACCAGTCTTCGGGTCGCCTTGACCTTGGCCAGCGATTCGCCGGTCAGCAGGGCGCTGCGAATCGCATTCGAGAGGTCCGGCATGCTGCTCAGCCAGCCAGCGCCCTGGCGGCATCCAGCACTTCCTGCGCGTGGCCCTTGACCTTCACCTTGTTCCACACCCTGGCGATCTTGCCGCTGGCATCCACCAGATAAGTGGTGCGCATCATGCCCATATAGGTGCGGCCATACATGCTCTTTTCGGTCCAGATACCCAGTGCATCGGCAATACCGGCAGGGCCTTCTGCGGGCGTATCGGATGCCAGCGGAGCGGTCAGATCGTGCTTGGCGGCAAATTTCTGGTGCCTTGCCGGCGGGTCCTTGCTGATCCCCAACAGCGCCACGCCAGCGGCATCGAATTCACCCTTCAGCGCGCTGAAATCCTTGTTTTCGGTGGTGCAGCCGGGCGTGTCATCCTTGGGATAGAAGAACATTACCAGCGGGTTGCCCGCAAAATCCGATGGCTTCACGCTTGCGCCGTCGGGGGTTGCCATGGCGATATCGGGCATCATGTCGCCCACATCAGGGTGTTCACTCATCATTCGATCTCCAGTTTCTCACCGAAATGCCGTTCCCATTGCGCCGCGATGGCCTGACGGGCCACGGTCATGCTGCGCAGCAGGTCTGCGAAGCTCTCTTCACGGCATGCGCGGGCAAGTGCAATACCGGCTGCGGGCGGTGGCTCGGTGCCATCCGGGGCCAGCAGCCGTGCCGAAACAAGCAGCCGGGTAAGAGCGGCATGGTGGGCGGCGAAATCCGCGGGCAGGTGGCCAGCGCCTGCCAGCTGGCCGATCGCCACTTCCAGCGCAGGATCAAACGCCATGCCTTCACGCAACTGCAGGAAATGGACGAGGAACTCGCAATCAACCAGTCCGCCGCGCTGCAATTTGACATCCAGCAGCCCGCGCGGCGGCTTGTGGGCGGCAATGTCGCCGCGCATCTTGAGTACGTCTGCGCGCAGCGTGTCTGCATCACGCGGAGCTTCGAGCACGTCCCTGATAATTGCCTGCAATTTCGCCCGCGCGGCGGGAGAACCGAGCAAGGGGCGGGAGCGGCACAGGGCCATGTGTTCCCATGTCCACGCGCTTTCCCGCTGATACAGGGCGAAGCTCTCCAGACTGACTGCCAGCGGGCCCTGATTGCCCTGCGGGCGCAGGCGGGTATCGATTTCGTATAATGCGCCCTCCGCCGTGGGCACGCTGAGCGCTGCGGTGACACGGGTGGCGAGGCGGTTGAAATAGAGCGACGCGGTGAGCGGGCGCGGCCCGTCGGACTCGTCGCCGATTTCGCCATCGAACAGATAGACCAGGTCGAGGTCCGAGGCATGCGTCAGCGCGCCGCCGCCCAGCCGCCCAAGCCCCAGCACCACCAGCTCACTCGATCCCACGCGTCCATGCTTGGCCTCGAATTCGCCAATCGCCGCCCCGGCCCCGGTCAGCAGCGCCGCTTCAGCCACACGGCACAGGCCTTCGGCAATGTCGAGCGGGTCATGGCGCGCTTCGATCAGCTGCACGCCCAGGGCAAAACGTTCTTCCCCAACCACCTGCCGGATCTGGTCCAGCCGCGATTCGTAATCGTCATCCTCGCAGCTGGCCATGCGCGCGGCGAGGTCCGCCACAGGGGGCGGCAGGTCAAACGCGCTGGTATCGATCAGCGCATCGAGCAGCTCGGGCCGGCGCGACAGTGCGTCTGCCAGCGGCGGAGCCAGTGTCAGCGCGGCGAGCACCTGTCCAAGCAGGCCCGGCCTTTGTTCGAACAGGCGGAACAGGTTAATTGCAGTTGGCAAATGTGCCAAAAGGGTTTCCCAGCGCACCATTGCCCGCTGCGGATCGGGCGCGTTGGAAAACGCCTCATACAGATCGGGCAGGATGGCTGTGAGCGCCAGGCGCGCTTCCTCCCCGCGCAGGGCGCGAATGGTATCCTGCCAGACATCGACCCGCGCCAGGAAGTCGGCGGGGATCTCGCCTTCAGGCTTTTCCTTGCCGTTCGCCCGCCCGGCCTCATCCTCGCCCAGCAACTGGCCATAACGATCAGCCACCTGCGCGCAGATTTCGCGCAGTTCGGCAATCAGCGCCGCACCGTCCGCCAGCCCGTCCAGCCGGGCCACATTGTCGATGGCCGCAACATCGCCGGGCAGTTCATGCGTCTGCCGGTCATCGACCATCTGCAACCGGTGTTCGACAATGCGCAGCCGGTCATAGGCAGTGCCCAGCATGGCGGCATCATCGGTGGAGATGAGCCCTTCCGCCGCCAGCGCATCCAGCGCCGCACGGGTGCCGCGCAGGCGCAGCGAAGGCTGCCGTCCGCCATAGATCAGCTGGTGCGTCTGGGCGAAGAATTCGATCTCCCGAATCCCGCCGCGCCCGCGCTTGAGATCAAAGCCCGGCCCCGGCTGGCGCGGGCCGTCATAGGCCTGGCGGATGCGCGCGGTCAGGCGGCGGATTTCCTCAATCGCGGTGAAATCGAGGCTGCGCCGCCACACGAACGGGCGGATCTGGTCGAGAAAATGCTCACCCGCGGCAATATCTCCGCCCGCGGCGCGCGCACGAATATAGGCCGCCCGCTCCCACGCCAGCGCTGAACTTTCATAATGGCTGAGCGCTGCGGCGAAGGAGATCGCCAGCGGGCTGACTTCGGACGCCGGGCGCAGCCGCAAGTCCACCCGAAAGACGTATCCCTCCCCGGTCTGGTGGGCCAGCAGCTCCACCACATGGCGGGCATAACGCTGCGCCGCCTCGCCCGGATCGTCACGCTCCCGGCGCGGCAGCAGATCGGGATCGAACAGCAGAATCGGGTCTATGTCGGAGCTGTAGTTCAGTTCGCCTGCACCCTGCTTGCCAAGAGCGATGGCGCAGAAGCCCTGGGGCGAAGCATCGGGCACGCGCCGGGCGATGGCAGCGGTGATGGCGGTATCCAGCGCACGATCGGCAAAGCCGGACAATTCGCCCATCACCCTGGTCAGCGAATAATGGCCCGCAAGGTCGCCGATCCCCAGCACCAGCGCCAGACCCAGCCGTTCCCGCCGCAGGGCAACGCCCACATCGTCATGATGCTGGCCGACAATGGCAGAAAAGGCGGCATCCGCCTCCCCCCGGCCCAGCAGATCGGCCAGATCGGGCCGCCGTTGCAGCGCGAGCGAAAGGAAGGGCGAATGGCCGCGCGCACGCTCTATGGCATTTGTCCAGTCACCTTGCATGACAGGCGAAGTGCATTGCATCGGCGCCAAGGGCAAGGCCCAAGCTTGCAGCTTGCCGCGCGCTTTGCCACAGCGCGCGCACGCTTTCCGCGTGATATGCGCAAATTGTACCGTCTGGAGGATGCCGAGAATCATGACCATGCTGATGCCGGCCGAATGGGCCAAGCAGGACTGGATCTGGATCGGCTTCCCGGCCGCCGCCGATTTGTGGGAGGACGACCTTGCCCCCGCACAGGAACAGGTGGCCGCTTTCGCCAATGCCATTGCCGAAACCGGGCAGCAGGTGCGACTGGTGGTGCGAGACGACGCCAGCGAGGCCGCCGCGCGAAAGCTGGCGCATGGATCGGTGATTTTCGAGCAGCACCCCTATGGCGACATCTGGGTGCGCGACACCGGCCCGGTGGCCCTGCTGGGCAATGGCCGGCGCTTTGCGCAGCGCTTCGGCTTCAATGGCTGGGGCGGAAAGTATCTGCTGGAGGGCGATCAGGAAACGGGCCTCTCGCTGGCGCAGGCAGGCGGGCTGGAGAGCGCCAAGGCTGACTGGATCCTGGAAGGCGGCGCGATTGACAGCGATGGCAGCGGGCTGGTGGTGACGACCGAGCAATGCCTGCTCAATCCCAATCGCAACCCACAGCTGACGCGCGAGCAGATTGCCATGCGCTTGCAGCGGGACCTCGGCTTCGATCGCATCCTGTGGCTCGGCAACGGACTGCTGGGCGATCATACCGACGGCCATGTCGATAATCTTGCGCGCTTCGTGGCGCCGGGCAGGATTGCCATTCCGGTGGCCACTGGCAGCGACGATCCCAACGCCGCAACCTATGACGATGCCGCCGCACGGGCCGCCGCCTTCGGGCTGGAGGTCGCGCGCATTCCGTCTCCCGGCGCGATGGGGCAGGGCGACGATGTGGAGCCTGCCAGCTACATGAATTTCGTCATCGCCAATGATGTGGTGGTGGTGCCAACCTATGGCTCGGCGCAGGACGATCTGGCGGTGGCGGCCATTGGCGCGCTGTTCCCCGGCCGCTCCGCTGTGGGCCTGCGCGCCGATGCGGTGCTGACCGGCGGCGGCAGTTTCCACTGTTGCAGCTGCCACGTTCCGGCGGTGGTTTAACGATTCATTAGCATCTGCAGGCCAGAAGGGCGGGATGAGCAAGACCATTGCCCACACCCGCCAGATTGCAGCGCGCAGCATCGAAGCCGCGCGCCTTTCCATTGTGGTGATTTGCGGCAGCGCGCTGGTCGCAGCGGGTCAGGCTCTGCCTTTCTAAACCGCTCCGGTCTGCGGGCGAACGCTCAGTCAGCTTCCGCTCAAATTCCGCCCAGCTTCAACCCAGCATCAACAGTGCTGCCATAGTCGCCGCCCACAACCACCACGCGCCTGGCCCCGCCCTGCAGCAATGGCGAGGGCCGATGCTTCTGGCGGCAGATCGTGAAAGATCGCCCGTGCCTTAGTCCGCCAGCTGGTCGGGCGGCGTTGCGGCGCTGGTCAGCAGGGCAATCGCCTCCTCCAGCGAAAGGAACTTCTGCTCCTTCTCACCCAGCGTCCGAAGCGCAATCGTGCCCTCTTCCGCCTCTCGCTTGCCGACCACCAGCATATAGGGGACCTTGGCCACGGAATGCTCGCGCACCTTGTAGTTGATCTTCTCGTTACGCAGATCGGTATCGGCGCGAATGCCCGCCGCTTCCAGCCGGGCCGCCACGTCCTTCGCATAATCGTCCGCGTCCGAAACGATGGTGGCCACCACCGCCTGAACCGGAGCGATCCACACCGGCAGCTTGCCGGCAAAATGCTCGATCAGAATGCCGATGAACCGCTCATACGATCCGAAGATCGCCCGGTGCAGCATGACCGGGCGCTGGCGCGAGCCATCCTCTGCCACATAAGTGGCGTCGAGACGTTCGGGTAGAACGCGGTCGGACTGGATCGTGCCCACCTGCCAGGTGCGGCCGATGGCATCGGTCAGGTGCCATTCCAGCTTGGGCGCATAGAACGCGCCTTCGCCGGGCAGTTCTTCCCAGCCGAATTCTTCCGTGGCCATGCCGGCATCGACAACCGCCTGGCGCAGCTCGGCCTCGGCCTTGTCCCAGTCCTCATCGGAGCCGAATCGCTGATCCGGGCGCAGCGCCAGCTTGATCGAATAGGTGAACCCGAAGTCGGCATAGATCCGATCGGCCAGCTCGCAGAACTTGCGCACCTCCTCCACGATCTGGTCTTCGCGGCAGAAGATATGCGCATCGTCCTGCGTGAACTGGCGCACGCGCATCAGTCCGTGCAGCGCGCCATGCGGCTCGTTCCGGTGGCAGCAGCCGTTCTCATACAGCCGCAGCGGCAGGTCGCGATAGGAGGTGATGCCCTGCTTGAAGACCTGCACATGCGCCGGGCAGTTCATCGGCTTGAGCGCCATCCATTCGGCGGCGTCGGAGACAATCGGGCCTTCATCCTCGGTGTTGGGAACCTCGTCCGGGATCACGAACATGTTTTCGCGATATTTGCCCCAATGGCCGGATTTCTCCCACTGGCGGGCATCCATCACCTGCGGCGTCTTGATTTCCAGATAGCCTGCGGCATCGATAGCGCGGCGCATATAGGCCTCCAGCTCGCGCCAGATGCGATAGCCGTGCGGGTGCCAGAACACGCTGCCGTGCGCTTCTTCCTGCAGGTGGAACAGGTCCATCTCTCGGCCCAGCTTGCGATGGTCACGCTTGGCGGCTTCCTCCAGCCGCATCAGATGTTCGTTCAGCTGCTTCTTGTTGAGCCAGCCGGTGCCATAGATGCGCGTCAGCTGGGCATTCTTCTGGTCGCCGCGCCAGTAAGCGCCAGCGGTGCGCATCAGCTTGAAGGCTTGCGGGTCGAGCTTGCCGGTAGAGGGCAGATGCGGCCCGCGGCACATATCCATCCATGCCGTGGGATCATTGGCATCGCCGGACCAGTAGACCGACAGCTCCTCGCCTTCGGGCAGTTCAGCGGCCCATTCGGCCTTGAACTGCTCGCCATCGTCGGACCACTTCCTGATCAGGTCGGCACGGCTCCACACTTCACGGCGCAGCGGCTTGTCGGCCTTGATGATCTCGCGCATCTTCTCTTCGATCGCGGGCAGGTCATCCATGCCGAACGGTTCGCGGGAGGCGGGCGCCATCACGTCATAGTAAAAGCCGTCATCGGTGGCCGGGCCAAAGGTGATCTGCGTGCCGGGCCACAGCGCCTGCACAGCCTCTGCCAGCACGTGGGCATAATCGTGCCGCGCCAGTTCCAGCGCATCCGCCTCATCGCGCGACGTGACCAGCGCCAGCTGCACATCGTCATGCAGAGGCGCGGTGAGATCGCGCAGCTCACCATTGATGCGGGCGGCAAGCGCCGCCTTGGCAAGGCCGGGACCGATATCCGCTGCCACGTCGGCCGCGCTCGATCCTGCTTCCATTTGCCGCGACGATCCGTCGGGCAGGGTAATCGTGATGTACTTCGTCATTGAGATAATAGCCGTTCAAACTGGTTGCAGGCGCAATGGCACATGGTGCGATCCGGCGAAAGGGGCAAGCCCCCGCGGGCCGCGCGCCGTGCACTCCCCGCCCGGGAGCGCAGCATGCCGGGAATGCGGCCTCTGCAATGGCGTCCATCAGCTCCCCGGATTGAGCAGCTCGCGGTCGATCCTGTCCAGCAGTGGCGCGTTGCGGGCGCTCGTCAATTTGCGGGCGAAGTACTTTCCGCTGTTGCGGATCATGTCGAAATCGCTGTCCGTATTGCCGAAATCGCGGGTGCCTGTGGGGTAAATGAAGTGCAGCGGAGCCTCATACAGCGTCTCTCCCCCCCGGTCAGTGACCGGCACGCATGCCGGTGCATAGGCAGAGTTGCCCATGATCGTCTGGAAGAATTGTTCGTCGGCAGCCCAGACCGAAGTGAAGGCCTTGGCCAGCCGCGGCTCCTGATCCGATTGCTCCAGCGCGAACCGGCATGCGTCAGGCGTCATCGCCCACCAGGTGCTGCCAAAATACATCGCGCGGTCGATTTCCCGGCTGATATCCCGCCCGATCAGCTTGGCGAAGCGGTTGCGCCAGTTGCGCAGCGCGGTGTCCGCCCTGGCCAGCGCCGGACGGGATTTCAGCGCGGTCCATGAAACCATTGGCGAAAGCGCCCAGTGGCGGCCTGAAAGCCCTGCCAGATGCGAACCTGGCGCCACCTTGACCAAGGCCAGATCCTGATGGCCGGGGTTCTCTTCAAAGTGCCGGACCAGTTCATCCAGCGGGCGAACCGGATAGCAGGTGCCCGATATCAGCATCAGGCGCAGGAACTGCTCCCCGTCTGCCAGAGCCGCGCGCATCAACGCCAGAATGGCTTTCACCATCGGGAAGCTTGCCCAGAACACCGTTTCCCGCGTCTTGATGACGGTGACGTTATCCAGGGCCTCGATCCGCTCGACAGGGAAGCCGGTGGCCTTGGCATCCACATGCACAAACACCCGGTGCGGGGCCAGACGGGTGCACAGGCGTTCGGTCATGGCGGGATCATCATGCGTCAGCAGCAGAAATGCGATGCGGTTCATGGATGTCCCCCGATAATCCAGATTTTTCAATTGCCCGTGCCTCATGGCAGCAGCCTATTCGCGCTGCAATCGCTAGCTGGCCATGTCCGTGCCCGGCGCGCGGGCGCATTTCACTTGAATTGATGCGCCCAAGCTTTCACTCATTTGGTCATGGCCGATATGGATTTTGCCCACACGAATATCGCCGGCCGGACAATTGCCTTGCGCCATGTGCGGGGCAGTGGCCCGGCCATGGTCTTCCTGCCCGGATACATGTCCGACATGGCCGGCAGCAAGGCGACGGCGCTGTTCGACTGGTGCACCGCAGCCGGGCGCGAATGCCTGTTGCTGGATTATTCGGGTTGCGGGGAAAGCCCCGGCGATTTTGCCGACGGCACCTTGTCCCGCTGGTGCGAGGAAGTGGTCGGTCTGGCAGAACAGACCCTCGTCTGTGACCGGATGGTGCTGGTCGGTTCTTCCATGGGCGGGTGGCTGATGCTGCTGGCGGCCCGCCAGTTGCAGGACAGACTCGCCGGCCTGGTGGGCATCGCCGCAGCGCCGGATTTCACCAGCTGGGGCTATGACGATAGCGAAAAGGCGCGGCTGGCCGGGGGACACACAGTGCTGCGCGACAATCCCTATGGCCCGGACCCGACCCCGACCCACGCCGCCTTCTGGGCCGATGGGCAGGAGCAGTTGCAGCTGGTGGATGAGATCCCGCTCGATTGTCCGGTGCGGCTGCTGCACGGGCAGGAAGACGGCGACGTGCCGGTCGAAATCTCCCTGCGGCTGGCAGCAGCCCTGCGTTCACCCGATGTGCAGGTGACGCTGGTCAAGGGGGGCGACCACCGCTTGTCGCGTGAGGGGGATATCGCCCTTTTGCTGCGCACGGCGGCATCGATACGCTGATCCGGACATGCGCTGATGATTGCCTTTGCCTTTACGCTTCTGGCCGCCGCCCAGACTTCGGCCCCGCTCATCCATCAGCCACCTGCCCTCCAGCCACTCACATTGCAGGAAGACCGGCTGCGCGCCTGCATGACACAGGCCCGCCGCGATCCGCCCACCGCCATCACCACGGCGGTGGAATGGATGGAAGGCACCTATGGCGGTGACCTCAGCTATCCACAGCAGTGCCTGGGATTTGCCTATATGAGCCTGCTGCGCTGGGATTCCGCCCGCGTGGCATTCATCGCCGCGCGCGATTCGCGGCCGGAAACCGATCATGCCGGGCGCGCAAGGCTGGGTGGCATGGCAGGAAATGCGGCATTGGGGGCGGAGGACTTCGCCGCTGCCGCTCCGTTGCTGGCCACTGCGCAGGCAGACGCGCTGGCAGCAGGCGATAACCCGCTGGCAGGACAAATGGCGACCGATCGCGCCCGCGCGCTGGTGGGGCTTGGTTCCAATCAGGAGGCCGCCGCCGTCCTTGAACAGGCGCGCGAGCTGGCCCCGCAGGAAGGCGCCATCTGGCTGCTGTCTGCCACTCTGGCGCGGCGGATGGATGATCTTGCTGCGGCGCAGGGGTGGATACGCACCGCCGCGCTGCTCGATCCGCAAAACCCCGCTGTCGGGCTGGAGGCCGGGCTGATCGCCGCGCTGGGCGGGTTTGACGATGCCGCACGCAGCAGCTGGCAATCGGTGCTTGCACTTGCCCCCGGCACCGCCGAAGCCATGACCGCCCAGACATATCTGGCGCAACTGGATGGAGAACCTCCCGCGCGATGATACCCCTGTCGGTCCTCGATCTCGTCCCCATTCGCGAAGGCAGCGATGTCGCGCAGGCGCTGACACAGGCGGGCCAGCTGGCCGCAGTGGCGGACAAGGCCGGATACAAGCGCTTCTGGGTGGCGGAGCATCATGCAACGCCGGGCATCGCAGGCGGCGCAACGTCGGTGGTGCTGGCGCATATCGGCCATTGCACCAGCACCATCCGCATCGGCGCGGGCGGGATCATGCTGCCCAATCACAACCCGTTCGTGATCGCAGAACAGTTCGGCACGCTGGACGGCCTGTTTCCCGGCCGGGTGGACCTGGGGCTTGGCCGCGCGCCGGGTGCCGGACAGATACTGGGTCAGGCGCTGCGCAAGGACTTGCACCAGAACGCCGAATATTTCCCGCAGGACGTGGTCGAGCTGCGCGCCATGCTGACCGGCGACATCGATCTGCCGATCACCGCCACGCCGGGCCTTGGGGCAAAGGTGGAGCTGTGGATGCTCGGCTCCAGCCTGTTTGGCGCGCAGCTGGCCGCGCGGCTGGGCCTGCCCTATGCCTTTGCCAGCCATTTCGCGCCCGACCACCTCGATGCCGCGCTGGAAACCTATCGCAGCCACTTCCGCCCTTCAGAGGCGCTGGAAAAGCCGCATGTGATGGCCGCCATGACGATGATCTGCGCCGAAACGGACCGTGAGGCGCAGGATCTGGCCAGTTCGCAGGACCAGTCCTTTGTGCGCCTGCGCACCGGCGATCCGGGCAAGCTGCCGCCGCCCGTGCCCGGTTACCGCGACAGCCTGCCGGTGTCCGCGCGCGCCATGCTGGACCGGCTCGACACCGCGCGCGCAGTCGGCTCGCCGCAAACCGTGCGCGAGCGGATCGGGCGCTTTGTGGCGCGCACGCAGGCGGATGAGATCATCACCTCCGGCGCGACATTCGATCCCGAGGCGCGCTGCGAATCGCTGCGGCTGGCCAGGGCCGCACTTGCCAAATGAGCCGGGGAATCTAACGGGGAATCTAAGTGGTTTCACAAATTACCAGTTTAAGGGTGCCAAGCCCCTGAGCGCATAGTAGAGGCATGGCAAGCTGCCGGACCTGCCGGCAATCAGACCAATAAGACGGCCCGGGAGAGGGCCAGACAGAAGGGCCAGGACATGGCAAAAGCCAAGGCACCAGTTTCCACGGCAAAGAGCGGCACGGGTGAGCAGGCCGGGCAGGATGTCCTGTTGCAGACCCTGCGCGATCGCATCGCCAGATCCATCCTTCCCGGCGAACTGCCGCTGGATGGGCCGGCGCTCGACGATGCCGCCCGGTTCCTGCTGGAAGCCGCACAACATCGCGGCGATGGCAAGCCTTCCATCCTGATCCGCTCCGCCAGTGGCGAGAAGCGCTTCACCCGCATCGCCATCGTCAATCGCGACGTGCCCTTCCTGGTCGATTCGATTGCCCATGCCATTGCCGCGCGCGGATTGACGATTGACCGGCTGGTCCATCCGATCCTGCCCGTGCGGCGGGACGCGAACCGCAATCTGGCCGAATTGCCGCAGGGCAATGGCACCGGCGAAAAGCACGAATCCTTCGTCTATATCGAATGTGACCGCATCGATGCGAAGGAACGCCGCGCGGTACAGGCCGATCTGGACAGCGCCATTGCCGATGTCCGCGCGACCGTGGCCGACTGGCCCAGAATGCGCGAGATCATTGCCAGCGATGCCGACCGGCTGAGCGATGCCGAAGGCGCGGCGCTGCTGCGCTGGCTGGGCGGGGGCATGATGACCCAGCTTGGCCATCTGGTCCGCCGCCGCGACGGAGCAACATCGGGCCATCTGGGCATTTGCCGCAAGAGCGCGCACGAATTGCTGGCCGATTCCACTTATGAGCGCGCCTTTGCCTGGTTCGACGGGGTCAAGGGCACACCGGGCCGTTCGCCGCTGATCATCAAGGCCAACCGGCTCAGCCTGGTGCATCGCCGCGTGCCGCTGGACCTGTTCATCGTTCCGCTGTTCGAGGACGGACGCGTGGCTGCCCTGTCGGTCCATGCCGGCATCTGGACCAGCGCCGCGCTGACCTCCCCGCCGGAAACCGTGCCGGTGATGCGCCAGCAACTCAAATCGATCATGGACCGGCTGAACTTCACGCCCGGCGGCCACGATCACAAGGCGCTGATCCATGCGTTGAGCGTGCTGCCGCATGACCTGATCATCAGCTTTGCCGAGGATGACACGCTGCGGATCGCCACCACGCTGATGGCGCTGATCGATCGCCCGCGCCCGCGCGTGGCCATCGTCGCCGCACCGCTGGAAAGGCATGTGTTCGCGTTTGTCTGGTTGCCGCGCGACATGCTCTCCACCACCGTGCGCCTGCAGATCCAGGGTCTGCTGGAAGAGACCACCCACACCCACACGCTCGACTGGAGCCTGATGGTGGAAGGCGGCAATCTGGCGCTGCTGCGCTTCGTGCTCGATGCCCGCGGCGCGAATTTCGAGCCGGATGAAGCAGCTATCGATGCCCGCCTGCAGGATATGCTGCGCGGCTGGGGTGACGCGGTGGAATCCGCGCTGGGCGAGACGGAGGAGCCAAGCCGCGCCGCCGCGCTGGCGCTGCGCTATGCCGCCAGTTTCCCGATCCCGTACCGTGCCGCCTATGGCGCGATCGAGGCCGCCCGCGATATCGAACGGCTGCGCCATATGGCCGGCGAGGATGCGCAAAAGCCACTGGGCCGCGATGCCCGCCTCTACCGGCTGGAAAGCGATGCGGCGGACCAGCTGCGCCTGAAGATTTACCAGACCAGCGGATCGCTGCCGCTGTCGGATGCGGTGCCCGCGCTGGAGAACTTCGGTTTCCGTGTGCTGTCCGAAATTCCCACAAAGCTGGGCGGTAACGATCACGGCACGATCCACGATTTCCTGCTCGGCATGCCGACCGGCGAACAGAGCGCCCCGCTGCTTGAACGCGCGGAAGCGATCGAGCAGGCCATTACCAGCGTGCTGAACGAGAGGGCGGAGGACGATGTCTTCAACCGCCTGGTCATTTCCACCACGCTTTCCGCGCAGGAAGCCGAATGGCTGCGCGCGTTCTATCGCTACCTGCGCCAGGCCAATACCGCCTTCACCATCTACACCGTGGTCAACGCGCTGACCCGTGCGCCCGATGTGACCCGGGCGCTGATCCAGCTGTTCCGCACCAGTCACGATCCGTCCTTCAAGGGCGACCGCGTACAGGCCTGCGAGGCCGCAGAGGACGCCATTCGCACCGGGCTGGTGGATGTGGGCGCCATCAACGATGACCGCATCCTGCGCCTTTACTGGCAGATTGTGCGTGCGGTCCTGCGCACCAATGTGTTCGCCCCGGCAGCGATCGAAGCGCTCGCCTTCAAGATCGATTCCTCGCAGGTTCCCGGCCTGCCAAAGCCCGTGCCATGGCGCGAAATCTTCGTCTATTCGCGGCGCGTGGAAGGCATTCACCTGCGGGCCGGACCGGTTGCCCGCGGCGGCATTCGCTGGTCCGACCGGCGCGACGATTTCCGCACCGAGATTCTGGGCCTGATGAAGGCGCAGCGGGTGAAGAACGCGGTGATCGTGCCAACCGGCGCCAAGGGCGGCTTTTACCCCAAGCGCCTGCCCAACCCCGCGCTCGACCGCGATGCGTGGTTTGAGGAAGGGCGCGAGAGCTACAAGCTGTTCATCCGCACGCTGCTGTCCGTCACCGACAACATCGTGGATGACAAGGTGATCCACCCGCAGGACGTGGTGATCCATGACGGCGAGGACCCCTATTTCGTGGTCGCCGCCGACAAGGGCACCGCCAGCTTCTCCGACACCGCCAACGCCATCGCGCTGGAGCGGGGCTTCTGGCTGGGCGACGCCTTCGCCAGCGGCGGGTCGAACGGATATGACCACAAGGTCATGGGCATTACCGCGCGCGGCGCGTGGATTTCGGTCCAGCGCCACTTCCTGGAAATGGGCGTGGACGTACAGACAGAGGCGACCCGCGTGGTCGGCTGCGGCGATATGTCGGGCGATGTGTTCGGCAATGGCATGCTGCTGTCCAGGGCGATCAAGCTGGTGGCAGCCTTCGATCACCGCCATATCTTCATCGATCCCGATCCCGATCCGGCGGTCAGCTGGAAGGAACGCCAGCGGCTGTTCGACATGCCGCGATCCAGCTGGGCGGAATATGATGCCAAGCTGCTGTCCAAGGGCGGCGGCGTCTTTGCGCGCAGCATGAAGCGCATTCCGTTGTCAAAACAGGCGCGCGCGCTGCTGGACGTCACCGAAGAGGCGCTCGATCCCGAAAGCCTGATCTCGGCCATATTGAAGAGCCATGCCGACCTGATCTGGTTCGGCGGCATCGGCACCTACATCAAGGCCGAGAACGAGACGAATGCCGAAGTGGGCGATCCGGCCAATGACGGGCTGCGCGTCAGCGCCCGCGACGTGCGCGCCAAGGCAATTGGCGAAGGCGCGAATCTGGGTGTGACGCAGGCGGGCCGCATCGAATTCGCACTGCGCGGCGGGCGCATCAACACCGATTTCATCGACAATTCGGCAGGCGTCGATTGTTCGGACAATGAGGTGAACATCAAGATCGCCCTCACTGCCGCTCGCAAGGCCGGTCGCCTGTCCGAAGAACGCCGCAACGCCCTGTTGCAGGAAATGACCACGCAGGTGGGCGAGCTGGTGCTGGAGGATAACCGCCTGCAGGCTCTGGCCCTGTCGATTGCCCAGCAGGGCGGGGCCCAGGCGATGGGCGCGCATCTGCGGCTGATCGAGACGCTGGAGGAAATTGGCGATCTTGACCGGCGCACCGAGGGCCTGGCCGAAAGTGACGTGCTTGCCCGCCGGGCCAGCGATGGCTTTGGCCTGACCCGTCCCGAACTCGCCATCCTGCTGTCCAACGCCAAGCTGGTGTTGCAGGATGCGGTGGAAGGCTGCGCGCTGGCAGACGATGCGGCGGCACAGCCGCTGCTGATGGGCGATTTCCCCGAGCAATTGCAGCAGGCCTTCCCCAAGGCGATCCTGAGCCACCGCCTGCGCAAGGAAATTGTCGGCACGGTCGTGGCCAACCAGATCGTCAACCGCATGGGCATGATCTATCCCTTCGAACTGGCCGAGGAAGAAGGCGTGGGCCTGAGCCAGGTCGCCTGTGCCTTTGTCGCCGCCTGCGACCTGATCGGCATGGATGCAATCTGGCGCGCGCTGGACGAGGCTGCCATGCCCGAAGCCGCGCGTCTGGCTCTGTTTGACCAGGCTGCACTTGGCCTGCGCGGCCATATGGCGGACCTGCTCAGGGCCGGCGGCTGCCAGATTCCTCCCTCGCAGCTCAAGGCTGAAATCGGCACCATGGTGGCGGATCTTTCGGCCCATGCGGATGATGCACTGGGGGTTGAGGCGCGCAGCCATGTGACGGCAATTTCCGCGCAGCTCATCGAAGCCGGATCGCCCGTGAAGCTGGCGCATATGGTGGCCGAGCTGTTCGCGCAGGATGGCGTTATCGGGCTGGCCCGGCTGGCCAGCGACTGCCGGATGGACCCGGTGGAACTGGCCAATGCCTTTGTCGATCTGGGCAGCCGCCTGGGGCTCGACTGGGCGCAGACCCGCGCTTCGGTGATGAACCCGTCCGATCCGTGGGAACGCCTGCTGGTTGCGGGGCTGGCGCGCGATTTCCAGCAGATGCGCTTCGATTTCCTGCGCAGTCAGGCCCAGTCTCGCAAGGGCCGGGACGATATTGGCAGCAGCATTGATAAATGGGCAGGTGCCAACAGCGGAGCGATCGAGCAGTTCCGCCGGATAGTCACCCGCGCGCAGGCCAGCGTACCGGTCTCCTCCGCCATACTGGCGCAGATCGGCAGCCAGGCACGCAATTTGCTGCAACGGTCCTCCTGATCCGGTGGCCTTGACCCGGTGCTTGACCCAGCGTCCTTGACGCAGCCGCCGAATCCAGCGAACCGTTGGCCATGAACAGCGCTGATGTCGTGATAGTGGGAACGGGCCATGGCGGCGCACAGGCAGCCATTGCCCTGCGCCAGAACGGGTTTGCAGGATCAATCCTGATGATCGGGCGAGACAAGTCTCCGCCCTATGAGCGCCCGCCGCTGTCCAAGGAATATCTCGCCGGAGACAAACCTTTCGAGCGTCTGCTGATCCGGCCCGAACAGTTCTGGCCTGACAAGCAGATCGATCTGATGCTGGATACTTCGGTCACCCGCATCGATCCCCATGCGAAGGAAATCACCCTCTCCAAAGGCGGACCGGTGCGCTATGGCACGCTGATCTGGGCTGCTGGCGGCGATGCCCGGCGGCTGTCATGCCCCGGCGCGCATCTGGCCGGGACGCACGCCGTGCGCCACAAGCCCGATGTCGATGGCATGATGGCGGACCTGCAGGGCGGGGCCAAGCGCGTGGTGGTTGTGGGCGGCGGCTATATCGGCCTGGAAGCCGCAGCCGTGCTGACCAAGCTGAATTGCCTGGTCACGCTGGTTGAAGCACAGGACCGCGTGCTGGCGCGCGTGGCGGGAGAGGATCTTTCGCGCTTTTTCGAAGCCGAACATCGCCGCCACGGGGTCGACATTCGCCTGTCCGCCTCGGTCGACTGCCTGCTGGGCGATGGTGAAGGCGATCAAGAGCGCGTGAAGGCAGTGCGGCTTGAAAGTGGCGAGGAAATCGCCTGCGATATCGTGGTTGCCGGGATCGGCATCGTGCCCGCCGTCGGGCCGCTGATCGCTGCGGGAGCGGCCGGGGCGGACGGCGTGGACGTGGACGAATATTGCCACACCAGCCTGCCCGACGTCTATGCGATCGGCGATTGCGCAGCCCATGCCAATGCCTTTGCCGATGGCGCGATCATCCGGCTGGAAAGCGTGCAGAACGCCAATGACATGGCCACCACTGCCGCCAAGGCCATTTGCGGCCAGCCCCAGCCCTATCACGCGATTCCGTGGTTCTGGTCGAACCAGTATGACCTCAAGCTGCAGACCGCCGGCCTCAGCATCGGACATGACACTACCGTCCTGCGCGGCGACCCGGCAGAGCGCAGCTTCAGCGTGGTCTATCTCAAGGACAGGCGCGTCATCGCCATCGACTGCGTGAACCGGGTGAAGGATTATGTGCAGGGCCGCAAACTGGTGGAGGCGCGGGCGGAAGTAGATGCCGCGGCGCTGATGGACGCCGATATACCGCTCAAGGATTACCTGTAAGCTGTTCAAGCGCCCATCGGGCACTTTCAGCCACCGTTTCATCCCCGTCACCCAGCAACGCCCGGACCGGACCGGCCAGCGCCCGATTGCCGCTGTTTCCCGCCGCAATCAGGCAGTTGCGCACAAACCGGTCACGCCCGATGCGCTTGATCGGAGAGCCTGAGAACTTCGCCCGAAAGCCTGCGTCGTCCAGCGTCAGAAGATCGCGCAACAGCGGCCCGGCCAGATCGTCGCGCGCGGTAAAGGCAAGGTTGCGCCCGGCCGCCTCGGCAAATTTGTTCCACGGGCAGACTGCCAGGCAATCATCGCAGCCATAGATGCGATTGCCGATGGCGGCGCGAAATTCCAGCGGGATCGGTCCCTTGTGCTCGATCGTCAGATAGGAAATGCAGCGCCTTGCATCCAGTTGATAAGGCGCGGGAAAAGCATCTGTCGGGCAGGCCTGCTGGCAAGCGTTGCACGATCCGCAGTGGTCTTTCTCCGGCATATCCGGGGCAAACGGCAATGTGGTGTAGATCGCGCCCAGGAACAGCCAGCTGCCATGCTCGCGGCTCACCAGATTGGTATGCTTGCCCTGCCAGCCGATGCCCGCCGCCTGCCCCAGCGGCTTTTCCATCACCGGCGCGGTATCGACGAATACCTTCAGCTGCATCTCCAGCCCGGCATCCTGCGCCGCGGCAGCCAGCCACCGGGCCAGTGCCTTCAGCGCCTTCTTGACCACATCGTGATAGTCCCGGCCCTGCGCATAGACCGATATGCGCGCCTTCTCGTCATCGCCCTCCAGCGCCAGCGGATCGCCATCCGGCGCATAGGACATGCCCAGCGCGATCACGCTTTGCGCCTCGCTCCACATGCTTTGCGGGCCCTGGCGCACATCGGCCCTGTCTTCCATCCACGCCATGTCGCCGTGAAAGCCTGCATCGAGCCATTCGCGCAGGCGCTGCGCCTGCTGCGGATTATCCGCCGCCGGTGCAAAACCGATGGCCGCAAAGCCCAGCTGCGCCGCCTGCTGCCGCAATTCGTGCTGAAGTGAATTGATGACGGCCGCGTTAACCATAAACCTGCTTGCTCGTGTTCATGCTTGGGCTGTACCGCGAGCAGATGGACAATGCGACATCAGACACAACGGGGCTGGCAATCGAAGTTCGCGGCCTCGTCAAACGCTTTGACGATACGCTGGCGGTGGACGGGGTTGATCTGAGCGTAAAGCGCGGATCGATCTACGGCATTCTTGGCCCCAACGGCGCGGGCAAGACCACCACCTTGCGGATGATTCTGGGTATTATCGATCCCGATGCGGGAATGCGCCGCGTGCTGGGCCACAAGGACCCGCAGGATGTCGCCCGGCTGATCGGCTATTTGCCCGAAGAGCGCGGCCTCTATCCGGCGATGAAAGCCTATGAGGCGATCGCCTTCATGGGCGCGCTGCGCGGCCTGCCACTGGCCGAAGGGCGCAGGCGCGGGCGCGAGCTGCTGGAAAATCACGACCTTGGCCATGCCGCAGACCGGCAGATCCGGCAATTGTCCAAGGGCATGGCGCAGATCGTGCAATTGCTGGGCACGCTGGTGCATGACCCTGAGCTGGTGATTCTGGATGAGCCATTCTCCGGCCTCGACGCCATTAATCAGGGCAAGCTGGAAGTGCTGATCAGGTCGCTGGCGGACAAGGGCACCACAGTCATCTTCTCCACCCATGTGATCGCCCATGCCGAGCGCCTGTGCGAAGGCATTGCCATTATCGCCGGCGGCAAGGTGCCCTTTGCCGGGCGGGTGGACGACGCGCGCGATCGCATTCCCGCGCAGGTCCGCCTGGAAACCAGCGCAAGCGAAGGTCCGTGGAAGGCCGCCCTGCCGCAGGAAACGCGCCGGGTGGGACAGTTCTGGTATTTCCCGCTTCCCGAGACAGGGATTGAGCCACTGCTGCGCGCGCTGATCGATGGCAACGCCGGCATCCAGTCGCTTTCCATAGAACGGGCTGGCCTGCATGATGCCTTTGTCGCCATTGCCGGTGAAGCCGCCGCCGCCGATCTGGTAACCCGGCCCCTAAGCGAGGTAGCGTGATGAACCAGTCCAGCCAATCGGGCCGCCTGTCGCTGTGGCGCGCCGCCTTCGTGGTGGCCCGCCGCGATTTTACCGCGATCCTGTTCAGCCGCGCATTCATCTTCTTCCTGCTCGGCCCGCTGTTCCCGATTGTGGTGCTGGTGCTGGCGAGCACGGTCGGCGCGCAAGTGCAGACGTCTGCCATCACGGCCGATGTGGGCGTTGCCATGCAGGGCGATGATGTGGATGCCATGCTGGCCGCACGCAACGATCTGGCATCGCATATAGGCCCGGCCATTCCGCCCATGGTGGAACTGAAGAGGCTGGAGCCGGGTGAGAGCTTTGATGCCCGTGCCGTGCTGGAAGGCCGGGAAGGCAGCCTGGCCGCCATCGTCACCGGTACACCCGAAAACCCCGAACTGACCGCCCCCGCCGGCAATCTGGCGCGCTGGGAAGGCACCATTGCGATGATCGCGGCGGGCGCATCCAGGGCGGAGCCGGCAGCCTATCCGCATGTCACCACCAGTGCCGTTGCCACCAGCGGGGCGAGCGAGAACCGCGGCCGGCTGGGAACGGCGCAGAGCGGGCAGTTGATGTTGTTCCTGCTGATCATGTTGCTGGCCAGTATGGTGCTGTCCAATCTGGTTGAGGAAAAGGGCAACAAGATCATCGAGATCCTTGCCGCCGCCATCCCGATGGATGCCGTGTTCATGGGCAAATTGTTCGCGATGCTGGCGATTTCCGTATTCGGTATCGCCGTGTGGGGAACGGCGGGCGCCACCTTGCTGGCGCTGGGCGGCAGGTCTCTGTCCGAATTCGCCAATCCGGGGGTCGGCTGGCCGTTGTTCTTCACGCTGGGGGCGCTCTATTTCGGCATGGGTTATCTGCTGCTCGGCTCCATCTTCCTGACCATCGGATCGATGGCGCCTACCGTGCGCGATGTGCAGACCATGGCCATGCCCGCCACCATGACGCAGGTGCTGGTGTTCTTTTTTGCCAGCCTGGCGGTAACCAGAACGGGGGAGTGGATCGAATATGCAGCTATCGTGTTCCCGCTCAGCTCACCCTTTGCCATGCTTGCCCGTGCCGCGCTGGATGAAGCCATCTGGCCGCATGTGCTGGCGCTTGGCTGGCAACTTGTCTGCGTGGCCGTGTTCATCAAGGTCGGGGCTGGATTGTTCCGCAAGAAGGTGATGAAATCGGGACCGCAGGCCGTCAGGCAGCGTCCGCGCGGCCTGGCCCTGATTGTGAGCATGTTCAGGAACGGTTCCGACAAACCAGCGTAGGAATATCATCATGACCCGGCAGCAAATTGATCGACGCAAGCTTTTGGCCTGGTTGGGCATGGGCGCAGCAATGCCTGCCATTGCCGCCTGTGGTTTCAGCGCCAAGGCGCAGAGTTTTCGCGTTTCTTATACCGAAGCCGAATGGCGCCGCCGCCTGACGCCTGAAGAATTCCGCGTGTTGCGAGAGGAAGGGACGGAGCGCGCCTTCACGTCCCCGCTCAATAACGAGCACCGCACCGGCACATTCCTGTGCGCGGGCTGCGCGAATGAAATCTATTCCTCCGCCACCAAGTATGACAGCCGCACCGGCTGGCCCAGCTTCTATCGCGAGATCGCAGGAGCGGTCGGATTTTCTACCGATTACAAGCTCGGCTATCCGCGCCGCGAAGTGCATTGCGGTGATTGCGGCGGGCATCTGGGCCATGTATTCGATGATGGTCCGCAGCCTACCGGCAAGCGGCATTGCATCAATGGTGTGGCGATGGACTTCCGCCCCGCCTGAGCCTGATCGGCCCCTGATCGGCCCTGTGCGGGCCGGACTTTCCGGATTCAGGCAGGTTTCCGGGATTGCATGGCGGCAATGATCCGCGCCAGATCGCCGAATTGGAACGTATCTTCAAACACCAGGCCAAAGGCATTGTCGCGCCGCCAGCGAATCTTGGCATTAACTTCGGGCAGGTCTTGCGCAGAAAGCCTGACACGCTGGTCGATTGAGAAGCGGTGATCGCTGGTGATCTTGGCACCTTGCTGGGAGATATCATGGATATGGGCCGCAGCACGCTCATCTCCGCTGGCGACAATAGCCGGAACCTCCAGATTGATCCGAATGGGGCGTTTGGCAAAGCGACTGGGGCTTTCGACGATTCGAGCGATATTTGCCGGGCCAAGAAACTTGAGGCCTGCCCGGTCGCTATCCTGCCAGATCAGCTCCAGCTCATGCTGGTCACCATTCTGCATTTCCAGCATCATCGCGCCGCAGTCGGGCAGGGCATGGAAGACCCTGACATTGACGCCGGTCTCCGATGCATCTCGCACAACGCACAGAAATTCCCCCTCGGGCGTGATGAGCTTGGCCGCCCGAATCAGCAAAGCGAATCGGGGTGCTCCGCGCTGATCGCTGCCCGATTGTGCAGCCCCGGCGGAATGCGCAGTGGCAGTGTCGCGGCGTAATCCGTCGCGCATGGCGTCTCCAAAAGTCTACGCGGCGGCTGCCCCAATCAACCGGCCCGCTGGCTGCGAACAGAATTAATCTAACCCCATGTGGTTGATGAATGGATAACGCAGCGAGACATTCGTTTCAGACGCGGATGCGTCGGTGGCCAAGCATTGGCGCGGAAAGCTGGTGCGGGCGGCGGGACTCGAACCCGCACGAGCAAAGCTCAGGGGATTTTAAGTCCCCGGCGTCTACCAATTCCGCCACGCCCACATCGTTAAAAAAGTGCCTAGCGCGGGCTTTACCCGCTTACCAGTATCGCTTGCTGGCGATCTCGGCACCTTGTGCCAACGTGGCCAGCTTTGCCCACACCACATCGGGATCAAGGTTGTTGCTGCCGGCATGGACGGAAAAGCCGCAATCCACGCCCGCCATCACCCGCTCACGGCCCAGCAGATCGGCATAGCGGCCAATCCTCTGCGCAATCAGCTCAGGGTGTTCGATATAGGTCGATTGCGGTTCGATCATGCCCGGGCACAGCACCTTGCCTTCGGGCAGCGGATTGTCCTCAAAGAAGGCGAATTCATGCGCGTGGCGCGGGTTTGCGCCTTCCAGCAGCACGGCATGCGGCTTGGCGCTCCACACGATGTCGGCAATTTCGTCCAGCGCCACGTCGCAGTGATGCGGGCCGGGATAATTGCCCCAACACAGGTGCATGCGGCATTGCTCTGCCGGAATATTGCGCAGCGCATGGTTAAGCGCGGCGATGTTCATGCCGATCCGCTTGCGGAATTCCTCCAGGCTGAGATTGGTGAACTGCACATGGCGGCCCATCGCCAGATCCGGGCAATCGACCTGCAGGGTGATCCCGGCAGCGGCAATCGTCTCATATTCGTGGCGCAATCCCTCGGCCAGGGCGAAGACATATTCCTCGTCACTGGGGTAATATTGGTTGGGGAAGAACAGCGCGGTGACACCCGGAGATGCGGCGGACATGAAGCTGTCATGGCCAGCGGCAATGCGCGTCAATCGCTCCGCATCGATGCGCGGAGCTTCCATGTCGATCACTTCGATGGGGCTGGTGCAGGCAGGGGCGGACCGCTTGGCGCGGCCCTTGTTGCCAAACACCTGTGCCTTGGCGCCGGGGAATTCCTCCAGGTCCTGAAACTCGTACTGGCCCGCTTCGCCGCCGAAGCCCGACAGGCGGTGCTTGATATAGGTGGCGTAGGACGGCTTGGACATTTCACCATCGCCGACGATGGAAATGCCCGCCGCCTTCTGGTGGCCGATCACCTCCGCCGTGGCCCGGTCAATCGCCTCATCCAGGGCCGGCTGATCGACCCCGTCGCCGCCTTCGCGGGCGAACATCAGGTCTAGCAGGTACTCTGGGCGTGGCAGGCTGCCGGTATGGGTGGTCTTGAACCCGCTCACGCCAGCTCCTCGCGCACCATCCGCGCACCTTCAACCATGGCCCGCATCTTGCCGAAGGCAACCTCGCGCGGGAGGTATTTCAGCCCGCAATCAGGAGCCACGATGATGCGCCTGGCATCGACATGGGGCAGCGCCTTGCGAATGCGCGCGGCAACGGTTTCCGGCTCCTCCACCGCATGGGTCGACAGGTCCAGAACGCCCAGGATGATGGTCTTGCCCGGCAGGGTTTCCAGCACCTTGGTATCGAGCTTCGACTGCGCCGTCTCGATCGAGATCTGCTGCACCGCGCTCGCTGAAAGTTCGGGCAGGAAGCTGTAACCTTCGGGCCGCTCGTGAATCAGGTGGGCATAGCCAAAGCAGATGTGCAGCGCGGTGGTGCCCTGCACGCCTTCCAGCGCGCGTTCGAGTGCCACCAGGCCGAACTGGCGCGCCTTGTCGGGCCGTGCCTGCATGTAAGGCTCGTCCAGCTGGACCACGTCGGCGCCGGCGGCGAACAGGTCCTTGATCTCCTCGTTCACGGCGGCGGCATAGCCCAGCGCCAGCGCTTCGGGATCGCCGTAGTAATCGTCCTGCGCCTGCTGGCTCATGGTGAAGGGGCCGGGCACGGTGATCTTGATCGCCTTGTCGGTATGCTGCTTCATGAACTCAACGTCGCGCACCTGCACCGCATGGCGGCGGCTGATCGGTCCGGTCACGCGCGGCACAGGCACCGGCTCCCCGCTGCGATCCAGCGCGGTGCCGTGATTGTCCATGTCCACCCCGTCCAGCGCCGTGGCGAAACGGTTGGAATAGCTCTCACGCCGCATCTCGCCATCGGTGATGATGTCCAGCCCGGCACGCTCCTGCGCTTCCATCGCCATGATCGTGGCATCGTCCCATGCTTCCTCGAGCATGTCTTCCGGAATGCGCCACAATTCCTTCTGCCTTGTGCGCGGCGGGAACCGCCCGGCCAGCTTGGCACGGTCGATCAGCCATTCGGGCTGGGCGTAGGAGCCGACCAGCGAAGTCGGGAGCAGCGGAAGGGTCATTCAGTATCCTCTCAATTATAAGCACGCAGCACGCGCCGGGCGGTATCCGCCTCGCAGCGCCAGTTCAGGTGGCGGAACCTGCTGTTCAGGCAGCTTCCTCTTCGCTGCGGAAGTCGTTGTTGGAGGTGTAGTCTCCGGCCAGCCAGCGCTTCAGCTCGTCATGCGCCTTGGCCTTGCGCGCCGCGTCACCTGCCGCTGCCCGCGGATCGTCATGGGTGAACTCCACCGTCATGCCATTGGGATCGACGACATAGACCGACCGGCAATAGCCGTGCTCCAGCACGTAGGTTGCATCCAGCCCGGCGTCCTTGATCCGCCGCTCCAGTTCCACCTGCGTTTCCTTGTCCACGTCCAGCGCGAGGTGGACGAAAGGCGTCTGCGGAATATCGGGGACGAACAGCTCCTCGTCCTCCTTGTTGGCGAACTGGAAGAAAGCCAGCGCGCCGCCATCGCCAATGCCGAAGAAGCAGTGGCAATAGGTGCGCATCTTGCCGAACAGCATGTCTGATTCGCACCAGGTGGCCACCAGCGGCAGGCCGAGGATATCCTCGTAGAAATGGCGCGTCGCTTCCATGTCCTTGGTGACGTAAGCGGTATGGTGCAGGCGGTTAGGCAGTCTGGACATCTTGAATTCTCCCTTCGGCCGATTCTTCTCGGTCCCTGATGCAGTCAGTCTATCAAACTGGGGCGTTGGCGCAATTGACGAGTGCCGCGCCCTGGATCACCCTTTGCGCCCGAGGATTTCCGCATTGTCCGCGCCCAGCTCTGGCGGCGGCACGACCGTGTCCTCTATCTCGCCGTCAAAGCGGATGGGGTTGCGGATGGTACGGAACGTACCGCGCGGTCCTTCGCCCGAAATTTTCACCCTGTGGTGCTTTGCCAGCGGGCCTTCGAGCACCTCCTTCGACGAATAGACCGCCGAATGCGGCACTTCGAGAGCGGTCAGCCGCTCCTCCCAATATGCGCGCGGCTGGGTGGCGAAGATCGGCGCGAGGAAGGCGATCACATTCTCGTAATTGGCAATTCTCGCCGGGCGGCTTTCGAACTCCGGACGCTGGAGCATGTCGGGCTGGCCCACCGCTTCTGCCAGGTTTTCCCAGAACTTGGGCGGGGAGGACATGTGCAGCGCGATCCAGCCGCCGTCGGCACATTCGAACACATAGCTCTGGCTGACATGCGGGCGAGACCACGGCCCCATGACCTCGTCCACGCTGAGGTAATGGGTGAAATCATCGAGGTTGAAGTGGCACATCGCCTCGAACATCGACGTTTCGACCCGGCGGCCCTTGCCCGTCTTCTCCCGCTCATACAGCGCGGCAAGAATGCCAAAGGCGGTGTAGAAGCCGGTCACAGCGTCACCTATCGCGGGGCCAACCACGCGCGGATTGCCCGGATTGACCAGCAGCCGCAGAAACCCGCTGCACGCCTGCGCCACCGTGTCGAAAGCGGGGCGATCCTTCCACGGGCCATCGTTACCGAAGCCGGAGATATCGGCATAGATCAGCCGCGGATTGATGCCCTGCAGCCGCTCTGCCCCCACGCCCAGCCGCTCGGCCACGCCGGGACGGAAGTTCTGGATGAATACGTCCGCGGTCTTCACCAGCTCGTCCAGCGCCGCCAGATCTTCCGGGTTCTTCTTGGTGTTGAGCGTGATGGATTTCTTGTTGCGGTTATACGTCTGGTAATGCGGCGAATAGAGATCGCCCTTGAAGGCGCGGAAGGGATCGCCCGTTTCGGGCATTTCCACCTTGATCACTTCGGCGCCCAAGTCGGCCAGCAACATGCCGGCAGCCGGCCCGGTGATGAAAGTGCCCATATCGAGCACGCGTATGCCTTCAAGCGGCCTGGCCATTCGTCTCTCCTGTTCCTCTTTGCGTGGATCGCTATAGGTTGAAAGCTTGATCGGCAAGGAGAGACAAATGCGCATCGGCAAACAGGACCAACCCTTCAGCGCTATCTGTAAATCGGATGCGACCAGCATCACGGTAAGGGGCAGAGACCTGTGCGGCGACATCATCGGAAAAATGGATTTCAGCTCCTACTTCTGGCTGCTGGTGACGGGGGAGGAGCCGAACGAGGACCAGTCCTTCTTCCTCAACGCCGTTCTGTGCGCGCTGGCCGAACACGGACTGGTGCCCAGCGTCGTGGCCGCCCGCATGACCCTGGCCGCCGCGCCAGAGGCAGTGCAGGGCGCCGTGGCGGCAGGGCTGCTGGGCTGCGGATCGGTGGTACTGGGCAGCGCCGAAGTGGCGGGCAAATTCTACGCGCAGTGCGTGGCCGACCAGCGCGAGACGGGCGACGATGTGGCGGACGTGGCCAAGCGTAATATCGTGGAACTGCGCAAGACCACCAAGGCCGTGCCCGGCTTTGGCCACCCGCAACACTCAGAAGGCGACCCGCGTGCCAACCTGCTGCTCAAGCTGGCAGACGAGCGCGGCGTATCGGGCGAACACGTGGCCATGATGCGCGCATTGCAGGCCGCCCTGCCCGAAACCATCGGCCGCGAACTGCCCGTCAACGTCAACGGCCCGATCCCGGCGATCATGCTCGACCTGGGCTGGCCCGTCGCGGCGCTGAAAGGCATCGGCCTGCTGTGCCGCACCGGCGGCCTGATCGGCCACCTGACCGAGGAGGCCGAGCGACCGATCGGCTTTGTGCTGAGCGGTGCTGCGGCGCAGGCGATTGAGTATGATGGGGAGTGAGAGAATACGCAGGCGGTTACCATGGCGTTCGTGATTGAGCACGATCGCACCGCAACTGAATTTGACGATGACACTCTCTTAGTCTTTGTTGACGAGACGGGAGATGAGAGGCTTTCGTCTTTCGAGGTGCCCTATTTTGGCTTTGGGGGCTGCCTCTGTCGAGCCTCGGATTATGAAACCGCGATTGAACGATCTTGGACAATCTTGGAATCGAAATTCTCCTATAAAGGTAGTCGGCTGCACGCATCAGAGTTGAATCCGAAAGAACTTAGCGATGCGCAAAAATCTGCATTAGGCACATATTTCGCGAAGGGAGCTTTTGGCCGCTTCGCAGCAATTGCAAAATCGAGCATGATAAACGAAACGGAGCATAGCGCCTTCCATCTCACAGCTTACATGGCGATCCAGCAAATGCTGGAAGTCATAAAGAGGATGGGAGGAGACTTTAGCGGGATCGTCATGCTATTTGAACATTCACAACGATTGGACTCGCTCTACAACGACTATTTTAGGCGTTATGACTTCCGTCGTAAGGATGGCGCGAAAGTCCCTTGTTTTTTTGCCACCCAAGCGAAAAATACGGGAAAGGAGCTTCTCGCCGGCCTCGTGGTTGCAGACTTTGTTGCGCATACGGCAGGAAGCATGTCGCGAACAACGCAAGGCGGAACAGTCAAAGCAAAGCGTAGGGATTTTGCTGCTATTTTTTCACATGAGTTCGCAAGTCATATGTTTATTGATGCAATCAGGAGCCAATGACGCAAGAGCCTTGCCAAGCCTCCTGCCCCTCCGCACAGTGCCCTCAGGAGAGACACCACTTGACCGCTGCCACGCCCGACCACATCGCCGCCCGCACAGGCTCGCCTCGCGCGGTCCTCGCCAAGCTTGGCCTGCCGTGCCTGCTGCTGGCTCTGGCGGCTTGCGCAACCACCACCGATGGCGCGCCTTATGCGCCCGACGCCTCTATGGGTATGCTGATCGCGCGCGATTCCTGTGCGGAGTGTCATGCAACGGGCAGGACCGGGGATTCCCCGAATGAGGACGCAACCGCCTTCCGCGAAATCGCAGGCCGTCCCGCCATGACCCAGCAGGCGCTGGCTGCATGGCTTACCGATGGTCACAATTATCCGGCCGAAATGGGCTTCACTCTGGAGCAGCACCAGATCGAATCGCTGGCCGCCTTCATGATCCGCCTGCGGGCAGGTGGGGCGGATTCCGCATCCTAGAATGAGGTCCGGGGCAGCTGCTGCTCACGTTCCGCCTTGCCAAGCCTGCGTCCGCCTCGCACAGTAATTCTCGGGAGAGAGATACATGATCGCTGGCGAATTCGATTACCTTGTTATCGGCGCAGGTTCTGCCGGTGCGGCGCTGGCCGCGCGGCTTTCAGAGGATGAGACCAAGACCGTCTGCGTGCTGGAAGCGGGCGGGCATGACAGCCATCCGTTCATCCACGTGCCCAGCTTCGTTGCCGCCGCGATTGGCCGCAAGGAGACGAACTGGAGCTTTGAAACCGTGCCGCAGCCGGGCATGGCGGGCCGCAAGATCGGCGTGCCGCGCGGGCGGGTGCTGGGCGGATCGGGCGCGATCAACGGCATGGTCTATTTTCGCGGCCATCCCACCGATTATGATGACTGGTCGGACGCGGGCTGCACCGGCTGGTCCTATGCCGAAGTGCTGCCCTATTTCACCCGCACCGAGCATAATGAGAATTATCCCGCCAGCGTGTTCCACGGCACCGATGGCCCGATCAACGTCAAGCACGTGGAGAACCCCAACCAGCTCAATTACTCCTTCATGGATGCGCTGGCGTCGCTGCAATTTCCCGCCTGCCCGGATTTCAACGGGCCTGACCCGGAAGGCTATGGCCGCCGTCAGGGCCTGATCGGCAAGGGCCTGCGCCAGAGCACCGCGCGGCAGATGCTGCTGCCCGCGATGGAGCGCGGCAATATCCATTTGCAGACCGATGCCCGCGTGGCGCGCATATTGGTGGAAGACGGACGGGCCATTGGCGTGGAGCTGGTGGACGGCAAGGTGATCCGCGCGCGGCACGAAGTGGTGCTGTCTGCCGGAACGGTGCAGACGCCGCAGATATTGATGTTGTCCGGCATTGGCCCCGCCGCCCATCTGAAGGAAATGGGCGTGGACGTGGTGCATGATCTGCCCGCCGTGGGCGAAAACTATCACGATCATGTGGCCAGCCCACTGCACATGGAAACCAGCGATTCCACCAGTTACGGCATCAGCTGGAAGGCTGCCCCGCGCGATATCGCCTGGTTCTTCTATTACCTCGCCACCCGCAAGGGACCGCTGGCGGGCAATGTGTTTGAAAGCGTGGCCTTCCTGCGCACCGATCCCAGCCTGACAAAGCCGGACGTGCAATTCGTGTTCCAGCCGGCCAAACGCCTGACGGTGAAGGGCGTGCCGTTCCCGGTGGGCCACGGCTATGCCATCAGCCCGGTGGCGCTGTATCCCAAGAGCCGCGGCACCATTCGCCTGGGCAGCAATGATCCCGCCGCCGCGCCGCTGATCGATCCCAGGCTGTTGCAGGAGCCGGAGGATATCCAGCCGCTGATCCGCGCGCTGAAGATCGCCCGCGCCGCCTTCGCCAGCGATGCCTTCAAGCGCTACAACGGCACCGAAGTGGCACCGGGCGCAGAGGTCACCAGTGATGCCGCGCTCGACGCCTATATCCGCGAGACCGGCTATACCGTTCACCACCCCGTGGGCACGTGCAAGATGGGCGCAGCGGGCGATGCCAGCGCTGTGGTCGATCCACAGCTGCGGGTTCGGGGCATTACAGGCCTGCGCGTGGCCGACGCCAGCGTCATGCCATCGGTCATCGGCGGCAACACCAATGCGCCCTGCGTGATGATTGGTGAGCGCTGTGCCGATTTCATCCTCGGCAAACCCGCATTGCCCGCCGCACAATTGCCGCCGACAAGCGTCGCACGTTACAAACCCGGAGCGGCAGAAGCCGCCTGACTGGAGAGAGAGCCTTGGCAAAGGAAACCATGATGAGCTGGCAGGTGGGTGATGTGAAAATCACCCGCATTGTCGAGATCTATAATTTCACCGACAACATCAACATGACCATCTCCGACGCGACGCCCGAAGAGGTGATCGCGCTGAAATGGCTGCACCCGCATTATGCCACGCCCGATGGCCAGCAGCGGATGAACTTTCAGGGCTTCGTGGTGCAGACGCCGGACCGCAACATCGTGGTCGACAGCTGCATCGGCGCCGGGCGCGAGCGTGAGTTCGATGTGTTCTGCAACCTGCCCGAAGGCTTCCTGCAGGACCTGGAGAGCCTGGGCATTTCGCGCGAGGATGTGGACACGGTGATGTGCACGCACCTGCACTTCGACCATGTCGGCTGGAACACCTACAAGGACCCGGCAACGGGCGAGTACAGGCCCACGTTCCCCAATGCCAAATACCTGTTCGGCAAGACCGAATTCGACGCCTGGCAGAACACCTTGCGCAGCGACGGCATCCACAACCCCAACCACATGATCGAATGCGTCGATCCGATCGTGGCGGCGGGCATGGCACAGTTCATCGACAATTATCACCAGATCGCGCCGGGTATTACGACCGAGCCGAGCCACGGCCACACGCCCGGCCACGTGCATGTGTGCATTGAAAGCAAGGGGGAGCGCGCGGTGATTACCGGCGACCTGATGCATCACCCGATGCAATGCGCCATGCCGCACCGCACCGCCACTTTCGACATGGACAAGGATGCCGGGCGCAACTCCCGCACCACTTTCGTCGACAAGTACAAGGACAGCGGCGTGGTGGTGATCGGCGCGCATTTCTTCGATCCCACGGCAGGCCATATCAACACGCATGGCGAAGGCGATGTGCGTTTTGACGGGCTGGGGCTGTAGGCCATGAGCACACCCATCCCCGATTATCCGCTCGACATCTTCACTCCCGATGCGGTGCGCAATGCGCGCGCGGTGGATGATGCCTTGCGTGAATTCGCCCCCGCCGTGCGCCTGCACGATGGCACGGTGATGATCGCGCGGCATGAACATGTGACCAGCGGCCTGCTCGACTGGAAGAGCTTTTCCAGCGCCAGCCGTCCGTGGCATGATCCCAATTCGCCAAGGCCGGAAATCCTCCTGACCGATGATCCGCCCAAGCATACGCAGGTGCGCAAGGTCGTGTCCGATGCGCTCAGCCCGCGTGCGCTGGAGCGAACCAAGGCGATCTTCCAGCAGGCCGCGCAGGAATTCGTGGATGAGCTTCGCGCCCGGGAGGGTGAGGCGGTGGACGCCGTGGGCGAGATCACCCAGGCCTTCATCTTCCGCGTGCTGCCCGATGTGCTGGGCCTGCCGCAGGAAGGCCGCCACCATATGCACGGCTTCAGCCAGATGGTCTGGGCCACGATGGGCCCGCCCGGAGAGCTGTTTGACGAGGCGATGGACGCCGATTTCTCCGCGGTGATCGAGTGGCTGGACAAGGTCTGCGCCCGCGATGCCATCGATCCCGAAGGCATCGGGGCGGAGTTCTTCCGTGCTGCCGACCGCGGGCAGGTGACGCTGGATGAGGCAAAGCTGCTGCTGCAGACCGTGCTCAGCGCCGGGGCCGACACCACCTATCTCACCATGGCCAACGCCATTCGCGCATGGGCCCTGTTCCCCGGCGAGTATGACAAGCTGCGCGCCAATCCCAAGCTGCTCCGTAATGCCTTTGACGAGAGCCTGCGGTGGGATTCGCCCAGCCGCATGGCCGGCCGCATCACCACCTGCGATGTGCCGATTGACGATTACATCGTGCCGGCTGGCACTCGCTGCGGGCTGATGTTCGCCGCCGCCAACCGCGATCCGCGTTACTGGGATGCGCCCGATGAATACCGGATAGAGCGAGATACCAAGCATTCGCTCGGCTGGGGATACGGAGTGCATGGCTGCGTGGGACGGATGCTGGCGCAGACAGAGGCGCAGGCGCTGCTGGGCACGATCGTGCGCGAAGTGGCGAGCTTCGAGATTGCCGGCGATTACGAACCGTGGATGACCACCGTCGGCCACGGTCCGATCAAGCAGCCCGTGCGGCTGAAGTTCGCCTGACACATAGTGGGATCGCCTGAATCAGCTCCGGTCACCATGATTCAGGCGATCCGCTATGCCCGGCATGAACGCACCGCCGCGGCCAATTTCACCGCGCCGGTGGACGATCATGACCTGCCCATGCCGCTGGATTATTATGTCTGGGCGATCCATCGCGAAGGCTTGCCGCCAGTGGTGGTCGATACCGGTTTCGGGGCGGCGGCGGCAGCGGCGCGGGGGCGGGAAATTACCCGCCCTATCCGCAAGTCCCTGCGCGATGCAGGCGTGGACCGGCTGGGCGTGACCGATGTGATCCTGACCCACCTGCATTACGATCATGCCGGCGGGATGGAGGATTTCCCCAACGCCCGCTTCCACGTGCAGGATGCCGAACTGGCCTTCGCCACCAGCCGTCACGTCTGCGACCACGGCGTGCGCGCACCTTTCGATGGGGAGCCGGTGGCGCAGCTGGTGCGCAAATTATACGCCGACCGCGTGGTGTTTCATGAGGGGGACGAGGAGTTCGCCCCCGGCATCCGCCTTCACCTCGCCCATGGCCATACGGCGGGGTTGCAGGTTGTCGCCTGCGACACGTCGCGCGGAACGGTGATCCTGGCCAGCGATGCCGCGCATCTCTACGCCAATATCACCCGCAGGCTGCCATTCCCCATTTTCATTGATGAGGCGGACTATGGCCGCGCGCAGCAGCGGGTGATGGAACTGGCGGGCGGATCGCTCGATCACGTCATTCCCGGCCATGATCCGCTGGTGCTGGCGTGCTTTCCTTCGCACAACGATATTGCCCGCGTCGACCTGCCGCCGCATAGGCCCGTTGCTGCGGCTTTGGAGGCATTATGACGACTATCGGATTTCTGGGACTGGGCCGCATGGGCGCGCCCATGGCCGCCAATCTGCTCAAGACCGGCCACACGCTGCTGGTGCATGACCTTTCGGATGAGGCAATTGCCGCGCTGGTGGCAAAGGGCGCCCAGGCAGCCGGATCAACCGCCGCATTGGGTGAGCGTTGCGACATCGTTTTCACCAGCCTGCCCACCCCCGCCATCGTGCGCGATGCGGTGCTGGGGCCGGACGGCATCTTCTCACGCGGCAAGCCTTCGATCTTCTGTGACCTGTCCACTTCCGGACCGCAGCTGGCGCAGGACCTTTCCGCCGCGCTGACCCCGCAGGGCGTCGCCTGTTTCGATGCGCCGGTATCGGGCGGGATCAAGGGTGCGGTGGACGGCACGATCTCGATCATGGTCGGCGGTCCTGAGGAGGAATATCAGCTTCTGCGTCCGCTGCTGGAAGCGATCGGCAAGCCCACGCACATGGGCGAAACGCCCGGCTCCGGCCAGACGATGAAGCTGGTCAACAATCTGCTGGGCGCGGTCGCCATCGGGGTGACGGCGGAAGGCATGGCCTTTGGCATCAAGGCCGGGCTGGACCCTGCGCGGATGATCGACGTGCTCAACCAGTCCACCGGCATCAATTCCGCCACGCGCGACAAATGGCCACGTTCCGTGCTGCCGCGCACGTTCGATTTCGGCTTTGCCGCCGCGCTCAGCCTGAAGGACACAAAGCTGCTGATGGATGAGGCCGCCGCAGCTGGCGTGCCCCTGCCACTGGGCAGGATCGTGCAGGATTACCTTGAACGCACGCTGGAACGCGAAGGGCCGGACGCCGACTTTACCGCCATCGCCAAGGTGGTGGAGGAAGCCGCCGGGCTGGACCCTGACTGCGGCTGATCACTCCGCAGGCGGAGTTGGCGCGGCAGCCTCATCCTGCCGTTTGCGGTCGATCAGCTTCTTGGCCACATAGCCGCCTGCGCCAAGCGCCACTATCGTTCCGATGCGCATTCTGCGCAGCACGGGCACGGCGATCATGCCCAGAACCGCGCCGCCTGTTCCGCCAATGCTGCGGGTGAATTTGGATGCCTGTGCGCCTGCGACAGCGCCGAAAATCTTGCCAATCATGTTGGGCTCCTTTGCTTTGCCTCCTAAACTGCCGGATAATGATGTTTGTTCCGCAATTCTGGAGTCGCCCCCATGCTGGCCGCCCTGCTCACCCTTATTGCCGCACAGTTCGATCCTGGCGCGCCGCTGACCGGCCAGTTCGATGGAACATGCCTTTATCCCGAAACCCTTCGCGAGCGGGCCGAAGGCGACAATCTGGTCACCTGCAACAGAGTGACCGTGGATGACAAGGGGATCGTTTTTGCATCGCGAAGCTGGGGCGTGAGGATGCGCTTTTCCGGCACATTCGAAGGCGACCGGATGACCGTGACCAGCATCGCCGGGCGCAATGGCGAACAGGTGGAGGCGCGCGGCACGTGCCAGATCTATTACGCCAACGAGGAAGTATCGACCATCGCCTGCACCGCCATCGCCCATGGCCGCGCCCACCTGGCCAATTTCGTGGTCTCCCGGCTCTAGGAAGGCGCCTGCCCAAGCTGACGCGCCGCCCTGTGCAGAAAATTGCTCAAATATCGTTGCGGATCGTCGCCAGCGCGCCGCCGTCGATTTCCCACTTGGCGCCGTTGACGTAGCTGGCTTCGTCACTGAGCAGGAAGCTGACCACATTGCCGACTTCAGGTGGCTGGCCAACACGGTTGAGCGTGGCCACTTCGCCCAGCTTCTTCATGCCCGCTTCCACGCTGTCGAACATCTGTTCCAGCATGCCCACGAGCAGCGGGGTCTCGATCACGCCGGGCATCACGCAGTTCACCCGCACGCCCTTTTGCGCCACTTCGGATGCCGCCGTGCGGGTCAGGCCGACCGCGCCGTGCTTGGTGGCATTATAGGCGCAGGCGCCCGCCAGTCCGCGTTCGGAACCGATGCTGGCGGTGTTGACCACCGCGCCCTTTCCAGCGGCGACCATGTGCGGAAGCACGAAGCGAAGGCCCAGGAACATGCCGCGCAAATTCACGTGCAGGACCTTGTCGAACATGGCGATGTCATATTCATGGGTGGGGGCCAGATCGCCCTCGATCCCGGCATTGTTGAAGAAGCCGTCGATCTTGCCGAACGCCTCCATCGCCGCCTTGGCATACCCTTCGACGGCGGCCTCATCGGCGCAATCGGCGACATGGGTGATGACGTGATAGCCCTTGGCCCGCAGCACATGGCCGCATTTCTCCAGCCGGTCTGCGGCGATGTCCACCATCAGCACTTCGGCCCCTTCGCGGGCGAGGATTTCGCAGGTGGCATAGCCGATTGCCCCGGCAGCACCGGTAACGATGACGGAATTTCCCACGTGGCGTTTGGTCATTTGGCAGCCTTTGACTTGCGGAAGGGCATGGTGAGCAGGAACAGGATCAGCTTTGGCGTCAGCAACTTCATCGCCTCTTTCGCCTGTTCGGGCGTGAGCGTGGCGGTCATCGGCATGGTGCCATAGACCTTGCCCTTCAGCACCAGATCATTGCCTTTGCGCTCGATCTTGCTGACCTGCATCAGCTCGGACTTGTCGGCGGCGTAGATCTTCATATGCGGATCTCGTCAAAATCGACGCCGATATCCTCGGCCATCACCATTGCCGTGGCGCGGCCTGCGCCGAACACGCCGCCGCCGGGATGCTGGAACGGGCCGACCAGATAGAGGCGGTCCACGCCCGGCACGCGGTACTGGCCCAGTTCCGGCGTGGGGCGGTGCGATCCGGACTGGTAGGTGGTGGTGGCAATGCCGTGCAGGTCGCCGCGGAAGAAGCTGGGCGATGTGCGCTCCATATCGACCGGTGAATCGCAGTGATAATCGAGCACGATGTCAGGCACATTCTCGATGAAATCCCCCATGCGGGCGATCATCTTCTCGGCGAATTCGCCCTTGGCCTCATCCCAGTTGCGGCCATCCTTGCGAGCATAGGGCACGTAATCCCAGGCGTGGAAGATGGCCTTGCCATCGGGCGCGCGGCTGGGGTCATGCTGGGTCAGCTGGCCCACACCCACCAGCGGCGTGGGGGAGAAATTGCCATAGCGCAGCTCGTCGAATGCGCGGCGCATGTCCTCATAACTATCGGGCATCAGCTCATACATAACCGCCGACAGCTCGCCGCCCTGCGCATCCTTCGCCTTGAACTTCATCGGCGCGTCGAGCGCGGCATGGACGGTGAAGCAGGCGGCATCGGTGATATGCGTGCGCCGCGCGTTCTTCGCCACGTTCGCGGGCAGGCTGGGCACCATGTCGGGCAGCACATGCGGATGGATCGCGCCGATAATGCCATCATTGGCAGACAGGCGATCGCCATTGTCGAGCACCACGCCGGTGGCACGGCTGCCATCGGAGACGATCTCGCGCACCTGCGAATTATTGACCACCTTGCCGCCGTGATCCTCGATGCAGGCGATCAGCGCATTGGTGAGCGAACCGGAGCCGCCAACGGGCACGCCGAAGCCGAATTTCTCGAGGAAGCCGAGGAAGACATAGGCGCCGATACCGGTGGCCTTTTCATCCGGGCTGACGAGGTTTTCACCCGCCACGCGGCCGAAATGCGCCTTCACCTTCTCATGCTCGAACAGCTCATCCATCAGGTCGAACGTGCTGACGGCCATGGTTCGCATGATCTCCCGCCCCTCGGCGGACTGGTCCATCATCGCGGTCTGCGCGCCCACCGGCATGGGCGGCGAATACAGCCCCGCCTGAATCATCGGCAGCCATTCAGCCGCCTGACGGCTCATTTCGAGGAAGGTCCTGGCGTCCTTCTCGCTGAAGTGACGAATGGCTTCGGCGGATTTGTGCGGATCGCGGTTGAGCGGCAGGGTGGCGCCATCCTCCCACACACTCATCATCGGCACTTCGGGGAAGAGATATTTCAGGCCGTATTTCGATTTCAGCCCCAGCTCGTCATTCAACAGCAGCGGATTGCCCTGGATGAAGATGTGGCTCATCGAATGCTGATCGTGATGGAAGCCGGGCCGGGTCAGCTCACGCGTCACCACGCCGCCGCCGTGCCATTCATTGCGTTCCAGCACGAGCACGCTCTTGCCAGCAACCGCCAGATAGGCGGCGGCGACAAGCCCGTTATGGCCCGATCCGATGACAATGATATCTGCGTCTGACATGCAATAATCCCTTAAAGGCAGGCCGACAGCGCGATGTCGGAGAGTTTCTGGCAGCGCACGATATTGGCCGCCTGCGTCATCACGCCCGCGCTGAGGAAGGAGAAGCTGACGTCGGCTTCCGGGTCGACCCAGAACAGCGTGCTGCCCGCGCCGTAATTGCCGAATGTCTCCGGACTGGCGAGCTGGCCGAACAGGTGGTGGAACACGCCGGTGCCGCGCACCTGGAAGCCCAGTCCCTGATTGCCCGGCGGAACGTCCCACCCGGCGCGCAGGGCCACTGCGCGGTAAAGCTCGTTCGGCATGTCGCCGGTGTGCACCTTGCGCGCCAGGCGGATCATGCGCGGGGAGAGGAGGCGTGTGCCCTCCAGCTCACCCTCGCGCCGCAGCATTTCGGCAAAGCGCCACAAATCGCCGGTGGTCGACGCGCAGCCGACATGCGGCGCCTCCACGGCAGGGTCCTCGAACAGCGCATGATCGCCTTCGATATTGCGCGACAGATGCTTGATCGGAACGGTGCCGCGCATGTCTGGCTTCACGTGGCGCGGATGAAGATCGGTACGCAGGCCCATGCTGGTGGAGTTCATCTTCAGTGGCGCGAACAGGTCTTCATGCAGCAGCGTCTGGTAATTGCGGCCCCTGGCATCGGTGCGCACCAGTGCCGTGCCCATCAGCACGTGGTTGACCAGCGGCGAATAATCGCAGCGCTCACCCGGCGGGGTGGCCCCGTGGACGTTGGCGATGCTCTCGTCGTAAAGCTCCTCCAGCCGGTCCAGATACATGCCCGGCTTGGGGCTCCACACACCCGGCATGCCCGCCGTGTGGGTCAGCAGGTGATAGAACGTGGCTTCCTGGCGCGGGATGCCGGTGAATTCCGGCAGCACGTCGCGCACCTTGGTGGTCAGCGCAAAGCGGCCTTCCTCAATCGCCTTCATGATCAGCACATTGGTGAAGGCCTTGGTGACGGAGAACAGCGAGAACACGTTGTCCTTCACCAGCGGCTTTGTGCCCGCCGCATCCTGCGCGCCGATCGCTTCATCGAACACCACCACGCCGCCGCGCCCGATTTGCAGCACTGCGCCGTAATAATCGCCGCGCGCGATGTCCTGCTCGATCACCGTTTTGAGATGATCCAGACGTTCCTGCCAAACTGCACCCATGATATTCTTTCCCTATCCGGCAGCGATGATGCCGCCATCTACAGCCAGCATTGCCCCGTTGATGAATGATGCCTCGTCGCTGAGCAGGAAGGCCACTGCCTGCGCTACGTCGGGCACCGTGCCGTTGCGGCGCAGCGGGATGTTCTTCGCCCTCTGCTCATATTGTTCGGCGGTGACGAAGCCTTGCGTAGCAGGCGTCGGCACGCTGCCCGGCGCGATGGCGTTGACGCGGATGTTCCGCGGGCCAAGTTCGCCCGCCAGCACCTTGGTGAGGCCGGCAATGCCCGCCTTGATCGTGGTGTAGGCGCCGGTGCCCGGCCGTCCGCGATAGGCGACGGGGCTGGAGTAATTGAGGATATTGCCCTGCGCACTCTCATCGCGGTGGGCAAGGAAGGCCTGCACGCCCCAGAACACGCTTTTCAGTCCTGCCGACAGCATGGTGTCGAGCGTTTCCTCGGTCACCTGCTCGATCGGTTCGTACACCAGCACCGATGCATTGTTGATCACCGCGCGCAGCGGCCCTGCATCCTTCGCGAAGTCCTCTGCCAGCTGGAAGAAGGCATCGCGGCTGCCGCAATCGGCGCCATAGCTGAAGGCCCGGCCGCCCGCGTCAATGATGGCATTGGCCACTTCGAACGCGGATTCCCCGTGAATATCCGCCACGCCGACAATCGCGCCTTCGGATGCGAGGTGTTTCGCAATCCCCTCACCAAGACCGCGTCCGGCGCCGGAGATCAGGATCGGCTGACCATCGAATCGATTGGCAGTACGCGCCATTTATTGAGCTCCAGACTTGTGTCGATCTGTGCCCCAGACCGGGCCGAAAATTGTGGGTTTCGAGAACCGGCGCGCAGCGGCCTTTTCGGGCCGTGAGCACCGGAAGCTCAGAAAGTCGCGATTTGCAGGCCGGTTTCGGGCGCAGAGCGGCATAAGTCAGTCCATCCCGAAGAGCTTGGCGGTGTAATGGCTGTCCATATATTCGCGCATCTTGTCGATCTTGCCGTTCGATATCTCGAACACCCAGCAATAGTCATTGTCATAGACCTTGCCGTCGGGAAGGCCGCCGGTGGAGTTGCTCTCCACGCAGACCCAGCCGTCGCGCGAAAACATGTTGTGCACATGAACCTTGGGATCGCCAGGGTTGAACATGCCGCGCACGGGGGCCAGGAACTTGTCGATGATGTCCATGCCGATGTGCTTTCCGGCACCGGCAATGTCCTTCACCTTTGGCTCCCACACGCTGTCATCGTGATAGAAGCCGCGCAGCTTCTCCAGATCGCCGGAGGACAGGACTTCGAAGAAATCGAGCACCAGCTGTTCGTTTGCATTTGCGGCCTTGACCATCACTTCAACTCCTCTTCGCCCAAACCACGGGCAGCATCCGACGGGGCCGGAATATTGGGCATGGCGCCGCCCTGATGCAGCGCCACCATTCCATACCGGCTCATGAACTTCCATGTCCCCTCGGTCTTCACATAGTGATCCTCGAACCCGCCGACATAGATCGCGCCCGATGGCTGCGGCGGCGTGGTGCCTTCGTGGCTGGAGAGCATGGTCAGGTAATTGGTCCCGCGCGCCTCGTTCTCGGAGATCACCTCCACCAGCACATTGGTGACGATGTGGCGCACCAGTATCGGCGGGCGGTCACGGAAGATCGCCTGCACGCGGTCACGCCCGTGATAGGGGTGATCGGGCTGGAACGGCCGCGCCAGTATGCAGTCTTGCGTGAACAGTTCGGCCAGCGCGGCGTGATCGCCGTTATCGGCATATCTGGCGAACAGCAGCGGCAGTTTGCCGCATTCATGCTCGATCAGCAGGCGTTTCTTGTCCTTCATCACTCGGCTCCCCCAGCTTGGGCTTCGGCATCGATTTCAGCAAAGGCTTCATTGACGATGCGGAAGCTGTCCACTGCCGCCGGGATGCCGGCATAGATGCCCACCTGCAGCAGAACTTCGCGGATTTCCTCCCGCGTCAGCCCATTGTTCAGTGCACCGCGTGTGTGGATTTTCAGTTCGTGGCTGCGGCCCAGCACCGCGATCATGGCCAGGTTGATGAGGCTGCGATCCCGGCGCGGAAGCTCTTCCTCGCGTCCCCAGTTCCAGCCCCAGCAATAGGTGGCGACCAGTTCCTGCAGCGGCGCGTTGAAAGGATTGGGATTGGATGTCGCCTTGTTCACATAGGCATCGCCCAGAACCTCGCGGCGGATTGTCATGCCGCGTTCGAACATTTCGGCGCCGGTCATTTCGGAAGGGTTCTTCGTGTCACTCATTGTGTCTATCCTCAAATCCTCATTGCAGCCGGAGATCGGCTGCATCGTCAAATGGGTGGAAATATTCGACGTCCTGCCCGCAAACAGAATGCCCCATCGCCGAGACCCCGGCTCTCCCCTCCAGCCATTTGGAATAGGCGCGAAACAAGGCGATACGCCCCTGCAGATTGTTCACGGAATCTGCTGGGCTGATGAAGGCTGAGCCGCCGAGGAGACCCATCGCCTGCCTGCAGGCCGCATTCTCCGGGAACCCAGCAACACAAATGGTATTGTAGCAGGCCTGGGCCTGACCAACAAAGACCCTCGTCCTTTCAATGCCCGCAGCGTTTTCGGTTTCGAGTTTCCTGGTTTGCCAGCCATCATACAGCATTTGCGCGCCGATGGTCACAGCAGAGACGACGACCGCAAATGGCGCCATTCGTGCGAACCTGGCCAAGCCCTTCATCCGATCACCCCGTAAACCGCATCAATCAGCCGCCTTGCGCGCGGGCCGTTATCGCCCACGGCATGCATCTGGTTGCAGCAGTATGAGAAGCCGAGCTTCGCGTCAGGATCGCCAAAGCCGATCGATCCGCCAAGGCCGTGATGGCCGAAGCTGCGCATGTTGGGCCCCATATAGACTGCTTCCGGGGTGTTGAGCAGCACACCCAGCGCCTGGTGATAAGGCCGGTCCTGCAGCAGCTCCATCTGGTTGTGCTGTTCGGTAATCATCGCTTCGAGCTGGTTCTTCGACAGCAGTGAAATGCCGTCCACCTCGCCCGTGGCCGCGCCATAGATGCGCGCCACGCCCCGCGCATTGCCGTGGCCCGATCCGCTGGCGATCTCCACTTCGCGCCAGCGCGGCGAGTTCATCGTGGCGTGCCATGGTTCGGACGGGTTCTGCAGGAAGGCAAAGCTGCGCAGCACCGCGCCATCCTGCCAGCCTTCGGGCGTGGTCGGCTTGTCCGGCACCGCCTGGTCCTTGGCCGCGAACAGCCGCGCGCCGGTGTTGGGCAGGACTTCGGCGACATGGCTCTGTTCAGCCGCATCCATTCCGCCAATGTTGTATTCCGCATGCAGCGGCCCGGTAACCTTTTCGCGCAGGAACGGCCCCACGGTCTTGCCCGTGACCCGGCGCATGATCTCTCCCAGCAGGAAGCCCTGATTATGCACGTGATAGGCCGCGCGCGTGCCCGGCTGCCACAACGGCTCCTGCACTTCCAGCGCATGGATATAGGCATCGAAATCGAAGAAGCCGCCGGGATACATGGTGTCCGTGGTCAGCACCGGAATGCCCGCGCGGTGATCGAGGCACCAGCGCACGAGGATGTCCTCTTTTCCATTCTGCGCGAACTCCGGCCAGTAATGCGCCACCGGCTTGTCGATATCGATCAGCCCGGCATCGACACACATGTTGAAGGCAATGCCGGTCACGCCCTTGGCCACACTCATCATGCAGACGGTGGAATGCTCGTCCCATTGCTGCGTGCGGGCGGAATTGGCCCAGCCGCCCCAAAGGTCGACCACGGTCTCGCCATCGATGACGACAGAGCAGCCCGCGCCCAGCTCCTCCTCTTCGCGGAAATTCTCGATGAAGGCGTCCACGGCCGGGCGGAAACGTTCATCATAGCGGCCCTTCAGCGGGAAGCTCCCGCCGCGTGCCTCAATCGTTTCGCTGAATTCCGCCTGCGACAAACCGTATCTCCCCAATATCGTGGTCTTTGCGACTCTAACGTACGTTACAACTAGGGAAGTGAGTCCACATGCGAAAGTGGCTTTGCAGCTTCAATTGCAATCGGCCATGATATGCGCCGGGAGAGTGTGATGCATGATGTGATTATCGCGGGCGGCGGGCCAACCGGCTTCCTCACCGCGCTGGGTCTGGCGCAGGCGGGCTGCGACGTGCTGCTGCTGGAAGCGGGCGATACCATTATCGATAGCCCGCGTGCGGCGGTCTATCACTGGTCGCTGCTGGACGGGCTGGAGCGGCTGGGCATTCGCGAGGAGGCCGAGGCCACCGGCATCGTGAAGGATGACTATACCTGGCTGATCAAGCGCACGGACGAGCACATCCGCTACCGGCTGGATGTGCTGGGCGATGTCACCCCGTTCAATTACAACATCAACATGGGTCAGGACGTGCTGGCCGGAATCGCCAGGGCGCGGCTGGAGAAGCTATCCAATGCCGAGATCCGCTTTGGCGCAAGGGTGGAGACGCTGGCGCAGGACGACGCCGGAGTAACGGTTACGCTGGCAGGTGGTGAGGAATTGCGCGCCAAATATGTGGTGGGCGCAGATGGCGCGGGCAGCACGGTGCGCGGGTGCCTGGGCCTGACATTCGATGGCTTCACCTGGCCGGAGCGCTTCGTTGCCACCAATGTCTATCATGACTTTGCCGGCGCTGGTTATGGCCTCTCCACCATGGTGGTGGACGAGAAATGGGGCGCGGTGATCGTGATCATCGCCCGCGATGGCCTGTGGCGCTGCACCTATATGGAAGATGCCTCACTGCCGGAGGAGACCTATCTCGACCGCCTGCCCGCCGCTTACGAGCACCTGCTACCCGGTAAGGATGGCTACCGCCTGTCCAGCGCCGCGCCTTACAAGATGCACCAGCGCTGCGCCTCCACCTTCCGCAAGGGCCGCGTGCTGCTGGCGGGTGACAGCGCGCATGTCACCAACCCCACCGGCGGCTTTGGCCTGACCACCGGCCTGTTTGACAGCTATGCGCTGTGGCCCACGCTGGCCGCCGTGGTGCTGGAAGGCGCGGACCCGGCGCTGCTGGACGTGTGGGCCAAGGAACGGCGCGACGTGTTCCTGGACAAGACCAGCCCGATGGCGATCCACTACAAGGACTTCCTGTTCCACGCCTTCCGCGGCGATGATGCGAAATTGCAGGATGCCGTGGCCGGAATGCGCCGGATGCAGAACGATCCCGACTATTGCCGCGAGCGGCTGATGTTCACCAAAGGGCTGGAGACGACCAGTCCGGCGGAGCGGTGATGGCTTTCCAAAGGTTCAGATTAGGGCTGCTGAATGATCATTTACTCTACCAAAACCCCGCCCAGAATGCTCTACCAAAGGCTCGTCATCGGTTTGATAATCATCACATTATTCATGCTGATGTATATCCTGCCTCTGTTCATGAATCGTGCAATTTCTGAAAAGTGGCTCGCCGACTTTTTGATTATTTGCGGTATTTTTTCGACATATTTGGTGATCATGCAATTCGCGCACAAAAACTACCGCGTGCGCGTTGATGAGGATTTTGTATGTTGGCGGAAAGTTGGCTTCAACCGCTCAGAAAAATCCGAGATCGCAGTTGGTCTTGGCGATTTTTCCGCACTGGTCGCTGAGGTTGGCACCCATGGCATGAACCCATTCGAAGCAGTGTTTCTGTTTCAGGACGCTGAGGAAACGCCAAGCATCACTCTGTCTCGGCAATATTTGCGCGACGCTGACATTGCCGAGCTGTTGCAACTTATCATCGCCGAATCCGACCCGGTCTGCGATCCGCTGTTGCTGGAATTTATCGCCAATCAATGAGTATCCGGATACTTCGGATCAATCCAGATACGCAATCGTCCGCAGCTCCACGCTCTGCCTAGGGGCGGCTCCAGCCAGCGCGGTGGTATCCTGAAAGGCGGAGTGCGCGGTGAACTGCACCGCGTCGCGCTCGGAGTCGAACAGCTTGAAGGCCAGCGCCTCGCTCGGCTGCATCTGCGGCACCCAGTACCATTTGTGCTCCGGATTGTAGGCCAGGTTGAAGCCCCATAGCGAGCGCGATGCGCCGCCGAGGCCGCCGATGATCTCGCTGTCGAACAGGTCGTCACGCGTCACCGTGCGCGCATCGCACAGGGCCAGCGGGGCGCTTTCGACCGGCAGGATCGGCCGCCAGACGTTGATCAGCATGTGCCGCTTCGCCAGCCGCCGCTCTGCCTCTTCCGCAGGCAGCAGGTCGCGCGTGTAGTCGGCCACGGTGCGTGCGCCGTAATCGACATGGGCGCCGAATGCGGGCTGGTTGTGGCCGTGGGTGCCACTGGCACTGGTGCGGATGATCGGGCCGAAGCTGACCACCTTGTCCGCCCCGGTCAGCGCTTGCACCAGTGCCTCGGTCTGGCGGCAATAGGTGGCCAGCTGGTCTGCATCGGTATAGTCGGCAATGCCGCTGGACCGGTCCACCAGCACGAAGCCGTTGCGCTCCAGCGCCAGCTCTTCTGAGTGCGGGCGCAGGTCGTGAATCGTGATCTGCCGCTCGTCTCCGGGCCAATAGCTGCGCTCGCGGTCGCCCGCATAGAAAGTCGCCTTCTCGCCGCGCACGACATATTTCATCGTGGTTTGCACGTCGCGGGTCTGGGTGTGGGTCATGCTGGCATCCTTGGCGGTCTTATTCTTTTGACGGACCTTATTTAGCACCATAGCCTTGCGTGCAAGCCGCCATCGAGCGGCATGGGAGAGGGAGGCCAAGGGGCCATGCACGTAGTCGATCCGCGTATCGTGATGCGCGAGCGTCCGATGAACCTGAAGCAATACGGCGTGGTGGCGCTGTGCGTGCTGATCAACATGATCGACGGGTATGACATTCTGGCACTGGCGCAGGCAGGCAGCGCGCTGAAGACCGAATGGGGCATGAGCGATGCTGCGCTGGGCACATTGCTGGCCATGAACCTGGTCGGCATGGCGGTGGGCGCGCTGGGCGTATCGCCGGTGGCGGACCAGTGGGGCCGCCGCCCGGCGATGCTGATCTGCCTGCTGTTCATGAGCATCGGCATGGCGATATCCGCCGGGTCTGACGGCTTCCTGGTGATGGCGACGGGCCGCCTGATCACTGGCATCGGCATTGGCGGGATGACCAGCACCGCAGGCACTCTGGCGCTGGAATATGCCAGCCAGAAGCGGCGCGAATTTGCCACCAGCGCGGTGGCGGCGGCCTATCCCGTGGGGACCATCATCGGTGCCTATGTCGCGGTGGCGGTGCTCGACACCTATGGCTGGCGCGGTATCTTCTGGGTGGGCGGATCGCTGTCTGCCATCCTGTTCCCGATCGCCTTCATCTGGCTGCCCGAAAGCCTCGACTTCCTGCTGACGCGCCAGCCCAAGGGCGCGCTGGAAACCACCAACAAGGTTCTGCGACGCATGCGCGTGCCGGAGATTTCACAGCTTCCGCCGCGCCCGCAGGATTCGACCGAAGGCTCCACCGCGCTGAGCGAAATCCTCCAACCGGTTCACCGAAACGAGCTGATCTTCAAACTGTTCATCGCCCATGCGCTGAACATGTTCGCCTGGTATTTCATCATCAACTGGGGACCGCCGCTGGTGGCAGAGGCAGGCGCGTCTGACGCGCTGGGCGCGCGCTATTCGGCGTGGGTTTCCTATGGCGGGATCATCGGCGGCCTGTCCGCGGGCTTCTTCTGCGGCGTGGTGGGCGTGAAACGGATGATGTGGCTGACGATGGTCAGCCTGGCCATACTGATCACCCTGTTCGGCATGTTCGTGGGCAATCCCGGTGCGCTGCTGATCATCGCCCCGCTGATGGGCGCGGCGCTGTTCGGCTCCGCCGTCGCCAACTGGCTGACGATTGCCTATGCCTTCCCGCCCTATCTGCGCGCCACCGGGCTGGGCTTTGCCACCACGGCGGGCCGCGTGGGATCGATCTTCGGACCGATCGTGGGCGGCGCACTGCTGGGCACGCGCGAGGCCCCGCTCGACCTTGGCTTTGCCACCATCGACATCAGCATGAGCGTGGCCGCAGTCTGCGCAGTGATGGCGGTTCCGGCGATCCTGTCAGCCCTGACCTTCAACCGCGCACGGCGGGTAGAGCCGGGACGCTAGCGAGGGCTGTCAGAACCGTTCCGGGCGGTCAGGAGTGGAAGGCGGCCACGGCGGGGCCGCTGTCGGTATATTCGCGCATGCGGGCGATCTTGCCGTCTTCATCGAAGGTGAAGACGAAGCAGAAGTCGTTCACATAAGAACCGCCCCTGATCAGCGGGCTGTCACAGGCGGTCATCACCACCACGTTGTTGCCATCGATCAGCGTGCCCTGATGGGTGAAGCGAATGCCGTCCACCAGCAGTGAGCGCGCGCCATCCAGCAGCGCCGCCAGCTGCGATGGCTCCATCCATCCCTGCCCCGGCAGCCAGATTTTCGCACCCTCGGCGAAATAGCCCAGCATGGCCTTGGTATCGAGCGCGCGCACGCATTCCAGATAGGCAAGCGCTGTCTTTTCCGGATCGAAGCTCATGCAGCCATTCCTTCTGTCTTGCGCGCCAGTATGCGCGGATTGGTTTCGGCCACGAACAGCGCCACCAGGCCGCCCAGCGCGGCCAGCCCCAGTTGCACATACAGCGCCACGTCGAGCGAGTAGCTGTCTGCCAGCCGCCCGGTGATAGGTGGCAGGGCAAAGCCGCCGAAGATCTCTCCCACCGCCACAACCGCGCCCATGGCGGTGGCGGCGCGCACACGGCCCAGCGTTTCCGCCGGGATGATGCCCATGAACAGGGGGAAGGAGCCAAGGCCCATCCAGCTGACAAACAGTAGCGCCGCGAGCATGGGCGCGGGACCCTGCACCCACAGCAATGTGGCGGGCGCGATCATCATCAGCGATACGAACAGCACCAGCGCAGGCTTGCGTCCCACGCGCTCTGAAAGCAGGCCAGCCAGCACCGCGCCCGCTGCCGGCGAGAAACCGATGGTGGCCATGATGTTGCTCCATGTTGCAGGAGCGATGCCGCGCGGGCCATCAAGGTAGAGCGGCATGAAGATCGATCCGATCACCACCGTGCCCACCCCGAAGATGCTGACGATCGCACACAGCAGGATATTGCGGGTGGCCATGAGCGAGCGCATTTCGCGCAGTTCGCGCATTACCAGTGCGCCAATGCCCAGCGATGCAGCGGATTTGCGGGCGGCCACCGTTGCGGGATCAGGCTCCGGCTCTGAAATCTTGCGCCAGATGATGGCGGCCAGGATCAGGCCGGGCACACCGGCCAGGAAGAAGGCCATCCGCCAGTCATAGGCCTCGGCGATGCGCACCAGCACGATAGGGGCGAGCGCTGTGCCGATGATCGAACCGAACACGTTCTGGACGATGCCCGCGTTCAGGCCCTTGCGGCTTTCTGCCGAGGCGGCGACCATGATCGCCAGGCAGATGGGCAGGAACGGCCCCTCCGCCGCGCCCATCACGATCCGGCTGGCCAGCAGCGAACCGAAGCTCCACGCCAGGCCGGACATCATCGAGCAGAAGGAGAAGATCACCAGCGCCGCAATCAGGAACGGTTTGCGCCGGCCGATCAGATCGGACCAGCGGCCCACGAAATAGGCGCCCAGCGCCCAGGTCAGCGACAGGCCGGAGCCGAGCCAGCCCAGTTGTTCATTGCTCAGGCCCATGTCGGCCTGCACCGCAGGGCCAAGGAAGGTCATGGACATGCGATCGAAATAGGCAAAGCCATAGGCCAGACCCAACAGCAGCAAGACTGTCAGCTCATAGCCTCTGGGAAATTTGGTCCCCTTGTTTTCGCTCATGAATTTCCCTCCCCAATGAACGTTTATGGCCGAGTTTCAGCCATTTGGACCTGTTGTGCAAGCGCAACATTGGTCAATCTGGCTATGCGATTGCTGCTGAAACCGGTGCTTTTTGTGTTGCTTGATTACGACAATGGCCACGCAATGGAATGGTTTTCTGCCTAGATGCCCTTGCTCCGACCCAAACTACAGCTAGAGATGCACACAGGGAGAGGAGACGGTCGGCTTCTTTGCGAGTCTGGCATGCTTCCTCCTTACCGGTCTTAGAGCACAGCTGTTTAAAGGCGTGCCAGGACACAATCGTAACACCAAGCGAGCGCCTCTTTCGGGTCTCGCCAGGGGAGGATGCCTGATGAAGTTCAAGACGCTCAGCGTTGCGTCGTCGCTTGCCATAGTGGCAAGCATGGCCGCGCCAGCATATGCTCAGGACGCCGAAGGTGATGAAGGTGCGCGCACCAACACCATCGTCGTGACTGCGGAATTCCGCGAAACCAACCTGCAGGACACGCCAATCGCCATTACCGCCGTCAACGCGGAAATGCTCGAAGCGCGCGGCCAGACCGACATTGCACAGGTCGCCGCACAGGCACCGAACGTAACTCTCAAGCCGCAGCCCCAGAACGGTGGCTCGGGCCTGATCGCCTTTATTCGTGGCGTCGGCCAGGTCGACTTCAACTACGCGCTCGATCCGGGTGTGGGTGTCTATGTCGATGACGTGTTCATCCCGACGCTCTCCAGCTCGCTGCTGGAACTGATGGATCTCGATCGCATCGAAGTTCTGCGCGGTCCGCAGGGCACGCTGGCTGGCAAGAACTCCATCGGTGGTTCGATCAAGCTGTTCAGCGCCCGTCCTGAAGGCAGCGGCGAAGGCTATCTGCGCGCAACCTACGGTTCTTTTGACCGTATGGAACTGCGCGGCATGGCCGACTTCGAAGTGGCTGATAATCTGTTCGCCCGCGTATCCGGCTTCGGCCGCAGCGTGGACGGCTATGTCACCCAGCTCGATTACGGCCTGACCCATCCGGGTTCCAACGTTCCCAGCAACAATGCTCGTGGACGCGGCAACCCTGACAACACCACGATGGGCGGTTCCAACACGACTGCTGGTCGTATTGCGCTGCGCTGGGTTCCGACCGATCGCCTGGAAGTGAACATCTCGGCTGACTTCTCCTCCACCAAGGGTGAAGCTGGTCCGACCGTTCTGCTGGCTGCCGGTAAGGCAACCGGTGGTGCGACAGCGTTCGATCCGTTCTCTGACAATCCTGCCGCAAGTGTCGGCAATGGCATTGCCGGAACCGAGATCTATAACGATGATGATGAGCTCGTCGGTTACGGTGCTTACGAATCGCTGCCTTGGCTCACGGGCCTTGATGGCGACGCTGTTCCGGTAAACTGCGCCTTCGTTCCGAACGGCCCATACAGCTGCGACAACATCGGCAACGCCTTTGGTGATCCGGGCTTCATCGCATATTCCAACTTCCTGGATGCGCGCACCCCGACTTCCCAGGCGCCTTACAAGCCCTATTCTGCCTTGCAGAACCAGGACTTCACCGGCTGGGGCATTCACAGCAATGTCACCTATGATCTGATGGACGACCTGCAGGTTGTCTGGATCAGCTCCTGGCGTGAATATGAATCCAAGTGGGGCCAGGATCAGGACGCAACTCCTGTTCCCGTGGCACAGCTGGACAACCAGCTGAACCACCGCGCATGGAGCCAGGAACTGCGCCTGAACTTCGAACTCGCCGATGGCATGGTCGAAGGTACGGTTGGCGGCTTCCTGCTTGATCAGGCTGGCGAATATACCGCGCGTGTTGACCTCAACTACGCTGGTATTGACTTCATCCACGGTCCGGACACCACGCCCAGCACGACCAAGGCAATCTTCGGTACTGCTACGCTCCATCCGACCCCGGATATGAGCATCACCGGTGGTCTGCGTTATACGAAGGACAAGAAGGTCTACACCTACTTCCGGTCCAACCCGGATGGGTCCTATCCCTTCGATGACTACAACCCGGAAACCGATGGTCCGCCGATCTGCGAATACTTCTACGGTGCCGATCCTGACTTCGGTGGCCCGGTTTCGCTTGGCAACACGCCTAACTGTCTGCTGACCGGCCTGTTCGGCCTGTCTGACTCCTTCCGGGGTGATCGTTTCGACTGGCGTGTCTCGGCCGACTACCGCTTCTCCGACGAGTTGCTGATGTATGCGTCGGTTTCGACGGGCTTCAAGGGCGGCGGTGTTAACCCGCGTCCGTTCTTTGGTCCTTCGGCCGGTAGCTGTGACCCTGCAGAGGGTTATGTCGGCGGTCCGTGTAACCAGCTGAAGTCGTTCAATCCTGAAACGATTGTCACGTACGAAGTAGGCTTCAAGGCCGACTTGCTTGACCGTCGCCTGCGCTTGAACGGTGCTGCATTCTACAATGATTATTCCAACATCATTCTGCAGCTCTCGGCTTGCCCGGCATCTCCCTGCCTCCAGCCCAACAACGTCGGCTCTGCCGAGGTCAAGGGCTTCGAGCTCGAGTTCGCAGCCTTCCCGGTTGACGGTCTCTCGTTCGATGGTGGCCTGTCCTACCTGGACTTCCAGTATGATACGGCTTCGGTCGCTCCTGCTGGCCTGACCGGTAACGAGGTAACGCCTTACACGCCGGAATGGACCTACAGCCTGGGTGGTCAGTACGACTATGAAATGGACGCCGGTACGGTCATGTTCCGTGTCGACGGTGCGTATCAGTCGGCTATCTACACCGACAGCTTCAACACCAGCTGGAGCAAGATCGACGGTTACTTCGTAGCCAACGGTCGCATCGGCTTCACCACTGCTGATGAAGAGTGGAACGTTGCTCTGGAAGTCCAGAACATGTTCGACAAGTACTACTTCAACAGTGTCAGCGACGTTACCGGTTCGCTCGGCCTGGTTACCGGTGTGCCCGGCCTGCCGCGCACCTGGTCACTGTCCGTCGGACGCCGCTTCTAATCGGATATGCCCCCGCCTCGTGCGGGGGCAGATTCGGTCCGGAAGGATCACAAGAAAAAGGGGCGCGGATCACATCGATCCGCGCCCCTTTTCTTATGCCTGCCTTTCGCGTGGAGGCATTGCTGCCGTCACACCGCGCTTGGCCGGTGCTATCCTGAATTCAGCCTTTCGCGCATTTCCTTGCCCGGCTTGAAATAGGGTACGCGCTTGGCCGGCACTTCCACCGCATCCCCAGTGCGCGGATTGCGGCCGAGGCGCGCATCGCGTTCCCGGGTGGAGAACGTGCCGAAGCCGCGCAGTTCAACCCGTCCGCCTTCGGCAAGACGCGCAGAAATTTCCTCGAAGAAAACATCGACAACCTGCTCGATTTCCTCAGGACGCAGGTCCGGATTGTCTTCGGCGAGTGATTGCAGCAGTTCGGATCTTATCATTTCCGTCCCTTTCGGCCCGGCGAAAGCCAGACACATATTGCCAAGCTTGCGGCATACCCGACCCGATGGCATGCCGACATGATCGTGAACATGACAGAAGTGTGTGCCCTGCGCAATTGTCGAGTTTTTACAAGTCCTGCGCGGCGCATTGGGACGCGCTACCAAGCCTTGAGACAGGCCCGCTACAGGTGATGTCAGGCGCTGCGAGGCGCTGCGAGGCGCTTCAGGCCAGGTCGGTCAGCTCTGCAAGAGAGATATCAAGCCGTTCCATCTTGCGGCGGATTTCGGGCCATTCTTCCTGCAGGAAGATATCCCTTTCCGCATTGCGCAGCTTGTCTGCCGCCCCTTCGCGAACGAACATGCCCACGCCGCGCTGCACGCGGATCAGACCGTCTGCCTGAAACTGCTGATAGGCCTTGGCCACGGTCAGCGGGTTTGCGCCCTGGTCCGCAGCGAAGGCGCGCACCGATGGCAGCATCCCGCCCTCGGCATACTCCCCCTCGATAATCGAGGCGGCAATCCGGTCGCGCAGGCGGAGATATACGGGCTTGGTTTCGCTCATGTCAGGTGATGCAGTGCCATAATACAGCGTGTCGGGTCAAGCTGCATGCGGCAGGCCGCCCGGTTTCGCATGCAACAAAACAGGCTTCACAGCCGCGTTTCTGCCGTTAGGGTGCCACGCTTGGCGCGCGCAAAGCGCCTGACAAAGGGGCTGGGGATCGCAATGAAAGACATGGGCCGATGAAAGAGCTGGCACTTTGGAACGAGGGCGACTGGGTCGCCGCCATCGCCGCGGTCATTCTTGCCGCCTTCCTGGTGGCAGGCGGATTGATCGCCGCCAGCCGCCAGCCGGAACCACTGGGCCATCCCAAGGGCCTGTACATGCTGTTCTTCGCCGAGATGTGGGAGCGGTTCTCCTATTACGGCATGCGCGCCCTGCTGATCTTCTACCTGACCCAACACTGGCTGTTCAGCGATGGCGAAAGCACGGTGATCTACGGCGCCTATGGCAGCCTGGTCTATATCACTCCGGTTCTGGGCGGCTGGCTGGCAGATCGCTATCTGGGCCAGCGCAAGGCAGTGTTGTTTGGCGGCGTGTTGCTGGCGATGGGCCATCTGTTCATGGCCTTCGAAGGCACGGGCGGACAAGGCGATTCCACGATCAACATATTCTGGCTGGCACTGGCCCTGATCATCGTCGGTTCCGGTTTCCTGAAAGCCAACATCTCGGTGATGGTGGGCCAACTCTACACGCTCACCGATGGCCGGCGTGATGCAGCCTACACAATCTTCTACATGGGCATCAATGTGGGCGCGGCGGCAGGTACGATCCTGGTCGGCTATCTCGGTCAAACCATTGGCTGGGCCTTTGGCTTCGGACTTGCCGGAATCGGCATGGTCGCGGGCCTGATCGTCTTCGTGCTGGGCAAGGGCCTGCTGCGTGGAGCGGGTGAAGCGCCCCACATGCTCGCCAGGAGCAAGGAAATCACGATCTACGTTGCCGCAATTGCCTCGGTGGGCCTGATGTGGGGTCTGATCCAGTACCGCGACGTGATCCAGACGCTGCTGATCGTGTCGGGCGTGGGCCTGCTGGGATATGTGCTTTACGAGGCGTTCAAGCTGCCCAAGCAGCCACGCGAACGCATTTTCGCCATCCTGTTCCTGATCGCCCTGAACCCGCTGTTCTGGGGCCTGTTCGAACAGGCCGGCGGCAGCCTCAACCTCTACACCGATCGCTATGTGGAGATCGGCAATGTGCCGTCATCGGTGTTCCAGTCGATCAACCCCATTTACATCATCCTGTTCGCCCCGCTGTTCGCCATGCTGTGGCAGTGGCTGGGCAAGCGGGGGCTGGAACCTTCCGCCCCGGCCAAGTTCGCCCTGGCATTGTTCCAGGTGGGTGCGGGCTTCCTGGTGTTTGTCTGGGGTGCGAACACCGTCGGCCCCGAAGTGATGACCCCGGTGCTGTTTGTCTTCCTGATCTACCTTTTGCACACCACGGGTGAGCTGTGCCTCAGCCCCGTTGGCCTCTCCGCCATGAACCGCCTTGCCCCCAGTTTCATGGCATCGTTAATCATGGGCGCATGGTTCTACATGACCGCAGTGGGCAATTTCGTCGGCGGCAAAATCGGCGAAGCGACCGGCGGCGAGGGCGGCGAGATGAGCCGCGACCTGGTGCTGACAGTCTACAACCAGATAGGCTGGGTGGCGATTGGCGTGGGCGCGGTGGTGCTGGCGCTCAGCCCGATTGTGAAGCGGTGGATGCACCTCGATACGCTGGAGGACGACAATGTGGGCGATGACCTGCTGGGCCAGAGCGAAGTGGGTGAACCGTCAGCCGGCGGCATGCATCCGGAGGTGCGGGGGTAGGGTTAGGCCCGTAGTCTGCTGCTGATAGCCTGCCTGCACATGGGTGCGGGCAAGCCAGTCAGGCACTCCTAGGCCCGCGCTTCTTCCACGCCGGCGCTGTTGTGGCGCAATGCATTGAGCACGGTTTCCACGATATGCGGGGCATTGAGGCCGGCCTGCTCATATTGCTTTTCAGGCGTGTCGTGATCCTGGAAGATATCGGGCAGGCGCAATGTGCGGATCTTCAGGCCGCCATCCAGCAGCCCCTCGTCACTGGCCAGCGTCAGCACGTGGGCGCCCAGCCCGCCGATGGAGCCTTCCTCCACCGTCACCACCACTTCATGGGTGGTGGCCAGCTTGCGGATCAGATCTGCATCCAGCGGCTTGACGAAGCGCAGGTCCGCCACCGTGGTGGAAAGGCCCTTGGCCACCAGCGTATCAGCCGCAGCCAGCGCTTCTGCCAGACGCGAGCCGAGCGAAAGGATGGCCACCTTGCCGCCCTTTTCGTCCCCGCGAACAATCCGGCCCTTGCCGATTTCCAGCTTTTGCGGAACCTCCGGCATGGCCGCGCCCACGCCATTGCCGCGTGGATAGCGGAAGGCGATGGGGCCATCGTCATATTCGGCGGCGGTATAGGTCATGTGGACCAGCTCCGCTTCATCCGAAGGGGACATCACCACCATGTTGGGCAGCGTGGCCAGATAGGTCAGGTCAAAACTGCCCGCATGGGTTGCGCCATCCGCGCCCACCAGTCCGGCGCGATCGATGGCGAAGCGTACCGGCAGGTTCTGGATCGCCACATCGTGCACGATCTGGTCAAAAGCGCGCTGCAGGAAGGTGGAATAGATTGCCGCAAATGGCCGCATGCCCTGCGCGGCAAGGCCGGCGGCAAAGGTCACACCGTGCTGTTCGGCAATGCCGACATCAAAGGCGCGCTCAGGATGAGCGGCGGCGAATTTGTCCACCCCGGTGCCCGAAGGCATGGCGGCGGTGATGGCGCAGATCTTCTCATCGCTTTGCGCCAGCATCGCCAGCGTTTCCCCGAATACGTTCTGATAGGCGGGCGGTCCGGCCTTGGACTTGGCCTTTTCACCCGTCACCACATCAAACTTGGGCACGCCGTGATATTTGTCAGCCGATTCCTCGGCCGGGGCATAGCCCTTGCCCTTTTGCGTCACGACATGGATCAGCACCGGGCCTTGTTCACTGTCGCGGACATTTTCCAGCACCGGCAGCAGATGGTCCAGATTATGGCCATCGATAGGGCCGACGTAATAGAAGCCCAGCTCCTCGAACAGAGTGCCGCCGGTCACCATGCCGCGGGTATATTCCTCTGCCTTGCCGAGCGACTGGTGCACCCGGCGTGACAGCTTCTTGGCCAGCTTGGAGGCGATCGAGCGCAGGCCGAGATATTCGCTGCTGGAGATCAGCCGCGCCAGATAGGCCGAAAGCCCGCCCACCGGCGGCGCAATCGACATGTCGTTGTCATTCAGGATGACCACCAGCCGGTTGCCCGCCTGTTCGGCATTGTTCATCGCTTCATAGGCCATGCCCGCGCTCATCGCGCCATCGCCGATCACCGCAATGGCCTTGCCCGGATTGCCGGTCAGCTTGTTGGCGACGGCAAAGCCAAGCCCTGCGGAAATGGAGGTGGAGCTGTGCGCCGCGCCGAACGGATCATATTCGCTTTCAGACCGCTTGGTGAAGCCGGACAGCCCGCCGCCCTGGCGCAAGGTGCGAATCCGGTCGCGCCGCCCGGTGATGATCTTGTGCGGATAGGCCTGGTGGCCAACATCCCAGATCAGCCGGTCCTGCGGCGTGTTGAACACATAGTGCAGGGCCACGGTCAGTTCGACCACGCCCAGGCCCGATCCCAGATGCCCGCCGGTGGAACCGACAGCATCGATCATCTCGGCGCGCAGTTCATCTGCCAGTTGCCGCAATTGTGCGGGTTCCAGCTTTCGCAGATCCAGAGGAGTGTCGACCTGGTCGAGCAGCGGAGTTTCGGGCCGTAAAGTCATTACAGGGTCTTACAACCACCAACCCAAGCTGTCGATGAACGAGAACGTGGCATTCAACCGGCGCATTCTGAGCATAGTCCGCGCAGCTCCACCACCGGGCGCACATCGGAAAAACCGGCCTTTTGCCCCGCTTCGCGCAGGGCGGTGGTCAATTTGTCATCATCGAAATGGTCTGCCTGGCCGCAATCATCGCAGATCAGGAAGATGCAATCATGCCGGCATCCGGGATGGCTGTTGGCGAGATAGGCGTTGGCGCTTTCAATCCGGTTGGCCAGATTCGTGCGCACGAACAGGTCCAGGATTCGGTAAACGCTGTTGGCCGCAACGCGCTTGCCGCGGTTCTGGCCGACCAGTTCGGCAATGTCATAGGCGCTGGCAGGGCGTTCCTGCGCGGCCAGAGCGCGAAACACATCCGCGCGCATGGCTGTCCACTGCTCACCCGCCTGCGTGAGGACCTGTTCAGCCTCCTCAATCAGCCGGAGGCCCGAATGTTCGTGATGCTTGTGACCCGTCATCGCACCGATATAGGTGCAGCTTCCCCCATGGGCAAATGCCGCGGCGTTTATCCGGTGCGGAAAGTGCTGCGGTACAGCTGCGGGAACTCTTCGCGCAGTGCCTCCACCTTGGGAGCATCCCAACGGCGGATATAGGGATTGGTGGGATTCCTGAGCGAGAAATCCTGATGATATTCCTCCGCCTCATAAAAAGCGCGCGGGTTCTCGATCGCCACCACGATGGGCCTGTCCCACACCCCGCTGCGCCCCATTTGCGCCAGGTAAGCCTGCGCCACGGCGCGCTGTTCGGCGTTCATCGGGACGATGGCGGAGCGATACTGCGTGCCGTGATCGGGACCCTGGCGGTTGAGCAGGGTCGGATCGGCACCAACCGAGAAGAGGATTTGCAGCAGCTGGTCATAACGGACCACAGACGGGTCATAAACCACCTTCACCGCCTCTGCATGACCGGTCACGCCAGACGATACCAGCGAGTAGCTCGCCTGCTGCTGTGTGCCGCCGTGATAGCCCGATACGGCGCTTTGCACGCCGCGCGTGTGGGAGAAGATCGCCTCGATCCCCCAGAAGCAGCCTCCTGCGAAAATGGCGGTCTGCAAGCCGCTCTCATCCGCCTGCCTAGTGGCGACGGGCGCGTTGAAGACCTCTTCAGCGGAAGAGGGCGTGGCGGTGATGGCTACGCCGGCAAGCGCGGCGGCAAGGAGTGCGGCTTTGAACTTCATCATGAACCTCCAAGGTGTGGGAGGATATTCGCGGCAAGTACCACGGCAGTTACACCGAAGCCGAGAAGGAATGAACGATAAAGTTCGGCGGTAAACAGACCCATGGGAAATTGCTTTCTGCGAATTCTTTATTGCACCCTATGTAGGCACGAATGTCTTGCATGCGGCTGAACAGGCGCAAACTCGCCGCAGCGCTGCGTCGCTTCATCGTGATTCGGGCGGGGAAGCAGGCTTTGCGGCCCCGAAAGGCCGGTATCACAGGCCCGATATCAGAATTCCTGAAGCTTCAGCGCAGCAGTGGCGCATCAGTGGAGCATCAGTGGCGGAAATGGCGCATCCCGGTGAAAACCATCGCCAGGCCCGCGTCATCGGCCGCCTTGATCACCTCGTCATCGCGCATCGCGCCACCCGGCTGGATCACGACGCTGGCACCGGCTTCCAGCGCCACTTCAATGCCGTCGGCAAAGGGCAGGAAGGCATCGGACGCCATCGCGCTGCCAATGGTGCGCGGATTGTCCCAGCCGGCGGTCTGCGCCGCTTCGCGCGCCCGCGCGGCGGCGATGCGCCCGCTGTCACGCCTGTTCATCTGGCCAGCGCCAATGCCAGCCGTGGCGCCATCCCTGGCAAAGACGATGGCATTGGACTTCACGTGCTTGGCCACTTTCCAGGCGAACAGGCAATCGGCCAGTTCTTGTGCACTGGGCGCGCGCTTGCTGACCACTTTCAGGTCACCCGGTCCGATATCGCCCGCATCGCGCGATTGCAGCAGCATGCCGCCGGCAATGGATTTCATCTGCAGGCCGGGACGCGCGGCATCGGGCAGATCTTCCACCAGCAGCAGGCGCAGGTTCTTCTTGGCGGCAAAGGCCGCGCGCGCAGCATCGTCCGCACCCGGCGCGATCACCACTTCGGTGAAGATCTCGCAGATCGCCCGCGCGGTTTCTCCATCCAGCGGGACATTGGTGGCAACAATCCCGCCAAAGGCAGACACGCTGTCGCAGGCCAGCGCCTCGCGCCAGGCTTGCAGCAGGGACGGTGCCTGGGCCACGCCGCAGGGGTTGGCATGCTTGACGATCACCACCGCCGGATCGCCGCCGGCAAATTCCGCAACCAGTTCCAGCGCCGCATCGGCATCGTTGTAATTGTTGTAGGACAGCTCCTTGCCCTGCACCTGCTGCGCCTGCGGAATGCCGCGCGCGCCCACGCTCTGCGGCAGATAGACCGCAGCCGTCTGGTGCGGGTTTTCGCCGTAGCGCAAAGTGTCCTTCAGGGTGAAAGCCAGCGGCAGCTTGTCGACAAAGGGCGTGGCTTTCAGCGCGTCTGGCCCCAGCGGATTGGAGAAGGCATCGGCAAAGGCGAACCAGTTGGCGATGGCGGCATCATAGCTGGCGGTCTTGGCAAAGGCCTTGCCTGCCATGCGGATGCGGAAGGCGAGGCTGGTGGCACCGTCCTGCGCGTCCAGCTCCGCCAGCAGTTCTGCATAGTCGGATGGATCGGTGACGATGGTCACGAAACCATGGTTCTTGGAGGCGGAGCGGACCATTGCCGGGCCGCCGATATCGATGTTCTCGATGATCTCGTCCCGGCTCGCCCCGCGCGCCACGGTCTGTTCGAACGGGTAGAGGTTGACCACCAGCAGATCGATCGCGCCGATCCCGTGGCTGTCCATCGCGGCCTTGTGCTCGGCATTGTCGCGCACGGCCAGCAATCCGCCATGCACCACCGGGTGCAAGGTCTTGACCCTTCCGTCCATCATCTCGGGGAAACCGGTCAGGTCAGAAACGTCTTTCACCTCCAGCCCGGCATCGCGGATCGCCTTGGCAGTGCCGCCGGTGGAAACAAGCTCCACCCCATTGGCTGCCAGCGCGCGGGCCAGTTCCACAATACCGTCCTTGTCGGACACTGAGAGGAGCGCCCGTTTGATCGTAACCTGTGTCATGTCGTGAATTTCTATCCCATTCTCTTCAGCAGCCAGCTGAAATTGCCGCCGCCGCGCGAAGCGAGTCCCTGAATCACCAGCTGCTCTACAGGATGCGGGCGTCCATCGCCATCGACCCACAGGCTTTCTTCAGTTTCCAGCTTTTCTGCCCCGGTCATGAATTGCCAATAGCTGCCATCGGGCAGCGATAATGTGGCGCCGCGCCCGTTGTCGGCCAGCTTGAGGGTCACCTGCGGGCCAAGATGGAAGCGCAGGGCATAGGGCACCTTGCCGCGCTTGCCCTTGCGGCCGGAGGGGACCAGCAGGTCCTCCCCGCGCAGTTCACTGCCATCGTCGCGCAGGATCAGGATGCGGCGGTGGATCAGGCCAAAACGCGTGGCATAGCCATCATGGCTGGCCTCGATCCTGGTGGCCCCGCCATTGTCCAGCTTGATCGTGCGGCGGTCCACCTCCACTTCGCCCACGCCCGTTCCCAGCTTGCCGTTGATCAGCACGGCGGTGGAATTGGCATCGCCCAGCACCAGCGTGGAATGGGCAGCAGTGGCGCGCAGGCCCTGTTCGATGCGCACCGGCACCTGCCCGCCCGCCAGTGCGGAGCCGCCGCAATTGACGATCAGCCGGTGATCCCCGTGCGAGAGTTCGAACGCCAGCGTGGATGCGCAACCATTGCGGGCATGGCGCGCCAGCGGCGGCGGCGAGGTATCGAATTGCAGGATCGCGGGCTTGGCGGCGATCCGTTGATAGCCCCATTGGCGCGCATCGCGCAGCGGGCGGGCGCGAATGCCGCTGGCCTTCACCAGCGCCTCTATCCGCTCCGCCTTCACCGCGCCGGAGCCCTGCCAGTTGCCCAGCGAGCCATCGGCATGGGTCAGCGCCAGCAGCGGCGGCACCAGCAGCGCCTGCATTGTCTCTATCGCCTGAGGAGGATCGCGCCGTACCGCGCGGTAACAGGCGGTAACGTCGATCAGTGCCGCGATCACATGCATCTGCGCCACCGGGCTGCGTGACAACACGCCGCCATCGTCGCCCACCAGTTCTCCCAGAGCGCGCACCAGTCCCGCTTCGCCAAACAGGCGGCGCGGCTTGCCTTCGGGCAGCAGCAAACCGGCGGCGATTATCGCGCACCAGCCGATCACCTCGCCATGACGATCGTCGGCGCGGGTAACGTTGCGATCCAGCCAGCGCGCCGTATCGGCCATCGCATCCAGCACTTGCTGGCGCAGCGCCTTGTCCTGACCCGACAGGATCAGCGGCGCATGCACCAGCCATGCAAGCAGGCGGTGCCCGGCATTTTCGACCTTCCACGCCGCGCCCTTGTCGGCGGACTTGTTCGCCTGCATCCACGCCTGGAGGATACGCTCTGCCGTGGCATTGCCTTGCGGACGCGGGGCGCAGCAATCGAGATCACGCAGCCACGAGAAGCCCTGCACCGCGCGCTCAAAAGGCGGGGTCAGCTTGGCGACAGACGCGAAATCGAGCTGCGCGATCGGCGCCTTCACCCCGTGGACAAGGAAATGGCCTGCCCGCAGCGCCATGCCGGCAACACGGTCCCCCTCCAGCGGCGTTTCCACCGTGGCCAGCAGGCGCGGGCGCAGCGGCTTGCGGAAAGGCGCGGACAAGGTGGAGCCGGGAACACCCAGGCGATAGGCAAAGCGCAGCAGCCGTTCACCGGCGCTGATGTCTGGCGGGTTGAAATCGGACAGCGCCAGTTCGCGCCCTGCCCCCACCGGCGCGTCTGCGGAATAGTCTTTGGCCATGTCTGCGGGCATATCTGCGGACATATCTGCGGACATATCTGCGGACTTGCTGGCAATGGCGCTTTTCAGAGCCAGTTCCTCTGGTCGATCATCATCAAGGGGTATCGCCATTTGCATGGGTCCTTCCCGCAAACCATCATCGGAATCCCCATCCGAGCCATGATGCAGCCGGGTGGAAAGATCGTCCATGCCTAGCAGCCCTTCAGCGCGGCGATGTTGGCGGCGTAGCAATCTGGCCCGCCCTTGAAGGTGGCGGAACCGGCAACCAGCACATCCGCGCCCGCATCCACGCAGCGGCGCGCATTGTCGGCTGTTACCCCGCCATCCACTTCGATCAGGACATCGTGCCCGCCCTTGTCGATCATCTTGCGCACGGCCTCGATCTTGCGCAGCTGGCTTTCGATGAAGCTCTGCCCGCCAAAGCCGGGATTGACGCTCATGATCAGTACCAGGTCGATTTCCTCGATCAGATAGTCGAGCATCTTGGCAGGCGTTGCCGGATTGAGCGAAATGCCCGCCTTCTTGCCCAGCGCCTTCACCGCCTGCACGCTGCGATGGACATGCGGTCCCGCTTCGGGGTGCACGGTGATGATATCGGCACCCGCATCGGCGAATTGCTCGATCCACATATCGACAGGTGAGACCATCAGGTGGACATCGAAGACCTTCGCGCTGTGCGGTCGCAGCGCCTTCACCACCGCCGGACCGATGGTGAGGTTGGGGACATAATGCCCGTCCATCACATCGACATGGATCCAGTCTGCCCCGGCTGCATCCACGGCGCGCACCTCTTCACCCAGCCGGGCGAAATCGGCGGATAAAATCGAGGGCGAGATGAGTGGTGATTTCATGATTGCCATAATGCGATAGGCTGCGGCGAATCGGCGAACAAGCTGGGCGGGGGACATTTTCCACACAGGGGCCATTCTGTGCCCGAATATTTACACGCGGCTGACGGCATTCTTCACATGCTGTTCAGTGGCAAATATCCAATAACCGGCGCAAACAGGGGTCAAACCCTGCGCGATTGCACGGCAAGACCCGGCGGGGTCAGTGATCGCAATGGTCGCGAGTTTGAAACAGGATTATTCATGCGTCTATCTGTTCGTAATGGCTTTGCAGCCCTGATGATTGCCATTGCGGGCGTTTCGCTTGCGGTTCCGGCCTATGCGCAGTTCCGCCAGGAAATCCGCAACGATCCCGCACCCTGCCGTGGCAGCGGGCCTGCCATCCGCATCAATGTGGCCGGTGTCAGCAACTCCAATGGCGTAGTGCGCGTACAGCTGTATCGCGGGATCGAGTCCGACTGGCTGGAAAGCGGGCGGTGGATCTATCGCATGGAAGCCCCGGCGCGGCAGGGCAACATGAGCTTCTGCATGCCCGTTCCGCAGGCCGGCACCTATGGCATTGCCGTGCGCCATGACGTGAACGGCAATGGCAGCACCGATATCCGCACAGACGGCGGGGCCATGTCCAACAATCCCAATCTGAACATCTTCAACCTGGGCAAGCCCAATTATCGCCGCACCCGCTTTGATGTCGGCAACAGCGTGATCACGCTCAATTTGCAGATGCGCTACCTGTAAGGCGCGCCAGCAGGCTGCTTAGCCAGACCGGGTCAGCCTGACCCGCTCAGCCATGCCGCTTCGCGCGCCAGATTTTCCACATCACGCCGGGTGCGGACAGCAGCGGATGTTTTTCGCGCCAGGGCGTCACTTCCACTTTGACGCCGGTGTGGCGCTCCACCTTCCACGCCGCATATCGCCCCGCCCCATCGAATGTGCGCGTGGCCCGCAGCAGGCGCGCGATGTTGAGCGGCTTGCCCATCCGCCGACGCCTGCGCCACCAGCGCAGAATCGCGCGGCGGCGCTGGCTGGACAGCTGCGGCACGATCAGCTGCCCCTGCCGCTCATAACCGATCCCGGCCGCATCAAGCGCGGCAGTCAGCAATCCATCGAAATGGGCGGCGTTGGCTTCAAGGATAGTGTCTTCGCGCCCCGGCTTCTCCACCCGCAGTTCTGCCCGGTAGGTCGCCCGGAACAGCGCGCGCCAGAAGTCGGCGGCATTCCCGGCTGATGGGCCAACAGCCACCGCCAGCCGCGCCGCCGTCTGCGCGGCCTGCGCCAGTGCATCGCCAACCGCCGCGCGCGCTGCATCGTCACGCGCCCAGATCAGTGCACTGGGCTGAACGAAGCGCGCCCAGATGGTCGTGTCGATCGTCTCACCGCGCGCGGCCTGGGCGAATTTCTCCAGCGACATGGTGGCGATCTTGGCCCGCAACACCTCCCCCTCATGCTGCCATTCGCGGTAGGAAACGCGCGGCCACAGGCCGGTTTCGGCGGGGCCGGGCAGCAACAGGTAGAAATCGACCACCCCTTCCAGCACGCCCGTGCGCAGGTTGGAGCCATAGAACAGCACCGCGCAGGCACCGGCCTCCTCGGCCAGGAAGCGCGCATAATCGGCGATGGCAGGGTGGACCTGGCGCGTCTGCGCGGCGTTGATCCGCGCGCGCAGATCCATGCTCACGGAACGATAAAGCGCAGGCGCGGGCCGGGCGTCACGCGGTAGGAGCCGGGCGGAAATGCCTCGCCATCGAGGATGAAGCGATCGGCAATATCGAATTCCAGCTGTTCCAGCCCATGCGTGTGATAGCCGCCGCGCCGCGTGGCCTCGCCCACATTGCCGCGAAAAATTGCCGGAATGCGCAGCAACAGACGGCGGCGCGAATTGTCGAACACCGCCACGCGCAGGGCGGCCTCCATGTCCTTGAACGGACGCAGGCCAGCCGGGAATGTCCGCAAGGTGGATGCGAACATGAAAAACCGCTCATCCGCAGGAGCAAATCCGGCATGTTCCAGATCCACGCCGGCTTCATCGCGCAGGCGCATGCGCGTGCCGCGCCGCCACGGATTGTCCTGCCTGCCGAAAAACGCCTGCAACGCGCTCCAGATAGCGGTCACGCCCACGGCGGCGGCATTGAAGGCGCCAAAATTATGCGCGTCCTGCCCCAGGCTGATGGCGGAGGTATAGGCCCCGGCACCCATCACGAAACCACGCACCTGCGCCGCTTCATTGTCACGCTGCGCCACCACCAGCGGGCGGCGCATGACCATCCGGTCATTCTTCGCAGCTTCCAGCGCCTTGGCCAGATTCCAGTCATCACCAATGCCCAGATCATGCGCCAGCGCATTGGTCTTGCCGCTGGGCAGCAGGATCAGTTCAGGCCAGGTTTCACCAAACGAACCCGCACCGCAAGTCAGCACATCGCGCACCGTGCCGTCACCGCCATCGATGGCGATATAGTCCACGCGCTTGGCGGCAAAATCGGCCAGAATTTCGTGCAGTTCGCTGCGCCGCGATGGCGAGGCGGTGATGACGCCTGCAATGGCATCGCTGTCCTGCGGCGAACCTTCATTGCCGTGACTGTGCGGATTGCGGATAAGGCCCACCAGCGGCTGGGCCCGCACCTGCACCGATGTGCGGCTTTCTGCCGAATCCTGCGCGACATCAACCTGCGGCAGGCGGTCGAACAGATGTATGGTCCCGTGCATACTCACCGCCTTAACCTCGCACCCTATGCAATTACTACGGAAATAATTCAAATTGCCCGCAAGCTGTCGCCGCACGGCAACAGTTCGCCGCAACACTGCAATATTTGCGCAACACCGAACTGGCATTGGCCACCATTTGGTCACCAATTGCCAAGTTAGGTATCACTCCGCAACCGACAAGCCCATAGCTCTCGTCCGTATGGCTGTGCAGGCGAAATAGTTTTGCGCGCATCAGGCACGCGCGGTAGACAGTCGGCATGCTGACTGAGACACTGATCCTCGCCGCCCGGGAAATTGAGCCGCGTATCGTCGCCCTGCGGCGCGCCATCCATGCAGAACCGGAACTGGGGCTGGAAACGCCCAGGACGCTGGCCAAGGTGCGGGCAGAGCTGGCGGATCTGCCGCTGGCATGGCGCGAGGGCACCTCTGCCACAGGCGCGGTGGCCGTGCTGCAAGGTGGCAAGCCAGGCCGGACTGCGCTGCTGCGCGGTGACATGGATGCCCTGCCGATGCAGGAGGACACCGGCCTGCCGTTCGCCTCCACCATTCCCGGACGGATGCATGCCTGCGGCCACGATACGCACACCGCCATGCTGGCCGGTGCCGCGCGCATACTGGCAGAACGGCGTGAGGAGATTTGCGGCGAGGTGCATTTCATGTTCCAGCCGGGCGAGGAGGGTTTTCACGGCGCGCGCTACATGATCGAGGACGGCCTGCTCGATCCCTGGCCCGATGCCGCCTTTGCCCTGCATATCATGCCCAATTCGCCGCATGGCGTGATCGCCGGCAGGCATGGCGCGATGATGGCTGCTGCCGACATGGTGGAGATCACCCTGACCGGGCGCGGCGGCCATGCCTCCATGCCGCATGACACGCGCGATCCCATCCCAGCCGCAGCCGAAATCGTGACCGCGCTGCAGACCATGGTCACCCGGCGCTTTGCCGCGGCAGAGGCCTGCGTGGTCACCATCACCCAGATGGAAGCGGGCAGCGCGCATAATATCATCCCCGACACCGCCCTGCTACGTGGCACGATCCGCACGCTTTCCGCCCAGCGCCGCCAGGCCCTGCGCGCGGCCATCGTCGAAGTGGCGGAAAATGTCGCCCGCGCGCACGGCTGCACCGCCAGCGTCAATATCGAGGAAGGCTTCCCGGTCACCGTCAACGATGGCCGGGCAGTTGATCTTGGCCGGCAAGTGGCGCTGCAAATGGGCGGCGAGCAAGCCTATCAGCAGCTGGCCCACGCGCTGATGGGTGCCGAAGACTTCGCCTATGTGCTGGAAAAAGTCCCGGGCGCGATGTTCTTCCTGGGCGTGGCGGAAGAGGGATCGGACTGGAAGAGCTGCTGCGGCATCCATTCCAGCAAGATGATGGTCGACGAGAGCGTCCTGCCCACCGGCTCCGCCTTCCTGGCCAGCTGCGCGGTGCGCTTCCTGGAAAACGGCTGGGAATAGGGCCGGTACTCCACGGGCGAATAGCTGGCCGACAAATGTCTGAAAAAGAAAAAGCCGCCCTCACGGACGGCTCATTCCTTGGTGCACCCGACAGGATTCGAACCTGTGGCCTCTGCCTTCGGAGGGCAGCGCTCTATCCAGCTGAGCTACGGGTGCAACAGGGCAGCCGCCTAGCAATCAGCGCGCGGCGCGCCAAGCTATATTCGCCTGATCGCTGAAGTGCGGTGCTGACCAGTCGACCCGGTCACTATCGCGATTACTGGGTAGTGCCGCGATCGCCGAACTGGAACAAGCGCGAGCCATCAGGCTTGGTCACGGTGACGTTGAAGCCGCCATTGCGGCCATCACGCAGGGGGTAATAGGTGAGGTTCACCTTCTCACCCGGCTGCAGCGACCGGCGCGACCAGCCATAGCGGACCAGGTGATTCGGGCTCATCCCCTCAAATGCCCAGCGCGTGCCCTGGGCATCGCGGGCGTAAAGGAAGGTGTGCGGATTGGTCCATTCCCAGCGCTCGACAGTCATGTTCGTCATGGTCGATTCCTGGCCCCATGTGAACATGGCGGTGGAATGGTGGGCGGAGCTTGGCACAGACAGGCTGGCAGCCCCGGCCAGAGCGAAGGCGAAGCCGAGCGCAGCGCGGCGAAAGGTTTTGCTATTCATGTTCACTCTCCTGGCGCAGGGTAGCTGAACGGTCCCTGATCACCTTTGCAATTCTTTTGCCAGCAATTGCCGGACAGAATCAACCCATCGACTTGACTTGATACGTTTTGCGACATCAATCTAATGGGCAAAGGCAACCAATTCGGCAAAAACCGAGGGAAATTCTCCGGGAAGGGATGAGAATGAGAGCTATCGCATGGATTTCGCGGGCGGCAGTCTGCGGCGCCGCACTTATGGCAGCCAGCGCCGCCACGGCGCAGGTCGCAGCCGATTCGCCGCGGGCAACCGCTTATCAGGAGGTGCTGCAACTGCCCGACTGGACGGGTATCTGGTATCCGGACTGGACGCGCCTGTTTGCCGATCGCGCGGCCCCGCCCCAGCTGACGCCAACCGCGCAGGCCGCGTTTGACGCCTATCAGGCATCGATCCGCGAGAACGGACCCAATCAGGAGGCGCAGGCGCAGTGCCTGCCGCCGGGCATTCCCGGCGTGATGCAACAGCCATACCCGATCGAGATCCTGTTCTCACCGGGCCGCGTGACGATTCTGACCGAAGCCTATGAGCAGGTGCGCCGGATCTACACCGATGGCCGCGCCCTGCCTGCTGATCCGGACCTGTTCTTCAACGGCGAATCGGTCGGCTACTGGGATGGTGACATGCTGGTGGTGGATACGGTGGGCCTGCACCCGCTGACCAATATCGCCGCCGGTATCCCGCATACCGAAAAGAGCCGCGTGCATGAGCATATCTATCTGAGCGGGCCGGGTGAGCTGATGATCGAATTCACCATCACCAATCCCGATGTGCTGCGCGTGCCCTATGTCACGCGCGTGGCCTATCGGCTGGATAATGAGTTCCCCTTGCGCGAATATGTCTGTGCCGAGAACAACCGCCTGACATCGGGTGAAGACGGGGCGAATATCGATCTTGGCTTCGACCATCTGGAAGAGGACGACCCGTTCGGCGCTCCTCCTTCGGAATAGCGCGCTTTCGATCGAACCGTGATGTGGCGGGCCCGGTGTCGCACCGGGCCCGCTAACCAATTGGCAAGCACACTGGCGCTATGGCTGGTGTCATGAAAATTGCCACGCCAAATATTGTCCCGCGCCCCGATCGCGCAATGCTCGGCGCAAGCGCCACCAGCATGCGCTGGGGTGCGTTGAGCGAGGCGGGCTCGGTGGTTTCCATGCTGGCCGGGTTGCCGGCGGAATCGCCAGACAAGCTGGCCCGCAATTTTCCCGCCCTGATCCGTGATTGCCCGCCCTGGCGCCGCCAGCTGGCGGAAAACGCCGTGGCGGATCTGGCTGCCATCATGGAGCCGGGACTGGCCGCCCTGCTGGCGGTGAATGCGCGCGGGGCCGATCCGCGCCCGGCGGCCACCGCGCTGTGGCACGAATTCATGAGCGCCCGCGCGGCCATTCTGGGCCTTTTGCCGCAGAGCAGCCATCTGGGTCCGCGCCGAAGCGCCTGAGCCTTTCGGCAGACCTCTGCCTGCCGGAAGCAACACCAGCAAAGTAACAGCAGCGCGGCAAGGCGCTTGACGATGTTCCCATTTCGTTCCAGTTTCGCGGCATGGGTGATTCGCTACCAATCCAGACTTCCGCAAAGAAGGATCAGCTGCGCTCGCACGCTGTCGCCAGGGGAATTTGCCGGCTGTTTGCCCGCAACGACATATGGGTCATGCCTGAGATGACGCTGCGCAACGGGCGGCGGGCAGATCTGATGGGCGTGGATGGCAAGGGTCGAATCGTGATCGTGGAGATCAAGACCGCGCGCGGCGATCTGATGGGCGATGGCAAATGGCCCGACTATCTCGATTTTTGTGACCGGTTTTTCTGGGGCTTGCCGCCAGAGCTCGACCGCGCCTGTCTGGAAGGGGAGGATTTCCGCCCCGATCTGTGCGGCGTGATCGTGGCCGATGAATATGATGCGGAGATTATCCGCCCGGCCCCCAGCCATCCGCTCGCCGCAGCGCGCCGCAAGACAGAGGTGGAACGCCTGGCCCGGGCCGCCCTTCGCCGCAATGTGGTGCAGAGCGATCCCCATTGCGAGAACTGGGGCATGCGCCTGGAGGGTTAGGGTTCCTGCCCGCCGTTCGCGCCATCTTCATCATCCAGCCCGGCATCATCCAAGCCGGTATCTTCCAGTCCGGCAAAGATTGCCTCGATCGGCTGGCCGAACACCTGCGATATCTTGAACGCCAGCGTCAGGCTGGGATCGTGCTTGTCGACCTCGATCGCGTTCACCGTCTGGCGTGAGACATCGAGCATCTGTGCCAGCGCAGCCTGCGACAAGGCGCGCTCTGCCCGCAGCACGCGCAGCCTGTTACGCATTGAGCCGCCTCGCCGCGCGCAGCACACTGAACGAAAAGCTGAGCGCCAGTGCGGCAAGTGCGAAGGTCAGCCCCCACAGCGCAGAAGCACCCATCGGTGCCGCCATCAGAAAGGTCGAGCCGACCGCCATTGCCGCACCGCTGCCCACGCCCAGGCCTTGCAGATGAACCTTGCGCAGCAATTCGTCCGCCTGATGAAGGAAGCGCAGGTAAGACCTGATGGTGCACACGCCGATCACCAGCGGCACGGCAATGATGACCGCGCCCATTATCGGGGTCGGCTGGAGCCGGGAGATCAGGAAAGTCGCGCCCACGAACGCGAGCGCCCAGGCACAGCACCACATGTTCACCACGCGCGCATTGCGCAGATCCTGTGGCCGCATGCCCGCCTGCCAGGCAGCGGGGCTGAACCAGTGCGGCGCTTGCCCGCCTTCTGCATCGCAATCCGTCATGTCAAATCCTCTTGTCTGTATGTCTAATCTTCTTGACGACTCGCGATGTATGTAATTCTTGACCTTATGTCAATATTACTTGTCACCCTTTTCCTATGGCCCAAGGAATGCCTATCGCGCGCGGCGCGCAATTGATAAGCCCGCAGCGATGACCGCAATCCTCCTCTCCGCGCTTGCCATGACGGTGATAGTGGGCGTGCGCTACCTGCTCACCAGCGGCGCATTCGCCTGGGTGACGAGCAAGGTGCGGCCGGGCCTCTATCGCGGGCTGGAGCCGCAGATCAGCAGGGAAATCTGGTGGTCGCTGCTGTCGGCGGCGATCTACGGCGTGCCTGCCGGAATTGTCGCCTGGGGCTGGCGGGAACTGGGCTGGACGCAGATTTACACGCAATGGAACGATTACCCGCTGTGGTACCTGCCGCTATCGCTGTTCGCGTATCTGTTCGCGCATGACACGTGGTTCTACTGGACACACCGCTGGATGCACCGGCCCAGATTGTTCCGCATCGCCCATGCGGTGCATCACGCCAGCCGCCCGCCCACCGCATGGGCGGCGATGAGCTTTCACCCGGTGGAGGCGCTGACCGGCGCGCTGGTGATTCCGCTGCTGGTGTTCGTGATCCCCATTCATGTGGCCATGCTGGGCACGGTGCTGTTGATAATGACGGTGATGGGCGTGACCAATCACATGGGCTGGGAGATGTTCCCGCGATGGTTCGTTCATTCCCCATTGGGAAATTGGGTGATAACGGCCAGCCACCATCAACGTCACCATGACGAGTATCTATGCAATTTCGGACTTTATTTCCGCTTCTGGGATCGCCTGTGCAGCACCGATCGCGGCATATCCTCAAAGCTGGAACGCTGATCGCGGCGCCCTTGCTGATGGGCGCTGCGCCAGAGCACACGGTTGAGGTGAGCATTTCGGTCACCAACCTGCGCAATACGCACGGCGTGGTGATGGCCTGCATGACCGATGATCCCGAACGATTCCCGCGCTGCCGGAACGATGCGCATTCGCACCGCGTCACCGTGCCGGCGGCCTCCACGCTGACGCTGCATTTCGAAGGCGTGCAGCCCGGCACCTATGCCATTGCCTTGCTGCACGATGAGAATCAGAACGGCCGCGCCGACCGCGCGCTGACCATGATCCCGCGCGAAGGCTTTGGCTTTTCCCGCGATGCGCCGGTGCGGCTTGGCCCGCCGGATTTTGACGAGGCTGCCTTCGAAGTGGGCAGCAGGCCGGTGAGCCAGACCATCCGCATGCGCTATATGCTGTGATCGCTCGACCCGCAGACTGGCCCAGGCCAGCATAAGTCCACCACCATCGGCACAACTTCATCAATTATTTACCACGTCGCGCCAAAAGGCTCCTGACACATGGTTCAAGGGGTTTTGGTGCGATGGACACGCAACGTGGCAATTTTGACGGTTTCGATGGCGCCTATGGCGACGACGCGATCGATGATGAGCTGGAACACGACGCTCCGCCCCCTCAGATCGGCGCGGATGAGCGGCGGATGCAAGTGCGCGCCTATAATTTCTGGGCCAGCCTGCTGGACAATCGCAACTTTCCCAATGTCGAGGATCTTGATCCGCAAAAGCTGCCCGACTTTGGCCCGCACGGCGTGTTGCTCGATTTCTCCCATGGCGTGGAGGACCCGGCAATTGCCTTCCTGGGCAGCGAACTGGCTGGCGAGTGCGGTGCCAACGGAATGGTCATCAACCGCCTGTCCGATGTCCCCTCGCGCTCATTGCTCAGCCGCATCACCGATCATTACATGCAGATCCTGGCCAACCAGGCGCCGATCGGATTTGAGGCCGAATTCGTCAACCAGCGCGGTGTGACGATCCTTTATCGCGGCATTCTGCTGCCTTTCTCCAGCGATGACGAGACGATTGATTTCATCTTCGGCGCGATCAACTGGAAGGAAATGGCGGATAGCAAGGACGCCGATGAATTGCTGCTGGAAATCGACCAGGCGCTGGAACGGTCCGGCGTGCGCAGCCGCTCACCCGAGGCGCCGATGGCAGACTGGGCCGATGGTCCCGGATCGATGACCGGCGGCACCGGTTTTGCCGCGCCGGAAATGGATGACCTTCCCCGCCCCTCCTTCGGGCTTGACCTGACCAGCCATGCTGCGGCTTCTGACGGGACAAACGAACGCGATACCGCCGACATGGGCCTGGCTGACTGGCTCGCTGCGGCCCGCGAGCTGGCGCAGACTGCATGCAGCAGCGAAGATCGCACCCGCAAGGCTTTGTACGATGCCATCGGGCGCGCCTATGATTTTGCCCTGGCAGCAGCGCAAGAGCCGGGCGAATTCGCCGAAATGCTCGAAGATGCCGGTCTTGCCATGCAGCAACGCGCGCCGATGACGCCGGTGGTCAAGCTGGTGTTCGGCGCCGATTACGACAAGACGCGGCTGACCGAATATGCCGCAGCGCTGACCCATGCACAGCGCATCGGGCTGGAACGCGGCGCATTGGGCAGTTTCCTGCGCGCTGCCGATGGCGGGTTGAAGGGCGTGGTCCAGGCCGAACGCCGCCTGCGCCGACAGGACGGTGACACGCGCGCCGCGGTGCAGACCGGGCCGCGCAAGGCGCTTGCCCGCAAGTTGCGCGCCATCCAGCCGCGCCAGCTTTCTGCCATTGGCACTCAGGGCGAGGAATTCGCGCTGGTGATGGTGCGCCGGACAGATGATGGCGACGTGGTCCTGCTGGGCGAAGTCCCCGAAGACAATGCCCTGATCGAAAAGGCCGCGCGCAAGCTGATCGGCTGACTGGCTGCCCGGTCCGGCAACTCGCACCTGTCAAAACGCGGGCCGGGCCTGTAGCCTTGGCGGGAATGGCCCTGTTCAGCGCAACTCCCAAGTCCTCGCCGGTCCGCATCCAGCCCTATTTCGGCTATCGCAGCCATGCACGGCTGGTGCTGAAGGCGCGCGCCCTGCGATCTGGCCAACTGCGATCAGGAGATCACGATTATTCAGGTGGCGGGCGCTGGCTGGCAGTGCGCACAATGCTCGCCCAGTTTGCCTCGCGCGAAGTGGCCGGAGTCAGGGTGACGCTGGCATTGCAGCGCCCGGATGGCGATCTGCTGCACCACAGCGCGCACAGCGATGCCGAAGGCTTCGTGCATTTCGATCTGGCGCTCGATCCGCACTGGGACCTGCCCGATCACCCGGCATGGGAAATGGTCCGGCTGAGCTGGCCGGATGATGACGGCGAACAGAGTCTGGCAGGCCACGTCCTGGCGCCCGGGCGGCTGAGCGATCTGGCGGTCATTTCCGACATTGACGATACGATCATCGAAACCGGCATCACCGGCGGTATTCGTCCGCTGCTGCGCAACTGGCAGCGGCTGCTGGCGCAATGGCCACAGGACCGTATCGCCGTGCCGGGTACCGATGTGTTCTTCTCGGCGCTTGGCGGCGGCATTCCCGAAACGCCGCATGGAGAGCCTGACGCCATCCGTCTTGCCGCCTCGCACCGGCCGTTCTTCTATGTTTCGTCCAGCCCGTGGAACCTGTTTTCCTACCTCGTCGCCTTCAAGCGCGCCAAGCGCCTGCCGCTGGGTCCGCTGATGCTGCGCGACTGGGCCATGGACCGCGCCACTCTGGGCGGCGCAGGCCATGGGGCGCACAAGTCTGCATCGATCGGGCATATAGTGGAGATGTATCCGCAGCTTCGCTTCGCCCTGATCGGCGATGACACGCAAGGGGACCTGCCGGCCTTTGCCGATGTAGTGGACCGCCATCCCGGCAGGATCGCCGCCATCTTCCTGCGCCGGATTGCCACCGATGACTTGAGCGAGGCCGAGCGGGCCGCACAGCAAATGATCGAACAGGCCGGCGTGCCGCTGTGGATGGGGCCATCCTATGATGCGGGTCTGGCCTTCCTGCGCCAGGCCGGTCTTGACCACAATATTGAGGCCAGCCGCATCGTGGCAGCGGTGGGCGAGGCTGCTGCGGACGCCCGCCCCGGCGATTGAGCAGTAATCTTCAGTTCCCGTTCAGGGCGAAGCGGGCTAGCACTGCATCTGCATGCGCATTCTTGCCCATATCTTTGCCGCACTGGCCCTCACCATGCTGGCAGCACATCCCGCTGCCGCGCAGAGCATATTGCGCGATGCAGAGACCGAACAGTTGCTGCAGGACATGGTCGATCCGCTGGCCGAAGCTGCCGGACTGGGTGAGGGATCGGTCGAAGTCGTGCTGCTGGATGACAATTCGATCAATGCTTTCGTGGCCGGTGGCCAGCGCATCTATGTCCATTCCGGGCTGATCGCCGCCGCCGATACCGCCAATGAAGTGCAGGGCGTTCTGGCGCATGAGCTGGGCCATGTGATGGGCGGCCACATCATCCGCTATTCCGAAGGCGCGACCAATGCCACGCGCATCACCCTGCTTTCCGCGCTGGCCGCCATCGGCGCCGCGCTGGCGGGCAGCGGCGATGCGGCGATGGGCATTTTCGCCATGGGCCAGCAGGCCGCAATGGGCAGCTTCCTCACCTTCACCCGCACGCAGGAAGCCAGCGCCGATGCGGCGGGCGCGCAATATCTCTCGGACGCCGGCATCACCGGTCGCGGCAGTCTGGAATTCTTCCGCAAGCTGCAGAATTATGAATTCCGCCGCGGCATCAGCCAGACCGCCGAACAGGAATTTGCCCGTACCCACCCGCTTTCCGGCAGCCGTATCGCCGCCCTGCGCGCGGGCTATGAGGCGGACCCGGCATGGGATGTTCCGCCCGATCCGGTGCAGCAGATGCGGTTTGAGCGGATCAAGGCCAAGCTGTTCGGCTTTCAGGCCGATCCGGCGCGCACGCTGAACGCGTTCCCCGTTTACATGACAGGCGTGCCCGCGCGCTATGCCAGGGCCTATGCCTATAACAAGGAAGCCCTGATCGACAATGCGCTGGCAGAAACCGACGCCCTGATCGCGCAGGAGCCGGACAACCCCTATTTCCTTGAGCTCAAGGGCCAGATCCTGCTTGAATCAGGCCGCGCGGAAGAGGCGCTGCTGCCGCTGCGCCGGTCGGTGGAGCTGACCAATTACAACCCGCTGATTGCACCAATGCTGGGCCATGCCCTGCTGGCCACCGAAAACCCCGCCTATCTGGAGGAGGCAGAGCGCGTGCTGCGCGCCGCCGTGGGGCGTGACCGGCTCAACCCCTTTGCCTGGTATCAGCTGGGCGTGGTCTATGGTCAGCGCGGCGATTTTCCGCGCGCACGGCTGGCCAGCGCCGAACAGCAGATCATGTCAGGCAATCCGCGCGCGGCGCTGCAAAGCGCTCGTACCGCAGAAGCGGGCCTGCCCGAAGGCACGCCAGACTGGATTCGCGCACAGGACGTGGCGATTGAAGCACGCGCGATGATTGAACGATTGGATGAACGCGGTTAGGCCGTTTGACATGCGCTGGATTTCCACTTCCCTGATCGCCCTTGTCGCCGGTTTTGCCGGAGCTGCCCTGTGGTCCTTCTCCGGGCTGGGGGACAACCACACGCGCGATTACCTGCTTTCCAATCCCGAAGTCCTGCCGCAGGCGATGGAGGAGTTGCAGCGGCGTGACACACTTGCCCGGATCGAACCGCTGCGCGATGAGCTGGAAGCGGCCTTCCCCGGCGCCGTGCTGGGCAATCCCGATGGCGCGGTGACGCTGGTCGAATTTACCGATTACGCCTGCACCTACTGCCGCCAGAGCGTGGCCGATGTGAATGCGCTGATCGCCTCCAACCCCGATCTCAAGGTGGTGGTGCGCGAATATCCCATCCTTACCGAACAGAGCGCCGATGCCGCCCGCATGGCGCTGGCTGCGGCGCAGCAGGGCCGGTTTGAACAATTCCACCTCGCCATGTTTGCGCAAGGGCAGGTGACGCAGGAAACCATCACCGCCGCCGCAACGCAGGCCGGCGTGGATGTGGAACAGGCGCTGGCAGCGATATCGGCGGGCCAGTTCGAATCGCAGTTGCAGAACAACATCTTCCTCGCGCAGAGCCTTGGCATAACCGGAACGCCCAGCTGGATAGTGGGTGACAAGGCGCTCAACGGTGCAATCGGCGCTGAATCGATCGGCCGGGCAATCGCCGAAGCGCGCGATTCCTGATAGGGAGAGAGCGCCATGAAAGCGCTCATCAAGTCACTTTCCTTTCGCAAGGCCAAGCCCAAGCCGGATGTGACCGGCAGCATCGTCATGCTGCCGTTCCGGCCAACGCCGTTTTTTGCTGACAAGAACCGTGCATTCTGGCGCTTGCAGCTGATTGGCTGGGGCGGAGCGATGGTGCTGCGTTCGGCCACCGCCATCGCCAATGAACGCCCTCTGGATTTCCTGGTGCTGGTGCTGATCGCCACCATCACCGGCTTTTCCATCAGCCTGATCCTGTCGGTGATCTACGGCCAGCTGATCAATCGCCGCCCGCTGGTGACCTGGGGCGCGACCACGCTGGTGCTGGCTGCCGCGGTGGTGGTTTCGGCCATCATCAACGCCTGGACCATCAGCCTGTATCAGGCCGGGAGCGAGGCCAATTTCGCCAGCCTGGTGCTGGGCGTGTTCTACCTCGACATGACGCTGCTGGGCGCGTGGTCGGCGCTGTATTACGCGATCAATTTTTTCCTTCAGGTGGAAGAACAGGCAGACAGGCTGGAGCGGCTGGAGGCGCAGACGACGGCTGCGCAGCTGGCCATGCTGCGATACCAGCTCAATCCGCATTTCCTGTTCAACACGCTCAATTCGATCAGCACGCTGGTGCTGATGAAGCAGACCGCGCCCGCCAATGCGATGCTGACACGCCTGTCCAGCTTTCTGCGCCACACGCTGGTGACCCAGCCTGGCGGGAAAGTGACCGTGGCGCAGGAGGTGGAGACGCTGCAACTCTATCTGGAGATTGAGCGGATGCGGTTTGAGGAGCGCTTGCGCACCGAATTTCGCATCGATCCCGCCGCCGCCAATGCCGCCATCCCCTCCATGCTGCTGCAACCGCTGATCGAAAACGCGATCAAGTACGGCGTCTCCGCGCAGGAGGAAGGGGCGCGTATCAGCCTTGCCGCGCAATTGCTGGGCAACAAGCTGCGGATTACCGTTTCGGACACCGGGCCGGGCCTTCAGGGATCGCGCCGCACCGAGATCATCGGCAATACGCCCACCGCCAGCAGGTCTGATTCCACCGGCGTTGGACTGGCCAATATTCGTGACCGCCTGGCGCAGGCCTATGGCGAGGACCATCGCTTCGACATTGAAACCCCGCCGGACGGCGGCTTCACCGTCATCATTGAAATTCCATATGAAGCGACCATGTCCGAAGAAGATGACCGCCTGAGCGGGAAACTTCCACCGCCCCGGCCCGTTCAGGCCGAACCCTCCCAGCAACCGATCGGAACCAGCTCATGACCATTCGCACCATTGTTGTCGATGACGAGAAACTGGCCATTCAGGGCCTGCTGTTGCGGCTGGAGCCCTTCGCCGACGTCGAAGTGATCGAGACCTGCGCCAACGGGCGCGAGGCGATCCGGGCGATCAAGACGCTCAAGCCCGATCTGGTGTTCCTCGACATCCAGATGCCCGGCTTTGACGGCTTTTCCGTGGTCAAGGGCGTGATGGAAATCGAACCGCCGCTGTTCGTGTTCGTCACCGCCTATCAGGAACACGCCATCCGCGCGTTTGAAGCCAATGCGGTGAATTACCTGATGAAGCCGGTGGATGAGGCGAAGCTGGCCGATACGCTGGAGCGCGTGCGCGTGCGACTGGCGGAGAAACGCTCCGCCGAAGAGGCGCTGAAGCTGAAGGACGTGCTGGCCGAGGTTTCGCCAGAGAGCCTTGAAGGCATGGACGGCGATGAAGAAGCCGCCGCGCGCTATGAGAAGATCATCAACATCAAGGATCAGGGCAAGATCTTCCGTGTCGACGTGGACAGCATCGAACATATCGACGCCGCCGGGGATTACATGTGCATCTTCACCGGCGAGAATTCGCTGATCCTGCGCGAGACGATGAAGGATCTGGAGCGCCGGCTCGACCCCAAGAACTTCCAGCGCGTGCACCGCTCCACCATCGTCAATCTCGACCTGGTGCGCCAGGTCCGCCCGCACACCAATGGCGAATGCTTCCTGGTGCTGGAATCGGGCGCCGAGGTGAAAGTCAGTCGCAGCTACCGCGATGTGGTCGCGCGGTTCGTGCATTAGCATTTGGTTTTACGCCCGCGCAGCCGCGCGTGCGGATGCGCGGGCGTAAAACAAAAATCCCCGCGCGCGAATCACAAACTCCTCCGCTTGAGGCTCTGCCAAAAATCCTTCACACGCGGGGCATGAGCAATTTCACACTTCCCGGCTTCGACCTTGCGGCCTTCGTCCGTGCCACTCTGGATGAGGACCTTGGCGTGGGACTGCCCGGCGGCGGGCATGACGTGACTGCCGAGAGCGTGATTCCCGCCGATGCGCAGTTTTCCGGCGTGATGGACAGCCGCGATCCGATCGTGGTGGCGGGCCTCCCGGTGGCAGAGGCCTTTTTCCGCGCGCTGGACCCTGACATGCGGATCGATATTCTGGTTGCAGAAGGCGCGCAGGTTCCCGCAGGTTCCGATCTGATGCGGCTGAAAGGCAATGCCCGCGCCATGCTGACGGCAGAGCGCAGCGCGCTCAACACCGTTCAGCACCTGTCCGGCATTGCCACCATGGCGCGCGAATATGTCGATGCGATGGGCGAAACCAGCGCCCGCCTGCTCGATACGCGCAAGACCATTCCCGGCCTGCGCCATCTGGAGAAATACGCCACCACGATGGGCGGTGCGCACAACCACCGCATGGGCCTGTGGGATGCCGCGATGATCAAGGACAACCACATCCTCGTCGCCGGAAGCGTGGGCGAAGCGGTCCGCCGCGCACGCGAGGCCGGGGTGAAGGACATCATCTGCGAGGTTGACCGGATCGACCAGATCGAAGCGGCACTGGCAGCGGGCGCAAACCACATTTTGCTCGACAATATGGACCCGGCCACCCTGCGCGCATCGGTGCAGCTGATCGCCGGGCGCGCGAAGACAGAGGCATCGGGCGGTATCAACCTGGACACCATCGCCGCCAAGGCCGCAACGGGCGTGGACTATGTCTCCGTCGGCCGCCTGACGCAAAGTGCGCCTGCTGCCGATATCGGGCTCGACTTCACGCCGCTGTGAGAAGGGCGTCTGGCCCAAGGCCACTGGCAATCCGCCTGTTCGCGGCGGCATTCATGCTTCAGGCCCTGCTGGCCTTTGTGTGGGAGATCTCTCACCGAGAAGAGGTGGCAATAAGCGTGCTTGCAGGAAGTGGTGTCGCGCTGACCGATGATTGGGTGATTGTCATCACCAGCGCACGGCTATCGATCGCCTTGATTCCAGTTCTGCTGGTGTGGTTCCTCGCGAGCAGGTTTGCCCGGTGGATGGTTACCGTTCTTGCCATAGGCAGGCTTATCAATATGCCCGCCATCGTTGGCCTGCTGCTGCAGAGCGATGGAGCTACATTCTACCCTGTCACGTTTCTCGGCGCGCAGGCCCTTGCCCTGTTTGCCGCTGGCATGCTCTTTACGCCTCAGGCACGGAACTGGTTTGACTGGAAGGGGCGTCCGCATGCGGAACACTTCGATTAGCGCGATCACGCTTGCCACGCTCCTGACATTGATGACCGCCACCGCTCACGCTCAGGCCTATCAGTGCACCATACCGACCACGGGCATATCCGTGCCGCGCATCACGCAGGATGGGCCAACACGGCAGATGCCGGTGGCAGGCTATACGCTGGCCCTGTCATGGTCGCCGGAGTTTTGTCGGAATCGCGAGGACAATCCGCGCAACGCCCGCCAGTGTTCCGGGCAGGGCGGCAGTTTCGGTTTCATTGTCCACGGCCTGTGGCCCAATGGCCGGGGCAATTCCTTCCCGCAGTGGTGCCCGGTGCGCAGCGAGCCATCGCCCGCCATCCTGCGCCAGAACCTGTGCCTGACGCCCGATGCGTGGCTGCTGGCGCATGAATGGGCCAAGCATGGCAGCTGCATGGGCGTGCGCCCGCAAACCTATTTCCGCGTCACGCAGGTGCTGTGGAGCTCGCTGCGCTGGCCCGATTACGATCGCATTTCCCGGCGGGACGGCCTGACGGCTGGCGACATCCGCAACGCTTTTGCCGAGGCCAATCCCTATTGGGAGGCCGGGCATATCGGTCTGAAGATCAATGCGCGCGGCTGGCTGGAGGAAATGCGGCTGTGTTACGCGCGCGATTTCAAGCCGGTCCGCTGCACGCCGCAGCAATATGGGCCTGCCGATGATGAGCAGGTGCGAATCTGGCGCGGATTGTAGGGTCTATCGGCGGTCGCTGAAGAAATCGCGCAGCAACTTTGCCGCCTCTCCCTCGCCAATGCCGGAATAGACATCTGGCCGGTGCAGGCACTGGACCTGATCGAACACGCGCGCGCCGTGCTCCACCGCGCCGCCTTTGGGATCGGCTGCGCCGTAATAGAGGCGGGCGATCCGGGCGTGGGAAATGGCGCCCGCACACATGGCGCAAGGCTCCAGCGTCACGAACAGGTCGCACTCGCCCAGCCGCTCACTGCCCAGCTTGCGTGCAGCCTCGCGCAGGGCGACAATTTCCGCATGGGCGGTGGGATCGCAGTCGGTGCGGGTCAGGTTGAAGCCACCGGCGATAATCTCGCCGCGCAGCACCACCACCGCGCCCACCGGCACTTCGCCCGAATCGGCAGCCTTGCGCGCAAGGTCGAGCGCCTCCATCATGGGTGCAGGAATAGGCCAGCGGGTCATGCGATGCGGGCTATACGCTGGCGCAAGTCACGGCAATGGGCGGTTTTCACGCCCGCCTTTGCTTGACGTGCCGCCAACCCCCCTGTATGCGCCCGCCTTTCCCAGCGAACGCTGTTTACTGATTCACCTTTCGAGCGAGAGAGTTTCGTCATGTCGCGCATCTGCGAACTTACAGGCAAAGGCCGCCAGGTCGGCAACAATGTCAGCCATGCCAACAACAAGACCAAGCGTGTGTTCCTGCCCAATCTGCAGAACGTCACGCTGATCTCCGAAAAGCTGGACCGCAGCTTCAAGTTCCGCGTTTGCACGCAGGGCCTGCGCTCGGTGGAGCACAACGGCGGTCTGGATAACTGGCTGCTGAAGACCAAGGACGAAAAGCTGTCCACGCGCGCCGTCAAGGTGAAGCGTGAGCTGAAGAAGGCAACTGCGGCGGCAACCGCCGAAGCTGCCTGATCACATTTGTGATGGCTTGAAAAACGGGCGCCCGCCGCAAGGCAGGGCGCCCTTTTTCGTGGCCCTACCCATTGTTGCCCGCCCGCTATTGCCCGCTGGCGGTCGCATCCGGGTCCCAGCGCAGGCGCACCAGCAGGCTGCGCTGGATCGCGGCCATGTTATCGTCGGAGACAAGCCACACGGTAAGCGCGCCATCGCCGCGGGGTGACACCGCGATCCCTTCGTAATTGTCGCGCGGGATGATGTTTTCCAGATCGGCAGCGGGGTGATGATCCGAACCCGCGATCTCCTCCCACTGCCAGCCTTCTTGCGATTCGAAATCGGGCGCGTCGGCAAGGAACAGCCGGATCGAAAAGGGCGGATAGGCCAGCGCCAGCGAACGGGTCAGCACCAGCAGGCGGCCATCTGGCAGCGCCGCCATGTCCGTCACCGCATAACCCGGCGGAACCGGATAGGTGATTCGCTGCGGCTGCCCGTCCTGGCTGGTGGGATCAAAGGGGAAGAACAGGCCCTTTCCGCCGTTCTCCCGCATCACCAGCAGGCCTTTGCCCGGCAACCATGCCATCGCCTCCACCCCGGCATTCAGCGGCCAGCCGCGCATGGCGGGCGGGCGCACAAGGGGGAAGCTGGCATCGCCATCACCGATCTGGCGGATCGCATTGGCATTCTCGTAACCCAGCCAGATGCGCCCCGTTGCCGGGTCCGCCGCGACCGATTCGATATCCGGAAAGGCATTCTTGCCATTCTTGTCGAGCACGCCGGGGAGCAGGTAATCCTGATACTCCGGGATCGAATTGCCGGAGCCGGGCGGGTGGAAGGTGATGCTGCCGCCGCGATCGGAGAATGCCGTCAGCCGTCCATCTGGCCGTGCCAGCAAGGCGGAGAACCCGCCGAAGAAGGGATCGGTGCTGCGAATTTCCCACGCGGCCTCTGCCGTAAGCCTTGCATCGCCCGAACTGCCGGAAGGCAGGGCCAGCGGCACAAAGCGCACCTGCGCATCGGCAACAGGCGCCATTTCGCTGCGCCAGAAAGTTCCCGGGATCAGCAGCACGGCCAGCAGGACAAGGGCGGCAAGGCGCCACTTGCGCCGGCTATAAGGCACGGCGTCGCGCCTTTTGCAGCATCACGGCATGGGGCCGGTGAACAGCAGCGGATCGAGCCGCGCATCGTGCCATTTCAGGCTCCAGTGCAGATGCGGCCCGGTAGCGCGCCCGGAAGAGCCGATGCGCCCCAGATATTGCCCCTGTTCCACCACATCGCCCGGTTTCACGGCGATTTCGGACAGGTGCAGGAAGGCGCTGTTGAGGCCCTGCCCGTGATCGATGATCAGCAGATATCCCTCCAGGCTGAACGGCGTTTCCGCTGCCAGCGTCACCACCCCTGCGGCAGGCGCGACAAACGGGTTGCCGGTGCCGCCGGTGGCGATGTCGATCCCCGAATGATAGCTGCCCGGTTCCCCGCGATAGATGCGCTGCGATCCGAAGCGGCCCGAAATGCGGCCCGTCAGCGGCCAGATGAAGCGCTCGCTCCAGCCGGTGGCGGGGGCATCGACATTGCGTGCGGCATTGATCCGCGCCAGTTCCGGGCGGCGGCGCTCCATGAATTCCGCACTTGCACCGCCGGCAGTGCGCGCCACGTTGACGCGTTCTATCTGCCAGTCGCGCGGGGCTACCGCCAGATTTGCCGTCACCTCGCGGCCATCTTCAAGCTGCGCGACCAGCTGCGCTTGCGGCCCTGCATCGCGGTCAAAGGCGGCGAAGAAATATCCTTCTTCGTTGAAAGTCAGGTCCTGATCGCCCAGCCGCGCAGCGACGGTGCCGTGCGGCACTCGTCCACGCAGCCAGCCGCCCTGGGTGGTATCCCCTTCGAACACGAAGCCATCGGACATGTCGGCCACTCGCGATGCGGTTTCCAGCGCCGGGAAAGCGGATGAAGCTGCGCCTTGTCTGGCAGCCTCGCCTGTCTGGCCCTGCTGCGATGAAGCAAGCGCATAGCCGCCCGCCAGGGCAACGCCTGAGATCAGGGCCAGAAGCCTGAAGGCCAGTTTCACTTCAGGCCAAGGGCGCGCTGGGTGGAAAGTTCCGCGCTGGCATAGGCTTCCTGCCGGTCCACGCTCCAATAGCGCAGCTCCTCCAGCGGAACGGGTTCGCCGCTGACGGCGCAGACGACAAAGTGGCCGGGCTTGATCACGCGAAACCCGTTGGGGCCGTAAATCAGCGTTGCGGCATTTTCGGAAGAAGACATCAACATGCGCGCATCCCTATCAAGAGGCTGGTCTTAAAGCAATTTGGGCTGGCCACCTTCTGCCGCTGGAGCCTTGGGCTGGGCCGGTTTTTTCCTGCCCGCCGGCACCACCTGAAGATCGCCATCGCGAAAACGTATGGCGAGCGAAGGCTTTACCTGCGCTGAAGCCTTGTCCGTCACCGGCCTGCCCGCTGCATCGAAAACCATCGCATATCCGCGCTGGAGCGGCTTTTCGGGATGCAATTGCTCGGCCAGCCGCGCCAGTGCCGCCAGTTTCTGCGCCTTTTCGGCAATCGGCCGCGTGACCAGCATGGGCGAGAGTCGGACGGTATCGAGCCGCTGCTTCGATTCGCGCCAGTTGCGCTCCAGCACAGCGGGCGAGAGGCGCAGCGCGCCCAGCCGCTCCCGCCCCGAAGCTGCACGGTCGAGCAGGCCGCGGCGCAATTTCTCACCCAGGTCATCCAGTTTCTGCGCGGGCAATTGCAGCAATTGTTCGGGCCGGGGCAGGCGCTGTGCACGCGCCTCCAGCCGCTCGCGTCCAAGAGTGACGGGGCGCAGAGCGGTCTTGCGCTGGCGCAGGCCCAGATCATCCAGCGTATTGGCCAGGTCCGCCCGCACCGGCACCGCCATTTCGGCGGCGGCGGTGGGCGTGGGTGCGCGCGCATCGGCGGCAAAATCGGCCAGCGTGGTATCGGTTTCATGCCCCACCGCGCTAATGGTGGGGATCGGCGAGGCAGCGATGGCGCGCACCACCACCTCTTCATTGAAGGCCCACAGATCCTCTATCGATCCGCCGCCGCGCGCCACGATCAGCAGATCGGGCCGTACGCCTTCGGGCATCGCCCCAAAGCCGTTTATCGCAGCCGAGATCTGCGCGGCGGCGCCATTGCCCTGCACCAGCACCGGCCACACCAGCACATGGCTGGGAAAGCGATCGGCCAGCCGGTGGAGGATATCGCGAATCACCGCACCGGTGGGCGATGTGACCACGCCGATGGTTGTGGGAATGAACGGCAGCTGCCGCTTGCGCTCAGGCGCGAACAGGCCTTCCGCCTCCAGCCGCTTGCGGGTCTTTTCCAGCAGGGCGAGCAGCGCGCCTTCACCGGCGATCTCCATCCGCTCCATCACGATCTGGTATTTCGACCGGCCCGGATAGGTCGTCAGCTTGCCCGTCGCGATCACTTCAATGCCGTCTTCGGGCACGAAGGACAGGCGCTGCGTCGATCCGCGCCACATCACCCCGTCAATCACCGCGCCTTCATCCTTCAGGCTGCAATAGAGGTGGCCGGAGGCGGCGCGCTTCACGCCCGAAAGCTCGCCGCGCAGCTTCACATGGCCGAACCGGTCCTCCACCGTGCGCTTGAGTGCCTGCGAAATCTCGGTGATGGTCAAGGCACCGGAATTGTCCCCGGCGCTCTCCTTGGCTACCAGCCCATCACTTGCAGAATCAAAATCGGAACTGGAATTGGAGCCGGGCATGAACATCCTCTTGCTGGGATCGGGCGGACGCGAACATGCGCTTAGCTGGAAGCTGGCGCAATCCCGTGTGATCGCCGAAGAAGGCGGAAAGCTGTTCGCATCCCCGGGAAATCCGGGAATCGCGGACCATGCCGAATGTCTCAACATCGACGTGACCGACCATGAACTGGTGATCGCCTTTTGCGAGCAGGAGCAGATCGGCCTGGTGGTGATCGGCCCCGAAGCACCGCTGGTGGACGGGCTTGCCGACTCCCTGCGCGCAGAGGGCTTCGCCGTGTTCGGCCCCTCCGCCGCCGCTGCCCAGCTGGAAGGGAGCAAGGGCTTCACCAAGCAGTTGTGCGACCGCGCCAATATTCCCACCGCCGGATATGTCCGCGCCACATCGCTGGAACAGGCAGTGGCCGCACTGGACGGGTTCAAGGCCCCATACGTGCTCAAGGCCGATGGGCTGGCGGCGGGCAAGGGCGTGGTGATTGCCGAAAACCGCGCCGATGCCGAAGCCGCGCTGGCAGACATGTTTGACGGCGCATTCGGCGATGCGGGTGCCGAAGTGGTGATCGAGGAATTCATGACCGGCGAGGAAGTGAGCCTGTTCGCGATCACCGATGGCGCCACCATCGTGACTTTCGGCAGTGCGCAGGATCATAAGCGCGTGGGCGAAGGCGACACCGGCCCCAACACCGGCGGCATGGGCGCATACAGCCCCGCGCGCGTGCTCACCCCGGAACTGCGGGCGGAAGTGATGCAGAAGATCATCGCCCCCACGGTAAAGCAGATGGCGGATGAGGGCATGCCCTATTCCGGCGTGCTCTATGCCGGGCTGATGCTGACCGACGAAGGTCCCAAGCTGGTGGAGTACAACTGCCGCTTCGGCGATCCGGAATGCCAGGTATTGATGATGCGGCTGGAATCCGACCTGACCGATTACCTGCTGGCCTGCGCCAACAACAGCCTTGCCGCGATGGAGCGTCCGCGCTTCTCCCGCGATGCCGCCCTGACCGTGGTGATGGCCGCCAGGGGCTACCCCGGCACGCCCGAAAAAGGCGGCACCATCGGCGGCATTGCCGAAGCAGAGGCAGACGGCGCCAAGGTCTTCCACGCCGGCACCACGCTGGACGAGGATGACGGCACCTTGCGCGCCAGCGGCGGACGGGTGCTGAACGTCACAGGCAGGGGCACGGACGTGCAGGCGGCACAACAAGCCGCCTACGCCGCCGTGGCCAAGGTGGATTTCCCCAGCGGGTTCTACCGCAGCGACATCGGCTGGCGCGAAATTGCGCGGACCAAGGGCGGCTAGGCAGCAGCAGCCCTGCTCCCGGCCCGCTGCGGCACCAGCCACACCAGCAGCACGATCGCCGCGCCCAGCACCAGCGAGGCCGCACCGCGGCTGAGTTCGAGGCCGCCACTGGCGACCGGCTTGTCGAGGAAATCGCCGACCACTGCGCCCAGCGGGCGGGTGAGGATGAAGGCCAGCCAGAACAGTACCACATGGCTCACCTTGGTGCGCCAGTAGGCCACCGCGACCAGCGCCAGCAAGCCACCGAAGATTACCGCCGCGCCCAGATATCCCAGCGGCCCATCGGCCACCCAGTCACCCAGCGCCGTGCCCAGCGTCTGCGAGAAGGTGATGGTGACCCAGTAATAGATCTCCGCCTTGGGCTCATGCACCGAATCGACCGATATCGTGCCCAGAGCCATACGCCACGCCAGCAGCGACAGCAGCACCAGCCCCAGCAGCAAAAGCGAACCGCCGGGATAGCCGATCCCCATCGAGCGCGTGGCAAAATCCGCCATCGTCGTGCCCGCAGTGGTGGAGGCGATGATGGTGGTCCAGTAAAGCGCCGGGTGGAACCTTGTCGCACGGATCTGCCAGATCACCAGCGCCAGCAGAATCGCAGCAAAGATGGCCGTGCCGACAAGATAGCCCAGATTCATCGACATGCTGACCGTGTCGCCCGCAGTCTCCCCAAAGGTGGTGGCCAGGATCTTGATGATCCAGAAACCGAGCGTGACCGCAGGCACCTTTGTCAGTGCGGATTTCAGATTGTCGTCCAACGCATATCTCCTGCTGCGTGATGCATGCAGGTGAGATACGTCTGGCCTCAGAAACAGTGTATAAGCAGATGTTCAAACCGGCGGGGATCAACATAAGTACCATGGCAGCAACACCCGCGAACAAGCCCGCGATGGCGCTGGCCGTGATCGGCCTTCAGGCCGTGGCCGCGATCTATTTCATCTTCGATGCGGTGGGCGAAAGTCGCTGGTCCCGGGATGGCAAGTTCGGCCCGCTGTTTGCGCTGGACCTGCTGGTCGGCTTCGCCCTGCTGGCCGGAATCGCCTATGCCGCATTGACCTTCACGCGGCTCCAGAGCGAGGCACGCCGCCGCGATCGGGCATTGTCCGCCGCGCGCGGGGCACTGGGCCAGTTGATCCAGGACCGCTTTGCCGACTGGGGCCTGTCGCGATCCGAAGCCGAAGTGGCGCTGTTTGCGCTGAAGGGCTTTTCAAGCGCCGAGATCGCCGAGATGCGCGGAGCCGCCGGTGGCACCGTCCGCTCGCAACTGAGCCAGGTCTATGCCAAGGCCGAAGTGACCGGGCAGCCCATGCTCATGTCGCTGTTTCTCGACGATCTTCTCGGCGAATCCGGTTTCGATAACCAGCCCTAGCCCAGCTTCTCCTGCATCAGCTTTGCCAGATCGGCCTCCGGCCGGGCACCGTAGTGGCTGATAACTTCTGCGGCGGCGATGGAGCCCATGCGCAGGCAAGTCTCCAGCGGCTTGCTGCGGACATAGCCGAACAGGAAACCGGCGGCGAAAAGGTCGCCCGCGCCGGTGGTGTCGACCACGTGTTCGACCGGTTCGGCGGATACTGCCGCCCGTTCGCCATGGGCGATGGAAACCGCGCCCTTCTCACTGCGGGTCACCACCAGCACCGGGACCTTGCCCTCCAGCGTGGCGAGGCCGGCCTCGAAGTCTGCCTCGCCGGTAATGGCGGCCAGCTCCACTTCATTGGCGAACAATATGTCGATCAGTCCATCGGCGATCAGCGCGCGGAAGTCATCGCCATAGCGATCGATCACGAAGGCATCCGACAGGGTGAAAGCGACCTTGCGGCCCGCCGCCTTGGCGCTTTCAATAGCGCGGCGCATGGCTGCGCGCGGCTCTTCCGGGTCCCACAGATAGCCTTCCAGATAGAGGATCTGTGCGCCGCCCACGGCTTCCTCATCCAGAGCATCGGCGGGCAGGAATTGCGATGCGCCCAGGAAGGTGTTCATGGTGCGCTGGCCATCGGGCGTGACGAAGATCAGGCAGCGCGCGGTGGGCGGTTCGCCTTCGCGCGCGGCAATATCGAAATCGATCCCCACGGCGCGGATATCATGGGCGAAGACCTGCCCCAGCTGATCATCCGCCACCTGCCCCACGAAAGCGCATTGCGCGCCCAGGGCGGACAGGCCGGCCAGCGTGTTGGCCGCCGATCCGCCGCTGATTTCACGCGCCGGACCCATCGCATCATAAAGGTCGCGCGCCTGGTCGGCATCGATCAGGGTCATGCCGCCGCGCGTCATACCCAGCTCCTCGATCAGCTCGTCTGAACAGGAGGCCACTACATCGACAATGGCATTACCGATGGCGATTACATCATAACGTGGTTCGGACATGTTTATTCCCGTGGTTCCAAGATAGGGTCGAAAGATTGACTTGGCCGCTCACAGAAGCAATCGCAAGCCAACAATGCCAGCAATTGCCACCTCTCTGATGCTCGCGATCGGCCAGCTTGCCGATGGCAAGGTGTTGCGCATTCTTTTCAAGAGCATTGGCGTGACCATCGTCGCCTTTGTCGCGCTGGCCTGGGCGGGCTGGTACGCCTTCGATGCGGCGCTGGAATGGCTGGGACTGGGCGATGCCATGTTCACCGGCGCGGGCAACCTGCGCGAAGTGGCGTCTGCCCTGCTGGCGCTGACGGGATTGTGGCTGACCTGGCGCATCACCGCGATGGCGGTGATCCAGTTCTATGCCGAAGACGTGGTCCATGCGGTGGAGGCGCGGCACTATCCGCATGCCGCCAGTGCCGCGCGGGAGCTGACTTTTGCCGAGCAGATGCGCAACAGCCTGCGCGGAGCGGGCCGCGCTCTGCTGGCCAATCTGATCGCCCTGCCCTTCGCGCTGGCGCTGCTGTTTACAGGCGTCGGAACGGCGCTGCTGTTCTGGCTGGTCAACGCCCTGTTGGTGGGGCGCGAATTGCAGGACATGGTCTGGCTGCGCCATCGCCAGCAACCGCAAGACCTGTGCCCGGTCAGCAAGTGGGAGCGATTTGTGCTTGGCGGCGTTGTAGCCGCTATGCTGGCGGTACCCTTCGTTAACTTCCTTGCGCCAGTACTGGGGGCGGCCGGTGCCGCGCATCTGGTCCATAGAAAGAATGCCTGCTGACATGCGCATCATCGCAACCCTGGGCCTGACCCTTCTGCTCTCTGCCTGCGTCAGCGCGCCGCAAGGACCGGCTGGCCCGCCGCCGCCCAGCCGTGTGCCCACTCAGCAGCCGGCCCCACCACCCACCTCTCCGCCCCCGCCGCCCGTGGCAGGCTTTCGCATGCCGGAAATCCAGAGCGGGCCGGGTCTGAGCGGAGTAATCCGCGAGGATGCGCGCAGTCTGGTGCGGCAATTCGGCGATCCGCGGCTGGATGTCACCGAAGGCGATATGCGCAAGCTGCAATTTGCTGCCCCGGCCTGCGTCATGGACATTTATCTCTATCCGCTGCGGCCCGGGGGTGAGCCGGTGGCGACATGGCTGGAGGCCCGCCGGGCCAGCGATGGCGCGGAAGTGGACCGCTACTCCTGCATGCAGGCGCTGCGCCGACAGCGCTGAGGGTGGCGCGGGTAAGGAGAATTTAAGCCTATTGCGCGATAGACACCCCTTCCGATCAAGGGGACGATGCGAGCAATGACTGCCCAATTTGCCGATTTCACGCGCCAGGCCGCAGTTGACGGTGCCATTTCCGATGATGAGATTCTGCAGCTACGCGCCGCAGGCTGGGCCAATGGCACGATCACGCGGGAGGAGGCTTCGGCCATCTTCTCGCTGCAACGCGCAATTGCAGATCGCACGCCCGTTTGGAGCGATTTCTTTGTCGAGGCGATCAAGGAATATGTCCTCAACGGCACCGAGCCGCGCGGCTATGCCAGCGACAGCGAGGCTGGCTGGCTGATCGTCGAGATCGAGCGCGACGGCCATCTGTGCTCCATGACAGAGCTGCAATTGCTGGTGGAGATCACCGACAAGGCCTGCAACGTCCCCGAAGCGCTGAAATACTTCGTGCTGCGGGAAATTGAACGCGCCGTCCTGACCGGCGTTGGCCCCACCCGCGATGGCGGAGAACTGTCCAACACCCATGTGACGCCCAGCGAATGCACCATCATGCGCCGGGTCATTTTCGGTCAGGCGAGTGACCGGCCCGCTGCCGTAAGCCAGCGCGAAGCTGAAATGCTCTTTCGCCTGAAGGACGCGACACTCGAAGCAGCCAATGCGCCGGAATTCATGGAACTGTTCGTCCAGGGCGTGGGCAATTACCTGATGGGTTTTGCCTCACCCAGCGCCCAGCTCAGCCGTGAGCGGATGGTGGAGTTGGAGAGCTTTGTCAGCCGCAACAAGCCAAACATCGGCCATTTCATGGGCCGCATGGCACAATCTGCGCCCAATGCCTTTGGGGTGGTGTTTGGCCAAAAGGGGCAGCTCCCCGGCCGCGATGAACTGGTGCAGGAGGCGGCTTCGTTTTCGCTCTATGAGCAGGACTGGCTCGACCAGCAGATCGCCGCCAACGGGCTGAGCGACCATTATGACCAGGCGCTGATGGCCTTCATTGCCGAGGAACTGGGCGAGGCCTGAGGACTGGCTTCAACGGACCCGGCGATTGCCGCCGGTCCGCGGGATTTCAGACCATGAAGCTTTCGCCGCACCCGCAGGCGCCCTTGGCGTTGGGGTTGGCGAAGGTGAATCCGGCGGTGAAGTCGTCCTCCACCCAGTCCATCACGCTGCCCACCAGATAGAGCACGCTGGCGCCATCGATGTAGAGCGTGCCGCCGGGCGTGACGATCTTCTCGTCAAATGCCACTTCCGCGGTCACATAATCGACAGAATAGGCGAGGCCCGAACAGCCGCGGCGCGGGGTCGAGAGCTTGACCCCGATCGCATCTTCGGGCGCCTTGGCCATCAGATCGGCGATGCGCTGCTCGGCGCGCGGCGTCAGCGTGACGGCGGCGGGAATCTGGCGGGTCTTGATCTTGGTTTCCCTCATGTCAGCCTCTTCTGCCAGAACACCGCGTGGCCAGCCTCGGGATCGAGGACATAGTCACCATAACCGCAGGCGGCATACAGGCCCCTGGCAGTTTCGTTTCCGGTCAATACTTCCAATGTGATCTTGCAGGCACCGCGTTTCAATGCCTCGGCCTCAACCGCGGCCATCAGCGCGCGGCCAATTCCCTTGCCGCGGTGGCCGGGCAAGACCGCCATATCGTGGATATTGACCAGCGGCGCGGCGGCGAATGTCGAATAGCCCATGATGCAATTGGCCAGCCCCAGCGCCTGCCCATCGACCCGCGCGATCAGCGAGAACGCGCCCGGCGTGGCGGCAAGACCGGAGGCCAGGTTTGCGCGCGCCTTGTCAGACAGGGGCTCGCCCCCGCCCATCGGATCGCGCGCATAGGCATCAAGCAGCGCCACCAGATCCGCCGCATCGCGCGGATCGGAGTAATCGGCCAGATCGACCGTGAGGGAGGGAGCCTGTGTGCTCACAGCATCCCCAGCTCAAGGCGGGCTTCGTCGCTCATCTTGGCCGGGTCCCAAGGCGGGTCCCACGTCACGTTGACCTCGGCATCGCGCACGCCGGGAATGGAGCCAATGCGCATCTCGATATCGGCGGGCATGGATTCGGCCACCGGACAATGCGGCGTGGTCAGCGTCATGGTGACGACCACGTCCGCCTCGTCCGACACGTCGACCCCGTAAATCAGGCCAAGATCATAGATATTCACCGGGATTTCCGGATCGTAGATGTCCTTCAGCGCCGCGATAACTTCCTCATACAGATCGCCGCCGGGTTCACCGGGGGAGACATTCTGCGGCTTCTGCTGGAGGAAACCGTCAAGGTAATCGCGCTTGCGCTCGAGCTTTTCGGCGGCGCTTTCTACCGGTGTATCCTCCGCAGCATCTTCTACGGCATCTTCTACCCGGGCGCGTGGCGGTTTTGTCGCTTCGGCAACAACCTGCGCATTGGGCGGCGGTGCCGCGACAAATTCCTTCTTGTCTTCTGGCTTGTTCATCAGCCGAAAATCCTCTTGGTTCGTTCAATGCCGCGGACCAGTGCGGCAACATCTGTCTCATCGCTGTAAATGCCGAAGCTGGCGCGCGCCGTGGCCGGTACTCCCAGCTTGTCCATCAGGGGCTGCGCGCAATGATGGCCAGCCCTTATGGCGACGTTTTCCTCATCCAGGATCGTACCCAGATCATGCGGGTGGATTCCGTCGATCGAGAAGCTGACGATCCCGGCACTGTCTTCCGGGCCAAACAGCGTGATGTCGTTCATCTGGCGCAGCGCGTCGCGCGTTTGCGCCACCAGCTCCGCCTCATGCGCGTGAATGGCCTCCAGCCCGATGGCGGAGACATAATCGCAGGCCGCACCGAAGGCGATTGCCTCCACGATGGCGGGCGTTCCGGCCTCGAAACGCTGCGGTGCGGGGGCATAGGTGGTGCGCGCGAAAGTGACCTTGTCGATCATCGCACCGCCGCCCTGCCACGGCGGCATGGCATTCAAGATATCCGCTTTCGCCCACAATGCGCCAATGCCGGTGGGGCCATAAAGCTTGTGCGCGCTGAAGGCATAGAAATCGCAATCCAGCGCGGTGACATCAACCGGCAGGCGCGGCACGGCCTGACAGCCATCGATCAATATCTTCGCGCCTACTGCGTGAGCCAGATCGGCCGCGCGGCGCGCATCCAGCACGGAGCCGAGCACGTTGGAGACATGGGCAAAGGCCACCAGTTTGTGATCGCTGGTCAATATCGCCTGCGCCGCGTCCAGATCGATCCGGCCATCGTCGGTCAGCGGGCAGACATCGATCTGCGCGCCCACGCGCTCAGCCAGCATCTGCCACGGCACGATGTTGGAATGATGCTCCAGCTCGGAAAGCAGGATGCGGTCGCCTGACTTGAGATTGGCAAGTCCCCAGCTTTGCGCGACGAGATTTATCGCCTCGGTCGCACCTCTGGTGAAGACGAGCTCATCCTCCTGCCCGCCGATGAACTGCGCCACGCGGCGGCGCGCCGCCTCATAGGCCAGCGTCATTTCCGCCGAGCGCGCATAGACCCCGCGATGGACGGTAGCATAATCGCGGCCCATCGCACGGCTGGCGGCATCGATCACCGCCTGCGGCTTTTGCGCCGTTGCCGCGGAATCGAGATAATGCCATGCCGCGCCCGATGCCGTTACCAGCCCGGGAAAATCGGCCCGGCGCGCAAGCGCGGCCACCTTATGATCGGTGCTTACGGACACAGATCGCGCTGCCAGTTTCCGGCATTGGGACCGCGATAGCATTTGTACCGCTTGCCCGCCTGGATCACCAGATAGCCGATGTCGCTGCTGTCCAGCGCGACGCGCCATTGCTCACCCTGAACCGAATCGTCGGCATAATTGTCTGTCGAGAACAGCAGGACGCGGTCAGCATTTCCGGTGCCGTCCCGGCCCAGCTGGCTGGTCACTTCCTCACTGCCGCGGCCATCGAGCCGCAGGTAATAATCGATCACCCAGCGCTCGGTTGCAAAGACGCGGTCGGCGCGTTCGATCGGCCGGAATTCGCTTGCCGGAATGGTGATCGGCTCAAGACTTCCAACGGTGGCACAACCCGCCAGCAAAGCGGCGGGAAGAAGGGTCAAAACATGTTTTTTCATCATCTCTCTCCCAGTGTTTTCAGTGCAATTTCGAGCAGTCCGTCCCGCGCATCCTCGTCATCAAGAGCGGCGAAGGCATCGGCGATGAAGGCGCGGATCAGCAGTTCGCGCGCGATGTCGGGCGCGATGCCCCGGCTGGCCATGTAATAGCGGGCCATTTCGTCCATCTGGCCGATGGCCGCGCCATGCGCGCATTTCACGTCATCCGCATAGATTTCCAGCTCGGGCCTGGCATTGGCCGAAGCTCCGCGCTCCAGCAGAACGGCCTTGAAATCCTGCGCCGCATCGGTGCGCTGGCCATCGCGGCCCACGTCGATCCGGCCAAGGAAATTGCCCGTGGCCTGGCCCCAGTGGACGCTGCGAACCACCTGGTTTGATGTGGCATCGGGCGCGCCGTGATCCAGCCGCGTGACGAATTCGCGCGTGGCATCGCCGCCGCCAATGGTCACGCCGCCAAATTCGAAATGTGCGCCTTCGGCAAGGCTGACGGCCAGCTCCACACGGGCATAATCGCCCGCCGCATTGACTGCGAACACTTCGGCGCGTGCACCCTTGGCCACATTGATGCGGATGCGGCGCAAGGTCGGTGCGGCGCTATCCAGAATGAAGCATTCGCGGAAGGTTTCGCCTGCCGCCACGTCAATCTCGCGCCATTCATCGAAGGCTTCGGGTGCGAAAGTCGTAATCGCATCGAAATCGGCATAGCGCCATGCTTCGTCGCGCATGGTGGGCCGTGTGACTGGCTGGGTGATGGGTGCCGCGCTCATGCAGTCACCGCCTCATAGCCTTCGCTTTCCAGCTGCAATGCCAGCTCCGGCCCGCCGGTCTTGACGATGCGGCCGGCGGCCAGAACGTGCACCTTGTCCGGCTTCACATAGTCGAGCAGGCGCTGGTAATGGGTGATCAGCAGCACGCCCTTGTCCGGCGCGCGCATGATGGCGTTGATGCCATCGCCCACGGTGCGCAGGGCATCGATATCGAGGCCGCTGTCGGTTTCATCCAGCACGGCAAAGGCGGGATCGAGAATGCCCATCTGGACCATCTCTGCGCGCTTCTTTTCGCCGCCCGAAAAGCCGACGTTCACCTGCCGCTTCATCATGTCCATGTCGAGCTTGAGCAGAGCCGCCTTCTCGCGCGCCAGCTTGAGGAATTCGCCGCCCGAAAGCGGCTCCTCCCCGCGGGCGCGGCGCTGCGAATTGAGCGCTTCGCGCAGGAATTGCACATTGGAAACACCGGGGATTTCAACCGGATACTGGAAGCCCAGGAACATGCCGAGCGCGGCGCGCTCATGCGGTTCCAGATCCAGCAGGTCCTGTCCCTTGAAGGTGACGGAACCTGCGGTCACTTCATAGCCCGGACGCCCGCCCAGCACATAGGCCAGCGTGGATTTGCCCGCACCATTGGGGCCCATGATCGCGGCCACTTCACCCGCGGCCACTTCCAGAGTCAGGCCCTTGAGGATCTTGGTGCCACCGATTTCGGCGTGGAGGTTTTCAATTTTCAGCATCAGTACTTCCTGGGGTAATTCGGGCGGTCGGAGCGTCCGGGGCGATCGTTGCGGTCGGAGCCGCCCCGGCGCATTTCATCGCGGTGTGCGGCGCGGGCGACGTTCTTGTCGGCTATGCGCTCCCGCATGACGGTGGTGATGCGGGCGAGCACATCGTCCATGTTCTCGAGGATATCGGCAGCCTTGATGCGCATCACGCGCACGCCGACCGATTCCAGGCTCTTGTCGCGGCGGGTTTCCACCACGCCCGGCTCTTCCTCATCGATGGAGATAGCCAGGCCCAGCGTGTGGCAGCCAAAATCGACAATGGCAGAGCCGATCACCGCATGGCGCTTGAACACATGCCTGCCCATGTCAGCCTTGGAGAAACGCTCCGCCAGCGCCTTGTGCGCCTCGGTCGAATGGCGCCGCAACTTGCGCGCCTGATCGTGCAGATTGTCGAGCCGTTTTTCCGAGATTTCCCAGCCACGCCCCTTCTTCTTGAGATCGGGCGCAGTGTCATCCGCCGACGGGGTGCGGATCTTGAGGGTCTTTTTTTCAGTCATTTTTCTCTACTCGAACAATCGAAGGATCGCGCCCCTCTACACGGGCGTTCCGCCGGTCCCATACTCGCCTGAGCGCCAGAATGAGGAATAATGCACCGGCTCCGATGCCAAGGCCCAAGCGATTCCCATCATCACTTGCGAAACCTTCGTAGGCGGACCAAAACATGTACAGGGCAACTGCGAGCATCGCCCAGGGATAGACGCCGTAATTGTCGGTGTAGATTGTCTTCACCCCACACTCCCTTCCAGCGAGATTGCCAGCAGTTTCTGCGCCTCAACCGCAAATTCCATCGGCAGTTCTTTCAGCACTTCCTTGGCGAAGCCGTTGACGATCAGGGCCACAGCGGCTTCCTGATCCAGCCCGCGCTGCATGGCGTAGAACAGCTGATCGTCGCTGATCTTGGAGGTGGTGGCCTCATGCTCGATCTGCGCGGTGGGGTTGCGCACTTCGATATAGGGCACGGTGTGCGCGCCACATTCGCTGCCCAGAAGGAGCGAGTCACACTGGGTGAAATTGCGGACATTGTCAGCATTCGCGCCCACACGGACGAGGCCGCGATAGGTGTTGTTCGATTTGCCGGCAGAAATACCCTTTGAGATGATGGTCGACCGGCTGCCCTTGCCGTTGTGGATCATCTTGGTGCCGGTATCGGCCTGCTGGAAATTATTGGTGACGGCGACCGAGTAGAACTCGCCCACGCTGTCCTCACCATTGAGCACGCAGGACGGATATTTCCACGTCACCGCGCTGCCGGTTTCCACCTGGGTCCAGCTGACCTTGCTGCGATCGCCCTGGCACAGGGCGCGCTTGGTGACGAAATTATAGATCCCGCCAAGGCCCTCTGCATTGCCGGGATACCAGTTCTGTACGGTCGAATATTTGATCTCGGCATCTTCCATCGCCACCAGTTCCACCACTGCGGCGTGGAGCTGGTTTTCATCGCGCATCGGCGCGGTGCAGCCCTCCAGATAGGAGACGTAGCTGCCCTTTTCAGCAATGATCAGCGTGCGTTCGAACTGGCCGGTATTCTCCGCATTGATGCGGAAATAGGTGCTCAGCTCCATCGGGCAGCGCACGCCTTCGGGGATGTAGACAAAGGTGCCGTCAGAGAAGACCGCGCAGTTGAGCGCGGCGAAATAATTGTCACGCTGGGGCACGACCTTGCCCAGCCACTTCTTCACCAGCTCGGGATATTCCTTCACCGCCTCTGAAATGGAGCGGAAGATGACGCCGGCGCTTTCCAGTTCCTTGCGGAAGGTGGTGGCCACGGAAACGCTGTCAAACACGGCATCCACCGCCACCTTGCGCGCGCCTTCGACGCCGGCGAGCACTTCCTGCTCGGCAATCGGAATGCCCAGCTTTTCGTAAACGCGCAGGATTTCGGGATCGACCTCGTCCAGCGAGCCCAGCTTTGGCTTGGCCTTGGGCTCAGCGTAATAATAGGCGTCCTGGTAATCGATCTTGGGATAGCCGACCTTGGCCCAGTCCGGCTCCTCCATCGTCAACCACAGGCGGAACGCCTTCAGCCGCCATTCCAGCAGCCATTCAGGCTCCCCCTTCTTGGCGGAGATGAAGCGGACGGTATCCTCATTCAGGCCCTTGGGCGCGAATTCCTGCTCGATATCCGAGGAGAAGCCGAATTCGTACGATTCCAGCTTGCGGGCGGCATCACGCGCAGCCTTGTCCTGAATTTCGCCGCCAGAGGTATCGGCTTCAGCGATGGTGGTTTCTTTGTTCATGCGATCTCTTGTTCTTTTGAGGCTGCGGGCAGCTGGGCGAGCTGGTTCAGCTTCACATTGTCCAGCGCGCCGTGCAGCGCCTGGTTCACCACGCCCCAGTGCGGGCGCACGCTGCATTTGGCCTCCAGCGCGCAATCATGGCGGCCCGCCTCGACACAGGCGGTCAGCGCGATCGGCCCTTCGATGGCCTCCACGATATCGGCGAGCGAAATGGCCGCCGCCGGACGGGCCAGCTTTATCCCGCCGCCCGATCCGCGCATGCTCTTGAGCAGACCGGCCTTGGAAAGCGCGCTCACCAGCTTCTGCACGGTGGGCAGGGGCAGGCCCGTTTCTTCCGCCAGATCCGAGGCCGAAACGCGCGCAAAGCCGCAATGGCGCGCGGCGGCGCACATTGTGACAACGGCATAATCGGCCATGCTGGACAGGCGCATAAGACGGTCCCAGGGTTAATCGGAGTGTATCGGTCCGATTTCACCTAGTGACGGATTTGCGCGCTTTCAACGCCAGAGAGCTTGTTGCGAGTCGTTAGCATCATGGCGACATGGTAGAGGCATAAAAAAGGGGCGGCCCCGACATGCGGGACCGCCCTTGAAAGTCGAGAACCCGTCGCGTTAGCGCGTCGAGCCCTTCGGGTCGCAGAAACTTCCTATCCGATTCGTGTGATTCTCAATTGTAAGGAAACGACACGAAACGTGGTTTTTCGGCCAGATTCGGTCTGTTTTTGCACTATTTTCGAAGGAAAAATCCTATCTTTCCAACAGTGGCCCACATTCATCGACAGGTGCCCCGCGCTTTGCCATAGGCAAGCCATGTTCTATCGCCTGATCCGACCGGCCATATTCGCGCTCGACGCGGAAAAGGCGCATCGCCTCGCCATCAACGCACTCAAGATGATGCCGGAGGGCGAAGCGCCCGCCGCCGATGGTCCGCTCAGCACAAAAGTGGCTGGCCTGACATTCCCCAATCCGTTGGGAATGGCGGCAGGCTTCGACAAGGACGGCGAAGTGCCCGATGCGCTGCTGCGGCTGGGCTTTGGCCATGCAGAGGTGGGATCGATCACCCCGCGCCCGCAGCAGGGCAACCCCAAGCCGCGCCTGTTCCGGCTGGCGGAAGATCAGGCGGTGATCAACCGCATGGGCTTCAACAATCGCGGCGGTGAGGAAGCGGCGGCCCGTCTGGCGGAGCGGCGCTGGCGCGGCGGAATCGTGGGTATCAATATCGGCGCCAACAAGGATTCGGAGGACCGCATCGCCGATTATGCCGCGATGACCGACCTGATGGCTCCGCTGGCCGATTACCTGACCGTCAATATCTCCAGCCCCAACACCCCCGGCCTGCGCGCCTTGCAGGATGAGGGCGCGCTGTCCGCCCTGCTCGATGCCGTGCTGGCAGCGCGCGGGGAGGAGCATGTGCCCGTTTTCCTGAAAGTGGCGCCCGATCTGGAACCGGCCGATGTGGATGCCATTGCTCGCATTGCGATGGACAAAGGTCTGGCCGCGCTGATCATATCAAACACCACCATTGCCCGCCCTCCCCTCAAATCCGCGCATGCAGGCGAGGCCGGGGGCCTATCCGGCGCGCCGCTGAGGGACATGGCGTTGCAGCGCCTGCGCGATTTCCGGCAGGCGACGGGCGGGGCAATTCCGCTGGTCGGCGTGGGCGGCATCTCGACAGCGCAGGACGCCTGGCAGCGCATTCGCGCCGGTGCCAGCCTGGTGCAGCTGTACAGCGCCATGATCTATCGCGGCCCCGGCATCGCCAGAGACATTTGCGCCGGTTTGGAATCGCTGATGGAGCGCGATTGTATCGGCTCCATTGCCGAGGCGGTGGGAACCGAATAGGGAATGCGCATGGCCCGCAATTTCCTGATCGCATTTGCAGCCCCGCTGGCGCTTGCAGCTTGCACGACGCGCGAAGCTCCAGCTCTCGAAAATCCGGCTCTGACAAACATTGATCCGGCTGCGCATTCTTCCGGAGTCGTCAGCGCTGCCGACCCCCGCGCTGCCGAGGCCGGTGCGCAGATGTTGCGGCAGGGCGGCAGTTCCACCGATGCGGCCATTGCCACCATGCTGGCGCTGACCGTGGTCGAGCCGCAAAGCTCCGGCATTGGCGGCGGCGGCTTCTATGTGCGCGGAACATCCGATGGCCAGGTGGCAACGCTGGACGGCCGCGAGACCGCTCCCGCCGCAGCCACGCCCGACTGGTTCCTGGGCGAAGACGGCAATCCCGTGCCATTTCCGCAGGCCGTGCTGACCGGCCTATCCATCGGTGTGCCGGGGAATATCCGCCTGGCCGAACAGGCGCATGACCGGTTTGGCCGCCTTGAATGGGCGCAGCTGTTCCAGCCCGCTATCGCTCTGGCGCGGGACGGCTTCGTGATTACCGAGCGGTTCCGCGAATATCTGCAACGCTCGCCCAATCGCGCCGGCAATGTCGAGGCGGGCCGCGCGCTGTTCTATGATGCCGCGGGGGAGCCGCTGCCGGTCGGTACGCTGGTGCGCAATCCCGCGCTTGCCGCCACACTGGAACGGATCGCCACTGAGGGGCCGGACAGTTTCTATACCGGCATGCATGGCCGGGCGATGGCGCAGGTGATTGCCGATGCCACGCCGGGCGCCGCCGACATGTCCGCCACCGACATCGCCAGTTATCGGGCGCTGTGGCGGGAAAGCCCGTGCGGCACATACCGGCAATATCGCATCTGCGGGATGGGTCCGCCTTCCTCTGGCGCGACCACGGTGTTCGCGATCCTCAAGCAGCTGGAGGGGTTTGACATGGGCGCGCTTGGGCCGGCATCGCCCACCGCGTGGCACCTGTTCGCCGAAAGCCAGCGCCTCGCCTATGCCGACCGCGAGCTGTATCTGGCGGATGATGATTTCGTGTCCGTCCCCGTCGCCGGGTTGATGGATGGCAATTACCTGCGCGAACGCGGCACACTGATCTCTGCCGATCGGACATTGCAGATCGTGTCTGCCGGAACGCCGCCGGGAACGCGCGCGATCATGGCCGATGGCGCAGAGCCGGTGGAAAGCGGCACCAGCCATTTCGTGGCGGTGGACCAGTGGGGCGCGGCGGTGTCATGGACCTCCACCGTTGAGGGGTCTTTCGGGTCGGGCCATATGTATGGCGGCTTCTACCTGAATAATGAGCTGACCGATTTCAGCTTTGTGCCGCAGCGCGATGGCATTCCGGTGGCCAACCGCGTGGAGGGATCAAAACGCCCGCGCAGCTCCATGTCGCCAACGCTGGTCTATGGCCCTGACGGCGAACTGGTGATGGCCGTGGGCGCGGCGGGCGGAAGCACCATCCCGGTGCAGGTGGCCCGGGTGCTGATCGGCGTGATCGACTGGGGCCTGCCGCTGGACCGGGCGCTGGCCCTGCCGGTGCTCTATTCGCCGGGTGACACGATTGTGCTGGAGGAAGGCTCTTCCCTGCTGGCGATGCAGCCTGCGCTGGAGGCGCTGGGCCACAAAGTTATGGCCCGCGGCCTGCCACTGAAGACCAATGCCGCGATATTGGTGGATGGCAGCTGGGTCGGCGGAGCCGATCCGCGCAGCGAAGGTGTTGCGATCATTCCCTGATCTTGCCGGCCCTGATCTTGCCCGCGCGCACTCCAGCGCCTAGGAAGTTGCATAAGTAACGTCACTGTTTGTCGGCACGAATCGGCATGGGATGGAGGATCGCGGCAGGTGCAGCTGCAGGATATTGAAAATGCGCGCAGCCTGGTCGGTCTGTTCCTGAAACGCGCGGACGAGCAGGGGGACAAGCCCTTCCTGACCGCCAAGATTGACGGCAAGTGGACTTCCACCAGCTATGCCGAGGCATCGCGGCAGGTCTGCCTGCTGGCGACAAGGCTGACGGCAATGGGCCTGAAGCCGGGTGACCGGGTGATGCTGGTATCCGAAAACCGCCCCGAATGGTGCATTGCCGATCTGGCGATCATGGCCGCAGGCTGCGTCACCACGCCAGCCTACACCACCAACACTAAGCGCGATCACGCGCATATCCTGGACGATAGCGGCGCGCGCGCCGTGGTCGTATCCAACAGCAAGCTGGCCGAGCCATTGTTTACCGCCATGCTGGGATCGGGCCATGCCGAACATGTCATCACGATGGAGGATATTCCATCGGCGCAGGCCAGCGGCTTTGTCATGCATGACTGGCCGGACCTGATTACCGGCGATGCACAGGCCGCACGGGCCGAAGTGGACGCCCGGCTGGAGGGCGTGACGCGCGACGACATTGCCTGCATCATCTATACCAGCGGCACCAGCGGCTCTCCGCGCGGGGTGATGCTGCATCACGGGGCAATCCTGCACAATTGCATCGCTGCGGGCGAGATTCTTGCGGGAGATTTCGGCTGGGGCGAAGACCGCTTCCTGTCCTTCCTGCCGATGAGCCATGCGCTGGAACACACCGCCGGGCTCTACCTTCCGATTGGCCTGGGTGCCGACATCTGGTTTGCCGAGGGGCTGGACAAGCTCTCCACCAATCTGGTGGAAGCACAGCCCACTTTCATGATCGTGGTCCCGCGCCTGTTCGAACTGCTGCGCGGCAAGATCATCAAATCGCTGGAGAAGCAGGGCGGCATCGCCGGTTTCCTGCTGGAACGGGCCATTTCGCTGGGAGAGCGGCAGGTCAGCGGCAAGTGGGCCTTGCGCGATATTCCCACCGGCTGGCTGCTCGACCTGACCCTGCGCCCCAAGATCCGCGATCGCTTCGGCGGCAGGATCAAGGCGCTGGTATCGGGCGGCGCGCCGCTCAACCCGGAAGTGGGCGGCTTCTTCCAGGCCATGGGGCTGACGATGCTGCAAGGCTATGGCCAGACAGAGACCGCGCCCGTGGTCAGCTGCAATTACCCCACCGCCGGAATTCGCCTGAACACGGTTGGCCCGCCGCTGCGCGGTGTCGAAGTGCAATTCGCCGAAGATGGCGAGATCCTGGTGCGCGGCGAATGCGTGATGAAGGGCTATTGGCAAAATCCGGAGGATACCGCCAAGGCACTGCCAGACGACTGGCTGCACACCGGCGACATCGGCCATCTCGATGATGGTGGACGGATCGTGATCACCGATCGCAAGAAAGACATCATCGTCAACGACAAGGGTGACAATATCGCCCCGCAGAAGCTGGAGGGGATGCTGACCCTGCAGCCCGAGATATCGCAGGCCATGGTGAGCGGCGACAAGCGCCCCTATATGGTGGCGCTGATTGTGCCCGATGCCGAATGGGCCGTTGGCTGGGCGCGCGCCAGTGGCGAGAAATTCGACATGGCCGCCCTGCAGGACCTGCCCGCCTTCCGCAGCGCGATCAAGGCAGCGGTGGACCGCACCAATAATGACCTCTCGGTGATCGAGAAGATCCGCAAGTTCACCTTCGCGGATGAATCCTTCAGCGTCGAGAACAACCAGATGACGCCGACGCTCAAGATCCGCCGACCCTTCATTCGCGAGAAATATCAGAACCGGCTGGACGAACTGTATTGATCCACCGTCATTTCATCGCACCAGTTCTTGTTGCCGCCATGCTTGCCGGATGCACAGATGGTTGCGAGAATGTGGTTCTGGAACGCGCCCGCGCGCCTTTTGGAAATGCCGATGCGGTCGCTTTCGAACGAAATTGCGGAGCAACGACAGGCTATTCAACGCAGGTATCGATCGTTGACCGTGATGACGCGCCGACCGACGCGGGCAATATTCTGATTGCTTCCGGGCGATCATTTGCCGAGGATTCAAACCGTCCAACAGTTAGTCTGGAATGGCTTGGTTCTGAACAATTGTCTGTCCGGTACGATGCCAGCCTTGCGATACTATCCCATCATGATCGATACGGGCGCACAATAATTTCGCTCACCCCGATGTCGGGCAATTAACTCACGCCGCTTCGTCTTCGATCCTCTCGGGGAAGAAGCCCGGTTCGCGGGTGGACCATGCGGGCGCTGTGGCGGCCGCCTCGCTCAATGACTGGAGCAGCATCTTGCGCCGTTCAGGGCGGATTTGCGGAAGCGCGGCAGCGCCGCAGAAAGCTGCGGGCAGCCATGGGCGCACCGGCGCACCCAGCAGCCGCTCATACAGGAAGCGATAGGCGGAAAAGCAGCTGAGCTGTTCCTGTGCCAGGTCGGCTGCGGACATACGCACCAGCGCGCCGATGAACTCGGCCACGCCGTCCAGCGATTCGATCGATGGCACACTGCCGCGCAAGGCGCGCAGTTCGCGGTAGGCGATATATTGCCCGCGAATCGCAGAGCAGGAACCGCCTTCCTCCACCCATGACTTGAAGGCATCTCCGCGGCCCAGCCCGACATCGAGGCTGCGCTCGATAAACAGCTGTTCCTCAGCGGTAAAACTGGCGAATTCGCGCAATTCGGCGATGGTCTGCGATGTCGTTTTCGTCTGCGCCATGATCGGCTCCTGCGGATTACAGGTCCGATGTTTCGCCGATCATGGTTAAGAACTGGTAAGCGCCGTGCCGAAGATCAGGTCCAGATCAGGTCCAGATCAGATCAATCCTGCCAGCGGGCTGCTGGGATCGGCATATTTGCGGCGCCCCATGCGGCCCGCCAAATAGGCTTCGCGGCCCGCGATCACGCCGTATTTCATCGCCCGCGCCATGCGGATCGGGTCTTTTGCTTCGGCAATGGCGGTGTTCATCAGCACGCCATCGCAGCCCAGCTCCATCGCCTCAGCCGCTTCGCTGGCGGTGCCCACCCCGGCATCGACCAGCACCGGCACTGTGGCACCTTCGACGATCAGGCGAATGGTCACCTTGTTCTGAATGCCCAGCCCCGATCCGATGGGAGCGCCCAGCGGCATGATCGCCACCGCGCCCGCCTCTTCCAGCTGCCGCGCGGCGATGGGATCGTCCACGCAATAGACCATCGGCTTGAAGCCTTCATTGGCCAGCACTTCGGTGGCTTTCAGCGTCTCACGCATATCGGGATAGAGCGTGCGCGCCTCGCCCAGCACTTCCAGCTTTACCAGATCCCAGCCGCCAGCCTCACGCGCCAGCCGCAATGTGCGGATCGCATCCTCTGCGGTGAAGCAGCCCGCGGTATTGGGCAGATAGGTGATCTTCCTGGGATCGATGAAATCCATCAGCACCGGCTGGGTCGGGTCGGAGATGTTCACCCGGCGAACGGCCACGGTCACGATCTGCGCGCCCGATGCCTCCACGGCGGCTGCGTTCTGGGCGAAGTCCTTGTACTTGCCCGTCCCCACGATCAGGCGCGAGGTAAAGCGGTGGCCGGCCACTTCCCAGCCATCGCTGGAGGCTTCGGGCGAAATTTTCGGCTGGTCAGTCATGCGCGGGGCGGTATCCGCCAAGCAGCGCATAGGCAAGACCGATCCATGCCCCGAGCGGCGCCCGCGTCAGCCGCCGCCCACGAAAGTGACGATCTCCAGCACATCGCCGTCTGCCAGCGGAACATCCTCCAATGTCGAGCGGGGCGCGATCACGCCATTGTGTTCGACCGCGACCTTTTCCGGCTTGAGCGACAGTTCGCGCACCAGATCGGCAATGGTGGAGGCCTGGCTGCGGCGGCTTTCGCCGTTTACGGTGATGGAGATGGGCGTGCTCATAGGCTCGCCGGGATAGCGCCTAGACTGCGCGGCGCAAGTTGAGGATGTGTCCGCTGGCCACCAGCACCACGCCGATCACGGTCAGCACCGCCTCTTCATAGCCATGCCCGATCGCCAGCGCGCCGCCCATGAAGGACAGGCCCGTCATCGCCACCACGAAGGGCAGCGGACGGCGGTGGCGGATTGCGCCAATGCCGATGGCCACGCCGGCAATGATGGTGGCGAGCAGCAGGCCGACCTTGTGAATCGACGGATCGAGCAGGAAAGTGCCGCCAAGGCCCAGGCCCGCAACCAGCACCAGCCCGACCACGCAGTGCACCAGGCACAGGCATGACAAGACCACGCCAACACGGTCAAGCTGGCCGCGAATCCTGAAGATGATTGAGTTCATGTGCGGCTATGTATGTAACGCTATAACATTGCGCAATGTTTTTTGGCTTTTTGCTGTCACGCTCTCCACCGTCCAAATGCGGTCTTGCGATTCGGGGCATCAAAGCGCAAATCGCGCAGATGGTCGCAACCGCAGCAGAAAATGGCCTGGCCCAAGTGCCCGCATCGCCCCTTCGCCCCGCCGCCCTGGCCAGCTGGCTGTTTGGCGTGGCGATCCTCATCCTCCTGATCGTGGCTGTCGGCGGTATTACCCGGCTGACCGAATCGGGCCTGTCGATCACCGAATGGAAGCCGGTCACCGGCGCGATCCCGCCCATTGGCGAGGCGCAGTGGCAGGCGGAATTTGCCGCCTATCAGGCAACGCCGGAATACCGGTTCGAAGCCGGGCCGGCGGGAATGACGCTGAGCGATTTCAAGTTCATCTTCTTCTGGGAATGGTTCCACCGCCTGATCGGGCGGGTGATCGGCATGGCCTTTGCCCTGCCGCTGGCATGGTTCTGGATTCGCGGGGCGATCCCCGCAGGCTACAAGCCGCGCCTTGTGGCGCTGCTGGCGCTGGGCGGTCTGCAGGGCGCGTTCGGCTGGTTCATGGTCCGCTCCGGCCTTTCGGGAGAGATGACCGATGTCAGCCACTTCTGGCTCTCCATCCATCTGCTGACGGCGCTGTTCACGCTCGGCGGCCTGATCTGGACCGCGCGTGACCTGCTGGTGCTGGCAGGCAATCCGCAGGCGCGGCCCGCCCGCCTCACGGCGCTGGGTACGGCGACACTGGCGATATTGTTCATCCAGCTGCTGTTCGGCGCGTGGGTGGCAGGGCTGAATGCGGGACTGGCTTCGGACAGCTGGCCGCTGATGCAAGGACGCCTGTTCCCGGAGATCGGCTGGACCCGCGGCGCGCTGTGGACGCTGACGCATGATCCCTTCCTGATCCACTGGATCCACCGCTGGTGGGCGTGGGTGGCGGTGGCCGCGCTGATCGTGATGGCCCGCGCACTGAAGAAGGCGGGTGACCGGCGCGCCTCTGTCTATATCCACATCGCCTTTGGTACGCAGATCATTCTGGGCATCGCCACGGTGATGACAGGTGTCGCGCTGTGGCTGGCCGTGGCGCATCAGGTGGTGGGGGCTGCACTGGTCGCGGCCACGGCATGGGGCGCGCACAGACTGGGACAAGGTGCACGGTGAGCGAAGGCCCCGCGCTGATCTGGTGCCCCTTTCCCAGTGAAGAGGAGGCGCGCCGCGTTGCCGGGCAGCTGCTTGACGAAAGGCTCATCGCCTGTGCCAATATCGTGCCGGGCATGATCTCGATTTTTGAATGGCAGGGTGAGCGGGGAGAGGCACGCGAAGTGGGTGTTCTGCTGAAGACCCATGGATCGCTGCTGGAGAAATCTGTTGCAAGACTGGCCGACTTGCATTCCTATGATACCCCGGCGGTTGCCGGGTGGATAACCACAGCCAGTGCACAAGCCACCAGCGCATGGATAGACGGACTGACAGGTACGGAGGCATCGCGATGAAGCGTTCTGATCGCCGTAGCGCTATCATGTTGGCTCTGGGTGCCGCCTTGGCGCCTGTGCTCGCCACGCGCGCTGCATGGGCGACAGACAGGTCTTCCGGGGACAGCTCTTCCGGGCACAGGGCATCCGGTATCTTTGCCCCGCCGCCAGTGCCGATGGTCTATACCCGCAAGCTGCAACGCCAGATGGTGGGTGGTGCGATGCTGGAGGTTACGCGCAACTTCAACGTACACTTCGAGCCATTTGGCGCCGGCTACAGGCTGGAGGGCACGCAGCTGTCTGCCAGCGTAGCCGCTCCCAGCCGGATCGCGGAATTTGCCCGGCTGGAAGAACAGCGGGTTGAAACCGGCGTGTTCCCGCTGCTGCTCGATCGGATGGGCCAGATCGTGGATGGTGCGGGCCCGCATGAATCGCACGAGATTGAAGAGGCTCTGGCAGGGCTGAACAGGGAATATGAGCGCAATGGACCTGACGGGCAGGAGCTCGATCTGCTGGTGGAAGCGCTGCACCAGGCCGGTGCGCGCATGACCAGCCAGCTGCCGCGTGACATTTTCGCGCCGGTGGAAACGACCCGCGAACAACAGCAGGAAATAGCCCTTCCCTGGGGCGAGTCCGGAGCAGTGACCACAAGGTTTGTGGCCGTGTGCGATCCGCAGACCGGCCTGATGCACGAAGCCAGCCGCGAGGTTGTTACCGATCTGGCCGGCGATCAACGGCGCACGGTGGAGAGCTGGCGGCTGATTGCTGCCTGACGAAAACACACGCATTCACGCCCTGCATTTGGGTTAAGGTATTATTTTACCTCCCTGCTATGCCGCACGAATGCTTGACTTCCCGCCCCCAAAAGGACAAATGCCGCGCCTTCGCAGGCTGTGACGGTGATTCCCGGCAAGCCCTGCGGCGCACCATTCGCGAAACAAGGAATTTTGAAGCCATGAAGGCTCTGTCGAAGCAGACCCGGTCGATCAAGCCGGCCGAGGTCGAAAAGAAGTGGCATATCATTGATGCCGACGGCCTGGTCGTTGGCCGGCTCGCCACGATTGTCGCCAATATCCTGCGCGGCAAGCACAAGGCCAGCTACACCCCGCACGTCGATTGTGGTGACCACGTGATCATCCTCAATGCGGGCAAGGTGAAGTTCACCGGCAACAAGCTGGGCCAGAAGGTCTATTACAAGCACACCGGCTATCCGGGCGGCATCAAGGGTGTCACCGCTGGCAAGGTGCTGGACGGCCGCTTTCCCGAGCGTGTTCTGGAAAAGGCTGTGGAACGCATGATCCCGCGCGGTCCGCTGGGCCGGGCGCAGATGAAGGCGCTGCACCTCTACAATGGCACCGAGCACCCGCATGACGGCCAACAGCCCGCCGTGCTCGATGTTGCCTCCATGAATCGCAAGAACAAGGCTACTGTCTGATGGCTGAGGAAAACAACACCGTGTCAGATCTCGCCGATCTGAAGGATATCGCTGGCGATGCGCCTGCTTCTGATGAAGTGGCTGCTCCCGTCCGTACCGGACCTGCTGCCGTTCTGCGTGAGCAGGAACTGGACGCGCAGGGCCGTGCCTATGCCACCGGCCGCCGCAAGGACGCCGTGGCCCGCGTATGGATCAAGCCCGGCACCGGCAAGGTAACGGTCAATGGCCGCGACCAGGAAGTGTATTTCGCACGTCCGACGCTGCGCCTGGTGATCAACCAGCCGTTCTCCATCTCTGACCGCGAAGGCCAGTATGATGTCGTCGCTACCGTCAAGGGTGGCGGCCTGTCCGGCCAGGCCGGCGCAGTGAAGCATGGCATCAGCCAGGCACTGACCAAGTTTGAACCCGCGCTGCGTGCGACGGTGAAGGCCGCCGGCTTCCTCACCCGTGACAGCCGCGTGGTGGAACGCAAGAAGTATGGCCGTGCCAAGGCACGCAAGAGCTTCCAGTTCAGCAAGCGCTAATTGGCGCTGCAAGAGTTTCCGCGACGGTGGAAAATGTGAAGGGCGGTCCCCACGAGGGGCCGCCCTTTTTCTTTGCCTGCACACCATGGTCACCGATGGCCCGAACCTGTCGCGCGAACCTGTGGCGCAATCCTATGGCGCGAACAGGCTATCCACCTCTGCCAGCAATTTATCGATCGTAACCGGCTTGGAGAGGTAGCCCTTCGCACCCGCCTCGCGAATACGCGCCTCCTCGCCCTTTCCGGCAAAGGCGGTGATAGCCAGCACGGGGATGGCGCGCGTCACCTCATCACGGTGCAATTTGCGGATCAGGCGCAGGCCGGAAATATGCGGCAGCTGGATGTCCATGGTGATCAGGTCGGGTTCGAAGCGGTGCACCTCGTCAAGCACGTCTGCCCCGTCGGAAACCATCGCCACTTCAAAGCCACGGTTCTGAAGCACCTCATGGTAGAACATGCGGTTGAGGAGGTCGTCTTCGACAACGAGGATCTTGCGGGCCACGCTTTCTAAACGGTTGAAGGCGGCTCTGGTGCCGCCCCGGCACGGCGCTTTGCCTCATGCGCAGAACTGCTCGGCCCGCAAAGAGCCGCCAGCCCCTCAATCCACCGGCGGATCGGTGCGCGGAATGCGGCCGATGGGTGCCACAGGTTCCCCCGCCTCACGCGGCGGCATGGCGTCTTCGGGGACCTCGTCCACCATCATGTCATGCGACGAGATGCCCTCAAGATTGCGCACATGGACGGTGAGCTTGCTGCCATCCCACGTCAGTTCGTTGAATCCCGGCGGGGTGGAGCGAATGCGGTGGGACAGCGTGCCCGCCCCGATCATCCGGACAGGTCCGCTGGGCGTGTCCTGCATCAGGTCGAAAGCGTCGTGCACATGGCCGCTCAGCACGGCGAGAACATTGCGCTGGGCCAGCTGATCCAGCGCATGATTGCCATTGCGGGTCAGCGCGGTGCCATGCGTGCCCGCCTCCCGCAGCGGGTGATGGGCAGTCACGATCACCCGCGTACCGGCAGGCAGGGCGTCAATCTGCGACAGGCAATTGTCCAGCGCCCGGCGGCTGACCCATCCCTTTGACCAGTTCAACCGCGGCTGGGCGGAAACATTGGTGTTGAGCGGCACCAGCGCCAGGCCCGGAAATTCCAGCCGCTTTTCAACCAGATCGCGAAAAGCCTCAAACCGGCCAAGCGGATTGAGATAGCGTGACGGCAGGTGGTAATTGGGCAGGTCATGATTGCCCGGCTCCACCGTCACCGGCGCATCGAGAGAGCGAATCCATGTGGCGGCAGCGGCAAATTCCCGGTGCCGGGCGCGCATGGTCAGATCGCCGGTAATCGCCACCGCATCGGGCTGGCGCGCGGCAATCTCCGCCTTGACCCAGTCGAGCGCGAGATTGTCCTCAAGCCCGAAATGGATGTCGCTGATATGAAAAAGGGTCAGGTGGTCGGCCATCGCGGCAATCGCTAGCAGATCGGCGCAGGCAAGGTAACAGGGCGCTTCATATGCGCCGCGACAGGATCAGCCACGCGGCCAGTCCATTGCCTGCGGTATACAGCGCATAGGCCCAGCCCCACAGCGCCATGCCGTTTCCCACCAGCAACATGGCCGCCAGCAGCAGTGCAAATTCCAGCGCCAGCGTGACCCGGGGGCCAAATACACTTCCCGGCGCAGCTATCGACCGAACCATGGCATGCCCGCTTTCCAGCACGGCGCGGTGCATGGTGAAATTGGCGATTCCCAGCAGGAAGATGATGGCAACACCCATGATCACCCTTGTGCCCAAAGGCGCTGACATTCGCAAATTGCAGTTCGTGGATGGCTCTGGCCTTTTCGTCGGGGCTGGGACTCGCCGGTCGATCCAGAGCAGCCCCAAGTCGAGCATGACAGGACCCGAATCGCGCTCCGCCCTATCCCTGCAATTGCGCCGCAGCCGATACCAGTCCCACCGGTTGCGGCGCGACCCCCCGGGGAAGGGAGGTCGCGAAGGGAATTCAAACGGAGGAAGGAGAAGGGCATGATCAAGACTATTACTCTCGCATTGGCCAGCGCTGCGCTGTTTGCCGCCCCAGCCGCCTCGGCAGCTGAGCGCGAAACGCGGACAACTGGCGTGACGCATACCGATCTCGACCTGACCACGGAAGATGGCCGGGCAGAGCTTGATCGCCGGATCGAAAGTGCCGCCAAGAATGTGTGCGGCATGAACGAACGGGCGACCGGTTCCAACATGACCTCACGCGAGGCGCGCACCTGCTACCGCGATGCAAAGCGCCAGCTTGATAATCATTTTGCGGAGATCATCGACGATCAGCGTCGCGGCGGCTGAATGGCCTTGCTGCGAAGCGGAAGGGCGCCTGCCCCAGGGCGCCCTTCTATGCGTCCGGGTCACTATCGGCAGGTTCATCCGGTGATATCGAAGGGCGCTGGCTGCGCCACCGGCCATAGGCGGTGAAGGCCACCGGCCAGAACATGGTGTTGGCGATATCATGAAAATTTTCAAGCGGTTGCTGCCATTGCAGCAGCCGTGCCAGCCGCAAGATGTCGGCAATCTCTCCCGCGATGCAGAAGCCGAACACGATCACCAGCGGCAGCAGGCTGCCCAGCTTCCGGCCGCTCAGCCAGAGCGCCGCGAAAAACAGCAATATGCTGATATGGATATGCAGCGCATCGCGCGACATGCCCGAATAATTGATCATGTAGAGCTTGGCTTGCTCGAACCCGATCACCGGCCGGCCAGAGCCTTTACCTTGCGCAGATAGGTTCGCCCGATGCGCAGATCCTCACCATCCTGCAATTCCACGCACCACACGCCCAGACCTTCATGGCGCAGGCCGCGGATCTCGTCGCGGCGCAATATGGTGGAGCGGTGGATGCGGATGAATTTGTCCGGGTCCAGCTTGGCCTCAAGCCCGGCAATGGTCTGCAACAGCAGATAGCTGCGCGGCGCTTCATCCGGGCCGGTAACATGCAGGCGCACATAATCCCGCTCGGCATCGATGCGGCTGACCTGATCGGCATCGATCCGCAGCAGTTCAGACCGGTTGGGCACCCAGAATTCGCTCAGCCACTGGACGTCCGGAGACGAACCGGCATTGTCGCGCCGGGCCAGCGCGCGGCCGATGGCGCGTTCCAGCCGGTCAGCGGCGACAGGCTTGAGCACATAATCCACGGCATCCATGTCAAACGCCTCAACGGCGAAATTCTCATGCGCGGTGACGAATATCACCGCTGTGGTGCGACTGACCTTGCCCAGACCGCGCGCCACCGCCAGCCCGTCCATGCCCGGCATGGTCATGTCCAGCAGCAGCAGGTCCGGTTGCAGTTTTTCCGCCAGCCGCAGCGCCGCTTCGCCATCGCTGGCGGTGCCGACAACCGAGATTCCGGCCAGCTCGGCACACAGCACCTGCATCCGCTCAATCGCCAGCGGCTCATCATCCACGATCAGCGTGCGCAGACCGGCGATATCGTTCGCGGCACTCATTCCGCAGCCTCGGCGGCATGGCGGTCGCGCAGGATCGGCAGGCGCAGGTGGGTGGCATAGCCGCCGGGCACGGGGCCGGACACAATCGATGCCTCATGGCCAAAGCGCGCTTCCAGCCGTTCGCGCACATTGGCCAGGCCGATGCCATAGCCGGGACGGGTCTCATCCTTGCCGGCAGCGCTCTGTCCATCGTCGGAAACGGTCACCACCAGCCGCCCGTATTCCTCACGCGCGGCAAGGGTGATGGTCACCTGCCCGGACGATGGAGCGACCGCGTGCTTGACCGAATTTTCCACCAGCGGTTGCAGGATCATGCCGGGAATCAGGCAATCCTGCAGGTCTGGTGGCACCTGGTAATCTGGCACCAGCCGCAGCGGGAAGCGCACCGATTCGATATCGAGGTAGAGCTTTTGCAGCGCAATCTCCTGCTCCAGCGTCACATCGCAGGTGGGATCATCGGCCAGGCTGCGGCGATAGAAGGTGGAAAGCATCTGGATCATCCGCTCCGCCGCCTGCGTCTTGCCGGTCAGCACCAGCGCCGACAGCGAGTTGAGCGTGTTGAACAGGAAGTGCGGATTGACCTGATAGCGCAGCGATCGCAGCTCCGCCGCCTTTGCCGCGCGCCGATAGGTGCCCTCTCGCCGTTCCGCCGCGCGGGCCTTTTCGCCTGTCAGAAGCGCCAGATAGAGCGCGCACCACGCCAGCATCATGAAATAGCGGCCATACGCCACTTCGGTCAGCTGCTGCCACTGCGTGCCTTGCAGGCTGGTGGCATTGACGGTGACGGTGTCGGTGCCGGCTTCCGCGCCCGGCATGGTGGGAATGCCCATCGCGGGAATATCCACCAGCAGGTCACCCGTTTCACTGCGGTGGACGGTAAAGCCGCGCTGTTCCGCCGTGCGCGTGAACACCCGTTCCTCCATCGATGAGAAGACCATCTGGTTGCTCTGTGCGATCAGCATGGCCACCGGCATGGACAGCAGCAGCGCCGCACAGATCTTGAGCCACAAGGGGCGTGGATCGAACAGCCGCAGGATCGACCACAGGCCGATGGTGATGAGTATGCCGAGGAACGATGCCAGCGCGCGGCGCCAGAACGCCTCTGTCACAAAGCCCAGATCAACCAGCTCACCGCGCAGGGTGGTCAGCAGGAAATAGCACACCCACAGTCCGACAATTGATGCCAGTACCGTGCTGAAAGGCACGCGCGCGACCAGATCTTCAGGTTTTTCCCTGTTCATTCCGCTTTACTTACCCCCAGCCAGCCCCCGGACGCCAGCCCCGCGCCATATCCCGGTCGAAGCGGGACGGCATTTGGTCGATCAACCGGGCTGCAACAGGCCTTCCTCGGCAATCCGGCGGCGCCAGTGCAGCGGGGCAAGCGTGTGGACATTATTGCCCCTGGCATCCACCGCCACCGTTACCGGCATGTCCTTCACGGTGAATTCGTAGATCGCCTCCATGCCCAGATCCTCAAAGGCGACCACCTTCGATTCCTTGATGGCGCGGGCGACCAGATAGGCAGCCCCGCCCGTGGCCATCAGATAGGCCACCTTGAAGCGGCTGATCACGTCCACCGCATCGGCCCCGCGCTCGGCCTTGCCGATCATCGCAAGCAGGCCCTGGTCCAGCATCATTTCGGTAAACTTGTCCATCCGGGTGGCGGTAGTGGGGCCCGCCGGGCCGACCACTTCGCCCATCACCGGATCGACCGGGCCGACATAATAAATGGCGCGGCCCCGGAAGCTGACCGGCAGCTCCTCCCCGCGTTCCAGCATGTCCTGAATGCGCTTGTGCGCCGCATCGCGGCCCGTCAGCATCTTGCCGTTCAGCAGCAGGCGGTCGCCGTTCTGCCAGCCGGCAACTTCTTCCGCGGTCAGATTGTCCAGATCGACCTTCTTGGCCGCCGCATCGGGCTGCCAGTGCACATCGGGCCACTGGCTGAGGTCTGGCGGATCGAGATAGGCCGGACCTGATCCGTCCAAGGTGAAATGCGCATGGCGGGTGGCGGCGCAATTGGGGATCATCGCCACCGGCTTGCCCGCCGCATGGCAAGGCGCGTCGAGAATCTTCACATCGAGCACGGTGGAAAGCCCGCCCAGCCCCTGTGCGCCCACGCCCATCGCATTGACCGCGTCATAGATATCGATGCGCAGCTGCTCGATATCGCTCTGCGCGCCGCGCGCCTTGAGCTGACCCATGTCGATCGGTTCCATCAGGCTGAGCTTGGCCAGCTTCATGCAATGTTCCGCCGTGCCGCCAATGCCGATGCCCAGCATGCCTGGTGGGCACCAGCCCGCGCCCATCGAAGGGATCTGTTCGACCACCCAGTCGACGATATTGTCGGACGGGTTCATCATCTTGAACTTGCTCTTGTTCTCGCTGCCGCCGCCCTTGGCCGCGACATCGATGGATACCGTGTTGCCGGGCACCATCTCCACCGACAGCACCGACGGCGTGTTGTCACGCGTGTTGCGGCGGGTGAAAGCGGGATCGGCCAGGATCGAGGCGCGCAGCTTGTTGTCCTTGTGATTATAGGCGCGGCGCACGCCTTCATCGACCACGTCCTGCAAGGCCTTGTCCGATGCCAAGCGGCAATCCTGGCCCCATTTGACGAACACGTTGACGATGCCGGTGTCCTGGCAGATCGGCCGATGCCCCTCCGCGCACATGCGGCTGTTGGTCAGGATCTGGGCGATGGCATCCTTGGCCGCCGGCCCCATTTCCGCATCATAAGCCTTACCCAGAGCCTTGATGTAATCCATCGGATGGTAATAGGAGATGTATTGCAGCGCGTCGGCCACACTCTCGATGATGTCTTCCTCGCGGATAATGGTGACGTCATTCATCGAAGGGTGACTCCTGCTGATACAATTTTCGACATCCCTTAAGGCTGCACCCTGTTATGGTCAAAGGCCTTGGCCTTGCGCTATGTTGCGCTTAAGGCTCCGCCCATTCAAGCGACGAGAGATATATAGCAGTGACCATGGTTGAAACCCGGCCCCTTTCCAGTGGCTCGCAATCCGCCCGCAGGGCGATGATTGACAGCCAGTTGCGCACCAGCGGCGTGGTTGGCGATGACGTTATCCGCCGCATGGGCGAAGTTGCGCGCGAGGATTTCGTGCCCGCATCGGTCAAGGGCGTTGCCTATGTCGACCGGGCCATCCCGCTGGGCGATGGCAAGTTCCTGGCGGCCCCACTGGTGCACGGCAAGATGTTGCAGGAAGCCGCGCCAAAGCCGCATGAAAGCGCGATCGTCGTCGATGGCGGCAGCGGCTATCTGGCCGAATTGCTGCGTCCGCTGGTCGCCTCTCTCAAGGTGCTTACCCCGCAGGAGGCACTGGAAGCCGGGCGCGGGAAAAAGGCCGATCTGCTGATTATTGACGGGGCGGCTGAACATATTCCCGATGCACTGGCCAAGCGCCTGGCCGACAATGGCCGGATCGTTACCGGCATTGTCAGGGATGGGGTTACCCATCTGGCACAGGGCCGCAAGCTGGCAGGAACCATTGCCCTGCAACCGATCGCGGAAATCGGCATTCCTCGCCTTCCCCAATTTGATGAGCCCAAGGGCTGGAGATTCTGAACATGCCCGCCAAAGGGTTGAAAGCGAGTCTGCTCGCCTGCGTCTGTCTAACTGCCAGCCCGGCTGCTGCCGATACGCTGAAGGAAGCGCTGGCACAGACATATTTCAGCAATCCGCAACTGGAAGCCGCGCGTGCACAGTTGCGCGCCACCGATGAAACCGTGCCGATCCAGCGCGCCAGCGGCCTGCCTTCGCTCAGTTCCTCGGCCAGCCTGACCGAATTCCTGAAGCAAAGCTCTGCCAGCTTCATTTCCCCGCAGCGATCGCTGTCGGCCAATATCGATCTTGGCGTGCCGCTCTATTCCGGCGGCAGCGTACGCAATGGCGTTCGCGCGGCGGAAAACCGGGTCGAGGCGGGCCGCGCCGATCTGCGCGGTACCGAAAGCACGATTTTCACGCGCGTCGTCTCCGCCTATATGGACGTCATCCAGAATGAGGCGATCGTCGGCCTGACGGCGAATAACGTCGACGTGCTGTCAACCAATCTGGAAGCCACCAGCGACCGGTTCGAGATTGGCGATCTGACGCGCACCGACGTGGCCCAGTCGGAAAGCCGGCTGGCGCTTGCCCGCAGCGATTATCGCACAGCGCAGGCCAATCTGGTGATCGCGCGGGAAAACTACATCGCGCTGGTTGGCTCTGCTCCCAATGCTCTGGAAGCGCCGCCGCCGCTGCCCGGCCTTCCTGCCGATCTGCAACAGGCCGTGGACCTGGCGCTGGAACATAACCCGGACCTGATCGCCGCGCGGGAGCGCATTCAGGCTGCCGGCTACGATATCGATGCCGCCGGTGCCGGACGCCTGCCGCGGATCGAGGCTTTCGCCAGCAGCGGCTATCAGAATTACCTCGGCACGCTGGGCAGCATTCCCGGCGCCGCGGCACCATCGCAGGTCAGCACCTCGGCACAGGCGGGCCTGCGCCTGTCGATCCCGATTTTTCAGGGTGGCCGTATTTCCGCCCAGCAACGCCAGTCGCAGGCCAATTCCTCGGTCGCGCTGGAGCAGGGCATTGCCACGGAACGCAGCGTGATCGCACAGGTCCGCTCATCCTATTCCAACTGGCAGGCGGCCCGGTCAATCATCGCTTCGACCCAGTCCGCCGTTGATGCCGCAGAGCTCAGCCTGGAAGGCGTGCGCGCGGAAAATTCCATCGGCAACCGGTCGATCCTCGATGTGCTGAATGCCGAGCAGGAATTGCTGCGTGCACAGGTCCAGCTGGTGACGGCCCGCCGCAATGAATATGTCGCCGGGTTTAGCCTGCTGGCCGCGATGGGCCGCGCCGAAGCGCGCGATCTGGGACTGGAGAGCGAAGGCCCGCTGTACGATCCCGTGGTCAATTATGAACGTTCGCGCGGGATCTATCTCGACTGGCACAGCGATCCCGATCCTGTCGCCCGGTCCACGCGCACCGTTGACATACCGGCACAAGATGGCGAGATTTCGCAAGACTGATCAATCGGATCGGGCGCGCGCAGTTCAGACGCGCACAGTTCAGGCAGGCAGGGGCTTTATGCGTCAGGATGGCGAACCGTCAGTCGAGGAGATCCTCGAATCGATCAAGAAGGTGATCGCCCGTGACAATCGCGAGATTGCGCAGGCTGAACGCAAGCGCCGGGAAAGCGCCGGCATGGTTCGCGACGCGTCATATGGTCAGGAACATGTTCAGGCAGATGACGACGTACTCGATCTGGGCATGATCGCCGCTGAAATGGCACAGGATGAAATCGGCGATTCGGGCGAAGGGCTGACCACGGACGAAGCTGCCGATGCCATGCGCCAGTCGCTTGCCGCGCTCAGCATGCTCTCTGGCCCATCAGTGCCGCCACAGATCGTCCGCTCGGGCGAAACCTCTCTCGAGGGGCTGGTTCGCGAAATGCTGCGCCCGATGATGGCGCAATGGCTCGATGCCCACCTGCCCGAGATTGTGGAGCGGCTGGTCAAGGCAGAGATTGCCCGCATCGCCGGCAAGAAGCGCTGATCCTGGCTAGCGCCCTGCAGCGCTTCGGCTGGCTCCGCACATGAGCGATACAGGCCATTCCCCCGATCAGCTGGAACAGGCTTCGCGCGCTCTGCACAAGATTGGCGGAGAGACGATTGAGCGGCACATCTTCCTGTGCGGCATATCCGAAAAGCAGGAATGCTGCCGGCGTGAGGAAGGCGAACGCGCGTGGAAGTTCCTCAAGAAGCGGCTCAAGCAGCTGGGGCTTTTCGGTCCCAAGCGGCAGGATGGCAGCGGCGGTATCCAGCGCAGCAAGGCCGATTGCCTGCAAATCTGCGTTGCCGGGCCAATTGCCATGATCTGGCCCGACCGCATCTGGTATCACTCCTGCAATGAGGACGTGCTGGAGCAAATCATCCAGCAGCACCTGATTGGCGGAGAACCGGTAGAGGAATTCCGCCTGCGCGGGCGCGCGGATCAGGCAGATGAGTCGGCCTAGTCAGGCCTGGTCTGTCTCATCCTTGAGCGGGTCTTCCACCGATTCGTCATGACCGGTGCCGCTGGACAGGAACACCAGCCCCATCAGCGCGCTCATCAACAGCATCGAAAAACCGATCCCCAGCGCGGTGGCGATGAAGAAGTGGACCGATATCATTCCGTTCTGCTTGTAGATCAGTGCCATGGCGATGATCACCACGGCTACCGTCAGCATGAACATGAACCGCATCAGCCGCCGGTAACGCGCCCAGGCGTAGGTAGCTGTCTGTGGATCGTCGAGCGGGGAATGCTTGGCCATGGCCCGCCTCATGCCCTCACAAGAGGGTGCTGGCAACGCGGCATTTCGGCATGATCGGGCCAGAATTTGCCCAGACTCGGCAAAGCGTGGCATGATGACGACGGGATAAGGAGAAAAACGATGTCAATCGCCCGCCTGATAGAAGGTCACAAACAGGACATCATCCAGTGTTCGCCCGGCGACCTGGTCCATCACGCTGCCAGCCTTCTGGCGGAGAAGCGCATCGGCGCACTGCCGGTAACGCAGGATTCCAGGGTTGTGGGCATATTTTCCGAGCGCGACCTGCTCTATTGCATCGCCCGTGAAGGGGCCGATGTGTTGCAGCGGCCGGTCAGTGACGTGATGACGTCACCGGCCATCACTATCGGTCCTGATTGCGATGTGCTCAAGGCGCTTTCGCTGATGACCAAGCGGCGCATCCGCCACCTTCCGGTGGTCGACGGCGATGCGCTGCTGGCCTTCGTGTCCATCGGCGATCTGGTGAAATACCGGATGGGAATTATCGAGGCCGAGGCCGAGCAGATGCGCGAATATATCTCCATGGCCTGAGTGCAGGTGGCCAAGCGCCCTTGAGTGCGGGGCGTGCGCATCCTACATCACGTGCATGGATCAAACGCTCACCCTCACCAAGTCCGCCGCGCAGCGCGTGGGATGGATCGCGCAGAAGCAGGGCAAGCCCGCAATCTTGCGCCTTTCGGTGGAAGGCGGCGGTTGTTCCGGCTTCCAGTACAAGTTCGATCTGGATGACGATCTGCAGGCCGATGACGCAGTGAGCGAGACCGATGGCGTCAAGCTGGTGGTCGATCCCGTCAGTCTGGATCTGGTGGCTGGCTGCGTGGTTGATTTCGTCGAATCGCTTGGCGGTGCGGCGTTCAGGGTGGAAAACCCCAATGCCGCCTCTGGCTGCGGCTGTGGCAGTTCCTTCGGCATCTGACGACGCCAAGGGGGGCACTTTGCGAATAACCAGTTTCAATATCAACGGCATCAAGGCGCGCCTGCCGCGTCTGCTGGAATGGCTGGCGGAAACCCGCCCCGCGGTCGCCTGCCTGCAGGAAATCAAGACGCAGGATCAGGGCTTCCCGGCCGAGGAATTCGAGAAGATCGGCTATCATGCCATCTGGCACGGGCAGAAAAGCTTCAATGGCGTGGCCATATTGGCTGACGGCGTGAAGCCGGTTGAAGTGCAGCGCGGCCTGCCCGGCGACGATAGCGACGAACAGGCGCGCTATCTTGAGGCCGAGGTGAACGGCATACGCATCTGCAATCTCTACCTGCCCAACGGCAATCCGCAGCCCGGCCCCAAATTCGATTACAAGCTGGCGTGGATGAAGCGGTTGCGCGCGCGCATGGCGGAGCATCTGGCGGCAGAGATCCCCGCAGTGGTGCTGGGCGACTACAACGTCATCCCCGAAGACAAGGATGTGTGGTCGATCAAGGCGATGGAGAATGACGCGCTGATGCAGCCGGAATCACGCGATGCCTATCGCCGCCTGCTCAACGATGGCTGGACCGACGCGATCGATACGCTCAACCCGCGCGGCGGAGTGTGGACCTATTGGGATTACCAGGCCGGTGCATGGCAGCGCGATCACGGCTTCCGCATCGATCACCTGCTGCTGTCACCCGCATGCGCAGACCGGCTGGTGGCAGCGGGCGTGGACAAGGAACACCGCGGGCGGGAAAAGGCCAGCGATCACGCTCCTGTGTGGGTGGAACTGGCCGACTGATACCCGGCGACGATACCGGCCGGCGCCCTGATGGGGAGCCAGCCGGCAATCACTCAGCGATAGAAGATGTGGCTGTCGATCCGCGCGCGGGTGGATTTGTTGCGCGCCCAGCGCGGCGAAACATGCGCCGCGTGGAAATACAACGCATCATCGGCTTCGCTGTCCCACAATTCCTGATGCGCGATGCGGGCAATTGCACGGGCCCGTTCCCAGGCCAGCGACGATGTGTTGGGGGTGGGGATATGCCCGCCGCGAACGAATGAGAATTGCGCGCGCTGCGTGACAACCGAGCAATAATCATCGGGGAAGAGATTGGATTCGGCACGGTTGATGATCACCTGCGCCACGGCCAGCTGGCCGGCGAGCGGTTCACCGCGCGATTCGAAATAGACTGCCTCAGCCAGGCACTCCATCTCACGCGACATGGCGTTGCTGACAGGGGTCTTTGCGACCAGTTCACGCAGCGATGATGCTTCCAGTGCCGTGGGGCTATCAACCAGTTCGGGGGCAGGAATGTCCTGCACCATCGGCTGGGAAACGAAGCGCACCGCATTCTGGGGCGCCTGTGTGGCATCTGGAGCCTGAGTTTCGACCTGTTCGAGCGCTGTCGGCTCGGCCTGGTCCTGGGCCATGGCGCCGGTCAGGCCGACACCGAAAAATACTGCAACCAGCATTGCAGCCGAGGCTAACGCCCCGACACGATGGGTCTTGCGATTCATGTTTCCTGTAACTCGAGGCGGTGGGAAACCCGTCACAGGCCAGCGATCGCGGGTTTCACTACAACCCGAAAATGCCGCGATCCTTACAAAAGAAAGACCTGTCGGTTGCCCCCCGTCTGCGCACCATCCGGCCCGGCGTAATTGCCGTATCGCGAATGACTAACGCTTTGGAAGTCGCGGGCCAAATAGCGACGGAGACTTAATAGTCAACCAATGGTTCCCGGTTATAGGATGAAGCGTTCACCATCTGCGATATCCAGTTCAACGATCCACAAATCGCTGTCCTGGCGCTTTCGCCTGTCACAATATTCGGAAAATTCCGATGGATTTTCAGGGTCTTCCCGCTTTGTCAGCACCCATTTTCTGGTGCCATCCGCCTGTGGCATTCTTTCATAAGCACGTAATTTTGTGCCATTTTCGCAACATATTACAAGCAATGTCCCGGCATCGCGTTCACCCTTTGCGATCACCGTGGCAAAGCCGCCAGCGGCCTGCACGGCGCGCAAAAGGCCGGAAACTTCCAGATGGGCGGGAATGCGGGCATCCATACAGCTTAACCTTCTGCCTTGTATCCGGGCAGACCCGAAAGTGCGATGTGGGACCGCATAAAGGTTCCGGTTCCCCGGCCGATCTCGTCACCTTCTTCATCCACCAGGCTGGCTTCGGCCACGAACACGCGGCGCTTGCCGCTCACCCATTTGCCCAGCGCCACCACCCGGCCATGCCGCACGGGCTTGGTGAAATGCAGGTTGAAACCGGTGGTCAGCAGGAAGCGGTCGGACACCAGCGAATTGGCGGCGTAGAAGGCCGCATCATCCAGCATCTTGAAATAGATCGTGCCATGCGCGGCACCGGCAGCATGGTGCATCGCTTCATCGACATCGAAGGTGATGCGCGAAAGACCCTCGCCAATCACTTCCAGCCTTGAGCGGAACATGCTGTTTATCGGCGCGGACGCATAAAGCGACTCAAGCGCGCGAAAATGCACGGCAGCTCCGCTTGGCACGGGATCAGGCGACGGATCTGTCCGAGACATTGGTCAGCAGGCCATAAATGGCCTCTTCATGCGGGGCATCGCGCAATTCTTCCCGAATATCCTCGTCCCGCATGAGGCGGGAGATAGCGGCCAGCGCATGCAGGTGACTGGCGCCGCTGTTTTCAGGTGAGAGCAATCCGAAGAACAGGTCCACCGGAAGCCCGTCGGCGGCGTTGAAACTGGCCGGATGGCGCAGCCGCAACAGCGCGGTAACGGGACGGGAAAGACCCGGGATGCGGGCGTGCGGAATAGCAACGCCGCGGCCAAAGCCGGTGCTTCCCAGCTTTTCCCGCTCATCAAGATGTTCGAGCACCATTGCGGCATCAAGATCCCACGCCCGGGCGAACAACGCGCTCAGGTTCTGCAGGATATCCTGCTTGTCGGCGGCATCAACGATAGCCACCGATTCAGGCTTCATTGCAAAAAGGGCATCCATGATCTTGGGCTTCACAAATCTCTCGGTCACGATTTTCCTGCCGGAAAACCGCTGAAATATCGCAAAAAACTGTGCGAACTTAGAGGTTCAATAACGCCGCCGAGGATTGGGTGCCAGCAACGCTCAGGATGGTTCGACCCAGCCGATCGATCCGTCGTCGCGGCGATAGACCATATTATGCCTTCCAGTTCCAGCATTTTTGAAAAACAGCGCATTGGTATGGCGTAAATCCAGCAGCATCACTGCATCCGAAACGCTGGCTTCAGGGATATCGATGCGGGTTTCGGCAATGACCGGAGGCGCTTCTTCGGGCAGTTCTTCAACCTCAGGTTCCTGCGAGGCGAAGATGGTATAGGCCGCATCCTCTTCCTTCTGCGCATAGGCTGCCTGTTCATGGCGATCCTTCAGGCGCCGCTTGTAGCGTCGCAGCTGCTTCTCGATCTTGTCCGCCGCCTGGTCGAAAGCGATGTGCGCATCGTGCGCCTGGCCATGGCTTTTCAGGAACAGGCCGTGATTCACATGCAGCACGATATCGCAGGCAAAGGCGGACGATGGCGCCTTGCCGAATGTGACAGTGGATGAAAGCGCCCGGCTGAAATGCTTTTCGATGATTGATTCAAGGCGGTCCGAAGCATGCTCCTGCAGCGCCGAGCCCGTATCGATCTGATGGCCGGAAACGCGAATATCCATGTGGGGGTTCTCCTTCTGTTATCTTTCGCACCCTGTAAGCTCAAACCGTATGCGCCCAGATTGGGACTCAATTAAGCCAGAGTGGTGATTCCAACGATTCTAGAAACTCTTTGTGCCTGGCAATTTCCTGTTCCGACGCATTATGCGGGCGGGGCGCACGAAAAGATCCGGTTCGCGGTGTGAAACTGCGGATCGTCACAACTTCTTCCTCAAGCTGCGTGGCCAGCTCCAGCCCGATCTGGCGGCCACCGGTCAGTTCCACATAGACCTGCGCCAGCAATTCGGCATCGAGCAGCGCGCCGTGCTTCACGCGCTGGCTGCGATCGACGCCATAGCGCGAGCACAGCGCATCGAGCGAATGCTTGGCGCCGGGATGGCGCCGCCGGGCAATCGCCAGCGTATCGATCATGCGATCCAGCCCGATCGGGTCCAGCTCGCACGCGGCCAGTTCATGGTTGAGGAAGCCGAAATCGAACTGCGCATTATGCGCCACCAGCGGAGCATCGCCGATGAAGGCCAGCAGATCCTGCGAGATATCCGCAAACAGCGGCTTGTCGGACAGGAAGGCGGCGGAAAGGCCGTGGACCTGCTCTGCCTGCAGCGGCATGTCGCGCTGCGGGTTGCAATATGCGTGAAAGCTCTGCCCGGTCGTGACCCTGTTGACCATTTCGACGCAGCCAATCTCTACCAGCCGGTCACCACTGCCGGGGTCGAGGCCGGTGGTTTCGGTATCGAAGACGATTTCGCGCATGGGCAGACTATTATGCGCGCAGCCAGCGCTGGCAAGAGCCAGTTGATCAATGCACCAGCTTCTCCACCAGCGCCGCAACCGATTTTGCGGTTTCGCCCAGGGGCACCGAGGTATCGATCACATAATCAGCACGCGCGCGCTTGTCCGCATCGGGCATTTGCAGGGCAAGAATCGCGGCCAGCCGCTCCTCGCTCATGCCCGGACGGGCCAGCACGCGGGCGCGCTGGACATCGGCGGGAGCTGACACGACGAGAATCTTGTCGACGTCCTCGCTGCCGCCTTTCTCAAACAACAGCGGAATATCGAACACCACCAGCGGCGCATCGCGGTGCCGGGCCAGAAATGCCTCACGCGCGGCGCGAACGGCGGGGTGGACAATCGCTTCCAGCCGGGCGAGCGCGCCGGGATCGTTGAAGACTATCGCGCCCAGCTTTTCGCGGATCACGCCCTCGGGACCGGTCGAGCCGGGGAACACCTCCTCTATGCGCGCGATCAGCGATCCGCCTGCGCCCTGCATCCGGCGCACCTGCGCATCGGCATCGAACACCGGCACGCCCAGATCGGCAAACATGCCTGCCACGGTGGACTTGCCCATACCGATCGACCCGGTGAGGCCAAGGATGAGCGGCCCGTCCGCCGCATCCCCGGTCATTGGGCAAGAATCTTGCGCAAGGCCGCATCGCCATCTTCGCGCGGCGGGGCGACACCGAAGAATTTCTTGAACGCCGCCGCCGCCTGACCGATCAGCATGTTGAGCCCGTCGAGCGTTTCAAACCCTGCGGCGCGCGCGGATTTGAGCAGCGGCGTATCCAGCGGATGGGTGACGATGTCATAGACCACGCAGCCGGGCGGGACATGGCTCATGTCAAAGGCCAGCTCGGCCTGACCCGCCATACCCAGCGGGCTGGCGTTGACGAGAAGATCGAAACAGCCCTGCCGGTCATCGAAGGCAAAATCGGTGAAGGTGGCGAAATGGGCGATATCGACCGCGTGATGCTGCCCCTCGGGATCGATTTCATCGAGGATGGCCTGCGCCTTGGCGGGATTGCGGCCGGCCAGAACGATGGTGAAACCCTGCTCCGCCAGCGCCGCCACAATCGCCCGCGCTGCGCCGCCTGTCCCCAGCACGCGCGCCATGCGGAACAGGTGCTTTTGCGCCAGATGCGCTTTCAGAGGTTCGAGGAATCCCGCGCCATCGGTGCTGGTTCCGATCAATGCGCCATTGTGACGTCTGGTGACAGTGTTGACCGCTCCGATCAGCTCCGCGCCGATTTCCAGCCGGTCAAGGAAAGGGATCACCGCCTGCTTGTGCGGCATGGTGATATTGCAGCCGCGCCAGTCCGGATCGTCGCGGCGCGAGGCGATATACGCCTCCAGCCCGGCGGCAGTGACGTGGCACGCGCGATATTGCGCATCGAGTCCGAGCCGGTCGATCCAGTAGCCGTGAATTGCGGGCGATTTGGACTGCGCAATCGGATCGCCGATCACCTCTGCATATGCCATGCTCATGCAGGCATCTCCCCCAGATTGCGCAGCGCCGCCAGCACTTGCAGCAAAGGCATGCCCAGCACGGTGAAATGATCGCCTTCGATCTGTTCGAACAATTGCACGCCGGGTCCCTCTATCCGAAAAACCCCCACGCAATAGCTGACCTGCGGCCATTCTTCATCGAGATATGCCTCGATGAAGCTCTCACTCAGGGGACGAACATGCAACGATGCCATCGCCGCACAGCTCCATACGATTTCGCCGCGCTGCGCGATGGCGGCTGCCGAATGGAGCTGCATTTCGCGCCCGGAAAAGAACCGCAGATGCCGGGCGGCTTCATCCCGGCTGCCCGGCTTGTCAAACCGCCGGCCACCAGCGACCACCAGCGAATCGCTGCCCAGCACCAGACTTTCCCCACCATCCACCGCCAGTGCCTTGGCTTTGGCCAGCTCCACGGCGATCCGGCCCGGCAGTGCGCCTTCCAGTTGCTGCTCCAGCGCGCGCTCATCAATGTCGGCACTGCGCGCGTCGAAACGCACACCGGCGGCATCCAGCATGGCCTTGCGGGAGGCGGATTTGGAGGCGAGTATAATCATTGGAGCAAGATCATAGCGGCATCAGATTGGCTTGGGGCCAGACTGTGGCGGCGTATCGCGTGCAGCGCGTTCCTGATGGAGCTTGATCACGGCCGCCGCGGTTTCCTCGATCGATCGGCGGGTGACATCGATCACCGCCCAGCCATTGTCGGCAAACATGCGCCGGGCAAAGCTCAGCTCCTTTTCCACGCGGCTCTCATCGACATAGGCCGTTTGCGCCTTTTCATTGAGTGACAGCAGCCGGTTGCGGCGGATCTGGATCAACCGCTTGGGCGCAGTGGTCAGGCCCACCACCATCGGCCCGCGCAGGCGAAACAGCGATGTGGGGGGCGGGCTTTCCACCACCAGCGGAATATTCGCCACCTTGAAACCGCGATTGGCGAGGTAAATGCTGGTGGGCGTTTTCGACGTGCGCGACACGCCCGCCAGCACGATGTCCGCTTCCTCCCAGTTTTCCCATCCGATCCCGTCATCATGGGCGATGGTGAACTGGATCGCATCGACGCGCCTGAAATAAGCCTCGTCCATCACGTGGCGGGCACCGGGGCGCGAATGGGCTTCCTGGCCCAGCCTTTCGGCCAGTGCGTGCGTCACCGTATCCAGCACCGCCACATGCGGCAGTCCCAGAGTCCTGCACCGTTCTTCCAGGTGGCCCCTTGTCTCCGGATTGGCGAGCGTAAAAAGTACCAGGCCGGGGTTGGCGGTGAAATCCTGCAGGATCCGGTCCAGGTGCTGCTTGGAGCGCACCATCGGCCAGAAATGGCGCGTGACATCGGCGCCATCGAACTGCGCCAGCGCAGCCTTGGCGATCATCTCGAGCGTTTCGCCGGTCGAGTCAGACAGGAGGTGAAGATGCAGCCGGGCCATGTGGACAAATACCAGCATAAACCACGGGAGAGAGCGGCGGACAAGCATGGGAGAGGATTCCACCCCCACTACCGGCTCTTTCAGGCGCAGGCTTGTGGACAGGCCGATGTGGTTTTGGACAGGCTGGGGATAATGGGGAGAAGCTTTGCTTGACCAGTCAAGACCAGCGAGTCGCAGTGCAACCGCCTCTGTTCATTCCGGGAGAAATCGGGCAAGGGCGCGCTATCCCCGAAATCCACAGGACCAACAGACTCCTGCAACCTATATAAATATATAGATATATATTGTTTGGACCCCTCGATGCCTGGCCTTCTTCTCAATACTTTGCGCGGTGCAGTGACCGATCAGCGACCCGTGTGGCTGATGCGGCAGGCTGGCCGATACCTGCCTGAATATCGCGCCCTCAGGGCCGAAAAGGGCGGCTTTCTGGAACTGGTTTACGATAGCGACGCTGCGGCCGAGGTCACCCTCCAGCCGATCCGCCGTTTCGGCTTTGACGGGGCAATCCTGTTTTCCGATATCCTGATCGTTCCCCATGCGCTGGGGCAGAATCTGCAATTCCTGGCAGGCGAGGGCCCGCATCTCTCGCCGCGGCTGGTGGATGCCACGCTCAGCTCGCTTGAAGCTGCCCCGCATCATTTTGAGCCGGTGTACGAGACCGTTCGCAAGGTGCGGGCGGCCCTGGGTCCTGAAACCACCATGTTGGGCTTCATTGGCTCTCCCTGGACCGTGGCGACCTATATGGTGACGGGAGAGGGCAGCCGGGATCACCATGTGGCGCGCGCAATGGCCTATCGCGACCCGGTGGCCTTTGCCGAGATCATCGATGCGATCGTCGAAAGCTCGATCACCTATCTTTCCGGCCAGATCGAAGCGGGTGCCGAGGCGGTGCAATTGTTTGACAGCTGGTCCGGCAGTCTCTCCCCGCAGCAGTTCGAACGCTGGGTGGTCGCGCCCACGGCGCGCATCGTCGATACGATTCGCCAGCGCCATCCGCACGTGCCGATCATTGGCTTTCCAAAGGGCGCTGGCGGCAAATTGCCCGCCTATGCGCGGGAGACCGGCGTTGATGCCATCGGCGTCGATGAGACTGTCGATCCGCACTGGATTCACCGCGAATTGCCAGCCAGCATGCCTGTGCAGGGCAATCTTGATCCGCTGCTGCTGATATCGGGCGGGGCGGAGCTGGAGGAAGCGGCACGCACGGTGCTGCGTGCCTTCGAAGGGCGCCCGCATGTCTTCAACCTGGGTCACGGGATCGACAAGACCACTCCCATCGCCCATGTTGAACGTCTGCTCGAGATCGTCCGGTCGGACAAGGCCTGAAACAGGTCTGCAAACAGGCCCAAAACCAACTGATGACTTGGTGCGAACGAATGCCTAGATCAAACCCATGCTGGATGTGCTTTCGATGACGTATCTGTGGCTCAAGGCCGGTCATATCATCTTCGTGATCTTCTGGATGGCGGGGTTGTTCATGCTGCCGCGCTATTTCGTCTATCATCAGGAAGCCGCCGAAGGATCGCCGGAAGAAGCGACGTGGATCGATCGTGAGCGCAAACTGCTCAAGATCATCCTGCTCCCCTCGATCATCGTGGTGTGGGTGCTGGGGCTGGCGCTGGCCTATACGCTCAATCTGTGGAGCGAAGGCTGGCTGCATGCCAAATTGCTGCTGGTGCTCGGCCTGTCGGGCTATCACGGCTATCTGGCCGCCTATCACAAGAAGCTGGCACGCGGAGAGCGGACGCTGACGGGCAAGCAATTGCGCCTGTTCAACGAAGTGCCCGGAATTGCCGCCGCGGTGATCGTGATCCTGGTGATCGTCCGGCCGTTCTGACCTTACGTCGCGCTTTGCGGCTCGCTTCATCGATTGCGAATTGACCGCGCCACGCGAAAAGCATAATTCGCAACCATTCCGGCTTTTGAGGTCGCCATCCAGAGCGACCGGGTCTGCTTTCTCCAAGCCCAGACGGCCCGCCGGCTCCCAGACTACATACGGAATTACGAATCATGCATTTGAAAGAACTGAAACAGCGGACGCCGGCAGAACTCGTCTCCATGGCAGAGGAACTGGGCGTCGAAGGTGCATCGACCATGCGCCGCCAGGACCTGATGTTCGCCATCCTCAAGGAAGTGGCGGAAGACGGTGAGGAAATCCTCGGCATCGGTACAATCGAGGTTCTGCAGGATGGTTTCGGCTTTCTGCGCAGCCCCGAAGCCAATTATCTGGCCGGGCCCGACGATATCTATGTCTCGCCCAACCAGGTCCGCAAATGGGGCCTGCGCACCGGCGATACGGTGGAAGGCGAGATCCGCGCACCCAAGGACGGGGAGCGTTACTTCGCCCTGACCAAGCTGCTCAAGGTCAATTACGATGATCCTGATGCCGTGCGTCACCGCACCAATTTTGACAATCTCACGCCGCTCTATCCCGATGAACGCCTGAACCTCGATACCAAGGATCCGACGGTCAAGGACAAGTCGGCCCGGGTGATCGATCTGATCGCGCCGCAGGGCAAGGGCCAGCGCGCGCTGATCGTGGCACCGCCGCGTACCGGTAAAACCGTGCTGTTGCAGAACATGGCCAAGGCCATCACCGACAACCATCCCGAAGTGATCCTGCTGGTGCTGCTGGTGGACGAACGTCCCGAGGAAGTGACCGACATGCAGCGCAGCGTGAAGGGTGAAGTGATCTCCTCCACCTTTGACGAACCCGCTACGCGCCACGTGCAAGTTGCTGAAATGGTTATCGAAAAAGCCAAGCGTCTGGTTGAGCACAAGCGCGATGTGGTGATCCTGCTGGATTCCATCACCCGCCTTGGCCGCGCCTACAACACCGTGGTGCCAAGCTCCGGCAAGGTGCTGACCGGCGGTGTGGATGCCAACGCCTTGCAGCGCCCCAAGCGCTTCTTCGGTGCTGCGCGTAACATTGAGGAAGGCGGTTCGCTGTCCATCATCGCCACCGCGCTGATCGATACCGGCAGCCGCATGGACGAGGTCATCTTCGAAGAATTCAAGGGTACGGGTAACTCCGAAATCGTCCTCGACCGCAAGGTTGCCGACAAGCGCATCTTCCCCGCACTCGATGTCGGCAAGTCCGGCACGCGCAAGGAGGAGCTGCTGGTCGACAAGGAACAGCTCTCCAAGATGTGGGTGCTGCGCCGGATTCTGATGCAGATGGGCACGATCGACTCGATGGAATTCCTGCTCGACAAGATGAAGGATTCCAAGACCAACGAAGACTTCTTCGCCACGATGAACCAGTAGAATTGTGGTGCACTGACAAGGAAACGGGGAGCTTCGGCTCCCCGTTTTGCGTTTGGGCCAGATGTGCGTTCGGCCAGCAATTTGTGCCCACCACTGGAAATTTCCACCGTCTTGCTCATATATGACACTTGGACGCGTATCTCGCCAAGGCGGCGATGCGCCGCAAGTGAAGGGCATGTGCCATGAAAATGAATATCGAGATCGATTGCTCCCCGGAGGAAGCACGCCGTTTCATGGGCCTGCCCGATGTGGAGAAGGCCAATGCGGCCTATGTCGACGCCATCAGCAATGCGATGAAGGGTGTGTCCAGTGTCGACCAGCTGGAGGATTATGCCAAGCAGCTGGCGCCGATGGGTCAGCTGGGGCTGAAGATGTTCCAGAACTTCATCGAGAATTCGATGGGCCAGGCTGGAAGCACGCCTTCCGGGAAGAACCGCTCCTCAGGCAACTGACCTCCCCGATGATGGACACGATATTCGCGCTTTCGAGCGGAGCGCCGCCGGCGGGTATCGCAGTCATCCGGGTAACCGGCCCGGCAGCGGGTGATGCTCTCGGCAGGCTGGCAGGAAAATTGCCGGTTCCCAGGCAGGCCACGCGCGCATGGCTGACCGATGATCGGGGCCAGCGGCTGGATGATGGCCTTGTGCTGTGGTTCCCCGGCCCGGCATCGGTGACCGGAGAAGATCTGGCCGAATTTCACTTGCATGGCGGCCGCGCGGTCATCGCTGCGGTGGAAGCCGCTCTCTCAGCCATTCCCGGCCTGCGCAAGGCGAGGGCGGGTGAGTTCACCCGCCGTGCCTTTGCCAATGGCCGGATAGATCTGGCGGAGGCCGAAGGCCTCGCGGACCTGCTCTCGGCAGAGACCGAACTGCAGCGACAGGCGGCTATCCTTTCAGCAGGCGGGCATTTGTCGCGCCAGGTGGAGGGTTGGCGTGAACAGCTACTGCATTTGTCTGCGCAGGTCGAAGCCGTCCTCGATTTTGAGGATGAGGACGATGTCGATGCGCTGCCCGCCGGATTTGCGCAGGATATCGAAGCTCTGGCGCTATCGCTGAGGCAGGCCCTTGATGCTCCGTCCGCGGAACCCTTGCGGGAGGGATACCGGGTGGCGCTGGCTGGACCGCCAAATGCTGGTAAATCCACACTTTTCAACGCTTTGCTTGATAATCAGGCGGCCATTACCGCCGCCATTCCCGGCACCACGCGCGATGTGCTGGTCAGGCCTGTTTCCATGGGTGGCGTGCCGTTTTCCTTCGTCGATATGGCCGGACTTCGCACCGAAAGCGGAGATGAGATCGAGGCCATCGGAATAGATCGTGCCCATGGCGAAATTGCCCGCGCAGACCTGGTGCTGTGGCTTGGCGCGGAAGGGGCTGGTCCTGCAGGCGCGTGGGAGATTGATGCGCAGTGCGACCGCGAAGACCACTGCCCCAAGCTCACCCCCGCGTTTCGCATCTCCGCTGTGACGGGGGAGGGGATGGACGCGTTGAAGTCCGCCCTGGTCATCCATGCCAGCGGGCAGTTGCCCCGGCCCGGCGAGCTGGCGCTGAACAGGCGGCAGCGTGATCTGGTGAGCCTCGCGGCCGACGAGCTGGGCGCGATTGCAGGTGAACGCGACCTCCTGCTGGTCGCTGAAAGGCTGCGTCAGGCGCGGCTTGCCTTTGATGCGCTGCTGGGACGCACGTCGACAGAGGATGTTCTCGATGCGCTGTTCGGCCGGTTCTGCATCGGCAAGTAGCCGCCCGGTGTTCCACGTGAAACATTGCCACTTTGACGCTGGCGCCTCAGCGTTCTATCGGCGGGCAGGATGAGCGCATTTGATATTCTGGTGATCGGTGGAGGTCATGCCGGCTGCGAGGCTGCTTCTGTGGCTGCGCGCATGGGTGCGCGGACGGCCCTCATATCCTTCGATATCGCCACCATCGGCGCGATGAGCTGCAATCCGGCCATTGGCGGGTTGGGCAAGGGCCATCTTGTGCGCGAAGTCGATGCATTCGATGGACTGATCGCCCGCGCAGCCGACGCCGCTGCCATTCATTACCGCATGCTCAACCGATCAAAGGGCAGTGCGGTTCAGGGTCCGCGCGTGCAGGCAGACAGGACCCTGTTCCGCGCCGCGATCCAGAAGATGATCCGCGCGCAGGACAATCTTACCCTGATAGAGGGTGAGGCGGCTTCGCTGCTGTTTCAGGAAGACCGTGTCTGCGGCGTCATTCTGGGCGACGGGACCGAGGTGCCTGCCGGTGCAGTGATCCTGTGTACCGGTACATTCCTGGGCGGCACGCTGTTTCGTGGTGAGGAGCGGCTGACAGGCGGGCGGATCGGCGAATCATCGGCTCAGGTCCTTGCCGCGCAGATGCGCAATTCCGGCCTGCCGATGGCGCGGCTGAAGACAGGTACACCGCCGCGTCTCGATGGGCGCACGATTAACTGGGCGCGTCTGGAAGAACAGCCGTCTGACAGTGATCCGTGGACCATGTCTGCGTTGACGCCGGAGCGCGTCAATCCTCAGGTTTTCTGTGCCATCACCCGCACCAATCCCGCCAGCCACGCGATTATTGCCGATAATTTGCATCGTTCGCCGCTGTTCACCGGGGCAATCGGTGCTGCCGGTCCGCGCTATTGCCCATCGATAGAGGACAAGATTCACCGCTTTGCCGATCGCGACGGTCATCAGGTCTTCCTCGAGCCTGAGGGGCTGGGCACGCATATGGTCTATCCCAATGGTATCAGCACCTCTCTGCCCACCGATGTGCAGCTCGCGATGCTGCGCACGATGGAGGGGTTGGAGCAGGTGGAGATGGTCGTCCCCGGCTATGCGGTGGAATATGACCATATCGATCCACGCGCGCTCGGCCCTGATCTGCAGCTGAAGGAAATGCCCGGCCTGTATTGCGCGGGCCAGATCAACGGCACCACCGGTTATGAGGAGGCCGCTGCACAGGGCCTTATTGCAGGTATGCATGCGGCGGCAAAAGTCCGGGGCGTGGCGCCTGCCCCCATCGACCGGGCAAATTCCTACATGGCGGTGATGGTCGATGACCTGACCTTGCACGGTGTGAGCGAGCCATATCGCATGCTCACCGCGCGGGCCGAATACCGCCTGCGCCTGCGTGCCAATAATGCCACCACCCGGCTGACTCCGCTCGCCATCGATGCGGGTTGTGTCGGGGCGGAGCGCACCGGGTGGGTCACCTCCCGCGAGCAGGAACGGTCAGTGTGGGATAGCGCGCTTGATCGCAAGGTGACCGGCGGTGAATTGATCGACCTGGGTATTTCAGCGAAGCAGGATGCCGGGCGGCTGACGTTGCGGGAATGGCTGCGCTTCCCCAATATCGATCTGCACGCACTCATCCCGCTGCTGCCTGCTGAATGTCGCACCGACAGCGCTCTGGCGGAAGAACTTGCGGAGGATGCGGCTTACGCTCCCTATCTGGAACGGCAGGATGCAGAGCTGCGCGATCTGCGTTCAAGCGAGGCCGTGCTGCTTGGTGACGGGTTCGCCTATGCGCAGGTTCCCGGCCTTTCCAACGAAATGGTCGAGCGGCTCAGCACGGCAAGGCCGGCCAATCTGGCCGCAGCGGGCAGGGTGCGGGGAATTACCCCTGCGGCTCTGGCTGCGGTTCTGGTACACGCGCGGCGTAATTCGGCTACAGAGGCAGCATGATTTCCACCGAGGAAGAAGCGCGCACCTATTGCGCAAACCTGTGCGATGCGGCGGGCATGGAGCGGCTGACCGCCTTCATTGACCTGTTGGCGCGGGAAAATGAGCAGCAGAACCTGATCTCCAACAACAGTCTGGAATCGGTGTGGCAGAGGCATATTGCCGATAGTCTCCAGCTGCTTGCGCATGTTCCACGTGAAACATCGCCCTGGCTCGATCTTGGCAGCGGGGCGGGCATGCCCGGGTTGATACTGGCCATCGCACGGCCGGATCTCGCCTTCCACCTGGTCGAATCGCGCAAGCGCCGGGTGAGTTGGCTGGAGAGCGTTGCCAGGGAATATTCGCTCACCAATTGCCATGTTCATGGGTCCCGTCTGGAAAATGTGGAAAGCTTTGAAAGCGCGGTAATCTGCGCGCGCGCCTTCGCTCCGCTGGGAAAACTCCTCCGCTTATCCGCCCGTTTTTCCACACAGCAGACCGTGTGGCTGTTGCCGAAGGGGCGTTCGGCAGCGCAAGAACTGTCTGAGCAGCCCGAATCGATCAGGGCGATGTTCCACGTGGAACAATCAAGCACGGATCCGCAGGCCGGAATCGTCAAAGGGCACGGGAGGCCACCGATCCAATGATCTGTATCGCCATAGCCAATCAGAAGGGCGGTGTGGGCAAGACCACCACCGCCATCAATATCGCGACCGCCATGGCGGCGACTGGCTGGCGAACCTTGCTGATCGATCTGGACCCGCAGGGAAATGCCTCAACCGGCATCGGCGTGGATGCGTCTCAGCGCGGCCTTTCGACCTACGACATACTGGTGGACAATGTGCCGGTGGATGATTGCATCATGCAGTCGCGCATTCCGGGTCTCGATCTCATCCCGGCAACGGTGGATCTGAGCGGGGCGGAAATCGAACTGGTTGGTGTGGAAGAGCGCACGCATCGCCTGCGCAATGCGCTGAAGCATCATCAGGGCCACGATGTGTGCTTCATCGATTGCCCGCCTTCGCTGGGTCTGCTGACACTCAACGCGCTGTGTGCGGCAGATACGCTGCTGGTGCCGCTGCAGTGTGAGTTCTTTGCGCTGGAAGGCCTCAGCCAGCTTTTGCAGACGGTTGAGCAGGTTCAGCAGCGTTTCAACCCCGATCTGGGTATTGTCGGCATCGTCCTGACCATGTTCGACAGGCGTAACCGCCTGACCGATCAGGTGTCCGACGATGTGCGCGAATGTCTGGGCAAACTTGTTTTTGAGGCGGTGATTCCGCGCAATGTCCGGCTGTCGGAGGCACCAAGCCACGGCCTGCCTGCGCTGGTCTATGATCACGCATGCGCCGGAAGCCGCGCCTACATGGCGCTGGCGCGTGAGTTGATCGGCCGCCTGCCACAGGAAAGGAAAGCCGCATGAGCACGCAGGAAAACGCCGAGACCACGGCCAAGCCATTGCCGCGCCGCAAGCTGGGCCGCGGCCTGGGCGCCTTGATGGGCGAGACGCGCCGTGAAGAGCCGCTGGCGCGCGCTGACGGTCAGTCTGCGGGCGATCGCGCGCAGGGTGCAACACCGGGTGCAAAACTGGGCCAGCGTGACGGTCTGGCCAGTCTGGCGATTGCAGTGATAGAGGCACATCCCGATCAGCCCCGCCGCCACTTTGCGGAGGATGCGCTGGAGGAGTTGGCCGCATCGATTGCGACGCGCGGTGTCATCCAGCCCGTGATTGTCCGCCCCTTGCCCAATGGCCGCTATCAGCTGGTGGCCGGGGAGCGCCGCTGGCGTGCTGCGCAAAAGGCGCAACTTCATGAAATTCCAGCCTTAATTCGCGATCTGGCGGACCGGGACGTGATGGCCCTGGCGCTGATCGAGAATATCCAGCGCGAAGATCTCAATCCGGTGGAGGAGGCCCGCGCCTATCAGCGCCTGTCCGAACTGGAAGACATGACACAGGCGGAAATTGCCCGTCTGGTGGAGAAATCGCGCAGCCATGTGGCCAATCTCCAGCGCCTGCTCAGCCTTCCTGCGGAAGTGCTCGACCATCTCGAAAACGGCAGGCTGGATATGGGCCATGCCCGCGCCCTGATCGGGCGAGACAATGCGGCGGAGCTGGCGAAGCAGGCGATCGACAAGCGGCTTTCGGTGCGTGAGGTGGAAAAGCTGGCCCGCGCATCGCAGGATGGCGGCAAGGTGTCACGCCAGCGTACAGCACGCGAACCACGCGATCCTGCGCGCGATGCGGATATCGCGGCGGTAGAGAACCACCTGGAGGAATTCCTCGGCCTGCCGGTGAAGATCGCCACCGATGCCGATCCGCGATCAGGCGCGGTGACGATCAAGTACCGCACGCTCGACCAGCTGGACCTGATCTGCCAGCGGCTTACCGGCGGTGGTATCTAGGGGATATCGGGGCTGGGCAAAGAGTCGCGCCGCGCGACTCTTTGCTCCACATTACCTTTTTATACCAAGCCTTTACTTGATTTCCTGAAGCTTGGAGGGCTGAGCTTCAACGGCGCGGCGGATGACCCTGCGCGGTGCGGGAGCTGCTGTCTCCTCGCGAGGTTCCTCGATCACGATCTCACGGTGGATCATGGGCCGGCCGCCGCGGCCAAAATTCTGCATTCCGGAGGCGACAGGCATCATCATGACCGGTGCATAGGCGATCCGGGCTGTCTGTGCGGGGCCATAGCCGCGCTCGTAATTGATCAGATAGGCCTCGCAATAATCGATCAGCGGCTTTTCGTCTTCGAAATCGTCCGCGTAGACGATGCGGTGATCGTCCTTGTCCTCGCCGATGGCCGAACCGATCACCGCGCCGGCAATGCCGCCAAGGCCAGCGCCAATCAGCGTGCCGGCAAGGCGTTCACCATCGGCGATCCGGTTGCCGGCAATGCCGCCGACAACTGCGCCCAGCAGGCCGCCCAGAAGGCCGCCATTATTCTCGCGTTCTTCTTCATAATAGACCGGGCGGCGATCATAGCCGTCATTGCGGAGCGCGCGGCACTGGGCCAGCCATTCCTCACGCTCTGCCAGCGAATAGGCGAAACGCGGGCCGGGGCGGCGTCCACCCATGTGGTGACCATCCATGTGGTGACCATCCATGCGGGGACGGCCCATGCGGTGCCTGCCGTCCTGATATACAGGCCGTTCGTCCTGCTCTTCGCCGTTCCAGGTGCCTTCATACTGCGTCTCGATGACATATCCGTCCTCGTCAGCGTAAGTGCCTTCCCATTCGCCGGTGTAGCTGTCCTGATCCTGCCAGTTGCCTTCCCACTCGCCATCATAAGTGCCAGCCTGCGCGATCTCGATATAGCGATCATCGAGCGGGCTCTCCTGCGCCATGGCGGGTGCGGCAATGGCCGCGAGCGACGCAGTGGCGGTCAGGACGGCAATGTACTTCGACATGGGAAATGCCCCTCAAACATAGCGAATCCGCGCGAACAGAGCGGAATTAAGCCGGTGTTTACTATATGTGGAGGGGCCTGTTCCCAAGCCTGTGCGGTGCGCTGTCCCGAAACGGGGCAAATGGCCCTGAAATCAGATCCGGTCAGAGAGGAGTGCGGCCAGTTGCTCCATGGCCGCCGCGTCTTCTGCGTCAAAGCGCGCGGGCAGGGGGCTGTCCAGATCGATGACGGCGATCACCCGGCCCTGCCGCATGACGGGCACGACCAGCTCGGACTTCGTTTGCGCGTCGCAGGCGATATGGCCGGGAAAAGCATGCACATCGGCGACAAGCTGGGTCTCTCCGCTGGCCGCGGCAGCGCCGCAGACGCCCACGCCCAGCGCAATGCGGATGCAGGCGGGCCGTCCGGCAAAGGGGCCGAGCACCAGCTCACCATCAAGCAGGCGATAGAAGCCGGTCCAGTTCACATCGGGCAGCATTTCCCACAGCAGGGCGGCGACATTGGCCATATTGGCCACGCCATCGCTTTCCCCGCTCGTCAGCGCATCGGCAGCCTGCAGCAGATCGCGGTACAGATCGGCTTTGGGAAGGCCGGGGGCGGGGCGAAAATCATACATTCCAACGCCTCTAGCGACCAAAGCATTTGCCGCAAGGCGTCGCAGCGCCTATTTCATCGTCCATGCGCATTATCAGAAACATCGTCATCTTCATCCTCGCCTTTGCCATCGTGGTCGGTGCCGCCTTCTGGTGGCTGACCCGCGGGGATACCGCGCAATACACGATTGAGGAAACGTCGGGCACGGACCCTGTGCTGGCAGAGCCCGATCCGCAGACCATTCCCACCGTGGGTGTGGCAAGGCCGATCGGCTGGGAAGATGGCGAGGCACCTGCCGCCGCCGACGGGCTGGTCGTCACCCGCTTTGCCGAAGGGCTGGAGCATCCGCGCGTGATCTACACCATGCCCAATGGCGATGTGCTGGTAACGCTCTCCAACGCACCCGAACGCGTTGTCGCAGGCGGTAATGCGATCACCAATTTCATTGCCGGCCTGTTGTTCAGCCAGGCAGGCGCTGCGGTCCCATCGCCGAACAAGCTGGTGCTGCTGCGCGACGCGGACAGTGACGGCGTGGCGGAGGAACAGCACGTCCTGCGCGATGATCTCGATTCTCCGTCGGGCATCGCCTGGCGTGACGGCAACCTTTACATCGCCAACCACGATGAGGTGCTGCGCTTCGATTATGCCGAAGGCGCCAACGTGGTTTCCGGCGAGGCGGAGAAGCTGATGGACCTGCCCGGCGCGGGCAACCATTGGATGCGCAACATCATCCTCAACGATGAGGGCACGCTGCTGTATGTCGCGGTCGGTTCGGCCTCCAACATCGGTGAAGGCGGGATGGATATCGAACTGGGCCGCGCCGCCATTCACGAACTCAACCTCGAAAACGGCTCCTCCCGCGTCTATGCCGGGGGCCTGCGCAATCCCAATGGACTGGCGTGGAACCCGTGGAGCGGAGAGCTGTGGACCACGGTGAATGAGCGTGACCAGCTGGGGTCGGACCTGGTGCCTGATTACCTGACCAACGTGCCGCTGGGCGTCAATTACGGCTGGCCGTGGGTTTATTATAACGATGTGATCGACGAGCGGGTTGAGGCGCCGATGCCGCAATTCCTCACCGAATATACCCGCACGCCTGAATTCGCGCTGGGCGCGCATGTGGCACCTCTGGGTCTTGTCTTTACGCAAGGCGGCACGATGCTGGGCGAACAGTTCAGCCAGGGTGCCTTTATCGCCCGCCACGGATCGTGGAACCGCAAGCCTGCCGCCGGTTATGACGTGGTTTACGTCGCTTTTGATGAGCGCGGAAATCCGCTCGGCAAGCCGGTGACGGTGCTGGAAAGCTTCCTGGCGGGAGAGGGCAAGACGCATGGCCGCCCCACATGGGTGGCATGGGACCGGACCGGCGCCCTGCTGGTGAGCGATGACACCGGTAACATCATCTGGCGGGTCACCAATCCGGCTGCTGCTGCAACCGCAGTGCCCGTGCGCAATCGCGGTGAACCGCTGCCGCCGCGCCGAGAGCTGAACGGCGATCCGGCGCGCGCCTTCGATGACCCGCCGGTCGATCTGCTGCCGGGCAACTTCTGAGACGCGTCAGCCGAGTGGCTTTCCGGCCCGTCCGGCCAGTTCGGTGATGAAATGCCATGCGGTGCGTCCGGACCGCGCGCCGCGCCGCTTGGCCCATTCCAGCGCCTCGGCCTCATCCAGATCAAGCGCATATTCCGCCGCATAACCGCGCAATATGGCGAGGTAATCGTCCTGCGAGCAGGCGTGGAAGCCCAGCGACAGGCCAAAGCGATCGGCCAGCGCCAGGCTGTCATCCACACTGTCACGCGGATTGAGCGGATCGTCCTGCTCGCTGGCATGGCGGGACAGGATGGCGCGGCGGTTGGAGGTGACGGCCAGCCTGACATTGGCCGGACGTGCCTCCACCCCGCCATCCAGCCAGCTGCGCAAATGGCGCGGGCCAACCGAATCGCCCTCGGCAAAACCCAGGTCGTCGATGAACACCAGGAAATTGCGCTCCACCCCCGCCAGACTGGCAAACAGGGCAGACAGAGTTGCCAGTGCATCGGTGGTCACCTGCACCAGCGCGATGCCGCCGCCGCCCGCCTGCGCCTCCTTCACGGCGGAGCGGATCAGGGCGGACTTGCCCATGCCGCGTGCGCCCCACAACAGCATGTCATGCGCTGCATGGCCGCCAGCCAGCCGCGCCACATTGTCGGCCGCGATGGCCTTTTGCCGGTCGATCCCGCGCAGCAGCGCCAGCGCCGGTGCGTCAATCCGTTCCACCGCGCGCGCCGATCCGTTCCAGACATAGGCGGGCGCGGCCAGCCAGTCGGCAGGAGGGTGTTGCGGTGCCTGTGCGCTCTCGAGCGCCTGCGCAATGCGGGCCAGCAGGTCATTGGTCTTGCTCATCCGCACTGCCTCGCGCTTTCACCGCCCACTCGTCAAGCCGCCAAGTGGATTGCACCTGCTCGCCATTGTCTTACAACATGCCCACAGGCCCTGACGGGATGAGGGCGCGATAACACGCGCGGGGCCGGACATGGGGGAGGGAAATTATGAAACGCAGGGTCCTGCGCGTGCTGGGTGCATGCATTACCGGTCTGGCTGCTCTGGCGCTGGGATCGCCGATGCTGGCCGCGCCCAGCGTCTATCCCACCGGTACCACGATCTACGATCCGGAGCAGGCGCAGGGCGGTTACACCGTCCTTTCCATCCTTGGTACGCCGGCGGTGATCGTGATCGACATGAATGGCCGCGTGGTGAAGCGCTGGGATGGCTTCAACGTCTCCTCCGGCGGGCCTGCGCGCGTATTGCCGGGCGGAATTGCCGTGGGGCCGACGGGGACATTTCCCCGCCACCAGGAATCGCGCGCCATGATCGCGCAGGACTTTGGCGGCACGCAGCTGTGGCAATACCACCAGTCCGAAGCGATCGAGATAGACGGCGAGCAGGTCATGAGCGGCCGCCAGCACCATGACTGGCAACTGGCCAATTTCCCCGCAGGCTACCCGTCACCCGGCATCTCTCCCACGCTGGAGGGCACGCGCAAGCTGTTGCTGACCCATTCCAGCCTGACCGATGATACGATTGCCGATATCGTGCTGGAAGATGACCGGCTGATCGAGCTGAGCGCCGGTAATGAGATCATCTGGGAATGGCGCGCATCGCAGCATGTGGACGAGCTGGGCTTTGATGTGGCCGCCCGCACCGCCATTCGCCGTCTGGCGCAAAGGGACGCATTTGACTGGTTCCACGTCAATTCCGCCACCTATCTTGGGCCCAATCGCTGGTTCGATGCCGGTGATGAGCGGTTCAATCCCGATAATGTGATCATTTCCAGCAGGCAGGCCAATGTCATCGCCATCATTGCGCGGGACGGGTCCGTGGTGTGGCGGATCGGCCCGGATTTCAGCGATTCGCTGGCACAACAGGCGATCGGCCAGATCATCGGCCAGCACCATGCGCATCTGATTCCGATTGGCCTGCCCGGGGCCGGAAACCTGCTGGTGTTCGATAATGGCGGATCTGCCGGTTATGGCGATCCCACTGCGGTCTCCCCCAACGGCAATGCGGTGATGCAGCGGCCGGGATCGCGCGTGCTGGAAATCAATCCGGTCACGCTGGAAGTGGTGTGGAGCTATGCCAACGCCAATTTCTACAGCTTCAACATCAGTTCCGCCCAGAGGCTGGAGAACGGCAACACGCTGATCACCGAAGGCGCACCGGGGCGGATTTTCGAAGTCACCAGCGAAGGCGACATCGTGTGGGAATATATGAACGGACCAAGCGAGGGTTATGGCGGATTGAACTCGATCTACCGCGCCTATCGCATTCCCTATGGCTGGATTCCGCAATTGCCCGTGCCCGAAGAAGTGGCCATCGCGCGGCCCGATCCGGCCAGCTTCCATGTGCCGGGAAGTGTGCAATAGGCTTGGCAGGAATTGCCTGGCGCGATAGCGCCGCGCCATGAGCAACATCCTGCCAAGCGATGAAAGCGGACTTGCCCGCGCCGAAGAGCTGCTCCGCGCAGGGCAGATCGTCGCCGTGCCGACAGAGACGGTCTATGGCCTGGCCGCGCGGGCGGACAGCGAGGATGCGGTTGCGGCCATCTTCCGCGCCAAGGGGCGGCCCAGCTTCAACCCGCTGATCGTGCATGTCTCTTCGCTGGAAATGGCCCGCCGGATCGCCCGTTTCGATGCGCGGGCAGAGGCGCTGGCGGCGCAATACTGGCCCGGACCGCTCACGCTGGTGCTGCCGCTGAACCCGGGAGCCGAGATCGCGCCCGCGGTGACCGCCGGACTTTCCACCATTGCGCTGCGCATGCCCGCGCATGATCTGACGCGCAGCCTGCTGCAACGGCTGGAGCTGCCGCTTGCGGCCCCCTCTGCCAATCGCAGCACGGGCATCAGCCCCACCAGTGCCGCGCACGTCGCCGCATCGCTGGGGGACCGGATTGCCGGGATTGTGGATGGCGGCGAATGTCCCAGAGGCCTGGAATCGACCATTGTCGCCTTACGTGACGGGGGGATGTGGAGCCTGCTGCGCGAAGGGCCGATTACCCGGGCCCAGCTGGAGGCAGCGCTTGGCTCTGCCCCGGTGGAATCCGTGGCGGGCATAGAGGCACCGGGGCAGATGGCGCGCCATTATTCGCCCGGCAAGCCGCTGCGCCTCAACGCCCTGACCGCGACGGACGACGAGTATCTGATCGGCTTTGGCGATGTGGAGGGGGATTCCAACCTGTCCCCATCGAGCGATCTGGCTCAGGCGGCGGCGCGGCTTTATGCCTGCCTGCATGAAGCTGCGGCGTCATCCCGCCCGCGCATTGCCGTTGCGCCTGTTCCGCGCGATGCCATTGGCGCAGCGATCAATGACCGGCTGAAGCGGGCTGCTGCCTAGGGGCTACTCGGCCTGTTCAACAGGAATGCCCGGCATCAGCGCGTCCATTTCCCGGCGCACGGCAAGGGCCTCGCGGCAGGCATTGTCTTCACCATCGCTGCAATCCTCGGCCAGATCCTGATACTGGCGCTGCAGGCGGCCTAACCGCTCCTCACGCCGCCTGATTTCGCGCCCGCGCGCTTCATCGGCTTCGGACTGGCTGGTGGTGGCAAGGTCCACCGCCTTTCCGGCAACGCGGACGGGCGCGGTAGCCAGATCCACTGCGGCACTGGCCAGGCATCCACCCAGCAGCAGCGGGGCGATGGCGGCAAAGACTAGCGTTGCGGCACGCATGGGCGGGTCCTGTAGAACTGGAACTTGGCCCGATCATGACCTGCCCTGCGTTATCAGGCAATGAATGGCGGCGAAATCAGGCCGGCTTGTCCTTGCGCGGCTCACACACCAGACTGCCCGAACCCATCGCGTGCACCCGGCAGCGCGCCGATCCGCGCACGGTGACATTGCCCGAACCCATCAACCGCGCCTTCACTTCGCCGTCACTGGCAAAGACTGCATTGCCCGATCCGGCGATGGTGACTTCCGCCTCTTCCACCATCAATTCGCCAAGCTTGCCGCTGCCACTGCCAGCCACTGTCAGGAAGAGTGCGCGCACGGTGCCGTCAGCCTTGAACTTTCCGGACCCCGCGATCGACACGTCGAGCCGATCTACATTCAGGTCATGCGCGCGAATTCTTCCGGACCCCGCGATCACCACCTCGGCATCTTCGGCAAGACCATCGACAGTGATTTTACCTGCACCGGCGATGGTGAGCTTGCGCGGAGCGGGCATGGTGACGGTTACAGTGGCGATGCCTTCGCCGCCATGGCTGCTGTTGTCGCTGGCCACGTGCAGCGCACCGTCCTGCAAGCGGAAGCGGAGTGTATCCTTCGCCTCATCATCCCCCTGGATGGCAATGCTGAAGTCATCGCCGCGCGTCACCACCACATTGTCCGCCCCGGATAGCACCAGCGCCTCCGGCACATCGCCATCCATCTCCAGGTCAGCGAGAGGCACACCACTGCGGGGCCCAAAACCATTGGCGAAACCTTTGCCGAATCCTTTGCCGAATCCTTTGCCGAAATCCGGGCCGTGGCCCCAGTCGAATTCAAATTTCCTGTTCTTGCGTCCGGCCGCCATGACGCCGCTCATCGCGGCCATCGCCACCAGTGGACCGACAGTGCGGAACATCTTTTCGAAATCTTTGCCGTTCATAGCGAATCCTGACCTGCGTGTCTGTGTATTAACGCACTGATACACGAAAGGAGTGCGGCAAACAAATGCGCTTGTCGAGTGGTTCCAGCGTTTGGTCGCGGCGTCTCGTTTGGATGCAAAAAGGGCCGCTTCGGCGGTGCGAAGCGGCCCCTTTGTGCCTTTGTGGTAGCCTTAGGCTCCCGTCAGGCGTCTTCAGTGTTGTCGTAATATTGCGGCGCATGCTCTTTCAGCACTTCGAGAATCTTGGTGAGCGCTGTCGGCTCATCGGTCTTCTCCATTGCTGCGAGCTCGCGTGCCAGGCGGCTGGATGCCGCCTCGAAGATCTGACGCTCGGAATAGGACTGTTCCGGCTGGTCTTCCGGACGGAACAGGTCGCGCGTCACTTCGGCGATGGACACCAGGTCACCCGAGTTGATCTTGGCTTCATATTCCTGGGCACGGCGTGACCACATGGTCCGCTTTACCTTGGGCTTGCCCTTGAGGGTTTCCATCGCTTCCTTCAGCGTCTTGTCGCTGGAAAGCTTGCGCATTCCGATCGATTCAACCTTGTTGACGGGAACGCGGAGCGTCATGCGCTCCTTCTCGAAACGCAAAACATACAGTTCGAGCTGCATTCCGGCGATTTCCTCGCTCTGCAGTTCGATCACACGGCCAACACCGTGCTTGGGGTAAACAACGTAATCGCCTACATCGAAGGCTGGCGCATTGGTTGCCATGAACATTCCTTTCGTTGCCGGTCAGATCTCTTTTTCAGCGACACGGAACCATCGGACTGCACGACCCACCGGCAGCCGGTATTCCTTTGTCATGACGCTGAGAGGGGGAGACCTGCCTTCCTATCCACCCGTTTCACTTGAGCGATACGGGCGATTGGGCAATTATATAACAGATTCGTAACATAAATGCCAGCCCTGCAGAACAACAGCACAAGACCCGCCAATCAGCGGTGTGATGGCGGGCAGCAGTGGTGTGGAACAGGCGCGGCGCGGCGCTGAATCAGTCGCCTTCGCCGGGCTCCGGGGAGAAGTACTTCTCGAACTTGCCCTCTTCGCCCTTGTGCTCATCAGCATCGGCAGGCGCGTCTTTGCGTTCGGTGATATTGGGCCATTCGGCGGAGTATTTGGTGTTCAGCTCAAGCCACTTCTCGGTCCCGCTCTCGGTATCGGGAAGGATTGCTTCGGCCGGGCATTCGGGTTCGCAAACGCCGCAATCGATGCATTCCGAAGGATTGATGACCAGCATGGTCTCCCCCTCATAGAAACAATCAACCGGACAGACCTCGACGCAATCGGTGTATTTGCATTTGATGCAGGCGTCGGTGACGACATAGGTCATGTGTGCGTATTCCCTTCAAACTGGTCCACTAGAGGGCGCCGAATTATGTCTGCTACGGCGATTGAAGCGCCAGCGTCAAGCTCGCGGTAGCAGGATTGTGCCTCCGCTGCAGGACCGCGCCGGATGGGTAAAGCAAGGATTTCTATCACCTTCACAGATGCACCCAGCGGCAGGGTCAGGACATCGCCTGCAAAAATCGCCTGATCCGCGCGGGTCACACGCACCCGGTTGCGGCGAACATGACCCTGCGCGATCATACGCTGCGCCAATGATCTGCTTTTGAAGAAGCGCAGGCGGCACAGCAGCAGGTCGATCCGCATCTGTGGACAGGCTCAGCCGATCAGGTCCGCCAGGCCGGCGAACACGCTGTTGACAGCGACGGGCTTGCTGGCCTGCCTGTCCGGCCGCGGCTGGCTGTCCTTGCGCGGCGGACGCCAGCTCCACGGCCTGGGGCGGGGCGGGCCGAACACACCTTCCGCCAGTTGCTTCTGCTCGCCAGCCCGGAAACCGGCGTCGCGCATCAGCCGTTCGAAACTGTCCGCCTGCAAGCCCATCGAAGTGGCGAGCGCGGAATCGACGCTGAAACCGCGCCCGCTGGATTTACCGCGCTGGTCATGCGCGGCGCGAAAAAGCTTTTCCGCCATGTCGATGCGGATCGCCTGCCGGCCTGCGCGGCGATAACCCGCGGGGATCTGCCTAGGCGCCTCTATCACCGCTTCCATGTTCGGATTGAGCGGACGCCGGTCAATCCCCAGTTCCCGCATCAACTGCCGGGGACCGGGCTTGAGCAGCGCGGGCACGAATACATCCAGCGCCCCGATGGTGACGCCAAGACGCCGCATATAGGGCCGCTTTTCCTTGGGGATTGCTGCAAGGCCGGCGGATTCCCGCTGCACGGTGCCGTTGCGGTCAACCAGCGTCAGCAGCAGCGCGCGCACCTCGCTACCGGCATCGGGGTCCTGCGCCGCCTGTTCCAGGCTGCGCAGCGGAGCGAGCGGTGCCATCTGGGCTTCCAGCCACAGCTCCAGCGCCTCGCTCAAACGCGCGCGGTGCGCATGGTCCAGAGCGACCAGCTCCTTTGCCAGCACGATGCGGAAGCGGGTCGGGGTCTTGCCGCGCTCAAGCTGTGCCACCGGCTTGCCGGCGCGCATGATCGCGCCGTGGGCAATGTTCAGCTCCCCCAGTTCCTGCGCGATCAGCGCCTGCGCCTTTTGCGCCAGCAATTGCGGCATGTGCTTTTCCGCCGCCGCCAGCATCAGCTTGCGGTCTTCCTTTCCGGCATCGGCATCGACCACGAAGCGAAAACCATCGAGATGGCCTATCACCTGTCCCTCAACCTTAACCTGTCCATCCTCGGCCAATTCCACACGCAGCAATGCAGCATCCTTTCCCATCGACTTCATCAATACAGCAGTGCGGCGATTGACAAAACGTTCTGTCAGCCTCTGGTGCAATGCGTCGGACAATCTGGCTTCCACGGCCCGTGCGCGGTCCGCCATTTCATCGCGCGCCAGCACCCAGTCGGGCCGCTGGCAGATATAGGCCCAGCTGCGGATGGCTGACAGGCGGCCCTGCAACACATCGATATCGCCGCGCACCTCGCCCAGTTCCGAAATGCGCGCGGCGACATAATCCGCGCCGATATGGCCCTGGCGCAAATCGCGCCACAAGCGGCCCACGAAGCGCGCGTGCATGTCCGCGCCCTGCTGGCGAAAATCGGGCAGCTGGCACGCATCCCAGAAGCGCCTGACCTGACCCGGCGTCCTGACGTCAGCGGTCAGCGCGTGATCTTCCACCAGCCTTTTCAGCACCGCCAGATCGATGGCTTCGGGCGCCAGTGCCAGTTGCGGCACCTCCGGGGAAATTTCCAGATCGCCGATCAGCGTGTCGATGGAATCGAAGCGCGGCTGGGGATTGCGCCAGAACAGACGCGGGATCGGCGCAAAGCGGTGCTGCTCGATCGCGTAGATTTCTTCCTCGGTAAATTCGAGCGGCTCCTTGCCGCGCCCGCCCGACAGGGTTCCGAAAGTGCCGTCCTGGTGATGGCGACCGGCGCGTCCGGCAATCTGCGCCATCTCCGCAGGCGTGAGCCTGCGCTGGCGAACGCCGTCAAATTTGGAGAGCGAGGCGAAGGCCACATGGGTGACATCGAGGTTGAGGCCCATGCCGATGGCATCGGTCGCCACGATGTAGTCCACTTCTCCCGACTGGAACAATTCCACCTGGCGGTTGCGCGTTTGCGGGCTGAGCGCGCCCATCACCACGGCCGCCCCGCCGCGAAAACGGCGCAGCAACTCGGCCACCTGATAGACCTGCTCGATCGAGAAGGCGACGACGGCGCTGCGCGGCGGCAAGCGGGAAAGCTTGGTGGAACCGGCATGGCTGAGGGTGGAAAAGCGCGGCCTTTCCTCCACTTCCACACCCGGCACCAGCGCCCTGACCATTGGCTCGAGCGTGGCCGCACCCAGCAGCATGGTTTCATCCCGCCCGCGCGCATGCAGCAGGCGATCGGTGAAGATATGCCCGCGCTCCCGGTCGGCTGCCAGCTGCGCCTCGTCCAGCGCCACGAAGGCGCGGTTGCCGCCGTCCCTCGGCATCGCCTCCACCGTGCACAGCAGATAGCGCGCGCCCGACGGTTCGATCCGCTCCTCACCCGTTATCAGCGCAACCTGGCTTGCACCCTTGATCGCGCAGACCTTGTCATAGACCTCGCGCGCCAGCAGCCGCAGCGGAAAGCCGATGGCGCCGCTCGCATGGCCGCACATGCGCTCAATCGCCAGATGGGTCTTTCCGGTATTGGTCGGACCAAGCACGGCTCGAATCCGGCTGTCATGATAAGGGGCTGCCACAGTACCGGGTAATCTGGAGGCCACAGGCCGCATACGCAACCGCTTACCCACAGAGTAATCGGCAGACCACCGCCCCGGCAGACACGGTTCGGCGCTCCGGAGACTCGGCTGGTCGCTGTTAAGGCGGAATTTACTTTATGCGCGCAGATGGTCAGGCCACAGCAGGCGCGGGTAGCGGACCGCGTCACTGGCCATTTGCCGATAATAATTCCACGCGGCCGCAAGGAGGGCGCGTTTGTTCAAGGATCGCGACAATCAGGCTCAGGTGACACCGCAGGACGGTGACTTTCCGCCTGCGCAATTGTTGCATGACCAGATCCTGCATGAAGGCAGGGCGGCGCCGCGCAAACAGGCGCGCATCGCCAGCTTTGCGGATCGCTATCACGAATGGCGCGAACATGCTTCCCTGACCCTGTCCGGACTGGACCTGGCACCAGACCTTGCGCGCGATATCGGATCGCGGCGCTGGCTGCGCGGTGTCGCCACACTGGTCGGGCTTTCGGCGGTGGCGCTGTCCGGCTGGCCCGGCTTCTCCCCGGTTGAAGCGGCTCCAGCCATGCAGATCGATGAAGATGCCCGCGATGAGTTTCGCAGCCAGATGATCATGCCGCTGGCGCTGGGCGGGGATAGCGGGCGGCGCATGGGCGCCACCTTGGCGGTTATCCCGCTTGCCAACGCGCCCGAACGCCCGCGCATCGAAATGGTCGCCACGCTTACTCCCGGTGACGGTTTTGACCGCATGTTGCGCCGCGCCGGTGTCAGCGAGGTAGAGGCGGAACGCATTGCCGGCATGGTTGGCCAGGCCATGCCGCTGGAAGATATCGCCCCTGGCACGCAAGTGGATATCACGCTTGGCCGCCGCCTTGCAGATGGCCAGCCGCGCCCGCTGGACGCGCTGAGCTTTCGCGCCCGCTTCGACCTGCAGATCGCGGTTGAGCGCCGCAACGGGGAGCTGTTCCTCGATCCCCGGCCGATTCTGGTGGATACCACTCCGCTGCGCATCCGCGGCGACGTGGGCAGCAGCCTCTACCGCTCCGCCCGCGCGGCAGGCGCTCCGGCCAAGTCGGTCCAGCAGTTCCTGCGGGTGCTGAGCAATGAGCTCGATCTCGACCGGGAAATCTCCTCCACCGACACGTTCGACCTGATCGTGGATTACAAACGCGCCGCCACCGGCGAGGTTGAGGCGGGCGATGTGCTCTATGCCGCGATCTACCGCAATGGGGAGCCGCGCCGCCGCATGATGCGCTGGGGGCGTGAGGGCCGCTATTACGAGGCATCGGGCGTGGGCGAGGAGCGTCAGGGCCTGATGGCTCCCGTGCCCGGCGCCATCACCTCGCGCTATGGCATGCGCCGCCACCCGATCCTGGGCATCCGCCGCATGCATGCCGGCCTGGATTTCCGCGCCAGCCACGGCACGCCGATCTATGCCGTTACCGATGGCCGGGTGAATTTTGCCGGCCGTAACGGGTCCTATGGCAATTATGTGAAGCTGGATCATGCCGGCAATCTGGCAACGGGCTATGCACATATGAGCCGGATTGCCGTCAACCGGGGCCAGCAGGTCCGCCGCGGGCAGGTGATTGGCTATGTCGGCTCCACCGGCCTGTCCACCGGACCCCACCTTCATTATGAGATGTATCGCGGCGGGCAGAAGGTCGATCCAGCCAGCGTGCGCTTTGTCACCCGCGCGCAGCTGGAAGGCCGCGAGCTGGAGGAATTCCGCGCCCAGCTGGCTTCGCTGCAACGGGTGGAGCCGGGCGCGGCGCTTGTCGACCTGGCGCCGGACCCCGACGCAAGCGAGGAGCCGGTGCGCGAGATTGACCGTCTGGAAAACCGCCAGAAGGTCCGCTGAAATCCGCCGGTGATTGCCCCGGACGCGCTTTTGCGGCAGGAGCCAAGGCCGATATGACAGCTTCCTACCCCGCCACCCGCCTGCGCCGCAGCCGCGCTACTTCATGGAGCCGGGCGCTCCACCGTGAAACCGTGCTGACGCCTGCCGATCTGATCTGGCCGCTGTTCGTGACAGAAGGCGCGGGCGTGGAGGAGCCGGTCGGATCGCTGCCCGGCGTATCGCGCTGGTCGGTGGACCTGATCGCCCAGCGCGCGCGCGAAGCGGTGTCGTTGGGCATTCCGTGCCTCGCCTTGTTCCCCAACACTCCTGCGGCAAAGCGCAGCGATGACGGGGAGGAAGCGCTCAACCCGGACAATCTGATGTGCCGCGCGATCAAGGCGATCCGCGATGCCTGCGGCGATGATGTGGGCGTGCTGACCGATGTCGCGCTCGATCCCTATACCAGCCACGGGCAGGACGGCCTGATCGATCAGGCCGGATATGTCCTTAATGACGATACGGTCGCGATGCTGGTGGATCAGGCGATCAACCAGGCGCAGGCGGGCGCGGACATCATCGCCCCGTCAGACATGATGGATGGCCGCATCAGGGCGATCCGCATTGCGCTGGAAATGGGCGAGCATCACAACGTGCAGATCATGGCCTATGCGGCCAAATATGCCTCTGCCTTTTACGGCCCGTTCCGCGATGCTGTGGGATCGGGCGGCCTGCTGAAGGGCGACAAGAAGACCTACCAGATGGACCCGGCCAATGGCGCGGAGGCGCTGCGTGAAGTGGCCATGGATATTGCCGAGGGTGCAGACAGCGTGATGGTCAAGCCCGGCCTGCCTTATCTGGATATCGTGGCGCGGGTGAAGGATCGCTTTGACGTGCCCGTCTTCGCTTACCAGGTGAGCGGCGAATATGCGATGATAGAGGCCGCCGCCGCTGCCGGAGCGGGCGATCGTGAAGCGCTGGTGATGGAAACGCTGATGGCGTTCAAGCGCGCAGGCTGCACCGGGGTGCTGAGCTATCACGCGCCGCTGGCCGCGCGCCTGCTCAATGGCTGATTTCCGGGTCGAAACAGACCGCCTGATCGTGCGCGACTGGGCCGGCGATGCCGACTGGGACGCATTCCTGCGCCACACAAACACCCCTGCAGTGATGGAGTGGCTGGGCGGCCTGCTTGATGCGGAAGGCGAGCGGAAACAACGCCAGCGGGTGGAAGAATGCCGCGCGCTCAACCATTTCTGTTTCTGGCTGGTCGAACGCAAAGACGACGGCGGCCATTTATCGGGCGAAGTGCTGGGCTTTTGCGGCATGAAGCGCAGCAATCAGGAGGGCGGTCCGCAGGGCGAGTTCGAGATCGGCTGGCGCTTCCGGGCGGATAGCTGGGGGCATGGCTATGCCCGCGAAGCCGCCATTGCCGTGCGCGATGCCGCGTTTGAGATATTCGCCGCCCCCAGCATCATAGCCCTGACTGTGCCGGAAAATGCCGCAAGCTGGGGCCTGATGCTGCGCCTTGGGATGAAGCGGGACGAAGCGCTCGATTTTGCCAGCGCGGCATTCGGCTCTGACACAATCATTGCCTATTCGCTGGATCGGGCTGACTGGGAGGCGCTGCGATGAATGCAGACAGCAGATTTCCCGGCGCCACCATTCTGCCTTTCGAAGGCAAATATCCGCAAATCCACGAAACCGCCTTTGTTGCGCCGGGTGCGCGCATCATCGGCGATGTCACCATCGGGGCGCAGGCCAGCATCTGGTATAATTGCGTGCTGCGCGGCGACATTCACCGCATCGAAGTGGGCGCGCGCAGCAATGTGCAGGACGGCAGCGTGTTCCACGTCGAAGGCCCGCGCCCTGACACGGACGGCTGCCCCACCATCATCGGTGAGGATTGCGTGATCGGGCATATGGCGCTGGTCCACGGGGCCACTCTGGAAGACCGGGCGTTTGTGGGCATGGGCGCGATTGCGATGGACGATTGCCGCATCGGATCGGGCGCGATGCTGGCGGCAGGCGCATTGCTCAGCCCCGGCAAGGCGATACCGGCGGGCGAGATCTGGATCGGGCGTCCGGCCAAATTCCTGCGCAGACAGGATGAGACGCAGATCGCCAAGATCCGCTTCCAGACGGAGCGTTATTGCAAGCTGGCACAGCGTCACCTGGCCGCCCTGAGTGGCCTCGGCCATGGCCCGCCCGAAAACTGACTCTCCATCGGCCGATGCGATCCGCGCGCTGGCGGATGCACAGGGACGGCTGGCCGTGCGGGTGACGCCCGGCGCTCGCAGCGAGGCTATCGAGATTTCCGGCGGCAGATTATTGCTGAAAACGCGGGTCAAACCCCAGGATGGCGCGGCCAATGACGCGGTGATGGCCTTGCTGGCAAAAGCTCTTGGCACCGCGCCTTCACGGCTCAGCTTGTTGCGCGGCGCAACTTCTCGCGAAAAGCTGGTGCAGCTCGATTAGCCGCGGATCGGCGCGCGCAGGGCTCCGACCCCGCCTGTCTCCCGCGCCGGATCAGGCCTTTCGGCGATGGCTGACCGAAGGCGCTTCATCGCCCTCTGCCTGCCGTGCAGTTTGAGGAGCCTGTTCGCCTCGCAATGACATGATCATCTTTAATCTGGCGGGGGTAAGTTCGGACAATTCGATGTTCTCGAACTTACCCATATTGCTTACGGCAGGACTGACGTAAGGCTTTTTTGTTCGTTCTGGCATTGTGGTGCGACCCTTCTTGCAAAAAGCGAATTGAGAGAGTGTTCAGGTTCTGAACGCAAAACCCTAACGGAAAGTTTCCAGATGCGACGCTGAGAAACCAAAAACACGGGCCTTTGGCGGACCCGTGTTCTTGCTTGGCAAATCTGCAGCTGGACCCGAGGCAAGAGCTATTCTTCGCCCTTTTCACCTGTGTCCTCTGATGCAGGCGCCCCCGGCTTCTTCTTCGCAGCAGGCTTCTTGCGCGCCTTCTTGGGCCGGGATTTGGGCGGTGCGGGTGTAAGCTCGAAGGCGAGCTTGCCGTCCTTCACGCTCACATGCACCTCGCCGCCACCGGCCAATTTGCCGAACAGCAGTTCCTCGGCCAGCGGCTGCTTCACCTTGTCCTGGATAAGCCGCGCCATCGGCCTTGCGCCGTACAGCTTGTCATAGCCGCGCTTGGCCAGCCATTCACGCGCATCGCCATCAAACTGGATATGCACGTTCTGGTCGGCCAGCTGCAATTCCAGCTGCAGGATGAACTTGTCGACCACGCGGCTGACCGTGTCGGTGCCAAGGTAATCGAACGGCACGATGGCATCGAGGCGGTTGCGGAATTCCGGGGTGAACATCTTCTTCACCGCTTCGGCGCTGGCTTCATGCCTGGTGCCTGCGCCAAAGCCGATGCCCTGCTTGGCCGCATCTGCCGCCCCGGCATTGGTGGTCATGATCAGCACCACATTGCGGAAATCCACCGTCTTGCCGTGATGATCGGTCAGCCGACCATTATCCATCACCTGCAGCAGGATGTTGAACAGGTCGGGGTGCGCCTTCTCGATCTCGTCCAGCAGCAGCACGCAATGCGGATGCTGGTCGATGGCATCGGTCAGCAGGCCGCCCTGATCATAGCCGACATAGCCCGGAGGCGCGCCGATCAGGCGGCTCACAGAGTGCCGTTCCATATATTCCGACATGTCGAAGCGCTTGAGCTCGATCCCCATGATGGAGGCCAGCTGGCGCGCGACTTCGGTCTTGCCCACGCCGGTGGGACCGGAGAACAGGAACGAGCCGATTGGCTTGTCCGCATCGCGCAGCCCGGCACGGCTCAGCTTCATGGCGGTGGAAAGCCGCTCAATCGCCGGGTCCTGGCCAAAAACCACGCGCTTCAGGTCGCGGTCCAGATTGGCCAGCGCCGTCTTGTCATCCTTGGAGACGGATTTGGGAGGGATGCGCGCCATGGTGGCGATCACCTTCTCGATTTCCCTGGCGGTGATGGTCTTGCGGCGGCGACTGGGCGGGACCAGCATCTGCATCGCGCCCACCTCGTCGATCACGTCAATCGCCTTGTCGGGCAATTTGCGGTCATTGATGTAACGCGCGCTCAACTCCACCGCGGTCTTGATGGCGTCGGGCGTATACTTGACCTTGTGATGCTCTTCGAATGCGCTTCTCAGGCCGCGCAGGATCTTGATCGTGTCTTCCACCGTGGGTTCGTTCACGTCGATCTTCTGGAACCGGCGCAGCAGCGCGCGATCCTTTTCGAAGTGATTGCGGAATTCCTTGTAAGTGGTGGAGCCGATGCAGCGGATCGCGCCGGATGACAGCGCGGGCTTGAGCAGGTTGGACGCATCCATAGCCCCGCCGCTGGTTGCGCCAGCGCCGATGACTGTGTGAATTTCATCAATGAAAAGAACGGCTTCCGGCAGTTTCTCCAGCTCGGAGACGACCTGCTTGAGGCGTTCCTCAAAATCACCGCGATAGCGTGTACCGGCCAGCAGCGCGCCCATGTCGAGCGAATAGATCACCGCTTCTTCCAGCACTTCGGGAACATCGCCTTCCACGATCTTGCGCGCCAGCCCTTCGGCGATGGCGGTCTTGCCCACGCCGGGGTCGCCCACATACAGCGGGTTGTTCTTTGACCGGCGGCACAGGATCTGGATCGTCCGGTCCACTTCCGGGCCGCGCCCGATCAGCGGATCGATCTTGCCGTCCAGCGCCTTCTGGTTGAGGTTGACGCAGAACTGGTCGAGCGCGGAATCCTTCTTGTTCTTGTCCGGCTTTTCCTCGCTCTTGGCCTCGCCCTCTTCGGCGCTGCCCATGGCGCGGTTTTCGATCTGCCGACCACCCTTGCCGATGCCGTGGCTGATGAAGCTGACCGCGTCGAGCCGGCTCATATCCTGCTGCTGGAGGAAATAGACGGCGTAGGAATCGCGCTCCGAAAACAGCGCAACCAGCACGTTGGCGCCGGTTACCGTGTCCTTGCCCGACGTCTGCACGTGCAGGATGGCGCGCTGGATCACCCGCTGGAAACCGGCAGTTGCCTGCGGTTCCGCATCATCCTCGGTCTTGAGCGACTGATATTCCTGATCGAGATATTGCCGCACCACATTGCCCAGCTCGGTCAGTTCGACCCCGCAGGCGTTCATCACTTCTGCGGCATCGGGATCATCGATCAGGGCCAGCAGCAAATGTTCCAGCGTCGCATACTCATGGCTGCGATCGGTCGCGTGCTTGAGCGCCGTGTGGAGGGTCTTTTCGAGGTTTTGCGCGAAACTTGGCATGAAATCCTATCCGTTGGGCGGAAAATACGATCCGAAGTGTTGCTATTCTACCAACGCCGCCCTCCCGGTGCGCGGCATAGGCGTGGTGAAGCCCGGTGGCCGGTATGTTCCGGCTCTTGCGACGATATCAGTAATATGGTGCGCCAAAGCGCAATTTCGAGAGGGAAAGGGGACCCGGCCGGCCCCATGTCAGTTGTTCTCTCGCGGTTTGAACAGCGCATCGGCGAATTTCATATGATCCGCCGCCCTGGCATGATGCGCCTTCACCCGGACTATTTCCGCCTCCAGCAACTGGATGCGTGCCAGCAGCTCGTCCTGCGAATAGCTGTCGAGCGCTTCGCTGGCCAGAAGGCCGGCTGCGTCTGTGCGCGGTCGAGGAAGGTCGTCTTCCATTGCGATGCAACATTGCCAGCGTCCTGCTTGCTGTCAATGGGCCACGTCTCTAGTGTTGTGGAGCAGGACCAGCTGCGCAGCCAGCTGCAAACCCGCCGCACACCCACCGGTGCCGGAGGAAAAATTGGGCAAGACGATTACCGACACCATGCCGGCCATGACGATTTCAAAGCCGGGCGGGCCAGATGTGCTGCGTCTGGCACAGCGGCCAGTGCCTCAGCCCGGCGCGGGCCAGGTGCTGATCGCGGTCAGCCATGCCGGGGTGAACCGCCCCGATTGCCTGCAAAGAATGGGCGTCTATCCGCCGCCGCCGGGCGCTTCAGACCTGCCCGGACTTGAGGTTTCGGGCCAGATCGCGGCGCTGGGCGAGGGTGTCGATCCGGCGATGATGGGCCAGCAGGTCTGCGCGCTGGTGAACGGCGGGGGATATGCGGCCTTTTGCCTGGCGCAGGCGGGCCACTGCCTGCCGGTGCCCGCCGGCCTGTCCATGGCCGAAGCGGCGGCGATGCCGGAAACGCTGTTCACCGTGTGGCACAATGTTTTCGAGCGCGGCCATGCCCGCGATGGCGAGACATTGCTGGTGCATGGCGGAACCAGCGGCATCGGCACGATGGCGATCAAGCTGGCGCGTCTGTTCGGCATCACCGTGATCGCCACCTGCGGCAGTGACGCGAAATGCGAACTGGCGCGGCAGGTCGGCGCGAATCACGCAATCAATTACAAGACATCAGATTTTGGCGAGCAGGTGCTGGCGCTGACGGATGGCGGCGGTGCCAATGTCATCCTGGACGTGGTCGCGGGCGAATATACGCAGCGCAATCTGGATTGCCTGGCGGTGGACGGGCGGCTGGTCACCATCGCCACGCTCGGCGGGATCAAGGCGCAGATCAACGTGGTGAAGCTGATGGTGCGCCGCCAGACGCTGACCGGGTCCACGCTTCGTCCGCGCAGCGATGCATTCAAGGCGCTGCTGGCCGATGAGATCGCGGCAAATGTCTGGCCATTCGTGGCCGAGGGCGCGCTGCGCCCGCAAATGGACCGGATATTTCCGCTTGAGCAGGCGGCCAGGGCGCACCAGCGGATGGAAGCGGGCGAGCATTTCGGCAAGATGGTATTGGAGATTGCGCAATGAATACCCCGGCCAGTGGCCCCGCGCGTGCTGCGCTCTATGCGCTCGTCGATGACTATCTGGCGGCGCTGGTGGCGCATGATCCTGCGCGGCTTTCCTTCACCGACGATGCCATTTTTACGGAGAATAATGTCGAGCTGACCATTGGCGATGGTCTGTGGAACACGATTTCCGCCACGCGCGAGTATTATGATCTGAAGTGCGCCGATCCCCAGACCGGGCAGGCAAGCTGGATCGGCATTATCGAGGAAAGCGGCCACCCCGCCATCATGGCGCTGCGCCTTGCCGCCCGCGATGGCCGCATCGCCGAGGTGGAAACCATCATCTGCCGGGAATTCGAATTTGGACCCTTCCCGCAGATCGAAGGCTATGACGCGCCGCGCCAGCTGATGCTGGAGGATGTGCCAGAAGCCCGCCGCGTGTCGCGGGACGAGATGATCGCCATCGCCAACGGCTATTTCGACACCATCCAGCTGAATGACGGCAGACTGTTCACCAGCTTCACCGATGATTGCGACCGGATCGAAAACGGCCTGCAAACCACCAATGTGGAGATCGATGGCTATCCCATCGCGCGCATGGGCACCGCCGACCAGTTCCGCCTTGGCCAGTATATCTATGATGACCGGCTGCGCGACCGGCGCTTTCCCCTGATCGATGAGCAGAAGGGCATTGTGCTGGCTGGCGGATTTATCGATCACTCGGGCAAGGTGAAGGAAGTCACCTGGACCGATGGCAGCAAGCACACATCGATCTTCCACTTCCCGCACAGCTTCGTGTTGCTCGAACTGTTCAAGATCGTGGACGGCAAGATTGCCGGGGTGGAGGCGGTGTTCGTGACCGTGCCGTACAACATGATCTCCCCCTGGGTGGGCCGCCAACCCTATGTGATCGAGGGCTGAAAGCGCTCTTCCGCTGGCGCCAGGTCCACGCTCTGGCGGGTCACGAAATGGTCACATTGTCGCCGATCTGACCCTAAACTGCGGATCGCCTGTCACAATCTGCGTCTACAGAATCCAAGCCATGGAAGCTTATTCGGGATTCTTGAGGCATGTTTGGCGATTATATGCAGGGTGATTTCGGAAATAACCTGCCGATCAGCTCACTGCCTGATTTCGAGCGGCATGAGCCATCGATTCCCGAACCGGAAAAGTCCCAGCGGCGCACGTTCCGCACGATCTGGATCAGCGATATCCACCTGGGCACCAAGGGCTGCAATGCGGAGCTGCTGATCGACTTCCTCGATAATGTCGACAGCGAGACGATGTATCTGGTGGGGGACATTATCGATGGCTGGCGACTGAAGAAGAAGTTCTACTGGCCCTCGACTCATAACGACATTGTCTGGCGCATATTGAAGCGGGCCAAGCGCGGCACGCGCATCGTCTATATCCCCGGCAATCATGACGAGATGTTCCGCCAGTTTTCCGGACTCAGCTTTGGCGGTGTGGAAATCCGCCGCGCGGCCTTTCACGATACCGCCGATGGCCGCCGCCTGCTGGTGCTGCACGGCGATGAATTCGATACGATCATGCTGGCGCATCGCTGGCTCGCCTTCGTTGGAGACGCGCTGTACCATCTGATGATGGGCCTTAACGTGTGGGTCAATGCGGTCCGCCAGAAGCTGGACCTGCCCTATTGGTCGCTGTCCAAAATGGCCAAGCACAAGGTCAAGAACGCGGTCGAATTCATCTCCCACTTTGAAGAAGTGGTGGCCCGCGCCGCAGCCCAGCGCGGTGTGGACGGGGTGGTGTGCGGCCACATCCACACTGCCGAATTCCGCCAGTTCGACAAGGTCGAATACTGGAACGACGGTGACTGGGTGGAAGGCTGCAACGCGCTGGTCGAACATGCCGACGGGCGCATGGAAATCCTCCACTGGCCCGATGAAATCGCCCGCCGCGCACCATCAGCCCCTGCCGAAGCAACCGCATTGGCCGAACCCCCCGAGCCCGCGCTTCCGGCCGACGCAGACAGTTCCGCCGTCCCCGTGGCCGCGTAATCCCGCACGAGGCAGGACCCCATGAAAATTGCAATCGTCACCGATGCCTGGGCACCGCAGATCAACGGCGTGGTCAACGCCACCAGGAATGTCTGGCAGCAATTGACGGCGCAGGGCCATGCCGTGCTGCTGGTCACGCCCGACCAGTTCAGGTCCGTCCCCTGTCCGACCTATCCTGAGATTCGGCTGGCGATGACCCGGCCATCGGATGTGGGTGAAAAGATCGCCCGGTTTGATCCCGATGCCATTCACCTGATGACCGAAGGACCGCTGTGCCTTGCGGCGCGCAGCTGGTGCCTGCGCCGTAAAAGGCCGTTCACCACCGCCTTCTGCACCAATTTCCCGACCTATCTGGCGCTGCGGACGGGCATCTCGTCCAAGGTGTTCTGGCCTTATTTCCGCTGGTTTCACGGCCCTGCGCAGTTCACCTTCGGGTCGACCCCGTCAATCAGGCAGTCGCTGGCCGATGAAGGCATTTCGCCGGTCAGGACATGGGGCCGCGGCGTCGATCTGGACAATTTCAGGCCGGAAGTACTGCCGCCCGACATATTCTTCAGCCTGCCACGCCCGATCATCCTGTATGCCGGCCGCATCGCCGTTGAAAAGAATGTCGAGGCGTTCCTGACCGCGCGCCACGCGGGGAGCAAGGTGCTGGTGGGAGACGGTCCGGCCCGGGCGGCGTTGCAGGCCCGGTTCCCGCAGGCCCATTTCCTCGGCTTCAAGCAGGGCGCGGATCTTGCCGGTGTCTATGCCGGGGCCGATGCGCTGGTGTTCCCCAGCCTTACCGACACTTTCGGCGTTGTGATGATAGAGGCGCTGGCCTGCGGCACCCCGGTGGCGGCCTTTCCGGTGGCGGGGCCAATGGATGTGCTGACGCCAACCGTGGGTGCGATGGACCACGATCTGGACCGCGCGATAGAGCGCGCCCTGCTGTGCGACCGCGATGCCTGCGCCGCCTATGGCAAGACCTTCACCTGGGGGGAAAGCGCGCGCGAGTTCCTCGATGGAATGAAAATGGCCTGCTGACGGGGCGCTGAAAAGCCGCGCCGACGCTTGTGCTTGCCGTTTGGGCGCGATGCGCCTACATCGGGCGCTTCAATGGCCGCTCCGCAAGGGGCGGCCCTTTTATTTCATACGGAGATTTCGCGTGGCCCAGCCCACTCCCCTCATGCCTCATGCGACCGCTTCCTGGCTGGTCGACAATACTGCGCTCAGCTTTGAGCAGATCAGCGAATTCTGCGGTCTGCACATTCTCGAAGTGCAGGCCATGGCAGACGATCTTGCCAGTTCGAAGTACACCGGGCGCGATCCGGTGCATTCGGGCGAGCTGACCCATGCGGAAATCGAAAAGGGCCAGGCCGATCCGGAATATCGCCTGAAGATGCAGAAGGCTCCCGTCGATGTCAGCCGCACCAAGGGCCCGCGTTATACGCCGGTGTCCAAGCGGCAGGACAAGCCAGACGGCATCGCCTGGATCATCCGCAACCACCCGGAAATTTCCGATGCGCAGATCGGCAAGCTGATCGGCACCACCCGCAACACCATCAACGCCATCCGGGAGCGGAGCCACTGGAACATCCAGAACATCCAGCCCAAGGATCCGGTCACGCTGGGCCTGTGTTCGCAGCGTGAGCTTGATGCCGCCGTGGCCAAGGCGGCCAAGAAGGCTGCGGCGCATGCTCCGCCCGTTGCCGAAGGCGAGGAAGAGATTGTCGTGCCACGGCGCGACGATCGCGAAGCGCTGATCGAGGAGCTGAAGGCAGAGCGTGACGCATCTGTAAAGGCCGCGGCCCAGGCGGCCCAGGAAGCCGAAGCCGAAGCATGGCTGGAAGCCAAGCGCGCCGCCGAAGCTGGCGAAGGCGCCAAGCAGGACTGATAGTCCGCTCACACACCGATTATTCAAGACAAGAAAAAGGGCGGCTCCAGGGCCGCCCTTTTCATATCTATATCAGTCTGGTCAAATCCGGCTGGCGGATGTTGTCAGTGGGATGATGTCAGTTGGCGAGCGACAGTTTCGGCTCGCTGTCCTTGGCGGCGGCGGCAGGTGGTGCGCCTGCACCCTTCGCCATGTCGCGACGGTCACGCATGGCCAGACGGCCTTCGACCGTTGCACCCTGTTCGATGGTCAGCGTCTCATAATCGACGTCACCTTCGATGCGGGCGCTCTTCAGGATCACCAGGCTGCGCGCCTTGATGGTGCCTTTGACCTGGCCGGAAAGGCGCGCTGTCTCGGCAGTGATGGCGCCTTCGATCAGGCTCGATTCGCCCTGCACCAGAGAGGCGCAGGAAAGGTCGCCGGTTACCGTTCCATCGACATGCAGGTCAGCGGATGCTTCCACGTCGCCCTTGATGGTGACGTCTGCACCGATCACCGAAAAGGTCGCGCCGCTACTCGCCATGGTCCGGGCCGTCGGTGTGAGCGTATTCCGCTCTGGCTTCTTCGAGAACATTGGGGGCTGTCTCCAGGAAGGGGCGCGGATTGACTGCGCGCCCGTTGATGCGAACTTCGAAATGCAGGTGCGGTCCGGTGGATCGGCCAGTGCTGCCGATATTGCCGATCACGTCACCCGCCACCACGTCCTGCCCAACGCGCGCGTTCCAGCGCGACATATGGGCATAGCGCGTCATCATGCCGTTGCCGTGGCTGATTTCGACCACGCGGCCATAGCCGGACTTGTTGCCCACGAAGCTGACATGGCCATCGGCGGCGGCATGGATCGGGGCGCCATAAGGCCCGCGGAAATCAAGGCCGCTGTGCATTGCGCCGCGGCCATTGAAGGGATCGCGGCGATAGCCGAAGCCCGATGAAATATTGCGCATGTCGGCAGGCATGACCTGCGGAATTTCGCTGAGGCCGCGTTCCAGCGAGCTCATCCGCGACAGGCTGATGGCGAGGCGTTCGAAGCGCGGATCGAGCGATCCGTCGGCATCCGATGCCAGCATCTCGAACGGGCCACCCTGTGCCTGCTCGTCTGCAATCATCACCATGCGCGGATCGAGGCCGAGCGAGCGGATTGCCTGTTCGGTGCGTGCGGCGCGGCGGTCGGAATAGCGGGTCAGCCGTTCCACAAAGGCCAGCTGGCGGGCTTCGAGGCGGGCCAGTCCGGCGGCTTCGGGAATGGCGCCTTCGATCATGCTGATCAGTTCTGCCGATTCCTCGGTGCTGTCGGTAACCGTGTCTTCGCCGTCCACGCCTTCTGTCATCAGGTCTTCGGGCAACATGGCCAGGATGCCATCGAGGTAGTCCTGACGCTTGGAAAGATCGGCAGTTTCGGATGCCAGGTCATCGCGGTAGGCCTCAACCCGGCTTTCCGCCGTTGCGACCTGCGCCTCTCGGCTGAGCAGTTCGGCGCGTTCGGAACTGGCCTGGTACTGACCGATGGCCATCGCGGCCATGGAGATACCCCAGCCGACCAGTGCAGAGAGCACAAGACCGGCGGTGACCATCTGCACCCGGCTGGTAATTGTGATAAAGCGAACCTGCCCTTGGGAGCGCATGAAAAACTCGCGCTCCGGGAACAATGCTCGCAGGCGGTCCCAATACCCGCCAGCGGTTTGTGTGTCCAAAATGACCCCGACTTCTTGTAAAAACCCGTCACGGCTTGCCTAGCGGACAGACCGGAGAGGTCTATCAGACTCTGTTAAGATTGGGGCGAATCGAACCCGTCGTGCGGTGAAGCGTTTCGCGGCTGCAAAAATAGTTGAGATTGCCGGGAACCATATCCGTTTCGCCCGAAACGATTCGCTGCTGGCGAATCCGCCTGACAAGGCGCGATGCCGATGATAGTTGCGCTGGCATGGCCCAGACACTGCAATCCAGCCCCGCGCAATCCGCTGCGCACAGTGGCGCAAGAACAGACTCGCGAACGCCTGCGCAGCTGATTGAACAGCTCGCGCTGGCTGGCCGATCGGCGCAGCGCAAGCTCGCGCTGATGTCGGATGAGGACAAGGCCCGCGCGCTGCGTTCAGCCGCGGCATCGCTGCGCACCCATGCTGGCGAGATCCTGGCGCAGAACGCCAAAGATGTGGCCGCCGGGCAAGCCAATGGGCTGACCGGGGCCATGCTCGATCGTCTGCGGCTCGATCCCGCGCGGCTGGAAGCGATGGCGGCGGCGGTCGAGAATGTCGCCGGCCTGCCCGATCCCGTGGGCCAGGTGATCGATCGCAGCACCGTGCCCAGCGGACTGGAACTGGTGCGAAGGCGCATCCCCATCGGCATGATCGGGATCATCTACGAAAGCCGCCCCAATGTTACCGCCGATGCCGCTGCGCTGTGCCTGATGTCCGGCAATGCGGCGCTGCTGCGCGGCGGCAGCGAGGCGGTTCACTCCAACCGCGCAATTCATGCGGCTATGGCCGAGGGGCTGGCTGCAGGCGGCGCGCCTGCCGATGCTATCCAGCTTCTGCCCACGCAGGACCGCGAAGCCGTGGGCGCCATGCTGCGCGCCGCCGGGCTGATAGACATGATCGTGCCGCGCGGCGGCAAGGGGCTGGTGGAACGGGTCCAGGCCGATGCCCGCGTGCCCGTGCTCGCCCATCTGGACGGCATCTGCCACACCTATGTCCATCAGGCAGCCGATCCGGAAATGGCGCGCACCATCGCGCTCAACGCCAAGATGCGCCGCACCGGCATTTGCGGCGCGATGGAAACCCTGCTGCTGGATGCCGCCTTCCCGGCTTCGGGCGAGATCATCGGCGCGTTGCTGGATGCAGGCTGCGAACTGCGCGGCGATGCCCGCGCGCAGGCGCTCGACCCCCGCATAGTGCCTGCCAGCGCCAATGACTGGGACACCGAATATCTCGACACGATCCTCTCGGTTGCCGTGGTCGATGGAATCGATGCGGCGATGGATCATATCGCCCGCCATTCCTCCGGCCACACCGATGCCATCATCACTGCCGACCAGCAGGCGGCGGATCGCTTCCTGGCCGAAGTGGACAGCGCGATCGTGATGCACAATGCCTCCACCCAATATGCCGATGGCGGCGAGTTTGGACTGGGCGCGGAAATCGGCATCGCCACCGGCCGCCTGCACGCACGCGGCCCGGTCGCGCTGGAAGGGCTGACCACCTATAAGTGGCAGGTCCTTGGCAGCGGCCAGGCGCGGCCCTGAAGCTGGCGGGAAACCTGCACGGGGAGAGAAATCATGCGTTACAACCAGCTTGGCAAATCGGGTCTCGTGGTGTCCGAGATATGCCTTGGCGCGATGACTTTCGGCAATAAGCCCAGCGCGTTCTTCCAGCATGATCTGGATCAGGCGGGCTCTACCGCACTGATCCGCCAGGCTATCGATGCCGGGGTCAATTTCATCGATACGGCCAATGTCTATTCGGCGGGGCAGAGCGAGGAATTCCTCGGTCAGGCGCTGCGCGATATCGGCGTGGCGCGCGATCAGGTGGTGATCGCCACCAAGGGCATGGGCCCGATGGGCGAAGGCCCGAATGACGGCGGATATGGCCGCTATCACCTGATGAACCAGATCGACGCCAGCCTCGACCGGCTCGGCCTCGACCATGTCGATCTGTATCAGATTCACGGCTGGGACCCGATTGCGCCGATGGAAGAAGGTCTGCGCGCGCTGGAGGATATCGTGCGCTCTGGCCGTGCACGCTATGTCGGCGTGTCCAACTGGGCCGCGTGGCAGATCGCCAGGGCGCTGGGTATTGCCGAGCGCCGCGGGTGGGACAAGTTCATCTCCAACCAGGCGTTTTACGCGGTGTCTGGCCGCGAGCTGGAGCGCGATGTGGTGCCGATGATGCAGAGTGAGGGTCTTGGCCTGATGGTCTGGAGCCCGCTGATCGGCGGACTGCTGAGCGGCAAGTATGATTTTGGAGAAGATGGCACGGTGTCGGGCGAAGGTCGCCGCGCCAAGCTGGATTTCCCGCGTGCGGACAAGCAGCTGGCGGCAAATGCGGTTGCCGCCATGCGGCCGATGGCGGCCGCGCGCGATGTCTCCGTCGCTTCGATTGCGCTGGCATGGCTGCTGCACCAGCCGGTCGTGGGATCGGTGATCGTAGGCGCCAAAAGGGCGGACCAGCTGGCGCAGAACCTCGCCGCAAGCGACATCGAACTGACATCGGATGAGCTGGCAACGCTCGATGAAATCGGCCGTCTGGACGATGAATATCCGGCATGGGCGCTCAAGGCGCAGCTGCACCGCCACGGCTTTCGCGTCTCCCCGCGTCGCCCGCAATCGTGAGATTCCGCCGCGGCCCCGCTGCGCCGCTGACCGGCCTGATGGGCGGTTCGTTCAATCCCGCGCATCACGGCCACAGGCGGGTGTCGCTGTTCGCCATGCGGGCGCTGGGTCTGGACGAGATGTGGTGGATGGTTTCCCCCGGCAATCCGCTGAAACCGCGTCAGGGCATGGCGCCTTTTGCCGCCCGCATGCACTCTGCCCGGATGATGAGCCGCAGTGCCCCGATCAAGGTCACGGCGATCGAACAGCAGCTGGGCACGCGCTACACGGTGGATACGCTGCGCGCGGTCAAGCGGATGTTCCCGCGCCGCCAGTTTGTGTGGGTGATGGGGGCGGATAATCTCGCCCAGTTCCACAAGTGGCGGAACTGGCGCCAAATTGCCCGTGAAATGCCGATTGCGGTGATTGCCCGGCCCGGCTATGACGAGGACGCCCTCGCGAGCCCCGCGATGGCTTGGCTGCGGCGTTACCGGTTATCCGCAGCCGGATTACGCAACCGGGGCGAATGGAGCGCACCTGCGCTGATAGAATTGCGTTTTGATCCTGATCCGCGCTCGGCAACACAAATTCGTGATGCGGATCCTGATTGGGCGGACCGGTTTTCCGGCCCGGCTCCCAGGGATGAAGTGACGCATTCGCTCATTCGCAATTCCGTACCAACCAGTTCGTCCAACGATCGTTCAGCACGGGGACATGACGCATGAGGCGTTCTGGCCCCATGCCGCATTTGTCCCTTTTCCAATTCAGGAGCATGAAAAGTCGCGATGATACAGGCGCAAGCCACCCCGGCATCAACGGGCACCGCAACCATCATTTCCATGACTGACACACCGCACACCATCCAGGCAGAGCCTGGCTCGATCCACGCCCTGATCCTCGAACAGCTCGAGGATGATCAGGCGCAGGACCTCGTATCCATCCCGCTCGAAGGCAAGAGCTCGATCGCCGATCACATGATCGTCGCTTCCGGCCGCTCGACCAGGCAGGTTGCCGCCATGGCTTCCAAGCTGGCCGAAAGGCTCAAGAAGGCGGGCGAGCCAGCTCCGCGCATCGAAGGCCTGCCGGCGGCAGACTGGGTGCTGATCGATGCAGGTGACGTGGTCGTCCACCTGTTCCGCCCCGAAGTGCGCAGCTTTTACAACCTCGAGAGGATGTGGGGCTTCGGCGACGACGGCGCAAAGGCTGTTGGGAACGTTTGAGGCCAGACAAAGCCTCCAAGAAACAACAAACCCACCCAAAACAAACCTCTCCCCGATGGCTCGCGCCTGCAATTGCGGCTAGAGCAATCGCATGCTCCTGCATGTGATCGCCCGTGGAAAGATTGCCCGCTCGCCAGAGGCGGAGCTTGTGGCACGTTACGAAAAGCGCATCGCCTGGCCGCTGAAGCTGACCGAATTGCCCGAAACAGGCGGCCGCATTCCCGATCCGCAAACCCCGTTCAAGACCGTCCTGCTTGATGAAAAGGGCAGCGATATCTCCAGTGAGGAGCTGGCCCAAACCCTGGAGAAATGGCGCGATGGCGGCATGCGCGAATGCCGCTTCGTGCTCGGCGCCGCAGATGGTCACTCGCAGGCAGAGCGGGATGAGGCGGACCTGTTGCTGGCGTTCGGCAAGGCCACCTGGCCGCATCTGCTGGCGCGCGCCATGCTGATGGAACAGCTGTTTCGCGCCACATCGATCCTTGCCGGACACCCCTATCATCGGTCAGGATAGGGCGATGTCGCGGATTTTGCTTCTGGCTGCATCGTTCCTGCTGCTTGGCTTTGCCGCCAGCGCCCAGCGCGCGCCAGTCTATGACAGTCCGGTGGAGACGCGAAATGCCCTGCGCCAGGCACTGGCGGAGCGTGAACAGGCTCAGGCCCGCAGTGAGCGGCTGGAGCAGGAAGCCGCCAGCGCCGAAGATGCCGCCCAGCGTACCGCCCGCGAAACCGCCGCACTGGCCGCCCGGGTCCAGCAGGCCGAAGCCAGCATTGCCGCAGCAGAAGCGCGCAGTGCCCTTATCGAAGGGGAGCGAGACACTCTGCGCGAGGAGCTGGGGCGCGAGCAGCGGCCCGTTGTCCGGCTTACTGCGGCGCTTCAGCAATTCTCAAGGCGTCCTGTGGCGCTTTCTGTGCTGCGTCCGGGCGAAGTGCGCGACGTGGTCTATCTGCGCGCGGTCATGGCCAGCGCGGTGCCTGAAGTGCAGGCCCGCACCGCCAGCCTGCGCAGCCGCATCGCCCGCTCCCGGCAATTGCAGCGACAGGCGCAGCAGGCCGTGGCGGCGCTGCGCGAGGAGGAAGGCATTCTGGCGCAGCGACGCCAGCAACTCGCCGCGATCGAAACGCGCCAGCGTCTGGCTGCGCGCGAGGCGGGCATGTCCGCCAACCGCGAATCCGAACGCGCTCTGGCCTTAGCGGAACAGGCGCGCGATCTTGATGGGCTGGTGGGCGAACTGGATCGCGCCGCCAGCCTGCGTCAGCGTCTGGCCGCTCTGCCGGGGCCAAGCCTGCGACCCGGCGAAGGCGAGCAGGCACCGCTCGCGGCCCCACTGGCAACGTCGTCTCCCACAGGACCCGCCAATGCGCCAGCGCCCTATATCCTGCCCGTGGCAGGACGCACGATTGTGGGGTTTGGTGCACCGCAGGGGGCGGCCCTGAGCCAGGGCATAACGCTGGCACCGCGCGCTGGGGCGCAGGTGGTGGCGCCGGCAGCGGGCCGCGTGGCCTTTGCCGGCACGTATAGAGGCTATGGCCAGATCGTGATCATCGAACATACCGGCGGCTGGACCAGCCTCGTCACCGGCCTTGCGCGCAGCGATGTGGCCGTTGGGGCGGAGCTGGTTGGCGGTTCCCCCATCGGCATTGCCGGGCCGGGCCGCCCGACCATCAGCGTGGAACTGCGCCGCGAAGGGGAGGCCGTCAATCCGCTGCAATTTACCGGGTAGGCCCGTCATCCGTCCCGCACTGGCACCCAAAATCCCTCATCTGGCGTTCAGCCCGCGGCTGCGATAAAAGCCTCCGGGACCCAACAGGATATCGTGATATGAAATTCGCCCCTGCACTTCGCGCCGCCGCCCTTTGCACGGCGATAGCCTTGCTGCCTGCCACCACGGCGGGCTTTGCGCAGGTGGAGGGCAGGGCATCGCCCGAATTTGCCAAGCTCTTCGCCACCTATCAGCGGATCAAGACCAGCTACGTCGAACCTGTCGATGATGAGCAGCTGATCCGCGGTGCGATTGACGGCATGCTCGCATCGCTGGACCCGCACAGTTCCTACATCGATGGCGCAGCGCTTCAGCGGCTGGAGACCATGATTGACGGGAATTACCAGGGGCTGGGTATTTCGGTGCAGATGGATGATGGCGCGGTGAAGGTGGTATCCCCCTTCCGTGGCAGTCCGGCGGATATTGCCGGGGTCAAGGCAGGCGATTTTATCACCCATATCGATGGCCACCTGATCTATGGGCTGGAGATCAACGATGCCGTGTCGCAAATGCGCGGGCCGGCGGGCACGGCCATCAACCTGACGATTTTCCGCCCTGGCCGCGATGAGCCGATCGAGATCAGCGTAACGCGCGGCGTGATTGAGCTGGAGCCGGTCACATCCGAGCTGATGAGCGGCAATATCGGCCATATCAGCGTCAATGAATTCAGCCGCGATGTTGGCGCAGACGTGAATGCGGCGATTGCCGACTTGCGCAGCCAGGCGACCGGACGCCTCTCCGGGCTGGTGCTGGACTTGCGGCGCAATCCGGGCGGTTCACTGGATGAAGCGGTGGCCCTGACCGATCTGTTCCTGGCGCAGGGTCAGATCGTCTCCCAGCGCGGCCGCACCAGGCGCGACACGGTCTATTACGAGGCGGAAACCGTCTATCGCGGCGATGTTGTCGATGGCCTGCCGATGATCGTGCTGATCGATGAAGGCTCCGCCTCCGCCAGCGAGATCGTGGCCGGTGCGTTGCAGGATCATCACCGCGCGCTGATCATGGGCCAGCGCAGCTTTGGCAAGGGCAGTGTGCAGACATTGCTGCCGCTCACCCGCGATACCGCGCTCAAGCTCACCACCGCGCGCTATTACACGCCGTCGGGCCGCAGCGTGCAGGAAGGCGGGATAGAGCCCGATATCCGCGTGCCGCAATTGTCCGATCCCGATGCCGAACGCCGCCAGCGCTATGCCTTGCGCGAAAGCGATCTGCGCGGCCACCTGATCAACGAGCTGGATTATGAGGACGAATCGCTGGAGCGGGATCGCAACGCCGATCCGCGCTTCATGCTCACCGCAGAGCAGCTTGAGGAGCAGGGGATCGACGACTTCCAGCTGCATTATGCGCTGGAAACCATGCGCCGCACCAATCGCACCAACCTTGCCTCGCGTCGCTGAAGGGTCCGGCGATGACTAGACCGGATGTGATGGCGCAGCGTCTGGCGCTGCTGGTTCCCGCCCTGCTGCTGGGCGGCGCCTATATCTCGCAATATGGCTTTGGCCTCTATCCGTGTGAGATGTGCTGGTGGCAGCGCTGGCCGCACTTCGCCGCGCTGGCGCTGGCGCTCGCTTCCTTTGCGATCCCGCCAAAACGCCTGTTCGTGGCGCTGGCAGCGGGGGGAATTCTGGTGTCGGGCCTGATCGGCGTGTTCCATGCCGGCGTGGAATATGGACTGTGGGAAGGGCTGACCAGCTGCTCCCTGCCGCCCAGCGCCAGCGTCGATCCGCTGGAGGCCATTCTGGCCCAGCCGATCATTCGCTGTGATCAGCCGGCGTGGACCATGATGGGCATTTCGCTGGCCGGGTTCAACGCGATCTTCTCCATCGCCGGGGCAGTCACCATATGGTCGCTGCTGGCAAGGAAGGACAAGCTATGAGCGAGAGCGTTACAGGCCCGGACCGGTCGGAAATGATCCGCGTCGATCAGGCGGGCGAATTTGGCGCCACGCGCATCTATGCCGGGCAATTGGCGGTGATGGGCGATCGCGGCCCACATTCGGCAGAGATCCGCGCCATGGCCGAGCAGGAAGTGGGCCACAGGGCGGAATTCGATGCGCTGATGGCCAGGCGCGGAGTGCGCCCCACGGCGTTGCAGCCGTTCTGGAATGTGGCCGGATTCGCGCTTGGAGCGGGCACCGCCATGATCGGGCCGGAAGCGGCAATGGCCTGCACCGCCGCGATCGAGGAAGAGATAGACCGCCACTACACGCAGCAGCTGGAAGAACTGGAACGGGATGGCGATGATCCGGAACTGGCCGACATGATCGCCCGCTTCCGCGAAGATGAGCGCGAGCACCGCGATGCAGCACTTGCAGCAGGCGCAGAGAAGGCGCCCGGCTATGCGCTGCTGACCGCCGCCATCCGCATGGGCTGCCGCGCTGCCATTCGGCTGTCGGAGAAGATTTGATCGAAGTGAGTTCGAACGGGGCAAGTTTGATTGGTATCAGTGCCGGTCTGCCCCGCTTCAGTTATGGTTCAGGCCTGTTGCTGCCATTTGAGGCCAGCAGGTGGGCCCGGTTCCACAGGCCGGGATGTTACAGGATTATGAAATGAAACGCCTGATCGCGCTCGCCGCAACCACAGCCCTGGTCGGCATCGTATCGTCGCCCGCTCTAGCACAGGGCGAGGGCGAGGATTCCGAAAGCTACAACACGGTCATCATCTATGGCGATGATGAATGTCCCGCCACGCAAGGCGATACGATCACCGTTTGCGCGCGCATGGATGAAAGCGAACGCTATCGCATTCCGCCAAACCTGCGCCAGAGCCGGGACCCTGAAAACACTTCCTGGACCAATCGTGTGCGCAGTTTTGAAGCTGTCGGCGCGTTTGGCCCGCTGTCCTGCACCAATATCGGTGGTGGCAGTGAGCTGGGCTGCACGGCGCAGATGATCGAGGAAGCCTATCAGGAGCGGGCGGAGAACCCCAATGTCCGGTTCAGCCAGCTGATTGCGGATGAACGGCAGGAACGCCTCTCCACCATCGATGCCGAGGCTGCTGCCACGCAGCGGCGCGTGGAAGTGCTGGAGCGGGCCTATATGGACAAGCTGGAAGCCGAACGTGATGCGCCGCTTCCGGGTGAGGAAGACCTGCCCGAACTGGTCGATCCCGACGAAATTCCCGACGCACCGCCTGCCAATTGAACGCAAGGGTAGCGCATAGTTAACGAAAACCCGGCTAAGGGCCTTCATATGACAGGTCCCAGGCGCATATTGACGGTTTTCGGCACGCGGCCCGAAGCCATCAAACTCTTCCCGCTCGTCCATGCCTTGCGGGCGGACGACCGGTTCGTCTCGCGCGTGTGCGTCAGCGGCCAGCATCGCGGCATGCTCGATCAGGTGCTGGAAATTTCCGGCGTCGTTCCCGATCACGATCTGGACCTGATGCAGCCCGACCAGTCGCTGGATGAGCTGACCGCCCGCCTGCTGACCGGGCTTGGCCGTGTGATGGATGCCGAACAGCCGGACTGGGTGGTGGTGCAGGGCGATACTGCCACCGCGATGGCCGGTGCGATGGCTGCTTATTACCGCAAGATTCCGGTGTGCCATGTCGAAGCGGGCCTGCGCAGCGGCAATATCTACCAGCCCTGGCCGGAAGAGGTGAACCGCAAGATCATCGGCAATATTGCCGCCCTCCATTGCGCACCGACGGAAACGGCCCAGGCCGCCCTGCTGGCCGAGAATGTCGACCCCGGCATTGTCCACGTCACCGGCAATACGGTGATCGATGCCTTGCAGTGGATCACCGCGCGGATCGAAAAGGAGCCCCGGCTGGCCGCCGGTCTGGCGGATCTGGAAAAGCGCTTTGCCCACAAGCGCATCATCGGCGTGACCTGCCACCGGCGGGAGAATTTTGGCGAAGGCATGCAGGCTATTGCCGATGCCATCCGCCGCCTGGCTGCGCGGCCTGAAGTGGCGGTGATCTTCCCCGTCCACCTCAATCCCAATGTCCGCAAGGTGATGGACGAGCAGCTTGCCGGGGTTGAGGACGTGGCGATGATCGAACCGCTCGACTATCCGCATTTCGCACGGCTGATCGGCATCTCCGATCTGATGCTGACAGACAGCGGCGGCGTGCAGGAAGAAGCGCCCGCCTTGGGCAAGCCGGTGCTGGTGATGCGCGATACGACCGAGCGGCCCGAAGGCGTGGAAGCGGGCACGGCCATGCTGGTGGGCACCAATGCCGACCGCATCGTGGCCGAGGCCAATCGTCTGCTGGATGACCATGACGCCTATCTGGCGATGGCCCGCGCGCACAATCCCTTTGGCGATGGCCACAGCGCCGCGCGTATTTGCGATCTGCTCTGCCAGCACAGCTGAGTGGGCACAATTCCTTCCATCGTTACCGCAATATCAACCCTTTTCGGGCAGACGCCTTCGTGAGTTTTGAACGAAAGGCAGATGTATGCGCGGCGAGCAGCTTCCCACTGTAAGCGTTATCGGACTGGGATATATCGGCCTGCCAACGGCGGCCATCATCGCCCGTGGCGGCATGCAGGTGCATGGTGTGGACGTGTCCGGCCATGTGGTCGACACGATCAACCGCGGCGAGATTCATATCGAGGAAGTCGATCTGGATGGCCTGGTGCAGGGCGTGGTCCAGCGCGGCCTGCTGAAGGCCTCGCTCGAGGTTGCGCCCGCCGACGTGTTCGTGATCGCCGTGCCCACGCCCTTCGCCAAGGACGGCAAGCACACGCCCGACATCTCCTATGTGCTCGAAGCCGCGCGGGGTGTTGCTGCCGTGCTCAAGGCTGGCGATGTGATCATTCTGGAATCGACTTCGCCCGTCGGCACTACCGAGGCGATGCGCGACATGATCGCCGCCCAGCGCCCCGATCTGGCCATGCCCGGCCTGTGCGATGGCACGCCCGATGTGGCGATTGCCTATTGCCCGGAACGCGTGCTGCCCGGCCGCATTCTGGAAGAACTGACCAACAATGACCGATCCATCGGCGGGATCACGCCGCGCTGTGCGCGCAAGGCGCTGTCATTCTACAAGCGCTTCGTGCGCGGCACCTGCATCACCACCGATGCCGCCAGTGCGGAAATGACCAAGCTGGTCGAAAACGCCTATCGCGATGTGAACATCGCCTTTGCCAATGAGCTTTCGATGATTTCGGACGCGATGGGGCTGGACGTGTGGGAGGTGATCCGTCTCGCCAATCGCCATCCGCGCGTGAACATTCTCACTCCCGGCCCCGGCGTGGGCGGGCATTGTATCGCGGTGGACCCGTGGTTCATCGTCAACGGTGCGCCTGAACATTCCCCGCTGATCCGCACCGCGCGCGGCGTGAACGATGGCAAGATCCATCACGTGATCGCCAGGGCGGCGGCGCTGGTGGAAGCCAATCCGCATGCCCGCATCGCCTGCCTCGGCCTCGCCTTCAAAGCCAATATCGATGATTTCCGCGAAAGCCCCGCAAGGCTGGTCGCCGCCACATTGGCGCGCCGCTTTGGGGATCGCATCCGCGTGGTCGAACCCTATGCCGCCGAACTCCCGCGCGAATTTGAAGGGACCGGCGCCGTGCAGGTGGATGTCGATACTGCGCTGGAGGAATGCGATGTGATGATCGTGCTGGTCGATCACGACGTGTTCAAATCCGTCCCGCTGGCAGAGCGCGCGGACAAGCAGGTCTATGACACACGCGGCATCTGGCCAGACCAGCCGCGCGCAAATGCGGAACCTGTGATTGAGGCTGTGCGCAAGGCGGGCTAACCCCGCGCTTATGGTCGAGATTATCGCAGTCCCCGCACTGGTGGCGGGCCTTTATGCCTTGTGGATTGTCGGCTCGCCCGATCTGTTGCGGCTGACACAGGGCACAAGCCATGTCCGCGCCAAGGTTTCCCGGCATGAATCGGGGTCTGACGGTTTCGTGGCCATCTACCGTTTCCAGCTGCGCGAGAAGATGTGCGAGGTGCCCGGCCCGACCGCACATGTGTCACCCACGCCGCCTGTCGGGAGCGAGCGTGTTCTCAGCTTCCCGGCCCGCCGGCCCGATCTTGCACGGCCGCCAGCACCCTACATGCGCTCATTCATGTATCTCGGCTTCGCGGCGTGGCTCGGTTTCTTTTCGGACCTGATGTTTCACTGGATGCGCTGAATCCCCGCGGCTCCTATCCGCCCGGAAAGCGCTCGAACTCAGGCAGGTCCGAAACCGTTTCCATCCACTTGCGGCGCTCCGCCACCTGAACATGGGCCGTCGGCGCAAATTCATCGGGATCATCCAGCGTCACCGTCTGGATATCGACGATTCCGGGCAGGAAATCCTCATTGAAGAAGAACAGCGGCGTGCCGCAATTGCCGCAGAAATTGCGGATCGATTTGCCAGAGCCATTATAGGCGCTCGGCTCACCCCTGGTGATCCGGAAACTGTCCGATCTGAAGGCAATCCAGGCCACCATCGGTGCGCCCGATCCCATCTGGCAGTCGCGGCAATGGCACAGCGCGTGGTGCGCGCTGTCACCTTCAGCCTCGTAACGGATATTCCCGCAGCGGCACCCACCTGTAATCATCTTTCATCCTCCCGGCCGAGTCGGTTGGAACATATCACGAACGGCACGGGTCATGAAAGGGCTCAGGTCAGGGCAATATCCGGCGCGTCTTCCTGCTTCATGCCCACGACGTGATAGCCGCCATCGACATGATGCACCTCGCCGGTAACGCCGGATGAGAGGTCGGACAGGAAATACAGGCCCGATCCGCCCACGTCCTCAATCGTCACATTGCGGCGCAAAGGTGCGTTCAATTCGTTCCATTTGAGGATGTAGCGGAAATCGCCGATGCCGCTGGCGGCCAGCGTCTTGATCGGCCCCGCACTGATCGCGTTGACGCGGATATTGTCCGGCCCAAGGTCATTGGCGAGATATTTCACGCTCGATTCCAGCGCCGCCTTGGCCACGCCCATGACATTGTAATGCGGCACGACTTTCTCCGCGCCGTAATAGGTCAGCGTGACGATTGATCCGCCGTCCGTCATCAGCGGTGCCGCGCGCTTGGTAGCGGCGACCAGCGAATAGGCGGAGATGTTCATCGTCATCAGGAAGTTTTCGAGGCTGGTGTCGACATATTTGCCGCGCAGCTCCGCCTTGTCGGAAAAGCCGATGGCGTGGACCAGGAAATCCATCTTGCCCCAGCGCGCCTCTATCTGCGCAAAGGCGGCATCCATCGCCGCCATGTCAGACACATCGCATTCGATCAGAAAGTCCGACCCGACCTGTTCGGCCAGCGGCCCGACGCGCTTCTTCAACGCTTCGCCCTGATAGGAAAAAGCCATCTCGGCCCCGGCCTCATGCAGCCTTTTCGCGATTCCCCAGGCCAAGGATTTATCATTGGCCAGCCCCATGATCAGGCCCCGCTTACCCTGCATCAGCGAAGTCATGCCGTATTCTCCTGCCCTTTTTCGCTCTTGTCTGTGTTACCGGCGCCCTCCTGCTCGTCATCGGACGTTCCGGCAAGCGCGGCGTTGAGTTCCGCACCTGCGACCATCCCTAGTCCTACAAGCCAGAAAAAGAAAAGTGCGATCATGATGCCCGCCAGAGATCCGTAGGTCAGGTCATAGGCAAACAGGGATCGCAACACCCGCGGCAGCATGGCGGTAACGGCCACCCACCACAGTGTCACCAGCATCGCGCCGGGCCATTTGGGATAGCGGCTGCGGCGAAATTGCGTGGGGGTCAGCGTGTAGAACAGCATGTAGATCGAACCGAACAGGCCCAGCCCGGGGACGATCCTGGACCAGGCGAGCTGTCCCAATGCGTCGGTAAACTGGGGGAAATAGGCCGAAATCACCTGTTGTGCAGTGCCGATGACAACCTGCGCGAACAGCGAGAAGATCAACAGCAGGACCGCCACGATGATGATGCCGGTGGAGAACAGGCGATATTGCCAGAAGGCCCTTGTCGCCTGCACCCCATAGGCGCGGCGCAGGATATCGCGGATCGTCTCGATCAGGCTGCCTACGGTCCACAGGCCGATCAGCGCGCCGACCCACAGGAACGGGCCGGTACGCGCTTCCACCACATTGCGGGCAACCGGTTCGATCACATCACCCACTACCGGCGGCAGGGCGGAAAGCACTGCGCCAATCGTGGCGGCGCGGTCGGCCTGCTCCCCGACAAGCGAGAAGGCTGCGGCCCCGGTGATGAAGAAAGGGAAGATCGCCAGGATCGACATATAGGCCAGATTGCCGGCGTGGATCAGCCCGTCATTATAGCAGCCGATGACCACGCGCCGGACAATTGCCCACACGCTGACCGCCGCCGAGCGCAGCTGCCTGTGCGGCGACACCGATCCACCCGCCGGTCTGGCCCGCGTTTCAGCAGAGCGGCCGGACTTTGGCTGATCTGCTTTCAGATCGGACTGTGTGCCGGGATTAGCCATCGCCTTGTACTTCTAACAGGCGTGGCCCGTGTGTCGAGCAATGGCGCGCGTTCAGACGCCCAGATCGCCGCGGATGTCGCTTTCGTCCTTCCAGCCTTCCAGCCGGGATGCGAGTTCGGCAATATCCTCGGGCAATTCGATTTCCAGCGCGACCAGCTGATCGCCGCGGCCACCGGCCTTGCGTGAAAAGCCCTTGCCCTTGAGCCGCAGCACCTTGCCCGATCCGGAGCCTGCCGCGACTGTCAGCATGACCGGCCCGTCAACCGTGGGGACCTTCACCTTGGCGCCGTTGACCGCTTCATCCAGCGTGATGGGCAGCTCCAGGCGGACATCGTCTCCATCGCGGGTGAAGAAGCCATGCGGCTGGATTTCGATGGTCACCAGCGCATCGCCATTGCCCGCAGGACCCGACTGGCCCTTGCCCTTCAGCCGCATCTGCGTGCCATCCTCGACACCGGCGGGAAGCTTGAGATCGATGGTCTTGCCATCGCCCAGCGTAATCCGCTGGGGGCTGAGCGTGGCGGCATCCACGAAGGGGACCTTGAGCCGGTAATTGACATTGGCACCGCGTTGCGGCGGGGGCGGTGGCCTGCGGTTGAAACCCTGCCCACCCATTCCGGATGGGCCGCGCTGTGCGCCGCCGCGGCCGAACAGGCCTTCGAACAGGTCGCTGATATCGACTTCCTCACCGCCGCCAAAGCCGCTGGAGGAATAGCCGCGCTGGCCGCCAAACGGGCCACCGGCGCCGCCCGACCGGTCACCGCCCATGCCAAACGGCATGGCGGGATTGCCATCGGCGTCAATTTCCCCGCGATCGAACTTGGCTCTCTTGTCCTTGTCCGACAGCAGGTCATAAGCCCTGGTCACGTCGGAAAACCGTTCGGATGCGTCGGGCTTGTCGGCGTTGCGGTCCGGATGCAGCTCCTTTGCGAGCTTGCGATAGGCGGACTTGATGTCCTGCTCGCTCGCGCTGCGCGGTACGCCAAGTGTGCTGTAAGGGTCGCTCATGGTGTATTAGCTAGGTAATGCAATGGTCTTAGGCAAGCGCTGGTGCATGCCAGCATGCATCTTTCCTCCACCGGGCAGGACGACTAGAGGCTGAAACCATGACTGATGAAAGCAACGTGATCCCGGCCACCGATCCCTTCGCCCTGTTTGACGCATGGTTCGCCGAAGCCCGCACTTCCGAGCCCAATGACGCCAACGCCATGGCTCTGGCCACGGCCACGCCCGACGCCGCACCGTCTGTGCGCATGGTGCTGCTGAAGGGTCACGATGCCTGCGGCTTCGTTTTCTATACCAATGCGCACAGCCGCAAGGGCGGGGAGGTTCTCGCCAATCCGCAGGCAGCCTTGCTGTTCCACTGGAAGAGCCTGCGCCGCCAGATTCGCATTGAAGGCCCGCTGGAAGAAGTGAGCGCGCAGGAGGCCGATGACTATTTCCATTCGCGGCCCTTCGTCTCGCAGGTGGGGTCGGCGGCTTCGGACCAGTCGCGCCCGCTGGACAACCGCGCCACCTATCTGGCCCGCGTGGAGGAAATTTCCGAAGCGTTCAGTTCGGCAGGGGAAGTGCCGCGACCGCCGCACTGGACCGGTTTTCGCCTTTCCCCGCAGCGGATGGAATTCTGGATCGACAGGCCCAACCGCCTGCATGAACGGCGTCAGTTCACCTTGTCGGGTGACCAGTGGAACAGCACGTTGCTCTATCCATGAGCCTGGACCGTTTCAGCAAGAGTGCGCTGGCAAAAAGCGCCGCCTTCGCTTCCATCAGCGTGGCCATATTGCTTGTTTCGCTCAAGACATGGGCGGCATGGAAGACGGGTTCCGCGGCCATGCTCGGCAGTCTGGCGGATAGCGCGCTGGACCTTGTCGCCAGCGTTGCAACGCTGCTGGGCGTTTGGATTGCGGCACAGCCCGCAGACGAGAATCACCGCTTTGGCCACGGCAAGGCAGAAGCATTGGCGGCGATGTTCCAGGTCCTGCTGATCACCATTTCGGCCACCGGCATTGCCTATCGCTCCACCACGCAGCTGATCGATGGCACGCGAATACAGTCTGCTCCCGAAGGGATCGGCGTATCGCTGATCGCGATTGTGGCGACCGTGGCCCTGCTGGCGTGGCAGCGTTTCGTGCTGGCGCGCACGGGGTCGGTGGCGATCCGGGCGGATCATGTCCATTACCAGTCGGACCTGTTCCTCAACCTGTCGGTGATCGCGGCGCTGGGGCTGGATGCCTATCTCGATATCGGCTGGGCCGATCCGGTATTCGGTCTGGCGATCGCCGCGTGGCTGATTTTTGGCGCATGGCGCGCCTCTGCCGCCGGGATTGGTGAGCTGATGGATGCCGAATGGCCCGATGCAAAGCGCCGCGCATTCGTGGAACGCGCAGCCCGCCACCCCGAACTCAGCCGCATGCACGATCTGCGCACGCGCAGCGCGGGCAATACCGATTTCGTGCAGTTCCATGTCGATCTGCCCGGGGAGATGACCATCGATGCCGCGCATGACATCATCGCCCGTGTTGAAACCGATCTGATGAGGGCGTTCCCCGGCACCGAAATCCTCATCCATATCGACCCGGAAGGCCATGTGGACGAGCCGGGCAACCCGCTGGTGGAAATGGATGAATTCGACAATCTGAGGAGCGCGCAGTGAGCCTGGCGACAATCCCTTACTGGCATGTCGATGCCTTTGCTTCAAAGCTGTTCGGCGGCAATCAGGCGGCGGTGATGATGCTGGATCAGTGGCCGGCGGATGATGTGCTGCAGGCGGCGGCGGCAGAGAACATGTTCGCCGAAACCGCTTTCCTCCTGCCCGACGCCAGCGGCGCGGCCGACTATGAATTGCGCTGGTTCACGCCGGAAGTGGAAGTGGAGCTGTGCGGCCATGCCACTCTGGCCTCCGGTCATGTCGTGCTCGGCCAGGAGCGCGACCGCAAGGCAGTGACATTTCGCACGCGCAAGGCCGGTGTGCTGGAAGTTCGGCGTGCACAAGCGGGCTATGAGCTGGGCTTGCCTGCCATTCACGTGACCGGCGCGGCGAGCGCGGAAATGCTTGCCGGTCTGCGCTGCGATCCGATTGAAAGCTTCGCCGACGATCGCGGCTATGTGATCGCGCTTTATGCCGATGAGCAGGCCGTGCGCGGCCTCGATCCCGACATGGCAGCGCTGGCCCAATACGGTGACACCATGTTCATCTGCACTGCCCTGGGTGAGGCGGTGGACGTCGTCAGCCGCGTGTTCGTGCCGGGAGCGGGCATTCCGGAAGACAGCGCCACCGGATCAGCCCATGCTGCGCTGACCGTATTGTGGGCGGCCCGGCTGGGGAAGAGCAGCTTCACAGCACATCAGGCATCCTCACGCGGCGCCGACCTTGTCTGCCGCCTTGACGGTGACCGGGTGTCGCTTGCCGGCGAATGTGTGAGTGTGGTGGAGGGCCGCTTCTACCTTTCCGGGTAGAGCGCCACCAGCTCCGCCAGCACATCGACCAGGGCGGCGCGGTCTTCCTCATCCGTCTTGCCCAGTCGAACAACCGTCAGCCCCTGGCTTGGCGAGACGAGGATATACTGGCCCAGATGGCCAACCGCAGCGAACAGGCTTTGCGGCCCCTGATCGGCAAACAGCACGTCGCGGTCTGTTCCCGATGGGCGGTTGAGCCAGACCATCGCGCCATAATCGGGCGCGCGAGTATTCTCGCTGCGCATGAAGCTGATCCAGCCGCGCGGCACCACCTGCACACCGCCAACCGATCCGCCATTGCGCAGCAGCTCGCCAAACCGGCCCCAGTCACGCGCATTGGCCCAGATGGAGCTGCCGCCAACCATCGTGCCCGCCGCATCATATTCCGCCACCAGCGAATCCATTCCCAGCGGCACCGCCAGCCGCGAATCGATGAAATGGGCCATGGCCTGCTGGCGTTCGGCGGGGTCGCCATCGGGTGCCAGCAGGCGAGTTGCGATATCGGACAGGATGACTGCACTGGGCGTGGAATATTGAAAAACGCGGCCTGGCTCCTGCTCCAGCGGCTGCGCCTCAGCCCAGGCGGCCATGTCATCGCGCCCGTCCAGGAACATCATCCGGACCTCTGCCGAATCGTAGGTCGGCTCGGCCATTTCCTGATGGCGCAGGCCTGATCGCATTTGCAGTAACTGCCGCAGGGTGATCTCGCCGCGCGGATCTCCGGCGCGCTGCCAGTGTTCGATGGGCGGCGAATCGTCGAGCGCCAGCCGGCCATCGGCCACCATCATGCCCAGCAGAACGCCGGTAACGGTCTTGGAAACGGACCAGCCGACAAAGCGCGTCTTCGCATCGAAACCCTCGGCGTAGCGCTCGGCCACGATCTTGCCGTTGTGCATCACCAGCACGGCGCGCGTCTCGCCAATGCCATCGCGTGCAAACAGCGCATCCACGGCGCGGGCCAGCGATTCTCGCGGAACGCCCGGCTCTACCGCGACAGCCTCCAGCGCGCCTTCGGGCAGCGGCGGCAGGGGCGGCGGGCCGGTTTCATTGCACCCTGCCAGCAGCGCAAGCGCCAGAACGCTTGGCCACAGCAGGCATCGGCGGCTAGAGAGGGAACGGCGCATCATGGGCGCACCCCTAATCCTGCAGGCAGGCGAGAATGGCAACCGCAAAGACAAGACATAAAGGGTGGCTCAGCTATCTGTTCGTGGGCGTGCTGGCAGTGGGCGGTGGCGCCTATTTCTATCACGGTACGATCGCGGGCTATGGTGCGGCGGGCACGGCTTACGGCGCCAAGAACGCCTGTTCCTGCCGTTATCTTGCCGGACGCGGACTGGATAGTTGCGAGGAGGATTTCGTACCGGGGATGGAGGCCGTCTTCCTGTCCGATGACGAGGATGAGCGCGCCGTTACCGCCTATATCCCGCTGATCGCCAGCAACACCGCGCGTTACCGTGAGGGCTTCGGCTGCGTGCTGGATGGCTGGGACGGCGCCTGAAAACTGGGATTGGGCCTGCGATCAGGCGGCGGTTGTCGCCGCGATCCAGCCACCGCCGACAACCCGCTCACCGTGATAGATGACGGCCGCCTGCCCCGGCGCCACGCCGAATTCGGGATTTTCGAAGCGTATCGTGCAGCTGGCACCTTCGCCCAGCGAACCTTCCAGCGTAACCGGAACCGGTTTGGACAATGACCGCACCTTTGCCGTCAGCTGGCCTACCGGCATCGGGCCGATGCGGTTGGTTTCGACGATCTGCGCCGCGCTTACCGCCAGCATGCGCTTTGGCCCCACGCGCACCTCGGCGCTCTCGGGATCGAGATTGACCACGTACAGCGGCTCTGCCTGTCCGCCGATTTCCAGACCGCGCCGCTGGCCGACGGTGAAATGGATGATGCCCGGGTGCTGGCCCAGTACTTCGCCGCTCTGTGCATGGACGATATTGCCCGGGCGCCCGGCTTCGGGCCGCATCGCCTTGACGATCCGCGCATAGTCTCCATCGGGCACGAAGCAGATGTCCTGACTGTCCGGCTTGGCGGCCACCGTCAGGCCGAATTCCTCGGCAATGCGGCGCACTTCCTGCTTGGGCAGGCCGCCCAGCGGGAAGCGCAGGAAATCCATCTGCGCATCTGTGGTGGCATAGAGGAAATATGACTGGTCACGCGCCGGATCCAGCGCGCGGTGCAATTGCGCACCGCCTTCAGCCTCCACCCGGCGTACGTAATGGCCGGTGGCCAGGCAATCTGCGCCCAGCTCGCGCGCCATGCGCAGCAGATCGGTGAACTTTGGCCCCATATTGCAGCGAATGCACGGAATCGGCGTGCGCCCGGCGAGATATTCATCGGCGAAAGTTTCAACCACTTCCTCGCGAAAGGCGGTTTCATGGTCGAACACGTAATGGGCAATGCCAAGCCGGTCTGCGACCATCCGCGCATCCTGGATATCGTCGCCCGCACAGCAGGCGCCCTTGCGCCCGGTGGCCGCGCCGTAATCATACAGCTGCAGCGTAATGCCGATCACTTCCGCGCCGCTGGCCGCAGCCAGTGCGGCAACGACAGAGCTGTCCACTCCGCCCGACATGGCGACCACGATGCGGCACTGCGCCGCCGGGCGCGGCAGATCAAACAGCGCCGCGGCGTTAACCGCATTGTCGAGAAAGGCAGGTGCGTTCATGCGATGCGCCCATACACTTCCTGCGCCTGTGCGCCAATTCCCCAGGTGAAGTGGTAACTTACCGTTAAGTTTGGCTTTACCGCTTCTTGAGAGTTGCCGTTGTAAGGCCGCGTCATGTTTGAAGGAAAACTTCCAAAAGCGCACTTCGCGCCTGATTTTTCACAGCAATCCGCCCGTGCCGGATCGCTGCGTCAAATGACCTGGAGCGATCTGCGCGCCCGGCTGGAGGCGGCGCATGACCTGCACGCGGCCATGGGCCATGCACACGAAGATGGCGTTGCCAGTTTCGATGCCCATCATGCGCGGCACATTGCTGCACTGGCAGATAGCAAACAGCCCGTTAACCCTGATGATTTAGCCATTGGCAAAGAGCTTGGTTGCAGAAGGGTCACATCGTCAGATGATGACACCTGCACCGACCGAGGAAATTCATGATAGAGAACCAGAAAATACGTCCTGCGCAGGTAATTGGCCCACTCGGGGAACCCCTGACCGTGGCCGACTTGCCTTCGCCCAAGACGAAGCGCTGGGTGGTGCGGCGCAAGGCTGAAGTCGTGGCTGCGGTCAATGGCGGCCTGCTGACCATCGACGAAGTGCTCGAACGCTATGGGCTGACGCTGGAAGAATTCGCCAGCTGGCAGCGGGCGGTCGATCGTTCCGGCATGCAGGGCCTGCGCGTCACGCGCATCCAGCACTACCGCGATCTGTATGAGCGTCAGCTGAAATACTGATCGCATTCCTCCACGATGGTGCCAACGGGGCAGCCTGCATCAAATCCTTGGACTCTTGGCTTGCAGGAAGGCATGCTTCCACCCATGCGCGGCGTATGATCGCCGGAACGTCTGGCTATTTGCGGCGTTGAATGATCGCGGGGCTGGACGGCGCTAGCAAGCAGGAGGAGAGTTTTATGGGTTGGATTATCGCAATTATCGTGGGCGGCGTTGCCGGCTGGCTGGCCAGCAAGGTCATGAACCGTGATGCCTCGATGGGCATTATGTGGAATGTCATTGTTGGTATTGTCGGCTCGCTGATCGGCAATCTGCTTGCTGGCCCGCTGCTCGGCATCAACACCTCGATCCAGGAATTCTCGATTATCGGCCTGGTCGTCGCAGTTGTCGGTGCCGTTGTGCTGCTGGGCGTCGTAAACCTCGTCCAGCGGGGCAAAGTTCGCTAATTCGGCGAGTTTGCGGGAGCCCTGAGGGCTTCGACAAAATGTTACAATTCCTACAAAGGGGCCGGAAACGCTGGTTTTCCGGCCCTTTTTGGTTGCGACTTGCAACTCTTGGTCGTGCGCCATCAATCCTTGGCCGAAGGCTGCGTTGCGGTGCACACAGCTTCGGTATATGGCGCTGACCATACGGCAATTGGGCCCTGTCGCCCGCCATTGTGATCCATGGTATGGATCCGGAACGCCGGAAACAGAGGCTGATAGCGCGGATGAATTACGAAACTCGGGTAAATTTGAGCGATGCGTCAGACCATGGCGTGATGGCGGATGGCGATGCGCCGTCCGGTGAAGCAAGCCGCAAACGCCGGATGATTATTGCTGTGGTGGTGGCCGTTGCGGCTATCATCATAGCCGCCCTGATGCTTGTCGGCGGTGAAAGCGAAACCCCGTTCGCGCCCGAACAGGATGGCACCACGCCAGCCGTGACCGTGATCAGCCCCGGCTCCGGCACCTATGCCGGCATGATCAATGTCACCGGCACACTTGCTGCGCGCCGCGAACTTCCTGTGGGTGTTGTGGGCGAAGGCGGCCGCGTTGTTTCCGTTCCGGTAGAAGCGGGCCAGTGGGTGCGTGCCGGACAGGTGCTGGCGGTTATCGACCGTTCCGTCCAGACGCAGCAGACCGCTAGTTCCGCAGCCCAGATCGAAGTGGCCCAGGCCGATGCGAACCTGGCGCAGGCCAACCTGGACCGTGCCACGCAACTGGTGGCGCGCGGCTTCATCAGCCAGGCCGATATCGACCGGCTGACCGCCACAAGGGATGCGGCAGTGGCCCGCGTACGGGTTGCCCAGGCGCAGTTTGGTGAGCGCCAGGCGCGCAATGCCCAGCTCAATATCGTGGCTCCGGCGGCCGGCTTGCTGCTGGAACGCAATGTGGAGCCGGGACAGGTCGTTGGCGCCGGTTCGGGCGTGCTGTTTTCCATCGCGCAGGGCGGACAGATGGAACTGCTGGCCCAGATTGGCGAGACCGAACTCAGCATGATCCCCGTTGGCGCAACGGGCACGGTGGTGCCGGTTGGCACGGACCAGAGCTTCACCTGCCAGGTCTGGCAGAAAAGCCCGGTAATCGATGAGATGACGCGGCAAGGTACAGCCCGCTGCGCCATGCCATATAATGCCGCGCTGCGCCCGGGCGGCTTCGCCTCGATTGAAATCAACAGCGGAGCAGTTGTTGCTCCCCGCCTGCCGGAAAGCGCCATCCTGTCTGACGACAAGGGCAGCTATGTCTATATCGTCGATGCCGATGACAAGGTGGAGCGACGCAATGTCGAACTGGGCATGATCAGCGATGAGGGCATCGTGGTCGCGTCGGGTCTGGATGGCAGCGAACGTATCGTTGCCCGGGCCGGTGGTTTCCTGTCACCCGGCGAAAGCATCCGCCCCGTCCTCGCCTCTTCGGCAGATTGATCATAACGGCATGAATTTCCGGAACATCTCCGCCTGGTCGATCCGCAATCCGATCGTCCCCATCCTGGCCTTCATCGGCCTGATGATGGCCGGCATCGCCTCGTTCCAGGATATGGATATCCAGGATCGTCCGGACATTGAATTCCCGGCTGTTCAGGTCAGAATTTCGCTGCCCGGCGCCGCGCCGCCCGAGATTGAGAACCAGATCACCCAGCGCGTAGAGGCTGCGGTGCAGACGCTCGACGGGATTGAAACCATCCGTTCGACCGCCTCGGAAGGCAGTTCCTTCACGGATATCGAATTCGCCCTTGGCACCGATATCGCCGAAGCGGTGAATGAGGTTAAGAGCGAGATAGACAATATTCGCGGCGAATTGCCTGACGGCATTCTGGAGCCGCGCGTTGCCAAGCAACAGACGTCATCGCAGCCGATCGTCTATTTTGGCGTCACGGCTGACGACATGACGCTGGAGCAGTTGAGCTGGTTCATCGATGACACGATCACCAAGGAACTGCTGACAGTTCCGGGCCTTGCCGAAGTGGGCCGCGGCGGCGGGGTCGATCGGGAAATCCTGGTTATCCTCGATCCGGGCAAGATGCAGGCGCTTGGCGTTACGGCTAGCCAGGTCAACAATGCGCTTCGCCAGCTCAATCTGAATGCTGCGGGCGGCCAGTCCGAAATCGCCGGGTCTCGCCAGTCTGTGCGCGTGCTGGGCAATGCCGATTCTGCCTATGAATTGTCACAGACACAGATCTCGCTGGGTGGCGGGCGCACGGTGAAACTTTCCGATATCGGCAGCGTCAGCGATTCCTTCGGGGAGATCAATTCGCTCGCCAAGATTGACGGCAAGCAGGTTGTCACCTTCTCCATCAGCCGTGCTCGCGGTGAATCCGATGTCCGCGTCTATGACGAGGCAGTCGAGGTTCTTGAGCGGGTTGAGGCGGAGAATCCGGGCATCAAGTTCACCCGCCTGTTTACCGAGGTGGATTACACCCGCGAGCAGTACGAAAGCTCGATGGCGCTGATGGTCGAGGGCGCGTTGCTCGCGGTTGTCGTCGTCTTCCTGTTCCTGCGCGACTGGCGGGCGACCATCATCGCTGCGCTGGCGATTCCGCTGTCGGCCATCCCGACCTTCTATTTCATGGACCTGCTCGGCTTTTCGCTGAACACGCTGTCATTGCTCGCACTCGGATTGGTGGCGGGTGTCCTTGTCGATGACGCCATTGTCGAGATTGAGAATATCGTGCGCCACATGCGCATGGGCAAAAGCGCTTATCAGGCGTCTATCGATGCGGCTGACGAGATTGGCCTGGCGGTTGTGGCGACCACTTTCTGTATTGTCGCCGTGTTCCTGCCGGTTGGCATGATGCCGGGTATTTCGGGCCAGTTCTTCAAGAATTTCGGCCTGACCGTGGTGGCATCCGTGCTGATGTCGCTGGCGGTTGCGCGTATGATCACACCCATGATCGCAGCCTATTTCCTCAAGGCTAAGGGGCAGGCCTCGCACGGCGAAGGCCCGCTGATGGATGCCTATATGAAGGTGCTGCGCTGGTCGATCGACACCACTGCATATCGCGCCATGCGCGAACGGATCGGCAAGACGTCGACCCGCCTGTGGTTCCACCTTGCTGCAATCGTGGTGGGCGGCCTGGTGATTTATGGCATCATGCAATTCATGGGCGGCGGCGGTGATGAAGCGGCGAGCGCGGCGAGCGCGGCTGGCGCAGTGGACGCATCGGAGCAGGGGCGGCAGTGGCCATCCTTCCCGATGATGATGCTTGGCCTTGCCGGTGCCTATGTCATCGGCGGGATCATCAATTTCCTGATCGGCCTGATTGCCGGCCTGTTCGTTGGTTATGAGAGATTCCAGTTCATCGCGCGCTCGCGCTATCTTGCCGCGCGCCTGCTCGATCACCGCATCTGGATGATGCTGCTGGGCTTCGTGTCGCTGGGCATTACCGTGCTGATCGGCGCCAACCTGCCGCAGCAGTTCTTCCCTGACAGTGACAGCGATTTTGCGATGATCCAGGTCTCGATGGTGCCGGGCACCACGCTGGAGCAGACCGACAAGGTCATCCAGGAAATTGCCGACCGGATGGAGCAGGAGCAGGAAGTCGATCTGGCGCTGGGCATCGTCAATGAAGGGTCGGGCATGGTGCGACTGGTGCTGTCTCCGGACCGCGTGCGCTCCAGCATTGATTTCGAACGCGAGATGACGCCCGTCCTGCAGAATATTGCCGATGCGCGGGTGAATTTCCAGAACCAGCAGAATGGCGGCGGCGGCGGAACGGGCCGCGAGATTTCCATCCTCCTGTCAGGTTCCGATCCTGAGCAACTGAACGAAACCGCCAATATCCTGGTCGAACAGATGGCCACGGTGGAAGGTGCGGTTGCGCCGCGTATCGATTATGATCTGCAGCGGCCGGAACTGATCATCACCCCGCGTGAGGATCTGGCCGCCAGCATGGGCGTGACAACGCAGGCGCTCAGCCAGGCGATCCGCATCGCCACACTTGGCGATATTGACCAGAATGCCGCCAAGTTCTCGCTCTCCGATCGCCAGATCCCGATCCGTGTCCGTCTGGCGGAGGATGCGCGACGCGACGTGTCGACCATTCGCAACCTGCCTGTGCCAACCGGAACGGGCGGCTCCGTCCCGCTCAGCCGTGTGGCCGATATCTCCTTCGGCATGGGCCCCGCCTCGATCGAGCGCTACAACCAGAATCGCCGCGTCTTCGTAGGCGTCGATGTGGCTGCCGATTTTGCCCGCGGCACGGTCTACAACTCCATTCAGGCGCTGCCGATCATGCAGAACCTGCCCACGGGCGTGACCGAACAGCCGGTGGGCGCCGATGAATGGCAACAGGATCTGATCGGCGCTTTCATCACTGCCGTGCTGACCGGCTTCCTGCTGGTGTTCTCCGTGCTGGTGCTGCTCTATCGCCGCCTTGTCTCGCCGCTGGTGAACATGGGCTCACTGCTGCTGGCACCGCTTGGCGGGATGATCCTGCTGGCCGCCGTTGGCCAGCCGATCTCCCTGCCGGTCTTCATCGGCATGCTGATGTTGCTGGGCATTGTTGCCAAGAACTCGATCCTGCTGATCGACTTCGCTCTGGAAGAGATGGCGCTGGGCAAATCCAAGCGTGAAGCGATTATGGAGGCGGGCCACAAGCGTGCCCAGCCTATCATCATGACCACGGTGGCCATGACTGCGGGCATGGTGCCCACCGCCCTGTCGCTCACTGGCGACTCGGCCTGGCGCGCGCCCATGGGCACGGTGGTGATCGGCGGCCTGCTGCTGTCCACCGCGCTGACGCTGCTGATCGTGCCGGCCGGCTTCAGCCTGGCGGATGGACTGGAAAAGCGCCTCGGCCCGTGGCTGCGCAACACCTTCCTCACCTTCAAGCCGGGCGATGACCGCTCCGGTTCGACGGAGGCCGCTCCCGCAGAGTGAGGGGGCGTTTTGTGAGCCGCAAACCTCCCTCCATTTTCATGCCAAGGCCCGGCCTTGCCCCGGACCGCGCGCGCCGCATGCGCTATACCGCCACCGGCTTGCTGGTCGCCATGGCCGGCGTGTTCACCCTCGCCCATTTCAATGAAGCGGCCCATCCGGCCTGGGGCTATGTCCTCGCCTTTGCGGAGGCGGCTATGGTCGGCGGATTGGCGGACTGGTTCGCGGTAACCGCCCTGTTCCGCCATCCGCTGGGCATTCCCATCCCGCACACGGCGATCATTCCGGAAAACAAGGATCGCATCGCCGATACGATGGCGGGCTTCCTGCGCGACAATTTCCTCACACCGCTGGTGGTCGCGCGCCGCATGCGGGACATGAACCTGGCCCGGGCTGCCGGTGACTTCCTGATCGAGAGGCGTGAGGGAGAGATCGGCCGCATCCGTGCAGGAGCCGCCGAACTGTTCGTCGACCTGCTCGAATCGCTCGATCCGGAGCGGCTCGGCAAGCAGGTCAGGGCGGGTCTGGCGAAACAGGCGGAGAAGATCGACGTCTCACCCCTGCTCGGCAAGATGCTCGAAACATCGATGGCGGACAATCGCCATCGCCCGCTGATCGATGCGATGATCCGCTGGGCGGGGCTGACGCTGGAAGACAATGAGGAGATGGTGCGCGACATGATCCAGGCGCGCGCCAATGCCCTGCTGCGCTGGACCGGGCTGGACGAAAGGCTCTCCAATTCCGTGCTCGATGGCCTCTATCGCCTGCTGGCGGAGATACTGGTCGATCCGCAGCACCCGCTGCGCGGCAAGGTGGAGGAAGGGCTGGCGAAATTCGCGCAGGACCTGCAACACGATGACGAGATGCGCGCCAAGGTGGAGCGGATCAAGGCCGACATGCTGGCCAATCCGGCGCTGGGCGAATGGTGGATGGGTGTGTGGGAACGCCTGCGCCATGCGCTGATCGAAATGGCCCGCAATCCGCAAAGTGCGATGGCGGGCCAGCTGGGATCAAGCATGCAGGAACTGGGCAAGACGCTGCGTGAGGACCCGGCGCTGCAACTGCAGGTCAATCGCCTTGCCCGGCGCACGCTGGTGGGCGTGGCCCAGCGTTATGGCGAACAGATCGTCCAGCTGGTTTCCGAAACGGTCAAGCGCTGGGATGCGCGCACCATCACCGGGCGGATCGAGAGCGCGGTGGGCCGTGACCTGCAATTCATCCGCATCAATGGCACGCTGGTGGGCGGGCTTGTCGGGGTGACGATCCACGCCCTCACACAGCTGTTCTAGCCAGCAGGCGCGAGGGCGCGGGTCCTCAGGCTGGCGTTACTGGCCGAACGGCCGGTTAAGTCCGAAGACGTAATCCACCATCCAGTAACTCGCCATTGGCTGGCCATCGGCGTCCAGCGCGGGAGTGAAGGAGCCGTTCTCCATGATGCCCTTGCAAATCGCCTCATTCTTGCGCTCTGCCAGCGAAGGCCAGTGCACCGTGCAGCTGGTCGGCTTGCCCTGCGCATCGATCATCACGCGGAAGGGATTGCGGGCACCGCCAAATGCACCGAATTCCTGAAAGCCCACGGTGCCGCGCGGAATCCATTCAAAGGCCTGACCCACAGGTGCAGCGCGGCGCGTCATGGTGCGGTGCTTTTCGTAATCCAGGCCCCAGGTGACCAGCAGATCGTCCATGCAGGTCTGCAACGCTTCCAACGGCGCGCGCAGCGATCCGGTCTGCAGGCTGAACCCGCGCAGCAGGCCTTCATCGAACGCGATACCGTTGATGCCGGCGGCAAATTCCAGCTCGGCGGCGCGATCATAGGGTGGCTGGACGAACGGCGCATCTGCCCCTTGCGCGCCAGCACCTGCTCCCGGCGGCGGACCACCGGGGCCGGGACCGGGGCCACCGGGCCCACCCGGACCACCCGCGCCGAATCCGGCGAAAGGATCGGGACCGATGATGATATTGCCAAAGTTGAAATAGTCGCGCCCGTCCGGTGTTTCGGACTTGATGTACCTCGCCGTCCGCTCACCGCCCGACGGCAGATAGCTGTAGCCGATCTGGTCGGCGGCGCGGAAGGTGCGGATTGAATCGCTGACCAGGATCATCCGAACCGAATTGTCGGCCCGGTTGCGTTCCAGCGCCAGCGCGATCTCATTATCGCCATTCGAATAGATCGATGCGAGCTGACAATAATCATCGCCAAAATCGAGCGACCACGGCCCTGATTGCGTATAGACCAAAGGCGCTTCCTGCGCGGACGCAGTCAGTGGCGCCGTGGCCATTGAAGTTGCCGCCATCAAGGCAGCCAGATTACCGGTTTTCATAGACATCCCTCCCGACCACGAAGCTATTGATAGCGCCGCCAAGGTCAAGCTGGCATTTGTCCATAAGTGTAACGGCAAGCGCCGCCGCTACAGCTTCCCGGTCAGTTCCGGCACTGCCTGGAACAGGTCTGCGACCAGTCCCAGATCGGCAATCTGGAAGATCGGTGCATCGGGGTCCTTGTTGATCGCCACGATCACCTTGGAATCCTTCATGCCCGCCAGATGCTGGATCGCGCCCGATATGCCCACGGCGATATACAGGTCCGGCGCGACGATCTTGCCGGTCTGGCCGACTTGATAATCATTGGAGATATAGCCCGCATCCACTGCCGCGCGGCTGGCACCGATGGCGGCACCAAGCTTGTCTGCCAGCGGAGTGATGATCTGGCTGAATGTCTCGGCATCCTTCAGCGCGCGGCCACCCGATACGATGATCCCGGCGCTGGTCAGTTCGGGGCGTTCGGACCTGGATGCTTCCAGACCCACAAAGCTGGACAGGCCTGCATCGCCCGGTCCCGAAACCGCCTCGACAGTGGCGGAGCCGCCCGTGGCAGCAGCCTTGTCAAAGGTCGTCGTGCGCACGGTGATAACCAGCCTGGCATCGCTGCTCTGTACCGTGGCAACGGCATTGCCGGCATAGATCGGGCGGGTGAAGGTCTTTGGTCCCTCAACCGAAATGATCTCCGACACCTGCATCACGTCGAGCAGGGCGGCCACGCGCGGAGCGATGTTCTTGCCCGTGGTGGTGGCAGGCGCGAGGAAGGCGTCATAGCCATCCATCAGGCCCGCGATCAGCGGCGCGACATTCTCCGCCAGCTGCGCGCCATAGGCGGCATCCTGCGCCACAAGCACCTTCTCCACCCCGGCAATGGCGGCGGCGGCATCGGCGACGCCAGCGGCATCATCGCCGCCAGCCACCAGCACATGCACCGGCCCGCCCAGTGCGGCGGCGGCGGTTACTGTGGCCAGAGTTGCGGCGCTCAATACGCCGCCATCGTGTTCTGCAAGGACCAGCGCGCTCATGCCACGGCTCCCATAGCCTTGAGTTTCGTCACAAGTTCGTCGACCGAGCCGACCACTTCGCCGGCCTGACGCACCGGCGGCTCCTCAACCTTCAGCGTGGTCAGGCGCGGAGTGGTATCGACGCCGTAATCGGCGGGCGATTTCACATCGAGCGGCTTCTTCTTGGCCTTCATGATATTGGGCAGGGAGGCATAGCGCGGCTCATTCAGGCGCAGATCGGTGGTGACCACCGCAGGCAGCGCCAGCTTCACCGTCTCCAGCCCGCCATCGACTTCGCGGGTGACCGACACGTGATCGCCCTCGATCGCTACCAGCGATGCGAAAGTCCCCTGCGGGCGGCCCATCAGCGCGGCCAGCATCTGGCCGGTCTGGTTGCAATCATCGTCAATCGCCTGCTTGCCCATCAGCACCATTCCCGGCGCTTCTTCATCGGCGATGGCTTTCAGGATCCTGGCCACGGCCAGCGGCTCCACCTGATCGTCGGTTTCCACCAGGATCGCCCGGTCGGCGCCCATGGCCAGCGCTGTGCGCAAGGTTTCCTGCGCCTTGGCCGGACCGATGGAGACAGCGACGATCTCGCTCGCGGCGCCCTTTTCCCTCAGCCGGATCGCCTCTTCCACGGCAATCTCGTCAAACGGATTCATGCTCATCTTGATATTGGTCAGGTCCACGCCGCTGCCGTCGGCCTTCACGCGCGGCTTGAGATTGTAATCGATCACCCGTTTCACAGGCACCAGAATCTTCATCGGTCGCCCCTCCTGTGGGCATCGCAAAAGCGCTGTAATATTATTGCGCCGCCTTCGCCTTCCTTGCGCCGCAGGTCAAGAGTGCAAGGTGACAAAGGTGACACCCCGTCACCTTACACGCCTTCACCATGAAACTTCATTAAACCAACAACTTACACCGCATTTCCGTGCCTGGAAGCAGGTGACACCGCGCCGCAGGGGCCGCGCAAGTCATTTGTCCATACGCCCCACATACAAAGAGCCGCGGCCAGTTAGGCGCGCGGCTCTTGTGTAGGAAAGACCCGGCAGCCTGTCAGCGCCGGGTGTTGCTGGCCGAAACTGTCAGGCCGCCTGCTTGACCTCGGCCACGATCTTGCGGGCGGCATCGCCCAGGTCGTTGGCAGAGACGATGGGCAGGCCGGAATTGGCGAGGATATCCTTGCCTTTCTGCACATTGGTGCCTTCCAGGCGGACAACCAGCGGCACGTCCAGGTCCACTTCACGCGCGGCGGCGACGATGCCTTCCGCAATCGTGTCACAGCGCATGATGCCGCCGAAGATATTGACCAGAATGCCTTTTACCGCCGGATCGGACAGGATGATCTTGAAAGCTGCGGTGACCTTTTCCTTGGTCGCGCCGCCGCCCACATCGAGGAAGTTGGCGGGGAATGAACCGTTCAGCTTGATGATATCCATCGTCGCCATGGCCAGGCCTGCGCCATTGACCATGCAGCCGATATCGCCATCCAGCTTGATATAGGCGAGATCGTATTTGCTGGCTTCGACCTCCATCGGATCTTCCTCGGTCTCATCGCGCATCGCTTCCACATCGGGGTGGCGATAGAGCGCGTTCGAGTCGAAGCTCATCTTGGTGTCGAGGACGAGGAGGTTTCCGTCCTTGGTTTCCACCAGCGGATTGATCTCCAGCATGTCGCAATCCAGCGTGGTGAAGGCGGTATAAAGCTGGCTGGACAGCTTCTGCGCCTGCTTGGCCAGATCGCCCGAAAGCTTCAGCGCAAAGGCCACGGCGCGGCCGTGGTGCGGCATGAAGCCGGTGGCGGGATCAATGGTGATGGTGGTGATCAGTTCGGGCGTATCATGCGCCACCGTCTCAATATCCATGCCGCCTTCGGTGGATACGATCATGGCGATCTTGCTGCTGGCCCGGTCGACCAGCATGGAGAGGTAGAATTCCTTCGCAATATCAACGCCATCGGTCACATACAGGCGATTGACCTGCTTGCCCGCGGCACCCGTCTGGATGGTGACCAGCGTGTTGCCCAGCATGTCCTTCGCGTCGGCTTCCACGTCGGCGATGCTCTTGGCCAGCCGCACGCCGCCCTTGGCATCCGGGCCCAGCTCCACGAATTTGCCCTTGCCGCGTCCACCTGCATGGATCTGCGATTTGACCACATAGAGCGGCCCGGGAAGCTTGTTTGCCCCGGCCACGGCTTCTTCCACGCTCATCGCGGCATAGCCGGTGGGGATGCCGATTCCGAACTTCGCGAGCAGTTCCTTGGCCTGGTATTCGTGGATGTTCATTTGTGCTGTGAACCTTTGCCTGTGGGATGGTGCAATGCAATAATCGCTAAAGCATCATCGCGCCGCGCTTGCAATGTGTTCTGGCACATACCAACTGTGCGGCTGCATGATAGACCGCCTACGCCTCAGAGATATCTGCGTTGAAGCAGGCAACATCGCTTTGCGGCAATGGCCGGGCCACGGGCATGAGGTAGAGACGTGGGACAAGGGCGGTGACAGCCCGGTTTGCGCCGCCGACATCGAAGTGGACGGCTTCCTCAAGCAGGAACTGGGGCGCTTGCTGCCCTCTGCCGGGTGGCTTTCGGAAGAGACGGGCGATGATCCCTCGCGGCTCAGCAAGGGGCTGATCTGGTGCGTCGATCCGATCGACGGGACGCGCGATTTCATCCACGGGCGCGATGGCTGGGCGATCTCTGTCGGGCTGGTGAGTTCGGGCAGGCCCTTGATGGGATTGCTGGTCGCCCCTGCGCGCGGAGAGGTGTGGACCGCCACGGCGGGCAAGGGAGCGCGGCTCAACGGGCAGGACCTGGTGGCCAGCAAGCGCGCGACCTTTCCCGGATCGCGCGTGCCGACGCATTCGCTGGCCGAGGAAGACAAGGACCTGACCATGGTCGACCGGCCCAATTCCATCGCCCTGCGCATCGCCATGGTCGCGGATGACCGCGCCGATCTGGTGGCCACCCTGCGCTGGGGCTTTGAATGGGACATCGCCGCCGCCACGCTGATCGCGCGCGAGGCCGGGGCCAAGGTGACGGACGCCTTCGGCCATCCGCTCAACTTCAACAAGCGCGATCCGCGCGCCTTCGGCCTGCTGGTGTGCGCACCCGGCATCCACGATGCCGCCGTCGCAAGACTGGCAGACCGCGCAGCGGAATATTCGGTGGTGTGAAAAGAAAAAGGGCGCCCCGAAGGACGCCCTTTTCCCAAGACAATGCCTGAAACCTAGTAGGCTGCGTTAACGTCAGCCTGCGTTACCGGCGTGATGCGGATTTCCACGCGGCGGTTCTGCGCACGGCCCGATTCGGTGGTGTTGTCTGCCACCGGGTACTGCTCGCCATAACCAATCGATTCGATGCGCGCACGCGATACCCCGCGTGAGACGAGGTAATTGGTGACCGAATCGGCACGGCGGCGCGACAGGTCGAGATTATACTGCTCGCTGCCGGTCGAATCGGTGTGACCCATCACGTCGATCAGCGAATTGGGATAATTGACCAGGCTCTGCGCCACGCCGTCCAGCGTGTTGCGCATGTTCGGGCTGATGGCGGTGGAATCGACGGCAAAGGTCACGTCGGGCAGGTTGACCAGGATGCCATCGCCGCCCGGTGTCTGCGTTACGTCCACGCCCGAGCCGGCGGTTGCCTCTTCCAGCTCGCGAATCTGCTCGTCCATGCGATAGCCGACATAGCCGCCAGCTGCGCCGCCGATGCCTGCGCCCACGATGCGGGCGGTCTTGCCGCCGATCAGGCCACCCAGCAGGTAGCCCAGACCGGCGCCGCCAATGCCGCCGATCGCGGTACGGGAAATCTTCTGCTCACCGGTGTTGGGATCGGTCACACAGGCGGTGACGGTTACCATCGAAAGCGCGGCGAGGCTGGAGACGACTAAGCGAGATCTTTGCATGGAGATTTTCCTCTCAAAATTCTTGTTACGGCCCGAAACTGAATAGACTGATGCCCTCAAAAACGAGCAAGTAGCCTGAGTGTTCCTGAAACCTGCGTGAACATAGTCTTAGACTCAGCCGCACAATCTGCTAGCGCAAGCTTTCTCATGTCACCTTTCCCCTGGTTCGATGTCGCCATTCTGGCCGGGCTGATATTGCTCAACGGCGTTTTCGCCATGTCAGAGCTGGCGATTGTCTCTGCCCGCACCGCACGGCTGCGCATGGCTGCCGATGATGGCAGCGCCGCCGCGAAAGTGGCGCTTTCGCTGGCCGCAGACCCGGGCAAGTTCCTTTCCACCGTACAGATCGGCATCACGCTGATCGGCATTGTCGCCGGTGCCTATTCTGGCACCACGCTGGGCGGCCCTATGGGGGAGCGGCTGGTTTACCTCGGCCTCGATCCGGAGCTGGCGGACGATTTCGGCTTTGTGCTGGTGATCGTGATGACCACCTATTTCAGCCTTGTCGTGGGAGAGCTGGTGCCCAAGCAGGTGGCCCTGCGCGCGGCCATGCCCATCGCGCTGGTCATGGCCCGGCCGATGGCGCTGCTGGCGCGCATCGCGGCGCCGTTTGTGTGGCTGCTCGATACCTCCTCCAGCCTGATGCTGCGCATCATGGGTGTGCGTAAAGGGGGCGAACACGGGCTGACGGCGGAGGAGATCCACATGATCTTCAGCGATGCCACCAGCACCGGCGTGATCGAGGAGCAGGAGCGCGCGATCCTTTCGGGCATCATGCGGCTGAATGAAAAGCCCGTGCGTGAACTGATGACCCCGCGCACCCAGCTCGACTGGATCGATGCGGAGGCCGATGTGCCGGAGATGATGAAGGTCATTGCCGAAACCCCGCATTCGCTGCTGCCCGTGGCGGAAGGTTCGCCGGACAAGGTGCTGGGCGTGATCAAGGTGCGCGAAGTGCTGGCCCTGATGGTGGCGGGCGGCGAGGTGAACATCCACGCGCTGGTGCGCAAGGCCGAAGTCGTGCCCGATCAGCTGGATGCGATGGACGCGCTGCGCGTGCTCCAGCAATCGGGCGTGGGCATGGCCATGGTGCACGATGAATACGGCCATCTGGACGGCATCGTGACCCCGGCAGACCTGCTGACGGCGATTGCCGGCAGTTTTGCCAGCCACCAGGACGAAGGCGATGAGCCGATGGTGGTGGAGCGCGACGATGGCACGTTGCTGGTGTCCGGCAACATGCCCGCCGATGCGCTGGCGGAAAAGCTCGCCATAGACCTGCCCGAACAACGCGAATTCGCCACCGCCGCAGGCTTCGTGCTGTATTTCCTCAAGAAGCTTCCGCTCGAAGGCGAAAGCTTCGTGGAACAGGGCTGGCGCTTCGAAGTCATCGACATGGATGGCCGCAAGATCGATAAATTGCTGGTGAGTAGAATCTGAGGTTGGAAGATTCGCGGGGGTGATTGGTTTCCGCGCGAGTAAGTTTGTTCTGCGCACGCGCATCCGCGCGCGCGGCTTTTTTGAGCCTCAGGCGCCGGCGGGGCCATACGGCCCCTTAGGCTTTCCTCGCGCCTTCGGCGCTGCGGGCGCGCGTTCGCGCTTGCGGGTTGCTGGACGCAGCCCGAACCATTCCCAGATCTTCACTGGAGTGCGCTGGCTCGGTCCGCGACCAGCGGACCGCAAGGCCAAAGGCCGCCCGCAGGTGCCCCGCAGCGAAGCGGAGGGATCAGCGCCGAGGACGCGCGCCCGGATGGGCGTGCGAAAAACAAAACCCTACGCTTAAATCAGGAAGGTATTACTGCCCGTGCGGCCTGGCCGTCACCTTCGGGTGCGGCGATGATGGCGCGGGTGGTGGCGCCCTTGTCGACCGTATAGGTGCCCGGATCGCCCACGGTGGAGCGAATCGCGATTTCGGCTTCTCCGGCACGATCGAGAGCGGATGTTTCCACCGCGCTGCGCTGGGCAGCGGGGAACAGCGCTTCGAGAGCCTGCTGCGCTGCAGTTCCTTCCACCGGACGCGGAGCGCCGGGGGCGGGGGGAACCAGTTCGAAATCTGGCGGGATCACCAGCGGCGCCTGGCGCTGCACGGCGAATTCGTCTGGCCGTTCACGGCTGGCGATCAGGCCGCTGCTGCAGGCCGAAAGCATGGCCGCAGTGCCGATTGCGAGAGTGATACGGGTGAAATTGCGCATGTAATCTGTCTCCGCGGGTGAATGTCCGCTCAAATTTCTTCCTGCTCTGTGGCCGGTTTCTCGCGCATGAACAAGGCGCGGGCAAGGAGAATCACCACTCCGATGGTGATTGCCGCATCTGCCAGGTTGAAAATCAGGAAGGGGCGAAAGCTGCCAATGTGGAAATCGGCAAAATCGACGACGTAGCCGAAGCGATAGCGATCGACGATATTGCCCAGCGCCCCGCCCAGGATCAGCGCCAGCGCGCTGATATCCCACATCTTGCGCTCGCGCAGCATCCACACCAGCACCACCAGTGCGATGATGCTGGTCATCACCACCAGCCCCCAGCGCATTTCCATGCTGTTCGCCGGCAACATGCCGAGCGACACACCATAATTATTGGTGCGGGTGAAATCGAAGAACGGCAGCAGGCCGTAATGATCGCCCACCTGCCGCAGACCCAGCACTTCGACCACGAAATGCTTGAGCCACTGGTCGGCGGCAAACAGAACAAGCGCCATGCCCACCCCGATCATGCGCATGCGCTTAAGGTCGGTCATGCCGACGCATCCAGTTCGGTCACCACGTCCTCGCACCGCTGGCACAGATCGCCATCCTCGGTGACTTCGGGCAGCAGGCGCCAGCAGCGGCCGCATTTGGCATCGCCGCTCTTGCTCACCGCCACCACGTCACCATCGCCGCGCGTCACCGCGCCGGTGATGAACAGTTCGGCCAAATCGCTTTCGGTAAAGCCTGCAGGCACGGCGCTGGCAGGCACGCTGACTTCGGCCTCAAGCCCGGAACGGATGGTCTTTTCGCGGCGGAAAGGCTCGATCGCTTCGGTTACGCGTTCACGCAAGGCGCGCAGATCGTCCCACCGCCGGTGGTCTGCCGATGCGGCGGGAACTTCCGGCCATTCGAGCAGATGCACGCTGTCGGCATCGGGGAAGCGCGTGCCCCACACCTCTTCGCTGGTGAACACCAGCACCGGCGCGGCATAGCGGACCAGCGCGTGGAACAGCGTGTCGAACACGGTGCGCGCGGCGCGGCGGCGCAGATCGCCTGCGCCATCGCAATAGAGGCTGTCCTTGCGGATATCGAAATAGAAGGCCGAAAGGTCCTCATTGCAGAAATCCACCAGCGTGCGGACATAGGTGTTGAAGTCGAAATCATCGACCGCCTTGCGCATGGTGGCATCCAGATCGCCCAGCAGGCTGAGCATGTAGCGCTCCAGCTCCGGCATCTGGTCCACCGGCAGCGCTTCGGCCTGCGCATCGTAATCGGCCAGGGCGCCCAGCAGATAGCGGAAGGTGTTGCGCAATTTGCGGTACTGGTCGGCCACGCCCTTGAGGATTTCCGGCCCGATGCGGTGATCTTCGGTGAAATCGACGCTCAGCGCCCACAGGCGGATGATATCCGCGCCATAATCGCGCATCGTGTCCAGCGGGCTGATGGTGTTGCCCTTGGACTTGGACATCTTCTCGCCCTTGGCATCCATGGTGAAGCCGTGGGTGAGCACCGCCTTGTAGGGCGCGCGGCCGCGCGTGGCGCAGCTTTCCAGCAGGCTGGACTGGAACCAGCCGCGGTGCTGGTCGCTGCCTTCCAGATACAGGTCCGCGGGGGATTGCAGGTCCGGCCAGCGCGCACTTTCCAGCACGAAGGCGTGGGTGCAGCCAGAATCGAACCACACGTCGAGAATGTCGGTGATGCGCTCGTAGTCGTCGACATCGTATTCGTTGCCGAGCAGCGCCTGCGCCGCCTCGTCACTCCACGCATCCACGCCCTTGGCGCGCACGGCTTCGATGATGCGGGCGTTGACCTGCGGATCGCACAGATATTCGCCGGTCTTGCGGTTCACGAACAGAGTGATCGGCACGCCCCAGGCGCGCTGGCGGGACAGCACCCAGTCCGGGCGGCCTTCGACCATCGAGCTGATGCGGTTGCGGCCCTTTTCCGGCACGAAACGGGTGGCCGCAATCGCCTTCATCGCGGTTTCGCGCAGCGTGGCGGTCTTGCCCGCATGAGTGGCCAGCGCCACCGCCCCGCCGATGGCGCCCAGCGGCGCCACTTCAAAGTCGAAGGGCGCAACAGGTTTGTCCATCGGCACGAACCATTGCGGCGTGCAGCGGAAGATGACCTTGGCCTTGGACCGCCAGCTATGTGGATAACTATGTGGATAATCTGCGGAGGCCGAGAGCAAAGCTCCCGCTTCCTTGAGGTCTGTGCAAATCGGACCATCGGGGGCGTTGAACTTGGGGTTGATGACCGAACCCTGACCGCCCAGCCACAACCAGTCCTCGCGGTACTTGCCGTCACCTTGCACCGCGAACACCGGATTTATGCCGTGGGCCTTGCACAGATCGAAATCGTCTTCGCCGTGATCGGGCGCCATATGGACAAGGCCGGTGCCGCTGTCGGTGGTGACAAAGTCGCCGGGCAGCATCGGACGCGGCTCGGCATAGAACCCGCCGAGATGGTGCATCGGGTGGCGGCAGATGGTTCCGGCTAGGTCTGCGCCTTTGAACGGCCGAAGCAAAACTGGTTCAAGGGAAATTCGGACAGAATTACCTAATGTCTGTTGTCTCGTGGATAACTGATAAGCCACCCGTTCCAAGTGGCTCTCGGCTAAAGCTGTCGCTGCGACAAAGGTGAGATCGCCAAGCAGATTCTGAATTGCATCCAGACCTTGCTGTAGATCGTCGCTCTCACTCGAAGCTTGGACATGAGGCCTGTATCCAAACAGGCCGTACTCAACCTCCGGCCCATAAGCCAAGGCCTGGTTCACCGGGATCGTCCACGGCGTCGTCGTCCAGATCACCGCATGCGCGCCGACCAGTTCCTTGATCGGGCTTTCGACAATCTCGAACGCCACGTCGATCTGGGTCGAGACGATGTCCTCATACTCGACCTCAGCCTCGGCCAGCGCGGTCTTTTCAACCGGGCTCCACATGACCGGCTTGGCGCCGCGATAGATCTGGCCGCTCTGGGCGAATTTGAGCAATTCGGTGACGATGCCCGCTTCGCTTTCGAACTGCATGGTCAGATAGGGATTGTCCCAGTCTGCCAGCGTGCCCAGGCGCTTGAGCTGTTCGCGCTGCACATCCACCCAATGCTGCGCATATTCGCGGCATTCGGCGCGGAATTCTTCCGCCGGAACCTCATCCTTGTTGAGCTTCTTCTTGCGGTATTTTTCCTCCACCTTCCATTCGATCGGCAGGCCGTGGCAATCCCAGCCCGGAACGTAGGGCGAATCCTTGCCCAGCAGGGTCTGCGTGCGCACCACCATGTCCTTCAGCACATGGTTCAGCGCATGGCCGATATGCATGTCGCCATTGGCATAGGGGGGGCCATCGTGGAGGATGAACTTCTCACGCCCCGCGCGGGCCTTGCGCACCTGCTGGTACAGGTCCGCCGATTGCCAGCGTTCGAGAATGCCCGGTTCCTTCTGCGGAAGGCCGGCTTTCATCGGGAAATCGGTTTTCGGCAGGAAGACCGTGTCCCGGTAATCCCGCTTGGGTGTGGTGTCGCTCATATGCGGGCGCGCTTAGGCGGAAACGCGGTTTGCGGCAACAGGAGAGCGCACGCCCGGTTCCTTCACCGCCGCATCACCGGTGCCCGAACGGTCATGCCAGCAGGTCCCGCGCCTCATCACAATCGTGCGCCATTTGCGCCATCAGATCGTCCAGATTGGCAAACTTTGCCTCCGGCCTCAGGAAGTGACACAGCGCCACCTCGATTTCCTGCCCGTAGAGATCGCCGCTGAAATCGAAGAAATGCGGTTCCAGCAGTTCCTTGGGCGGATCGAACATCGGGCGCACGCCGACATTGGCCGCGCCGTGCAGTTGCTGACCCGTGGCGAGCACGCGGCCGGTCACCGCATAAATGCCAAAGCGCGGGCGCAGGTAGCTGCCAAGGTCCATGTTGGCGGTGGGGTATCCGATTTCGCGGCCGCGCTTGTCCCCGTGCTGCACCACTGCGCGCAGGGCGAAGGGGCGGGTCAGCAATCTGGCCGCCACATCGCATTCCCCGGCTTTCAGCGCATCGCGAATGCGGCTGGAGGAGACGACCTGCCCGCCCGATTTGACCGGGCCAACCTGCCGCGCCTCTATGCCGCAGGTCGCGCCCACATCGCGCAATACGCCCACGTTGCCGCTGCGGGCCTTGCCGAAGGTGAAATCCTCGCCCGTCACCACCCCTGCCGCACCAATGTGCCCGGCCAGCAGTGTGGCCACGAAATCGCGCGCATCCATTGCCGCCAGTTCATCATCGAACTGGAACACCAACATGGCATCGGCCCCGGCGGCGGCGAACAATTCCTCGCGCTGATTCAGGCTGGTGAGGCGGAATGGCGGCACATGCGGCGCGAAATGGCGCACCGGATGCGGATCGAATGTGGCGACGATGGCGGGCCGCCCCTCGGCGCGCGCCCAGTCCACCGCTTCTGCCACCACCTTCTGGTGTCCCAGGTGGAAGCCGTCAAAATTGCCCAGCGCCACGATCGCGCCGCGCAAGGCTTCGGGGATCGGATCGCGATGGGTCAGCCGCATGGACCGCGCTGGCTTTCGGGGCGCAGGTAGGTGACGAAATCATAGGGCGGCCAATTGTCGCTGGCGGGATGCCGCGCGCGCGCGGTTTCCACCCATTCAACGGGCGAGAGCGCATCCATGAACACGTCGCCCTGCGTATCCTCATGCACTTCGGTGATTTCCCAGCGGGAGGCGAGGTCTGCCATCAGCGTGAATATCTCGCCCCCGCCGATGACCGAGAAATCGCCCGGTCCGGCAAGCTCCAGCGCCTGTTCCATGCTGTTGGCTGTGAGCGCCCCCTCGGCCTTCCAGTCAGGATCGCGGGTGAGCACGATATGCGCGCGGCCGGGCAGCAGGCCGGGCAGGCTGTCAAAGGTCTTGCGGCCCATCACCATCGGCATGCCGGTGCCACTGCGGCCCATCGTCAGCCTCTTGAAGCGCTTCAGGTCCTCGCTGATCGCCCACGGCACGTCGCCATCTCTGGCGATGCAGCCATTGGTCGCGCGTGCGACGATGAACAGGACTTCGCGGTCCGCCGCCTGGTCCATCATCCTGCCCTTTCAGCCGACACGCGTGACATGGCCCATCTTGCGCCCCGCGCGTGCCTCTGCCTTGCCATACAGGTGCAGATGCGCCCTGGGGTCGGACAAATGGCCGACCACGTCCAGCGCCTGTGCGCCGATCAGATTATCCATGCTGATGGTGGCGGCAACGCTGGCGGTATCGCCCAGCGGCAGGCCGCAGATCGCGCGCACGTGGTTTTCAAACTGGCTGGTGACCGCGCCCTCGATTGTCCAGTGGCCGGAATTGTGCACGCGCGGGGCCATTTCATTGAACACCGGGCCGACCGACGTGGCGAAGAATTCCATCGTCATCACGCCTACGTAATCCAGCGCCTCGGCGGCCTTCTGGGCCAGCTCGCGCGCGTCATCGATCTGCGCGGCGACGATATCGGGCGCGGGCAGTTCGCAATGCGCCAGAATGCCATTGTCATGCACGTTGCGGGTGGAATCCCAGAACCGCACCTCGCCCGTGCGGCTGCGCACCAGGATGACCGAGAATTCGCACTCGAAATGGACCAGACCTTCATAGACCAGCCCGCTTTCGGGCACGCGCACGCCGGCGCCATCGGCGGGTGAGGCGATCTTCCACTGGCCCTTGCCGTCATAGCCATCGCGCCGTGTCTTCATGATGCCCGGTGCGCCGACCCTGGCGATGCCGTCGGCCATCTCGTTATCATGATCGATGGCGGCATAGGGTGCAGGCTTGCCGCCCAACTGCTCGACAAAGCGCTTTTCGCGATAGCGATCCTGCGCCACTTCCAGCGCCAGAGTGCCGGGTGCCAGCAGGCCGCCGGACAGCGCCGACAGCGGGGCCACCGGCACATTCTCGAATTCATAGGTGACCACGTCGCAGGCCTGCGCAAAGTCCTGCATCGCTTCGCGGTCATGCCAGGCGGCACTGGTGAAGCGGGCGGAGACTTCGGCGGCCACGCTGTCCTTCTCCGGCGCATAGATGTGCACGCGGTAGCCAAGCTGGGCGGCGGCCATGGAGATCATCCGGCCAAGCTGTCCGCCGCCGAGAATCCCGATTGTCGCACCTGCGGGGAGGGCGGTGAAGCTCATGTGTGCTGTGCCCTATTTGTCCGAAGGAGTCTCGGCCACGGTGCCGGTCTGCGCCGCGCGCCAGTCCTGCAGCCGCCGGGCCAGCGCATCATCGGAAAGCGCCAGAATGGAGGCGGCGAGCAGGCCGGCATTGGTTGCCCCTGCCTCGCCAATCGCCAGCGTGCCGGTGGGAATGCCCGCGGGCATCTGCACGATCGAAAGCAGGCTATCGAGACCCGACAGCGCGCGCGACTGGATCGGCACGCCCAGCACGGGCAGGTGGGTCAGCGCGGCAATCATGCCCGGCAGATGCGCCGCGCCGCCTGCGCCGGCGATAATCACCTTGAAGCCATCATCCGCCGCGCCCTTGCCAAAGGCGTGCAGCCTGTCCGGCGTGCGGTGGGCGGAAACGATCCGGTCATCATGCTCCACGCCAAGCTGGTCCAGCACCCTGGCGGCGCATTTCATGGTCGGCCAGTCAGACTGGCTGCCCATTACGATTGCAACTGGCGGGGACATGGTCTGTTACCGATCCTTCAAGTAATGCCGTTCACCCGGCTGCATGGCGTCATCGAAGTCGTAGACGATTGGCTGGCCGGTGGGAATCTCCAGCCCGGTGATTTCATCATCTGAAATTCCCGACAGGTGCTTCACCAATGCGCGCAGAGAATTGCCATGCGCGGAAACCAGCACCGTCTCGCCGCTGGCCAGCACCGGCAGGATTTCCTCCTGCCAATAGGGCAGCACGCGCTCGATCGTCAGCTTCAGGCTTTCGGTGGCGGGGATATCGATCCCGGCATAGCGGAAATCGCCCGACAGATCGAATTGCCCGCCCGCTTCCAGCGGCGGCGGCGGAACGTCAAAGCTGCGGCGCCAGATCAGCACCTGCTCATCGCCGTGCTTCTCCGCCGTTTCGGCCTTGTTGAGGCCGGTCAGCCCGCCATAGTGCCGTTCATTCAGGCGCCAGTCCTTGGTTTCGGGAATCCACAGCCGCCCGCAGGCTTCCAGCGCCAGATGCAGCGTCTTGATCGCGCGCAGCTGCACGGAAGTGTAGGAGCGCGTGGGCAGCAGGCCCTTTTCGGCCAGCAACGCGCCCGCCGCAATGGCCTCGGCCACGCCCTGCTCGGTCAGGTCCACATCCCACCAGCCGGTGAAGCGGTTTTCCAGGTTCCACTGGCTCTGGCCGTGGCGCACAAGGATCAGGGTCGGCACGTATCGGGCTCCTTCATAGGGGAGCGCCACCCGTTAGCTTTTCGATTCGCAATTGGGAAGGGGCAGGCGGCCCCAGGCCAACCCGAAGCCATCGGGCATCACGGGGTCTTGTCGTCTGCTCCAGAGTCCCCGGTGCGGGTCCCGGCACTATCCCCGGCACTATCGAGCGCCTTCGCCTGCGCCTTGCGGCGGCGCAGATTCTCTCGCAGCTTGGCGGCAAGGCGCTCTTCGCGCGTCGGAGTTTTGCGCGGGGACGTTTTTTCGGTGCCGGTCATGGGCGCACCCTTGCCGCCAAAGCGGCCATGTCTCAAGAGTGCGTCTCAAGAGTGCGTCTCAAGAGTGCGTCTCAAGGGTGCGTCTCAAGTGGCAGCATGCAAACCCGCCTTGACTTTCACTGCCCCCGCGACAATAGCGCGCGCCTGCCTCCGAAGACGGAGTTTTCGCAGGCGAAATGGCATGCTGCTGTAGCTCAGTGGTAGAGCGCACCCTTGGTAAGGGTGAGGTCGAGAGTTCAATTCTCTCTAGCAGCACCATTTCCCCCACTCCTCCCGCATTGCCGCCCGCCGCGCCGACACCCGCTTTGGCGCCTTGCCAGAAGCAGGTGTATTGTGCTTATAGAGCACCATGCCAGAGGACAAACTCACCCAGCTCGATCCCGCCTATGTCACCGTGATGCGGATTCAGGCGGTGCTCACTGCGATTCCTTTCGTGATCGGCGCGCTTGTGGGAGAGATCGGCGGCATGCTGATGTCCGGCGCTTTTCTGGTGCCGGTGGTGCTGGTGGCCGTGTTCCTGATCCTGATGGTGCCGCTGCGCCGCTTCAACGCGCGCGGATATGACATGGCCGATGATCGCCTGCGCGTGGTGCGCGGGCTGCTGTTCCGGTCGGACACGGTGGTGCCGTTCAGCCGGGTGCAGCATATCGATGTGGAACAGGGCCCGCTGGAACGCGCCTTCGGCATTGCCCGGCTGGTGCTGCATACGGCGGGAACGCATAATGCCTCCGTCACCCTGCCCGGCCTTGCTTATGACGATGCCGCCGCCATGCGCGAGGCGATCCGCGCCCACGTCAAGCGCGAGACGATGTGAACGACACTGCAGCAGAGATTGAGGCTGCCGGCGAGGCTGCCGGCCCAGGCTGGCAGCGCACCCATCCGCTGGCGATAGTGGCCAGCGGCCTGCGCGGGCTGCAACAATCGATCCTGCCGATTGTGGCGGTGATGTTCGGATCGCGCAGCATGGACAATGCCGCATGGATTGTCCCGCTGTTTGCAGGCGGCATTATCGCCATAAACCTTGCCGTCGCATGGCTGACTTGGCGGCGCGTGCGCTACTGCGTCGGGGCCAATGACATTCGCGTGGAGAAGGGGCTGATCAGCCGCTCTGCCCGCGCGGTTCCTTATGAGCGCATTCAGGATGTGAGCCTGGAACAAAAGCCCATTCCGCGCCTGCTCGGCCTGGTGGAGGTACGATTCGAGACGGGTGCGGGCGGCAAGGACGAACTGCAGCTGGCCTATGTCAGCAAGGATGAAGGCGAGCGCCTGCGCGATGTGGTGCGCGACCTGCGCGACGGTGTGGCTGATGGTGTGGCGGCTGGCGTGGCCGATGGCGGGCAGGATATTGCAACTGGCGCAGCGGGCGAAGCGGGACCGTCCGGGCAAAGCGAACGCAGCAAGCAGCTATTCGCCATGGGTCCGCGCCGGCTGCTGTTGCTGGGCCTGTTCGAATTTTCGCTGATCGCCATTGCCGTGCTGGGCGGCGCGGCACAGCAGCTCGATTTCCTGCTGCCGTTCAACCTGTGGGACGTGGGCGAGTGGCAGCATCTGGTTTCCGGCCCCGGCGCATGGCTGATGCGACTGGGCTGGGCGGCGCAGATCGTTGGCATGGCCATCGCCATTGCGGTGCTGGGCGTGGTGGGGCTGGGCACAGGCGTGCTGCGCACCTTCCTGCGCGACTGGGATTTCCGCCTCGACCAGACGCCCAAGGGCTTCCGGCGGCGGCGCGGACTGCTGACCAAGACCGATGTGGTCATGCCTGCGCACCGCGTTCAGGCGATTACCGTGGGCACCGGCCTGCTGCGGCGCGTCTGGGGCTGGCACAGCCTGTCCTTCGTCAGCCTGGCGCAGGATGCCAAATCGGCCAATCACGTGGTTGCCCCGCTGGCCCAGCTGGAGGAGATCGCGCCGATTGCCGAGGCTGCCCATTTCACCCTGCCCGCTGCCGATGCGGACTGGCACAGACCAAGCCGCAAATACCGGCTGGACAAGGCGCTGATGGGGGCCATTCCTGCCGCATTGGCCGGCAGTGCGGCGCTGGTATTCATTCCCTCTGTTCTGCCCGGACTGGCGCTGTTCGGCCTTGCCGGTTTCATCATCGCGCAGCAGCATTTCCTGTGGCTGCATGAACGCCATGCGCTGGATGCGCGGCAGATCATTTCGCGGCGCGGCTGGCTGGTGCCAAGGCTCCAGATCGCCAATCGGGTGAAGTTGCATTCGGTGGAGATTGCGCAGGGGCCGATTTCCCGCAGGCGCGGCTATGCCGATCTCAAGTTCGGGTTGGCCGGGGGCAGTTTTGCCTTCCACGGCCTGTCGATTGCAGAGGCGCAGGCGATGCGCGCTGCGGTCCTCGATTCCATTGCCTCTGTCGATTTCTCAAGACTTCCGCGCTGATTGAACCGAGCTGACAGGGCCATCGCCATAAGGCCATCTTGCTAAGATCGCGCCCTGCGGCCATTGCACTGCGATGCAATTCCTGTCCGACAATGCAGCACGCGTGCACCCTGCGGTGTGGGAGGCCATGAAGGCCGCCGACGCTCCCGATTCGCCCTATGACGGCGATGCGTTGAGCCAGCGGCTGGATGCGGTGTTCTCCGATCTGTTCGGGCGTGAATGCGCGGTGCTGTGGGCCAGCACCGGCACGGCTGCCAATTGTCTGGCGCTGGCGACGATGGTGCAGCCGCACGGCGGGGTGATCTGTCACCGCGAATCGCATATCGAAAGCGATGAATGCGGCGCGCCTGGTTTCTACCTTCACGGGGCCAAGCTGCTGCTGGCAGACGGCACCGGGGCCAGGCTGACGCCTGACAGCATCGGCGCAGTGCTGGCGGGCATTACCCGCGGCATTCACCAGGTGCAGGCGCACGCCATCTCCATCACGCAGGTGAGCGAATACGGGCTGACCTATGCACCGCAGGAACTGACGGCGATTGGCGAGCTGGCGCGCGAACATGGCCTTGGCCTGCATATGGACGGCGCGCGCTTTGCCAATGCGGTGGCTTATCTCGGCTGCTCGCCCGCGCAGGCAGCTGGCCCGGTCGACGCGCTCAGCTTCGGCTTCACCAAGAATGGCGGCATGGACGCAGAGGCGATCGTGTTCTTCGATGGCGAACAGGCCGATCTGGCCCGCTGGCGGCGCAAGCGGGCAGGCCACCTCCATTCCAAGGGCCGCTTTCTGGCGGCGCAGATTCTGGCGCTGCTGGAAGGCGGATTGTGGCTGCAACTGGCGCGCGCGGCCAATGATGCGGCAGCGCACATCGCTTCGGGCGCAGGCGAACGCCTGCTGCACGCCCCGCAGTCGAACGAGCTGTTCATGCGCATGAATGCGGATGAGCGCGCGGCGCTGCGGGCGCAGGGTTTTGCCTTTTACGACTGGGACGATGCGAGCGTGCGGCTGGTCACCAGCTGGGATACGCGCGGCGAAGATGCGCAGGCGCTGGCCACGGCAATCGCCGCGCTATGAGCCTTTCCCCGCAGTTGCATCACCGCCGCAGGCACGCGCTGCTGCGCCCTGAAGTGGCGATACCCTTCCTGCTGGTGGCGCTGATCTGGGGATCGACCTGGCTGGTGATCAAGGATCAGCTGGGGGCGGCACCGCCCAGCTGGTCTGTCGCCTACCGGTTTGCCATCGCCACGGCGGGGATGGCCCTGCTGGCTGCGCGGCAGGGCACGGGTTTTCGCATGACGGCGAGCGGCCATCTGTTTGCACTGGGCATCGGCCTGTCGCAGTTCTTTGGCAATTTCAACTTCGTCTACCGCGCCGAACTGCACCTGACATCGGGCATAGTGGCGGTGCTGTTTGCGCTGCTGATGGTGCCCAATGCTCTGCTGGGGCGGGTGTTTCTGGGCGTGACTGTTACCGGGCGCTTCCTGATCGGCACGGTCATCGCGCTGGGCGGCATCACTCTGCTGCTGGCGCATGAGAGCATGGCGATGGACCCTGGCACCAGTATCGAGCTGGGGCTGGTGTTCACCGTGCTGGGCATTCTGGCCGCCTCCATCGCCAATGTCATGCAGGCCAGCGAGACCGCCCGCAAACAGCCGATAGTCCTGCTGCTCGCCTGGGCGATGGCGTGGGGCACCTTGTTCGATATCACGCTGGCGTGGTCGGTATCCGGGCCGCCGGTGATTCCGGTGGAGCCGCGCTATTGGGCCGGCGTTGCCTATCTGGGCCTGATCGGGTCGGTGGTCACCTTTCCGCTCTATTTCAAGCTGATCCGCGATCTGGGACCGGGCCGCGCGGCCTATAATGGCGTGCTGGTGCCGGTGGTGGCGATGGCGCTGTCCACCGTGTTCGAGAATTACCAGTGGTCGCGGCTGGCGATTGCCGGTGCGGTGTTGGCGCTGCTCGGCATGCTGGTGGCGCTCAGGGGGCGCCAGATCGACTGATCGCCGCCTGGACCTCCGCCTGAATAGCTGCCAGCCCCTCACGATATGTCGGGAATTGGAGCTTCCAGCCCAGCACGCGCTTCGCCCGGCCATTCGCCACCCGGCGGTTCTCCAGATAGAATCCGCGCGCCATCGGGGACAGATCTGCCTCCTCCAGCGATTGCAGCGGCGGCGGCTCCACCCCCATCAACCGGCAGGCATGTTCGATCACCGCATTCTGGCTGCACGGCAGGTCGTCGGACAGATTATACGCGCCCGCCGGGGCGTCGCCCGTCATCGCCGCCACAACGCCGCTGGCGATATCGGCCACGTGCACGCGGCTGAACACCTGTCCGGGAATGGCGATCCGGTGCGCCTTGCCGCTGGCGATGCGCTCAAACGCGCTGCGGCTCGGACCATAGATGCCGGGCAGGCGGAACACGCGCGCGCCAAGATCCAGCCAGCGCGCATCGGCCTGCGCCCGCGCGCTGCGCCTGCCGGTGCCGGTGGGCGCGCTTTCATCCACCCATGCGCCATCGGTATCGCCATAGACTCCGGTGGAGGACAGATAACCCAGCCATTTGCCCGGTAACTTGTCGCCATAAGCATCCAGCACCGGGTCGCTGCCCGCCGATGGCGGCACGCTGGACAGCACGTGGCTGGCCCTTGCCAAAGCCGCTGCCACCGCCGCCGGATCGGCGAAATCGACATTGCCCGCACTGCCGGTCGCATCGACATGCCAGCCGCTTTGGCGCATGGTATCGGCGATGTAGCCCGCGCTATAGCCGAGGCCAAAAATGAACAGTTGAGCCATGTTGCGCGTTCTACTCACTGGACGGCGCAGCGAAAGGACCTAAATCGCAGCTTATGGATATTGCACGCACCCCTTCGAACCCTGATGGCAACCCCGAAATGGCCGATGCTGCCACCGGGCCAAAGGCGCCGGTCACCATTCGCCGCGAGGATTACAGGCCCTTCGCCTGGCTGGTGCCCGAAGTCGCGCTGGATTTCACGCTGGGACTGGACGAGACGCTGGTGGAGGCGCGGCTGGCGGTTTCTCGCAACCCTGCGGCACAGGCCGATCCGGTGCTGCGCCTGAATGGGGACGGGCTGTCACCGATAGAAGTTCGCGTGGATGGCGAAGCGGTGAACAGCTGGGTGATGGAGGGGGCCGACCTGCTCGTCACCCTGCCCGGCAATGCGCATAACGTGCAGATCACCACCCGGCTGGCACCATCGGACAACACGCAGCTGATGGGCCTCTATGCCTCCAGCGGAATGCTGTGCACCCAGTGCGAGGCGGAGGGCTTCCGCCGCATCACCTTCTTCCCGGACCGGCCCGATGTGCTGTCCAACTACCGGGTGCGGATGACGGGCGACAAGGCGCTGTTCCCCGTGCTGCTGTCCAACGGCAACTGCACCGATACCGGCACGCATGACGACGGCACCCATTGGGCCGAGTGGCACGATCCCTGGCCCAAGCCGTCTTACCTGTTCGCGCTGGTGGCGGGCGACCTTGTGGTCAACAAGGACAGCTTCACCACCATGAGCGGGCGCAAGGTCGATCTGGGCATTTACGTGCGCGACGGGGATCTGGACCGCACCGCCCATGCGATGGAATCGCTCAAGCAGTCGATGCTGTGGGACGAGCGCGTGTTCGGCCGCGAATATGACCTCGATACGTTCAACATCGTCGCCGTGTCCGATTTCAACATGGGCGCGATGGAGAACAAGGGCCTCAACGTCTTCAACACCAAATATGTGCTGGCCGACGCAGAAACCGCCACCGATGGCGATTATGACGGCATCGAAGGCGTTATCGGCCACGAATATTTCCACAACTGGTCGGGCAACAGGGTGACCTGCCGCGACTGGTTCCAGCTGAGCCTGAAGGAAGGCTTCACCGTGCTGCGCGATCAGCTGTTCAGCCAGGACATGGGCAGCGAGCCGGTCAAGCGGATAGAGGATGTGCGGGTGTTGCGCGGGGTGCAGTTTCCCGAGGATTCAGGCCCGCTGGCGCATCCCATCCGGCCCGATTCCTATCGAGAGATCTCCAACTTCTACACCGCCACCGTCTATAACAAGGGCGCAGAAGTGATCCGCATGATGCGCTCCATGTGCGGAGAGCAGGCCTTCAGGAAGGGTTGCGACCTGTATTTCGATCGGCATGACGGGGAGGCCGCGACCTGCGAGGACTTCATCAAGGCGATGGAGGATGGCGCCGGGCTGGACCTGGCGCAGTTCCGCCTGTGGTATTCGCAGGCCGGCACGCCGCGCGTATCGATCAGGATGGAGGCGGAAGGCGATGAGGTGGTGCTCCACCTGTCGCAGGACATTCCCGCAACCCCCGACCAGCCGACCAAGCAGCCCATGCCGATCCCGCTGCGCATCGCGCTGTTCGACCGGGCAACCGGCGCACATGGCGGCGAGCAGCTGATCGTGCTGGACAAGGCGCAGGACAGCTTCCGCTTCAAGGGAGTTTCGAGTGAGCCTGTCCTGTCGGTCAACCGCGGCTTTACCGCGCCGGTGGCGATCGAGAACCAGACCTCGGCAGAGGATCTGGTGTTCCTGGCCGCGCATGACGATGATCCCTTCGCCCGCTATGAGGCGATGCAGGAACTGGTCGTCACCCACCTCAAGGATGCCGTGGGCGGAAACCTGTCGGAACAGGATCGCCAGACCGGGCGCGAAGCCATTGGCCGGGCGCTGGCAGCGGTGCTGGCAGATGACCGGCTGGATGATCTGATGCGCGGCGAACTGCTGATTTTGCCGAGCAACACCTATCTGGCCGAACAGATGCTGATCGCCGATCCGGGCGCCATCCATCATGAACGCCAGGGCCTGCGCGCATGGCTGGGTGAGCAGCTGGAGGCGGAATTCGTCGCCCTGCACGATCGCGCCAGCGCGGTTCCCTTCAGCCTTGATGCCAGGGCTCGTGGGGCTCGAAAGGTGAAGACACAGGCGCTGGTCTATATGGCCAGCGGCAATCCCGATCTCGCCGCGCAGATGGCAGCCGGGCAATATGATGCGGCGGATAACATGACCGACCGTCAGGGCGCGCTGATGGTGCTGGCGGGGCTGCAAAGCGCGCAACGCACGCACAAGCTGCTCGATTTCTACAACCGCTATCATGACAATGAACTGGTGATCGACAAGTGGTTCGCCATTCAGGCCGGTTCGCTGCATCCGCAGGTGCTGGCGCATGTGAAGGCGCTGGCGGATCACCCGCAATTCACCCTGAAGAACCCCAACCGCGTACGCTCGCTGTACATGGCCTTTGCCGCCAATCCGCACGGCTTCCATGCCGAGGATGGCGAGGGCTACCGGATGATCGCGGACCTGATCCTGGCGCTCGACCCGCTCAATCCGCAGACGGCGGCGCGCTTCGTCCCGCCGCTTGGCCGGTGGCGGCGAATCGAGCCGGGCCGCGCGGCGCTGATGCGCGGCGAGCTGGAGCGTATTGCGGCGGCGGATAATCTGTCACGCGATACGCATGAACAGGTGGCCCGCAGCCTTGGCTGATCTTGGCGTACCTCCTGTCGAGGTGATTCGCAGCGCCGCGCTGGCCGGGTTGCCGCATGGCTTTCTGGGCCGCATCGGCGGGGTCAGCCAGGGCGCGGTGGCCGGATTGCAGGTCGGCTTCAACGCGGGCGATGACGATGTGCATGTGGCGCAAAACCGCCGCCGCGCGCTCGATGCCGTCTGCCCCGGCGCGCAGCTGGTTACGGTGAAGCAGGTCCATTCCTCGCGCGCCGAGACCGCGACTGCTCCGTGGGCAGAAGACGAGCGGCCCGAGGTCGATGCCATCGTCACCAGCACGCCCGGACTGGCGCTGGCCATCGTGACGGCGGATTGCGCCCCCGTGCTGCTGGCAGACCGAGAGGCGGGCGTGATCGGCGCGGCCCATGCCGGCTGGCGCGGCGCGCATGGCGGGGTGCTGGAGGCAACCGTCAGGCGGATGGAGGAGCTGGGCGCCGTTGCCGGGCGAATCCACGCCACCATCGGTCCGTGCATTGCCCAGGCCAGTTATGAGGTGGGTTATGACCTGCGCGAGAAATTTGACGACAAGGACGCGCATTTCTTCACTCTGGGCAGGCCGGGCAAGTGGCAGTTCGACCTTGAATCCTATGTCGCCGCGCGGCTGGAATCGCGCAAACTGGGGCGCGTGGAGAAGCTTGGGCTGGACACATATGGCGATGAGCAGCGGTTCTTTTCGCACCGCCGATCGGTGCATAAGCACGAGCCGACATATGGCCGCCAGTTCTCCATCATCGCCCTGCCGGGCTAGCCACAAAGTGCCCGCCTGTCACATTAGCGCCAAAAGGCGGGTTGGCAGGGGCGATTTGCTCGTCTATCAGCCGCGCCAAGTCGCCGCCCCGGGGCCCCGTTCGGCGCGCGGCTGGTCAGAATTCTTTTCGCGTTGTCCGGCAGCTTTTTGCAGGGGCAAACGGGCAGGCAAGGCAAGGTAATGGCAACCACCACTGACACGGCGTTTACGGATGCAGCAGCCGAAGGCGGCGTGCGCCGTCGTGACTTCATCGAAATTGCTGCCGTCGCAACGGCGGGCGTTGGCGGGCTGATCGCGGTGCTGCCGCTGGTCAGCCAGATGGCACCGTCCAAGGACGTGCTGGCCGAAAGCACCACCGAACTGGATATTACCTCGCTCGAAGCGGGCCAGTCGATCAAGGCGGTGTTCCGCAAGCAGCCGGTTTTCGTGCGTCATCTGACGCCTGCGGAAATGCAGGCTGCCGATGCCGTTCCGGTTGACGATCTGCGCGATCCGCAGACGCTGGCTGAACGCACCATCGTGGGCCATGAGAACATTCTGGTGGTGATGGGCGTGTGCACCCATCTGGGCTGCGTTCCGCTGGGCGCTGCCGAGGGTGAGAACAAGGGCGAATTTGGCGGATACTTCTGCCCGTGCCATGGTTCGCACTACGACACGGCCGCCCGCATTCGCAAAGGTCCGGCCCCCAAGAATCTGGAAGTGCCGGCATACGAATTCACCTCCGATACGACACTCGTGATCGGTTGAGGCGAGAGATAGCGCAATGAGTTTTCCCTGGGCCAAGCAATACGAACCCACCAATCCGGTGATGAAGTTTCTCGATGAGAAGCTGCCTCTCCCGCGTCTGGTCTTCAATGCCGTGGGTGCCGGATATCCGGTTCCGCGCAATCTCTCCTACATGTGGAATTTCGGCGTTCTGGCCGGGTTCTGCCTCGTTCTGCAGATTGTCACCGGCGTTGTGCTGGCGATGCATTATGCCGCCAATGACGCAGTGGCCTTCAATTCGGTCGAACACATCATGCGCGACGTCAACTGGGGCTGGCTGATGCGTTATGCGCACGCCAATGGCGCCAGCTTCTTCTTCGTGGTGATCTACCTCCACCTGTTCCGCGGCTTCTTCTACTCTTCGTACAAGGCCCCGCGCGAAATGGTCTGGCTGATCGGCGTGGTCATCTTCCTGCTGATGATGGCAACCGGCTTCATGGGCTATGTGCTTCCCTGGGGGCAGATGAGCTTCTGGGGCGCCAAGGTGATTACCGGCCTGTTTGGCGCCATCCCGGTTGTGGGTGAGCCGCTGCAGATCTGGCTGCTGGGTGGCTATGCGCCGGACAATGCCGCGCTCAACCGCTTCTTCAGCCTGCACTTCCTGCTGCCCTTCGTGATCGCCGGCTGTGTGATCCTGCACATCTGGGCGCTGCATATTCCCGGATCTTCCAACCCCACGGGCGTGGAAGTGAAGAGCGAAAGCGACACGCTGCCTTTCCACCCGTATTACACGGCGAAGGACGGCTTCGGCCTGGGCGTTGCGCTGATCATCTACATGGCGTTCGTGTTCTTCATGCCGAATGCGCTGGGCCACCCGGACAACTATATCCCGGCCAACCCGCTCTCCACGCCTGCGCACATCGTGCCCGAATGGTACTTCTGGCCGTTCTACGCCATCCTGCGCGCCTTCACCTTTGACTTCATCCTGCCGGCCAAGCTGTGGGGCGTGCTCGCCATGTTCAGCGCGATCCTGGTGTGGTTCTTCCTGCCCTGGCTGGACAAGTCACCTGTTCGCAGCGGCCATTATCGCCCGTTGTTCCGCAAGTTCTTCTGGCTGCTGGTGGTCGACATGCTGATCCTGTTCTGGCTCGGCGGCGCCGCGGCGGAAGAGCCCTATGTGATGTTCAGCCAGATCGCGACCGCATATTACTTCCTGCATTTCCTTGTGATCCTGCCGATCATCTCTTCGATAGAGCGGCCGGAGCCCTTGCCCTTCTCGATTACCGAGGCTGTGCTGGGTGAGGACGACAAGGCAGTGCTGGGCGACAACGCCAAGCCGGCTGCTTGACGCGCGGGTTTAGGGGAAAGACGAGATCATGATCCGCCTTGTAGGAATTCTTGTTGGCCTGGGTTTCACCTTCGTGGTGCTGCTGGCTTTCGCGTTCGGTTTTGCGAACTGGGCTTCGGACGACACTCCGCCGACGGCAGAGAGCGTGTTCCATCTGGCCCCCAAGCATGTCGAGTTTGAGCATGACGGCCTGTTCCCCTCGTGGGACCTGGCGCAGCTTCAGCGCGGCTATCAGGTGTACAAGGAAGTGTGCAGCGCCTGCCACTCCCTCAACCAGATCGCCTTCCGCAACCTGTCGGAGCTTGGCTATAACGAGGATGAGGTCAAGGCTGAGGCTGCCAACTGGGTGGTTCCGGGCGTTGATCCCAACACCGGCGAAGCGTCCACCCGTCCGGGCACGCCGACCGATAATTTCCCGCGACCTTACGCCAATGACGTGGCGGCGCGTGCGGCCAACAACAACGCCATTCCGCCGGATCTTTCGCTGATGACCAAGGCGCGGCATCACGGCCCGGCCTATGTCTATTCGCTGCTGACCGGTTATCAGGAGCCTTCGGCGGAGCTGCTCGCCAGCTATCCCGAGGCTGCTCCGGCCACCGGCCTGCACCACAACCCGTATTTCGCCAATCTCAACCTGGCGATGGCGCCCCCGCTGACTGCCGATGGCCAGGTCACCTATGCCGATGGCACGGAAGCGAGCATCGACCAGATGGCGCAGGACGTGGCCGCTTTCCTGACATGGACCGCAGAGCCTTCGCTGGTGGAACGCAAGCGTGCCGGCTGGCCGGTTCTGGGCTTCCTGCTGTTTGCCACCATCCTGGCATGGCTGGCCAAGAAGCAGGTCTGGGCGAACGCCAAGCCGAAGCGCAAGGAAGACTGAGGTCCGGGCTTTGACCCGAGATGACCTCAAGACCCTGATCCGCACTGTCCCGGATTTTCCGGCCGCAGGTATCCAGTTTCGTGACATCACCACGCTCATCGCAGATGGGCGTGGTTTGTCCGCGACTATCGATCATCTTGCCCGGCTTGCCCCTCCCGGCACCGCCTCTGTCGCTGGCATAGAGGCGCGCGGCTTTATCTTCGGAACCGCTCTGGCAGCGCGTCTGGGCGTGGGCTTCATCCCCGTGCGCAAGGCCGGAAAGCTGCCGGTGGAGACAATCGGCCAGGACTATGCGCTGGAATATGGCGAAGCGCGGGTGGAGATCGATCCGACCCTGCTCAGCCCCGGCGAACAGGTGCTGCTGGTGGACGATCTGATCGCCACGGGCGGCACCGCCCTGGCCGCGGCGCAATTGTTGCGCCGGGCTGGCGCACGCTGCGATAACGCGCTGTTCGTGATCGATCTGCCCGAACTTGGCGGGGCCGACCGGTTGCGTGATGCCGGCATCGCTTCGCATGCGCTGATGGATTTTGCTGGCCATTAGGCAAGTTACGGGAAAGAACGTCGCGTTCGGACGTTTTGAACAACAGGCCCGTATGCGCTAGGCCTCTGACCGGAGCTTCATGGAACAACAGGCCTTCGTCATCGCCCTTGTCGGCATATTGGGAATCGGCGCGCAATGGGTTGCGTGGCGGACCGGCTGGCCCGCCATCGTGCTGATGCTGGCGGCGGGCTTCCTGGCCGGCCCAGCGCTGGGCATACTCGATCCGCAGGCAGCCTTTGGCGATATGCTGGTGCCGATGATCTCCATCGGCGTGGCGCTGATCCTGTTCGAAGGCGGGCTCAGCCTCGATTTTCGTGAATTGCGCAAATATGGCGGCGGCGTCTGGCGTCTGGTGATCATCGGCGTGCCGCTGGGCTGGCTGCTGGGATCGCTGGCGGGTTATTACGTGGCCGGGCTGGTGTGGCCGGTGGCCATCCTGTTTGCCGGCATATTGGTGGTTACCGGCCCCACGGTGGTGATGCCCTTGCTGCGGCAATCGACGGTGCAACAGCGCCCCGCCGCCTTGCTGAAATGGGAAGCCATCGTCAACGATCCCTTCGGCGCCTTGTGCGCGGTGATTGCCTACGAATATTTCCGCTATGTCGGCGATGGCGCCACGATGGTGGAAATCGTGCCGCCTCTGATCATCGCCGCGGTCATCGCCGGGCTGATCGGCTATGCGGCGGCATGGATTATCGCCTGGGCTTTCCCGCGCGGTTTCGTGCCCGAATTCCTCAAGGTGCCGGTGCTGCTGGTCGTGGTTGTCGGCGTCTTCGTGCTGTGCAACGCGATCGAGCATGAAGCTGGCTTGGTGGCGGTTACCGTCATGGGCATCGCGCTGGCCAACATGAATGTCGCCTCACTGCGCAGCATTCATCCCTTCAAGCAGAACATCGCCTTGCTGCTGGTGTCGGGCATTTTCATCCTGCTGTCCGCCAGCCTGGATTTTGCCCAGTTGCGCCAGTTTGAATGGCAGTTCGGCCTGTTCCTGCTCGCCCTGCTGTTCGTGGTGCGCCCGGCGACCGTGCTGATCAGTCTGGCATTCAGCAGCGTGCCGTGGAACGAGCGGCTGTTCCTCGCCTGGATCGCCCCGCGCGGTATCGTGCTGGTGGCCATCAGCGGCCTGTTCGCCCTGCGCCTGTCGGATCTGGGCTATGCTGATGGCTCGATCCTGATCGGCCTCAGCTTTGCGGTGGTGGTGACCACTATCGTGGCCCACGGCTTTACGATTAACATCGTCGCCAAATGGCTCAAGGTTCGTGGCGAATCGCGTCCTGGCCTGCTGATCGTCGGCGCCACGCCGTGGACCATTGCCCTGGCAAAACAGATGCACGGTATCAGCACGCCGGTAATGCTGGTCGATGCCAGCTGGCTGCGGCTCAAACCCGCACGCGCGGCGGGCATTCCCACCTATCACGGCGAAATCCTCAACGAAGCGACCGAACACAACCTCGATCTCACGCCCTTCAACGTGCTGATCGCCGCCACCGACAACGAGGCGTACAACACGCTCGTCTGTTCCGAATTCGCGCCCGAAATCGGCACCGATTCGGTGTACCAGCTGGGTGAGGGCGGCGATGATGGCGATCACCGCAAGATGCCCGCCAGCCTGCGTGGCCGCGCTCTGTTTGCATCGGGCTTCAGCGTCGCCGATGTGCACCAACGGCAGATGGAAGGCTGGGTCTTCCGCAAGACCAAGCTGTCCGATCATTTCGATATAGAAGATGCCAAGGGCGTTCTGCCCGAAGCCACCAATATGCTGCTGCTGGTAAAGCCCAACGGCCGCATGCGCTTTTTCACCCATGCCTCCGCGCCGGAGCCGCAGGCAGGAGATGTTGTCATCAGCTTCTCACCGCCAGGGAAGAAGGGCGAAGAAGAAAGTGCTGCCGCCAGAAGAGCCGCCAAGGCAGGCGCCGCAAAGGTGCAGACAGCATGATACAAAGGATGAGGAAGCAAGGCATGGATATCACCCCGGGCAAACTGATCATGATCAGCGCGGCGGCGTTGCTGGTATCGGCATGCGAACTGCGACAGGAAGGCGGCGGCGAGCCGGAACCGGCCACGAGCGGGCAGCCGGCAGACCCCGCGCCCACATCCACAGCCACCACCGTGATGGAAGAAACGCCCGCCGCATCGATCATTCGCGACGATGCCCGCCGGGAGGAACTGGCGACACCGGTGGAGGCGCTGAAAGTCACTGTTCCGCTGGGCAACAGCGGCAATGAACTGGGCGCGGATGCACAGCAGGTGCTGCGCGAAGTGCTTGAAAGCGATGCCCTGCGCGAAGGCTGGCCGGTGATCCTGCGCGGCCATACGGACAGTTCGGGCAATGACAGCGCCAATCTGCGCGCCTCACGCTCACGCGCAGAGGCCGTGGCCGCATGGCTGGTGGAACGCGGCGTGGATGATGAGCGAATCACGGTGATCGCCTTTGGCGAACAGAACCCGATTGCGCCCAATGCCCTGCCCAACGGCATGCCCGATGAAGCGGGCCGGGCGCGCAACCGCAGGGTGGAGATCGAAATTGCTCCCGAAACAGGTCCGGCACCCTCTTCTGCGCCGTAAGCCGATCAGGGCGCTTGACGAACCGCCCCTGCCGGTGGCAATCGCGGCGGCGAGCGGGCGGGTATAGCTTAGTGGTAAAGCACCAGCCTTCCAAGCTGGCTATGAGGGTTCGATTCCCTCTACCCGCTCCAGCCGCCTTTCCGCCAATGCCGCCTTCAGCCCGTCAGGCGGTGGTGTTCGGTGGCTTATGTCCGGTAGAAGGTCCCGCACAGTTCGGAGCGAACTCTCTGGACCAGGCCTCGAAGCGACCCGAACGCCACGCGAGCCACAGGACAAGGCCTCCCACGGCACTGCATACGACCAATGCCAGCAATGAGGCTTCTGGACCGAATGCGCCGCCTGTGAGCCAATCTGGAAACTGGTCGCTTGCGGTGCTGACGGCCATCGCCCCGCCAAAGTCTCCGCCTGAAACAGCGGCGCCGAAGATATAGCCCTGGGTGAAGTTCCATCCTGCGTGGACGCCAATCGAAACCCACAGGCGACCGGTCAACACGTAGAATGCGCCGAGCAGCAATCCACCTTCGATGGCGACGCAAATGCCTGGAAGAAGTGTCGCGCCCGGATTGGCAAGATGACCGGCGCCAAACAGCAGCATCGAGACTGCCAAAGCCGGCCAGGGACCGACACTGCGCCATAGCAGCCGCAGGATGACTCCCCGAATGAGGACTTCCTCCAGAATGCCGGATTCAATCGCCAGCCCGGCACCGCGCCAGGCGGGCGCGAGGCCCTGGAAGGACATGTCATAAAGGCCTGTGCCAATCAGAATGCCCATAACTGAACTGAACAGGGCCAGCCCGATGGCCAGACCCGCGAGGAGACCCATCGGCGCCGATGCCAAAGCAATTTCGCTGGGTGCGCGCGCTTCACCAATTCTCACGAGCAGGGCGTAACAGCTCAGGACAATAACCGCGCCTGCGCCATGCGCCAGGAATTGAAAGCCTGGCTGATCCGGCAGTGCATTCGATAGCCATTCTGAAGCGAGTCCGAAGGGGATCATTACGGCAAAAATCAGGATGACAATCCAGACAAGTGCCCGTGCCCAAAGCCACCTGCCCGGGCGCAGAATCCGCTGATTGCCCAAAACTGGCTGAATACCAAATTGCAGTCCAAACATTGCGGGTCCTCGACCTTTGTCCTGGCTACTTGCTTTTGTCGGCGACCTGCCGGTCACATTCAGATTGTAGGCTGGCCCTTGATCGAGGTTCAGAATCTGCAGGCAACGCCAACAAGGGCTGGTTGGCGCTGGCAATGACTGCGCCTGTTTCCCGCTTGCGTGAAGCGATATTCGACACGGGCATTGGCGTGCTGGCTGATCGCGTGTTCACGCCCGGCGCTGGCGTGCCATCCGTTGAGGTCCGAAAAGTCGACCAGCCGGATCAGAGTCCAAGGGCGGTAAGGTCAGGATAGTCGACCGGGCGCGGCCCTTCGGGCCACAGGAGTCTGCGGTCCGCCTGGTCAATGGGATGTTCGTTGATGCTGGCAATCCGGATTTCCATCAGGCCATCTGCGTCAAACTGCCAGTTCTCGTTGCCATAGGCGCGAAACCAGTTGTTGCTGTCATCGTGATATTCATAGGCGAACCGCACTGCAATCCGGTTGCCGGCATGCGCCCAAACCTGCTTGACCAGGCGATAGTCCAGTTCGCGCGCCCACTTGCGGGTGAGCAGGGCCACAATGGCATCGCGGCCCGTTACAAATTCAGCGCGGTTCCGCCACCTGCTGTCCGGCGTATAGGCCAGGGCAACGCGCGCGGGATCGCGGCTGTTCCACGCGTCTTCGGCCATACGCGCCTTCTGGGCGGCGGTTTCATCGGTGAAAGGCGGGAGTGGAGGACGGCTCATCAGGGTTTCCTTTCCAACTTTGCAATCAGGGCGGCATTTTCTGCCTCAATGGTTTCGATGCGCGCTTCCAGCCTGCTGACGGTTTCGGCCACATCTGCCGCATCGATCTTTATCGGTATATGCTGCGGGCAATTGATGTCCCATGCCTCTACCTCGAACAGGATCGCCTGTTCGGCCCTTGCGCGGTAATCTTCCGGCAGAAGCTGTTCGATCAGTACCGCATCGTCGGTGATCACCCGCGCGCGGCCCCAGATCTTGATACGGCGGCGATGCGCATAATCCATCAAGAACAGGAACGCCTTGTCGTTCTCGGCCAGATTGCCGGCTGAGATATACTGCCTGTTGCCGGTGTAATCGGCAAAGGCGAGGGTGGCTGGACCGATCAGGCGAATGAACCCCCTGGGGCCGCCCCGATGCTGCGCATAGGACTGACCTTCGGCATTGGCGGTGGCCAGATAGGCCGTATCGACGGCGGCGATAAAGTCAGCCAGCTCGTCGGTAATCCGGGTGCGAAAACCGCCCCGGTCTTCCATCCGGGCATAGCTGGCCCGCGAACCGCGCGCCGTCTGCAAGGCTTTGACGGCGGGTGTGAAGGCAATGTCGCTTGCGGGTTTCATGGGTTTCTCTCTGGCGCAGGGCAGGATGGGCGGGCACCGGTGGACGGGGACGACCGGTGCCCGCTTCCCGACAGGTCAGGCAGCCTGACGGGCGTCGACGACGGGAAAGTCGATTTCGGTCTGAAACACTTCGTTGAAATAGTTGGTCCAGGTGTTGAGCGCGACATGCTGGACGATCTCGATGATCTGCCCATCGCTGTAGCCGGCAAGGCGAACCGCGGCAAAATCGGCGTCAGTGATATGCCCACGATCCACTGCCACCCTGGCAGCGAAACGGACGGCAGCATCGGCCTTGGGATCATTCGATCCACCGGCCCGGTTGGCGGCAATCTCAGCATCGTCCAGCATGGCGAGGTTCTTGCCCAGATAGGTGTGCGCCGACAGGCAATAATTGCACCCGTTCACCTGGCCGATTGCAAGCGCGATCCGCTCACGGGTTGCGGCCGGAAGGGCGCCCTTGTTGAGCGCGCCGGACATGGCCAGATATCCTTCGAGTGCCTGGGGGCTGATCGAGCTCAGACGAAACATGTTCGGCGCGGAGCCAAGCTGCTTCGCGACCGCTTCCAGCAGAGGCTGTGACTTTGCCGGTGCATCAGCGATCGAAGCGGGTTGAGGGATACGGGACATTGAAAGGTTCCTTTCTGGTTGGCGGCTGGGGATCGGCCGGTGCAGGCTAGATAGTAGGTTGCGAAATCATGAAGTATCCCTGATGATTGGAAACAACCCTTCCGGTTTATGGAATATTGAATGGATCGATTTGAAGCCATGAGATCGCTTGTCGCGTCAGTCGACGGCGGCAGCCTGTCCGCAGCATCCCGGTCATTGGGCGTGCCACTGCCCACGGTGAGCCGGCGCGTGTCAGACCTTGAGGCTCACCTTGGTGCGCAGCTTGTCGTGCGCACCAGTCGCAAGCTTATACTGACCGATGTGGGCCACGCCTTCGTGGCCACTTGCCGGCGTGTGCTGGACGAACTCGATCAGGCCGAGCGCGCTGCCACGGGTGAATACCGCACGCCGCGCGGAGACCTGCTGATCACGGCGCCAGTCATGTTCGGGAGGCTGCACGTTGAGCCTGTCGTGCTCGACTTTCTCAATGACTTTGCCGAAATCAACGTGCGCTTGAGACTTGCGGATTACATTGTCGATCTGGTTGAAAACCAGGTGGATCTGGCCATCCGGATTGGCCAGTTGCCTGATAGCAGCCTGGTCGCAACCAGGCTGGGTGCCGTGCGCTGGATCACCTGTGCCAGTCCCGCCTACCTCGCCGAACGTGGAATCCCGCAGAGCCTTGCTGATCTGGACCAGCATGATTGCATCTCCTTCGACAGGCTCTACTCCACGGACAGCTGGACCTTTCAAAAGGGCACTGAGATCGTTGCTGTGCCCTTCAGCCCGCGCTTTGCTGTCAACACTGCAACCGGCGCGCTCGATGCCGCACTTGCAGGGGCAGGTATTGCCCGCGTCCTGTCCTATCAGGCGGCCGGCGCAATTGCCGATGGGCGGCTGGTTCCCGTGATGGAGGATTATCAACTTGAGCCGCTACCGGTGCACCTGGTGCATGCCGGTCAGACCATTGTGCCCCTGAAGCTCAGAGCCTTTACCGATTTTGCCATACCTCGGCTGAAGTCCGGCCTGAGGGCTGTTGAACAGACGCTCGACCACAAGGGGCTGGCCTGAAATCCTGTCCGCATCTATTGCGAATAGTTGTCAATAGCGATAATTGCTGTCATCACTCCCCTTCGTTTGTCAGATTGAGATGCGGGAGTTGAAGAGGCGCGATGTATCTTTCGCAATTGTCGATTGCCGAACGCTATCTTTCGGCCTCGCTGGCGGCATCGATTCCGGCGCTGCTGACGATTGCCTTTGCTCTGGCACTCAGGCCTGCGGGCGTTGTCGGCACACAGAGCGCCACGCTCACCACCTTTTCGATTACCGCCCCGGTTCCCGCTTCGCAGACTGAGGCACCGCCGCATGCTGACAAGCCAAAGCCAGCCAGAGGCGCGGCTGCGGATGGGCAGGCGGCCCCGCTCGCGGTGCATCTGCCAGAGCCTGTACCGACACCTTTTGCCATTCCACTCAGCCGGTTACCGGCCGTCAGCCTGGCCATTTCCCCGGCCCCAACGCAATCGGCGCGCGATATCCCCGCAGCCGATGCGGGCGTTCCTTCGGCATCGCCAGCCTCCGGCGAGGGGCAGGGCAATGCCCGTGGCGGCACGTCCGGCACCGCCGGGCAAGATGCTGTGGATGCCTATGCGCAGGCGGTGTTGCGCAAGATTCGCGCGAAGCAGGTCTATCCAAGCTGGCTGTCACGCCGTGGCCGCAGCGGCACAGTCCTGGTTGAGATCCGTATCGACGGCAGGGGCCATCTGGCGGGAATGACGGTGATCGACGGATCGCAAGAGGCGGATATTGACGAGCTGGCACTCAGCCATATCCGCGCGGCAGGACCATTCGGCATGCCGCCCGGCCATGCGCAGCGTATCTTTCGGATTCCGATGACCTATCGCCAGCGCCCCGCCTGACTGGCCCGCCAGCCTAGAGTGTATTGAGGAAGGCGACGAGCGCGGCGCGTTCCCCGGCGGTGAGATCGAGATCCTTCAGCAGCGGATCGGGCAGAGGCGGCGGAGCATCGGTGGTCTCGCTCTGCACCGTGCGATCGCGCCCACCTCCGCCGGCATAGGTGGCCACCACACCGCGCAGATGCGGGAATATCCCGTTATGCATGTAAGGATCGCTGCGGCTGACGCCGCGCAACGAAGGTGTGCGGAAATATCCCACATCGGCCGGATCGCCGGTAACCGCATAGCGACCGACATCCTCCAGCGTGCGGCCATAGAAGCTGATGCCCAGATTGTGGAACCTGCCATCAGTCAGGTAGGTGCCGCTGTGACAATTGGCGCAGCGCGCCCGGGTGCGAAACAGGTGCAATCCCAGCAGCTCGTCGTCCGCCAGAACCTCTGTTCCATCGCGGAAAACGCGGTCCCACTTGCTCGACCGCGGGCGCAGGGTCCGCTCAAAATCGGCCAGCGCCAGGGCAATATCGCCTATGGCGATCCGGGGGGTGCCATAGGCAGCGGCAAACTCCTGGCGATAGTCTTCGCGCGTGTTGATCCATGCCTCTATCTGCGCCGGGTCCGCCGCCATCTCAATCGGATTGATGATCGGCTCGATTGCCTGCGCTTCCAGTGAGGGGCTGCGCCCATCCCAGAACAGGCTGTCCATCTGCGACGCGGCATAAAGGCTCAACGCATTGCGCTGGCCGCGCTGCCGATCATGACCGATCGACGTCTTGATCCCGTCTGAAAAGCCAAGCTCAACATTATGGCAAGATGCACAGGCGAGCTGGCCGGAACCTGAAAGATGCCGTTCCTCGAACAGCCGCGCACCAAGCTGCGCGCGCAATGCGGCATTGCCTTCCAGCGCCACACGCGGCGGCAGCGGGCCGAATTCGCTGAACACCGCGCCCTCGTCAACCTGCGCCGCCGGCCAGCTCTCGACAGGGCCGGCATAGGCCTGCCGCAACTGGGCAATCCGCCCCGCCGGTTCCTCCCGCTGCGTGGCCGCGACAACGAAAATCAGCGCGGCCAAGGCCAGGGCAATCCGGCCAGTCCTTGCGAGCGGAAAGCCCATGTCGGTCTTCCGGTCCCCGCGCATCAGAAGTTGTACCTCAGCCCCAGCCAAGCCTGACGGCCATACTGATAGGGATAGCTGATGCTGACATGCTCCTTTGACGGGATGCGGTTCAGCATGTTCTCCAGCCGCAGGTCAGCCGTCAGGCTGCCAAACTGGCTGCGGATCACCTCGACCTGGACGTTCAGGTTCACATCGAAATTGTCGCGATAGCGGACATCGTCATAGACATCGTAACGCACACCATCGACCGTCTGATTGACCGTCGTATCTTCAATCTGGTCAAAGCCGGTGCGGTAGCGGAAGTTGAGATTGGTGGTCACGCGGTCGTCCAGCCACAAGGCCGTCCATGTCGCGTTGGCGATGAAGGGCGCGGCATAGTCCAGTCGGCGGTTCATCTGCTTGATTTCGAGTCCGGAGATGAGATCGCCATGATAAAGGAAGATGTCCTCCCCGAATTCCTCATCATCCGATGTCTCGAAGTAGTCGGCATTATTGCTTCTGGTGGTGCTGTAATTCATGTTCAGCGCCAGTGAGTGGCGGGTCCCCAGACTGCGCAGCCATTCGAGGGAGATACCCTTGTAAGTGCTCCTGCCGTCATTGGTGATTGTGTAGGAACGATAGAGGCTGGTGCCGGTCGCTGTATCCACCGTCACCAGCTCGGAGGGGGAACTGGCGAATTCGTCCTTGCCCCGGCGATAGATGCCTTTCAGCCGCACCTGTCCGCCCAGCACGGTGCCGGTCAGCGCTGCGGTCAGCTCGTCCGAATAGGGCGTGTCGAGATCGGCCTGTCCGTAGCTGGCGGGCTGGGTCTCGCGATAGAGCGTCCAGTCGCTGTCGGCAAAGACCACATCATTGCCGACAACGGTGCCCTCGCGCCGGTACAGGATCGTGCGCGGATAGGCCTCGCGAATGGCATAGGCGAGCATGCTCTTGCCATAATACCGGTTCGCGCCGGCAGTCAGGACCCAGCCTTCCAGCGGCAGGTTCCAGCTTGCGGCAAGGCGCGGCGCGAAATCGTGATTGCCGAGGAAGCTTTCGTAGTCATAACGCAAGCCGCCGCGCAGGTCGAACGCCCCGGCGCTCAGACTATACTCGGCCCAGGCAAACAGCTTATCCAGCCCGACGGCGACATCATACTGCTTGCCGAAATTATACTGGCCAAGCGCATATTCGCCATCCGCGCAGGTGTTGGCAGTGGTGTCCTGACAGATGATCGTTCCGGTAACGCCATAACTGCCCGGCAGGTCCGCCACCGTATCACCGCGTGAGTAGGAGTACTGGTCTTCCGGCCGGCTGCGAAAGGCATCGACACGCTCATAGCCAAAGCCGCCGCGCAATGTTCCCGCACCGATCTGGCTGGAGGCGTTGAAGCTGAGCGCGTAATTGTCCTGCGTCTGGTCCAGATTGCCATTGCCGCCCAATGAGCAGGTGGAACTGCTGCAGACGCCGCCGAAGGTCGTGTTGGACGGGATGGAATAGCCTGGCGTGGATGATTCCCGGCCGCTGTTGGAATGGGTGTAGGCTGCGACAACTTCCCAGTTCAGATCGCCCCTGTTCGCCAGCTCGATCTCGCCAGTGAAGCCACCACCCTTGGTCAGGACATCAAGACCAAGCGCATTGTTTCGCGAATTCATCGTTTCATACGGTGAATAGGCGGCCTTGGCGCGCAGCGTCATGTCATCCGACAGATCGGCAACGATGCTGGCCAGGTAATTGTCGCTGGTGCTGCTCTCGGTGTAGCTGCCGCCGCCGTAATTCGGGTGGCGGTAACTGGTCACCTCGGCAATCTTGCGTCCTGCGGCGAGCAGGATCGCCACGTCTTGGGACAGCGGCATATCCACGCTGCCGCCAAAGCGCCATTGGTGGAACTGCGGCGAGACCGGCAATGGATCGTCGCCAAAGGCCGCCAGCGTGGCATCGGATACGTTGAAACCGGTGATGCCGTCACCGGTGTAAAAACCGTAGGCTTCGGCAGCGAGATAGCGCCGGGGCGTGCGCGTGGTGATTTCCAGCGCGCCGCCGGTGAAGCTGCCATATTCGGCCGATATGTTGGAATCGCGCAGGATGATCTCGCCGATCAGGCTGGAATCAAGCCAGATTGTCTGCGCCGAATTTCCGGCAGGTTCGTTGGCATTGTAGACGTTGTCATTGGTGATATCGAGCCGGCTGTTCACGTCCATGCCGTCTATCGTGATCAGGTTCTCATAAATCCGCCCGCCTGAAATCGAGATGTTCGCCGGACGCAGATCAATGATGTCATCGGGTGAGGCCAGGCCCTCTTCGCGCGTGAACTGGACGGTCGGCAGGATCTTGAGCAGCTGGTTCACATCGCCCGAGCCGGGGGTGCGGTCCTCGATCTCATCCTCGCCGATTATCGACGTGCCTGAATCCACACCCGTATCGTCCGCGCCCGAATTGATGGTGTAGCTTTCGCCGACACCGTCCCCCTCGGCAATGATCTCCGGAAGCGTGACGGCCTGCACGTCCTGCGCCTGAACTGCTGGCGCAAGCAGCAGGCCCTGGCTGGCGACAAGGGCAAGAATGGATGTGTGGGATCTGGTGAACATGAATACCTCCGGTTGGCGCGACGGGCCGGCAGGTAACAATGCACAACAGCTAATGCAAGCGATTCGCATTAGCATAAAATGACCTAGTCCTGGCTCAATGGCCCTTGCGGGATCGGCAGGCTGAAGGGGAGATTGCGCCAATGCGGGCGCTACGCAGAGGTAACACCGGGAAAAGCGTGCCAGGTCGGGCCGCAATGCAGGGCGATTACCTGCGAGTGGGTGGAGTTGCCTTCAATCCCGGCAAAACGGCATCATGCCAGCGCCGCCGCCGGTGAAGTGATCCGCGCTTTCGGAACGTCAATCGATGGACGTAACGGACGATTCGATCGGCAGCACGTCCACGGAAACCTGCAGGGTCTGGCCGGCGTTGCCGTGAAACACCCCGTCCACCGGCGCGACATCAGCATAATCGCGGCCCATCGCCACGATGATATGATCGCCGCCGACCACCAGATCATTGGTCGGGTCAAAGCCGACCCAGCCCAGTTCCTCTCCGCACCAGATGTTGACCCAGGCGTGCATCGCATCGCAGCCCACCAGACGCTCGCGGCCCGGTGGCGGGATGGTTCGCAGATAGCCGCTGACATAGCCTGCCGGAATGCCGTGGGACCGCAGCGCCGCGATCATGATGTGGGCGAAATCCTGGCATACGCCGCGCCGCTGGCGGAATGCCTCCTTCGGCGGAGTCTCCGTCTTGGTGGCATCGCTGTCATAGGAAAACTGCGAGTAGATGGCGTGCATCAGCAGCTTGCCCGCCTGCAGCACGCTGTCCGCCGGGTTCAGGAAGGAATGCGCCCAGTCACCGATCTCCGCATCGATCTTCACAATCGGGGAATTGAACAGATAGAGCGCAGGCCCGGATTCCGACAGATCGCGGCTGCGCCAGCCCGCGCGGCGGATCTCAGCCACGCTGGGGCAGGGCACGGTCAGATCCAGCACCCGCGGCGCAACCTCGATCGAGAAGGCGCTCTCAATCCGCAGCGAGGAAATCGGCTCGCTCAGAAGCAGGCGACTGGAATTGACGACGTAAGGCCCATGCGCGCTGACCACGGAATTGGCGTGGGGCGTAACGGTGAGGCGATAGTCGAACAGGCGCTGGCCCGCCCAGGCGGTGGGTTCCAGCCGAACGTTGAAGCGGGCCAGCCGCACCAGTGCGGCATAGCGGATATCGGTCACATGCAGGACGCGGAAAATCATCCCAGCAGACTGCCCTGCGTGTTGCGATCAGGCCGCTCCACTTGCAGGAAATAGCGCTGCGAGAGCGCTTCCGACAGAGACAGCAGGCGCACTTCAACTTCCTGCACGGCCTCTTCAGTCACGCCCGCAGCCTCAAGGCTGAGGAGATCGGCCAGCATGGCGCGGGTTTCGCGCAGTGGCCGTTCCGGCACGCCATCCTCCACCAGCAGCGGCAGATTGGCGAGGTGCTCCTCAATATGGTTCAGCTGAAACAGCAGCGAGCGCGGATTGTTCGGGTCCAGCAGTACCAGATCGATAACCGGCACCTGCATCGGCCCGGTAAGATAGCGCGTGCGATAGACGATCTGGCTGTCACACAGATCCAGCAGCGCGCCCAGATCATCCACCCTGCTGTCCCCGAAGGCGAACTGGCGGGTCAGGCGGCAGCAATTGAGCGCGCGTTCAAGCCGCCTGCCAAGCTCCAGAAAGCGCCATGCAGGGCTTCGCACCATGTTCTCGGCAGTAAGACCAGAAAGCGTGCTCAGCCGTTCAATCAGCATGTTCGATGCGTTGAGCAGCGATTCGGAGTGATCCGCGTCGAACGAAGGCACTGGCCGATTGGCAACGCGCCAGAAATCGGTCGACATGCGATCGCGCAGTCCGCGACCGATCTCGCGCGTCCGACCGATCAGCGCGGCAACCCCGCCCGGCGATCCTTTTTCTGCGAATGCGCTGCCGCAAATCCTGATGACCGGAGACCTGGCCTGCTCTGCCTTGATCGCGCCCCACTGGACGAGGATATCGACCAGCCTTGCGATGGTGTCGGGGCCTCTGCCCGCGCCGCCATCCACATCGATCGGGCTGCCGGCCAGGCTGCGGATGACGCGGACGGTCATCTCCGCGCGCTCGGCATAGCGGCTGAACCAGAACAGATTGTCTGCCGCCTGACTGGCCAGAATGCCGCCGCTGCGCAGGATCGGCGGGGATTCGCCGGCACCCAGCAGGCTTTCCTGCTGGATCGGAACATCATCGACAACGCACACATCAGCGGACAGGTCTCCATCGCCCATCAATGACGTGCGCAGATCACCAGATGATGACAGCCGGGCAAAGCCGCCGGGCATCACCTGCCAGTTGCCGTCTCCATCGCGGGCGACAAAGGCACGCAGCGTGAAGGGGCGGGGGACGAACTGGTCATCGACCAGCACCGGGCTGGTGGAAAGGTGGACGATCTCCTGCCCGCAATAATCAATCGGGCGCAGTTGCATGGCGGCCAGCAACGTGTCCTTCTCCGCCTCGCTGAACTGCGCACCGGCGCGCGTCCGGCCTGCCGGAAGGCCTTTGACATGGCCTCCGAAGGCGGAACTGATCACCAGATCCTCGAACCGCGCCTTGACCGTGCTGGCCTCGGTCTCCTGCCCGCACCACCATGTGGCGACATTGGGCAGCTTGAGCGGCGATCCCAGCAGCTTGGTTGCCAGCCGGGGCATGAAGGCGGAGAATGCATGCGATTCGACCACGCCGACACCGGGCCAGTTGGCCACCGTCAGCCCGCCATTCGACCACGCCTGAAACAGGTCGGGAATGCCGATCTGCGAATGGGAATCGAAAGCCAGCGGATCGATTTGCCGGGCGTTGATCCAGCGCCAGATGGCATCGATGCGCTTTGGCCCGGCAATGGTGCGCACGAACAGCTGATCGCTGATGACCGTCAGGTCCCGCCCTTCGACCAGCGGCAGGCCCAGATAACGCGCCAGATGCGCCTGTTCGGGATAGCTCTGGTTGTAAGGCCCGGCGGTCAGCAGGGCGATGCGCGGTTCATCTCGGTGGTTGTCAGCAGCAATCCCGCGCCGCAGATCGCCATAGAAACCGGCATGCCTGCGGGTGTTGATATCCGACAATAGCGAACCGGTGCTGCGCGACAGGGCGAGCCGGTTTTCCAGCGCATAGCCGATCCCGGTGGCAAAGCGCGTGCGGTCTGCCAGCACCCGCCATTCGCCATTGGGGCCGCGTGCCAGATCGGCGGCGTAAACGTGCAGGTAATGGCCGCCGCTGGGCTTGATGCCCACCATCTTGGGGACGAACTGCGAACTGCCCGAGATCACGGCGGCGGGCAGATGGCCTTCTGCCACCAGCCTTTGCGGCCCGTAGATATCGGCCACGATGCTTTCCAGCAGGCTGGCGCGCTGGATCAAACCCTGGGCGACCTGATCCCATTCTTCCGTACCAATCAGCAAGGGCATGGGGCTGAGCGGCCAGGGACGCTCATCCTCATCGCCGATCAGGCGGAAGGTGAGGCCCAGTTCCTGGCTTTCACGCGCCACCTGTTCCTGAATATTGCCGTGCGCCCCTTGTGAAAGCGACAGCAGGCGACGTGCAGTGGTTTCCCATTTGGCCGCGACGTTGGGCTGGGCGCCTGCATAAAGATCGCCGCGCTGCGAACTGGGCGCATAGGCGCCAAGGGCATTGTCAGGGGTGGGATCACCCCTTGTCACGGCAGTTTTTTCCATTGCGCTTATGATCCGGCACGCGCCGGGCGTCGCAGGTCAAGAGTCATGGGAAATTCTCCAGGCAATTCTTCGGGCGGCATGGCAACGGTTCCGGGGGAATGGCCATGATCCTGAAACCGCGCCTTGCGCCGCGATTCAGCTTCATAGCTGTTGACCGGGACATCATCATACGACCGCCCGCCCGGATGTGCCACATGATAGACGCATCCGCCCAGCGACCGCCCGTTCCAGCTGTCGAGAATGTCGAACGTCAGCGGGGCGTGCGCCTTCATCGTGGGATGCAGGCAATTGGCCGTGGCCCATGCCTTGTAACGCACCCCGCCAACGCCTTCACCCGGCACGCCGGTGGCCGTCATCGGCACCCGCCGTCCGTTGCAGGCGATGATGTGGCGACCGGGGGTGAGGCCCTTGGCCCGCACCTGCAAGCGCTCTGTCGAACTGTCGACATAGCGCACCGTGCCGCCGATCGCGCCGGTCTCGCCCAGCACGTTCCACGGTTCCAGCGCGTGGCTGATTTCCAGCGTGACGCCGCCGCCTTCCACTTCGCCGTGGACCGGGAAGCGGAACTGGCGCTGCGCTTCGAACCAGTTGGGATCGAAGTCGTATCCGGCCCCGCGCAGGTCCTCCAGCACGGTCATGAAATCCGCCCATACCGGGTGCGGCAACAGGAAACGATCGTGCAGCGCCGTGCCCCAGCGCACCAGTCCGCCATCCTGCGGCTCACGCCAGAACCATGCTGTCAGCGCCCGCAGCAGCAATTGCTGCGCCAGCGACATCTGCGGGTCTGGCGGCATCTCGAACCCGCGGAATTCGACCAGTCCCAGCCGCCCGGTCGGGCCGTCTGGCGAAAACAGCTTGTCGATGCAGATTTCGGTGCGGTGGGTATTGCCGGTCACGTCCACCAGCAGGTTGCGGAACAGCCGGTCGACCAGCCACGGGCGCTGATCCTCCTCATCGCGCGAGGGGACCTGCGCCAGGGCGATTTCCAGCTCATAGATACTGTCATGGCGCGCCTCGTCGATGCGCGGGGCCTGGCTGGTCGGGCCGATGAACATTCCCGAAAACAGATAGCTGAGCGAGGGATGGCGCTGCCAGTAGAGGACAAAGCTCTTGAGCAGGTCGGCCCGGCGGATGAACGGCGAATCCAGCAGGCTTGGTCCACCCAGCACCAGATGGTTGCCACCGCCCGTCCCGATGGACCGCCCGTCCACCATGAACTTGTCGGCGGTCAGCCCGCACTCGCGCGCGGCGGTATAAAGCGTTTCGGTAATGAACACCGCTTCATCCCAGCTGGCCGCTGGCTGGACGTTCACCTCGATCACGCCGGGATCGGGGGTGATCTTCATCACCCGCAGGCGCGGATCGGGCGGCGGCGGATAGCCTTCGATGCGCACCGGCATGCGCTGCGCCTCGGCCACAGCTTCGATGCGGGCGACGATTTCCAGATAGTCTTCCAGCGCCTCCACCGGCGGGATGAACACTGACAGGTGATCGCCGCGCGGCTCTATCGTCAGCGCGGTGCGGACCGCGCCTTCGATGATCTTCTGTTCCGAACGCTCCTGCTGGTCATCGCCGCCACTGGCCACGCGCTCCTTGCGTTGTGCCGGTGCGGGCCTTGCTTCGGGGGCAGCGTCGGCATGTTCGACACCCTGCACCCGGTAATCGGCCAGCGGCTCACGCGGTTCGGCGGTGTCGCGCGGGTGGATATAGGGATAGTCGGACGGCGGCACATAGGGCAGCGATCCCAGCGGCAGGCGGTATCCCAGCGCGCTGTCTCCCGGCACTGCGAACAGCGCGCCGCGCCGCACTTTCCACTTTTCGCTCTTCCAGCGGGATTGGCGCGAGGGTTCACTGTTCCAGCGCTGGATCGGCAGCACATAGCCAACCGGCCTGGACAGTCCGCGCTGGAACGTGCGCATGATGCGGCTGCGTTCCTCCGGATCGTCGATCTTGGGATCGTCCGGGCTGGTGTTATCGGGCAGCTGGGCTTCCTTGACGATCCAGCTGGCGGCGTCTTCGAACACCGGATTGATGAAGTCCTGATCCAGCCCGAAACCGTCGGCGACTTCCTGCAGGAACGGCAGCGCGCCTTCCTGGATCGCTTCATCCTGCTTGCGTGCAGCCTCGCCCTCGATCGGTTCACCCGCAATCAGGCTGGGATCGCGCCACACCGGCACGCCATCGGCGCGCCAGTACAGCGAATAGCCCCAGCGCGGCAGGCTCTCTCCGGGATACCATTTGCCCTGTCCGTGATGCAGCAGTGCAGTGGGCGCAAATTGCTGGCGCAGCTTGCGGATCAGCCGGTCGGCATAGGCCGCCTTGGTCGGGCCCACGGCATCGGCATTCCATTCCGGCGCTTCGAAATCATCGTCGGCAATGAAGGTCGGCTCACCACCTGTGGTCAGGCGAACGTCCTGCGCCACAAGATCGGCATCGACCTGCTGGCCCAGTTCCAGCAGCGCCTGCCAGCGCGCCGGGGTAAACGGCTTGGTGATGCGCACGGCCTCGGCAATGCGGGCAATGCTCATCTCGAAGTGGAAATCGACCTCGGCCGGCTCTGCCGCGCCGCTGATGGGGGCGGCGGTGTTGAAATGGGGCGTGGCGGCCAGCGGGATATGCCCTTCGCCGGCAAACAGCCCCGATGTCGCATCAAGCCCGACCCAGCCGGCACCGGGAAGATAGATCTCTGTCCAGGCATGCAGATCGGTGAAGTCTTCTTCCGGCCCCCTGGGACCTTCGACAGCCTCCACATCGGCCTTCATCTGGATCAGATAGCCGGAGACGAAGCGCGCGGCATAGCCCAGCCGGCGCAATATCTGGATTTGCAGCCAGGCGCTGTCCCGGCACGATCCGGTGCCCAGGCTCAGCGTTTCTTCGGGTGACTGCACGCCCGGCTCCATGCGGATGACATAGCCAATGCGGTTGGCCAGTTCCTGGTTCAGCGTGACCAGGAAATCGATCGTGCGACCTTTCCAGCCGGAGAACTGCGCCACCAGCGCATCAAACAGCGGCCCGTGCTGCTCGGCCCCGAAATAGGCCGAAAGATCCTCACTCAGCGAGGGATCGTAGGAGAACGGCACGCTTTCGGCATAGGGATCGATGAAGAAGTCCAGCGGGTTGATTACCGCCAGTTCGGCCAGCAGATCCACCTCCACGGTGAAGTGGTCGACAGGCTCCGGAAAGACGATCCGCGCCTGCCAGTTGCCGTGCGGGTCCTGCTGCCAGTTGAGGAAATGGTTGGGCGGACTGATCTTGAGCGAATAATTGGGCACAGCGGTGCGGCTGTGCGGCGCGGGCCTGAGGCGCACGACCTGCGGCCCCAATCGGATCGGACGGTTGTAGCGATAGCGGGTGAGGTGATGCAGGGCTGCTTTGATCATGGAGCAGTAGTCCAGCCATTTGTGTTGCGGCGCAACAGAAATCGCAGGTTCCCGCTCCGGGGCATTGATCTCTCCGACATATCAAGAGTTCAGATCAAGAACCCGGATCATAGAGGCGGCGCAGGGCAGTACTTCTGCAGATACTGGGCGTGGCTGGGCATGTGTTTGACAAGGTGGGCGATCGACCGTTCGATCTCGTCAAATTCGTGCTTCAGGTCTGGACCGGCCATTGCGTCGGCTATGGGATTGTGTCCGGCCATGGCGATACCCTGCCCCATCATCACCGCAGCCCAGCTGGTTTCGGTGAACAGCTCGTCATCCTCCCTGAAGATCAGCCCGTTCGACCGGAACAGCTGCATCTTTTCCGTCAGGCTGGGGGGCACATCCATCGTCCGGCAGTAATTCCAGAATTCGGAATCGTCGCGCGATGTGGCCTTGTAATGCAGGATCAGGAAATCGCGGATGCCGTTATATTCCTTGCCCGTTAGGCGGTTGAAGGCATCCTCCTGCGCCTGCGTGATGCCGTCCAGCGACAGGACTGCCACTAGCTTGTTGATCCCGGTGTTGATGAGGTGGATGGACGTGGATTCGAGCGGCTCCATGAATCCTGCCGACAGACCCAGCGCGACGACATTCTTGTTCCAGAACTTCTTCCTGCGGCCGGTGACGAAGCGCAGGAAGTTCGGCTCTGCACCCGGCTTGCCGTCCAGATTGTTCACCAGGATGTCATGCGCTTCATCGTCGCCCATGAACTCGCTGCAATAGACATGGCCGTTGCCGTTGCGATGCTGCAACGGCACGCGCCACTGCCAGCCGGCGGAATGGGCGGTGGCCCTTGTATAGGGCGCGGGCGGGCTGCCGTCTTCGCGCATGCAGGGCAAGGCCACGGCGCGATTGCAGGGCAGGTAATGGGACCAGTCTTCATATCCGGTCTTGAGCGCCTGTTCGATCAGCAGGCCGCGAAAGCCGGAGCAATCGATGAACAGGTCGCCCGAAACAGCCTGCCCGTCATCCATCGTGACACTGGTGACAAAGCCGGTTTCGCCGTCCAGTGTCACATCGCAGACCTTGCCTTCGCGCCGGATGATGCCGCGATCCTCGGCATAGGACCGCAGGAAGCGGGCATAGCGCGTGGCGTCGAGATGATAGGCGTAGTTCATCGGCGGAAGGTCATCGCGCTGATAATCCTGTGTGCGTGCGAACTTGCCGAAATGGGCGGCCATGGTTTCCAGGTTGAACGCCTGGATCGGGCGTCTGTCCCCATCCTGGCGGAAACGGTGCCACACCTGATGGAACGAAATGCCGCCCATCTCATAGCCATAATTGCCGAACGGATGGATGTAGCTGTCGCCCTGCTTGCCCCAGTTGACGAACTGGATGCCCACCTTGAACGTGCCTTGCGTTGCGGCGAGCATCTCCCGCTCGTCAATTTCAAGCAGCTGATTGAAACCGACGAATGGCGGAATGGTCGCCTCGCCAACGCCCACCGTGCCGATCTGTTCGGATTCGATCAGGACGATATCGATGTTGTGACCATTCTTCAGTCGCGAAAGGGCCGCGGCCGCCATCCATCCCGCCGTCCCGCCGCCAACGATTACAATTCGTTCGATTGCCTTTGGTGCGGTCATCTATCCATTTCCCATTCGTTGTCAGCATCAACTTCATGCCACGAAGCTGCGGACAAATCGCGCCCGTAAATCAGCCTGCTTCGCGTATGGTGTTACCATATTGCGACAATCAGATAGCATCGCGGGCAAAATTTGTGAACGTTCATTTTGATGGTTGTGAACGCTCACAATTGCCGCTAACCAGACTGCAATCAAAAGGTCAAATCACGTATTTTCGACTTGGAAAGCGCGAATCGATAACGCGCCAGGTCATGAGAGGGGATAATCACCGTGCGCAAGTCCATGATCCATAACCTGTCGGCCAATCGCGTTCGCGCGCTTGGAACCGCGTCCACCATTGCCCTCAGCTTCGTGCTCGCCGGAAATGCGGCCGCGCAGGAAGTCGGCGATGCGCAGGCTGATGCAACCGAGGTTGCCGCGCCCGAAGCGGCACCAGATGACGGTGATCTTATCGTCGTTACCGGCTACCGCGCCGCGCTGGAAAGCGCGCAGGGCATCAAGCGTAATGCGGATACTTTTGTCGATGTCATTTCAGCTGAAGACATAGGCGCCTTGCCTGATCGCTCTGTCGCCGAGGCGTTGCAGCGCGTACCGGGCGTCAACATCGGCCGTTTCGAGAAGACCACCGATCCTGACCGTTTCTCGGTCGAGGGCACGGGCGTCATCATTCGCGGCCTGCCCTTCGTTCGCTCCGAACTGAACGGCCGTGACATCTTCTCCGCCACCGGTGGCCGCGTGCTCAGCTTCAACGACGTGTCGCCCGAACTGCTGGGCCGCGTGGAAGTGTTCAAGAACGTCACGGCGGACATGATCGACGGCGGCATTGCCGGCACGGTCAACCTGGTGACCCGCAGGCCGCTGGACAATGCCGGCCTGAATATCGCCGGCACGATAGAGGCAACCGTGGGCGATCTGGCAGACAAATGGTCGCCCGGCTTCTCCGTGCTTGCGTCCAACACCTGGGAAACCGGAGCGGGCTCCTTCGGCCTGCAGTTCGGCTATGCCCAGTCGGAACTGATCAGCCGCACTGACGCCTCGCAGATCACCGATCCGTGCTATCGCTCCGGCCTGACCGGCGACGATGGCTGTATCCGCGCGCTGACCGTGATCGACGGCGGTTTCGATGGCGATCCGCAGTTTGATGCGAGCAACTTCCCGCCCTCTGGCTCATTGGTTGTGCCCAAGGGTGCCGGTGTCCGCACGACCGAGCTGGAGCGTGACCGCCAGGCCTATTCGGGCGTGGCCCAGTGGGAAAGCAACGATGGCCGCTTCCTGGCAACGGTGGAATATCTGCGCGCTGAAACGCAGTTCTTCACTGACGAAAACGCGATACTGGCGCAGGTCAACAATGATGGCGAGACGCCTGAGCAAGCTCCGGGCAGCACCTGGACGTTCGACGAAAACGGGATATTCCAGACCGGCGTCCTGACGCTGAGCAACTTTGGCGGCTATGCCAGCCCGTTCGGCGGCATTCGCACCGAGACGGTGCGCTTCCAGCGCGCCACCAAGGCCAACACGGAAGACGTGTCGCTCGATCTCGACTTCGAGGCGACCGATCGCCTGCGCTTCAACTTCGAAGCCCAGCACATCAGTTCCAACCTGTCGCGCGATTCCATCATCGGCGCGATGAATACCTGGGCCGATATTGCCCTGGATACCTCGCGCGGAACTCCGCAGGTGCAGTTCCTCAAGCCCACCGGCGCTCCGGACGATTATTTCACCAGCGGCGATTATTCCTATTACTGGTTCGTGCTCGACAGCGCCGAGCAGAATGACGGCCAGCTCGACAGCCTGCGCTTCGATGCGGAATATGACCTGAGCGACGATGGTTTCTTCAAGGCGGCACGCTTCGGCGCGCGCTGGTCGGACCGCACGCGCACGACGCGCAACACCGATTTCAGCACCTGGGGCAACCTGTCCGCGCCTTGGGCTGGCCGCGCCGGCTGCGCCCCGTGGGGCCAGACCTCGACCGGTGCGGATTGTACGTTCGAGCCTGGCCGACTCTATACCGGCCTGGACGGACAGGAATTCGCCACGGGTGGCGGTGCCTTCACCGACGACTTCCCCAACTACTCGCAGACCCGCAATCCGTTTGCCGACGGCTTCCAGCGCGGCACTTCTCCCGCACCAATCGCGGACAATTCGGCATGGTTCTTCGGCGGTGACGATCTGCTGGGCGAATATCTGGCCGGTGATACACTTGCACAGGCGCAGGAAATCAACGCCTTCTCGGTTACGCCCAACCCCTTCTTCGGGGTGCAGGGTCGCCAGTTCACCAATGCCGTGAGCGGCGAAACGGTGGCCTGCGATCCCTTCTGCCCGTCCGAGATCTCCGACGTTACCGAAGTGACCAATGCCGCCTATGGCCGGATCGATTTTGGCCATGATTTCGACAGCGGCATGACGCTGGAGGGCAATTTCGGCATGCGCTATGTCAGGACCAAGGTGAAAACCGGCGGCCTGATCGGCTTCCCCAACCCGTTCTTCTTTGACAGCGGACCGGGCGGCGATGGCGATGGCGTGGTGCAGGTCTCTGAAATCCAGCAAGCCTGTACACTGCCTGCCCCTGGCGGCGCGGCGCGCGGCTATTGCGAGCTTTCGCCTGAGCGTCTGGCCGAATTTGCCGCTGCGCACACGGGCGAAATCCTGGTGGATGATCGCAACATCACCTTCGAACACTGGCTGCCAAGCTTCAATGCCAAGCTCGACGTGGGCGGTGGCCTGCTGTTCCGTGCTGCGGTTTCCAAGAACATCGCCCGCCCGGATCTGCAACTGTTCCGCGCTGGCGGCGGACTTGGTGACAACACCAATGATCTGCTGGCTGGCGGTACGCTGGAAACCGGGCCGCTGTTCCAGCTGTCCACCGGCAACCGCAATCTTCGTCCGGTCGAATCGTGGAACTATGACATCTCGGCCGAATGGTACTTCGATGCCCTGGGTTCGCTGACCTTTTCCGCCTTCCTCAAGGACATCAGCGGATTTGTGAACACGGGTGCCACCCTGGTGAACTATACCAGCGACAGCGGCGTGTCCCTGGATGTGGAGGTCAACGGACCGGCCAATGATCAGGGCGGCAAGCTGACCGGCTTTGAAATGACCTATCAGCAGACCTATGACTTCCTGCCGGGACTGCTCAGCGGGCTGGGTTCGCAGTTCACCTATACCTATGTCGATGGCGGCAACTTCTCACCGGCCAATCTCGACAGCGATACCGGCGGCACGCTGGGCGGGGGCACATTCGTCTCGCTCCAGCCGCTGGCCGGAATTTCCGAGCATACTTTCAATGCGACGATCTTCTACGAGAAGGGACCGCTGTCTGCCCGTGCTGCCTATAACTGGCGGTCGGACTTCCTGATTACGCCGCGTGATGACATCTGGCCTTATTCGCCGATCTGGCAGGAATCGACCGGCCAGCTCGATGCCTCGATCTTCTATGAGGTGTCGGAAGGCATCAAGGTCGGCGTTCAGGGTGTGAACCTGCTCGATGCCGTCACCCGCACTTCGCAGGTCATTGATTTTGACGGGACGCGCGTGACGCGTTCGGCATTCCGCAATGACCGCCGCTTCACCTTCCTCGCGCGCTTCGCTCTCTGACGAAGCTCTCTCCCCCGGGGTTGGACGGGAACGGGCTCTTGCTTCGGCAAGAGCCTGTTTTTCGTGATAGTCAGGCAGAATACAAACGAACCGGATAGCGGGACATGATGATCAGGCGCTGTATTTCGATGTCCGCACTTGGCGCCTGCCTGCTGGGCCTGACGGGCTGCGCAAGTGTCGGCGCTGACCCCGGTGCCCGTGAAAATGCGCCAGCGACTGAACCCACCGCGCAGTGGCAGCTCGTGTGGTCCGATGAGTTTGCGGGTAGCCAGATCGACACAGGCAAATGGGCATTCGATGTCGATTGCTGGGGCGGCGGCAATGACGAACAGCAGTGCTACACCGATAATCCGCGCAATGCCGCGGTCCGCGATGGCAGGCTGGTCATCACCGCCCGCGACGAACAGGCGAGCGGCCCGGCATGGCCCATCCACATGCGCGGCGACGTTGCCGATCCCGATGTAACTGCCACCAGGCCCTTCACCTCCGCCAGGCTGACCACGCGCGGCAATGCATCGTGGCTCTATGGCAAGATCGAGATACGCGCCCGCCTGCCGCAGGGTCAGGGCACCTGGCCGGCCATCTGGATGCTTCCCGAAGACGACCTGTATGGGGGCTGGGCACGGTCGGGAGAGATCGACATTCTGGAAGCGGTCAATCTGGGCGTGGCGTGCCCGCAATGTCCCACGGGCCGCGAAGACACGATTCTGGGGACGCTGCATTTTGGCGGCGCCTGGCCGGACAATGAGCTGGCCAGCACCGAGATTCATTATCCGCAGGTGCTGGAAGGTTTCCACACGTTCGGCGTGGTATGGAGCCGCGGGCAGTTCACCTGGACAGTGGATGGCGAGGTCTATGCCACACGGGATGCGCGCGAATGGTTCACCACCTCATCGGACGAACCCGGTGCCCCCTTTGACCAGCGTTTCCACCTGATCCTGAACCTGGCCATCGGTGGCGGACTGCCCGAACGGCGCGGTCTGGGCGGCGTGTCCCGGGAAAATTTCCCCAAGGCCATGGAAATAGACTGGGTTCGCGTCTGGCAATGCGGTTCCGATCCGGCTAGTCCGGATACCTGCGCCATCGAGGGGAGCTAAGGCCGTGGCAAGGCGTCGGCAGGCGGTCACCATCAAACATGTTGCAGCTGATGCGGGGGTCTCCCTGCAAACGGTCAGCCGCGTCATCAATAATGAACCCAATGTCCGCCCGGAAATGCAGCAGCGGGTGCAGGCCTCGATCGACAAGCTGGGCTATGTGCCCTCGATCGCCGCCCAGCGCATGAGCGGATCGCGGTCCTACCTGATCCTGGCGCTGAATGACCGTGAGCGGACGATCAAGGACTGGCGCGCACGCGAAGGCAGCGACTGGGTGGACCAGATGCTGCTGGGCGGAATGCTCAAATGCGCAGAGCACGGCTATCGCCTGATTTTCGAACTGGTCGACACGCATAACGATCATGTCGAGCGCGAACTGGGCAATGCCATCGCCGCCCTGCTGCCTGACGGTGTGATCCTCACCCCGCCGCATTCGGACAACCCGCTGATCATCGGCCTGCTGGAACGGCAGAATATTCCGTTCGCGCGCATCGGTTCAAAGGGCGGAGGGCCTGGCCTGGCCCTGACGATGGACGATGAAGGATCGGCCCGGCTGGCCACACGGCACCTGATCGACAAGGGCCACAAGCGCATCGGCTTTATTGCCGGCTCGCCCGAATACAGCCTCAGCGCCTGGCGGGTGGACGGCTGGCGACAGGAAATGGAAGACGCCGGTTTGCCGGTCGAAGGTCTGCTGGCACAGGGGGACTTCAGCTATCAGTCCGGGGTGAAGGCGGCGCGCGAACTGCTGGGCAAGTCTGCCCGGCCAACGGCAATCATCGCCAGTAACGACCAGATGGCGCTGGCGACCCGCGCCGTGGCGGCGGAGATGGGCTTGCGCGTCCCGTCCGATCTCTCGCTGATCAGCTTCGACAACACGCCCGTGGTGCGCTTCATCCAGCCGCCGCTGACCGCTATCGACCAGCCGATTGCGCAAACCGTGTCGCGCGCGGTGGAACTGATCATAGAGGCCAAGAACGGCGAAGCTGCACCGGATGGGCCGGTCAACATCGCGGGAAGTCTGGTGGAGCGCAAATCGGTTGCCGCCCCGGGCGACCAGAGCCGATATGAATAACGCTGGCCGGGACACGCGCCAATCGACCCGCTTCATGTTGCTCTATGCCCTGGCCGCTGCCGGCGGGGCCACTGCCTATGTTCCCTTCCTCACCGTGCTGCTGCCTGTCCGGGTTGCCGATCTTGCCGGGGCGCAGGACATTGCCTGGCTGGCCTATGTCGCCTTTTTCGGCGCCATAGCATCCAGCCTTTCCAATATCGGCTTCGGCTGGCTCAGCGATATCACCGGCAACCGGCGCGGATGGATTGCGTGCGGCATGGTCCTGTCCTGCGCCCTGCTGCTGTGCGTCACGCAGGTACAGGACCTGACCGGACTGATCGCGGTGATCGTGGTCTGGCAATTGTGCCTCAACATGATGCTTGCGCCTTTGACCGCATGGGCCGGCGATTGCGTTCCTGACCGGCAGAAGGGCCTGCTTGGCGGCTTGTTGTCCTTCTCTCCGGCATTGGGTGCACTGGCGGGCGTGGTCGTCACCCATCCGGGAATGGCGTCCGATGACGTGCGGCTGATGCTGGTTGCCGCCATGGTGGTGGGCTGTGTCTCGCCCGTGTTGATAATGGGGGCGCCGCGCCGCTTCCCCGAACTCAACCAGCCTTCCGCCATCGACCAAACACCGCGCAAGGCGAGAGACTGGGCGGCACTGACACCTGCCATCCGCATGTGGATCGCCCGCCTGCTGATGCAGATATCCGAAGCCGCCCTGTTTGCGTATCTGTACTTCTGGTTCCGCTCCATCTCCCCCGGCTTTGGCGACAATGACGTGGCCCGCGTATTTGGGCTGGTGCTGCTGGTCTCCGTGCCGTTTTCCCTGCTGTGCGGGCGCTGGGTGGACCGGCACAACCGGCCCAATTTGCCGCTGGTGGTGGGGGCAGCGCTGTCCGCCGTCGGCCTGCTGACCATGGCCGCAGCTCAGGATCTGGTGCTGGCGATTGCCGGCTATGTGTTGTTCGGTATCGCCTCGGCGATCTTCCTGGCGCTCCATTCGGCCCAGACATTGCGCGTGCTGCCCAGGCCCGAACACCGCGGGCGGGACCTGGGCATCTTCAACCTGACCAACACGGTGCCCTCGCTCATCATGCCCGGCCTCACGCTGGCGATGGTGCCCTTGTTCGGCTTTTCGGGCCTGTTTGTCCTGCTGACGGCGCTGGCTGTTGTGGCAGGCCTGCTGCTGGTGGCGCTTCCCCGTCCAAAATAGCTTTCGCTACCCCCTTGTGAAGATGACCCGGGCGGGTTATTGAGAACGTTCACATAGAAGCAATAAAGAGAATTCGGGGATGATGTCCACAAAGCGCCGCATGGGCTTTGCAATCGCGTTTGTTCTGGGCCTTTCGGGCTGTGCACAGGCGCCGCTGGAGCAAGGCCCCAATCCGGCAGAGATGAGCGTCGAGGAAATTCTCGAGGCGATGACGCTGGAGCACAAGATCGGCCAGCTGATCATGCCCGACATCTCCACCATCACGATGGAGGATGTCGAACAATACCGCTTCGGCATGATCCTGAACGGCGGAAACAGCGGGCCGGGCGGCGATGATCTGGCTGCCGCTCCCCTGTGGCTGGACCTGGCCGATGCAGTGTGGGAAGCGTCGAGCGCTCCGCTGGGCGCGGAGGAGCCGTCCATTCCGGCCTTGTGGGCCACCGATGCGGTGCACGGTCACAGCAACATCCCCGGTGCCACGCTGTTCCCGCACAATATCGCCCTTGGCGCGGCGGGTGACGAGGACCTGATGGTCCGCATCGGCGAGGCCACGGCTGCGGAAATCGCCGCGACCGGCATCGACTGGACCTTTGCCCCCACCATTGCGGTTGCCCGCGATGATCGCTGGGGCCGGACCTATGAGAGCTTCTCCGAAGATACCGATCTGGTCGCCCGGCTGGGTGCGGCCAACATTATCGGCCTGCAGGGCGATCCGGCCAGCGACAGCTTTCTGGATGAGCGCCACGTTATCGCCACGGCCAAGCACTTCTTTGCCGATGGCGGCACCAACGGGCTGGATCAGGGCGATGCCGCAGGTGATCTGGACGAACTGATCGCCGTGCACGGCACGCCCTATATCCCGGCCATCGCCGCCGGTGTGCAGACGGTCATGGTCTCCTTTTCCAGCATCAACGGCGTCAAGATGCACGGCAATGAGCCGCTGCTCAAAGGCCTGCTGCGCGATCAATATGGCTTTGAGGGGCTGACCGTGGGTGACTGGAACGGCCATGGGCAATTGCCCGGCTGCACGGCTTCCAACTGCCCCGATGCGCTGCTGGCGGGACTGGATGTCTATATGGTGCCCGAAGACTGGCGCGATCTGTATGACAGCCTGCTGGAGCAGGCGCGTGCCGGCACCATTCCGATGGAGCGCATAGACGAGGCCGTTGGCCGCATGTTGCGCCTGAAGATGGCCTATGGCCTGTTCACCAAGCCACGCCCGTCGGAGCGCGCCGTGGGCGGCGACTGGGATATCATCGGATCACCCCAGCACCGCGAAATCGCCCGCGAGGCCGTTCGCAAATCGCTGGTCCTGCTGGAGAACGACGGCGTCCTGCCGATCCGCTCCTCCGCGCGCATCGTGGTGGCGGGCGCGGCTGCCGATGACGTGGTGCGCCAGTCGGGCGGCTGGACGGTCACCTGGCAGGGCGGCGGTGAGCTGACCGAGGACAATCTGCCGGGCGCAACCTCCGTCTATGACGGTATCGCCGCAGCCATGAGCGAGGGCGGGGGTGAGGCCATCCTTGCCAGCGATGGTACATTCACTGGCCGCGCCGATGCCGCAATCGTGGTGTTTGGCGAACAGCCCTATGCCGAATTCGAAGGCGACAGGGCCGATCTCGCCTTCCGGGATGAGGAAGGTCTGGGACTGCTGCGCCGCTTCAAGCGCGCGGGCATACCCACGGTCGCCGTGTTCCTTTCCGGCCGCCCGCTGTGGGTTAACCGGGAGCTGGCGGAGGCGGATGCCTTTGTGGCGGCATGGTTGCCGGGCAGCGAGGGGCAGGGCGTGGCCGATGTGCTGATCGGCACCGCCGATGGAGCTGCGCGGCATGATTTCACCGGCAAACTGTCATTCGGCTGGCCTTCGGGCTGCCTGGCGCAATCCGATCTGTTGTTCCCGCTTGGCTTTGGCGGCTCCTACGCCCGTCCGCCTGCTGCGCGCAATTATGCGACCCAGTGCAGCGCCCTGAATGCCACACAGGCAGGCAGGATCGCACTTTTCGACCGGGGTCTCGCCCAGAATGTGACGGCCCGAGTATCGGCAGGTGCGGCCAGCAGCGATCTGCCACGGTTGCGCGGCACATCTGCCAGCGGCACGTTCACCGCATCGGGTGTCGATCTGGACGCACAGGAAGATGCCCGCCTGCTCAGCTGGACTGGTCCGGCCCGCCTGGAATTGGTGCTGGCGGAAGGGGCGCAGCTGCCCCCCAATGCAGCGATCGCCATCGAATATATCGCCGCCGAGAGGCCGGGCAGTTCGCTCTCGCTGATCAGTGACAGCGGCACGCTGGACATAACCGACACCATCGAACTGGCAGTGGGCAAGGGCCGCCGCCGGGCCACGATTGCGCTTGCCTGTCTTGGCAACAAGGCACCTGCCATTCTTGGCCTTGCGGCCGATGGCGCTGCTGAAATCACCATAGCATCGCTCGCCATCGTTCCGGGGCAAGCAACGCATTCATGTAACGGACCGTTCTAGCCCGATCTAGAAGGCCGCCGGAGGGGAATTATCATGGCATTGGCACCCAATATCGCGACCAGCACAGACCCTAATCCGATCGAGGATAGCGGCGAGCACATCAACGCCCCCGGGCTGCAATATTTCGTGTTCGCGCTGTTCTTCATCTTTGGCGGCATCACCTCGCTCAACGATGTGATCATCCCCAAGTTGAAGGAGCTGTTCACGCTCAATTACACGCAGGCCATGCTGGTGCAGTTCTGCTTCTTTGCCGCCTATGCGATTGTCGGCATTCCGGGCGCACGGCTGGTCAAGAAACTGGGCTACATGCGCGGGGCGGTGGCCGGGCTGGTGATCATGATGGCGGGCTGCCTGCTGTTCATTCCTGCCTCGCAGACGGCCACCTATGCGCTGTTCCTGTTCGCGCTGTTCATTCTCGCCAGCGGCGTGGTGATCGTGCAGGTGGTGGCCAATCCGCTGATCAGCCTGCTTGGCCCATCGCGTACGGCGCACAGCCGCCTGACTTTTGCGCAGGCGTTCAATTCGCTGGGCACCACCGTGTTTCCCATCGTCGGCTCGATCATCATTCTGGGCAGCCTTGCCACCATCAGCGCAGACCAGCTTTCGGGCGCGGAACTGACCGCTTACCGGCAGGCCGAAAGCGAAGCGATCTGGCAGGGCTATCTGGGCCTTGCCGTGCTGATCGGCCTGGTTGCCGCCGTGGTGTGGCTGTTCCGCAACCGCCTGCAGGGTGAAAAGCATGAGGCATCGGGCGGACTGGCCGGACTGGACCTGCTGAAGCGCGGGCGGTTCGGTTACGGCGCCTTGTGCATCTTCCTGTATGTGGGGGCCGAGGTTTCCATCGGTTCGATCATCGTCAGCTATCTGATGCAGGCGCACGTGCTCAACGTGGCGGAGAATGTCGCCGGGCCGATGATCGGGCTTTACTGGGGCGGCGCCATGGTTGGCCGGTTCATCGGATCGGCGCTGTTGCGCATGCTCAGTCCGGGCAAGATTCTTGCCTTCGTGGCGGCGGGCGCGATCACGCTGATCGCCATCTCGGCCAATTCAACCGGCGAAGTGGCGGCCTATACGCTGCTGGCAGTGGGCCTGATGAATTCGATCATGTTCCCGACCATCTTCTCGCTCGCCTGTGAGAAGCTGGGTCCGCGTGCGGCGGATGGATCGGGCATCATCAATGTGGCGATCTGCGGCGGGGCGATCGTGCCGCTGCTGTTCGGAGTGATTGCCGATACCAGCGGCAGCCTGACATTCGCGCTGATGCTGCCGGTGATCTGCTATGCCATCATCGCCGGCTTCGGGATTTTCGCCCGGCGCCCCGCCTGACGGGAACTCCCGCACCTCACGGTTTGAAACGCGCGCCTCTGATGTGGGTGAACTGATCGCCTGCAAGCTCATACATGGCGATGGTTTCAACCGTGCGGTGATCGCCTGCCCTGGTTGGCCAGATTTCAAAGTCCGGCCAGTCCTTGAAGGTATCGAAAGTGGTGCGGCAGTGCATGGCGATGCGGGTGGGGGTGACGATCACGTCCAGCGGGGTGACCACCTCGGTGATATGCGCCTTCACCTCGCGGTAGAAGGACAGGATGTTCTCACGCCCGACGATTGTCTTCGATCCGCCCAGCTCGAACACCACGTCATCGGCATAGAAACGGCCGAACCCGTCAAAATCATTGCCGTTGAACGCCGCCACATAGGACCGGAAATCCTCTTCAGTCATCATGCCTTCTCCCTAATTGATGCTTGCCGATAGCCGCGCCGTGCCCACTGCGGCCACCGGCAGGAACAGGCCCCGTCCGGTCACCTGGATCGGACCGTGACCAACGCTGGTGATGGAGGCATTTATCTGCACGCCTTCTGCGGCAAGATTGGCCAGCGCTTCGCGGGCATCGGCAATAACGCCTTCATATTCGCGGGTGAAATCGCCCACCAGCGCCTGTTCAATCCCGGCGCGCAGCTCTTCGCCTGCAACCATGCGGGTGAGCAGGTCCACTGCGGGCCGGTCACTGTCGCCATAAATGGTCAGGTCGCGGATTGCGATCACGGCGCTGTCAGGTTCATTGAAGGGGATGCCGGTGAGCCAGACCTTGCCCTGCGCGCTGCCATAGCGCGAGGCGATGCCTTCGCTTGGCGCCACCTGCGCATCCACGCCCACGGCGATGCGGCCATTCTCGGTCGCGTAGATTTCCACTGAGCGGAAATCCGCAGTGATCGCGCCCACCTGCGGCAGGGACAGGCCCTTTTCGTTGAGCTTTCGCAAGGCCCGCAGCAGCACCGGTTCCAGATGGGCATATTGCGCCAGCACGGGCACCGCCAGATGCAGCCCGTCGCGGCTGATGTTCTGAGCGCGCGGCGGCAGCGCGGTGGGTGTGGGCGCGGGCGGGCGGTCGCCAATCACCGTTTCCGTGCGCGCGGCCAGCGCGATGTCGACCAGCATCTGCCGTCCTTCGAAGTGGTACCCATCCACGCCCAGCGCCTGCGGGGTGATGCGCATCCATGCAGGCGGGTTCTCGCCATTGAGGGAGATCACGGCAAAGCCCTTCTCCCAGGCATTATCGACAAAGGGATGCAGCTGGATACGGGCAAATTCGCGCTCCAGCTCTCGTTCCAGACTGGTGACCAGGCCCTGCAACTCGCGGTCTGCGTGGCTGGTCAGGCGGATGCGCTGTCCCAGGAAATCAATCCCCGGCTCCTCGCTCCAGTCATAGGATACGTCGATATTGGCGCGCAGCCGCCAGTCCGGCGTGACCGAAAGCCGCGCGCGAAGCGTGGCCATGACAGAGCCGGTGGCGGTTTCGCCTTCCAGTATGCCGCCGATATCCTCTGCCCGCAGGCTGGCATTGACCGGCAGGCGGATCAGCAGGTCACGCCCGCGGCCCGACAAGGTGATGCGCCCGCGCGTCGCCTCTCCCAATATGCGGCAGGCGATATCGGGGGTGAGCGCAATATCCAGCCCAAGGCGGCGCACGCGCTGGGCCGGGATGCAATTGCTGCGCTGCTCGTCAATCGACCACAGGCGGCGCGGGATGCGATCCTGCAACGCGGATTGCAACTGATCGAGCGAGATCGCCAGCGGCACGCGCATGGTCGAACTGGCGGTATCGATGACCGGCGCGGTTTCCACGCGCGCTGGCGGCTCGACCTCGATTTCATTGCTGCATGCCGTTAGACCCAGAGCCATCATCGCGGCCGCCGTCATGGCCCTGATGGCGGCGAAGCGCATCAGATGCGCGCCTCTACGGCCATATTGTCGATCAGGCGGGTCTGGCCGATCCGTGCCGCCACCAGCAGGCGGGCGGGCCTTTGCGGTGTGCCCGGCAGCAGCGCCAGGCTTTCGGCATCGGCCAGGCTGGCATAATCGACTGAGGCAAAACCGGCGGCGAGCAATTGCTGCTCCAGCCATGCCAGCGTGGCGGCAACATCCTCGCCCCGCTCGATCCGCGCAATCGCCTCGCGCATGGCCTGATTCAGCCGTGCTGCCGCCTGCCGGTTTGCCGGTGAGAGATAGGCATTGCGGCTGCTCATCGCCAGCCCGTCGGACTCACGCACGGTCGGTATGCCGATGATATTGCCCGCATGGGGCAGGATCAGGTCCAGATCGCGCGCCATGCGGCGGATCACCGCCAGCTGCTGCCAGTCCTTCTCCCCGAACAGAGCGACATCGGGGCGCACCTGATTGAACAATTTGCACACCACCGTGGCCACACCGTCGAAATGGCCGGGACGCGAGGCGCCGCACAAGCCCTCGCTCACGCCTGCCACGGTGATCGATGTGGCAAAGCCGCCGGGATACATCTCGGCTCCATCCGGCGCCCATAACAGTGCCACGCCTTCGCTCTCCAGCAAGGCCTTGTCCCGCTCCAGCTGGCGCGGATAGGCGTCCAGATCCTCATTCGGGCCGAACTGGGTGGGATTGACGAAGATCGAAACCACCACGTGGGGCGCATATTTCTTCGCCTCGCGCACCAGAGTCAGATGGCCGTCATGCAAGGCGCCCATGGTGGGGACCAGGGCAATCTTGCCCTGTTCGCGCAAGTCATCCACAGCTTCACGCAAATGTGTGATGTGGTTGATGGTTTGCACGGGCTCTCCCCTCCGATAAGGTCTCCTCAACAGACCTGGCCTCAGCTGCCTGCCTAGCCTCAGCTGCCTGATAGAGAAAGCCTGCCCTTATCGTGAGCGCAAATACAGCCCATCGCCCCGCCCACCGGATCGTCTTCGCCAATGAGAAGGGCGGGACCGGCAAATCCACCACCGCCGTGCATGTGGCGGTGGCGCTTGCCTATCAGGGCGCGAAGGTCGCCGCGATCGATCTCGATACCCGCCAGCGCACCATGCACCGCTATTGCGAAAACCGCGCCGAAACGCGTGAGCGCCGCCAGATCGATCTGCCCGGCCCGCAGTGTGCCGTGTTCGAAGGCGAGGATATTGCCCAGCTGGAGCAACAGGTCGCGCGGCTGGGTGAAGGCATGGACTTCATCATCTTCGATACGCCGGGACGCGATGATCCCTTTGCCCGCCATGTCGCCACCGAGGCCGATACGCTGGTCACGCCGATGAACGACAGCTTCGTCGATTTCGACCTGATCGGGCAGGTCGATGCGGAAACCTTCAAGGTCCGCCGCCTGAGCTTTTATGCAGAGCTGATCTGGGAAGCACGTCTGAAGCGCAGCCGCGCCACGGTGGAGCAGCAGCGCCGGGAAATGGACTGGGTGGTGGTGCGCAACCGCACCGGCCACACCGATGCCCGCAACCAGCGCCGCATCGATCAGGCGCTGACAGAACTTTCCAAGCGCGTGGGCTTTCGCATTTCGCACGGCCTGTCGGAGCGCGTGGTGTACCGCGAGCTGTTTCCGTCCGGCCTGACACTGCTGGACAAGGGGCATCTGGGCGAACTGGGCACCAGCCATCTGGTTGCGCGGCAGGAATTGCGCGCGCTGGTCGCCAATCTCAAACTGCCCATGCCGGCCCGCCCCTCCGAACTGGCGCTGCAACCCAGCGAGGCGGCCTGAGCCATGACGCGCCTGATCGTCCTTGCCGCTCTTGGCTGTATCGCCTTCAAGATGATCACCGGGCGCTGGCCATGGGAAAAGAAAATATCCACGCGCGGCCTTGCGATCTATCGGGCGCGCAGGTTGCTGGGGGTTGAAGCAGGCGCCGGCAGGGAAGAAATTGTTGCAGCGCACAAGCGATTGGTCACTATGGTGCATCCAGACAAGGGCGGCACCAATGAACAGGTGCACGAAGCCAATGCTGCGCGTGATTTGTTGTTTGATGAACTTCCCGGCCGATCGGTCAATTAGCATCGATCAATTAGCATCGGTCAATTAGCAGGAGCCAAAATGACCCACACATTCAATCCCACGGTTCTTCGTGAATACGATATTCGCGGTATTGTCGGCGAGACGCTGGGCGTGGAAGATGCCCGCGCGATCGGGCGCGGCTTCGGCACGCTGTTGCAGCGCGATGGCGGCAAGAAGGTGGCGGTTGGCTATGATGGCCGGGTCAGCTCACCCATGCTGGAAGCGGCGCTGATCGAAGGGCTTACGGCCACCGGCTGCGATGTCCGGCGGATCGGCATGGCCGCCACGCCCATGCTCTATTACGCAGAAGCCTCAGCCGAAGAGGTGGATGGCGGCATTCAGATAACTGGCAGCCACAATCCCGCCAATTACAATGGCTTCAAGATGGTATTTCGCGGGCGTCCGTTCTTCGGCGCCGATATCCTCCTGCTGGGCAAGATGGCCGCGGCCGGAGACTGGATCGATGCCGCGCCGGGCAGCGTCGAGAGCGTCGATATCATGGACGCCTATATCGATCGCCTGCTCCAGGGTCTCGATGGAATCGATCCCCAGGTCCTGGCCGGTCTCAAGGTCGGCTGGGATGCCGGCAACGGTGCTGCCGGACCCGCGCTGGAAAAGCTCGCCGCGCGCCTGCCCGGGGAGCATCATCTGCTGTTTACCGAAGTCGATGGCGAATTTCCCAATCATCATCCTGATCCTACTGTTGAGGAAAATCTTGAGGATTTGCGGAAGCTTGTCTCCGTAAAATCCCTCGATTTCGGAGTGGCATTCGACGGGGATGGCGACAGGATCGGCGCAATCGATGGCCAGGGACGGGTGATCTGGGGCGATCAGCTGCTGATGATCTATGCCGAAGATCTGCTCAAGACGCGCAAGGGCGCGACGATTATCGCCGATGTGAAGGCCAGCCGCGCGCTGTTCGATCATATTGCGGAGTGCGGCGGCAAGCCGCTGATGTGGAAGACCGGCCACTCGCTGATTAAATCCAAAATGAAGGAAACTCATTCGCCGCTGGCCGGGGAAATGAGCGGACACGTGTTTTTCGCCGACACATATTATGGTTTTGACGATGCGCTTTATGCCGGAATCAGGCTGATCGCGGCGTCTGCACGGCTGGGCAAATCGGTGACCCAGCTTCGCAGCGACATGCCGCAGATGCTCAACACGCCGGAAATGCGCTTCCAGGTGGATGAAAGCCGCAAGTTCGCCGCCATCGATGAAGTGAAGGAGCGGCTGGCCAGGACCACCGCGGACGTCAACGATACCGATGGCGTGCGCGTCACCAATGACGATGGCTGGTGGCTGCTGCGCGCATCCAACACGCAGGACGTGCTGGTGGCCCGTGCCGAGAGCAACAGTGAGGAAGGGCTCGCCCGCCTGATGGCGCAGATCGACGAGCAGCTCAGCCTGTCCGGCCTCAAGCGCGGCCCGCAAGCCGGGCACTAACCCGTCCGATGGGTGATCGGCTGGGCGCCTATTGCGCCAGACTGGCGCTGGACGAAGTACCGGGGGCCGATGCGGCGGGACTTGCCCTGCTGCAATCGGCCCACCGGCAGGCGATCACGTTCGAGAATCTGGACGTGCTGCTGGGCTGTCCGATCCTGATCGGCAGTGACGATGTCTTTGCCAAGCTGGTGACGGCGGGCCGTGGCGGGTACTGTTTTGAACAGAACCGGCTTTATGCAGATATGCTGGCGCTGATGGGGATTGCCAGCCGCCCGCTGCTGGCGCGTCCCCGGCTGGCCATTCCCGATAATGTGATCCCGCCGCGAACGCATGTGCTGTTGCTGGCCGATCTTGGCGGTGAAAAGTGGCTTGCCGATGCCGGATTTGGCGGCTCCTACGTCCCGCCACTGCCGCTGACGGACGGTGCAGAAACGCGCACGCCGGATGGTGCGCGCCACCGCCTGCGCCATATCGGCCGGGCGGACGGCGACTGGCTACTCGAACGATCAGGCCCGCGCGCCACCACCGATGGCCGCGCGCAGCCACATGGCGACTGGCAGGCGCAATACAGCTTCGATCTGGCACCGGTCGCGCAGGCGGATATGGATCAGGCCAATCACTGGACCGCCACCTGGCCGCAATCGCGCTTTGTGCTGGGGCCTATTGTCAGCCGGGTGCTGCCGGGGGGCTTCATGGCGCTGTCCGGCACATCGCTCAGCATCGCACAGGGCGACCAGTCCGAGCGGCGCGAGTTGCAGGACGCGCAAGAATGGCGCGCCGCCCTGGCCGATCTGTTCGCCATCGATCTGGACCTGGCGCAGGTCAGCCAGCTGCGCCTGTTTGACAGTTAGACAAATCCGCAAGTTGCGGCATACTCGCCCGTTCACAGGGGGGTTCAAGACATGGCCAGCATTCCGGCGGAGCAATCCGCGCTTATCCTGACACGCAGCAAGCCGCTGCGATTGCTGACGCTGCTGCTGTTCTATTTCACCCAGGGCTTCCCCATCGGCCTGTTCTTCTATGCCGTTCCCACATGGATGGCGGCCAATGGCGCGGGCACGGGGGAAATCGGCGCGGTTGTGGCCACGGCGTCGCTGCCGTGGTCGCTCAAGCTGATCAACGGCTTCCTGATTGACCGCTATACCTTCCTGCCGATGGGGCGGCGGCGCGTGTGGATCATCGGCGCGCAGGCGCTGATCGTGCTGATTCTGCTGGCAGGCGCGGTCATTGCACCCGAACATTCCGATATCGCGATGCTATCGGCCATTGGCTTTGTCGCCAATATGGCGGTCACCTTCCAGGACGTGGGGATAGACAGCCTTGCCGTCGATATCATGGAGGAGGATGAGCGGGCAAAGGCCGGCGGCATCATGTTCGGCGCGCAATTGCTGGGCATTGCCGCCACCACCGCTGGCGGCGGGGCGCTGCTGGCAGCTTCCGGCATATCCGCCTGCCTGATGGTGGGCGCGGTCGTGCCGGGCGTGGTCATGCTTTATGGCATCATCATCCGCGAACGCAGCGGGGAGCGCCGCCTGCCGTGGACCCACGGGCAAAGCCACAGGCGCAATCTGGATATCCAGGTAGAGGCATGGTGGCCGCTGCTGGTGAATGCGGTGAAGGCGATCATCGTCCCGCTCAGCCTGATGCTGATCCCGGTGCTGCTGTTCCGGTCCCTGCCGTGGGGCGGGTTTGAGAGCTTCCACCCGATCCTGTTCCAGGACGTGGGCGGCTGGAAGCTGACCGAATATACCAATTTCACCTCCACCCTTGGGCTGGCCACCGGCGTTGTCGGGCTGGTGGTGGGCGGCTGGCTGATCGATGCGATTGGCGCGCAGCGATCCATGCTGATCGCGGTGATCATCGGCATCGCCCTGCTGATCATCATGGGCGCGAGCCAATCCTTGTGGAGCGAGAGCTGGTTCCTGATGGGGTTTGCCGGCGCCATCGAATTTGTCGGCCTGTTCTATGCCATCGCCATGATCCCCATCTGCATGCGCATGTGCTCGCCCGCCGTCGCCGCCACGCAGTTCACCATCTATATGGCGGTCGGCAATTTCGGCAGGCCTCTGGGGGCCAGCCTTGCCGCGATGACGGCCGGGCAGGGCCATCCGCAATTGTTCTATTACACGCTGGCCGGAATCTGGACGCTGGTTGCCGTCGTGATCTACTTCGCGCGCTTTCCGGAAGAGAATGTGGCCGAGCATGAGGCGGCGCATGAACTGCCGCAGGCAGAAGGGATTGCGCCGATCCGGGATTAGGGCACTGGAAATGCGCTGGCGGCCTGCCATCTTGTAACGATGGTGGAGATTGCGGCGCAGGTCCCTGAAGAAATTGCCGACTGGTTCGCCGGGCGCGGCTGGCGGGTCCGCCAGCATCAGGCCGATATGCTGGCCGCATCGCAGGCCGGCAAGCATGCCATGCTGGTGGCCGATACCGGCGCCGGCAAGACGCTTGCTGGCTTCCTGCCCACGCTGGCGGCGTTCTGCCCATCGGTGCTGAATGGCGCGGCGCCGCCCGATGGCCTGCACACGCTCTATGTCTCGCCGCTCAAGGCGCTGGCGCATGATGTGCAGCGCAATCTGCTCACCCCGGTGGCCGATATGGGGCTGGATATCAGGATAGAGACGCGCAGCGGGGATACGCCATCGGACCGCAAGCGCCGCCAGCGCTCCCGCCCGCCTCAGATCCTCTTGACCACTCCTGAGAGCCTCTCTCTGCTTCTCAGCTTCCCTGAGAGTTTTGCGTTGTTTGCCGGGCTGAAGCGGGTGGTGGTGGACGAAATCCACGCCTTCGCCACGCAGAAACGCGGGGATCTGCTGGCGCTCGCACTGTCGCGCTTACAGGCGATTGCGCCCGATATGCAGCGCGTGGGACTTTCCGCCACCGTTGCCGATCCGGAGGCCTTTCGCGAATGGCTGGCGCCGTGGGGCGATGTGGATTCGGTCGCGCTGGTGGCGGGTGAGCGGGGCGCTGCGGCACAGGTGGAAATCCTTCTGCCAGAAGAGGAGCGCGTGCCCTGGGGCGGGCATGCGGCGATCTGGGCCATTCCCCAATTGTACCGCCGCGTGTGCGAATGTCGTACCACTCTGATCTTCACCAACACGCGGTTTCTGGCCGAATATATCTTCCAGAAACTGTGGGAGGCGAATGAGCAGAACCTGCCCATCGGCATCCACCACGGCTCGCTATCCACCGAGGCGCGGCGCAAGGTGGAAGCGGCTATGGCGCGCGGGGAATTGCGCGCGCTGGTGTGTACCGCCAGCCTCGACCTGGGGGTCGACTGGGGTGACATAGATCTGGTGGTGCAAATGGGCGCGCCCAAGGGATCATCGCGTCTGCTCCAGCGGATCGGGCGTGCCAATCACAGGCTCGATCAGGCCAGCCGCGCGCTATTGGTGCCGGGCAACCGCTTTGAATTTCTCGAGGCGTGGGCGGCCAAGGACGCGGTGGATGAAGGCCAGCGCGACGGCGAGGATTTCCGCCCTGGCAGCCTTGATGTGCTGGCGCAGCACGTGATGGCCTGCGCCTGTGCCGCGCCATTCGATGAACAGCAATTGCTGGCGGACGTGCGCGCCTGTCTGTCCTATTCCTGGGTGGATCAAAGCGTGTGGGAGCGGGTGCTCAGCTTCATCGCTACCGGCGGATATGCCCTGCGCGCCTATGACAAGTTCAAGCGGATCACGCGCGACGGGCACGGCGTGTGGCGGCTGACTCACCCAGACCAGGCGCAGCGCCACCGGATGAACGCGGGCATCATCGTCGATAGTGAAATGCTCAGCGTGCGCTTTCGCAATGGCCGGTCGCTAGGCAAGGTGGAGGAGCGCTTTGCCGCATCGCTCACGCCGGGGGACACCTTCCAGTTTGCCGGGCTCAACCTTGAGGTCGAGCAGCTGCGGGACATGGAGCTGGTGGTGCGGGCCTGCAGGAAGGCGGCGATGATCCCGTCCTATGGCGGTCTGCGCCTGCCGCTCACCACCCATCTGGCCAGCCGCGTTCGCGCCTTGCTGGTGGACCGGGCGGGCTGGGCACGTTTCCCCGACGATGTGCGCGAATGGCTGGAGGTACAGGACTGGCGATCGCAGCTTCCCGGACCGGACAATCTGCTGGTGGAAAGCTTCCCGCACGGGGGCCGTGAATACAGCGTCTATTACACCTTCACCGGGTGGAATGCGAACCAGTCGCTGGGCATGCTGGTCACCAAGCGGATGGAGGACATGGGGCTGATGCCAGGTGGCTTCGTGGCCAATGACTACTCGCTGGCGGTGTGGGGCCTGAAGCCGGTGGAGGACCCTGCTGCACTGCTTTCACCCACGATCCTGCAGGAGGAATTCATCGACTGGGTGCAGGATTCCTACCTGCTGCGGCGCGCGTTTCGCGAAGTGGCGGTGATTGCGGGACTGGTGGAGCGGCAGCATCCCGGCAAGCGCAAGACCGGCCGCCAGGTCACCTTCTCGACCGATCTGATCTATGACGTATTGCGCAAATATGAGCCCGGCCATGTGCTGATCGAAGCGGCCTGGGCCGATGCCCGATCACGCATGACCGACATAGAGCGGCTGGGCGATCTGCTGGACCATGCGGCAGAGCGGCTTGAGCATGTGCAGCTTGAGCGTGTCAGCCCGCTGGCCGTTCCGGTGATGGTGATGATCGGCCGCGAAGCCGTTCCGCAAGGGGCAGCGGACGATGAACTGCTGCTGGAGGCCGAGGCATTGGCCAGCGCGGCGATGGAACGGGATATGCCGCTTTAATCCCGTCCGAAGCTGCGAAACTGCTCATTGCCGATAAAGGCGAATTTCCTCAGGCCAGCGCCGCCCACCATCGCGATGATCTGCACCGATATGTCATAGCTGGCCTGCGGGTCTGGCTGGCACCGGGCCGGCTGACGACCACCGTATGGATTGCGGGCAAAGAAAAAGGGGCGGGAAAACCCGCCCCTTGATCTGTTTCACTGGCTTGGGCCGTTACTTGCCGAAGCTGCGATATTTTTCGTTTCCGACGAAGCCGAACTTGGTGACGCCAGAACCCTTGATGATGTTCAGCACGCGTGCCGAAAGTTCGTAGCTGGCGTTTGCTTCCGGCTCGAACTGCAGTTCCGGCTCAACCTGAAAGTTGAGCGTTTCCTGCAGATTGCGAACCAGTTCGTTCGAATTGATCGGTGTTGCGTTCCACAGAATCTCACCACCGGGGGTGAGAACGATCTTGTTCGTGACCGGATCGATCATGTCCTCTGGCGGAGGATTCGGATCCGGCGAGGGAAGATCGATGTTGATCGCGTGGGTCGCAACCGGGATCGTGATGATGAACATGATGAGGAGAACGAGCATGACGTCGATCAACGGCGTCGTGTTCATTTCCATCATCGGCTCGCCATCGTCGCTTCCGCCTGACATTGCCATGAGTGTTTACTCCTCGTGTTCTATCTAATCCGGGATCGACGGCGATTAGCCGTTGGGATCGACCGGATTGGAAATGAAGCCGACAGTTGGATAACCCGCCGCCTGCACATTAAAGATCGTGCCGGCAACACAGCGCCAGGGTGCATTCACGTCGCCGCGAATGTGAACCTGCGGAATGAGCTCCGGTTGTGCACGAATGGCTTCAGGGCCGCCCGCACGCTGTACGATGTTGTCCAGCTTTTCGAACGCCTGGTCATACAGCTCGCCCGAATCGACCAGCGTTGTGTTGTTGATGTACACGCGGCATTCGCCATTACGGGTTGCACCGGAATAATCAGTCCTGATTGTGCCCGGCGTCCGACCCGCTTCATCCGTCGTGGTGACGGTAAGCAGCAGGTTCTCGACCTTGTCGTCCGAAGGTATGGAAACCATAATCGGAACTTCAAGTTTCTCGACCGTCTGAATGGCGACCGGGACTGCAATCAGGAAGATGATCAGCAGCACCAGCATGACGTCCACCAGCGGGGTGGTATTGATGTCAGACATCGGCTTGTCGCCGCCGTCTCCACCAGTCGCTATGGCCATGTTTCTCGTCCTATCTCAAATTAAGCTGCAAGGGGCAGGCGGGCGCTGGTTTGCGCCCGCCCCCATTTGAGTATCAGCTTCAGGCCTTCGGTGCGCCAGCCGGCTTTGCAGCGGCAGGAGCTGCCTTTGCAGCCGGAGCAGCCGCCATCGCAGGCTTCACAGTGCCATTCGAAGAAATGTTGGCCAGCAGTTCGGTCGAGAAACCGGAGAGCATCGCAGCGATCTTCTTGTTGCGGCTCTGCAGGAAGTTGTAGGCGAACACGGCAGGCACAGCCACGAGCAGACCGATGGCGGTCATGATCAGGGCTTCACCAACCGGACCGGCAACCTTGTCGATCGATGCCGAACCGGCGATGCCGATGTTGATCAGAGCGCGGTAGATACCGATAACCGTACCCAGCAGACCAACGAACGGTGCGGTTGCACCCGTGGTTGCCAAGAAGGGAAGGCCGCCGGCAAGCTTGCCGTTGATGGCGGACTCGGAACGAGCCAGCGATCCGTGCAGCCAGTCATGCGATTCCAGATTGTCGGTCATCTTTGCACTCTGCGCCTGAGCGGCGTGTGCATCGTCAACCAGCTGGCGCCATGCGCTGTTCTTGTCGAACTTGGTGGCGCCTTCGGTCAGCGTGCTTGCACGCCAGAATGCAGGACGGCCAGCGCGGTACTGCTTCATCACCTTATTCTGCTCGAGCCACTTGGTGATCAGGATGTAGAACGAACCAACCGACTGGATGACAAGAACGGTAAGAATGGACCAGGCGACGGGGCCGCCCTGTTCCATCGCTTCCATGAAGCCGAACTGGTTCTGCGGGGCCTCTGCAGCACCAGCTGCCAGGAGTTCAATAAGCATGCGAAAGTCCTCTCTTGAGAATAACTGAAATTCTGAAAATTAGCTGAGACGGTAAACGATGGTGAGTGAATCGCGACCGGAGGTCGGATTGCCACTGGCATCGAGCGCCGGCTCGTAACGCGCGTAACGTTCCATGCCCTCGCAGGCGGCTTCATCGAGGATCGATTCACCACTTGAGGAAGTCACGGAGCAAGACTGCACGCGGCCATCGGGTCCGATCGTCACACTCACACCCACGTTGCCTTCAATCTCACGGCGTACGGCGCGCGAGGGATAGGCTTCCTGGATACGTGAAGACCAGCGATTGAAATTGTCGCGCTGCGCAGCCCGGGCCTGCGAAGGCGCCGGAGGCGGCGGGGGCGCAACCACTGGTGCGGGCGGCGGAACCGTCCGAATCACAGGTGCAGGAGGCGGAATATTCGTTTGCGTCCGGATTGGCGGAGGCGCGACCGACACGTTGATCGGTGGCGCCGGCGCAACCGGCGGCGGCGGCGAAACATCTTGTTCCGGCGGCGGCGGCGGTGGTTCCTCCGGCTCTGGTTCAGGCTCCTCAATATCCACGGTGGTCACGCGCTGAACAACTTCCTTCATCGCCGAAATGGCGAGTCCGCTTATCAGTCCGTAACCGATCACTACGTGGATCAGGGCAACGATGATAATCGATACAACTCGACTACCGCTCATCTCTTGGTCAGCGTAAGCCATCCAGTCCCATCACTCCATTTTCATCCACCAGGGCAAGCCCGGCCATAACAGCATAAAACAGGCCCAACCCTGTTTGCCGCATCGAAGATTTTCCGTCCCGATTTATCGGGAGCGGATATTGGAAAGACTATCCCAAGCCCTTCCAGACGCCAGACCCCCGCTATTATTTTGTCGGTAGGTCCGTTCCCGGCGGGTCTTAACGGCACACTTCCGCATGGGCAAACGCTTTATCGGTTAAGCACTGATTCACCGGATAAACGCAGGCTAAACCATGTATCTGGCGATCAAATGTGCCATTTCCGATTCTCCGTTTCAGGAGCTTGCGATGCCGATTTTGTACCGATTCCCCAATTTGGCGAATCTTTCGACTGCCCTTTTTGCTTCCCTTATGGCCTTGATGCCACTGGCAAATCCGGCACAGGCGCAGGTCGTTGCAGGTCCGGCTGCGCCAATTGAGCCAAGCTATGTGGAACTGGTGGAACTGGCGCTGGCGGCGGATATCGTGGCGCGTGTGCAAATCGATGATCAGGCAACATTGAGAGCCGAACGCGCGCCAGATGTCGCTCCCGGCAAAGTTCGCATCTATGCTGAATCGATAACTCAGGCCCTGTTGGGCGGGCGCATTGCAATTGGCGAATCGCTTGCCTTTCTGGTCGATCTGCCGGCTGATGCCAGGGGCCGGGCGCCCAAGCTCAAGAAACAGGTGTTCCTGATATTTGCCCGCTCGGTGGAGGGGCGGCCGGGACAGGTCTATCTTGCCGGACAGGGCGCCATGCAGCCTGCCACGCCTGCGCTGGAACAGCGCGTGCGCCAGGTGCTGACCCAGCTGGCGGAGAGTGCTCGCCCGCCCGTGATCACCGGCGTGCGCGAGGCCATGTCCGTGCCCGGCAATCTGGTGGGGGAATCGGAAACGCAGATATTCCTTGAGACGCGCAGCGGCGATCCGGTGTCGCTTTCGGTAATCCGCCGTCCCGGCATGACGGCCCAATGGGGTGTTTCGTGGACCGACATTGTCGATCAGGCAGCGCGCCCGCCGCAGGCGCAGACGCTGGAATGGTATGCGCTGGCCTGTTTCCTGCCGGCAGACCTGCCCGAAGACGCGTTCATCCAGCGCGACCGCGAATCACGCGATCGGGCACGTGAGGATTATCGCATGGTGCTGGGCCAGCTCGGTCCCTGCGTGCGCAATAACTGAAGCTGGCGCGCGCATCCCCCTAGCCAAGCGCAATCGCGCGCTTTAACGCGGCGCGCCTGAGATCAGGCTCATTGCAGTACACGCACTCTTCCGGGGGAATTTATGACAGCACCTCTTCGCATCGCTCTGGCGGGCCTTGGCACGGTTGGGGCGGGCGTTATCCGCCTGCTGGAAGCCAATGGCGACATTATCGCCGCGCGTGCAGGCCGCGCCTTGCAGGTGGTGGCCGTGTGCGCCCGTGATCGCACCAAGGATCGCGGGATCGATCTGTCACCCTATGCCTGGGAAGATGACATGACCGCGCTGGCCGCGCGCGACGACGTGGACGCGGTGGTCGAACTGGTCGGCGGGTCTGATGGCCCGGCGCTGGCGCTGGCCCGCAATGCGCTCAACAGCGGCAAGCAGGTGGTCACCGCCAACAAGGCGATGATCGCCCATCACGGCATGGAACTGGCCGCATTGGCCGAGGGCAAGGGCGTGGCGCTGAAATATGAAGCAGCCGTGGCCGGCGGCATTCCGGTGATCAAGGGGCTGGGCGAAGGTGCCGCGGCCAACCGGATCGACGGAATTTACGGCATCCTCAACGGCACCTGCAATTACATCCTCTCCCAGATGGAGAGCACCGGCGCCGATTTTGGCGATGTGCTGAAGGACGCGCAAGACCTTGGCTATGCCGAGGCCGATCCCGCCTTTGACATTGAAGGCGTGGACGCCGCGCACAAGCTGGCCATCCTGGCCGCGCTGGCGTTCGGCACGCAGCTGGATTTTGCCGCAGTCGACATTTCCGGCATCACCAAGATCCGCGCCGCCGATATCGCCCAGGCCGATGCGCTGGGTTATGTGATTCGCCTGATCGGTGTGGCCGACTGCGAGGACAAGGGCGGCGAGCGCTTCCTGTTCCAGCGCGTGCAGCCCTATCTCGTCTCCAAGCAGCATCCGCTCGCCTCTGTCGACGGGCCGACCAACGCGGTGGTGGCCGAATGCAACTTCGCCGGCCGCCTGCTGTTCGAAGGTGCCGGTGCGGGCGATGGCCCCACAGCCAGCGCCGTGGTTGCAGACCTGATCGATATCGCCCGCGACCGCGTCGCCCCGCCGTTCTCCCTGCCGGTATCGGCCCTGCAAAGCGCCGCGCCGGCCGATCCGGGCCACCGGGTCAGCCGCGCCTATATGCGCTTCGTGGTGGCAGATCGCCCCGGCGTTCTGGCAGAGATCACCGCTGCCATGCGCGATGCGGGTGTTTCCATCGAAAGCATGATCCAGCACGGCCATCCCGAGGAGGGCGGCGATGTGCTGGTGGCAATCGTCAGCCATGAAGGGCCTGAAAGCGCGGTGAGCGCTGCCCTGGACCTGCTTGACGGATCGCCCAGCCTGTCTGAACCGCCGCTGGTGATGCGCCTGCTGGGCTAGGTCGCGGGCCTTTATGGGGCCAGCTCAGGGCCTGCGTTCAAGGTCCATAGACATCATCCTCCAGCCCGGCCTTGGTCTGGGCACCGGTATCAACCGGCTCCGGCACCGGCTGAGCGGCGCGCGTGGCAGCGGCGATGTCGTCGGCGTCGGTCGGCCCGCCATACAGCCGCGCCGCTTCCGATCCGGCTGGCGTTTCCGGCAGGGCATCGAAATCGGTCACCACGGCAGGCGGCGGAACCCTGCCCAGCTTGCCGACGCACAAGGTGTAGGCACTGCAAGGCATCAGCATTCCGCCCGGGTCCTGCGCCCGCGGAGCGCCGCTGCCGGTCACTTCGACATCCGCCCGTGGAGGGCGTTCGAACGTGTAGCGTTCCGGATCGGCGACATCGCGGCAGACCACGATGACATCGGGATCTTCCGCCTGAGCATCGGCACAATCGTCGGTATCTTCCGGTTCGACAGACCAGTATTCGCGCGAATTCTCGATCGCCTGCTCCGCGGTCAGGACCTCCGCCTCCTGCCCGCGCGCCGCCGCGCTCAAGGAAGTGGCCAGTCCTGCAAGCAATATCCGTCCTGCCACGCTCGACATCGCGCACCCCCCAGCCTAACGGATGCGCAACATCGGTTTCGAGGGTGAATTGCGTATGAACACCGCATCTTCCGGCAAGGCTTCACCGGCAGCTGAAAGCCCGCTTGACCGTGTGCTGGCGCTCGAAATGGTCCGCGTGACCGAGGCCGCCGCCATTGCCGCCTCCGGCCAGTCTGGCAGGGGTGACGAGAAGGCGGCAGACCAGGCAGCGGTTGAGGCGATGCGCGCCGCATTCGATCTGGTGCCCATCAACGGCACGGTCGTTATCGGCGAGGGGGAGCGTGACAATGCGCCCATGCTGTTCATCGGCGAAAAAGTGGGTGCCGCCGCTCCGGGTGCGCCGCAAGTCGATATCGCCGTCGATCCGCTGGAGGGCACCACCATTACCGCCAAGGCCGGGGCCAATGCGCTGGCGGTGCTGGCGATTGCCGGCAAGGGCTGCCTTCTTAACGCGCCTGACATCTATATGGAAAAGCTGGCCGTGGGGCCGGGCTATCCCGCAGGCGTGATCGACCTGGACAAGAGCGCGGAGGAAAATGTCGCCGCCGTGGCCGCGGCCAAGGGCGTTGCGCCGGACCAGCTGATGGTCTGCGTGCTCGACCGTCCGCGCCATGGCGAACTGATCGGCCAATTGCGGGCGATCGGCTGCGGCATCCAGCTGATCCCCGATGGCGACATTGCCGGGGTGATCGCCACCACCGATCCTGACACCACGATTGACCTGTACATGGGGTCTGGCGGCGCACCTGAAGGCGTGCTGGCCGCCGCCGCGCTGCGCTGTGTGGGCGGTCAGTTCCAGGGGCGGCTGATCTATCGCAATGATGACGAGCGCCGCCGCGCCGTGGCATGCGGGATAGAGCAGCTCGATCGCATCTATTCGCTGGAGGACCTGGCCAGCGGGGATTGCATCTTTGCCGCCACCGGCGTGACCGACGGATCGCTGCTGAACGGGGTCAAGCGCGTGCGCCGCCCCGATGGAGAGCCGATCATCACGACGCAGAGCGTGGTCATGCGCGCCTCATCGGGAACGGTGCGCTGGGTAGAGGGCGAGCACCGGGCCAGATGATGGGGCCAAATGATCGGGCGAAATGATCTTGCATGGGGCCAAGTTTGTCGCATTTCCCCATCTAGCCCCAAGCTGCAGGTTGCAATCATATGACGCTGGGCTAGAGCCTGCCCCAGCGAATCCGAACGCGCGCCAGGAGAAGGCCAGTCCATGAAAATCATGTCCGGCAATGCCAACCTGCCGCTTGCCCGCGCCATTGCGGCCTATCTCGAAGTGCCGCTCACCGATGCCAGCGTGCGCCGCTTTGCGGATGAGGAAATCTTCGTTGAGATCCATGAGAACGTGCGCGGCGAGGATGTCTTCATCCTGCAGTCGACCAGTTTTCCGGCCAATGACAATCTGATGGAACTGCTGATCTGCATCGATGCGCTGAGGCGCGCATCGGCCAGCCGGATCACCGCCGTGGTGCCCTATTTCGGCTATGGCCGACAGGACCGCAAGCCCGGCCCGCGCACGCCGATCTCGGCCAAGCTGGTGGCGAACCTGATTACCGAGGCGGGCGCAGACCGCGTGCTGTCGGTCGATTTGCACGCCGGACAGATCCAGGGCTTCTTCGATATTCCGACGGACAATCTCTATGCCGCGCCGGTGATGGCAGCCGATATCCAGGCGCGATATGGGGAGAATGACCTGATGGTCGTGTCCCCCGATGTGGGCGGCGTGGTCCGCGCCCGCGCGCTGGCCAAGCGGCTCGACAATGCGCCGCTGGCCATCGTCGACAAGCGCCGTGAGCGGCCCGGCGAATCCGAAGTGATGAACATCATCGGCGATGTGAAGGGCCGCAACTGCATCCTGATCGACGATATCATCGATTCGGGCGGCACGCTGTGCAATGCGGCCGAAGCCCTGCTGGCGGCGGGCGCCAAAAGCGTGGCCGCCTATATCACCCACGGCGTGCTTTCGGGCGGCGCTGTGGCGCGGATTGACGGCTCCTGCATGAAGGAACTGGTGATCACGGACACCATCATGCCGACCGATGCCGCCAGGGATTCTGCCAAGGTCCGCGTCCTCACCATCGCCCCGCTGGTGGGCGAGGCCGTGCGCCGCATCGCCGACGAAAGCTCGGTCTCCAGCCTGTTTGACTGACGATGCGCACGATCTTCCTGGCGGCAATGGCACTCACCGCCTGTTCGCAGGAACAGGCACCGGTGCCGCAGCCAGAAGCAAGCGGATATCGCCCGCCCATCGGCTCCAACGAGATTTTCCGCGGTGAACCCGGCGCTGCGCCGGGGCATGAGCTGATCGTGACGGATCTGCTGCTGGGGCCGGACGCTGTAGGCGCCACCCATTATCATCCGTGGGAGGAATATCTCTACGTGATCGAAGGCAGCGCGAAGGTGGATGTTGCCGATCTTGGCGAAGGGACGCTGGTGGCTGGCCAGTCCTTCATCATCCCCGCGCAGGCGGTGCACACGCCGCGCGCTGGCCCCGATGGCGTGCGCGCCATCATCATTCGCGTCCACAATGAGGGCGAGCCGACCATGGTGCCGGTAGATCAGTGAAATCCCCGCAATGAACCTCAAAGCCGAAATCGCACTTGCCCACCGCCTCGCCGATGCCGCGCGGGCGGAGATATTGCCGCTGTTCCGCACGCAGGTGGACAGTGAGGCGAAGGACGATGCCACGCCTGTCACCATTGCCGATCGCAATGCCGAAGAAGCGATGCGCCGTATCCTCAAGGCGGAAGCGGGGCAGGACGGCGTGCATGGCGAGGAGTTCGGCATCGAGCCGGGCAAGTCGGGCCGCCAGTGGGTGCTCGATCCGATCGACGGCACCACTGCCTTCCTGGCTGGCCGCGCCACCTTCGGCACGCTGATCGCGCTGCTGGTGGAAGGCTTTCCGGTGCTGGGCATGATCGACCAGCCGGTGCTGGGGGAGCGCTGGCTGGGAGTGATGGGGCAGGCCACCACGCTCAATGGCCAGGTCGTCTCCACCCGCCGCTGCCGCGAACTGGCCAGCGCCACGCTGGCCACCACCGGCCCGCATTATTTCGATGAGCATCAGGGCCACACCTTCATGACGCTGGCCAGCCGCACCGATCACAAGCGCATGGTGATGGGCGGCGACTGCTATAATTACGCCTGCCTCGCCTCCGGCCATATCGACATCGTGTGCGAGGCGGGCCTGAAGATTCACGACTATGCCGCGCTTGTCCCGGTGGTGGAGGGTGCCGGCGGTGTGATGAGCGACTGGCGGGGCGAGCCGCTCCACGCAGGATCGGACGGGCAGGTGCTGGCGCTGGGCGATCCCGCGCGGCTGGAAGATGTGCTGGAGGCGATGGCCGCAGCGCATTGATCCGCCGGCCAATGGCGAAACTCCCGCTTGCCTTTCGCGCGCATTGGCTCTAGTTGCGCGCGCTTCACTGACACGTGATTATCTTCCGGTCTGGCTGTAAGGGCTGCCAGGGCTGGTTGGACGTGTTCTCGAACCCATATCCTTTTAGGGGAGACGAAAATGCCCAAGCTGAAGACGAAGAGCGGCGTTAAGAAGCGCTTCAAGCTCACCGCCACCGGCAAGCTCAAGCATGGTGTCGCTGGCAAGCGCCACCGCCTGATCAGCCACAATGCGAAGTATATCCGCCAGCAACGCGGGACCAAGGTTCTTTCCAAGGCCGATACGGCTGCGGTGAAGAAATGGGCCCCCTACGGTCTCGGTTGAGATCGCTGCGCATTATCAGGAGATAAGATATGCCTCGCATTAAACGCGGCGTGACCACGCGCCAGAAGCACAAGCGGATACTGGACCAGGCCAAGGGCTTTCGCGGTCGCCGCAAGAATACCATTCGCGTTGCTCGTCAGGCCGTCGAAAAGGCCGGCCAGTACGCCTATCGCGACCGCAAGGTTAAGAAGCGCAATTTCCGCGCCCTGTGGATCCAGCGTATCAACGCTGCGGTGCGCGCCGAAGGCCTCACCTATTCGCAGTTCATGCACGGCGTGAAGCTGGCCGGGATTGAGCTGGACCGCAAGGTCATGGCCGACCTGGCGATGAATGAGGGCGAAGCATTCGGCCTCATCATCAAGCAGGCCAAGGGTGCACTTCCGGCCTGATCCTGCGGGATAGATTCGGAACGCAAAAAAGGGCGCGGATGATTTGGGTCATCCGCGCCCTTCCTTTTCCCGCAAACACCCGGCGAAGGGTCGTGTACGCCGGGTGCTTTCGGGGGACCTTTACTGCAGGTCTTCTACAGAGACCCAGCCTTTGGTGCCGAAATTGTCCTCGGCCTCGATCCACAGCCCTTCGCGCTTGCCTGTCGGGGCCAGCTCTGTGCCTGCCCGCAGGGTGCGGACCTCGGCTGCACTGGCGAGGGGACCTGAGCGCATGACCGTGTCAACTGCGGCGATGGCAGCAGGAGACGCATCGGCTGCGGCGCTGGCACCCGGCGCCGGCGCCGCTTCCAGCGCGGCACGCTGCGCCACGATCTGGTTGAAGGCGATGATATAGGCCTCGGTCAGCTTCTGTCCGTCCCGACTTTCGGCATAGCCCGCGCCCTCGGCGAGGCCGCGTGCCCATGATCCGCCAGAGCGGCCAAAGCTGAGCGATGAGGAACTGACGGAGCCACTGCCCACGGCAAGCGGCTGGCCATTGGACGGGCTCACCACTGTGAGGCCCGCAGCCACTGTGCGCCGGCGACCGCCAAGACCGCCCAGCAGGCCGGCAGCCGCGCCACCAAAGGGTACGCGCGAAAGGACGCTGGAAGCAGCACCGCTGCGAATCAGCGCTTCTCTGGCCGCTGCCCCGGCCAGGTTAAGGCCCTGGTCCACTTCCTCCTCGGTTCCGGCCACTGCGGTGACCAGGTAGCGAGCCGGCTCATTGCCGCCGCCATGCGGCGTGAAACAGCCCGACTCGGTCGCCAGCTTGGTGATCAGAGCGCGCGGAGAACCAAGGTTCCATTGGCTCCAGCCCGCGCCTGCGCCATCGACCAGCGCGATCGAACCGAGGCTTTCATCGCAGCGGGCCAGCTCCACTTCGTCTTCCGCTGCGGCGGGCTGGGCAGCCAGCGCGATCAGGCTTGCGGCCATTACTGTCAGTGTGATGTTGTTCTTGCTCATGGTGTCCCCCAATTACGGCGGCGCCGCCAAAAAGGCGCGCCAGCAGCATTTCGATGAACGCGGGCATCAATGGCAATGGTCCGGAACCGACCTAACAGGACTTGTCATAACCAAAACGATATTGTCATATGCATAGAGCAAGTTTTTGGACTTCAAGGGCTCTCACTGTTACAAAGCAGCGCAATCGAATTACAAGACAGCGTCAGTCTGCGGATTCGATGATAGTTTGGGGCTGGGTCGCAAAATGCCGGATCAATTCGCAATAGACGTGCAGTTTTTCCGCTTGTCGGAGGAGTTGCAGCCGTATTTTACCGCGCTCTACTCGTTTACCATCACCTGCGCTGACGATGTGCTGATCGAAGACCGGCTGCATCCTGAATGGGCGACCATGCGCTTCACCGAAAGCGGCGTGGAGCCTGTCGCATCTGTCTGCCCTGACGAAGTCCAGCCGACCTGGCCGTTTGTTGCCAGCGGACCAACCAGCAGGGCCATCAAGTTCGGCCTGCGCGAGTCACGCATCTGGGGGCTGGGTCTGCAACCCGTTGGCTGGGCAAAATATGTGCCGGTGCCCGCCGCAGACCTGGCTGACCGGATAGTTGATGCGCGCACGAGTGCGGCGTTTGAGGTGTTTGCTCCCATCCTTGAGGTGGTCCGCACCGCATCGCCCGATTCCGATGATACCGCGCGGCGCATCAACAACCACCTGCTGGAGCAGGATCATCGCCCGGTTCCCGGTCAGGACAAGATTCTGGCTTGCCAGCACGCCCTGCGCGATCCCGAAATTGCCGATGTCACGATGCTGGCGGACAGGCTGGAGACGGGGCGCCGCACGCTGGAGAGGATGTGCAGCCGCTACTTCGGATTTCCACCCAAGCTGCTGCTGCGCCGCCAGCGCTTCCTGCGCAGTCTGGCGCGCTACATGCTGGAACCGAAAGGCAACTGGAGCAATGCGCTGGACGGGCAATATTTCGATCAGGCCCATTTCGTGCGCGACTTTCGCAGCTTCATGGGCATGACGCCCAGCGAATATGCCGATACACCGCACCCCATCCTTGACCGCATCATGGCACAGCGCATGGCCGATCAGGGCGTGGTGCCCCAGACGGACATGCCCACGGTGCTGCGCTACTCCACGAAGACCTGATGGTCAGATTAGGGCTTGGGCGTCAGGGCTGGGGCCGCTAACAGGCGCGCCAGCCCAATTTTCACGAATTCCGCCCTTTCACGAATAATCGAAGATCATGTCCGAACTCGAAACCATCCATAATGACGCCCAGGCGCGCATCGCTGCCGCGCAAGACCTGACAACGCTTGAGGCCTTGCGGGTCGAATTCCTTGGCAAGCAGGGGAGCGTTTCTGCCCTGCTCAAGACGCTTGGCAAGATGAGCCCGGACGAACGACAGGCGCAGGCTCCGGCCATTCAGGCCCTGCGCCAGTCCGTCACCGATGCGCTGGCGCAGCGCAAATCCGTGCTGGAAGCGGCGGAGCTTGAGGTGCGGCTGGCTTCGGAACGGCTCGACCTGACCCTGCCTGCACCCGATGCGCCGCGTGGCTCTGTCCACCCGGTCAGCCAGGTGATGGATGAGCTGGCGGAGATTTTCGCCGATCTGGGCTTCGCCGTCGCCACCGGCCCGGAGGTTGAGGACGACTGGTACAACTTCACCGCGCTCAACATGCCTGAAAGCCATCCGGCGCGGGCGATGCATGACACATTCTATTTCCCCGACACCGCCCCCAAAGGGGGCAGAATGCTGCTGAGGACGCACACAAGCCCGGTTCAGGTGCGCACGATGCTGGCCGAAGGTGCGCCCGTGCGCATCATCGCGCCGGGCCGCGTCTATCGCAGCGACAGCGACGCCACGCACACGCCGATGTTCCATCAGGTGGAAGGTCTGGTGATCGACAAGGGCATCCATCTTGGCCACCTCAAATGGACGCTGGAGACCTTCCTCAAGGCCTTTTTCGAAACCGACGATATCGTGCTGCGGCTGCGCCCGTCCTATTTCCCCTTCACCGAACCATCGGTGGAAGTCGACGTCGGCTTTGCCATCGTTGACGGCAAGCGGGTGCTGGGCGGTAGCGGCGATGCGGCAGGTCATGGCTGGATGGAGCTGCTCGGCAGCGGCATGGTCAACGCCCGCGTGCTGGAAATGAGCGGGCTGGACCCCAACGAATGGCAGGGCTTTGCCTTTGGCGTGGGCGTGGACCGGCTGGCCATGCTGAAATACGGCATGGACGATCTGCGCGCCTTCTTTGATGGCGATGTCCGCTGGTTGCAGCATTACGGCTTCTCCGCCTTTGACCAGCCGACGCTCTCGGGCGGTGTGGGAGCGCGCTCATGAAGTTCTCTTTCGAATGGCTGAAATACTTCCTCGAAACCCAGGCTTCGGTGGCGGAGATCTCTGCCCGGCTGAACGCCATCGGCATTGAGGTGGAAGGTCTTGAGGACCCGGCTGAAAAGCTGGCAGGCTTCCGCGTGGCCGAAGTGCTGACCGCAGGGCCGCATCCCGATGCGGACAAGCTGCAGGTGCTCACCGTCGATACCGGCGAAGGCGATCCGGTGCAGGTCGTCTGCGGTGCGCCCAATGCGCGCGCGGGGATGAAGGGCGTGCTCGGCCTGGCCGGCGCGGTGGTGCCTGCCAATGGCATGCAGTTGCGCAAGAACGCCATCCGCGGCGTGGAGAGCAACGGCATGATGTGCTCCACGCGGGAGCTGGAACTGGGCGACGATCACGAGGGGATCATCGAGCTGCCCGCCGATGCTCCGGTGGGACAGGACTTTGCCACCTATCACGGCGCCAGCCCGATCTTCGACGTGGCGATCACTCCCAATCGTCCGGACTGCATGGGCGTTTACGGCGTTGCGCGCGATCTGGCGGCAGCTGGGCTGGGAACGCTCAAGCCGCTGCGGGACGATGTGACGCCCGGCAGCTTTCCCTGTCCGGTAGAAATCCGCACCGATGACGCTGAGGGCTGTCCGGCATTCTATGGCCGCGTCATTCGCGGAGTGACCAATGGTGCCAGCCCCGAGTGGATGCAGCAGCGGCTGATTTCGGCGGGACAGCGACCGATCAGCGCGCTGGTCGACATTACCAATTACATGATGCTGGCCTTCGGGCGTCCGGCGCACGTCTATGATCTGGCCAGGCTGACCGGCGCCGTCGTCGCGCGGCGAGCCAGGGATGGCGAACAGGTTCTGGCGCTGAACGAGAAGACCTACACGCTCGATCCCAGCATGACCGTGATCGCCGATGACAATGGCGTGCACGATATTGCCGGCATCATGGGCGGTGAGCATTCCAGCGTGACCGATGGCACCACGGACGTGCTGCTGGAGATCGCCTATTTCAACCCGGAGCAGATCGGCGTTACCGGTCGCAAGCTGGGCCTTGCCACCGATGCGCGCACGCGGTTTGAGCGCGGCGTGGACCCGGCATGGCTGGATGGCGGGCTGGAAGGCCTGACCTCGCTGATCCTGCGCCTGTGCGGCGGTGAGGCGTCCGATGTGGTGCGGGCAGGCTCTGCCCCCAGCGCGCCGAAAATCATCGCCTATGATCCCGCGCTCAGCGCCCGGCTGGGCGGTGTGCAGGTGGATGAGGCGGAGCAGCGCCAGATCCTTGCCGCGCTGGATTTCACCGTGTCCGATGACTGGCAGGTCACAGTGCCGCTGCGCCGCCACGATGTGGAAGGCGCTGCCGATATCGTGGAAGAAGTGGTCCGCATCCACGGGCTGGAGCATGTCCAAAGCGTGCCACTGACAGGCAATGTCGGCGTGGCCCGGCCAACCGCCACTCCGGCACAGGTGCTGGAACGCAAATTGCGCCGCGCCGCTGCCGGGCGCGGCCTCAACGAAGCGATCACCTGGTCCTTCCTCCCGCCAGCCGAGGCCGAGCATTTCGCCAGCGGCAACGGTGGCCTGTGGATTCTCGACAATCCGATCAGCGAGGACATGAAGGCCATGCGCCCCTCGCTCATTCCCGGATTGCTGTCCGCCGCAAAGCGCAACCTCGATCGCGGAGCCACCAGCCTGCGCCTGTTCGAGATTGGCCGGTCCTATCTGCGCGGCGAGGGCGGGATGAGCGGTGAACGCCCGACGCTGGGCGTGGTGCTGGCGGGCGAGAAGACGCCGCGCGGCTGGGCCGCTGGCAAGGCCGCGAATTTCGATGCCTTCGATGCCAAGGCAGAGGCGCTGGCCCTGCTGGAAGAGGCCGGAGCCCCCGTCGCCAATCTGATGGTAATGGATGGTTCAGGCGACCAGTTCCATCCCGGCCAGTCCGCCACCTTGCGGCTTGGCCCCAAGAAGGTGCTGGCGCGGTTCGGCACGCTGCATCCCGCCACTCTGGCCGCCTTCGATGTGGATGGCCCGGTGGTGGCAGTGGAGATTTTCCTCGATGCGATCCCGGCCAGGAAGGCTGCGGCATTTGCCCGCACCCATTATGCGCCGCCAGCCCTGCAGGCCGTGACGCGCGATTTCGCCTTCCTGGTGCCTCAGGCTCTTCCGGCGGGCGATCTGCTGCGCGCGGTCAAGGGCGCCGGGCGGGATTTGCCCTGGGCCAATATCGTCGATGCGCGGATCTTCGACCTGTTCGCAGGCCAGGGCGTGCCCGAGGGACAGAAGTCGCTCGCCGTGGAAGTGACCCTCCAGCCGGGTGAGAAAAGCTACAAGGATGAGGAGATCAAGGCGATCTCCGAGAAAATAGTGGCTGCTGCTGCCAAGCTGGGCGGGGAGCTGCGCGGCTGATCGCCGCCTGACCAGACATGTCCAGTCCGCATAACTCCCGGCGTACCTTCGCCATTATCTCGCACCCTGACGCGGGTAAGACCACGCTGACCGAAAAGCTGCTGCTGCAAGGCGGCGCGATCCATCTTGCCGGTGAGGTCAAGGCGCGCGGGCAGGCGCGGCGTGCGCGCTCTGACTGGATGAAGATCGAGCAGCAGCGCGGCATCTCGGTCACCAGTTCGGTCATGACGTTCGAGCGCGACGGCATCACCTTCAATCTGCTCGATACGCCGGGCCATGAAGACTTTTCCGAAGACACCTATCGCACGCTGACCGCAGTCGATTCGGCGATCATGGTGATCGATGCGGCCAAGGGTATTGAGCCGCAGACGCGCAAATTGTTCGAGGTCTGCCGACTGCGCAGCGTGCCGATCATCACCTTCGTCAACAAGGTGGACCGCGAGGGCCGCCCGGTGTTCGAACTGCTGGACGAGATTGCCGAGATGCTGGCGCTGGATGTCAGCCCGCAAACCTTCCCCGTGGGCATGGGCGGGCAGTTTGAAGGCATTCTGGACTTCGCCACCGGCAATGTCGCGCGCCCGGAAGGGCCGAGCAAGGAATTCCTCGGCACAATCGATGAAAAGCCGGTGCTTCCCGAACAATGGGCCGAAGAGGCCGAGCTGGCGCAGATCGGCTATCCCGCATTTGACCTGGAAGCCTATCGCAACGGCGATCTGACCCCGGTCTATTTCGGATCGGCGCTGAAGAACTTCGGCGTGGTCGATCTGATTGACGCGATTGCCAGATATGCGCCGCCGCCGCGCCCGCAGCCAGCCGGGGAGGAACAGATCAGCCCTGACCGGGACGAGGTGACCGGCTTCATCTTCAAGGTGCAGGCGAACATGGACCCCAACCACCGCGACCGCATCGCTTTCATGCGGCAGGTGTCGGGCACGTTCAAACGCGGCATGAAGCTGATCCCTTCGGGGCTGGGCAAGCCGATCGCCATCCATTCGCCGATCCTGTTTTTCGCGCAGGACCGCGAGATTGCCGACACGGCTGAGGCGGGCGACATCATCGGCATCCCCAACCATGGCACCTTGCGTGTGGGCGATACGCTGAGCGAGAAGAACGACATCCGCTTCACCGGCCTGCCCAATTTCGCGCCGGAAATCCTGCGCCGGGTGCAACTGGTGGATCCGACCAAGACCAAGCAGCTGCGCAAGGCGCTGGACGATCTTTCCGAAGAAGGCGTGATTCAGGTGTTCTATCCTGAAATCGGCGCGCAGTGGATTGTCGGCGTGGTCGGGCAATTGCAGCTGGAAGTGTTGATCTCGCGCCTGTCCGCCGAATATAAGGTGGAAGCGATGCTGGAAGCCTCTCCCTTTGCCACCGCGCGCTGGATCAAGGGCAGCGATGCGGCGCTCAAGACTTTCGAGGAATTCAACCGTCCGAACCTGGCGAAGGACCGCGACGGGGACCTCGTGTTCATGGCCAGATCGCCGTGGGACGTTAACTACCAGCAGGAAAAGAACCCCGATCTGGTATTTTCCGCCACCAAGGAGAGGTGACATCGTGACCCATCGCCAATAGACTTTGTGCGATGGCCGAATTCACCGACACATTACTGCCCCCGCACATGGCGATGATTGCCCGGCAGCCGGTGTTCTTCGTGGCCACCGCTGCGCAGGGCGCGCGGATCAACCTCAGCCCCAAGGGCTATGACGCCTTCCGCATCCTGTCGCCCGACCGCGTGGCATGGCTCGACCTTGGCGGATCGGGGAATGAGACCAACGCCCACCTGCTGGCCGACGGGCGCATCACCATCATGTTCTGCAATTTCCAGCAGCCGGCGCAGATCCTGCGCATCTATGGCCACGGCGAACCTGTGCTGCCGTGGGAGCGCAACTGGGATGAGCTTGCCGCCCATTTCACCCTGCTTCCCGGAACGCGGCAGATCTTCGATATCAAGGTGCAGAGCGTGCAGACCTCCTGCGGGTACGGCGTGCCGCTGATGGCGCTGGAGAAGGAGCGCGATACGCTGGTGAAATATCACGCCCGCTCCGATCCGCGCGAATGGGCGGGCAAGCACAAGCGCCGCCGCGAAAGCATAGACGGCCTGCCGACCAGGCCGACGGATCGCTATATCGCCGGGGACACGGCGGAAACCTCGGACTAAGCCAAACGAATGCGCCTGAAATTCGCCAGCTATAATATTCACAAGGCCGTCGGGCTGGATCGCAGGCGCGATGCCGATCGCATCCTGCGCGTGCTGCATGAGCTTGATGCCGATGTGGTCGCCTTGCAGGAGGTTGACCTGCGCTTCGGCACCCGTGCGGCGGTGCTGCCGCGCCGGATGGTTGAGGAACAGCACTGGCAGATCGTCCCGCTGCGCATGCGTCCACGCAGCATGGGCTGGCACGGCAACACCATTCTGGCGCGCCGGGGCATTGATATCGTCGATGCCGCGCCGATCCATCTTCCTTCGCTGGAACCGCGCGGGGCGGTGCATGCCCGGCTTTCACTGGAAGGACGGGAATTCGATGTGGTAGGCATGCACCTGGACCTTTCCGGCGTGCTGCGCCGCAAGCAGATTGAAACCGTGTGCGAGGCTATGGCGCTGGACGATACGCCGAGCGTGATCCTGGGTGACCTGAACGAATGGTCTGCCCGCGGGGGAGCTTTACGATCGTTTGGCGATTCCTGGTCGGTGCTGGCACCCGGTCGCAGTTTCCCCGGCAGCAACCCGCTCGCCCCGCTCGACCGGATCGTCCATTCACCCCACTGGCACTGCCACGAAACACATGTTTACCACAGCGCCCTGGCAGTCAGCGCATCAGACCACCTGCCCGTCCGCGCCGAGCTGGAACTGACTGCCTAAAAATCAGGCAGCTGCACAAGATTCGGGCTTGCTGGCGGGGGCTGGGGTGCTGTCATAATCGTTAACGGCATGTAAACAGTCCGAAACTTGCAACTGGCACGGCCTTTGCATTGGTGACCCTTGGCCGGGTTTTTGACCGGTAAAGCAATAGGGGTCAGTGATGAAATTCATCATCGCCATAATCAAACCATTCAAGCTTGACGAAGTGCGTGAGGCGCTCGGCGGGCTCGGCGTGGCGGGCATGACAGTGTCCGAAGTCAAGGGCTTCGGCCGGCAAAAGGGACAGACCGAGATTTATCGCGGTGCCGAATATTCGGTGAACATGCTCCCCAAGGTTAAGCTCGAAATCGCCGTGAGCGACGAACTTATGCCCAAGGTCGTCGAATGCATCCAGCAAACCGCCAGCACGGAAAGCATCGGTGACGGCAAGATCTTCGTTCTCGACCTCGCGTCGACCACGCGGATCCGCACCGGCGAAACCGATGAGACCGCGCTGTGATAAGCGAATCTGGACAAAGGGGTAATACAATGATCCGCAAACTGATTTGCGGCGTCGGTGCCTTCGGCGCTTCCACGTTGGTGGCAACCGCCGCCTTCGCACAGGAAGCTGCAGAGGCTGCACCTGCCGTCGCCAACCCGGGCAATAATGCCTGGATGATGACCGCCACCGTGTTGGTCATGATGATGATCCTGCCCGGCCTGGCCCTGTTCTATGGCGGTCTGACCCGTTCCAAGAACATGCTTTCCACCATGACCCAGATCGGCGCCACCGCCGCTCTGGCGATGCTGGTGTGGATCATGTGGGGTTACTCGCTGGCATTCGGTCCGACTGCGATCGAAGGCTTCATGGGCCAGTTCTTCAGCACTGGCGCCTACTTCCTCTCCTCAGTTACGCCGGACTCGACCGCTGCGACCTTCTCTGACGAAGTGATCAGCGAATATGTGTTCGTCAGCTTCCAGATGACCTTTGCTGCAATCACTGCCGCGCTGGTTCTGGGTGCAACGGCCGAACGCATGAAGTTCAGCGCCACCATGCTGTTCACGGTGCTGTGGCTTACGGTTGTCTACTTCCCGATCGCTCACATGGTGTGGGCCGGCGGCGGTCTGCTGTTCGAAATGGGCGCCCTGGACTTTGCCGGTGGTACGGTGGTTCACATCAACGCCGGTGTATCCGGCCTGGTGCTCGCCTACCTGCTGGGCAAGCGCAAGGGCTATCCCGATGAGCAGATGCCTCCGCACTCGATGGTCATGACGATGATCGGCACGGGCCTGCTGTGGGTTGGCTGGTTCGGCTTCAACGCCGGTTCCGAGCTGGAAGCCGACGGTTTTGCTGGCCTCGCCATGATCAACACCTTCGTCGCAACTGCGGCCGGTGGTCTGGCGTGGATGGTCACTGAAAAGCTGGCTGGCCACAAGGGTTCGGCACTGGGCTTCTGCTCGGGCATCATCGCCGGTCTGGTTGCGGTGACGCCTGCTGCCGGCAACTCGGGCCCGTTCGGCGCCGTTGTGCTGGGCATCGTGGCTTCGGTGATCTGCTACTTCGCAGTTGCCAAGCTCAAGCCTGCACTGGGGTATGATGACTCGCTCGACGCCTTCGGCATCCACGGCATCGGCGGCATCGTCGGCGCCATCGGCACCGGCTTCGTCAACACGCTGTGGGGCGGTCCGGGTAACGGATCTGCTGAAAGCATGATGGCTCAGGTCGGTATCCAGGTTGTTGCGGTGGTTGTTGCCATTGCATGGGCAGCCATCGGTACGCTGATTGTCGGCCTGATCGTCAAGGCAGTCATCGGTCTCAGGGTTTCGGAAGAAGCCGAGGTCGAAGGCCTCGACATCTCCGAGCACGGAGAGCGCGCCTACAACTGATCACAAGTTTGGCGGGGGCAGGACTTCTCCTCCTCTCCCCCTGACCCCGCCTCCCCACGTTCCTCCTGCGAACGTACAAACTTTGGGCCGGAGCCAGTCGCTCCGGCCCTTTTTTGTTGCCAGCAGAGCAGGCAGGTCCATTATACAGGTGTGAAGCAAGAGGGCCGCGCGGCCTGTTTCTGATCTTAAGGGGAAGTTGCAATGAAGCTGGTGATTGCGGTGATCAAGCCGTTCAAGCTGGAAGTGGTTCGCGAAGCCCTCTCCGCTATAGGCGTCGCCGGACTGACCGCTACAGAGGCGAAGGGATTTGGCCGGCAGAAGGGCCAGACGGAAATCTATCGCGGCGCAGAATATGCAGTGAACATGCTGCCCAAGGTCCGGCTGGAAATTGCCACCAGCGATGAGATGGCACCGCGGATCGTGGAGACCATTCGCCAGGCGGCCGGCACCGGGTCCATCGGAGATGGCAAGATCTTCGTTCTCGACCTTCCCGAAGTGGTCAGGATTCGCACCGGCGAAACGGGCGAATTGGCGCTTTGAGAGGCTGCAGTCCGACCGCAAGTTGACGAGACAGCTGATTCTGAAGCCAGAATTGTGCGAACAGGCCTTCTGGCAGCTAAGTCCTTCGGCCTGTTACATATTTACCACAAGGCGCATGCAAATCGGTCAGTTTATTGGGAAAACCGGCGGAAAAGGCCGTTTCTCGGGAACCACAGAGGAGTTCAACCTTTCGACAGGAGTTGATTGCGGACATACCGCATCACAAAATGATAAGGCTTCTAACGTTTCTTGCGGTTGCCAGAGAATGCGGCTGCAATTATGACGTGTTCAGTAGGTTCAAAGGGGAAGTAAATATGAGAAAGTTTGCGCTCTGCCTCGGCGTTGCGGCTACCGCACTTGCGGCGCCTGCAATGGCACGAGACGGCCAGGGATATTTCGGCGTCGATGGTGGCGCTGTTTTCCCTAACAGCTATAATATCGACATCAACGGCACACCTGACGCAGTTCTGGTTGAAAGCGACACTGGCTGGGAAGCCGCTGGCGTTCTTGGCTATGACTTCGGCCCGGTCCGCACGGAAATTGAAGGTTCCTACAAGGAATTCAATCCTGAGCAGCTGTCTTCGACGGTTGTCGGCGTAACCGGTGGCGAAATTGCCAACCGTGCCGGCGTTCTTCGCACTGGTGTATTCGCTGCCGGTGGTGAGACCCGTCTCACCTCCGTGATGGCAAATGCCCTGGTCGACTTTGGTGGCGATGACAGCATCGGCTTCTCTGTAGGTGGCGGTTTCGGCCACACCTGGATGAGCGGCGAAACCTCTATCGCTTCCACCGGCCCTGGTTTCATTGATTCGCAGGACCACGCATGGTCATGGCAGGGCATTGCTGCTCTGCGTATTCCGGCCTCCAAGAACTTCGACGTTGGCATCAAGTACAAGTATCTCAACACCGGCAATTTCACGGTTACCGATACTGCTGGCCGTTCGGCGAAGTTTGATCTGGCAACGCACTCTGCGCTGGTAAGCCTGATCTACAACTTCGGTGGTTCCGAGCCGGTGGCACCGCCGCCTCCGCCTCCTCCGCCGCCGCCGCCGCCGCCTCCTCCGCCCCCGCCGCCTCCGCCTCCGCCGCCTCCGCCGCCGGTCGTGCAGTGCAACCAGGGCCCGTACATCGTGTTCTTCGACTGGGATCAGTCGGATATCACGCCTGAGGCTGCTACCGTTCTCAACAGTGCTGTCACTGCCTATGGCAACTGCGGCACCGCTGCGATCATGCTGGCCGGTCACGCTGACCGCTCCGGCTCGGCAACCTACAACGTCGGCCTGTCCGAACGTCGTAACGCCAGCGTCCAGGCTTACCTGACGGGCCGCGGCATTCCGGCAGCGCGCATCTCCAGCGAAGCATTCGGCGAAAGCATGCCGCGTGTTGCTACCGCTGACGGTGTTCGCGAACTGCAGAACCGCCGCGTGGAAATCACTTACGGTCCGGGTTCGGGTCGCTAAGCGAAGACCGCAAGGTCACAAAAAAGGGGCCGGAGGGAAACCTCCGGCCC
>NZ_WTYY01000004.1 GCF_009827405.1 Alteraurantiacibacter aestuarii
CTTCGGTGGTTCCGAGCCGGTGGCACCGCCGCCTCCGCCTCCTCCGCCGCCGCCGCCGCCGCCTCCTCCGCCCCCGCCGCCTCCGCCTCCGCCGCCTCCGCCGCCGGTCGTGCAGTGCAACCAGGGCCCGTACATCGTGTTCTTCGACTGGGATCAGTCGGATATCACGCCTGAGGCTGCTACCGTTCTCAACAGTGCTGTCACTGCCTATGGCAACTGCGGCACCGCTGCGATCATGCTGGCCGGTCACGCTGACCGCTCCGGCTCGGCAACCTACAACGTCGGCCTGTCCGAACGTCGTAACGCCAGCGTCCAGGCTTACCTGACGGGCCGCGGCATTCCGGCAGCGCGCATCTCCAGCGAAGCATTCGGCGAAAGCATGCCGCGTGTTGCTACCGCTGACGGTGTTCGCGAACTGCAGAACCGCCGCGTGGAAATCACTTACGGTCCGGGTTCGGGTCGCTAAGCGAAGACCGCAAGGTCACAAAAAAGGGGCCGGAGGGAAACCTCCGGCCCTTTTTTCATGTGCCGGTCCGGCCGAAACATCGACCGGTGGCCGCTGGCACTTGCGATTGGCGACCCATGCCATATTGACCGCAGGCCCGCGCTTCTGCACGTTCGCCGCAACAATCAAAAAGGGTTCAGGATGCAATTGATCAACGATACGCGCTTCTATCTGGACGGCGCATGGGTGGACCGTCCCGATGCTCCCAGGATTGCGGTTCTCAATCCTTATTCGGAGGAGGTGATCGGCCATATCGCCGCTGGCTCCGCCGCCGATGTCGATCTGGCGGTTGCCGCCGCGCGCCGCGCTTTTCCCGATTTCTCGCAGACCCCGGTTGCAGAAAGGCTGGCGCTGCTGAAGCGGATCAAGGCCTTGCTGGAGGAGCGGACGGAAGAATTCGCGCAGGCCATCACTGCGGAAATGGGCGCGGCGATCACCTTCTCACGCGGCGGACAGGTCGCGTTCGGCATCGCGCACGTCAATACGATGATCGATGTGCTGGAGAAGTTCGCTTTCCAGACGGAGCGCGACGGGATCACCATTGTGCGGGAACCGATCGGCGTGTGCGCGCTGATCACGCCGTGGAACTGGCCGCTGTACCAGATCACCGCCAAGGTTGCCCCGGCCATCGCGGCGGGCTGCACCGTGGTGCTCAAGCCCAGCGAGATGTCACCCTTCACCGCGCAGATGTTTGCCCAGGTGATGCATGATGCCGGAACGCCTCCGGGCGTGTTCAACCTGGTTGGCGGGACCGGCGAAGTGGTGGGCAATGCCATGTCATCGCACCCCGATGTCGACATGGTCACCTTCACCGGCTCCACCCGCGCGGGCGTGCTGGTGGCCCAGTCCGCAGCAAAGACCATCAAGCGCGTGGTGCAGGAACTGGGCGGCAAGTCGCCCAATGTGTTCCTGGAAGATGCCAATTTCGAAGAGGCGGTGCCCAAGGGCATTCTGGGGGCCATGCGCAACGTCGGCCAGTCCTGCGCTGCGCCTACCCGAATGGTGGTGCCCGCATCGCGCCTGGCCGAAGTGGAGGCGCTTGCGGCCAGCACTGCGAACGACATCATCGTCGGCAATCCGCTGGACGAGGCATGCGTTATCGGCCCGCTCGCCAATGCGCCGCAATTCGCCAAGGTGCAGGAACTGATCCAGGCCGGTATCGACGAGGGCGCAAAGCTGATCTGCGGCGGCACGGGACTTCCCGGCGGCCTCAACCACGGCTTTTTCGCCCGCCCCACGGTGTTTTCCGAAGTCACGCCGGACATGCGCATCGCGCAGGAGGAGATTTTCGGCCCGGTGGTGGTGATCATGCCCTATCTGGATGAGGCGGATGCGATCCGTATTGCCAATGATACGGTCTATGGCCTCAGCTCTCACGTCCAGTCTGCCGATCAGGAAAGCGCACGCCGGGTCGCCCGCCAGATCCGCGCAGGCCAGGTGCACATCAACTATCCGGCATGGTCCGGCTTTGCCCCGTTCGGGGGCTACAAACAGTCCGGCAATGGCCGCGAATACGGGGTCTTCGGGCTGGAGGAATACCTCGAGGTGAAGGCCATCCTTGGCTATTGATGCAGCGCGAAGGGGGCGGGCGCAGTGGCCCGGCCCAATGGCCGCTGAACATTATGCCCGCCGCGGCTGCGGGCCTTGTTCGTTCGCCTTGGCAGTCTGCAGAACCCGTGTTGCGGGTCAGGCGGACTGCCAACGGCTTTTCATCCGATAGATTGTTGATGCGCTGACGCCCAGTTCGCCCGCAGCCTTGGGGATGCTGCCGCCAGCCCTGTGGATTGCGGCCTCAACGGCCAGCCGCTCGATATCGGCGAGCGTGGTGGGACCGCTTTGGGCAAAGTCCGGGGAGGCGGTTGCAGCGGGGTCCGCCATGAATGCAGCCGGTGCAGGGTCAGCGGCTCTGGCTGGTGCGGGATGGGTGCGTTCGAGCGGCAGATCGTCCAGGCCGATAACCGGTCCGGCGCTCATCACCACTGCACGCCGGATAAGGTTTTGCAGTTCGCGGACATTGCCAGGCCACTGGCGCTGTTCCAGCGCAGCGCTCACTTGCGCGGAAAGCGGCTCGAAGTGCTTGGCTTCCTCCTCCCCGAAGCGTTCAAGGAAACTCTGCGCTATCAGGCTGACATCGCCGGGCCGGTCCCTGAGTGGCGGCAATTCAAGCGGGATCACCGCAAGGCGATAGAACAGGTCCTCGCGAAAGCGGCCTTCGGCAACTTCGCGCGATGGATCGCGATTGGTGGCACAGATAACCCGCACGTTGACCGGTTCGGGCCGGCTTGACCCAACCGGCTGCACCATGCCGGACTGCAGGAAGCGCAGCAGTTTCACCTGCAGCGAAAGATCCATCTCGCAGATTTCGTCGAGGAAAAGCGTACCGCCATCGGCTTCGCGCGCGGCCCCCTTCCGGTCTGCAATCGCTCCGGTGAAGGAGCCTTTCACATGGCCGAACAGTTCCGATTCAAGCAGGTTTTCCGGGATCGCTCCGCAATTGATCGCCACGAACCGCTTGCGCGCGCGCGGACCTGTCTGGTGGATCGCTTCGGCGGCCACTTCCTTGCCGGTGCCGCTTTCGCCGGTAATGAAAACCGTCGCCTTGGACGTCGCGACATTCTCGATGGCGCTATAGACTGCCTGCATGGGCGTGGATTTGCCGATGAAGCCTTGAAAGCTCTCACGGCCGACAATCCTGCTGATGACTTCGGCTTTTTCGTACAGCTTCTGGCGTTCCAGCGCATTGCGCGCGGTGGTCAGCAATCTTGGCGGGGCGATGGGCTTGACCAGGAAGTCATAGGCGCCCAGCCGCATGGCGCTGATTGCGCGGTTGATCGATCCATCGGCGGTGACCACCACCACTGCGCTTTCCTGCGCCAATTGGGGGCGCTGTTCGAGCCAGTCCAGCCCATCGTAATCGGGCAATTGCAGGTCGAGCAGGATAGCGTCGAACGGCTTTGGCATGCTGGCAATTGCACTGTCTGCTTCGGCGCCGTTCTCCACCACCACAACCGAATGGCCGGCCCCTTCTAGGATTCCGGCGTAGGTTTGTGCCAGCGAAGGGGAATCCTCTATCACCAGTATGTGCGTTGCCGGTCTGCTCATAGGGCTTTGACCAGCCGGAATTCGGCCCGATCGCCAAGTTTGCTGGATTCCCAGGTCAGTTCGCGTTCATCGCCGTAATGCTCGATGCTCTGCCTGATCAGGCCATAGGCGATATGCGCCAGCGGCCGGTGCGACTGATAGGATACCACCAGAACACCGTTTTCACGCCTGGTCGTCACGCTGGGCGGCTTGGCCCCGGGATAGAGGATGCGGACTTCCTCGTGAATGTGCGGACCGACATGATCGAGCAATTCGTCGACAGACGTATAAAGCTTCATGATATCCGGGAACAGGACGGTGAAGCGCTGGAAGAGATAGGAGCCATATTTCTGGCACAGTTCATCGACCGGCACGCCCGACTTTACGGATGCGATCGAGACCATTTTCAGCGCATTGGTCGCCGGATAGCTGCCGACTGAGGTGAAGGCTCCGCCATCGGGCAAGTCCGCTTCCACCAGCACCTCGTCGGCGAAAACCAGTCCGAATCCCTCTTCCATGAAGTTAACGAGTTCGGTGAAGATGATGCCCTTCATTTCTTGTCCCTTTTTGCGAAATGCAAATCTGCGTCCGGGCAACTAAGCATATTACGTGCCAAAATGCGAAGATCGGGCGGGTAGTACTGCAAATCCCCAATTGATCGCCCGCAGTCGTTGCATATTGCAGCAAATGCTTTGCAAAATGCAAACAGGCGCTTTGCAGAATGCGAATTTGCGGCGGTATCTGCGCCAAAATCGCTGCAATCCCGTCCAATCGCCAGTTGGCACGGTCCTTGAAACGTCTCCGGCAACTGTTTCCGGAGTCCCATCACATGCGTATCATCGTTCCAGCCATTGCCAGTGCCGCGCTTCTGGCCGGCTGTACCACCGGCCCGCAGCCAGCCAATATTGCTGGTGCACTGTGGATGCCGGAGCAGCAGGCATCGGTATTACAGAGCGGCTGTTCTCAGGCTGCTGGCATGCTGCCGGATCTCCCGCAGATGTCGCGGCCCGATGGCGCAGAGCCCCTGCTTGCTCCGGGTGATCGGCTGCAACTTCGGATCATCGGCGATGCAGACCGGATTTCCGGCACTTATGTGATCGGCGCCAATGGCGACATTGGCCTGAACGGCATCGGATCGATTGCTGCTGCGGGGCTCTCCCTGCCAGAGCTGGAACGCAATCTTGCCGATGAGCTGGTCGCGCGGGACATTGTCCAGCGTCTGCGCAATGCCGTTCGCCTCAGCCTGCTGGAAAGCGCCGGCGTTTCCGTTGCCGTAAGCGGCGCGGTCTTCATTCCCGGCAGTGTCAGGGCCGGTGAGCGGGCGCCTGACGATCGCGTGGGGCAGCGCGAGGGCGAGGCGTTTGGCGATGCCAATGTCGGCCGCACCTTGTCCACCGCGCTGCGCGCCGCGGGCGGCGTTCGGCCCGATGCGGATATCTCGCGCATTGGACTGGTCCGCAACGGCACGCTCTCGGTCCATGATCTGCGCAGCGGGCATGACGGCACCGCGTTTCAGGACGTCGCGCTGGCAAATGGCGACAGCATTATTGTGCCAACCAGCGGCTGTTTCGATGCGCGGCTCGTCCGCCCGTCGCTGGTGACGGCGCCGGGCATCCGCGTGCACATGTCCAACCTGACGCGCCCGGCCAACAACAATGCCGGCGCTGCGGTCGGCCAGCAGACCGCCAGCCTGCCATATGGGACGCGCTTTCTTCAGGGGCTGGTGGCAATGAACTGCGTGGGTGGTTCGCGGATGAATGCCGGGCGCCTCGCCGTGCTGATTTCGCGCAATCCGATGACCGGCCAGTCCGTGGTGGTGGAGCGTGCCGTGGAGGATCTGGTTCGCGCGGCAGACCGCGACCTGGACGATCCCTATCTGATGCCGGGTGATGCCCTGGCCTGTTATGACAGCCGCTGGATGAATTTGCGCGATGCCATCGGCATGGTCACCGATGTGGCGAGTGCGGTCACTCCTGCCCTGCTGCTCGAACAGGCGGTGACCAAGTGATGGCTTCCACGCCCCGGCCCCGGCGCCTTGTCCGATTGTGGTTTGTCATTCGTGACGGACTGCCCTCCATCCACCGCTATCGCCGCTATATCATGGCAATCGCGCCAGCCCTCCTGCTGGTCTGGGGCATAACTGCGGCCTATCTGGTTCTTGCGCCTGTTCGCTTCAGCAGTTCGATGACCCTGATCCTTCCGGGGTCCGGTGTTGGCGGATCGATGAATCTGGATTCGCTTGGTCAGGCAAGTTCGGTCACCGCATCGGCCTTTTCCAGCACCACACTCAGCCCGACCGAGAATTACAAGCGCCTGCTGATGGCTGACACGACCCGCCGCCGGGCCGCCGGCCTGTTGGGTGAAGATGGCGGGGCATTTCCCGAGCCATCCATCAAACTGCTGGATCAAACGAATCTGATCGAAGTGAAGGTGACAGGTGAGAGTCCCGAGCATGCCCGGGCGCGCGGCGAGGCTTTGCGCAATGCGTTCCTCGCCATCCTCGATGACCTGCGCGAGAACGAGGCGCAAACGCGTGAAAGCGCCGATCGTCAGCATATCTCCGAGCTTGAGGGCAAGGTTCAGGAGGCCCAGCTGGCCCTGCTGGACTTTCAGGGGCGCACTGGCCTGGTAAGTCTTGAGCAGTTCAATGGCCGCATCGGCGCGCTGGACGGTCTGCGCGGGCTTGAAAGAAACGCACGGGCCGATCGCGCTCGTCTTGCAGCAATTCGCGGGCGGCTTGGTCAGGTTCTGCAGATCACCCCGGACAATGTTCGCCGGGCCCTGCAACTCAAGGCCGATCCTGTCTTCCGCTCACTGCTGGATCGGTATGCCAGCATCAATACCGACGCGAGCGAAGCCAGCGCTACGCTGGGCAGCGCCCACGCCGTGCGTGAGGAACTGGAGGCCGAGCGCAATGCCTTGCGCGGACAGATTGTCGCACGCGGCAGCTCGGTTGCCGGATTGCGGGCCGATGCGTTGCTCGCTTTCGCCGATCTGTCCGTCAGCGAAGGGCGTGAACGGATGTTTGAATCGCTCATCTCCGCCGAGGGGATGAATGCCGGCGCCAATGCGATGCTGGCGGAGATACGCGGCCAGATCGACGAGCAGGCGGCGCAGTCCGGGCCGCTGGTCGCGCAGGCAAGCGAACTGGTTGAACTGCTGCGGGCACACCGGGTGGCCGAAGCGGTCTTTTCCTCCGCCCTGGCGCGGCTCGATACCAACAAGTCCGATCCCTTCGCCTCTTACCCGCTGGTCCAGACCTTCGAGGAACCGTCCCTGCCCACGTCCAGGGCAACCCCCTCGCTGCTGATCGCACTCGCCGCCGCTGTGGCTGCGTCCTTCTTCATTCTCATGGGATTTGCCCTCGCATGGCTACGCCAACCGATCCTGCGCAAGCTGCTGCCGAACGTCTGATAGCAGGCACTATCGGCGCGACCTGGGCGCTGTGGCTGGTTGGCGGTCTGTATATCGCCGGGCCGGTCCTCGGCTGGAGCCTGGCCGCGCTGGCCGCGTGGAAGCTCTATGCCGCGCCAGCCTTGCCGGCTGCACAAAGACCGGCTCCGCTGGGACCGATCATCTGGACATTCGTGCTGGCAATGGCGGCGATGGAGATCATCCTGCTTGTGGGCCACACAACCAATGACCTTGGCATTGGCCAGACAATCAAGTCTTCCGTCGGCTGGGCTAAGGGCTGGGCCCTGATCGGCCTGTTTCCGCTGGCAGGATCGGTTCTCAATCCACGGCCAGAGGTGATCTGCCGCGCGGTTTGCAGGCTGGGCAGGCAAACACTTTTAATCTTGCCGCTGTTCCTTGTGGCACCGTTTGTCGGACTTCCCGAGACACTGTGGGTCTCGCCGCTCAAGATCATTGGCGGTTCCGGACCGGAATATTTCGCGGCTACCCTCTACACGATTGAACCGGGCGCCGGGACCGCACGCTGGCAGTTTTTTGCTCCGTGGTCGCCGGCAGCCGGGATGATCGCGCTGGTCCATGCTGTTTGCGCTGCCGAGGAGAGGGATCTGCGCTGGAAGATCACCGGCCTTGCCGCCGCCTTGCTGATCGCCCTGCTTTCACAATCCCGCCTGGCTCTGGTGGCGTTGGTGGTCATCTGGCCACTGAGCTTCGGGATTTCCCGGCTGGGCAAGGCGTGGCTGTGGTGGGCAGCAGCGCCGGTTGTGCTGGGTCTTGGATTGCTGGCGCCGAGCCTGGTTGCACTGGCCGAACAGGCGGCCTCGGACTTTTCCAGTGCCCGTGCGGACAGCTCGCGCGTTCGCGAGATACTTGGCCGCATCGCTATCGAACGTTGGCAAACCGAAGCGCCGTGGTTCGGCCACGGGATAGTCGAACAAGGCCCGCATCTGGTTGAATTCATGCCGATCGGCAGCCACCACAGCTGGTATGGGCTGCTGTTCGTCAAAGGCACGATGGGCCTGCTGGCGCTGGCGATTCCGCTGATCATGGCGCTGGCTGCGATGGCGTGGCTGGCGGTTCGCGATCCTCTGGGCCGTATCGGACTATCCATGGTCCTGGTCATGTGTCTCTACAGCTTTGGAGAGAATCTGGAGATACTGGCTTATCTGTACTGGCCGGCGCTGGTGGTCATCGGCATTGCCGCACGCCGCGCCGTGGAGCTGCGCGCAAGCCAGAGGTGAACGGCGCTGCGGCCCCATTCCCGTTCCGCACATGCTTCAGGCGCCTCGCCTGTGGCCGCGGCTGGCTGCATCCTGACATGACAATGCCCCGGTCGCCCTTGGCAGGACGCCGGGGCATCTGCCTGGGGAGCGAAGGGGGAGCGCTCCAGCAGGCATTGTCCGGTCAGGCTGATATGGCGAGCGTGCCGGACAGGCTTTCTGACCGGGACTTCCTGCCCGCCAGTGCCTTGCCCGCCCGGTGAAACAGCGCCTGCCATGCCTTGATGCGGGAGAATTCGGCGCCGGCCATGGACATGCGGGCGGCGACCGACATTTCCTTCAGCTGGGCGGTGCTCAGCCCGGCAAGCGCGCTGGCCAGCATGGCCGGGTCGCTGCAATCAACTACAATGCCTGCGCGGCCCACCTGTTCGGGAAGGCCATCGGCCTGCGACACGATCACCGGACGCCCGGCCATGCGCGCCTCCGCAGCCACCTGGCCAAAGGCTTCGCAGCGAGAGGGAACGACCACGACATCGCAGCGGGCATAAAAGCTGGCCACATCTTCGATACGGCCAGCGAACGCGATATTGGCCATGTCGCCTGCTGCCTTGCGCAAGGCCTGCTCCTGATCGCCAAATCCGCCAATCACCAGTTCGAAACGTGATGCAGGCAAAGCCTTCATGGCCTCAATCAGCACGTCGAAGCCCTTCACATGGTCAAAGCGGCCGATGGCGCCCAGCCTGATCGGCTGGCCTTGAGAGAATTTCGGACCGGGCAGCTTGTCGAGGCCCTGGCTGCCGCTCCACGGATGGAGCACTTTCAGCTTCACGGGGTCGACCGCCTCGATTGCGCGGAGCCATCCGGCCTGACCGTTGGATACCGCAACAACCTCGTCATACATGCGGTAGGCCAGTTTCAGCATAAGCCGGAAACGGGCTTGTGACCTGACCGTCCGGGCCTCCCAGTTTCCGGTATAGGAATGCTCTATATGGATCAGCCGGGCATGCGGATTGCGCAGCCGCAGCGATGCCAGAAACGGCAGGCTGGACCAGCTGGGCGGGAAATGCGTGACGATGACATGGGCATTCAGGCGAGGTGCCATTCTGCCGCGCGGATTGACGGGCCGGACACGGCTATCGACCATGCGGGTCAGATCCGGATGATCGTAGATACGCAGACCCTTGACCACCCCGCCCATGGCGAAATCATCGTTCAGGTGAACGCAGCGCAGCCGGGTCATGCCGCAGCCGCCTTGCCCAGGCGGTTCCGCAGCAGACATGCCATCATCGTTCCGGGCAGCAGCGCGCTGGCCAGGGCGGCCCCCGCCGTTCCAAGCGACTTGACCGGTTCTTCCATGAAAATCGCCGGGTAACGGGCAATCGCCTGCGATGTCAGCGCGCGGGCAAAGGCATAATCGCCCAGCTGTATGGCGCGGCGCGCCAGATAGCGCAGCTGATATGCCGCGGCGGCGTTGCCATGGCGGGCGATCAGCGCTGGCGCATAGGTTCGGGCCTTGTCGATCGCCCGCTCCCAGGTTTCAAACTGGCGCACGATATTGGCCGAAAGTCCGCCACCGATAATGCGATAATCGGTCAGCAGCCCACCAATGCCCTCGAAGCGGCAATTATGCCCAGCGGACATTCGCAGCCACATTTCGATATCCTCGGATTGGCGGAAACTCTCGTCGAACCAGCAGGTGCGTGCGGGTTCATCGGGATGGGCAAAACCCACATCGTCCAGCGCACTGCGACGTATCACCGCGGCCGAGCCATTGCCCACCGGGTTGCGCTTGAGGATATGCGCTGCATCAACAGCTTCGAGCCTTGGCCGCATGGCAACCGCGAGCGGGCGGCCATCGGCGTCAATCAGGCGTGAACCGGCATAGCTGACGGCCACATCGGGATTGCTGCGCAGGTGAATCGCATGCAGCATGAGCTTTTCGGGCGCCCAGCGATCATCTGAATCGAGCAGTGCGATATAGGTGCCGGTTGCATGGGCAATCCCGGTGTTGCGCGCCCCTGCCAGGCCGCGGTTTTTCTGCCGGATGATGCGGATGCGCGGATCGTCGAAACTGCGCACGATATCCATGCTGCCATCCTGCCCGCCATCATCGACGACGATCAGTTCGAGGCAATCGTGGCTCTGGTCCAGAACCGAGCGGATCGCCTCTGCAACATAGAGCTCGACATTATAGACAGGCATGATGACGGAAATTTTTTCAGGGCTGGTCACGGCTATTTCTCCTTGGAGCAGGGGTCAGGCGAAGATGCGCTGGCGCAGCGTCATCGGGATTGCAGGAGCGGTGATGGCTGCAAGCAGAGTGGAGCCTCCGCGTTTCAGATCAGACAGGAAGGCGCGGGGAGACAGGGCTATTCCGCGCATCGCGTAGTAGCGCGCTTCAGCTGGTGGATTGCCGCTGCGCAGGGACCGGCGCGCCAGATACCGGCAATATATCGCCTCGGCAGAAGCTGAGTCCGCATCGCTTGCGTGCAGTTCCACCACCCTGCGCCAGCCGGCATACATGGCGCCAAGATTGACCGAGAGACCGCCGGGCGACAGGCGATAGCCAACAAGCAATTCGTCAATCCCGCGGGCACGCTCACCCAGTGCGACGGCGCGGGCAAGCCATTCCTGGTCTTCCGCATAATCCATGCCGACATCGAATGCGCCGATACGATCGAACGCTTCCCTTGTGGTGACGAGATTGGAGGCTGTGCAGACCGGATTCTCGGAGATGATCTGCTGCATGGTCAGGTCGCCGCGGGGCACGCTCGACATGGTGCGGCTGCGCGGCCGATCATGGGCAGTGGCTTCGAGAAAGGCGATCCTGGCGTAGCTGATGGCCAGCGTGCGATCGGCTTCATGTGCCGCACGGTGCCATGCCAGCTTGGCCGGATGCCACAGATCGTCGGCATCGCAGAAAGCCATCAACCTGCCGCTGGCCAGCTGGAGACCGTGATTGCGCGCGGCGGAAACGCCGGCATTCTGCTGTGCCACCAGCCTGATGCGCGGATCGCGGCCTGCCTGCCGCAACATCCGCAGCAGGCTGTCATCGGTTGAGCCGTCATCGATCAGAATCAGTTCGAAATCTTCGTCGTCCTGCTCACGGATAGAGGCGATGGTCGCCTCGATCGTATCCTGCGCGTTGTAGACAGGCACGATGACCGAGAAATGCGGACGAGTTTGTGCGTTGCGGTTCATATGACCACTCCCTTTGGTGTCTGGTTGTTGATGGCGGACAGGCCGAGTCCGCGAAAAAGGACGAATGCGGTGATCGGCAGCTGCACTGCCCAAAGCGCGAGGACATAGGCCCAGGCCGCTCCGTGAAGGCCGATGGTGCAGCCCAGAGCCAGCGCTCCCAGCGCGGCGATGCAGACCACGATGGAGATCATCGCATCGCGATCAGCCCCGCCGGTGGCGCGCAGCCATGCGGTGGACACCGATGCGGTTATCGCCGGTATCGCGGCCAGGCAGAGTATTGCGACCAGCGGGGCAATATCGGCCCATTGCTCGCCAAACAGGATCGGCACGTAGATATCGGCCAGCAGGACCTGGGCGATCACAACCGGTGTGAAAAGGCCCAGACCCAGCATAATCGAATGCTTCAGCCGGCGCATGCGATCCAGCGCCGATCTGGCGGCGCACAGATAGGGAAACAGCACGATCGACAAGGCGCTGACAAAACTGCTGGTGATGCCAAGTCCGGCGTTGAACGCGAAGAAATAGAATCCCAGAGCCTCCGTGCCGAGCATGGCGCCGACAATGATCTTGTCGAGCTGCTGGCGCGCCACATTGGTAAATTCAGTGACCAGAACCCCCGCACTCAAGCGGGTGAATTCGTGCAAGGGCGCCGCAGCCACTCCGACAATAGGAGACCAGCATTGGGCGCGCCGGACCAGAACAAGCCATACCGGAGCGGTCAGCAGCTTGGGCAGGACAAGCGCCCAGGCCGATGGCCAGACCAGCGCGAGTGCCAGGCACAGGAAATGGTCAGCTGTCGTTTGCGTGGCGGCGATCCGGGCGGTTGTTGCCAGCCGTCCGCTGCGCATCAACAGGAAGACCTGCACCAGGCCGGCCGGCATCAGCGCGTAAACGCCGGTAAGCATGGCCAGCATTGCTGCGATCTCTGCCTGCCCGAAGACACGCCACATGATTGCAGCGCAAGCCAGCTGAACCAGCGCGACGCCGCCGCACCACAGATAGAACAGCCGGTGTGCGGCGTTGCAGATCGATGCGAGCTCGGCATCGGTGGCGGCGATGATCCTTTGGCCAATGCCGCTGTTTGCGAGCACCCGAACAAATTCGAACAGGGCAAGCGCAAGGGCGGCAATGCCGATCTGGGCGGGCGCAATCTGACGGGCGATCACGATGATCGTGAACACCCGCAACACGCGCGTGCCAGCCTCTGCCAGGCCATAGGCAAGAAGGCCGTGCAAGACGGGTCTCAGCCCCTCTGGCAACAGTCTTTCAAGTCTGACGATGAGCGGCATTGGCGTGTTCCTGGCATGGTGTCGCCAAACACTGTTCAATATCCGTGCCAAACGCGGTTTCCCGCCATTGTTGCCCGATTTCGGCAGTCAGGATCGCGCCGATTTGCATAATGGCCAGCAGCACTTCGCAATTCGCAATTCAGAAATTGCATTTTGCGAAAATGGACTGTGCCAAGACGCCCGCCGGGCGGTTAGAAACTAACTAAAAGACGGAAATATAGCGGTTTTCTAAAACTGGCACGATCTCTGCGCCTGTCCTCCCAACTCAAGCGGAGGATATGCAATGTACCAGGATTTCAATTTCGACAGCGCTCTGATGCAGGATTACGAGCGTGGGCCGCGTTCATCGGGCCGTGTGGCTGCGGCGGCAAGTGCGGTCAGGCTGTTCAACCTCGACCTTGTCGACGCCGATCGAAACGAGACCGCGCAAAAGCTGGTGGATCTTGCCGCCAAGGGTCGCCGCGCGACGATCGGTTTCATCAATGCGCACTGCGTCAATGTGGCTGCCCGCGACAGCAGGTATCGCGCTGCCCTGAAGTCCTGCGATCACCTTCTGCCTGATGGATCGGGAATGCGCCTTGCCGCCAGACTTGCCGGGACGAGCTATCGCGACAATCTCAACGGCACGGATCTTTTCCCGCTCATCTGCGAGGAGGCCGCCCGCAAGGGAGTGTCGATCTACCTGCTCGGCGGCGGGGAAGGCATTGCCGAAGCGGCCGGACGGGCGATGCAGCGCCGCTATCCCGATCTCAACATTGCCGGAACGCAAAACGGCTATTTCGAACAGTATGAAACCGCGCGCGTCATCGCCGATATCAACGCCAGCGGAGCCGACATGGTCTTTGTCGGATTTGGCGTGCCGTTGCAGGAATGCTGGCTGGCCGATCACGGCGCCAGCATTGATGCCCCTGTGCAGCTCTCGGTCGGTGGATTGTTCGATTATTATTCGGGCCGAATTCCGCGGGCGCCCATGCCGATCCGCAAAGTCGGTTGCGAGTGGATCTGGCGTCTGGCGCAGGAACCGCGGCGCCTTGCCGGTCGCTATATCGCCGGGAATGGTATTTTCATCATGCATGCCCTGGCACATGCGTTTGCCATCCGCAGCGGGATCGATTGCGGTGCGGCTCTCAAGCGGGCCGGAGACCTGATCGCCGTTACGCTGGGTCTTGCGCTGCTCGCCCCGCTGTTCGCGGCCATTGCCCTGGCCATCAGGCTTGAGGATGGTGGCCCGGTGTTCTTCAGCCAGACCCGGATCGGCAAGCGCGGCAGGCCGTTCAAGGTGCTGAAATTCCGCAGTATGGTGGTCAATGCCGAGGCAATTCGCGCCCGCCTGCTGGCGCAGTCAGACAGGGATTCGATCTGTTTCAAGATGAAGAGAGATCCCCGGATCACGCGGGTCGGGTCCCTGCTGCGCCGCACGTCGCTGGATGAATTGCCACAGCTGTTCAATGTGTTGCTGGGGGATATGTCGCTGGTTGGTCCGCGTCCTGCCCTGCCGCATGAGGTGACAGCCTATTGGCAGCGCGCGCTGCGGCGGCTTGATACCCGCCCAGGTATCACCTGCATCTGGCAGGTATCGGGACGGGCAGAAATTCCCTTCAGCCAGCAGGTGGAGATGGATATCGATTATGTCGAAAGCCAGGGCATGATGCGCGACCTGGGGCTGCTGCTGCGCACGATCCCGGCGGTGGTTACCGCGCGCGGCGCCTACTGATCCATTGCCGGCGGTTCACTCGACGCTGAAACGGTGACGGATATCGGCAATCGTATCCGTCACCACCTGATCGAGCACCCCGGCATCGATTTGCGCACCTTCGGCCAGCAGCGAAGCCAGCCTCATCGCGCCGATATTGCCGCCAACGCCGCGCAGGCTGTGCGCCTCCCGCCGGGCCTTCCCGTGGTCGCCAGACCGGATCGCGGCAGACAGCTTCTTGCCCAGACTGGCCATATCGCGCAGCGACAGTGCCAGCACCGTGTTGCGCCGATCTTCGGGCAATGCATCGAACAATTGCCGCGTGGCCTCTTCATCAATCAACGGGATGGTGGCCGGGTCGGCGGCGGTGCCCGCGCTCTGGCGCAACACTTCCTCCATGCGCGCGGTCAGGGACGCCAGATCGACGGGTTTGGAGACCAGCGCGTTCATTCCCGCTTCCAGCAGCTCATCATGGTCCGATTGCATGACATGCGCGGTCACTCCAACCACGGGAACCTGACCTTTCGCGCCGGGCAATTGCCTGATCAGGCGTGTTGCTTCCTTGCCATCCAGCAGCGGCATGTTCACGTCCATCAGGATAATATCGAAATCACCATTCTGAACAGCGACAATCGCTTCCCGGCCATCTTCGGCAAACTCGAACGTGCACCCTGTGAGTTCCAGCATGGAGGCCAGTACTTGCCGATTGGTGGCGATGTCTTCTGCGATCAGCACATGTGCGGCCAGCTTGACGGGCGGACTGGCAACCGGCTGCCTGGGCACATGGCCGGTCCTGTCGAAAGAGAGGATGCGAACCAGCGGAATCTCGAACCAGAAACGACTTCCCTTGCCGACTTCGCTTACAACGCCGATCGTGCCTTCCATTGCCCTGACCAGCCGCTTGCAGATCGCCAGGCCCAGGCCTGCGCTATATCCGGACCCTGCGGTCATCGTCCGCAGCCGGGTGAAATCGGTGAACAGCCTTCGCTGCAGTTCCTCCCTGATTCCGGGGCCGTCATCCTCGACCTCGATCCGCAGGGTTGCGCCCTTGTTCTGTGCGATGACCTGGACCGTGCCGCCGGGTGTATATTTCAGTGCATTGGACACGAGATTGTCGATCAATTGCCGGAAACGGGTCGGATCGACGAGTACGGTTTTGGGTATGTCCGGATCGATGCGGCTGGTAAGCACGACATTCGGATTGGGATTGGCCACCTGCCAGAACTCCACGATATTGCCCAGGGCCATATGCAGGTCCACCGCTTCGGGTTGCAGCTCGATCTTGCCGGTTTCGGCGCGCACGAATTCGATAATGTCATTCAGCAGGATGTTGAGCTGGAGGCCGGAACTGCGCGCTAGGTTGAGCTTGTGGCGCTGCGCATCATCCAGATCGCTGTGAGACAAGGTTTCGAGCAGTCCCAGAATACCATTCATCGGTGTGCGGATGTCATGGCTCATCATGGCAAGGAACTGGGACTTCGACCGATTGGCTTCCTCGGCTTCGGCATGGGACAGGGCCAGCTCGTCTGAAAGCTTGCTCAGGGTCTTGACCCGCCGCCCGGCAATAAGGCTGAGTGCGCGTGCATGCCTTTCCGTGTGGCGCTGCAAGGTGATGTCCTGAACGGTACCAAAGACTGATTGAAAACGGCCCCGATCATCAGTTTCCCGGCGCAACGTCCACCTGATCCAGCGCACCTCCTGATCCACCGGCCTTATGATGCGGTGTTCGTAGATGTGATCAATGTCGGTTGGCATTTCAGTGTAGAATTTTATCTCGTCAGTAGCCACGCGCTTGCGGTCCAGCCGATGAATTCTGGTCTGCAGCAGTTCGGGATTCAGGTCGCAACCGGAAGGCAGGCCGAGGATCTGGCGCAATTCGGGAGAGTAGATGAACTTCCCCCCGCGAGGCCTGAATACGGTGGCAATCCGGGCGGTGCGCTGGGCTGCCAGCAATTCCCGGTTCCCCAGCTCCAGACGGCTTTGCAGCACTTCTTCCCGTTCGAGCAGTTCACGATTGATTCTGTCGAGTTCGCGCGCACGCCTTTCCAGCAGCGCTTCTGCGTCAAGCCGCGCTTTTTCGGAGCGTTGCAACCTGCGCTTGAGCAGGTTCACTTGCTCTTCGGGCGTCAGTTTGCCCAGTGCTTCTTCGATACTCACCACAGTCTACAGGCATTCGCTCATGGAAGTTGCTGTCGAGGTATGGTCTATCTTACCCAGGACAGATTGCGAAATTCTCACCGGTACAGTAGCGCATTGTTGATACCTCAGGCCGTCAGGGGATATTGCCCGGGCGCAGCGAGATGGTCCGGCCGGGCCCCCCGGGTAAGGCCGCTGGCCCAGTGCCAGCCGGATTGTCTGAAACCGCGGCAGCCGCCAATCCCGGCGCGTTATTCGCGCCGGGGTGCTCCTTCATTCTGCGCGGCTGAACTGACCTGAACCGACCTGCTGACGTCGAGGCTGGCGCCTGCATCGAAAGCGCCACCGGGACCGGGGCCGACCGTGCTCACGCCGGCACCAACCCTGCCGATGGAAACGCTCTGGCCGGCATTGTTGTCGACCACAAGCTTGACCCACAAGCTGTTGTCATCCCTGAACCAGGAGGTCTCACCGGCAGCGCGCAGCGCGGCCAGGCTGGCTTGCTCTGCACCCCCGGCAGTGGTGCTGAATCCGGGCAGTTCAAAGATTACCGAGGAGCCGTTGTCCATTTCCCGCAGGGACAGTGACAGGGCTTCCCTGCTGGTCTCCACCCTGACGTCGGCTCCGCTGCGGATCGTGGTCTGCCCGGTGTACTCCCACCGCCTGCCGTTACGGCTGAGCATGACCGGATCGGTGATGGGACCACCGCCAAATCCGAAATTGCCGCCCACGCCAAAGTGGCCGAAGTCACCGCGGCACACAGCAGCGCCCCAGTCCGGCCTGATGTCACAGGCTTCGTCATCGGACGCGATGCCGTTGTCGAGCACGATATAGGAATTGGGCACACCGCCGACAGAGCCATCCCGGTCATGGATCGCCGCGCCCCTCCAGGCATTGGCACGCCCCAGATCGGAGGCCCAGCTGCGCACATATGGCGGGAAACTGACCGGCTTGGAATTGACGAACTGTGCGCCCTCAATGGCGTTTTCGGTGCTCATCCCGAAGCTGGTATACATCAGGTAGGAGATCGCTCCCGCATCGCGCGTATCGTTGGGCATGAAGTTGACGAAAGTGGTGTTCACCACATCGTGCCGCATGTCGTAATACTCGTAACCGCGGATCGGGAAATCCGTGAGGTCGTTCGGCATGCTGCGACCATAGGCGATTTCCTGCGGCGTGCTGGGATTTCCGATATTGCCGGATTCACCCACGAACACCGAATCGACCACCTTTGACGTATAGGCGGCCTGACCAACTGCGGCAGCCGCGTGGGTAAAGCCGACAGCATTGTCGGCCACTCTCAGGTTGGTGAACAGATGCAGTTCACCGCGACCCCATACGCCGCCGTGCCGGTTCTTGTAGCTGGTGAAATTCTCGAAGTGCGACACCAGCTTCTCGCTATTCGTGTCGGCCGGATCGGCATGGGCGAAATGGTAGTTGCTGCCACCGACACTGAAGGTGTTGTCGGGATTGGGACCACGGTCGAACATGAACCCGTCGTAATTGGAGTGGGCGGTGTTGCCGCTGAACTCGCGCACCGCAGTGCGGCGCGGCCATGTGTTGGCACTGGTCTCCGTACCTTCAAACTGGCCCGTAGGATGAACCGGCAAGGCGAACCAGAAACCTATCTGGTCGGAACCTGCAGCCACGTTGTCACGATAGATATTGTCCGGATTGGTGATCCAGAACGTTGACGCCGTGTTGTCCGAGGCAATCAGGACATGGTCGGAGCTCTGACCAGCGGCACTCGATGCAAAAGTCGATGTATCGGCCGATCCTGCCGGTCCCAGGTTGGTCGGCTGACAGGGCAGGGTGGGGTGACACTTGGTCATGATCCCCAGATTGTGGACGAACTGGTTGCCCGTCTCCACCGCGTCTTCCAGGAAGAAGCAGTGACCCACGGTGTTGAAGGTGACGTTGTTTTCCACCCGCACATTATTGGTGCCATGCACCGTTACGCAGCGGCTGTAGGTATCGTGGATTGCGGAGTTCTGGATGTACTGCCCCTGGCCTTCGCCAACGAGGTGCCAGTGCATCGGGTAGCGGGCCAGATGCATGTTCTGCCCCATGCGGTTCAGCTCCACGCCGGAGACGCGCACGGTCGATGCGAGCATCGCCATGATGTGCCCGCCGAAGTAGTTGTTGTCCGCGTCTTCCGAAGCCTGGATCACGATATTGCGCGTCAGCAGGCCCACTTCGCCGCGCTCGTCCACGCCGAAGGTGATTTCACCGAAATGCATGTATTCCAGCGCGCGATCGAGCGTGATCACGTTCCCGTTGACGGCGGCGATGGTTCGCCTCTCTGCCTGACGCGGGTTGAAGTCGGTTGATGCCAGCACGATCTGATCGCCCTGTCGCCAGTCACTGGCATCCAGCACTTCGATTTCGGCGCTGCCGGCCTGCGCCGTTCTGGCAAGCTTGGTCCAGGTGTGCTCCCGGTTGCCATGCAGGTTCAGCGTGCCGCCCATGATCAGAATGCCGCGGTCCCCCATGGTGTTGATGTCTTCATCGGGGACATTGTCTGTCAGGGTAATGGTCGCATTATGCGTGAAGGGCCGCTCCTCGCTGCCGATCTGCAATTCGCCCCGGCGCAAATAGATCCACTCGGTCTCCAGCGCGATATCGTGATCGTCCGCAAAGCGCAGCTTGCCGTCGATGGTAAGGCTGCGCAGCGCAGGCGGGCTGACGTCCAGGACAACTTCCATGTCCCGGCCAATCATGACCTCTTCGCCTGCGCCCGGCACCTTGCCGTCCGGCCATGCGGCAGGATCGGACCACTGCACTGTCCGGACCACCGCAGGAGGCGCATCAGTGCCCGCGTCCATATGCTGGTGGGCTTCCTGAGCATCAGCCTGTGCACCCATGCCAAGCAAAACGGACACAGGAAGAAGCAAAGACACAAGGAGCAGGCGAGATTGCATGCGCATGACGATTATCCCCTCAACCGGGACTTTGAGCCCCGCTTTTTATAATTGGCCATGACTTTGCAACGGATGGCCGGATTTGCCAAGACGATATCAGGCCTGCGCCGAGACTGGTTGTAATTGATTGTAACAGTTTTCGCATCTTTGCAGTTGCCCGCACCTCTGGCCCACCCCTGTGAGATGGACCGATACAGCGATGACGCCTGGAAAGTGGCCACCAGCGACGGGCGGCAATCGATCGGGATCGATCTCTATCCGATATTTTCAGGTGAGTGGTGCCGCTTAGGTGACTCGAACACCTGACCCCATCATTACGAATGATGTGCTCTACCAACTGAGCTAAAGCGGCACTGCACTCGCGCCATTATCGCTGGCCTTGGGCAAGCGCAATGGGCGAAAATATGGAGGCCCGAGCCGGAATCGAACCGGCGTGCAAGGATTTGCAGTCCTCTGCGTAACCACTCCGCCATCGGGCCGGAACCCTCGCTATTCGCGGGGGAGGCGGCGGACTAGCGGGGAATTGCCATCATGGCAATGCTTCCTTTCCTGCCCCCTGCCGGGCTGGTTACAGGCCGGCCGGATGCGGTGACAATAATTTCGCCGCGGCCGCCTGAAAAAAGTGGTATTTTTTGCCTCGCTCCGGTCGCCGGAGCGGAGGGGGTGCCATGACGGATATACGCAAGCCAATATTCGATGCCGTGCGCGCAGCGGGCAAGTCCGGCCTGTTCAATGACAGCGCGAAGATCACTGCTCTTGATGCGCTGCTGGACGATTTCGGCATCCCGAAATCGGAACCTGCGGTCACCGATGTGACGCTCAAGATCCTGCTGGAAATCGCTAAGCACGAAGGAATCGTGCCCGAAGCCTATAAGGATAGCGTGGGCGTGTGGACCTGGGGGATTGGCGTCACCAACGCCAGCGGGCACCAGGTCTATCCGCGATACAAGGACAATCCGCAGACGCTTCCCTATACGCTGAAGGTCGCCGTGTGGCTGATGCGGCAGAAGTATCTGCCCCCTGTGCTGGCGGCGTTCGAGGACTGTAATCTGACCGAGAACGAGCTGGGTGCGGCGCTTTCCTTCCAGTACAACACCGGCGGAATTGCGCGGGCGACGTGGGTCAAGCAGGTGGTTGCCGGCCAGCTTGCAGAGGCGCGTGTGTCGATCCTCAACTGGAACAAGCCGCCGGAGATTCTCGGTCGCCGCAAAGCGGAGCGGGACCTGTTCTTCGATGGCAAATGGGCAGGCGACGGCAAGGCGCTGGTCTATGGCGTCGCCAAGCCGAGCTATCATCCCAAGGGTGCGGTCAACACCGATATCACCGCAGCGGCGCGCGAGGCGTTGAAACCTTAGCGGCTCCGGGCCTGTCACATTGGGTCCATCACACTTGTCGAGGCTGCGCGCAGGCTCTAGCCACGGGGCCACAGCGCAACAGGATATGGTGCAGATGGCCGACGACAAACCCAAATTGCAGCGGATCGCGGGGCATAGCGAGGAGCGCTTCCTCGGCTCCGACGTGTTCGAGAGTGACCGGCGCAACCTGCCGCCGCCCAATGGCTCCGGTACCATCCGTGAGGATGCGCGCGATATCGATATCTACCACCAGTGCGATGTGGCGGTGATCGGCGGCGGACCGGCTGGTTGCGCGGCGGCGTGGGCTGCGGCCAGGGCGGGCGCCGATGTCACCTTGGTGGAGCGCTACAACTGCCTGGGCGGGCTTTCCACCGGCGGTCTGGTGATGTGGATTGACCGCATGACAGACTGGCAGGGCAACCATGTGATCCAGGGCTTTGCCCGCGAATTCATCGAGCGCATGCCGCCCGAGGCCGTGGCCGGTCCTCCGCGAGCGGACTGGGGCAGCCGCGACCCGGTGAAGGCGGGCTATTGGGGCAATCGCACCACTGCCTTTCACGGCATCGTGCAATGGGCGCCCACGCTCGATCCCGAACGGATGAAGCTCAACGCGCAGGAAATGCTGCTGGAGGCGGGCGTGCGCATCGTCTTCCACGCATGGGCCGCGCGCCCGCTGGTGGAGGATGGTGCGGCAAAGGGCGTGATCTTCGAAAGCAAGGCCGGGCGCAACGCACTGCTGGCCAAGGTGGTGGTGGATACCACCGGCGATGGCGACATGTTCGCCCGCGCCGGGGCCGAATTCGACACCGATATCGAGGAAGGCGACGTCCACCATTCGATGAACACCGGCTGGGTGCTGGGCGGCGTGAACATGGATCGCTGGATCGACTGGAAGGTGCATGACCCGGACGGCCTGCGCGAATTCATGGCGCGCGGACGTGAGGAGCTGGGATATTTCCAGACTCCTTATGTCAGCTGGCGGCCCGATATCGCGCTGTTCCTGGGGCCGCGCCAGTCTGGCCTGTCGGCGCTCGACGTGGATGACATGACCGAGGTCGAGATTCGCAGCCACCGTCTGATGGAGGGCCATTGCCAGTTCTTCCGCAAACATGCGCCGGGCTTCGAAAGCGCCTATTCGCTGCAAAGCGCCAGCCAGCTGGGCGTGCGCCACACGCGGCGGCTGGCAGGGCTTGGCCGGATAGAGCGCAAGGACTGGGGCGAGGATATTCCCGCAACGGATGAAGTGGGCATTTCCCCCTCGATCAGCCCCAAGTTTCCGGTCGTGTCCGTGCCATACGGATCGCTCGTCCCGCGCGCGCTGGACGGGCTGCTGGTGGGCGGACGGCACATCAGCTGCGATGCCAATTCCCACGGCTTCATGCGCGAGATTCCGCAATGCTGGCTGACCGGCCACGCGGCAGGCGTGGGCGCCGCGCTGGCTGCCGATGGCGGCGTGCAGCCGCGCGATGTGAATGTGGACCAGATTCGCAAGGTCCTGCGGGCGCAAGGTGCGCATCTGACCGACGATGCAGCGGTGGCGGCGGTGCGGGCGGAGGCTGTTCCGGCGCAATAAATCACACCTGATGCAGCGGAGAACAAGGGGGCAAAGGTGCGGCCTGCCGGCAGGCGCGCGCTCTGCTGGCGCTGGCGGCAGGCTGGCGGCGCGCACGGCCAGCTTGGCCAGAGCCCTCACCATCTATGGCGAGTGAGGAGCCCGCCTGTCGTGCTTGGTGACCTGCCTTGTCGATATGGCACTTATCAGGGGCCGCACGCCGCCCCGCGCACTTCCAGTCCTGATCGGCGAGACGGCCACGCCCGCCATTCCAACCTGCATGCAGGAACCCTTCACCTTGGCTTCGTACATCAGGTGATCCGCTTCGCCCACCAACAGCTCCAGCGAAGCGCTTCCGGGTGGGACCAGCAAGGCACCCAGGCTACACAGAAAATTGCCCTCCGGCCCGGTTCGCCTGTCGTTCAATGTTGTATCCAGTCGTCTGGCGAGGCCGCGCGCTGCGTCCTCACTTTTCACCGGCATGAAGATGACGAATTCGTCCCCGCCCATCCGGGCAAAGACGTCTCCGCGCCGGATTGATTTTCTGACAAGAGAAGAGAAATCCTTCAGCCGCTTGTCTCCGGCGGCGTGGCCGTGCCGGTCATTTACGGCCTTCAGTCCATCAAGATCGGCATATATGAGAAGGCGCCATTGTCGGCTGCTGCACAAGGACTCGGCAAATTCAAAAAACGCCTGCCTGTTCAGTGCTCCGGTCAGCGGTTCGATCCGTGCCAGCCACCACTCTCTCAGGAAGGCACCGCGCACCGCCGCGATGACAATTATGAGCATTGAAAGAGCGACAAATCGCAGCCCAAGGTCCCACGAAAGAGCCGCTGAACCATAGGGGTAGAGTTCAAATCCATTGATCCAGAATGTCAGCAACATGCAGCAGACCGCAACTGCGTAGCCCCGCGTCAGGCCCAGCAGCCACGTGGCACCGCACATCACAAACAGATAGACCGGCCCAAACCAGACGTTTGCCCCGGTGATCACATCTGCCAGCAGGGCAAGATCGACCAGCAACAGAACTATGATCCAGGCAGTTGCCCGCCGCAGGCGTTGGGTTGTGTATGCCCAGCTCGATATGTGGCTGAAAGCATTCAGTGAAGGCGGCGCTTGCATGGCCCTCTTTTCGGCCAAAAAGGTAAATTTGCGCTTATCGAATTGCCCTGTTTCGTGAAGCTATCTGGGTTTCGTGAAGCTAGCTGGACGCATTCTCACCATGTCCGTGCAATTGGCCGGGATTTTTCAGACATCGCAAACAACTGGCGGAGCTATAGCTCAATCTGCTCGGTGCAGGAAAGAGCGCGCCGCCAATCGGTCTGGCGGCGCGCCTCACTTTCGATTCCGGATCAGCAAACCTGACCGGGATACCATTCGGTGACCATCGGCGTGCCCGAAATTGTGCCCTGTTGATAGAAGATTGTCAGGTTGTCATCGCAGACATACTGGACGCCATTCCCATAGGAATTGAACCAGGTCACGACGTACATTGCCTGTGCGGGGGCTGCCATCCCGAGGGCGGCCAGAGCAAGTCCCGCGGCTGCGAGCCGCTTACGGCGGAAGTTCAACATATCCATCTCCTCTGTACGCGACTCCAGTAGTCGCAAGCGAAGGATATGAATATAAGAAATGGAGTCAATAATAGTAGTTGGAGATACGCAATGTTACTTATTTAGAATATTATCACAAAATATATGAATAATATTCCGTTTTCCTTGTCAATTCACTATTCAAACGCGGAGCGGATGGCGGTTTTATATGGCTGATGGACGCTCGTCCCGGATCGGATTACCATACGATGGAAGCCGATATTGTGAATACCGCACGGCTGACCAGTCAGGCGAATGTAGTCTTTTTGATCAGTGTGCGCCTCACTGCCATGGGCCGCACCCTGCTCACGCACCAGCCAGAAATGCGCGCAGCACGCGCTCGCTGCCTTCGGGATCATCGCGGTAGCTGCCGTGGCCGCAGCCTTCGAACACTTCCAGCTGCGCGCGTCCGGCAAATGCTTCGGCCAGTTCCTGCGCACAGATCACCGGAGTGATCGGATCTTCGGTTCCGGCCAGGATCAGCGTGGGGCAGGTGATGGCGGCCAGCTGCGGGCGCAGGTCCATGTCCTGTAATTCGCCCTTGAAGAAGTGGATCGTCACCTCATCCTTGCGGATTGCGCGATTCATTGCCGCAGCGGGATCGGTCGCGGGGTTGCGGTTGTAGAGCGGCAGGCAGACACTGGTATAGCGCGCGAAGCTCTCCTTGCTGGGCTGCTCCCAGTTGGCCCGGGCCACTTCCACGGCCTCGGCGCCGCCCAGCTTCTCGAATATCGCCAGCGTATGGTCATAGCGCATGCGCGCAGCGGTAGAGGAGAGGATCAGTTTTGATGGTCCATGCGGGTGCCGCGCGGCATAATGCATCGCCACCATGCCGCCAAAGCTCTGCCCCAGCACCACCGGCTTTTCGATCCCCAGTGCGGCGCAGAAATCGGCAATGTCATCGGCCCAGCGGTCCAGATGCATGTCAGCAAAATCGCCGGTGGAACGGCCGTTGCCCCGGTGGTCCAGATAGATCACCTGATGCGTATCGGCGAAACGATCGAAATAGGGGCGCAAGGTCGAGTGATCGAACCCTGGCCCGCCATGCAGCACCAGCAGGGTGGGGCGCGGCTCCATGCCCTCCGGCCCCGGCATCAGCTGCGATCCGGCGGTGTCGAAGAAGATGCGCGCGCGGTCCAGCTGGATGAACATGGTGGTCTATTCCTTGGCTGGCAGCAACACGCCTCCGGTGCGCATCGGCTGCACGTCCTGGCGGAAGGTGCTGAGGTAGCCGGTGGCGGGAATGCGGAAGCCCGGGCCGGTGCGGGTGGCCATCTCCTCGGCTGTCAGGTCAATATCGATGCTGCGGTTCTGGACAGAGATGCGGATGATATCGCCATCCTGCACCAGCCCGATGGGACCGCCGATGGCTGCCTCGGGCGCCACTTCGGCCACGGTCAGGCCCTTCAGGCACAGGCCCGAAAGCTGGCCATCGGTGACGAAGGCGGTGGTCTTGGCAAGGCCTGCCGCGTCGAGCGCAAACAGCACCAGGCTGGCGCTGCCGCCCATCGCCGGGCCGCCTTTCAGCCCCTGATTGCGGGCGATCACCACGTCGCCCGGCTTGACCACGCCGTCCTCGATCCCCTGCAGGCACTCCATGGAACTTTCGAACACGCGGGCAGGGCCTTCAAATTCCTCTGGCCGGGAGCCATCGCGAATGCCCAGCCGGACCACCGCTGTATCGGCGAAATTGCCGCCGAGAATGGCGATGGCGGGGCCGGGGCCGATGGGATTGTCCAGCGGGCGGATCACGTCCGGTCCCTCAACCTCATAGCCTTCAAGATTTTCCGCCAGCGTCTTGCCGGTGCAGGTGAGCGCGGAACCTTCGATCATCGGCAGCAGGCGCTTCAATATGGCGCGCGCGCCGCCGGCATCCTCAAACTGTTCGATCCGCACTTCGCCCGTTGGCCGCACGGCGGAAAGCACCGGCACATCGGCCATCTCCTCCCACATGGCGAAGATATCGAGGCCGTTTTCCGCCTCGATGGCGGTCGCCTGCAAATGCTTGATGGCATTGATTGAGCCGCTGACGGCCAGCACGGTGGCGATCGCATTGCGGAATGCGCCTTCGGTCAGGATCGAGCGCGGCTTGAGGTCCTCACCCACCATTTCCACGATGCGGCGGGCGGCGGCGCGGGCGTTTTCCTGCATCTTGGGCGAATTGCCGCGCACGGGCGCATGGCCGGGCAGTGCCATGCCCAGCGCTTCGACCACCGAATGCATGGTGTTGGCCGTGGCCATGCCCGCGCAAACACCGGGCCCCATGATGGCATTTTCAGCCAGGTCGGCGATGGGGAACTTGGGCTTCTTGCCGAACCGCTCACCAATCTGGCCCGACCACACATCCTCCACGTCCACCGGCTCACCATCGATCTGGCCTGCCTGCTGGTAGCCGCCGATGACAAGGATGGTGGGAATGTTGAGGCGCGCTGCGGCCATCAGGTGGCCCGGCGGCGTCTTGTCGCAGCTGGTCAGGCAGATCATGCCATCCAGCAGCGCGGCTTCCACCTGCACCTCAATGTCATTGGCGATGATGTCACGCCCGGCCAGGATATAGGACCCGGCCTTGTTGGCGCCGGTGATGAAGTCCGACGGGGCGGCGGTGCGCACTTCGAATGGTATGCCGCCAGCCTTGCGGATTTCCTCCTTCACGATCCTGGCGATGCCATCGAGGTGGGCATAGCAGATCGCCAGCTCGCTGGAGGAATTGACCACCGCGATCTTGGGCTTGAGCATGTCCTCCTGCGACAGGCCGAGCGCCTTCCAGTTCGCCCGGCGAGACGGAGAGTTCGCGGCGAGGCTGCGTAGTTCTGGCATGGGTAAATCCTGCTTGGGTGGCCTTCTATTCGGCCGGTTGGGGCTGCGCATCTTCCAGCAGGCGATCTGCCGCCAGCTTGCGCGCGAAATAGGCCAGCGCCATCAGTCCGATCACCACACCCACCAGGCACAGTGCCGTGAACATATAGCCATCGAGCACGGCGGACTTGCTGGAAAGGAACCAGGCGGCACCCACATTGGGCGCGGCCACGGCGGCGAACTTGGCCATGAAGCTGGCCCAGCCACCCCCGGTGGCGCGCACGGCGCTGGGGTAATAGATGCTGGTGATGGAAATCACCGCCGCATGTCCGGCGCTGATCATGATCGATCCGGCCAGCACCACGGGAATGAACAGCGCGCCTTCCAGCAGCGCTCCCGATCCGATCAGCATGGCCAGCGGAATCCCCAGCAACGGCGCGGCGGCAATCCATGCAGGTCCGCGCTTTTCGGTGAACACCAGCAGCAGCACACCGGCAATGGCGCCGATCATCCCGCCGATGGAGCTGAGATCGGCGGCCATCGTGCGCTCTATCCCCAGCTCCTCCAGGAACAGCACGCCAAAGCTGGATTTGAGATAGATCGCAAAGCTGGAGCAGAAATAGGCGAACCAGATCAGCGGGGTGATATAGATCAGCCAGCCACGGAACAGCTCCGCCAGATTGGCCAGCGGGTCCTGCCGGGCATTGGCCTTGCGCTCATCCGACAGCACGAAATGGGTAAAGCGCTTGAGGTCGGCAGCAGGATCGAAGCGGTTGAGCAGCGGCACTATGCGGTCTGCCGGCTTGCCCTTGGCGGCCAGCCAGCGGGCGCTTTCAGGCATGGTGAACAGCAGGATCAGCGCCAGCACGCCGGTGGCGGCACCGCAGGCAAAGAACACGCCTTCCCAGCCATAGACCGGGGCGAGGAAATTGGTCACCTGACCTGCCGCCGCACCGCCAAAGCTGAAGCCCAGCATGATGATGGTGACAGCGCGCGCCTTCTTGCCCGCGGGCATGCTTTCGATATTGATCGACCATGCCGGAGCCAGCAGGCCGCCAATCGCCAGCCCGCCCAGCAGACGCAGCACGATCAGCATCCACGGCCCGTCGGCAAAGCCGGTGATGAAAGTCAGCACCGCGCTGAGCAACGTGCACCAGATGATGACCGGGCGCCGCCCGACGATATCGGCGATATAGGAGCCGACCAGCGATCCGATCATCTGCCCCAGGAACGCTGCCGAACTGACCAGGCCGGTCATAGTATCGGTCAGCGCCATTTCCTCGCGCAGATAGGGCAGGGTGAAGGAGATCAGCGAGAAGTCCAGCCCGTCGAAGAATGTGACGCAGCTGGAAATGACAAGCAGATAGATATGGAAGCGCGTCATCCCGCGATCTTCCAGGAATTTCGCGACGTCCAGCGTATTGGCCGGTGTAGTGGCCTGCGTACTGGCCATGATCGATCCTCTCCCCAGATCCCCTTTTATGGCGATGACGATAGAGGCAGGCGGGCAAGTCCGCTAGGTGGCAATTGGTCAAAAATTGTATTGGCTGAAAAAGTTCAGAATTGGGATGCCTTGACCTTTTCGCCTTCATGCCAATCCAGATCGCGCAGATAATTGTCCAGGGCATCGGCCTGCGTCGGCGTTTGCGCGAACATGAACGGCGTGTGGTTGACGATCCGGTAGCCACCTTCGGGCGCGGTCTGGATCAGCGTTTCGCAATCCGCTGCCGCCAGCTTGGCCCGCAGGCGCGATACATGCACTTCCACGCTGTTGGTTTCCGGCTCGTGGCTGATGCGCCACACGTCTTTCAGCAATTGCCCGCGCGTGACCCGTTCGCCGGGATTATCGGCCAGACGCCACAATACGCCGAATTCGCGCGGATGCAGGCTGAGCCAGCGCGCTCCGCGCCGTGCATCGCGGTGAAACAGGTCCAGCGTGATCGGCCCCAGCGTGCGCCAGCGCGGCAACAGGCCGAACATTTCCGCCACGCGCTGCGATCTGGCGGAAAGTTCGCGCATGCTGGCGCAATCGGGCAGGACTTCCGCGCACCCCATGGACAGCAGACTGGCGCGTTCGGCGGCATCGGCCACGCCCACCAGGATCAGCCGCCACGCCGGACGGTCAGCCTCGGCCAGGCCACAGCGCTGCGCCGGGGTAAGGCTCCGCACATCGCAGATCAGGACATGCTTGCAGTCGGCCCGACAGCCATCACGACCCCTGCACAATTGCCAGCCCCCCAGCCGCAGGTCCCACTTTTCGGGCGGTTCAGATGTATCGGCTACCCAGCCGAAGTATGCCACAACTCCACTCCTGCCCCATTTCAGCTGTGCATGGCACAGCCAAACGGACAAACATGCAATTCAGTATTATGCACGATTGCTCGGACTGCCCATGGGCCTACATGATTTGCTTTTCGGCACCTCAGGCGGCGGAAGAGTTTACCCCCATGCTTTGCAGGTAGCGTTTGATATTGCGCGCTGCCTGCCGCAGCCTCTGTTCGTTTTCGACCATGGCGATGCGCACGAACCCTTCGCCATCCTCGCCATAGCCCACGCCCGGCGCCACGGCGACTTCGGCGTGGATCAGCAACTGCTTGGAAAATTCCAGGCTGCCCATTTCCTTCAGTTGCGGCGGCAAGGGCGCCCAGGCGAACATGCTGGCGGGGGGCGGGGGAATTTCCCAGCCGGCGCGGCCAAACGCCTCGACCATCACGTCGCGTCGCTTGTGATACAGCAGGCGGTTCTTTTCGACGATGTCCTGCGGCCCGTTCAGCGCGGCGCAGGCGGCCGCCTGAATCGGGGTGAAGGCGCCGTAATCGATATAGGACTTCACCCGCGTGAGGGCGGAGATCAGCGTCGGATTGCCCACGGCAAATCCGATCCGCCAGCCAGCCATGGAATAGGTTTTGGACAGGCTGGTGAATTCCACCGCCACATCCTTTGCACCCTTGGCCTGCAGGATCGAGGGAGTGGGCTTGCCGTTGAAATACAGCTCCGAATAGGCGAGGTCGGACAGCAGCCACACCTTGTGGAACTTGGCCCAGTCCACCAGCTGCTCATAAAACGCCAGATCGACCACTTCGGCGGTGGGGTTGGAGGGGAAATTGACCACCAGCACCGTGGGGCGCGGGACGGTGAAGTTCATCGCCTTTTCCAGCTCCGCCCAATAGCGGTCGTCGGGCGTTGTGGGGACAGAGCGGATCGATGCCCCGGCAATGATGAAGCCGAAAGTGTGGATCGGATAGGACGGATTGGGCGCAAGAATGGTATCGCCCGGCGCGGTGATCGCCGTGGCCAGGCTGGCCAGACCTTCCTTGGACCCCAGCGTGACGACCACTTCCTTTTCAGGATCGACTTCCACCCCGAAGCGGGTCTGGTAGTAATTGGCCTGAGCCTTGCGCAGGCCGGGAATGCCCTTGGATTGCGAATAGCCGTGCGACGAGGGATCGCGCGCAACTTCGCACAATTTGTCGATCACATGGGCAGGCGGGGGCAGATCGGGATTGCCCATGCCAAGGTCGATGATATCGCGCCCTTCCGCTCGCGCGGCCGCTCGCATCGCGTTGACTTCGGCGATGACATATGGCGGCAGGCGCTTGATGCGGTAGAATTCGGTATCCATGATTTCCGTTTCATCAGGTTGATGGTGCTGCGCGAGTGTGGCCGAATCGACCGCGTCGCGCAACGCAGGTCGATACATCGGGCGGTATTGTCTCCCAAATCACATATTTCCTTCTATGATGATTAAATGAGCAAGAAAACGGGCGAAGCCGATAAAGCGGCAGACATATTCACCGAAATGCTGCGCATGCAGGGCGAGGCGGCACGGCAGGTCATGCAGACCTTCGCGCCCGAAGTGGCCCGCCACATGCCCGACCAGCACGATGTGGATGAGCTGGGCGCATCGATCATGGCCTTCCAGCAAAGCTGGTTCGACATGAACAGCAAGAGCGATGGCAAGGGCGGGGTGATGCCCGCGCCGTTCATGGCCGATCCGGCGCAGTGGATGGCGATGATGCAGGCCTGGTATGACCAGATGCCGTTCCTCGATCCCGAAGAGCAGGCCGAGCTGTGGGAAGAGGGCGTGCAATTGTGGGAGAAGATCCTCACCCATTACGGGCCGGAGGGCGAGCAGGAAGATGCCGCCGCCAGCGCCACCGATGATCCGCATTTCCCGCGCAAGGACCGGCGCTTTGCCGATCCGGCATGGCGCCAGCAGCCGGTGTTCGCGCTGATCCACCAGACCTATCTGCTGCTGGCAGAGCGCGTGGCAGAGGCGGTGGACGAGGTCGACGGGCTGGAGCCGGAGGAGCGCGAGCAGTTGCGCTTCGCCACCAGGAATATCCTCGACGCGATGAGCCCGTCCAATTTCCCGATGATGAATCCGGTGGTGCTGCAACGCACGATCGAAACCCATGGCGAGAATCTGGTGAAGGGCATGGAGCGGTTGACCGCCGATATCGAAAAGGGCCAGCTGACCCACACCGATACCAGCCAGTTCAAATTGGGCGAGAACATCGCCTGCACGCCGGGCAAGGTGATCTATGAAACGCGGCTTTTCCAGCTGATCCAGTACACGCCCACCACCGAGACGGTGCTGGAAACCCCGCTGGTAATCTTCCCGCCGTGGATCAACCGCTTCTACATCCTCGATCTCAACCCGAAGAAGAGCTTCGTCAAATGGGCGGTGGATCAGGGGCTGAGCGTGATCATGGTCAGCTGGCGATCCGCTGACGAGAGCATGGCCGATGTGACATGGGACGATTACATCCGCGCGCAGGTGGAAGCGATTGACGTCGTGCGCGAGCGGCTGAAAGTGCCAAGCGTGCACACCATCGGCTATTGCGTGGCGGGCACCACGCTGGCCGCGACGCTGGCGGTCCTTGCGCGGCGTGAGCAGGCGGACAGGGTGGCCAGCGCCACCTTCCTGACCGCGCAGGTCGATTTCGAACGCGCGGGTGAGCTGAAAATGTTCATCGACGATACCAAGCTGGAAATGATCCGGCAGGCGAGCCAGGGCGGGTTTCTGGACGGGCGCTATATGGCGGCCACGTTCAACATGCTGCGCGGGACGGACCTGATCTGGAACTATGTGGTCAACCACTATCTGCTGGGTGAGAACTACCCGGCTTTCGACCTGCTGTACTGGAACGGCGATGTCACCAACCTGCCGGCCAAATGGCACGAATCCTATCTGCGCGATCTCTACCGCGACAATCGGCTGGTGAAGCCGGACGAGATGTCCGCCGATGGCACGCCGATAGACCTGAGCCGGATCACCACGCCCGCCTATGTGCAGGCCGGGCGGGAGGATCACATCGCTCCGCCCGAAAGCGTGTTCCGCATGATCGGCCAGCTGTCAGGGCCAGTGCGCTTCGTGCTGGCGGGCAGCGGCCATATCGCCGGGGTGATCAATCCGCCGTCCGCCCACAAGTACCAGTACTGGACCGGTGCAGCGGACAGTTCGTCGCTCGAGGATTTCGAGGCCCGGGCGAAGGAACACCCCGGCAGCTGGTGGACGGACTGGATCGGCTGGATTGAATCGCTGGGATCGGACCGCGTCAAAGCCACCGGCAGGCGCAAGCCGGGCGGCAAGAACAATCCGGCACTGGAGGATGCTCCGGGCCGTTATGTGGCGATGCGCTGAGGGCACGAAACCGCCCGCAAGGGACGCGCATCCTCACTTATGGTGCACTGCAACATTTTTCCTTGACTTCGCACCTGCGATTGCTATTTGTGCATTGCAGCAATTAGCTGTCCGGACACCAATGCAACAAGCGAGGAAACATGGCCGACCCGAAAGAGTCCAAAGCCAGTGAAGCTGAAAATGCCAAAACCAATGCAGTGTCATCTGCTGCGGTGAAGGCAGACAAAGTGGCAACGCCCGCGCCTGCTGCTGTTGAACCGGCAGCTGTAAAGCCGGCGGTTGCTCCTGTCGCCGCGGTCCCCGCAGCGAAGAAGGCACCTGCCAAGGCCGCACCGGTCAAGAAGGTGGCTGTGACGAGGAAGGCAGCTCCGGCTGCCAAGACCAGGCCAGCGGCCAAGCCGGCCAAACCGGCAGCAAAAAAGAAATCTCCTCCGGCCGCAAGAAAGGTTCCGGTCAAGACCGCAGCCAAGCCCGCGACCACACCAGTTACCACCCCCCACAAGACACCCAGTGTCACCGAATTGAAGGAAAAGATAATGGCTACCAAGACCGCCGACGTAACCGAGATGATGAGCAAGTCGATGACTGAAGCCGTCTCTGAAATGCAGACCAAGGCTCAGGAAGCTTACGACAAGGGTACCGGCATGGTTTCGGAAATGACCGAAGTTGCCAAGGGCAATGTCGAAGCGATCGTCGAGAGCAGCAAGATCATGGCCGGCGCCATTCAGGATCTGGGCAAGACCTATGCTGATGAAGCGAAGTCTGCCTATGAAACCATCACCGCCGACATGAAGGAAATGGCTGCCGTGAAGAGCCCGACCGAGCTGTTCCAGCTTCAGGGCAAGATCCTGCGTCGCAATTTCGATGCCATGGTCGCCACTTCCTCGAAGAGCAGCGAAGCCGCCATGAAGCTGGCGAATGATGTCATGGCGCCGATTTCCGGCCGCGTGACCATCGCTGTCGAGAAGCTTTCCAAGGTCGCATAAGCGACACGATCTACCGCCGGTCTCTCCTCTCCCGCCGGCGTTCTGAATGGGCCGGGCAGTCAGACTGCCCGGCCCATTTGCATCTGTTGGCCCGGACTCCAGCCCCCGCCGGACAAGCCACTTGGTGATGAATTTCACCGGGCATCTTGCACCTGAACACTTCGATACGATATTTGGCTCTTCCATGATCCGCGATTTCGAACCCCTTGAACCGAACCACACTGATGCGTGCATGGGTGCGTGTCCGCTGACGCTTGCCGTTGGCCAGCGCGCCGGAAACAGGAGTCATGACGGGGGTGATGGCGGCGATGATGGCGGCGGAGCAGGGGACGGCGACAAGGGTCCCGGCGACGGCCAGCTTGGCGTTGCCACCCGGACCCGCACCAAATCCAAGAAGCCCAGCCAGTACAAGGTGCTGATGCTCAACGATGACTACACCCCGATGGAATTCGTGGTGATGGTGCTCAAGCGCTTCTTCCGCATGGATCTGGAACAGGCGACGCGGGTGATGCTGCATGTCCACCAGCGCGGCGTGGGCGTGTGTGGCATCTTCCCCTATGAAGTGGCCGAGACCAAGGTCAATCAGGTGATGGATTTCGCCCGCGAGAACCAGCACCCGTTGCAGTGCACGCTGGAAAAGGCCTGACCGTTTCGGCTCGTGCGCAGATTTGCGCGCATTTCTCCACCGGTATATCAGGGCATGACCGCGCCCACATTCTTCGCTAAGGCCTTGGGTAGCAATCCGCACTGAACCGCTGGGTCCATTCCTTGTCGCACTTCATCACCGCAATTGATCGCTACATTTTCCGGCTTGTGCTGGTGCCGATGATCGGCATCTTCGTGCTTGCCGCCAGCCTGCTGCTGCTGGAAAAAATGCTCCGCCTGTTTGAGTTCGTATCGACAGAAGGCGGGCCGGTGAACGTGGTCTTCCGGATGCTGGTCAACCTCATTCCCGAATATGCCGGTCTGGCGATTCCGCTGGGGCTGATGCTGGGTATCCTGTTCGCCTTTCGCAAGCTGGCCATTTCCAGCGAGCTGGACGTGATGCGCGCGGTGGGCATGTCCTACACCCGCCTGCTGCGCGTGCCCTACCTGATGACCTTTGCGCTGATGGCGCTCAATTTCGCCATCGTCGGCTATCTCCAGCCGCTGGCGCGCTATGCCTATGAGGAAATGGAGTTCGAGCTGCGATCGGGCGCGCTGGGCGCATCGATCAAGGTGGGCGAATTCAACACTATCGAGGATCGCATGGCGCTGCGCATCGAAGCCAGCCAGGATGAGGGGCGCGACCTGATGGGCATTTTCGCCCGCGTCGCCAATGACAAGGGGCAGGTGCTGTCCATCTCCGCGCGCGAGGGGCGCTTCCTCGCCAATCGGGAGGATCGCAACACCATCATCCTGCGGCTGATCGACGGCACCATCATCCATACCGTGCCCAGTGGCCGCTCACGCGTGCTCAGCTTCAGCCAGCATGACCTGCCGATAGACCTGCCCGCGCTGGAAAGATTCCGCGCGCGCGGCGATGCGGAGCGCGAATATGTCCTGCCCGAGCTGCTGGAGATCGGCTGGAGCCGTGAAGCCAGCGTGCAGGACCGGCAGGGCAGCCGCGCCAATTTCAACTATCGCATGGTGGAAGTGGTGATGATGATCATGTTGCCGCTGATGGCGGTGGCGCTGGCCATTCCGCCCAAGCGCTCCACCTCGTCTCTGGGCATCTTCCTCTCGATCGTGATCGTGGTCGCCTATCACAAGGTCAACCAGTATGGGGAAAGCGTGGCGGAGCTGGGCCGGATCGATCCGTTCCTGGCGCTGTGGGGGCCGTTTGCCCTGCTGTTCGCGCTGATCGGGTGGATGTATTATCAGGTCGCCTTTGTGCCCGGCGGACAGCCGATTGGCGGGCTGGAGAATATCTATGCCAAGCTGGCACGGCAGATAAAGGCCCTGCTGCGCCGCCGCCATCGCGGAGAACGGTCCGCAGAGCCAGAGGAAGAGACAATCATTGCTGCTTGATTTCTTCCCCTCGCGCCGCCTGACCATTTATCTGGCCAAGATGTTCGCCGTGCGCATCGTTGCCGTGCTGGCGATGCTGGTGCTGGTGCTGATGATGCTCGACCTGCTCAGCCGCACGGCCGATATCCTCGCCTTTGAGGGCAATGGGGAGAGCGAGCTGTTCACCTATGTCAGCCTGCGTGTTCCGCAGCTGATCCAGCGCTTCCTTCCCTATTCGGTGCTGCTGGCCACCATCCTCACGCTGGCAGGTCTCAACCAGAACAGCGAAGTGGTGGCGATGAAGGCGGCAGGCCTCTCCGCGCACCAGATCCTGGCTCCGCTGCTGCTGACGGCGGCGTTCGTGGCGCTCGCCAGTTTCAGCTTCAACGAACGCGTCGTCACCCGCGCCACCGCCACGCTGAAGGCGTGGGAGAACGTGGAATATGGCGTGGTCCCGGTCGATCCCGACACGAGGCTCAACGTCTATTTCAACGATGGCAATGATGTGCTGATGGCGCGCGAGCTGAGCGGGCTTGGCGATGATGCCGTGCTGACCGGTGTGACTTTCTATGAACGCGACGATGCAGGCATGATCACCCGCCAGATCACCGGCAGCCGCGCCACTTTTGCCAATCCCGGCTGGCTGCTGGACGATGCGCAGGTGTTCGATGTGGTCACCGCGCAGAGCACCGCCGCGACGGAGCCGCTGGTTGTCGCGCCCGGCACCACCATCAGTCAGGTGGAGCTGCGCAAGGTCGATCCCGATGCGGAAACGCTGGCGCAGCTGTCACGGTCTATCGATGCGCTGAAGGCCGCCGGACGCCGCACGGCGGAGCTGGAAGGCAAATGGTGGCACAAGATATCCGGCCCGCTGTCCGCCATGCTGATGCCCTTGCTGGGCGCAGTGGCGGGTTTTGGCCTGGCGCGTTCGGGCCATCTGTTCGCCCGCGCGGTGATCGGAATGGCGCTGGGCTTTGCCTATTTCGTGGTCGAGAATGCCGCGCTGGCGCTGGGCAGTTTCGGCGGATATCCGCCGCTGCTGGCCGCATGGGCGCCCTTCATACTCTTCTTCCTCCTGGGAGAGACGGTGCTGGTGCGGACCGAGGAATAGGATTGCCCGCCGACGGTCGTGCCTGATCTATCTTGCCTTGTTTTTGCCCTTTTTGGGAACAGCTGCATCGCCCAGGAGTCTCTCTGCCAGTAACCACCAAGGAGTATTGGTATGATCAAGCGTAGTCTGACAGCCCTTTCCGCCCTGGCCATTCTGGGCCTGGCGGCATGCGGCGACACGGTGGAAGAAGGCGATACCACCGTTGTCGAAGCCAATACCCCCGAGCCGGCCTATGTGCCTGCGCCATCTGCTGCGCCTGCCGATGCCGACAACAGCTCGGCTGGTGACAGTCTTTCGATTAGCGAAAAGGGTATCAGCGCCACCATGAATGATGGCGGCACCACCATTAGCGCAGATATTGACGGCAACCCCTCATTCTCCGTTGAACGCAACTGAAGCGACAGGTTTAGCCACCAGGCAGGAAGGCCCTCGCCCGATGGCGGGGGCCTTTTTCGTTCTGGCTGCTGGTTGCTTTGTGTCGTCTGCGCGGGCCTTAGCCGCGCCGCCCCATGGTGCTGCGGCCGATCCGCCAGACCAGCGGCCACATGCCCTTGTGCACCGCGCCCTGATAGGTCGATTCCACCCCCAGATGCGCGGCAATGCGGTGATGGGCTGTGTGCAGCGAGTGATAGGGCAGGCTTGGCAGCAGGTGATGCAGCGCGTGATAGCGCAGGCCTACAGGCGCCCACAGGCCGGCAATGAAGGTCGGAACGTTGACCGAATCCAGATATTGCGCGGTCACCGTCATCGCCTCCCCGTCATTCTCCCACAGATGGGCGACCAGCGTGCGCAGCTGGTTGAAGGTGGCGACCGCCGATGCGATGGCCATCGCCACCAGCAGCGGCTTCCACCCCAGCCAGAACGGTGTGGAGATCAGGAACAGCGCCCAGATGCTGGCGCCGATCTGCTGCCACGCGAACCAGCGGCGCTGCTCGTCATTTTCGGGTGGGCGGCGACGGAAATCGGGATTGATGGAGAGCGAGGATGCCCGCTCCCACGTGAATTTGCGCACGGCCGGGAAGATCAGCCCCAGCGGCGCCAGCACGCCCCAGCGGATCAGCAGGCCCACAGGGGCCAGTAGCGCCACCAGGATGAACAGCGGCAGCGACCACGGCTTCATCAGCGCCAGCGGCAGATATTCCGGGTCCTCCGGCGTGCCATAGCGCATGCGCGAATGGTGCAGCGTGTGCACCTGCTCATACATCAGGCTGGGGGTGAGCATGGGGATGCCCACCAGCATGTTCCACGCGGTGCGAAAGCCGGGCAAGGCGTTGCGATGCAGATGGGTGATTTCGTGAATGAACAGCAGCGCGCGGTACAGCGCCATGAAGGACAACAGGCCAAATGCCACCGCCACCCACGTGTCCGTGGCCAGGATCGCGCCCGCCAGCGCGCCATAGCCCACCAGCGCCGAAAGGATCATGTCCGGCCAGTAGATCGCGGGCCGCGCCACGTTGATATCGCGCGTCAGCTCCGCCGCGGCGCGCAGCATCGCCTTGTCGTCAGCGATCTGCGACTTGCGCACGCGCGTGCTGCCATCGGTTGCCATGGCACCTGCGGGGCCGAGAGATTGGGTCGCGGTCATATCCAGTCTTCGCCAGTTCTTATCTTGCCTTGTGCGGCTTGCCATTGCCAAAGATCAATCTTCGGCACGGCGCGGGGCCGCTTGACATCGCCGGCAAAGCATAAGCAGAGCGAAGGCAGAATGAACAAGGGCAATGGATCGTGTCTGGCAGTAAAATAGATATTGTACCGGTATCCGGCAAGGGTGGGCTGAAGGCCTTCATAGAACTGGCCTATCGCCTCAATGCCGATGATCCCAACTGGGTGCCGCCGCTGCGGGCCGACATGGTGGAACTGCTGACGCCGGGCAAGAACCCGTTTCACGAACATGCGCGGATGCAATTGTTCCTCGCCCGGCGCGATGGCCGCGATGTGGGCCGCATTTCCGCACATATAGACGAGCTGGCGCTGACCCAGCCGGAGAAGCAGGGCATGGGTCCGGGCACCGGTAACTGGGGCCTGCTGGAGGCCGAGGATGAGGCAGTCGCCCACGCGCTGATCGCCGCCGCGGAAGACTGGCTGCGCGCGGAGGGAATGACCCGCGTGCTGGCCCCGATCAGCCTGTCCGTGTGGGAGGAGCCGGGGCTGCTGACCCACGGCCATGACCATCCGCCAATGTTCATGATGGGCCATGACAATGCCGCCTATCAGGCATGGGTGGAAAGCGCCGGTTATGAAGTGGCGAAGAAGCTCTACACCTATGACCTGGAGGTTCACGAAGGTTTCCCGCCGATCGTCAACCGCATCGTGAAATCGGGTGAGCGCAATGAAAACATCACCGTGCGCACGGTCGACCTGAAGCATTTCGATCGCGACGCGGCCATCTTCATCGATATCCTGAACGAGGCATGGTCGAACAACTGGGGCTTCGTGCCCTTTACCGAGGCCGAGAAGGCCTATGCCGCCAAGAAGCTGAAGCCGATCATCATTGAAGGCGCAAACATGATTGCGGAGGTCGATGGGGAACCGGTCGCCTTCATGATGTCTCTGCCGGACATGAATGAGAAGCTGATTACCATGCGCGGCAGGCTGTTCCCGTTCAACTGGGCGCGACTGCTGTGGTGGCTGCGCAAACCCAGGGGCGCGAACTTCCGCGTGCCGTTGATGGGCGTGGTGCGCAAATACCAGAACAGCCGCCTGGCCAGCCAGCTGGCCTTCATGATGATCGAATATATCCGCCGCTATGCGGTTGCCGAACACGGCGTGAAACGCGCCGAAGTGGGCTGGGTGCTGGAAGATAATCAGGGGATGGTGGCCATTGCCGAAGCCATCCAGGCCAAGATGAACCGGGAGTACCGGATCTATGGCAAGCCGCTCTGACGGGCAGCAATTGTTGGCAGTATTGCAACAGTTGCGCCCATAAGAGTGCTTTTTGTGCAGCGCCGGGAACCACCAAGCCACTGACCACGTTAGCTGTCCGGATGGCGTGGGCCATCTGCTGGGGACACTATGGCAAAGAACAAGCCTGCAAAGCCGAAGAAGAATCCGATGCAGCGCGTTCTGCTGGTGGAGGATGATCCGGTACTGGCGCTTTCACTGGAAGCGGCGCTGATCGATGGCGGCGCGGGTGAGGTTATCATCTGTTCCAGCATGGCGGCCACCGTGGCCGAACTGGAGAAAGCGCGCCCCGATGCCATTATCCTCGACGTCCACCTGACCGATCGCGATGATGGCTGGGCGCTGGCCGAACTGGTCAGCCTGCTTGGCCCAAAACGCCCGCGCATCGCCTTTTCCACCGGATCGCCGGAAGATATTCCCGCCTCGGTCAAGGAGATGGGCGCGGTGTTCGAAAAGCCTTACGATCCCGCGCAGCTGGTTGAAGTCCTGATGAGCGGCAACAAGACCGGCCTTATCGCCCGCCTGCGCAGCGCGCTGCGCTGATCCGAGCTGCGCTGAGCCACAACCACTCTTCCACTCCACATTTTCCCGCAGTGGCAAATTAACCCGGCCCCAAAGTTAAAAGGCCTCCGCTCAATGGAGCGGAGGCCCTTCGGGATCATGTCACCAGCCGTTTGGACGGGAGGGGGGGTCTCGGCGGTGACATAGGATAAAATGCGCCAATCATTGCGCGGTTCCGGCGGCCGCAAAATAATTTTCGCGCCTTTTCAAAAGCGCTTTGCAATCAGGGGGTTGCCATTGCGGACCAGAGCATGTCTGGCTGCATATAACGCCAAATTTTCCGCCGCCGGAACCAGCTTTGATCCGGCGCGTTCAAGCCCCAAGCAATCATCGGGAAGGGTCCTATGTCCATTGGTGCTGAAGTTGCCGCTCATCTTCCGTTTCTCCGCCGCTATGCCCGCGCGCTTACCGGCTCGCAGACAACCGGCGATGCCTTTGTAAAGGCCACGCTGGAGGCCGCGCTGGCCGATCAGGACGTGGCAGACAGCCTGCGCGGCGGACGTGTGCCGCTGTACCGCGCATTCAACAAATTATGGTCCAGCGCCTATCTCGACGATGGAGAGGGCAATGGCGGGGCCAGCCTGCATGAAGTGGCAGCGCAGGATCAGCTCAAGAAGATCACCCCGCTCAACCGGCAGGCGCTGTTGCTGACCACGGTGGAGGATTTCACCCCGGCCGAAGCAGCCCAGATCATGGAGATCGACGAGGCCGACGTGGAATCGCTGGTGCGTGAGGCGGTGGAGGAAATCGACCGCGAGAGCACCACCAACGTGCTGATCATCGAGGATGAGCCGCTGATCTCCATGCAGCTGGAAGACCTCGTGCGATCGCTTGGCCATGACATTTGCGGCACCGCCGCCACGCGGACGCAGGCGCAGGAAGTGGTCGCCGGAGAAATGCCGGGCTTGGTGCTGGCCGATATCCAGCTGGCAGATGGCTCCTCCGGGCTTGATGCGGTGGACGATATCCTGGCCACGGGCAGCATGCCGGTGATCTTCATCACCGCCTATCCCGAGCGGCTGCTGACGGGTAACCGGCCAGAGCCGACCTATCTGATCACCAAGCCTTTCCAGGAAGACACGGTGCGTGCGGCGATCAGTCAGGCGTTGTTCTTCGGTTCCAGCCGTCCGCTCAGCTGATTGCCGGGGCGCCAGCGATGGACCGCCTCAAGCTGAAGATCCAGTTGCTGTGCGCGGACCAAATCGCCATCGGTCCGGGCAAGGCAGACCTGCTCGATGCGATCCGGGATACCGGCTCCATCTCCGCGGCCGCGCGCGCGCTGGGGATGAGCTATCGCCGGGCTTGGCAGCTGGTGGATGTGATGAACCGCTGTTTCGCTGAAAAGCTGGTGGAAACGCAGCCCGGTGGCGGCGGAAGTGCCGGTGCCCGGCTGACCGATGCCGGCACGCAGATGCTGGCGGCCTATCGTGCGTTGTCCGCGCAGGTGGAAGGCCATACCGGCGGCGAGGATTTCGACACTCTGGCGCAAGGCTTGCGCAAAGTGCCGCTGCCGCCTGCCGACTGAGAATTTCCTGCCGATCAGGCGGCCTGCGGCTCTGCCCGGTCCATGCGCCGGTGCGAGAATATCCACCAGGCAATCGCCATCGATACTGCGCCGCCCGCCAGATTGGCGAGCAATTCGCCGCCATAGACCGCGTCCGCGCCCCAGGCGCCTTGCAGTATCAGCGCGAACGGCACCATCACCAGCGCCACGCGGGCGAGTGACAGCATCAGCGCGGTGGAGGCCTGATCGATGGCATTGAACGCGCCATTGCCCATGATGAATAGGCCATAGGCCCAGTATCCCCACACGGCGATTTCCAGATAGCGCATGGCGGCATCCACCGTGGCTGCATCCTCGCTGAAGATGCCGGCAAACCAGCCGCGCCCGAAATACAGCAGGCCGCCCGCCAGCAATCCGTACAACAGGCAGAAACCGCCCGCCTGCAACATGGCCAAGCGCGCGCGGTCATATCGCTTCGCGCCCCAGTTCTGCCCCACGATCGCGCCGATGGAGCCGGACAGGCCGAGCAGCGGAACCACGGCAAACATCTGCAATCGTCCGCCCACGCCAAAGCCGCCGACCGCCGCCTCTCCCTCATGGGCCAGGAAAGTGGTCATCACGGCAAGGCCCACAGGGTTGATCGAATTGGTCAGCGCGGCGGGCACCGCCACGCGCAGCACATCGCGGATGCCGTGGACCCAGTCGGCATGCAGCAATGATGACAGGGCAAAGGGTATCTGGCCCTTTTGCAGCATCACAAAGCCGACGATCACCCCCAGCACCCAGCCGCCGATGGTGGCATAGGCGGCCCCGGCAATGCCGAAGCCCGCAAAGCCGAACGCGCCATCGATCAGGATCGGATCGAGCACCCAGTTGGCGATGGCAAAGCTGAGCGAGACCACGGTGCTGCGCCGCGCGGCACCCTGCGCGCGCAGCACTCCATTGATGCCCGACACTGTCAGCAGCAGCGGAAAGCCCAGCGCGAACGGCAGCATGTACAGGCCGATCAGCCGCAGCATCTCGCCCTCTGCCCGCATCAGGCCGAACAGTTGATCGTGAAACAGCGCCAGCAGCACGGCCACGGCAATTCCGGTCAGCAGGCCAAGGGCTATGCCCAGGCTGGCGCACTGGCTGGCGCGGTCATCCTTGCCTGCCCCCAGCGCGCGGCTGACAACAGAGCTGGTGCCCGCCATCACCCCCACGCCAAGGCAGGAAAGCGCCGTGCTGACCGGGAAGATAAAGCTCATCGCCGCCAGCTCCGTGGCGCCAAGGCGGCCGACGAAATAGGCATCGATAATGCCGATGGACATGATCGCCGCCACGCCCACGATCAGCGGCGCTGTCTGGTTGACCAGATGGCCGGCGATCGAGCCGGTGATCAGTTTGGCGTTCTTGGCCATGAATGGATGCGCAGCCCCGAGGTCAGGGCGCGATCATCACCTTGCACTGGGTGGTGCGATGCTTGAGGCTTTCGAACACATCGGGGGTGTTCGCCAGGGAGATCGTGTCGGTGATCAGCCGGCGGGGCTCGATTGCGCCCGCTTCCAGCGCGGCCAGCGATGCGACATATTCCTGTCGGGTGAAGAACGCGCTGGTCACCAGCCGCACCTGCTTTGACAGCATGGCGAAGGTGTTGAGCGTATCGGGCTTTGTGCACAGGCCCAGCAGCACGATGGTGCCATCGCCGCGCACCTGGCTGACTGCCTGATCGATCAGACCGGGAATGCCCACGCATTCGAACACGATGTCCGCCTTGCCGCCCAGCCCCTGTTCGGCGCTGCCGACCGGGTCCTGCGGATCGACCACGAACACGTCCGCGCCCATCTCCAGCGCGCGCATCTCCTGAAAATCGGCGATGTCCTGCACCGCCACCTTGCCTGCGCCAAAACGCTTGGCCCAGAAGGCGACCGCCAGCCCGATGGGGCCTGCGCCCAGCACCAGCACCTTGTCGCCGGTCTTCATGGCCGCAAGGTTCACGCCGTGCAGCGCCACCGCCATCGGCTCTATAATCGCGCCATCGGCCAGCGTCAGATCGGTGGGCAGGGGGATGCACTGGTTGGGGCGGGTCACGGCATATTCGGAATAGCCGCCGCCCTGCAGGCCGAACTCGGCGCACCACTGCACCGCGCCCTTGCGGCAATGCTCGCAGTGCCCGCAGCTCTTCAGCGGGATGACGGAGACCAGATCGCCGGGCCTGAACTGCGTGGTGCCCTTGCCCAGCGCCATCACTTCTCCGGCGAATTCATGGCCCAGCACATCGCCGTGCTTGCAGCCGTAGGCCGCATCCTCGGTCATGTGCAGGTCGCTGCCGCAAATGCCGCAGCGGCCCACTTTCACCACCAGCTCGCCCTCGCCGGGCGTGGGGTCGGGAATGTCCTCATAGGCGAGCTTCTTGTGCAGGCCCTGGAAGGTAACGGCTTTCATGCGGGCATATTCCTATTCGGTCCAGATCGGCTGCTCGCCCATTGCCACCTGGGTGGAATTGACGAGGATGAAATTGTCCAGCACGTCTATCGTGGTGGGAAATTCAGCGCGCACCAGTTGCTGCAGATCGGCGGCATCGGCGGCGCGGGCGACCAGCTGCGGCCACTGGTCCAGATAGCGTGCGGTGAACGCCAGGCCGCTGGCATCATCGGGCAGGCCGGGGCGGGCATGGCCGGCCACCACGATGGCAGGGTCCAGCGCGATCAGGCGGTCCACCGAAGCGCCCCATTCGGCCACGGCTGCGGGATCGTGTTCGCCCAGCCACAGATGCACTTCGTTGAACACCAGGTCGCCCGGCAGCAGCGCGCGGATTTCCGGCACCCACAGCGCGGTGGAGTGGACATGATCGCCTTGCATTGGCCCCAGCACGCGCAGTTCATGCCCTTCCAGCATGATGACATCGCTGGTCAGTGCATGCGGGGCGCTGGGGTAGGAGGGGCCATTTTCGGCCAGGCCGGGGCTCCAGCGGATGACCTTGAACGGCAGGGATCGCCAGATATCGGCCACCACCGTGGGATGGGCGACAATCTCCGCATCGGGAAAGGCCTGTTCCAGCACTTCCATCGCGAAGAAATGATCGGGGTGATCGTGCGTGACGAAAATATGCGTCAGCGTCTTGCCGCTATCCAGCACCATTGCCGCCACCCGGTGAGCATCGGCCAGCGTAAAGGGCGGATCGACCAGCACCGCATCATGCGCGCCCATGATCAGGGCGGAATTGACATGCAGCGATCCGGCGCTGGTGCGCAGCACTTCCACCCGCAGCGGGGGTTCATCCTGTGCGGCCAGCGGCGTTGCCAGCGACGTTGCCAGAGTGAGCGCGATCAGGGCGAGGAGTTTGCGGATCATCGCCTTCACTCTGCCGATATGCGCAGGACAGGCTTGACCACTTCGCCGCTCTCGCTGGCTTCGATCGCTTCATTGATCTTTTCGAACGGGAAATAGCGGATCAGCCGGTCGAACGGGAACTCGCCGCGCGCGTGATAGGCGATCAGCTCGCACAGGAAGGCTCCGACATCGCTGTCCCCGCCCAGAATGCCGATCACCCGCTTGCCGCCGCCCATCAGCGAGCTTTCGTTGAGCACCAGATCGTCCGTGGGGGCAGAGGCACCGACAAGGCCGAGAATGCCCTTGGGCGCGATCAGCGGGAACACGCCTTCGATGACCTTTTTCACACCCGTGGTGTCAAACGCATAGGCCAGCCCCTGCGGCACCAGCTGCGCGATCTGCCCCATGGCATCCCCGCGAGCGCTGATCGTGTGCGTGGCGCCCAGTTCCTTCGCCAGATCGAGGCGGCTGTCATGCATGTCGACCGCGATGATCGGGTTTGCGCCGGCAATCTTGGCCGCCATCACCGCGGCAAGCCCCACCGTGCCGACGCCGAAAATGGCAATCGGCATGCCCGCGCGCACGTCCATGCTGCGCAGCACAGCGCCCGCGCCGGTCATCAGCCCGCAACCGATCGGGGCGAGGCGTTCGAGCGGGATATCGCTCGCGCTGTCGGGAATTTTCACCACGTTGCGCTGATGCGCGATGGCGTGGCTGGCAAAGCTGGACTGGCCGAAGAAGTTGCCGCTCACCGTCTCCCCGCCTTGCGTGATGGTGGCGCTGCCATCGGCGCGCGCTCCGGCAAAATTATGCGGGAAGAAATTGTAGCAATAGGTCGGCGCGGAAACATCGCAGCTGGGGCAATGGCCGCAGCTGTTGAAGCTCATCAGCACACGGTCCCCTGCCGCCACGGAGGTGACATTGCTGCCCACCGCCTCGACAATACCGGCCCCTTCATGGCCCAGCACGGCTGGCAGCGGGGTGGGCAATTGCCGGTCGCGCACCGCCATATCGGTGTGGCAGATGCCGCTGGCGACCATCCGCACCAGGATTTCGTCCCCGCGCAAATCATCCAGCTGCACATGCTCAAGCGTGAAGTCCTTGCCCGGTCCCTGGCAAATGGCGGCGCGTGCCTGTGTGGTCATGGTCTCTCCCGGAGATGTGTCTTGTCAGTCGTTCAGCGGCTTGATCGGTCCCAATTGCATGCCGCCATCGATCATCACGTGGCTGCCGGTCATGTAACTGCCGGCATCGCTGGCCAGCAGCAGGGCGAGCGGCTTGATCTGGTAGGTTTCGGCCATGCGGCCAACCGGCACCAGCTCGTCCCACGCCTTCTTCGCCGCCGGGTTCTTCTTCACCCAGCCATCGCCGATGTTGGTGACGAACGGGCCGGGCGCGATGGCGTTCACACGGATGCCATAGGCGGCCAGTTCATAGGCCGAATGGCGCATGAAATGCTTCACCCCCGCCTTGGCAGCCATATAGGGCACGCCGACGATGGCCTCATTCACTTCGGCAGCGTTGGAGCTGGTGATGACGATGGAGCCGCCGCGGCGATAGCCGTTGGCTTCATTCGCCTTCATCACCCGCGCTGCTTCGCGCACGGTGTGGAAGCAGCCATTGAGGTTGATGCCGATGGACTTGTACCAGCGCTCGGGATCATAGACGTCGATCTGGCCTTCGGGGTTGCGGTTGCCCTCCGGTGTCCAGAAGCCATTGCCCACATCAAGCCCGGCATTGGCAAAGGCGACATCGCATCCGCCAAATGCTGCCACGTGATTGTCAAACGCCTGCGCCACCTGCGCCAGATCGGACACGTCGCAGACATCCCAGCGCGTCTGATAGCCCTGATCCGCCAGCCGCTTCGCCTCCCGCTCTGCGCCCGCCGCATCGACATCGGTCAGCGTAACCTTTGCGCCGGCCTCGGCCAGCACTTCGGCATAGGCCAGGCCAATGCCCGAAGCTGCGCCGGTGACGATGCCGGACCGTCCGGTCAGGTCGAACTGGTCGAGTGTTTTCACGCTGTTTCCTTCTCCTGCATGGCGGCTTTGCGCGCGGCCAGCAGCCGCTTGTTTACCGCTTCATATTTCAGCACCGCCTGGTCCATCGCCAGCGGCATGATACGTGTACCGGTTGCCTGCATGGTGCGCCACTGCGCCTCGATCATGCGCTTGTCCTCGTGGAATGCCCTGAGGCCAAGGTCGGCGAAAAAATCCTGCTTTTCGGCTTCTGCCGCCCATGGGCCGAAAGCGAAGAAATAGCAGGTGGTGTCGGCGGTCAGCGGGGTGACCGCCTGACAAGTGAACGTGGTGAACTGCGAAAGACCTTCGCAGCGGCCCTGACTGGCGCGGTCCATCGTGCCGTGGGGATAGGTTTCGGTGCGCAGGATGAACACGCCCGGCACGGTGAAGTCATAGCGGCTCCACACGTCGGCCTCATCCACATGACGGCCACCGGCCGGGTTGGGCGGCATCCCGGCCATGGCGCGTTCCACCGCCACGCCGTTGGGCAGGGTGATGTTGGAAATCTTCGCCGCCAACCAGCCATCAGCCGATTCCTCGCTGCCCCCGGCAAAGGTCGCCGCGTGGACATAGGCAATGTGCGAAAGGTCGAGCAAATTGTCGTGAATCAGCCTTGCGGGCGCTTCGTAATCCAGCCGTCCGGGCGTCATCGCCCAGTCGGGATGGCGGTAACCGATAAATTCGGGAATCTGCCCGGCGTCAGCCAGCGCCGGATCGCCCATCCACACCCAGATCGCGGCGTGGCGTTCCACCACCGGGTAGGCGCGGGCGCGCAAGGCGGGCGGGATCACATCCTGGCCGGGCACTTCCACCGCGCGTCCATCGCTGGCGAAGCGGATGCCGTGATACAGGCAGCGCAGGCCGCCGCCTTCGCACCGGCCAAGCGACAGCGGCGCGGCGCGGTGCGGGCAGCGGTCTTCCAGCGCGAACACCGTGCCTGCTTCGTCGCGGGCCAGCGCCAGCGGCTGGCCGAGCATGGTGATCGCGGTAATCTCGCCGGGCGGAACATCCTTGTCCCACCCGGCCATGTACCAGGCATCGCGCGGGTGCTGCCAACCCACCGCGTCTATGAAGGCTTCGGTCGTCATCCCTACAGATACAGCTGCTTGTTGATCTCGAGGCCGTTCTCTTTGCAGTAGGTTTCATAGTGGTTCATGAACCACCACACGTCGAGCGTTTCGACGAACTCACCGTTCTCGTCATAGAACTCGTTGGCGCCCTGCATCCAGAAGAAGGCCTTCATGCCGTCTTCCTCATCGGTCACCAGCGTGTGCGCATGGCCGGGGAATTCGGTGATGAATTCGCCGGGATGGCAGACCCAGTCATATTCCAGATAGCGGAAGGTGCCTTCCAGCCCGATGGCCCACACCATGCCGCGATGCTTGTGCGTGCCGATCACGCCCTTGGACTTGATCCACAGCACATTGGCATAGACGTTGTTGCGCACGTCGAAGGCCAGGTGGCGGATGGCGGCATTGTCGCCAAAGGGAACCCACGGGCTCTCCTCCTCCGACAGGCCGACATACGTGCCCGACACGCAATATTTGTCGAGCATGTTGCTGTGCGGTTCCGGCACGGAAACGATCTTGAATGCGCCGGATGGGGGTGCCTTAATACCGCCCAGCCTGGATTTTTCCTGTGTGGCCATGATGGTCTCTCCTTACAGGTACAGCTTGGGATTGAGGGGGATGCCGTTTTCCTTGCAGTAGGTCTCATAGTGGGTGATCATCCACCACACGTCGACCGTGTCTGCATAGACGCCTTCGGCATCGAAGAAATCGATCGGGCCGTTCATCCAGCCGAACAGCTTGCAGCCTTCGGGATGCTCGGTCACCAGCGTATGCGCCTCGCCCGGAACTTCCAGGATCAGCCCGCCCGGCGTGCCGACCCAGTCATATTCCAGATAGCGAACACTGCCCGTCAGCGTGACCATCGTCACCGTGCCGCGGTGAAGATGCGTGCCGATGGTGCCGGGGCCCTTCATCCACAGGATGTTGGAATAGGTGTTGGTGCGCACGTCGAACATCAGGTGCTTGATCGCCGCGCCATCGCCAAACGGAACCCACGGGCTGTCCACGTCGGTGCCCATGTCGATATAGCGCCCGCCCGGGCTCAGCCGGTCCACGGTTTCGCGGTAGGCCCATGGCACATCGACGATTTCCTTGGTGTCGGACGCGGGGGCTTTCATCTTGTTGGTAGCCATTGTTTTTCCTCTTAACGGATCAGAGTGTCGACATAATCGGCACCGATGCCGACCTTGTCATAATGTTCGCGGGCGGCCTTCATGTAGTCAAACACGTCATAATGGCCGACAGTGTTGCCCTCTTCATCCAGCCACATCAGCGGACCGGAGACGACGAAGAATACCTTCATCGGGTCGGGATGCTCATAGGAGACGAGCGTGTGGCTTTCTCCCGGAGTCTCGAAGATGAAATCGCCTGCCGTGGCGGTCCATTCATGCTCCAGATACGCCCATTTGCCGCTGATGGTGTAGGCCCAGATCGGCTTGGGGTGGTAATGCCGGTTCACGATGCAGGCCTTCTTGGCCATCAGCACATCGGCCCACATGTTCAGCGACGGGCTGATCCAAACGGGCTTGGAGAACACGTCTTCCACGATCGGAACCCACAGCCGCTCATCCCCTTCGGCGATCTTGGCCATATAGGCTTCGGGCTTCGCGCCGGGGCGCAGCGCGTGGGGAACAGGCTTGGTACCGGCCCATGGTTCTGTGGTGGGTGCTTCAGGCATGATGCAGCGTCCTCTCGATAATTGCGCAGCCTTGCTGGCCGCATCCTATCGCGGCAGAATAGGCCTCCCTTTGATCGAACGCTAGGACTGAAGCGAAAGCGGGCAGGGACTCAAGCGCAACGACTCAAGCGCAACTGGGGGCAATCAGTTGCGAATGCGAAACTCGCGCGGGGTCACGCCATTGCGCCGGCGGAAACAGCGGGTGAAATAGGCGCTGTCATTGAAGCCGTGATCGAAGGCGATCTGGGTGATTGTCGCCTCGGGATGGGTGACCAGCTTCTCCGCCGCGCGGACAAGGCGGCGTTCCTGGATATAGGCGCTGGGCGTGGTGCCCATCGCAGCAAAGATCATCTGCACCGCACGCACGGAGATCTGGCAGTCCAGCGCAATGGCCGAACCGCTGAATTGCGGGTCCTGCAGGCGCGCTTCCACCAGCGCGCGCACGCGTTGCAGCAGCGCCGGTTCGCTGCGCCGGTTGTGGTCGAACGCGGCCCCGCGCAACGCCATCGCCAGCAATTGCGAGAACACGCTGCTGACTTCGTCTTCCCACCCTTCATGGTGGGTTTCGCGGTAGCCCTGCTGCCACAGCGACAGCAGGAAATCGTGCAGGATGCGCAGCGATGGCGATGTGCCGGGCAGCTTGCTGACCAGCCATTGGTTCAGCCCGTCGATCTCGCCCGCCAGCAGGTGGCGGGGAAATTCCACCACCAGCGTTTCATGCCGTGACAGGTCAATGCGATAGCTGCGATCGGTGCGGCACAGCACCGCATCGCCGGGGTTGAGCCGCACGCGGCGGCCACCCTGTTCGTGATCGCTCACACCGCGGCATTGCAGGTGCATGATCAGGCGCGGCTCACCATCGAGGATCGGCGTGCGGGTGACGCGGCACGCATTGGTGCGCGGGCGCAGCAGGCGCAGCCGGCCCAGGTTCCACGATGACACCTCGCCATTGAAGTCCGAATAGGCAGCATCGACCTGGCTGCCAGCATAGTGCTGCTGCGCCAGGTCGTTCCAGTAACGCGCCCGCTGGTCCGGGGCGACGTCGAGGGTATTGAACTGCTCAATCGTGCTCAAGACGGCCTCCGAAACCGGAAGTTAGAGCCGCGCTCCTTGTGCGGTCAAGCGAACTCTGGCGTGATCCCCTTGCGGCGCAATGCGGCCGGCGCGGTTTCGCGAAGGCCCATGGATACAAATCCGCTGACCACGGCCAGCCCCATCAACAGGTACAGGAAGCTGTCAGCGCCAAAGCCATCGTTGATCCAGCCCGCCACAATCGGTCCGAACACGCCGCCCAGCACTTCGCAGCTGCCCATGGCCAGACCCAGCACGGTGGCATGGTGGATCGGCTTGAAGCTCTCGGAAGGAATGGTGGCCATAAAGATCGGGAAAATGCCGTTGACCATCCAGCCGATGAAGAAGATCGGCACCAGGACAAGCGCATAATTGGACAGGCCGAACAGGCCCGTGCCCGCAAAACCGGCCGGATCGAGCAGCAGCACGCCCAGCGGGCCGACTACGGACAGGAATGGCAGGAACACCATCACCGGCTTGCGCCCGATCTTGTCCGAAAGGCCGGACACGACGATCGAATAGATGGCTGCGGCAATGCCCAGCGAACCCATCAGCCAGCTCATCGATGTTTCATCCATGCCGCGTTGCTGCACCAGAAACAGCGGCATAAACGCCCAGGTGGTGACAAAATGCCCCACCATCAGCACGCCCACGACCACGCTGATCCACATGTTGCGAACCGCCAGGGCCTTGCCCGTTTCGGCCAGAAAATCTGTTACCGTCTGGCCCATCGTCTTCTTGGGAGCAGGTTCCTTGGCGGGCATCTGCGGCTCTTCCAGCATGAACCAGATGAGCGCGGCACTGATCAGGCCGGGAATGGCGGCCAGATAAAAGGCCTCCCGCCAGCTGAACATTTGCGCAAAGGCCACCAGCACCACCGGCGCGGCAAAGCTGCCCAGAAGGTTGGAACCAAGGTTCTGCGCCACGCCCTGCGCCAGTCCGCGCCGCTCCGGGTTCACCTCGCTGGCCACCATCGCATGGCTGATCGGCATCACGCCGCCTTCGGCCACGCCCATCAGCAGGCGCGCGGCGAACAGGAACAGGAAGCTGGTGGCAATGCCCGAAAGGAACGAACACAGCGAAAACGCCACCGTGGCAATCACCAGCAGGATCTTGCGCTTGCCCATCGAATCGGACAGCCGCCCGACGAAGAATGCGGCAATGGCCCAGGAAAAGCTCAGCCCTGCGGCCAGCAGGCCGACTTGCGTGCCGGTGAGGCCCAGTTCGGGCTGAACGAACGGCATCAAGGCATTGAGCGCCTGCCGGTCGAAGAACACGATACCGAAATTCAGGCTGAGCAGAAATACCAGCAGCGCCTGATATTTTGGCGAATTTTTCATCCAGTTGCCGGTGGGTGTCGTGCCCTCAGCGGCAATATCTGTTGCAGTTGCCATAATCTGTCAGTCTCTCACATGAAGGGCCGCGCCGGGTCGTTGCCATCCCAATTGCGGGAGGCCTCCCAGAAGCGGGTGAAGGTCTCATTCATGCCGGGGGTGACCGGCAGAAGTTCGATAAATCCGATGTCGGCACCAGTGCCGTTGTCGAGGTAGATCACCTCTCCGCCGGTCGGCACGGCGGCGCGGTAAGCCTCATGGTATCCGCGTGTCTGATAGTCGGCGCTGGCGGCTTCCACGTCATCGCAGGCAATGCCCATGTGGTGATAGCCATAGCCGCGCTTCTCGATCGTCTCTCGGTATACGGACGGGTTTTCATCCAGCGGCTGGATCAGTTCGATCATCATGTGACCGGCAAAGCCCATCGCCAATGTCACATCGGCAGTGCTTTCGCTGCCGCGATAGGTCTGGCCGGGGCTGAGCAGGTTGGGCAGCACGAAGAACGGGCCTGTGCCCATGTTGGCAACCCAGTGATGGATCGCCGCCTGCAGGTTCGGCACGATGAATGCCGTCTGCGCCACGCCCCCCATCGGCTGGCCAAAGCCAAGCTGCGTTACCATCGAATCCTCTCCCCCCAAATGCGGGCCGTGCGCCGACTTTGGCCGGTCGCGGCGCATTGGCTCGCGAATTGGCGGGGCAAAGTCAATCTCGAACCGGAATATTGCGCGCCAAGGCGTCAGCCGAAATCGCGGACAGGGTCGGTTCCGTCCCACCCTTGCGCCGCCTGCCAGTAGCGGGTGAACATCTCGTCCATCGCTTCTGTGTAAGGGATCAGCTCCAGATAGCCGCGATGCACAGGGTCTGGCGATTGCAGGAACACCACCGTGCCGCCGGTGGGCACGGGCGTGGAGCCGACCAGCTCATACCCCTCACCATAATAGGCGGGCAGCACCGCCTCCACATCATCATGCACCACGCCGTAATGGTGGAAGCCGTATCCCTCCGCCTCCACCGCTTCCTTGAACAGCGATGGCGCATCGTCATGCTGCTGGATCAGTTCGATCTGCATATTGCCGACAAAGCCCATCGCCAGGCTGCTTTCGGTAAGCGATTCCATCCCGCGATAGATGCGGCCCGGCGCCGTGCGGTGCGGCAGGGTGAAGAACGGGCCGATATTGAGCGTGCGGGTATAGTAGTGCAGCGCCGCCGCCAGGTCCTCCACCACGAAGGCGGTCTGTATCACCGTCTTGGTCGGACGGCCGAAACCCATCATAGTCTGCATCACGCCTCTCCCCATTGGCGAAAGACTATCCTATCCCTACAAGCACGAAAGAGGAAAGTTTGCGTGGGAGATGACGATGGCAACGCAGTTGAAGCCGGATGCGGCCAAGCCGCCGATTGATTGCAGCGATGAGGAATGGACGGCCCGGCAGGAGCTGGCCGCCTGTTACCGCATTTTCGATCACATGGGCTGGTGCGAGGGGATCTATAACCACATCACCCTGCGCGTTCCGGGTGAACGCGATGCTTTCCTGATCAATCCGTTCGGGCTGATGTGGGATGAGGTGACAGCCTCCAACCTGATCAAGATCGATGGCCAGGGCAACAAGTTGTCGCCCAGCCCCTATCCGGTCAATCTGGCGGGCTTCACCCAGCATGGCACCTTCCACAAGTCGCTCGACTGGGCGCATGCCATTGTTCACACGCACACGACCGATACGATGGCGGTGTGCTGTTCGAAGGAAGGGCTGACCCCGACCAATTTCTACAGCTGCTTCTTCGAAGGGCTGGTCGGCTATCACGATTTCGAAGGCATCACCGTGCGCGCCGAAGAAGGCGAGCGGCTGGTCCGCAATCTGGGCAACCGGCAGGTGCTGATGCTGCGCAATCACGGCCCGGTGGTGATGGGCAAGACCATCTATGAGATGTTCTTCCTGTATTACATGTTCCAGCGCGCGTGCGAGGTGCAGGTCAAGACCGGGGCGCTGGGCGATCCGGTCGTGGTGCCGCCCGAAGTGATCGAAGTGCACCAGCGCGACCGCGACCTGATGCTGGTGGATGATTTCGGCAAGCTTGATTTCGAAGCCTGGACACGGCGGATCGACAAGATCGATTCCAGCTGGCGCAACTGATGGCGCCGGAATCCCGGACCTGTCCCAAATGCGCTGGAAGAATGGCCAAGGGCACAACCCTGACCAAGGATTCCAACGGCGCCAGGGTTGTGGGCAACTGGGTCGAAGGCATTTTGGAACGCAGCATCTGGACGGGTTACAAGACAAAGGGCAAATCGCTGTTGCCCATCACCACCTATCGCTGCGGCAAATGCGGCCTGCTTGAAAATTACGCTGAGGGCTGACAGGCGCTTCCCATGACCCAGATGACCGTCAATGACCGTCCGGTCCGTTTCGATATGGACGCGCAAACGCCCCTTCTGTGGGCGCTGCGCGATGCCGCCAATCTCACCGGCACCAAATATGGCTGCGGCGTGGGCGATTGCGGCGCCTGCCTGGTGCTGATCGATGGGGAGGCGCTGCGGTCCTGCCTGGTCACGCTGGCAGAGGCGGAGGGGCGCTTCATCACCACCATCGAAGGGCTGGCGCGCGATCGCAGCCATCCGGTGCAACAGGCGCTGGTGGCCGAACAGGCGATCCAGTGCGGGTTCTGCACGCCGGGCATCGCCATTGCCGCCGCCGCACTGATCGCCCGCAATCCCGATCCCAGCGAGGCCGATATCAAACAGGCCGTGCCCAATCTGTGCCGCTGCGGTGTCTATCCGCGGCTGGTCAGGGCCATCCAGCGGGCAGGGCGCGTGGCCCGCCGCCGGGAAACCATCAGCGCCGCGCCTGCACCCGGCATCGATCCTGCCGATGCCGCGCAGGCGGTGCCGGCACTCAGGATGCTGGGTGAGGAAGAATAACTCGTTATTGCGAGGAGCGCAGCGACGAAGCAATCCAGTGCAGTGCAAGCCAAACCGCAGTGGCGGGATATGTTCGCTGCCCTCGGCCCTTGATCGCCGTGGATTGCCGCGGCCCTTACAGGTCCTCGCAATGACGAAGTGCCTGTTGCCCTAGAACTTCATCCGGGCGCCCAGCGTGGCTGTCAGCGGCTTGGCGGGCTGGATGTTGTTGTCGCCGTGGGCGGAGGGGTAATATTCCTCGTCGAACAGGTTCTCGATATTGACCTGCAGGCCAAGGCTGTCGGTCACGTCGAAATAGATCGCCGCATCCACCCGGGTATAGGCGGGCAGCACCACGTTGTTGGACATGGAGGCGAACTGGCGCGACTGGTGGATCACGCCTGCACCAAAGCCCAGCCGGTCCGTCACGTCATAGCGCGTCCAGGCGGTGATGTGGTGCTTGGCCACCTGTTGCAGCGTGGTTCCGGCAACGGCGGCGCTGGTCGTTTCGGTGATCTCGCCGTCCAGATAGGCATAGCCCAGGCTGACATTCAGATTGTCCACCAGTTCCCCCGCAAGGCCGAATTCAAAGCCTTCCACCTGGCTTTCCCCGGCAGCCACGGTCAGGCCGGATCCGGCCGGATCGGGAGCCTGCGTGTTGTCGCGCGTCAGGCGGAAGATGGCTGCGGTCAGGAACAATTCGGGATGGATCGACCATTTGATACCGGCTTCCCAGTTCTCGAAAGTCTCCGGCTTGAGCGCCACATCGACCGAATCGAGCACGGTGAACTGGTCGCCCGACTGCGGCAGGAAGCTCTCCGAGAAGCTGGCATAGAGCGAGATATTGTCCTGCGGCTTGACGATCACGCCCAGCCGCGGGCTGAAGCGGCTGTCCTTGCGGGCAGCGGCATAATTGGCGACCAGATCGGTCGAAGACAGGTCGAACTCGTCATAGCGAACGCCCGCCACCAGCTGGACAATGCCCAGGTCCATCTGTTCCTGAATGTAGAAGGAGACGGTGGACAGGTCGGATGTGGTGGCGCGCTGCGGCACCAGGGTGAAGGCGGGCGGCACGATCACATCGGCCAGCGGCACGGTGATCGACGTATCCGCGCCATTGTTGAACCGGGCCTGATTGCGCACCGAATCGGTATCGCCAGAGGTGAACTCCGCGCCCACCAGTATCGTGTGAGCAATGGAGCCGGTGTCGAAATTGCCGACCAGATTGGCCTGACCGATCAGATTGGTGCGGGTGGTGGCGCTTTCATATCCGGCCAGCCGCGTGGTGGTGGCGGTGGTGCCGCTGCTGGGGACCAGATTGGCATAGAACTTGTCATAATCGGCATATTGCAGGCTGGCATTCACGCTGATCGCGCGCGAGAAATCATGCTCCACCCGGGCGCGGGCGATGTGTACTTCAACTTCGCTGTTGTTGTAATCGGGATCGCCGAAGAAGGTCTTGTCATAGCCCGCCAGCGGCAGGCCGTTCAGGCTGGGGATGCCGCGATCGGTGACGCGCTCGTCATTGTCATAGGTGTAGCTGGCGATGAAGCGCGTGTCGGCGCCCGGCTCGATCGTCAGCGTGGGGGTAACGCCGATGAAGCGGCCATTGTAGAAATCGCGGTGGTTGGCGAAATCCTCATAGGTGGCATTCAGGCGCAGCGCCGCAGTGGATGACACGGGCGTGTTCACATCGCCCGAAACGCTGAACGCACCAAAGCTGTCGATGCTGGCCGCGCCGCTGCCAAAGGCCATGTCGGTTTCGGCCATCTTGCTGACGCGGTTGACCGCGCCGCCGCCCGCACCGCGCCCGAAGATCAGCGCATTGGCGCCCTTGAGCACCTCGATCCGGTCAACATTATACAGCGAGCGGTAATATTGCGCATCGTCGCGCAGGCCGTCGAGGTAGAAGTCGGCGGTGGTTTCCTGGCCGCGGATGAACACTTCATCGCGGTGGCCCTCGCCGCTTTCCAGGCTGACACCGGGGACATAGCGCAAGGCATTGCCCAGCTGGGTCACGCCCTGATCCTCAATCTGGTCGGAGGTGATCACGGTAACGGTCTGCGGCACGTCGATCAGCGGGGTGGGGGTCTTGGTGGCGGTCGATCCATCGTCGCCCACATAGCTGTCGACCTGTGCTGTCACCACGATGTGGGTCGGCAGGTAATCGCGCTGGGCGGCTTCGTTCGCCTGCGCCGGCACTGCCAGGAACAGGGACGATGCGGACAGCAACAGGGCGGAGCGAAGAGTGGTGGAATGTGTCAAGTGACCCTCGATTTTCTTGCGAATGATTTGCAAAAGCGCCTCTATTGAGAGTCATTTGCAATCGCAATAGAAAACTGGGCCTTGGCCAAATTTTTGTGCCGGGCTAGGCCTCGTGGCTACAATTCGAAGGGGAGTTCGAGCCGATGAAGGCCACCATCTGGCACAATCCGCGTTGCAGCAAATCACGCCAGGCGCTGCAAATCCTGCGCGATGCGGGCGATATCGACATCGAAGTGGTGGAATATCTCAAGCAACCGCCAGGCCGGGAAAAGCTGGCTCAGCTCTACCGCGATGCCGGCATGTCTCCGGCTGAGGGATTGCGGCTGGGCGGAACTGACGCCAGGGAACGCGGACTGCCCGGCGCCGATGCAGACACGGTTCTGGATGCGATGGCCGCCGATCCCGCGCTGATAGAACGTCCGCTGGTGGAAACCGAAAAGGGCGTGCGCCTGTGCCGTCCGCCGGAACGGCTGGAAGAAATCCTCTAGGCCGGCATCCCAACCCCTTGCGAAATTCGCCATGCGAGACCAATTTGCGACCTGAAAGTTGCAAAAGCCGGACAATTTTGCGACTGGATCGATAATCCTGAAAGGCGCGTCATGTCGTGTCGGCTGAGCTGGGGGCATGAAATTTTTCAATGAATGGCAATGAATTGGCCGAGCAGCGCGGAATTCCGCGTCTGCTGAACAGGTTGAAGCGCTCTTTTGGACCGGCTGGCGTGTTCTTTCGCGGCTTCATGGACAATCCGCGCATGGTCGGCGCGATCATGCCGTCTTCCCCCATGACGGTGAAGGCGATGCTGGATCCGGTGGACTGGCAGCGCTGCAAGCTGTTCGTCGAATATGGTCCGGGCGTGGGCACGTTCTGCCAGCCCGTGCTCGACCGCCTGCCGCGCGACGGGGAATTGCTGGTGATCGACACCAACCCGATGTTCATCGATTACCTGCGCCGCACGATCACCGACAGCCGCTTTCACGCCGTGCTGGGATCGGCAGAGGATGTGGAGGACATCGTCCGCTCCATCGGCCATGAACGGGCCGATTACGTGCTCTCCGGCCTGCCCTTTTCCACCCTGCCCGAAGGCGTGGGCCCGGCCATTGCAGCGGCCACTGCCCGCGTGATCCGCAAGGGCGGAGCGTTCCTGACATACCAGTACACCGGCTCTGCCCGCGATCTTACCGCGCGCTATTTCCCGCGGGTGGAATCGGGTTACGTGTGGGCCAATATCCCGCCCTGCGTGCTCGCCTGGGGCTGGCAGGACTGACAGCTGGCGAGGGCCAGACGGAGGGGCAGAGTGCCGCCCCGGCCAATCCCTCAGCCGCCCGGCTGATTACCCAAAAGTCTGGTTCAGCGCGCTGGTGGACGGACCGGACAATTGCCGGTGGATGGCTGCCAGAACCGCCACGAACAGAACCGTGACCGCGGCGCCGACCAGCGACGATATCACCGTCAGCACCGTGCTCAGCACCCCGCCGGATGTCAGCGCGCCCAACGCTCCCACGATCATGCCAATGACCAAGGCCAGGACGATATAGGCGACGATGATCAGCGCGAAGAAGGCAAAGATACGCACGCTGTTGCCCTTGGTCAGCTGCCAGCTGCGCTGCAGCACGCGGATGGGATTGGAAACCCGGTCGATCGCGATCACCGGCGCTGCCAGCGAGAATTTGACCGAAACATAAATCATCCCGACCACGCCGATCAGCGATGCCAGGCCTATCAGCACGCCAATACCGCTTGCCGCTGAGACGCCGATCAGCAGCGTCAGCGCCAGAGTGGCGCCGATCACGAACAGCAGATAGGTCCCCAGTGCGGGCAGAATGCCCTTGATCCCGGTCTGGATCGCCGCACCTACAGTGGGATGGCTGTCATCGCGCAGCAGCGCCAGCAGCGACAGATATCCCACCAGCTGGGCCATGAAGCTGATCAGCACCAGCCACCAGTAATCGGCATAGAATGCCTGCACCACACCGGTGAACCGGGCGATGGCGGCCTCATCAACGGATTCGAGCGGCGGAAAATCGGGTGTGGTCAGCGAGAGAATCACCCCAGGCAGGAAGAAGAACAGGCCCGCCACAATCGCCAGAACCTCACGATTTGCCCCGATCATGCTGGTCGCCTCGCTCCAGGCCTTGCTCATATCGAATTTCATGGCGCTATTCCTCTCCCCTTGTCGGCGCATGTGATAACCGCCAAAGCACCCTCCACGCAATCTCCCAAAGAAAATGGCCCAGAGACAATGGCCCAATTGCCCGATCCCGATACGCATCCGCCCGCTGGCCCGATCGAATGGCGCACCAGCCACACAGCGGTGCCCTATCGTGAGGCGCTGGCCGTGCAGCAGGCGCGCAATGAGGCGATCCATGCCGGCGGCGAGCGCGAACTGATCTGGCTGCTGGAGCATCCGCCGGTCTATACCGCCGGGACCAGCGCCGATGCCGCCGAAGTGCTCGATCCGCGCTTCGAGGTGGTGGAGACCGGGCGCGGCGGGCGCCATACCTATCACGGGCCGGGGCAGCGGGTGGGCTATGTGCTGCTGGATCTGGCCAAGCGCGGCAAGGACGTGCGCCGCTTCGTCCACGGGCTGGAGAACTGGGTTATCGCCACGCTGGGCGATTTCGGGGTGGAGGCGTGGGCAGTGCCCGACAGGATCGGCATCTGGACCACCGACATTGACGGGACCGAGGCGAAGATCGGGGCGATTGGCGTGCGCGTGCGGCGCTGGGTCACGATGCATGGCTTCGCCGTCAACCTGTCCCCCGACCTGACGCATTTTACCGGCATCGTGCCGTGCGGAATTGCCGAATATGGCGTCACCAGCATGGACAGGCTGGGCATCACGCTTGCACCGGGGGAGTGGGATGAGGCATTGCAGCGACGCAGCGGCGAATTCCTGGCCGCCATCAGCGATCATCAGCCATCCTGGCCTGATTGAACCGGAGTGAAACAATTGCGCGTGACCCGTATTGCCCAGCGTTCGGCCCAGCGTTCGGCCCGGTTTTTGACCCGGTGTTTGACCCGGTGTTTGACCCTGTGCGGCCCCGTCCTGCTGCTGGCTGCCTGCAGTGATGATCCCGATGCGGTTCAGGAAAGCGACGGACGTGAGGCTTCGGGCGAAGTGCTCGAAGGATCGATCAGCGATGAGATGATCCCGCTCGACCAGCTGCAATCGCAGGCACCGCATTTGCAGGAAGTACCCGCGAGCGGTGCCCCGACCGCTGCCGCAGATGAAGGCGATGCCGAACCATCGGCGGATGACACGGGTGAGGCGGCGGAGCCCGAAGCCGCGCCCGCACCGCCTGAACCGGAGTAAAGCTCAGCCGGGTTTTTCCGGACCGACGTTTTTCCCACGCGCGCTTCCCCGGGTGGTGCTATCACCCGCCATTATTGCAAAAGACAATAAGGGGGGAATCATGCAAACCGACAAGAAGACCGAAGGCTGGGATACCAGCTACGAGTGGAAGATCATCCTGATCCTGAGCCTGACCTTCGGGCTGGTGGGTCTGGATCGCTTCATCCTGCCAGTCCTGTTTCCGGCATTCATGGATGAACTGGGCCTCACTTATGAGGATCTGGGCAATCTGGTCGGCATCCTTGCCGTGTTCTGGGGCATATCCGCCTTTGCCATGGGCTTCCTGTCGGACCGGGTGGGGCGGCGCAAGGTCCTGATCCCTGCGGTCATCATCTTCTCGCTGATGTCCGCGCTCAGCGGCATGGCGGGCGGACTGGTGGGCCTGCTGATCATCCGCGCCATCATGGGCCTGGCCGAAGGGCCGGTGGCCTCCACCGGCGTGGCCGTGGCGGTGGAAGCATCGCATCCCAAGCGGCGCGGCATGAACAACGGCATCTTCCAGTGCATGATCTCGCTGTTCGGCAATGCCATCGGACCGATCATCGCCACCCAGCTGCTGCTGGTAACGGACTGGCGCACGGTGTTCATGCTGGTGGGTATTCCCGGCCTGATCATGGCTGCGGCCATGTTCTTCGTGATTCGCGAACCTGCCCATCATGTGGCCGCCGGCAAGGCGGCACCGGGTGAGCCAGCTGCGGCCCCGGTGGTGCGGCCCAGCATTCCCGATCTGTTCAAGCACCGCAACGTGCCATTGGCGATGTTCACGCTGATGTGCGCGATGGGCGGCGTGTTCGTGATGGGCGCAATGATGCCCAATTACCTGACAGACTATCTGCAGCTGTCGTTGCAGGACATGGGCATTGTGACTGCGGCCATCGGCTTTGGCGGCTGCATCGGCCAGTTTGCCATGCCGACCCTGTCCGATTTCATCGGCCGCAAGGTGACCATCCTGATCTCCTATATACTGGCGGCGGTGTTCACCTATCTGTTCACGCAGGCGGGAGCGGAAAGCCTTTCCACCCTGTTCTGGCTGCTGTTCTTCGCCGCGCTGTTCAACTTCTCCGCCCTGGCCATTCTGGCCGGGCCGGTTGCGGCAGAGGCAGCTCCGCTGGGGATGGTGGCATCGGTGGCCGGTCTGGTGATCGGTGCGGGTGAGATATTCGGCGGCGGCGTGGCGCCGGTCATTGCCGGGCAGATCGCCGGGTCCAGCGGCATCCAGCACGTGTTTACCTTTGCCATCGCCAGCCTGATCGTGGGCTTCTTCATCGCCCTGTTCCTGAAGGAAACGGCACCGCGCAAGACGGGACTGGAATAAGACGGGTCTGGAGTAATCACCGTATCGGCGGGCGTTGCCTTCTGGTGAAGGCGCGCCCGCCGCGCGGTGCCGGTGGCTGGCCCTAGCGCACGCTTTCCAGCAGGCGGCGTGCCTGTGCCAGATGCGGCTGGTCGATCATCCGCCCTTCCAGTTGCAGCGCCCCTGCGCCCGGACTGGCGGCAAAGGCATCGACAATCGCCTGCGCCTCGGCAATCTGCGCCTTGCCGGGCCAGAACGCCTCATTGATGATCGGCACCTGATCGGGATGGATGGCCAGCATGCCGCAAAATCCGTCGGCAAAGCTGTTTGCGGCAATCGTCTTCAGGCCGTCCAGATCCCTGAAATCGGCATGCAGCGTGTCTATCGCGGCCACCCCGCGCGCATGGGCGGCCAGCAGCACCATGGACCGGACCATGCGGAACAGGTCTGTCCACGCCCCGTCAGCATCGCGCTTGCGTGATGCGCCGATGGCGGCGGACAGGTCCTCTGCGCCCCAGGTCAGCCCGGCAAGCCGGGGCAATGTGTCACTTGCATAATCGGCGATGGACAGGCTGGCGCGGGCGGTCTCGCTCACCAGCGGCAGGATGCGGGTGGCATTGGGGGCAATGCCGCTGCGCTGCTCGATCTCGTAAAGCTCTGCCGCCAGCATCCGCAACTGCTCAGGCCCCATCGCCTTTGGCACCATGATTCCGTCAGGATGGCCGGGCAGGACAGCGGCCAGATCGTCGCGCCACAGGTTCCCGTCCAGCGGGTTGATCCGCACCCAGCGCTGAAACCCATCGCCCGATGTCACCTGCCGGCGGTGCGCGGACAGCCATTGCTGCGCCATGCCGCGCGCGGCCACCTTGGCATGCGGCGCAACCGCATCTTCCAGATCGACGATGACCACATCGGCGCCCGCAGAGGCGACCTTGGCCAGCTTCTTCTCGCTATCACCTGGCACGAACAGCCAGCTTCGCATCTTCATCCAAGCTCTCCTGACCCGTGATGGGCCGATTGTATCAGCCGTGCACATGGCAGCAAAGCCTAAGGGCTTGATGAAACGGCGCGGTTAAAGCTTGTAAATCTCTCTTCCACTTCGGCCAGGTCCGGGCCGCCCAGAGACAGCCGTGCCTGATCGCGCAACAACACGCCCTCGCGGTGCAGAATGGCAATCCTTTTCAGGTCCCTGATCGGGGCGGCTGCATTGCGCAGCGTGTCCAGCATGACCTTGGCGGCAATCGGGTTGGTGGCCACGGCGCTGCGGATCGCGCCAAACCCGCGCGCAACATAATGGGCAAAATCATCGGGCAGCGGGTGGACCCGGCATGATCCGTCATCATCCGGACAGATCAACTTGGTCAGCCTGCGGCAGCCCAGCTCGGACGTTGCCGCGCCCAGCCAGTGCAGCGCGGTGATGGCGGTGAAGGGATCGTTGATGCCGGGGGACAGCGCGCGCAGGCCGATCTCCACCAGCTCATCGATCAGGAATTGCGGGTCCTGTTCGGGCGTGCGCGATGCGCCCAGTGTGAAGTTGTCGAGCAGGGCCTGCCTGATTGCATCGGTGTCATCGCAGCCGCTCACCTGCAGCAGCGCCATCCCCGGATGCACGAAATCGCCGGTGCGCACCCGCAAGATGATATCGCAGTCCTCCTTCGCGCCGATGGCTGCCAACTCGGTAAACTCGATCAGCTGCACATAGCCGGGCCTGTGCGCCAGGATGGCCTTGCCCTGGGGCCGGTCCTGCCCGTCATCCTCGCCGCCCGGATCGGGATAGGTCTCCTCAATGCCCTCGATCAGCCGCTGGCCGATGCCTTTCAGCACATTGTTGATGCGAATGCCCGATGGCACGTGGTTGAGGAAATAGACCAGCACCGCGATCGAAAGGGCCATCAGCGCATAGGCGACCAGCAGCGAGAGTTGCGGCACAAAGCCGGGCAGGGCGGTGGAGGCGGCATCGGCGGCACTGGCCGCGCTCTCATCCTCGCCGCGGATGGTGCGCAGCACGGTGATGGAATAGACGAATGTGCCGATGAAGGTGGCGAGCGAAAGCTGGTTGCCCTTGTCCTCCATGAAATTGGTCAGCAGGCGCGGGCCATAAGTGCCGCTGGCATAGCTGACCGCGACGATGGTGATGGAAAACACGGTGGAGGCAACCGCGATCATCGATCCGGCGATCACCGTCAGCATGTTGGACGCGCCATCTGGCCGCGCAGGCGTGATCCAGCTCAGGTCATTGACCCACGCGGCAAAGCCATTCCGGTCAAGATAGATCAGCGCAAGGGCCAGCGCCGCACCGATGATCGAAAACAGCGCCGGATAGAACCAGTAATTGGCGTTAAGCCGCGCCCAGAACCATCGGATTTGTGCTGTCATGTGAAAGGTAACGCGCGGGCGGCGGGATGGTTGCGGTGAGCAGTGCAACCATCACGGTCAATCCCCGCTTGGATTACCCAGATCGCCCTTGCCCACGGTGCCCGCGGCCATTTCCAGCATCTTGTCCAGGCTCCTCTTGGCATCCAGCCGCAGCTGTTCCTCGATCTCGATGCGCGGCTCCAGATCGCGCAGGCACAGGTACAGCTTCTCCATCGTGTTGAGCGCCATGTAGGGGCAGATGTTGCAGTTGCAGTTGCCGTCCGCGCCCGGCGCACCAAGGAAGGTCTTTTCCGGGATCGCCTTTTCCATCTGGTGGATGATATGCGGCTCTGTCGCCACGATCAGCGTGTCGCCGGGGAAGGTCTTGGCGAAATTGAGGATGCCGCTGGTCGAACCGACATAATCGGCATGGTCGATGATGTTGGGCGGGCATTCGGGATGCGCGGCCACTGGCGCTCCGGGATTGGCCTGCATCAGCTTCATCAGTTCACGCTCGCTGAAAGCCTCATGCACGATGCACACGCCGGGCCACAGCAGCATGTCGCGGTCAAACTTGCGGTTGAGATAGCCGCCAAGGTGGCGATCCGGGCCGAAAATGATCTTCTGGTCCCTGGGGATCTGCGACAGGATGGTTTCCGCGCTGGAACTGGTGACGATCACGTCGCTCAGCGCCTTCACCTCGGTCGAGCAGTTGATGTAGGTCAGCGCGATATGATCGGGGTGACGTTCCCGAAAGGCCGCGAATTTCTCCGGCGGGCAGGAATCTTCCAGCGAACAGCCGGCTTCCATGTCGGGCAGCACCACGATCTTTTCCGGCGAAAGGATCTTGGCGGTCTCGGCCATGAATTTCACGCCGCAAAAGGCAATGACATCGGCGTCGGTCTCCGCCGCTTTCTTGCTCAGTTCCAGCGAGTCACCGACAAAATCGGCAAGGTCCTGCAGCTCCGGCCGCTGGTAATAATGCGCCAGGATCACCGCATTGCGCTCCTTGCGCAGGCGGTTGATCTCTTCAAGCAGGTCCGTGCCTGCGGGGATATTTGCGTGGGCGCTCATGTTACCTCTTCATTGCCAGAAACGGGCCGTATCTGAACGATATAGCGCGCTCACGGAAAATTGCATTATCTGCCAGCGATCGGGGACCAGCTTTCACCCGATCTGGCCACCTCGCCGCGCCGTTCCAGCTCAATCAGATGGGCATGGACGCTCTGCGATGCGGCGGGCCACAGCTTCTCGTCCACGCCCTTGTACATCACCGGAACCAGCGCTGCGATGGGGCGTGCCTCCTCCTCAAGCAGGCGGATGATCTGCCGTTCGCGCTGTTTGCGGTGGCCGAACATGCCGCGCACCAGCTGGCGCGGATTTTCCACCGCCGGGCCGTGTGCGGGGTAATAGATGCGGTCCTCGCGCTCATACAGTTTCATCAGGCTGGCCATGTAATCGGCCATGTCGCCGTCGGGCGGGACCACCACGCTGGTGGACCAGCCCATCACGTGATCGCCGGTGAACAGCGCGCCGCTCTCCTCGTCCGATCCCTCTACGTCCAGCGCATAGCACAGGTGGTTGGAGGTGTGGCCCGGCGTGGCAATGGCGGTCAGCGTCCAGCCGGTGGCGCAGATACGCTCGCCATCAGCAAGTACCAGATCGGGCGCATAGAGCTTGTCGAACGGAGCATCCACGCGCGGCGCGTCGCTCTCTATCGCCAGCGCCGCGCAGCCGATGATCGGCGCGCCGGTCGCCTCGGCCAGCGGGGCGGCGGCGGGCGAATGGTCGCGGTGGGTGTGGGTGCAGGCGATGGCCAGCACCTGCCCCTCGCCAATCGCGCCTAGCAGCGCCTGGATATGATCGCCATCGGCGGGACCGGGATCGATCACCACCAGCTCGTCATCCGTTCCCACCAGATAGGTCTGCGTGCCGGTGTAGGTGAAGGTCGAGCCATTGGCGGCCAGCACGCGCCGCACCAGCGGCTCCAGCTGCTCACATTTGCCGGTCGGCCAGGGTTGCGGGGGGAGTGTCATGGCGGGCATATGGGGCACGAGAGAGAGGATTGCCAATGACCGATCGCCTGATCCTGGTGCTGGATGAGGGAACCACCTCCACCCGCGCCATGCTGTTTGGTGCAGACGGCGCGCAGCACGGCGTGGCGCAGGCAGACCTGACGCAACATTATCCGCGTTCCGGCTGGGTTGAGCACGATGCGGGCGAGATCTGGGACAGGACTCTGGCCTGCGCGCGCGAGATGGTGGCCAAGGCGGGCGGGGCGGACCGGATCGCCGCCATCGGCATCACCAACCAGCGCGAAACCGTGGTGGCGTGGGACCGGCAGACGGGCGAGCCTTATGCGCGCGCCATCGTGTGGCAGGACCGCCGCACCGCCAGCATGTGCGAGGCGATGCGCGAGGCCGCGCTGGAGGATGCCATCCGCGCGCAGACCGGCCTGCTGCTCGATCCCTATTTCTCCGCCACCAAGATGCGCTGGCTGCTGGATAATGAGCCTGCCGTGGCCGCCGCCGCGCAGGCCGGAACGCTGGCCTTGGGCACGGTGGAAAGCTGGCTGACATACAAGCTGACGGGCGGCTCCAAGGGTGGCCGGCATATCTCCGATGCCTCCAACGCCAGCCGCACATTATTGCTGGCGCTGGACGGGGCGGGCTTTGATGAAGGCCTGTGCGATGCCTTCGGCGTGCCGCGCTCCGCCCTGCCAGACGTGGTGGACAACGCAGGCCAGCTGGGCGTGACCGCGCCCGGACTGCTGGGCGGTGCGATCCCCATTTGCGGGATGGCGGGCGATCAGCAGGCGGCCACCATCGGGCAGGGGTGTCTGTCCCCCGGCGATACCAAGGCGACCTATGGCACGGGCGCCTTCGTGCTCGCCAACAAGGGGCGCGACATTCCGCAATCGGCCAACCGCCTGCTCGGCACCGTGCTCTACCAGATCGGCGGGGAGCGGCATTATGCGCTGGAAGGATCGGTGTTCGTGGCCGGATCGCTGATCAAATATCTGCGTGACACGCTGGGGCTGATCAGTTCCGCAGCGGAGACGGAGGAGCTGGCGCGATCGGTAGAGGACAATGGCGGCGTGGTGGTGGTTCCCGCCCTGTCAGGCCTTGGTGCGCCCCACTGGCTGCCCGATGCAAGGGCCACGATCACCGGCCTCAGCTTTTCCGCCGGCAAGGCGCATATCGCCAGGGCCGCGCTGGAGGCGATGGCGCACCAGACGCGCGACCTGGCGCAGGCTTTCGCGGCCGATGGCGCGCCGTGGAGCAGGTTGAGGGTCGATGGCGGCATGTCCGCCAACAGCTGGATGGTGCAGGATATCGCCAATTTGCTGGACCTGCCCGTGGAGCGCCCGCATCTTGTGGAAACCACCGCGCTGGGTGCCGCGATGCTGGCCGCAGTGGGGGCAGGTATTCACCCCGCGCTGGATCAGGCCGCCGCTGCGATGATTGGCGAGTCCAGCCGCTTCGCCCCGCAGATGCACGGCCCGGACCGGCAAAAACGTCTTGGCGACTGGGCCGAAGCCATCGCCAGGATGTGATCAGAGCCGCTGGACGGCGTTGCCGAGGCGCTCGCGCAGGCGGTGGACGGCGGCGGGTTGCATGGCGAAATGGTCGCGCCAGGCGCGATCCAGCCGGGCAATCCGGTCATAGAAACGCTTGGTGCGATCCACCAGCTGGCGCAATTCGGGATCGAGCATGATCAGCTGCTGCGGGTCGCCATCTGACTGCGCAGGGGGCAGGCGGCCGTGGCGGCGCAGCTGGAATTCGCTCAGCTCGCCGGCAAAGAAAGCGCGGTGGTTCAGCAGCCAGGCAATCGCATGCATCATCCGCGTGGTGGTGCGCAGGGCCTCGCAGGAAAGCGCAATGCGCGCCAGATCCTCATCGCTGCTGACCTGGTCAAGTCGGCCCGACAGGTCGAACGCGGCGCGCGTCTCGTCTGCCAGGTCCAGTGCATCGCGGTAAAGCGTCTCCACGATCGTGGGGCTGATATCGGCGGGTGCGGCCATCACGCTTGGCTAGCTGGAAGCGCGCGGCCACGCCAGAGCCGCCGCCGCCAATTCACAGCTTGCGTGGCATCTGTCCCGCACAGAAACGGTTTGTGCGTTTGCCGGGCCAGGATTTCGGACTGTTGCCGGTCAGGCGATGATATCGGGCGTCAAATAATCCTCGACCATGGCGATCTGGTCTTTCAGCAGCAGTTTGCGCTTTTTCAGCCGCGCCACCTGCAACTGGTCAGGCCCGCCGGTGGACGTCAGCGCATCGATGGCCGCATCCAGATCGCGGTGCTCCACACGCAGCGCCGTCAGCCTTTTGCGCAGTTCCTCTTCGGTCAATGCGCCGATCCCCTGCCTGTCACCATGTTGATGCCTGTGTTGATAATTGTAGCCATGCTGATCCCACCGGCCACACGACCGGCCTTGCTTTCGCGGCAACTGGGCGTGTCGGCCCGTCTGCCATTTGCCGATCTAGGACTTCTGTGTTTTGATGACAATTGCGCGGCTCCCAGACAGCCTGCGAGTCGCGTAAAGGTACGACTTTCGGGCCTGCTGCCTGCATGGCCCCTAGCGACAGGAGAACGCCAATGGAATCCTCGCATGTCACTGCTCTCCAGCAAAAACATAATGGTCTCGATCAGCGCCTGAAGGCGGAACTGAACAGGCCGGCTCCTGACATGGTGAAGGTCCAGTCTCTCAAGAAACAGAAGCTCAGGCTGAAGGAAGAGATTTCGCACCACTGAGCTGGTGATGAGGCCGGTGTGGGCCGCAAGATTTGTTGCGGCCATGCACCGGTAACATTTTCAAAGCGGCAATAATGCTATAGGCGGAACTTATGCAAGGAGCCGCCGCTGCCGCCAGATCGATCCTCACCCAATTACATGAGGTTATGGCTGCGCGTACGCATGTGCAGGCCAAGCTCAACCGGATCGTCGATGTCATCGGCGAAGCGCTCGATAGCGAGGTGTGCTCGATCTATCTGCTGCGCGAAGGCATGCTGGAGCTTTATGCCACCCGCGGCCTTAACCAGAGCGCGGTCCACGTCACCCGGCTGGGCGTGGGCGAAGGCCTGACCGGCACGATTGCCGAGAATATCGAAACGCTCAACCTGGATGAGGCAGCGACCCATCCCGAATTCCAGTATCGCCCCGAAACGGGTGAGGAAAAATTCCACTCCTTTGCCGGCGTGCCGATCGTGCGGCGGGAACGCGCCGTGGGCGTGCTGACCGTGCAGCATGTCGACAAGCGCAAGTATGAAGAGGTGGAGATCGAGGCGCTGCAGACGGTGGCGATGGTGCTGGCCGAACTGATCCACAATGCCGGCCTGGTGGATGGCGAGATGCTGGGAGAGCGGCCCGAATCGCACAGCGGCCAGCTGGTCCTCGAAGGGCTGAGGCTGGTGAAGGGGCTGGCCTTCGGCAAGGCCGTGTTCCACCAGCCGCGCGTCAACATCGAACATACCGTGGCCGAGGATACCGAGGCCGAGCGCCAGCGCGTCTATCTCGCCTTCGACAAGATGCGCGAGCAGATCGACCACATGACAGGCCAGGCCGAATTTGGCGTTGGCGGCGAGCAGGAACAGGTGCTCGAGACTTACAAGATGTTCGCCTATGACGAAGGCTGGTCGCGCCGCATCAATGAGGCGATCGACAGCGGCCTGACGGCGGAGGCAGCGATCGAGCGCGTGCAGCAACGCACCCGCATGCGCATGCGGGAGATTTCCGATCCGCTGCTGGCCGAACGCATGCACGATCTGGAAGATCTGGCGAACCGGCTGATCCGCATTGTCTCGGGCCAGCTGGGAACGGCTGCGACCATGGGCCTGCACGGCGATTCGATCCTGATCGCCAAGAATCTCGGCCCGGCGGAATTGCTGGAATATGACCGGCGCCGGCTGAAAGGCGTGGTGCTGCAGGAAGGCTCGCTCACCGCGCATGTGGTGATCGTGGCGCGGGCCATGGGCATTCCGGTGATTGGCCGCGTGCGCAATGTCCGCGCGCTGATCCGCGAAGGCGATCTGGTGCTGGTGGATGGCGATGCAGCGCAGGTCACCGTGCGCCCCGGGCAAGGCGTGCTGAGCGCGTTCGAGGCCCGTTTCGCGCAAAAGCAGGAGCGCAAGGCCGCCTATGCCGCCATGCGCGATATCGAACCCTTCACCCGCGACGGTACGCGCATCGAAGTGATGATGAACGCCGGCCTGCGCGATGATGTGGCCATGCTCGCCGTTTCGGGCGCGGACGGGATCGGCCTGTACCGGACCGAGTTCCAGTTTCTGGTGTCCGCCGCCCTGCCGCAGCGCGATCGCCAGACGCGGCTCTACCGCGATGTGCTGGAAACTGCTGGCTCCAAGAAGGTGATCTTCCGCACGGTGGATATCGGCGGGGACAAGTCGCTGCCCTATCTCGCCAGCGAGACATCGCGCCAGGATGAAAACCCGGCGATGGGCTGGCGCGCACTGCGGCTGGCGCTGGAGCGTGAAGGCCTGATGAAAGTGCAGGCCCGCGCATTGCTGGAAGGCGCTGCCGGGTATGAGCTGAACGTGATGTTCCCGATGGTTTCCGAAGTGTGGGAATTCGATGCCGCCAAGGCGGTGTTCGAAGGCCAGCTGGAATTCCTCAAGAAGCACAAGCACAAATTGCCCAGCGTCATCCGCTATGGGGTGATGCTGGAAGTGCCGTCGCTGGCCGAATGCCTCGATCTGCTGCTGCCCAAGGTGTCGTTCATCTCAATCGGCACCAATGACCTGACGCAGTTCCTGTTCGCGGCCGACCGGGCCAATCCGATGCTGGCGGAGCGGTACGACTGGCTCAGCCCGTCTATCCTGCGCTTCCTGCGCCGGGTGGTGCTGGGCTGTACCGGCCACCCGGTGGACCTGGGCGTGTGCGGGGAAATGGGCGGACGGCGGCTGGAAGCGCTGGCGCTGATCGGTATCGGCATTCGCCGCCTGTCGATCACCCCGGCTGCGGTGGGGCCGATCAAGGAACTGATCCGCAAGGTCGATACCAGGGAAATCGGCGAGGCGATGGCCGGCTGGCTGGCCAATCCGCCGGAAAATATGCGTGCCGCTTTGCTCGAATGGGCTGAAGCGCACGAAATCGAGGTGGAATAGCAGCACCGGCCCGCCTGCATCCTTGACTTGTCATACTGGCGCTTCATTGATGGTGAATACTGGGTTTGCACAAGGACCGGCAGCTGTGCCGGAGCAACAATGACCGATCAGATCGAGATGCCTGAAGAATCGCTCACTCCGCGCGGCGTTGGCCCGCAGCTGCGCGTTGCGCGGGAGAAACTGGGGCTGACGATCGAACAGGTTGCCGCCAACACCCGCATCTCGCAGCGCTTCATCGCCGCGATCGAGGCGGGCGACTTCGGTGCCTTGCCGGGTCGCACCTATGCGGTGGGCTTTGCCCGCAACATGGCCAAGGTGGTGGGGCTGGATCAGGGTGACGTGGCCGCCATGGTGCGCGCCGAACTGGGTGCGTTCAGTCCCGATATGGAAGATCGCCGCGCCACTTTCGAGCCGGGCGATCCGGCCCGCGCCCCCTCGGGGCGGCTGGCGTGGTTCTCGCTGTTCGCAGTGGTGCTGCTGGTGGCGGGCCTGTATTTTGTCGCGCGGATATATTTCTCTCCCGCTGTCGAACTGCCCTCGCTGGTCCAGCAGCAGCAGGCGGAGGAGGCGGAGGCTGCCGCGCTTGCCGCAGCCGATCGCGATGCCAGCCAGCAGCCTGCCAATCCTGCGGGCGCGGTCGTCTTCACCGCCACCGAAGACGGTGTGTGGGTGCGGTTCTACGATCAGGACAACCAGCGGCTGATGGAAAAGGAAATGGCGCTGGGTGAAAGCTATACGGTTCCCGCCGATGCCAGAGGTCCGCAATTGTGGACTGGCCGGCCCGATGCCTTGTCGATCACCGTGGGTGGCCGCGCGATACCGCGGCTGGCCGATGGTCTGGTGACGATGCGCGATGTGGCGGTGGACGGCGCATCGCTGATGGCGCGCAGCCAGCCTGCCGCCAGCGCTGCGCAGGCGGACCCGGCAACAGCGCAATAAGTGATCGCCCCGACAGCTGATCTGCGCCGTGGATTGTGGCCCCCGGCGGGTGACGGCGGCTTGGTTAATGTTCTATACTGCCCGACACGATCATACACACATGATGACACGGGCACCGAACCTCTTGGGGAAAAGGCATGGTTTTGATGGCAGGCAGGTTTTCTAGGCTGAGGGCGACTTGCGCCGCGCTGGTGGCGGCGGGGTTTGTTGTGGGCATGGTTCCCGGCGCCGCACAGGCGCAGGTGGATGACCGCATAAACCGCATAGAGACGCAATTGCGCGCCTTGCAGCGGGTGGTCTTTCCCGGCGGCGATGAGCGCTTTTTCGAGCCGGAAATCACTGCCGCTCCCGGCCAGAGCCAGGTTCGCCAGCCGGGCACCACGTCCGGCACCGCGCTGACCGACATGCTGGTTCGGCTCGATGCGATTGAAGCGCAACTGACGCGGCTGACCGCTTCGACCGAGGTGAATGACAATGCGCTTTCCCTGCTGGAAGCGCGGATCGTGGCGATGGAGGAGCGCGCCGCGCTGGCGCAGCAGCCCACCGGTGTGATCAATATGCCGGCGGACAGGCCGGCGGATCAGCCAGCAGCGCTGGCCTCAGCCGACCAGCCCCAGCAACCGGCATCGGCAGCAGCGACTGCGGCGACAACCGCCGCGGCCGGTCCCACGCCGGAACGGCTGGCCGGGGTGCAGGCCATTACCAAGCCCGCCACCGATGATGCGGGCGACGATGAATACACCTATGGCTTCCGCCTGTGGGACGCCAAGTTCTATCCCGAAGCGCAGCAGCAGCTGGCGCTGTTCGTGGAACGCTATCCCGATCACTGGCGCACCACCTATGGCCGCAATTTGCTGGGCCGGGCGTTTCTGGATGCAGGCGATGCGCGCCGCGCGGCCACGCATTTCTTTGAGAATTACCAGTCCGACAAGCAGGCCGCCCGCGCGCCGGACAGCCTGCTGTATCTGGCTGAGAGCATGATCGCGCTGGGCGATACCAGCCGCGCCTGCATCGCCCTGGCGGAATTTGGCGATACCTATCCCGCGCTCGCCACGGGCCGGTTGCAGGCCCAGTATGATGCGAACAGGGGCCGTGTCGACTGCGCCAACTGACGGCGTGCCTCCGCAACTGGTTGAACGGTTCGCGGAGGCGGCAGACAGGCTGAATCCGGACGGTGACAGGATCGGTCTGGCCGTATCCGGTGGCCCTGATTCCATGGCCATGCTGCTGCTGGCCCATGCCGCCATCCCCGGTGCGTTTGAAGTCGCCACCGTCGATCACGGACTGCGGGCACAGGCAGCGGACGAATGCGCGCTGGTGGTTGCAGCCTGTGAAGCGCGCGGCATTGCCTGTGCCACGCTGAAGGTTCAGGTCAGCGGCGGCAATCTTCAGCAACAGGCGCGCGCGGCGCGCTATGCCGCGCTGGGGCAATGGGCGGCGCAGCGCGGCCTTGCCGCCATCGCCACCGCGCACCATGCCGACGATCAGGCTGAAACGTTGCTGATGCGGCTCAACCGGGGCAGCGGCGTGGCCGGGCTGGCAGGCGTGCGCGAATATGTGTGGATGGCGGGTCTTGATGTCCCTGTGATCCGGCCCTTGCTGCAATTCCGCCGGGCGGAACTGGCCACCGTGATCGAGGCGGCGGGCATTGAGGTAGCGCATGATCCCAGCAATGCGGCTGACCGGTTCGACCGCGTGCGCATCCGCAAGGCGCTGGCCGACGCGGACTGGATCGATCCGCTGGCGATGGCCCGCTCCGCCGCTTTTCTGGCGGAGGCTGATGAGGCGCTGGAGACCATCACCAACCGCGCCGTGCGCGATTATCTGACAAAGACGGGCGATGGCGCGGAACTGGTTCCGCCACCCGATCGCGCCATCGCGCTGCGGGTGATCGAACGGATCATCACGGGGATGGGCGGTTCACCGCGCGGCAGCGATGTGGCGCGCCTGCATGACCGGCTGGAGCGCGGGGAAGGCGGCAATATCGGCGGGGTGCTGGCCACTACGGAGGACGGCCTGTGGATATTCCGCCCCGAACCGCCGCGCAGGACCGGCTAGGCCTCAGTTCACGGCGCCTCAGTTGGAAGCGCCTCAGTTGGATGCGAGCGCCGTACCGATGGTGGCGGTCTGGCCGTTGGTGATGATCACCTGATCGCCAACCTTGGCAATCGCATACAGACGGCTGACGAATTCATCCGGCACGCCGATGCAGCCGTGGCTGGCATAGCCCAGCTGGACGGTGGAGCCGCCGTGGATGGCCACGCCATCCCACGTCAGCCGCAGCGTCCACGGCATGGGCGCATTGCCGTATTTCTCGGACACATTGTGGCGTTCCTTGGTCAGGATCGGGAATGTGCCCACCGGCGTGGGATGTTCGTCCGTCCCCAGCAGGGCCGCGGCGGCGCCGATCTCATAACCATTGCGGAACACGGAGATGACCCGCGCCTGCAAATCCACCGTCACCACCAGCGGTCCATCGGGCACACCGGCATCGTCCCAATGCCATTCGCCATAGCGGATCGGGCCGTTGATCGGCAGGATGCGCTTGATCACGAAGGGGTTGTCCGCATCATAGGCGGGCACTTCCTGCACCACCGGATCGGCCACATATTCGGGCAGGCTGTCGGTCCGCTCGTCCAGCGAAAGATCGATGGCGGATGGTTCGCTGGCCAGCACATTCTCGGCGGAAAGGCGGGCGGCGCTGTCACCATCGGCGCGCGCTTCCAGCGCATTGCCGGCAAATATCATGGTGCCGATCAGCATCAGCACCACCAGCGTCGATCCGCCAATCCATTTAGCCAGCGATGTCATGCGCGCCATAATGCCCACAATCCCGCAGAAATCCAGTGGCGGCGCCCGGCCAGTCCCGAAAAGAGACGCGCGGGCGCGGCCTTCCTAACGCTTACGAACGCTTAACCATGCGCGCCGAAATTATTGGCGATGGCGGTGGAGATGCGCAGGGTCAGCGCATAGGCGGTTTCTATCGGGTCGATGAACTGGCTGCGGATCGCCTCATACCCGTGGTCTTCGCCTTCGGGATAATCGGTCGGTTCATCCAGTCTGAAATCATCGATGCTGGGAAAGCTGGTGGGATAGGCACGGCGCAATTGCGCCAGCGCATCGTCTATCCGCAGTGTGAAGACCATTTCCAGCACATCGTCCCGGCTGACATCATTGGCGCGGCTGAACACCGGCACCGATACCGCGCGGATGAACATATATTGCAGCAGTGCCAGCCGCAGCGCCTGCAACACGCCGATGGAGCGGCGCAGGTCCTCGCGGTCATCCGCCGTGTCCTGGGCCGTGTCCTGGGCCGTGTCCTGGGCCGTGTCCTGGGCCGTGTGATCATCCGGCAGCAATTCCAGCAGGCGGTGCAGCTTCAGCGCATCCACGCGCAACCGGCTGGCGAGGCGGCGGAAAACGCCGACCCGGTCATCCTTGCCCAGATATTCGGACAATGCCTCGCACGGGGCGGAAAGGTGGCTTTCGGTCCCGCGATAGGGGCGGCTGGCCCAATAGGCGGAATTGAACAATTCGCCGTAAGCAGCCACGGTCTTGACGCTGGCCAGCGCGTTGGATGCGCGCACCAGCCGCACCAGCTGCCGGCCGCGCTCACTGTCACGCAGGAGGGCGGCCATATCCTCGTAATGGCCCTCCGCCGCGTGGCCCACGCCCGCGATCACGTTCACCGGATAGCCGATCTGCTGCAAGATGGCGTTGTGCGGAATGGCGCGGATCTGCCGCAGGCTCATCTCGCGGTCGGCGTTGATATCGCTCTGGCGGCGGCTCACCCGGCTGCCGGTGGGGTTGAGCAGGCCCAGCCCGAATGCGGTGACCGCGCGGGCATAGGTGCGGCTTTCCAGATGCTCATGCTGATGATCGCGAATGGCGCGGTAGAAATCGAGGCTGAGATCGGTGCGCTGGTAAAAGATATCGCGCGGCGCATCGGGATCGGTGAATGCCGGGCGGATATTGGCGATCCGCGTCAGCGTGGCCAGCGCGATCTGCGGAGTGGAAAACCACAGATAGCCATCGCCGCCCTGAAAGCTGACTTCCGGCTCCAGCATGATGCCGGCGCGGGCAAAGCGGCGCTTGGCCCATGGGCTCAGCGGCCATGTCAGCCGGTCTTCCAGCGATGATGGGTGGGCACCGCGGCCCATGCTTTCACCATGCGTGTTGAAGATCAGCGCGGCGGTGTCTTCCATGCCATTGGCGGCCATCGCCTGCGCCAGCCGCCCCTGCAGCCGCTCAATCGCCAGGCTGGCGGGGATTTGCCCCACGAACCGCCCGGCATCGGAGAATCCGGCCTGGATCGACACGCGCCCGCGCCGCTTGGCATAAGTGCGGTAGATATCCTCTGCCAGCAGCTCGTCCAGAAAGCGTCCGCCGTGTTCCAGCGCGCTTTCGGTTTCGAACAGCGGCGAGATATCGACCTTGCCTTCAATCCCGAACAATTTGGCGAAATAGAGCGCGGCAAGGATGGTTGCCGGGTCCTCGCATTCGGCGATCAGCATGCGGATCGGCGCATCGGCGTCCACATGGCCAAGGATCTGCGCCATCGCCAGGAACTGGCGGATCGCCGTGCTGCTTTCAATGGCCAGCGCCCCGAAGTTGGAGCGCAGCGGCTTCACATTCTCGATCGCGCGGCGGATATGGACAATCGCGCCCTTGCTCGACAGGTCGATCCCGCCGGTGGGGTCCAGCTTGCGGCGGATCGCATTGTTGAGCTGCTTGGCGTTCACGCGGAAGTGAATCCAGCCCATGCCCAGCCCGTCTGCGCACATCGATGCGGCCAGCGTCTTGAGTTGCAGCGCGCGGTCGGCATCCGCCTCGCGCGCCTCTGCTTCCAGCGCGGCGATGATCGGCTTGAGGCTAAGCATCTTGCGCGGATCGCTGGCGGTCAGGCGGTTGGCAGCGAGCGACAATGCCGCGGGATCGGTCAGGTCGGCGGTGAAATCGACGGCGCGGTCGCTGGCAAAATCGGCGGCGGGGCGCAGCTCGCCCAGCAGGCGGTGCGCGGGGTCGATAGCTTCCAGCGCGGTGCAATAGAGCGCCAGCCGCTCGGCCTTTTCGGACAGGCGGAAGCCAATTGAATTGGACCAGCTGATATCGGTGCGCCCATCCATGTCATAGCCGACCCAGCTGGCGAAGCGGAACGGCAGAGGGGCCAGATCATGCCATTTGTCCGGCCATGTCGCCTGCGCATGGGTCAGCAGCGTCTTGACGATGGTGTCGCGCGCGCCCTGCGCGTGAGCGATGGCGCGCATCGCCCGCATGTGTTCGAAAGCCAGCGTGATCTGCGGCCGTTCCTGCCCCACCACGGACGGGTCCACCGCCGTCTCACTGCCTGCGGCCTGCGCCACCGCGTCAGACTGACCGGGGGTCAGCAGGAAGGTGGGATGGGCGGTGAACACCGCATGCAATTGCGGGCTTTCCCAGTGATTGCGGAAGGCGGCAAAGTCAGCCTCGGTGCAGCTGTCCAATATGTGTTGCACATTGTCAGCCTCGGCCACCGGGGCGACCATCGTGTGCAGCCGGTGCGCGCGGTGGCCCAAAGCCTCGCACTCCAGATCGTCAATCATCGCCGCGCACTCGTCCAGCGTCAGCTCGCCGCTTTCCAGCAGGCGCGACAGGTCGAGCGAGAGCTGGAAGACGGGATTGAAAAGCGGGGTCTCTTCTGTGCGAAGATGGTTTTCCTGCAGGCGGCGGGTGAGCTGTGCGACCGTTTTCATCGTGGCAGGTCTGCCGCCTGACGGGCCAGAACCTCTATTTCTGCCGGACTGGCGCCCTTGGGCACCACCCAGCTTCCGCCCACGCACAGCACCGGATCGACCGCCAGCCAGTCTGGCGCGGTTGCTTCGGTAATGCCGCCGGTGGGGCAGAACTTGCACTGGTGGAAGGGCGCGGCGAGCGCCTTCAGTGCCGGAATGCCGCCAGCCGCCGTGGCCGGGAAGAATTTGAAATGGTGCAGCCCCATGTCCATCCCGCGCATGATATCGCCGGCATTGGCGATGCCGGGAAGGAACGGCACGCCCGCGCGGATCGCGGCCCTGCCCAATGGCTCCGTCAGGCCGGGAGAGACGATGAACTCGGCCCCGGCGGACAGCGCCGCCTCCAGCTCTTCCTTGTTGGTGACAGTGCCTGCACCCACAATCGCGCCGGGCACCAGGTTCATGCGGCGGATCACATCGAGCGCGGCGGGTGTGCGCAGGGTCACTTCCAGCACCTTGAGCCCGCCTGCCACCAGCGCCTGCGCAATCGGGCGGGCATCGGCGACATCGTCGATCACCAGCACCGGGATCACCGGCGCGGTGCGCATTATCTTTTCAATCGCGCTCATACGCCGTGCTCCGATGCAAAGGCAGCGGCGGCGCCATACAGGCCGGGCTGCGGGTGAGTGATCAACTTGACCGGGATTGATGCCATCAATCCTTCATAGCGGCCCTTGAAGCGGAAGCGTTCGCCAAAGCCTGATTTGGGCAATATGTCGCGCATCCGGTATCCCAGCCCGCCTGCCAGCACCACGCCGCAGGCACCGTGGGCAAGCGCATAATCGCCCGCCACGCTGCCCAGGTTGAGGCAGAAGCGGTCCATTGCCGCCACCGCCAGGCTGTCTTTGCCGGAAAAGGCCGCCTGCCAGATTTCGCGGTCTTCCAGCGGCTGGATGCTGCGCTTTTCCAGTGCCGCCAGCGCTTCGTAAATATGCACGATGCCGGGGCCGGAATTGATCCGCTCTGTCGAAACGCGGCGGTGGGCGCTGCGCAGCTTGGCCATAAGCGCATCATCCAGCGCATCGATCGCGGCGAAATCGATATGGCCGCCCTCGGTCGCCTGCACGTGATAGGTGCCGCCATTGCGGTAGAACTGCGCCACGCCAAGGCCGGTGCCGGGGCCGATCACGCTGATCGTGCCCTTGCCCGGCAGCGGGCCTTTGGGGCCGGTGACATGCAGCAGCTGATCTTCGGGAGCATGCGCCACGGCATGGGCCACGGCGGCAAAATCATTCATCACGCTGACCGCATCGATATCCAGCTGCTCGTCCAGAGCGCCGGTGTGCAGCACCCAGCTGTTGTTGGTCATGCGCACCGTCTCGCCCGTTACCGGCCCGGCAATGGCGATGGCCGCGCGGCGTGGCAGAACCTGGCCATACTGGCTTTCAAACGCCTCCCACGCGGTTTTCAGACTGGCGTAATCGGATGTCTTGAGGGTGATCGGCTCACCCATGGTGATGCTGCGGTCTGCTGCCACGCCGGCAATGGCAAAGCGCGCATGGGTGCCGCCAATATCCACGGTTACCAGTTCCATCGCGCTCTCCCCTCCAGCTGTCATTACAGGCCCGCCGCGGCGAGCATGGCGCTGCCGCCCTTTTCCGCCTCATCCGCGCCGACGCGGAACATGGCGAAGATCTCGCGTCCCGTGCCGCTGGCCGCTGGCGGCGCGGTGGCCGGCGTGCGGGCGGAAAGGTCTGCGGTGGTCGAAAGCGTGCCGGTGGTGGCGCACAGCCTCACCAGGTCACCATCCTGAAGCAGCGACAGCGGCCCGCTGTTGCCATCCTTGTCCGCCAGCGCTTCGGGGCTGCAATGGATCGCGGCGGGGACCTTGCCCGATGCGCCCGACATGCGGCCATCTGTCACCAGCGCCACCTTGTAGCCCTTGTCCTGCAACACGCCGAGCGGAGGTGTCAGCGCATGGAGTTCGGGCATGCCGTTGGCGCGCGGACCCTGAAAGCGCATCACCACCACCACGTCACGGTCCAGCTCGCCTGCGGTGAAGGCATCGGCCACCGCCTTCTGGTCACTGAAGACGCGGCATGGCGCTTCGATGGTCCAGCGGGATTTGTCCACCGCGCTGGTCTTGAAACAGGCACGGCCAAGGTTGCCTTCCACCAGCCGCATGCCGCCATCAGCCTGGAACGGATCGGCGGCGGGGCGCAGCATGTCGGCGTCTCCGCTGCCATCGATATCGCGCCATTCCAGCTGGCCATTGTCCAGCCACGGCTCACGCGCGTAATCGCCCAGGTCATAGCCGCCTACGGTCAATATGTCCTTGTGCGCCAGCCCTGCTGCCACCAGTTCGCGGATCACGAAGCCGATCCCGCCTGCGGCGTGGAAGTGGTTCACATCGCCGGAGCCATTGGGATAGACGCGGGCGAGCAGCGGCACGGCATGGCTCAGCTCGGCCATGTCGGACCAGTCGATGATGATCCCGGCAGCGCGCGCAACAGCGGGAATGTGGATCGCGTGATTGGTCGATCCGCCGGTTGCCAGCAGGCCCACGGCAGCGTTGACGATGGCCTTTTCATCCACGCAGGCGCTCAAGGGGCGGTAATCATTGCCATCGCAGGTTATGGCGGACAGCCGGTGCATGGCGGCGCGGTCCAGTTCCTGCCGCAGCTGCGTTCCGGGCTGCACGAAAGCGGCGCCGGGCATGTGCAGGCCCATCAGCTCCATCATCATCTGGTTGGAATTGGCGGTGCCATAGAAGGTGCATGTGCCGGGCGAGTGGTAGCTCTTGCTCTCGCTCTCCAGCAATTCGGCGCGGCCCACCTTGCCCTCGGCATAGAGCTGGCGCACGCGCTGCTTTTCCTTGTTGGCAAGGCCGCTGGCCATCGGACCTGACGGAATGAACATGGCCGGCAGCCAGCCAAAGCGCAAGCTGCCCATCAGCAGGCCGGGCACGATCTTGTCGCAAATACCCAGCAGCGCCACCGCATCATACATGTTGTGAGACAGGCCCACGCCCGCCGCCAGCGCGATCACATCGCGGCTGAACAGCGACAGTTCCATGCCGTCTGCACCCTGCGTCACGCCGTCACACATGGCGGGCGTGGCGCCGGCCACCTGCGCCGTGGCCCCTGCTTCGCGGGCATAGATCTTCAGCCGGGGCGGATAGGCGCCGTAAGGCTGATGCGCGCTGATGGTGTCATTATAGGCGCTGATGATGCCGATGTTCGGCCCGGCGCGGGTGGCGATGCTGGCCTTGTCTTCCTCGGCAGCGGCAAAGCCGTGCGCCAGGTTGGAACAGGGCAGGGAGGTGTTGCGATCCTTATGCCGCTCGCCCTCTTCCGCCATCAGCGCAAGATAGGCCGTGCGGCCCTTGCGCGATCGTTCGATGATGCGGTCGGTCACCCGCTCCACGGCGGGGTGCAGATTACTCATGCCAGCTTACCCCGTCGCGTTCTGCCAATGCGATGGCGGCGCTTGGCCCCCAGCTTCCGGCGTTATAGGTCTTGGGCGTGACGCCTTCCTTGGCCCATGTTGCGCGGATCGCATCGACCCAGCGCCACTGCGCCTCCACCTCGTCACGGCGCACGAACAGCGTCTGGTCACCGTTGATCAGGTCCAGCAGCAGCCGTTCATAGGCGATGCGCTTGTGCTTGCCGGTGAAGGCATCGGGCATGGCGATATCCAGCGGGACGGAGCGCAGGGTCATGCCTTCTTCCTCCAGCCCCGGCACCTTGGCCATCAGCGTCATGGAGATGTTCTCCTCCGGCTGAATGCCGATCAGCAGCTGGTTGGCCTTCATCCGCGCATCGGGGAAGATCGAATGCGGCACCTGGCGGAACTGCACCAGAATCTCCGTCACACGCTTGTGCAGGCGCTTGCCGGTGCGCAGGTAGAACGGCACGCCGCGCCAGCGCCAGTTGTCGACATGGGCCTTGAGGGCAACGAAGGTCTCGGTATTGCTGTCGCGGCCCAGTTCCTCGTCATAGCCGGGCACGATGGCACCGCTGCTGGCTCCGCCGCGATACTGGCCGGTGACGCTTTCCTCGGCGCTGACAGGGCGCAGCGCGCGCAGCACTTTCACCTTCTCGTCACGCACGGCATCGGCGTCGAAACTGCCCGGCGGCTCCATCGCCACCAGCGCCAGCAATTGCAGCATGTGGTTCTGCACCATGTCGCGCAGCGCGCCGGCATCGTCATAGAAATCGACCCGGCTTTCCAGCCCGACAGTCTCGGCCACGGTGATCTGCACGTGGTCGATATACTGGCTGCGCCAAAGCGGTTCGAACAGCAGATTGGCAAAGCGCAGCGCCAGCAGGTTCTGCACCGTCTCCTTGCCCAGATAGTGATCGATGCGGAAGATGCGGCGTTCGGGGAAGGCCGCAGCCACCGCATCATTGATGGCGCAGGACGATGCCAGGTCCGACCCCAGCGGCTTTTCCAGGCTGATGCGCGCGCCTTCGCCTGCCAGGCCGGCCTTTTGCAGGCCTTCGATGGTGGGCTTGAACAGGCTGGGCGCGGTCGACAGGAAGATCGCCAGATCCTCGCCCGCGTCAACCTTTGCGGCCAGTTCCTCATAACCTTCGGGGCTGGTCACATCCAGCTGCTGATAGCTCAGTCGACCCAGAAAATCGGCCATGTGGCCGCGCCGTTCGGCCGGCATGTATTTTTCCAGCGCATCGCGGGCGAAGTTGCGGAATTCCAGGTCGGTCATCGGAGAACGCGCAGTTCCCACGATGCGCAGATCCTCGGCAATCAGCTCGTCTGTGTGGAGGGCGCAAAGGCTGGGCAGCAACATCCGCTGCGACAAATCCCCCGTTGCCCCGAACAACAGGAGTGTGTGTGCCTTCGACGTCATTCGCATTCCTCGCAGTGGCGCTTGAAGGGCATATTACCCACCGATCATGTTGCGCTGCAATAGAGGCGTTGATTCAAGGCACAATTCAATTGCCCGCCCGACCCGGGCCCGCACCACACCAGCCTTGCATCAACCCCGTTGTGAACGTTCACTTTAGGCGACGAAGGACCCGCTTGGCAAGACCTGTCTGGCTATCGGGTCTGCAGTTCAGGGCGGGCTATGAGGTTTGGCGATCAGGTCTGCGGTTCAGGTGGCGGGCGTTTCGCTTACCTGCACTTCGCTCATGTTGAACTGGGCGGGGCCGAATATGGTCAGGAAGCTGACATCGGCGGCATCGCGGCCCACGCCGATCTTCACTGCCTTTGCCGGATCGGCCATGCCGGTGGCATCGACCATGTACCAAGCGCCGCCGCCGGGCACTGTGGGATCGGCCAGGAACACCTCGGCCACGGCGTGAAAATCGGGCGGATTCACGCCGGGGGCATAGCAGCTGACATAGCGCGCGGGGATGGTGGCCGCGCGGCACAGGGCGATCAGCACATGGGCAAAATCGCGGCAGATCCCGCGCCGTTCCACAAAGCTGTCTATCGCCGTGGTGCGCGCATCGCTGCTGCCCGGCTCATAGACCATTTCGCGTGAGATCCAGTCGCGGATGGCGGCCACTTTCTCACCGCCCGTAAGCTCACCGAAATTGTCATAGACGAAGCTGTGCAGCCGGTCGCCCTGGCAATAGCGCGAATCGAACAGGTATTTCACGCAGTCGCCGGGCAGGTCATGCGGCAGGATAGCGCCCAGTCCGGCGATGTCTGGCACCTGCCGGTTGACCTCCACACTGGCGGAATAGGCCACTTCGAAATAGCCTTCGGAGCGGATCCAGATACGCTCGCCGATATTGTCCTGCGCGGGCACGCGGGCAAAATGCATCGCCTCGCCCATCTGCGTATCGCAGCTGAGGATATCCTGTTCGGGGATCATCGCCGCCTCGAAATGCAGCAGGGCATCGCTCGGCTGGTTGAGGAAGAACGAGAAGCGAGAGTTTATGGTGATGGGCATATGCTGGGCGAACGCGCCTGCGCGCAGTTGGTTTCCCTCACTCGCCGATTAAATGCCCCACCACCTGCCGGCGGTGAGCAGAGCTGCGGTGTTCGGCCAGGAAAATCCCCTGCCACGTGCCCAGCACCATCCGCCCGTCCGCCACCGGAATTTGCAGGCTCTCACCCGTCAGCAGGGTGCGGATATGCGCGGGCATATCGTCCGGCCCCTCATCATCATGCTCATACCCCGCCCGCTCCGGCGCAACCATCTCCATCCACCGCAGGATATCCCGCTGAACGGCCGGTGCGGCATTCTCATTGATCAGCAGCGAGGCAGAGGTGTGGCGGCAGAACAGCGTCAGCAGCCCGGTGGCAATATCGGTGGACGCCAGCCAGTCCGCCACCTGATCGGTGAACTCATACAGCGACTTGCCGCGGGTGGGGATGGTGAAGCTGGTCTGGGACTGGTGCATGGGGTGGGTTTAGAGGGCGATGGGGGTGGTTGGTAGGGAAAAGCGGTGGAAGCCATGATCTGGGCTGCGTCGGCGCGAGTGCGTCCGCTAACGACCCATTTGCGGACGTTGAAAAAGTCGATATTCTGACGAAATGTCGACAACTCATGGAGCCTCTGGACAAGTATCGCGCTTCAAAAGTGCGGCTATCGGGTTTGGTGCCTCCGTAGCCGCTATAGCTCTATTGGCGGGTGCGCAGTTCCTATTTGCTCCCTACACAGTCGAGGTAAATGGATTTGACCCAGAGATTGACGCTTGGGTGGTTTCACAATGGCAAAGGTCTCTTGCAGTTTTTTACGCGATAGTAGTCGCAATCTTGGGTTCTTATTGGCTGCTGACCGCCATTGCCGGAAGGGACCACTTTCTAGGCAGCCAAAGCGCTAATGTTGCCCTGATACTCTCGTACCTTGCATTCGCTTTGGGAATGGCAGTTGCATCATTCGTCCAGGTACCGGAAGATTTCAGAGGGGCTTGTCCGTTACTGGGTGTTTCCGATTCATTTCCGCCACTTCCGGATGGTGTTTTCGGATTCGATCTGGAAACGCCCTGTCAGGAATTTATCCGCGGAGTAACGGCCGCAGTATCGCTCGGGTTGCCAATCATCTTACTTCTTGCCAGCGCGGCCCTGCGAATTGTGTACTCTCGCAGGCAACCGTGAGCCAAGGTCAGCTATCCACCCTAAAAGTGGACATTCAGCGCGTTGATCGCTGATCGACAGCTAACGACCCAACTCCCAGCTTTCCGGAACACCCGAATTCAGTTTTTGAAAGTGGGCGCCAATAATCCGTCCAATCTCCCATTGCTCAAGGTTCAATCGTCCGGGACGATCCGCAGGATGGCGCCGTCGCGTTCTTCGGTGGCGAGGTAGATGTAGCCGTCGGGCCCCTGGCGCACGTCGCGGACGCGCTGGCGAAGGTCGTAGAGCAAAGTCTCGCGGCGCAGTTCCTGCATGTTCTGGTTGATCAGGATGCGCTCCAGATGGCCGGTCCCGGGGATCTCACCGGTGCGCAAGGCGCCGACGAAGATATCGCCTTTCCACGCGGGCAGCGCATCGCCGGTATAGAAAAGCATTCCGGACGGCGCGATGGCGGGCATCCAATAGACAACGGGCGGCTCGAACAGGTCGTGGCGCGGCCGCTCGGCCTGCCAGGGACCCTGATAGGTGCGGCCCAGGCTGACATAGGGCCAGCCGTAATTGGCGCCTGGCTTGATGATGTTGATCTCGTCACCGCCATTGGGGCCGTTCTCGTTCTGCCAGATTGCGCCAGTGGTGGGATGGATGGCAAGGCCCAGCGAGCCACGATGGCCATAGGAATAGACGTCGTCACGCGCATTGGCATCGCCAATGAAGGGATTGTCGTCGGGTATCGAGCCGTCATCATTGATGCGCAGCACTTTGCCGCCTGCGGTGGACAGGTTCTGCGGCCCGGAGCCGCTGGTGGTGAAGATCAGCTTTCCATCATTGGCGAAGGCCATGCGGCTCACGCCCGACACGCCCGGATGTGCGACCCATATGTCCTCGAACCCCTCCAGTCGGTCTCCGGTCCAGCGGCCGCGGCCCAGCGCCATTACGCGCGAGCCATCCTCGGTCGGTTTGTTGTAGGCGAGATAAATGAAATGGTTGGCTGCGAAGTCCGGATGCAGGACGATATCGACATAGGCATGGGAGGTGCCGGCATCTCCGGACTCGCCGAAGAACACACCTTCCGGCCCACCCTCGATCAAGCTTGTCTCGGAAGCGCCCTGTTCGAGCATGTGCAACTCGCCCCGGCGGGTGACCACCAGCATGTCACCATCGGGCAGGAAAGCCATCGACATCGGGTATTCGAGGCGGGCGAGCACCTCCACGCGAATGTCCATCCCCTCTGCGGTCCGATAATGGAAAGGACCGTCGGGCAGCGGATTGTCCGCCAGGCCCGTCGGCGCCACGGGTATGCGGGTTTCGGTCATCGGCACGTCCTGCTGCGCATACGCACCGGTGGCGAAAAACGCAGCAGCCATCGCCGCGCTCACAATACCGCCAGGAATTCTGTTTCTCATGCCACCCCTCCCAAGGTTCTTGTGGAACGAGACATAGCACAGGCCGGGCGCGAGCCAAGTCATCCACGAGTGTGGGGCTTCAGTGCCAAACCATTGCGTCTGGACGCGTGAGGTCTGCTTTCCACCCAATAGGGGAAATTCGCGCTGTCCTACACACCCCGGACCAGCCTAGCGCCACGGCGGCTCTTTCCCACTGTCTGCACCCAATTCCCTCACGCGCGGCGTGTAGGAAATTTTCGCATAGTGGTGCGTAATATGATTTTTATTTCTGCTGTGTGATCCCGCCCGCAAAATCGAGCAAATCTTCTTGCAAAAACAGCGTGTTAGGCTGCGATGCACCAGGTATACATGGTGTAACTTGTGTAAACATGGGGCGGGGTTTCCGGGCTGACCTGCATATTCCCCGGCCTGCTCATAGCCATCCCGTCATGCTGAACTTGTTTCAGCATCCATGCTTCATCTTCGGGTGGAAGACCTGGTGAAGAAATGGACCCTGAAACAAGTTCAGGGTGACGTTTCGCTTCGGCGAACCGTTTGGCGCCTAGACGATCACCCCGAACAGGTCATGCTCGTCGGCATCCTCGATCAGTGCCTGCGCGAAGTCGCCGGCCTTCAGGTCAGCGGGCACGTTGCGCAGGAAGACATTGCCGTCGATCTCCGGCGCGTCGGCCTGGCTGCGGGCGGTGGCGCCGATGTCGCCGTCTTCGTCCGGTTCGCCCACTTCGTCGATGATGACGGGCAGGGTCCTGCCGATCTTGGCCTGCAGCTTGGCGGCGCTGATCCTTGCGGTCACTTCCATCAGCCGGGCATAGCGTTCTTCCTTGATCGCCTCTGGCACCGGGTTCGGCAGGTCGTTGGCGGCTGCGCCTTCGACGGGTTCGAAACGGAAGGCGCCCACCCGGTCCAGCTGGGCTTCTTCCAGCCAGTCCAGCAGGTACTGGAAGTCTTCCTCGGTCTCTCCCGGAAAGCCGACCACGAAGCTGGATCGCACGGTGATGTCCGGGCAGATTTCGCGCCAGCTCTTCAGCCGTTCCAGCACCTTGGCCTCATTCGCCGGGCGCTTCATGGCTTTCAGGACGGAGGGCGAGGCGTGCTGGAAGGGAATGTCCAGATAGGGCGTCAGTAGCCCCTCAGCCATCAGCGGGATCACTGCATCCACGTGCGGATAGGGGTAGACATAATGCAGGCGCACCCACGGCGTTTCACCGGCGGGTGTGCGCAATTTGCCCAGTTCGCGGGCCAGATCGGTCATGTGGGCGCGCACCGGGCTGCCCTTCCACTCGCGCTCCTCATGGCGGGTGTCGACGCCGTAGGCGGAGGTGTCCTGGCTGATGACCAGCAGCTCCTTCGTGCCGGCGGCGACAAGCTTCTCGGCCTCGCGCAGCACCGCATCCACCCGGCGGCTGGCCAGCTTTCCGCGCAGGCTCGGGATGATGCAGAAGGCGCAGGAGTGGTTGCAGCCCTCGGAAATCTTGAGGTAGCTGTAATGGCGCGGAGTGAGCTTGATGTCGGCCAGGTCGCCCATTTGCGGGATCAGGTCGATGAACGGGCCCTGCGATGGCGGCGCGGCTTCATGGACGGCTTTGACAACGTCCTCATACTGATGCGCGCCGGTGATGGCGAGCACCTGCGGGTGGCGGGCGCGGATCACGTCGGCCTCATCGCCCATGCAGCCGGTCACAATCACGCGGCCATTCTCGGCAATCGCCTCGCCAATCGCGTCAAGGCTCTCCTCCTTGGCGCTGTCGAGGAAGCCGCAGGTGTTGACCAGCACCACGTCCGCTCCGGCATAGTCGGGGCTCATCGCGTAGCCATCGGCGCGCAATTTGGTGAGTATGCGTTCGGAATCGACCAGCGCCTTGGGACAGCCCAGGCTGACGATGCCCACGCGCTTCTGATCGGGTATTTGATTGGCCATGGTGGCGCGCCCCTACACCCGCGCTGCGCTTTGCGCTAGAGTGCGCGGCGAGAGCGTGAGGAGTGGGTGCTATGGGTGATGTGAACTATCTGGCCGTGCTGCTGGGCGCGCTGGCCTTCTTCGCCGTGGGGGCCATCTGGTACGGCCCGCTGTTCAGCAAGGCATGGCAGGCCGCAGCGGGCATAACCGAGGCGGCCAAGGCCGAGGCAAGGGCCAGGGGCAACGGCTACACGGTCAAGATCATGCTGACGGCTCTGCTGCTGGAACTGATCGTATCATGGCTGCTGGGCCACATGATCGCCCGCACCAGCCCGCAGCCGCATGTCATCATGATGATGGCAGTCGGCCTTGGCGCTGCGGTGATGACACCGGCCATCGGCATCAACTACCTCTTCCAGAACCGGCCCCTGAAGCTGTTCCTGATCGATGCCGGTCACTTCATCTTCGGCACCGCAGCAATGGGCGCGGTGTTCGTGCTGCTGAGCTAGTCGCCCTTGGTGGAAATCGCGTCCTCGCCGGTCGGCAGGATCTCCACCACGATATCGCCTGCCTGCAACGCGCCCGCCTCGGCTTCCCAGAAGCCGCAGGCGCCGCCGTTGCGATAGATGCGCAGGCCCCGGCCACCGGTGGAAAGCTCGCTCAGCGGCTTGCCGATCTCCTCTGGCTTGACCGGACGTTCCACCAGCTGGACACGGCCAGAGACGGAGGCGAGGTCGGCCAGGTAATCGGCGATATGCGCGCCCTGCGCGCTGCCCGCCAGCAGCAGGCCGGTAAAGCGCACCGGGTTGATGACATTGTTGGCACCTGCCTGATGCGCCAGGATCTCATTATCGGATGCGCGCACCACCACGCTGATCGGCACGTTGGGCGCAAGGTGGCGCACGGTCAGCACGATCAGGATGGAGGCATCGTCGCGCCCTGCTGATACCAGCACCGTCTGCGCTTCATCGATGCGCACCGCCATCAGGCTTTCATCGCGCGTGGCATCCGCCTCGATCACGTTGCAGCCCAGTTCCTCGGCCTGTTCGAGCTGGTGTTCATCGCGGTCCATCACCACGATATTGCGCGGATCGGTGCCGCGCTCGATCAGTTCGCTGACCGCTTCGGAGCCGGACACGCCGAAGCCAAGCACCACGACATGATCGGACAGCTGGCTTTGAATGCGAGACATGCGAAATTTCTCCCAGCTTCTCTTGATGATGAAATTATACGCCGTACCCACGAAAATGAAGAGCACCGCAAAGCGCACCGGCGTGACGATCACCGCTTCCACCAGCCGCGCGCGGTCGCTGATCGGGGCAATGTCGCCAAAGCCGGTGGTGGTGATGGAGATCATGGTGAAATAGACCACGTCGAGGAAGCTCACCACGCCGTCATGCGTATCGCTCAGCCCGTCGCGGTCCAGCCAGTGGATCATCACCACGCTCATGATCAGGATCAGTGCAAGACCCAGGCGAATGCCCAGATCGCCCCACACAGGCACGCTCACGGCGCGGCGCAGGGGGGTGAAGCGGCGCGAGCGGGCGTCCCGGATAAGTGATCGCCGGCGTTCCACCATCAGCCTGCGAACCTTTCCGCCAGCGTGCCGATGGCGGAGTGATGGGTCAGGTCCAGCTGCAACGGCGTGACTGCGATATAGCCATCCGCAACGGCCTCCAGATCGGTGCCGTGGTCAAGCGTGTGCTCCATGTCTTCCAGCCCGAACCAGTAATAGTTGCGCCCGCGCGGATCGGTCCCTTCCACCAGCGATCCGCGCTGGTAATCATGGAAGCCCTGCCGCACCACGCGAATGCCTTTCACGGCCTCTGCGGGCAGATCGGGGAAGTTGACGTTCACCAGCGTGCGCCTGGCCATGGTCACTTCCACCAGCGGAGCGAGGACCTTTTCGGCCCAGGCTTCAGCCGCATCGAAACTGGAGGAAGGCGTGCGCATGGCCTGTGACAGGGCGATGGCAGGAATGCCCGCCAGCGCCGCTTCCATCGCGGCGGATATGGTGCCCGAATAGGTGATGTCATCGGCCAGGTTTTCGCCTGCATTGATGCCGGAGATCACCAGATCGGGCTTCTGGTCCGCAAACAGCTTGCGCAAGCCCAGGTTGACGGCATCTGTCGGCGTGCCGGTTACGGCGTAGCGCTGGTTGCCAAAGCTGCGCAGTCGCACCGGCATATGCAGGGTGAGCGAATGGCCCGCGCCCGATTGCTCTTCTGCCGGGGCGCACACCCACACATCATCGGAAAGCCGCCGGGCGATGGCTTCCAGCACCGCCATACCGGGGGCGTGAATGCCATCGTCATTGGTCAGCAAAATGCGCATCAGCTTGCGGGTAGCAGCTTTTCCAGCCCGCCCATATAGGGCGCAAGGACAGGGGGTACGGTGACCGATCCGTCTTCCTGCTGGTAGTTCTCCAGCACCGCCACCAGCGTGCGGCCCACGGCGAGGCCGGAGCCGTTGAGCGTGTGGACGAAATCGGTCTTCCTGGCGCCGGCTTCCGCCTGATCAACCTTGGGTCGGTAACGCGTGTTCATCCGCCGGGCCTGAAAATCTCCAGTGTTCGAGCAGGATGAGATCTCCCGGTAAGCGTTCTGCCCCGGCAGCCATACTTCCAGATCATAGGTCTTGCGCGCACCAAAGCCCATGTCGCCCGTGCACAGCAATACCTTGCGATAGGGCAGGTCCAGCGCCTGCAATATGCCTTCGGCGGCGGCAGTCATGCGTTCATGCTCGGCCTCGCTATCTTCGGGCCGGGTGACGCTGACCAGCTCGACCTTTTCAAACTGATGCTGGCGGATGAAGCCGCGCGTGTCCTTGCCCGCTGAACCGGCCTCGCTGCGGAAGCAGACGGTGAGCGCGGTCATGCGCATCGGCAGCGCATCTGTATCCACGATCTGGCCCTGTACAGACGCCGTCAGGCTGACTTCTGCGGTGGGGATCAGCCAGCGGCCATCGGTGGTGCGGAAGCTGTCGTCGGCGAACTTTGGCAGCTTGTCGGTGCCATACATTGCCGCGTCGTTGACCAGCACTGGCGGCGCGCATTCGGTATAACCGCTTTGCGTGGTGTGCCGGTCCAGCATGAACTGACCAAGCGCTCGGTGCAGCCGCGCCATCTGACCGCGCAGGAAAGTGAAGCGCGCGCCGGAAAGGGCCGCGCCGGTTTCAAAATCCATCCCCAGCGCGGGGCCGATATCGGCGTGTTCCTGCGGCTGGAAGGCGAACTCACGCGGAGTGCCCCAGCGGCTGACCTCGACATTGTCCGCCTCATCCGCGCCCATCGGCACGTCATCGGCGGGCAGGTTGGGGATGGCGGCCAGCAGCCCATCCAGCTCGGCGGCGACCTTGCGTTCGCGTTCCTCGATTGCGGGCATGGTCTGCTTCAGTTCGGCCACTTCGGCCTTCAGCGCCTCGGCAGTGTCCTTGTCACCCTTGCCCATTGCCGCACCAATGGCCTTGGAGGCTTCATTGCGGCGGCTTTGCGCTTCCTGCAGGCGCGTGGAGAGCGCGCGGCGCTCCTCATCCAGCGCCAGCAGCGCCTTGCTCAGCGGATCAAGCCCGCGCTTGCTCAGCGCGGCGTCGAAGCCTTCCGGATTCTCACGGATGGTGCGTAGGTCATGCATGGGCGCGGCCTATGCCTTCTTGGCACGGCAATTGTCCAGTGTTGGCGCGCAGCAGCAGGTCCGGTGCACACCCTATTTCGGGCAGGTGTTGACCCCGATCAGCGAATAGAGCGGGCAGGTCCGGAACAGACCGGTCAGCAGCGGCACAAGGCCGATCAGCCCCCACGGCGTTTGCGGCCCGACCATGGTCAGCGACAACAGAATCAGGCCAAGGACGATACGGATCACACGATCGGCAGAGCCGACATTGGTTGCAAACATGATTTTGCTCCTTCGATGCTGCCAGTGCAGGCGCGCCAGCAAAGCCGCATTGATTTAGAGCAACTATGTGCTTTTCGCACGCGCATCCGCGTTCCGGGTTTTGCGCACGCGCGTCCGCGCCTGCGTCCCCGGGACTGAGGTTCGGCTCGTTTACATTTTCGAATGAGGCATCGCGGACGATCCACTGGACGTCATATTGCCTGAGATCGTCAATGATCTCACGCTGGATGCCGGCGGTATTGGTCACGCCCGGATCGAACTGGGCCCATTTGGTGCCGGGGAGCCGGTCCGCCAGGAAATAGATCGACAGGCCATTGGCGAAAACCTTGTCATGCCGGTCCAGCCCCACAAGAATGCGTTCTCCGGCCGGAACATGCGCGTCGAGATATGCGACGGTCCGGGCATAATCGGCAGAGGTAAGGCCCACGAATGGCGCGGCTTGCCGCCGCGCTCAACCCGATGAGCTGCCATATGGCGACTTCGACCAGATGTCCGGTTTCAGGCGGTTGCCCTCGATATCCGCCGAATCAGAACCATAAAATTCACCTCAGGCCCATGCCAGACACTATTGCATCCCAACTGACGAGTTTGAAATTCTGGCCTGAGGGGGAGTTGTCGCCATCCTGGGCCACGAAAAGTCCGCCGGGGAAACCGGGCAAGTCGCCAATGGAGACCTCGATGCCATCGGTTTCACTGGTGCCATCCACGATGCCATCAGCGATACGGAAGCGCCCAACAAGCGCGCCGTCATTGATATGGAAGACGGCATAGGCATTGTCGCCCTGGCTCGACGCGATCAAATAGTCTGGCCCGTTTTCCTGTGCGGCGAAGGCAAGTCCCTCGACATCGGCAACGAGACCATCTTGTTCGCCCACACTGGCGAACAGCTCTGGTTCGGCATTCGCCAGACTGGTCTGAATGCGCCAAATGCCGACATTTTCCTCGCCGATGAATAAGTCGCCATTCCGCGGATTGGTGACGCATCCTTCGATCTGGGTGGCAATTTTCCAGCTGCGCAGAGGGGTGCCTTGCCAGGTTCCGCCCGCCTGCCGATCAATGCGCAGTTCGCGCACCGTGCCGTCCTTGATCGCCGCATAAATGACCTGGCTACCGCCTGCACCATCCTGCGAACGATGGCGCTGCAGGCAAAGGCCATAAGCTTCGCCCGGCCCGCTGGCGATCCTGCCTTGGGGGGTCAACGTGCCCTCGGCCGAAAGCTGAAACATCGCGACATGGGAATTTGCCGGATCGGTCCGGTCACTTGCGACAACCAGCGCGCCATCGGCGTTGCCGGCCAAGTCAACATTGTTCAGCTCGCCAGCCGCCACAAAATCACGGACGGCTCCATCAAGGCCGTAGACGTAGAGCCCCGCCTTCTTGTCTGTGCCAACGATCAGGCTGTTCGCCGGGTTGGCGGGGTTGCGCCAGATTGCCGGATCATCTGCCGCATCTGCATTGACCGTACCAACAGGCGTGGTTTCGCCGCTTGCTGTCACGCTGACAGCGGGCAGACTGACCATCCCGTCGCCGACCGCCGCGCACCCTCCCAAGAGGGTGAACGCGGCGGCCACGCAGCTCTTGCGCCACGCGGGAGCCATCAGAAGCTGACTCGCGCGCCGAACTTGAAGGTCGAGCCATAGGCTTCATACTGCAGGTTGCGCTGAGCCCCCATGAAGTTCTGATAGGCAAAGTACTTGGCGTTGTTGACGTTGATCCATTCGCCAAAAATGCGGATGTCGTCGGTCACTCTGACTCTGGCAGAAAGGTCGAGCTGGAAGTGATTGTCGACCAGCCTGTCCTGGTCTGCGGCGGCGCCAATTTCGTCCAGATATCTGCTGCGATAGGTGCCAGCAGCCCGGAACTCAAACGGACCGTTCTCATAGCCAAGCACGATGTTACCAGTGTGGCGCGAAGCCGCTGGCAAGGCAATTTCACGTCCGTCATCCAATGTGCCTGTGGCGTCTGTGAAAGTGTAGTTGGCCTGCACCAGCAGCCCATCGAAAGGTGCGGGAAGGAAAGACAGGGTCTGGCTGAAACTTGCCTCAATCCCGAATACTTCGGCGCTGTCCCCGTTGATCGGGATGGTCAGTTCATCATAATCGACACCCTGGAAGGTTCCGGAAGCCGAGATCACAGAATCGACGATGAAATTGTCGATTGTCTTGTAGAAAGCACCGATCGATACCGCGCCGTTTTCGCTGAAGTAATATTCTGCCGAAAGATCCGCATTCCACGCCCGGTAGGGCAGCAGGTTCGGATTGCCGAACTCAGCTTCCAGATCCTCATTGATGGTATAACGCGGCGCCAGATTGGACAGCTTGGGCCGCACCAGGCTCTTGTATCCGGCCAGACGGAAAACCAGTTCGCGTTCCGGCGAGAAGCGCACTGTCGCACTGGGCAGCCAGTCCGTGTAATTGCGGGTGATGAAAACCGGGATGACATCGGTCACATCATCGCCGTCATCCACCACCAGATTGCCGTTGAGTTCGTTGTACGTGCGTTCTGCGCGAACACCTGCGATCACCCGCAAAGTGCTGCTGTCAAAACGGCCCAGCAGATAGCCTGCCAGCACATCTTCCTGGACCGAATAATCGCTGGGGAAGCTGAGCAGATCGGTTTCATACTGGTCCACTTCAAAATTACCCAGATTGGCAAGGAAGAAGTCGGTCGCGCCGGTATGGCTGGCCACCGGTCCCATATCGGTAATCAGATAGGTTTGGGCGCCCAGTACATCGGCCAATGTGTAGTCGCCGTCATAATCGCCGAAGAAGCGGCCATTGAAATCATAGCTCTTGTCACGCCAGCGCGACTTGAAGCCGGTTTGCACGGTGAATTCACCACTCCCGGCCAGGAAGCTGCGGCCAAGGTCGCCCTGCAGCGCATATTCCTCGTCCACACTGGCCGACAGATCGGTCAGCTCGACGCGGTTGAAGCTGTATTCCGAAGGATCATTGAACAGCGCCGATCCGCTAGTGACGCTGTAAAGCGGCAGGCGCGGATCGCTGTAGTCAAAGTTTACATCCACGCCGTCACCGTCAAAACGGGAGCGGAAGCGGGTGGGGTCGACGGAGAAATTCTCCAGTTCGCTCGATTTGGCGTAGCTGGCAGAAAAACCTCCCTCCCAGATGCCATCATCATGATCGCCGCCGATCTGGAAGGATCGAATGCGCTGGCGCTCAAACCTGTCCTTGATGTCTCGGCGTACCTCGATACGGCCATCGGCGTCGGTGAAGAAAGCGCTTGTATCGGTGCCAGATGCCGGGTCTTCATTCAGGATGATGGTCGTCCGGCGGCGATATTCCTGATCGTCGAACTGGCTGAATTGTCCGCGCGCAAACAGCGTGGTGTAAGCGGATGCACGGACATCAAAGTTCAGCGAGGCACTGAGGCGCTCACGCGTCACATCATAATCGCGATATTGAACTTCCTCGGCAAACACGATGCCGCCGGCCTCGTTCCAGTCAGCTGCCTCGATATTGTCGGATTCGAATTCACGCCGGTAGTAGCTGATGCCGCCGGAAATGCCGAAATCCTCGCCGATGCGGGTGGCGAAATCGATACTGCCCTTGGGCGTCACGCTGTCGGCATATTCGTTGTAACTGCCTTCAAGTTTCGCCGTCAGCAGGTCATTCGTGCGATCGAAAGCGCTGGTCGTGTTGATTTCGATCGAGCCGCCGATGCTGTCACCATCCATATCCGGGGTAAGTGATTTCTTGATCTCGATCGATTCAATGATGTCGGAACTGATCACATCGAGCGCCACTGACCGCACATCGCTTTCAGGCGCAGGCAGGCGAACGCCGTTGATCGAACTGCTGTTCAATTCAGGATCGAGACCGCGGATAGAAACGAACCGGCCCTCACCCTGATCGTTTAGAACATTGACGCCGGGCAGACGCCGGATCGATTCTGCCACATTCTGATCCGGGAACTGACCAATCGCATCACGCGTAAGCACGGAGGAAACTCCGTCCGCTGCTCTTTGGCGCGATAGCGAACTGGCAAGATTGGCGGCCTGGCCGATAACCAGAATCTGATTGTCGGCACCGGCTCCCAAGATGAAGTTGGCCGTAACAGTGCCGGTTTCAGGGACCGAAACAGTCTGAGTTACCGTCGCAGCACCGATATAGCTGGCAGAAATCTGATACGAACCTGCAGGAATGTCGGCAATCACATAGGCGCCGTTGCGGTCCGTCGTAGCGGTTCGCCCAAGATCCTCCACGATGATATCGACAGCTTGCAATTGCGTGGTCTGTGACGAATCCGCAACCACTCCGCGGATCTCACCCGCATGGGCAATCGAGGTGGCAGATGTTGTGCAAACCAGAAATACAGTCAGCTTTAGAAGTTTCATGTGGGGGCCCCAATTTGAATACCTGAAGTTCAATGAGGCGGGCGCTTAGAATGGAGGTATTACGGGAAAATGACGCAGCGAGCGGCGTTGGCAAAGCAAACGCGAGATCGAGTTGAATCGAGATTTCTGGGTGGTCCTGCTTGCCGGATCGATGTTTGAAGCCCTGCCCAGTGGGAGCGGCTGCATGGGTTTTCAGAAAAGGATGCGGTTCCTGCAAGCTTCAATCATCCAGGCTCAATTACGGGAAGCCGAGATGGGCGTGTAGTTATGGCGCGCGCCAAAAATGGGTGAATGGCCGCTTTCGCCTGGTTCCAAGATACTGATGAACGACCGAGGTCGGGGTGGAAAGCGGACATCGCCGCCAGTATCCCCGGGAAGTGTGAGTCGCTTCAGTTCTACGACCTGTGACTGGCATTCTTCTGGCACTTGCCACGATCGCTTGTGGCAGCTCGTCCACCGATAGGCCAATCACAGTCGACGAATTTCCAACCCAGATAGATCAACTGAACGGCCAAACAGTCAGAGTTACCGGCTATATTGGCGAGTGTCAGGTGTACAATTGTAGTCTCTACCGCAACAAAGCGGAATCTGACGAAGTGGACCGCCCGATGTCAGATATGCGTGCTGCATTGGCGGACGGGGTTACAGATGTATCCGGGTCTCCATTCCCCAGCCAAAGCGCGAATGCGCGCAGGGCGTTAGCCCGGTAGCCTCAGGCCCCGTCCGGGGCAGGGGCGGGGACATCGTTGCGAAGCCACACTTCCACCTTGCCTGATGCAAATGCCTTCCGGAAATTGCGGGCAAGGTAGCTGTCGAGCAGGAGCACTCCGCTGCTGACGGAGCTGAGGTTCGGCTCGGTCACATTTTCGAATGAGGCATCGCGGACAATCCACTGGACGTCATATTTCCTGAGATCGTCAATGATCTCACGCTGGATGCCGGCGGTATTGGTCACGCCCGGATCGAACTGGGCCCATTTGGTGCCGGGGAGCCGGTCCGCCAGGAAATAGATCGACAGGCCATTGGCGAAAACCTTGTCATGCCGGTCCAGCCCCACAAGAATGCGTTCTCCGTCCGGAACATGCGCGTCGAGATATGCAACGGCCCGGGAATAATCGGCAGAGGTAAGGCCCACGAATGGCGGGCTTCCCTCCACGCAGGGAGGGTTTTCTTCACTCCCGGCGAACAGCAGCCCACCGGTGGCGGTGCGTTCGATGGCGCCCACGTCCGCGCGCAGCCGGTTGAACGAGCCCGCCACGGCAAAGACCGCCACGGCAGACAGCACTATTGCCGCGCTGCGCCAGTGGCCGCGCCGCGAGGCCCAGCGCTGTGCAAGAAATGCGGCAAGAGTGATCGCCGGGACGATAGCCAGCAGCATGTGGACCAGACTGACGCGAACCAGTCCCTTGTAGGTCAGGATCACCGTCAGCAGGGTGAACAGGATCAGGAAGTCCTGGCCAGCTTGCTGTCCTGCCCCCGAAGCCCGGCTTCTCCACAGTTCGGCCAGCGCAGCCAGTGTGACGAGCAGGGGAATATAGACACCGCCCACGGCGGGATCTGCCATTATTGCACCGGGTCCGGGGAAGGGCAGGCCGCGATTGGCCGCATAGGGAGCGGAGTGCTCGACAATGTCGGCCCAGAAGTCCGCTATCTGCGCAGTGGCGAGGAAATAGATGGCGAATGGCGCAAACGCCAGGGCCGCGCCGACAGCCAGCGTCAGGACTGGCCGGATTGCCGCTGCGATCCTTGCCGGGATTGTCTTTCCCGGGCCGATCGCCAGCAGATATATGCTGAAAGCCACCAGCGTGAAGAAGCCGGTGTCATAGCGGAACAGCGCCACGATCCCGGTCAACCCGCCGCAAGTGAGGATGAGGCCCGGCCGGGCGAGAATGTCCTCACGCAACACGATGATCGCGCTCGCCAGGATCAGCACAAGGCAAGGATAGACGGGATAGAGGTGGAAGGCCGCAACATAGATGAACATGGCGCACGCAAGGCTGCCACCCAGGGCCAAGCCAAACGGGACGCGGCGCACCAGAAGGTAGGTCACCAGGCCTGCGGGAACAGCCATCAGCACCAATCCGAACAGGCGCGCCGCCAGCAGCTTGGGACCAAACAGCCAGAATACAGCAGCGACCAGATAGGGGCTGCCCGGGCCATAGTTCGAATAGAAGTCGCGGTGGATCACATCCCCGGCCAGCACCCGCTGCGCGTTTACCAGAATGATGCTTTCGTCAAACGCATCGATTTCACGGTTCATCGTCAGGAAAAGGAAGATAAAGAACAGCACGCAGATCAGGGCGGAGACCGATCCGGGCCGTTTCGCAATGAACACGGCGAGAGCTTGTGTTATTCGCTGCAAGACCATTCCTACCCTCCAGCGCCAGCAACTCGCGGCCACGGTGGAAATACCACGCTGTGACGCTCGACGCGCGGCCCCACTTCACCTGTTGTGCGATATCATTTATGTTGCAATGCAGCAATGTCGCACTGTAGTGAGCCAGTGGCGCTGAACCCGGGGAACAGACTTCATGCCTGCAAAGATCGTCCTTACCGGTGCTGCAGGATTGCTGGGGCAGAATCTGCTCAAGAGACTGGACGTTCCCGGAAACGAAATAGTCGCAATCGACAAGCATGTCGCCAAAATGAAGGTGCTGCGCCGCTATCATCCCGGTGTCGAAGCGATTTGTGCGGATATTTCGCAGCCGGGGGAATGGGAAGAAGCGCTGGCCTGTGCGGACGTGCTGATCATTGGACAGGCGCAGATCGGCGGGCTTGATTATGCTGAATTCGACCGGAACAATATCGAGGCGACTGTTCGGTTGATCGATGCGGCCAAGCGCCACGATATCGAATACATCGTCCACATCTCGTCATCGGTCGTCAATTCGATGGCGGTGGATTTCTACACCGAGACCAAGAAGGCGCAGGAAGCGCTGGTCGCCGCCTGTGACATCCCGCAGATCGTCCTGCGCCCCACTTTGATGTTCGGCTGGTTTGATCGCAAGCACATGGGGTGGCTTTCGCGCTTCATGAAGAAATCGCCGGTCTTCCCCGTTCCGGGCGATGGGCGCTACCTTCGCCAGCCGCTTTATGTTGCTGATTTTGCGGCCATTATTGATGCTGCAATACAGAAGCGCATGACGGGCACCTACAATATCACCGGTCAGGAACGGATCGACTATATCGATCTGATGCGTGCGGTGAAGCGCGCCACAAAGGCCCGCAGCGCGATTGTCCGGGTGCCCTACTGGTCGTTCTGGCTGATGTTGAAAAGCTATGGCCTGCTGGGCAGGAACCCGCCTTTCACAATCAAGCAACTCAAGGCGCTTATCACTCCCGACATATTCGAAGTCATCGATTGGCCGGGTATTTTCGGAGTCCGAGCCACTCCCTTGCAGCAAGCTCTGGATGAAACATTCGGCGATCCGACCTACTCGCAGGTAGCGCTCGAATTCTAGGTCTCGATCACTGGTCAGGTCAGACACGAAAGGTGCCCTTGAAATGAGCGCAGTCGTTGTAATCGGAGCAGGTGCGATGGGCCTTGCCGCAGCTTACCATGCAGCAAAAGCGGGCCATGATGTCACGGTTCTGGAAGCCGGCCCCGAGCCGGGCGGAATGGCTGCCCATTTCGATTTCGACGGGACCTCGATCGAGCGTTTCTACCACTTCGTGTGCATGGCCGACCAGCCGACTTTCGATCTGCTGGAAGAACTGGATCTGGCTGACTCCATGCGCTGGACGGCAACCACGATGGGCATTTTCTCAGGCGGCAAACTGCACCCTTGGGGCGATCCCGTTTCCCTTCTCCGCTATCCCGGCGTCAGCCTGATCGCGCGGCTGCGCTATGGCCTGCTTGCCTTCGTTTCGACCAGGCGTGAGCGGTGGGACGCGCTGGAGACGCAGAGCGCGCGCGAATGGATCACCCGCTGGGCGGGCAAGGAAGCCTATGCCCGGTTGTGGAAGCCGTTGTTCGATCTCAAGTTCTTCGAATATGCCGATGATATTTCCGCGGCGTGGATATGGACCAGGGTCAAGCGCATCGGCCGCTCTCGCAAGTCGCTGTTTGAAGAGCGGCTGGGCTATATTCAGGGTGGCAGCCAGACGCTGGTCGACAGGCTGTGCCAGCGGATCGGGGAGATGGGCGGCAAGATCCACCTGTCCAGCGCGGCCACGCGGGTGGTTACCAGCGACGGGCGGGTGACCGGGGTTGAAACCGCAAACGGGTTCTTTCCGGCAGACGCCGTCATTTCCACCATGCCCACGCCCTATGTCGCCGCGACCGTTCCCGACCTGCCGCAGGACTGGAAGGATCGCTATGAGGCGATCAATAACATTGGCGTGTGCTGCCTGCTGTTCAAGCTGAAGAAGTCCGTCACGCCGCACTTCTGGGTCAACATCGCCGAAGACGGGATCGAAGTGCCCGGGATCATCGAATTTTCCAACCTGCGCCCGATGCCTGGCGGGGAGACGATCGTGTTCGTGCCCTATTACATGCCGGTCACCCACCAGAAATTCGCCTGGGCGGATGATCGTCTGGTGGACGAAGCGCTGAGCTATATCGTGCGGCTGAACCCGGCGATCTCGGATGATGACGTGCTGGCCAGCCATGTCGCGCGCCTGCGCTACGCCCAGCCCGTGTGCGAACCCGGTTTCGCAGCGAAGATTCCGCCGGTGCGCACGCCGATTGCGGGGCTGCAGATTGCCGACACATGCTTCTATTACCCTGAAGATCGGGGGATTTCGGAGAGCGTGCGACTGGCGAAGGAAATGGTCGAAGCAATCGGCGAAGGATCGGCATGAGCGAGCCAACACGCCTTGCGCCGGGCAGCCATTGCTACTCTATGATAACAGAGCACTATCTTTCATTTCAGCACGCTGGCGAGAACCCATGACGAATCCGGAACACCCGGCCGAGAAAAGCGACCCGAAGCAGGTGCCGCTCGTCGTTGATGTTGACGGCACGCTGCTCAGGTCCGACCTGCTCCATGAGGCGGCGCTGCAGTTCGTGGCGCAAAATCCACTCGAATGCTGGAAGCTCCTGTACTGGCTGCTGCTGGGCAAGGCGGTGCTGAAAAGCAGGCTGGCCGAACGGGGCGATTTTGGCATCGATTCGATCCCCTTGCGCGACGAAACAATGGCCGCGATCCGCACGGCACAGGCGCAGGGGCGCGAGACATATCTGGCCTCCGCATCCGATCATCGGTGGGTCGACAAGGTCGCGGAGCGTGTCGGCGGATTGACCGGCGTGCTCGCTTCAGACGGCGAGACCAATCTGGCAGGCACGGCCAAGGCCGCGGCGCTGACCGGGAAATTCGGCAGGTTGGGCTTCGATTACATCGGCGACGCGCGGGTCGATATCCCCGTATGGGAAGCGGCGCGGGGCAAGTTGGTGGTCGCACATCGACCCGGCTTTGCAAAAAAGATCATCAACCGGTTTCCCGATGCCGAGATCATCGTGCAGTCGGACCGCGACCTGCGTGCCTGGCTGGAAGCGATGCGCCCGCATCAATGGGCCAAGAACCTGCTGCTGTTCCTGCCGCTGCTTCTTGGTCACCGCTTCCTCGATGTCGGCGCGGTGATGGAAAGCTCCATTGGTTTCGTTGCATTCTGCCTGGCAGCTTCCAGCGCCTATATCATCAACGATCTGCTGGATTTGCCGGGGGACCGGGATCATCACCGCAAGTGCAACCGCCCGTTTGCCGATTGCCGCATACGATTGATCCACGGGCCGCCGATGGCACTTGCCATCCTGGCCGTTGCCATCGTCCTGGCGAGCTTGCTGAACACGCGCTTCCTGCTGATCCTGCTGATCTATGTTGCCGCCACGCTCAGCTATTCGCTGCTGCTCAAGCGTCGCCTGCTGGTCGATGTCATCACGCTGGGCGGACTGTACACCTTGCGGGTGCTGGCCGGGGTCATCGCCACCGGTTCGCACCAGTCGCCGTGGCTGCTGATGTTCAGCCTGTTCATTTTCCTGAGCCTGGCGATCGTGAAGCGCTGTTCCGAACTGGTGGCCCGGCGCGAGGCAGGCAAGTCCGCACCGCCCGGCCGCGGCTATCGCATTCAGGACCTGGAAGTGATGTTTCCGCTGGGCGCGGCGGCCGGGTTCTGCGCCATCCTGGTGATCACCGAATATCTGTCCAGCCCGGAAGTCGTCGCGCTATACAGCCATCCGCAGCGGCTGTGGCTGATCTGCCCCCTGCTGCTGTACTGGATCGGCCGGATACTGGTGCTGGCAAGCCGCAATGAATTGCACGATGATCCGATCATCTTCGCCGCCCGCGATCGCAACAGCTGGCTTACGGCCATCACTGCCAGCGGGATCGTGCTGGTCTCCATTTGAAGGCGGGCATTTTGTTGGCAGGCATCCGTTCCGGCCAGTGGCCGGAAGGAATGGTGGGCGCGGCAGGGATTGAACCTGCGACCCCACCCGTGTGAAGGGTGTGCTCTACCACTGAGCTACGCGCCCGCCGGAGCCGATCTCGAAACCGATGTCGATTCAGCTGTCAACGGCAGGGGCGGGCCTTTGCCATGAGCTTGCGGCAATGACAAGCGCCCACTTTGCACCGTGACCGCCGTGTCGCCCGCACATCTCCTGCCGTATCAGCGTGCGAACAGCCTTTGCCCGATGGCCTGCCACCAGACCGGGGTGGCAGATGCCGCCTGCGGACCGGGGGCACGCTCAAACGGCATGCATTCCAGGCACCGCACCTGCACGCCGCGCATGGACATCATGCGGTCAAAATCGGCGAAGATGCGCGCTGCCAGATCCTGTTCGCCCTGCGCGATCATGCCCGACACGCTCGATTGGGCCGGCGCCGCTTCACTATCGCCGCCCAGCAGGCCTGCCAGCATCGCTTCATAGGGATCGGGCGGACTGACCAGGAAGCGTGGACCCCACTTGCCTTCCTCCAGCCCCGCTTCACCAGCGGCCCATTCCAGCGCCGCATCCAGATCGCCGAACTGATCGATCAGGCCAAGCTGGCGGGCCGATCCACCGGTCCACACCCGGCCCTGGCCCAGCTCATCTGCGCGAGCCCGGGTCATATTGCGCGATTCGGCGACCAGACCAATGAAGCGGTCATAAATCGCCGAAGTCTCTGCCTGCAGCAGTGCTTCTGTCTCAGGGGTCAGGCCTGCCAGCAGGTCCGGCTGACCGGACAGGGGCGTGGTCTGCACGCCATCGGAGGACACGCCATATTTCGCCAGCAGATCCTCGAATGTGGGGACCACCATGAACACGCCGATCGATCCGGTCAGCGTCTCAGGCTCGGCAAATATCCGGTCACCCGCAGTGGCCACCCAATATCCGCCGCTGGCGGCATAATTGCCCATCGATATGGCAATCGGGATGTCCCTGTCCTTGTGCCGCAGAACGGCGCGGCGGATGGCTTCGGAGCCGGTTACGGTCCCTCCCGGAGAATCGATCCGCACCACCAGCGCGGCCAGATCGTCATCCAGCGCATCATCAAGCAGGGCGGTGATCCGCGCTGCGCCAGCCGAGCCGGGTCCGGCATCGCCATCGCTGATTTCACCTGCAATGGTGATCACGCCAATGGCCTTCTTGCCGCCGGTCAGGCTGCGGGTGCCGCTGGTTTCCGGGCCGACTTCGGCCAGCCACGGATCAAGCTCGGTCGCGGCGAAAGTGCCGGGCCGGTCATCCCATTCATCCTTGCCGACGATTTCGGCGACATGGGCGCCCCATTCCTCGCGCGTGCCGATCTGGTCTGCCAGGCCCGCGGCCACGGTCGCCTTGGCCAGATCACCGCCATTTTCCGCGATCAGCGCAATCAGGCCCGTGGTGGCCTTTTCGATATTGGCCTGCGGGCGCGCCTGCACGATGTGCGCGCGCCATTCATCCCACACTGCGCCAACATAGGTCTCGGCATTTTCGCGCGCCTCGGGAGACATGCCGTTTTCCAGATAGGGTTCGACCGCGCTCTTGTATGTGCCCACGCGGAAAACGTGGGCGTTGATGTCAAACCGCGCCAGCGCATCGGCATAATAGAGCGACTTGCCGCCAGGTCCGCGGATGGCAGCGCCGCCCATCGGATCAACCCACACCTCATCGGCATGGGCAGCCAGCACCAGCGCATCGTCCGAATAGGCGACGGCAAAGGCCAGGATCGGCTTTTCGGTGCGGCCGAAACGGGCCAGCGCATCGCCCACTTCCTGCATGGTGACATGCGGGCCACCGGTGAATGTGGTGAGATCGAGGGCGATCGCTTCTATCCGCTTGTCGCGCGCGGCCTCGTCAATGGCGCGCACCAGATCGCGCGCGGCATATTCACGCGTGGGCAGCGTGCCTGACAGCAGGGTGGAGATGGGATCGATAAGCGAAGGCTCCTCCGCGATGGAGCCATCCAGCTTGAGCAGCAGCGCCCCTTCGCGAACAAGGCCGGGATTGGGCCGGGAACTGAGCGCGGCGAACACCAGGCTGAAGAACAACAGCAGAAAAACCAGTGCCAGCGCATCCTTTACGCCAACCAGCAGCCGCCAAACCTTGCCTGCAAAACTCATGAACAATGCCTTGTGATTGTGCCTTGCGCGCAACCTAGTTTGCACAAAGCACTTGTGCCAGCCGAAAGCGCTTGAGCGCTGCACATAGTCCGACTAATGGCTTGGCTTTAATGACATCGCCGCAAAACACAGCATCGCAAGGCCGCTTTCCGGCTGGCGGGCGGGCCTTCCCGCATCGCGACCTCATTTCAATCGGTGCGCTGCAAACGCACGAGATTCTCTACCTGCTCGAGGAAGCCGAGCAGTGGGTGGATTTCAACCGCCAGCCCAGCAAGCACAGCAATGCGCTGGCGGGCCTGACGATCATCAATGCCTTCTTCGAAAACTCCACCCGCACGCTGCTCAGTTTCGAGATTGCGGGCAAGAGGCTGGGCGCAGATGTGGTCAATATGCATGCCGCACAGTCGAGCGTGAAGAAGGGGGAGACGCTGATCGATACGGCGGTGACGCTAAACGCCATGCGCGCCGATGCCATCGTCATCCGCCACGGCTCCAGCGGGGCGGTGGGGCTGATCGCGGGCAAGGTGGATTGTCCGGTGCTCAATGCCGGAGACGGGCAGCATGAACATCCCACGCAGGCGCTGCTGGATGCACTGGCGCTGCGGCGCAAATTGCGTGAACGGGGCCGAGAGGAATTCAACGGGCTGGTGGTGACCATCTGCGGCGATATCCTGCACAGCCGCGTGGCCCGCTCCAACATATTGAGCCTCCAGGCGCTGGGCGCGAAAGTGCGCGTATGCGCGCCGCCCGCGCTTATGCCGGTGGGGATAGAGGCGATGGGCGTGGAGGTGTTCCATTCGTTCGACGCCGCGCTGGCGGGCAGTGAAGTGGTGATGATGCTGCGTCTTCAGAGCGAGCGGATGGAGGGGCAGTTCATTCCCTCTCCGCGCGAATATCGCCATCTGTACGGGCTGACATTGGAACGGCTGGAACTGGCCGCACCTGACGCCATCATCATGCATCCCGGCCCGATGAACCGCGGGGTGGAGATCGACAGCGACGTGGCCGACCTTGCCGGGCGCTCCATCATCACCGCGCAGGTGGAAATGGGCGTGGCGATCCGCATGGCCTGCCTCGACGTGCTGACCCGCAAGGCCCGCAACATCCCCGGTTGGGGCCAAAATGATCTAGGCGGGCAATGGGTATGAAACAAATGCGCCCCATCTCCATCACCGGCGGCACACTGGTTACGCCTGAAGGACTGGTCGAAGGCAATCTTCGTCTGGCAGGCGGGCTGGTCCACAGCATTGGCGGCGAAATTGCCGATGGCGACGAAGTGCTTGATGCAGGCGGACTGCTGGTCGCGCCGGGACTCGTCGATCTGGGCGTGTTCGCGATCGACAAGCCGGCGTTTCATTTTGGCGGGATCACCCGCGCGGCGTTGATGCCCGATCAGTCCCCGCCGCTCGATCATCCTGCCCGCGTTCGCTTTGCTGCCCAGAGCGGCAAGCCCGACTTCTGGGTCCATCCGCTGGCAGCAGCCACGCCAGGCCTTGGCGGAATGCAGCTGGCCGAAATCGCGCTGATGCGCGAAGCGGGTGCACGGGCGATTGCCACGGGTCGCAGCTGGATTGCCGATAGCGGCCTGATGCTGCGCCTGCTGCAATATGCCGCCATGCTGGACATGGTGGTGGTCTCCCACGCGGAAGACGGCGGACTTGCCGGAAACGCTGCGGCAACTGCGGGCGAGATAGCCACAAGGCTGGGCCTGCCCAGCGCTCCGGCGCAGGCAGAGGCGCTGGCGGTGGCGCGCGATATCGCGCTGGCCGAAATCGCCGGGGCAAAGCTGCATATCAGGCAAGTCACCACCCGCGCCGCGCTGGATCTGGTGCGTGCGGCCAAGGCGCGCGGATTGCCGGTAACTGCGGGCGTTACGCCTGCGCATTTCATGCTGTCAGACCTCGCTCTGGCCCAGTTCCGCACCTTTGCGCGCCTTTCTCCTCCGCTCAGGCCCGAAGATGACCGGCAGGCGGTGATCGCGGCGATTGGCGATGGCACGATTGACGTGGTGTCATCGGGCCATGATCCGCGCGGCCCAGAAGACAAGAACCTGCCCTTCGCCGATGCAGCGCCGGGAATGGCCGGGGCGGAGACGCTGCTGGCCATGGTGCTGACGCTGGTGCGTGACGAGGTGATCTCGCTGGAGCGCGCCTTTGCCCTGATCGCCAGCAATCCCGCGCGCCTTCTGGGCGTCGACGCGGGCCAGCTGGTGGCCGGGTGCGAGGCGGACATCGCGCTGGTAGACCCGGAACGCCCGTGGATTATCGATAGCCGCAAGATGGAAGCGGCGGCAGGCAACACGCCGTTTGACCGCCAGCCCGCACAGGGCCGCGTCGCTGCCTTGTGGAAGGGCGGGGTCGAAATTGCCCTCTGATGCGCCGGTCGGAACCTGCCTCATCACCGGGGCCGCATCGGGCATAGGCGCGGCCTGCGCCCATGCTCTGGCGGCCAGAGGGGCGCAGCGACTGCTGCTGGTCGACAGCAATGACGATGCGTTGCAGGCGCTGGACCCTGGCGGCGATGTCACGCGATTTGCCGGTGACGTCTGCGATCCGGCATTGTGGGAGCAGATAGAGGCGCAGGCAGGCACAATTGATCGCGCCGTGCTGAATGCAGGGATCGCCGCTGGCGGGATGATTGCCGACACCGAATTTGACGACTGGCGGCGCACTCTGGGAGTCAATCTGGACGGGATGTTCCTCTCGCTGCGCAGCACATTGCGCAAGGCGGGCGACGGGGCCAGCATCGTGCTCACTGCATCGGTCAGCGGGGTAAAGGCGGAACCCGGCACAGCGGCCTATGGCGCTTCAAAGGCCGGGGTCATCCAGCTTGCCCGTGTCGCCGCCAGGGAAGCCGCAGCGCGCGGCATCCGCGTCAACGCCATCGCCCCGGGCGGGGTGGACACGCCAATCTGGGATCAGACGCTGTTCTTCCGCGATCTGGTCGCCAGCCACGATGGGGACAGGGACAAGGCGCTGGCGGCAATGGCCGCAATCGGCACGCCGCTGGCCCGCTTTGCCACCGCGTCAGAAATCGCGGCGCAGATCCTGTTCCTGCTGTCTGATGATGCGGCCACGATCACTGGCACCGTACTGGTCAGCGACGGGGGCTATTCGCTCTAGCAACCACCAAGAAAAGCCCCTCCGCTTCGATGGAAGGGGAGGGGCAGGTCTTTCTCGGGAGAGAATGGGTTTAGCGGCTGGCAAACCTTATGCCGGTATCCACTGCGCCGGGCAGCGGGCTGGCGGCGGCCCAGGTGATGCAGCCATCGCCATTGCTGGCTTCCACGCGCGAACACATGGTGCGGCTGGCGACACGGTCAAAACCGCCCGCCGAAACGCGGAAATAGCGTTTTCCGCGAATGATCGCTTCGGTCAGGACCATTTCGTGGCCTGCCAGTTCGGGATAGCGGCTGACATAAATGCCCCAGGCGCGGCGTGCGCCCTGTTCGCTGGCGAAGCTGCCGAGCTGGACAAGGTGCGAGCCATCTGCGGACAGCGAAACCGGCGTTGCGGCCAGTTCTTCACCGCCCTGTTCAACCGGGTCTGAGCCGATCACTGACTGCTGAGCCGCCGATGGAATGGCGCGCCGGGCAATCGGGCGCGAAGGCTGGCCGGCCTGGCCTGCCACGCGCGGTTCGGGAGTGGCACCGTAACGGACAGGCGTGGTCTGCACCACGGGTTCGCTGACAAAGCGCACCACGTCCTGCGCAACCTGCGCGAGCGATCCGCCTTCCGGCGCCCGCGTGGCGAAGGCCTGTTCCACGCTGGTGGGGCGCTCGGTAGTCGGTGCCTGATAGCGCGTCAGCGCGATGTCGGGTTCGCCCCCGGGAGGCAGTTCCCTGCCCGATGCGGGGATGGCGATGGTCTCCAGCGCGGCCAGTTCCTGCGTGTCGCTGGGCGCAACCTGGACAGCCGCCGGTTCCGCAGCGGCATAGGCGCTTGCTTCGGCGATGAGCTGTTCAACGCCGGGAGTGTTGGCCAGCGCAAGCTGCACCGGCTGGCCCTGATCGCGTACGTCCGCAGGCACGCCCAGCAGTCCGGCAATGCGGTGCTCATGGGCAAGCGGGCTGGCCATTTCGGCCCAATAGGCCATGCGGTCGCCCAGCTGATCAGCCGGAACATCCTGCGCCGCCATCAGCCGTGCTTCGCGCCAGCGACCTGCCATGGCATAGGCATAGGCGAGGTTCTGGCGCATTTTCACGGTGTTTTCACCGCCGCGAATGGCGTTGCTCAACAGATGGATGCCGCGCTGTGGCTGTCCGGCCAGAGCCAGCGCAAGGCCCAGATCCGATGTGCCGATCTCGCCTTCCCAATCGTTCAGCAGGGCAGCGGCTTCTTCGTATTTGGCCTGTGCCGTCAGCGCCAGCGAGAGGCTGAGCGCGGTGCGCGGTGAATTGTCGCCCAGCGACATCGCATCGTTGAAGCTGGTCTGGGCTGAGGCAAAGCGGCCGGCATCGAGATAGGCGGTGCCCAGCATGGTGCGATAGGCAGCGTTGCGCGGATCGGCCTGCACGGCTTCCTCCGCCAGCCGGATGGCGCGGTCGGAGCGGCCTTCAGCCATCGCCTCTTGCGCGGCTGCGGCCGATATGTCGGCACGCGGCGCGGGATTGGTAGCGCAGCCTGAAAGCAGCACTCCGGCCATGGCGGTGGTGACCGCAAGGCCGATCATCCGATTGCTTTTGTCCACCTGGTACATTCCGGTCTGGCCCCCCTTAGGCCTTTCTTCCATCGCGCGTGACTTGCGCGGCGAGTGCTTCAATTTCGGGCATTTCGGCCATCATCTGGTCGAGCGCCCGGGTAACAAGCTGCTGTGCGCTGGCACCCAGCACGGCGCTGGCCAGCTTCAATTTGAGATGGCGTTCCTGATCGAGCCGCAGCGTAAAGGCAGCTCGGCGGCCAGCGGCCTGCGCCTGCGCGGCATCGGAAGTACCGGGGTGATCAGCGGCACTGATATTGGCATCGGCAATGCGCGTAAGCAGCGCTTGCTGCTGGCGTTTCACTTCCGGCTCTGCCCGCAAGGCCTCATCATCCTGGAAGGCGGCCAGCTGGGCTTCGATGGATTCGCCATCCGCCCCGATTTCATTGTCCTGCGCCAGATCGTCTGCAACGTCTTCGCCGTTCGCGCCGCGAAGGGCGGGCTTTGCGCCGCCTTTACGGGCAAGCAGAAGCGGGCCGAGTGAGGCGAAAGATGTGGGTTCGCTCATGGCCTGTTCCGTCACCTTACTGGGCAACCCGGCGGCCAAAGCCACCTTGCGCACGGTACACGCCATTGGCCTGCGCTGCGCTGGTGCCAGGAGCGGCAAACACGGTACGGCGGAAATTCTTCTCCAGCCGATCGGCGATGTAATGCCACAGCGCGACAACTTCCTGCGCGCTGCGTCCTTCCGGCTCCACTTCCATTACCGTGCGCCCGTCAATCATGGAGGCGGCAAAATCGGTGCGGTGGTGCAGGGTGATCGGGGCCACGGTGCCATGCTGGGAAAGCGCCACGGCAGCCTCCGAGGTAATCTTGGCCTTGGGCGTTGCGCCATTGACCACGAACAGCAGCGGCTTGCCGGCGCGTTCGCACAGATCAACGGTTGCGCCCACGGCGCGCAGGTCATGCGGGCTGGGGCGGGTGGGGATGACCAGCAGTTCGGCCACCGAAATGACCGACTGGATCGCCATGGTGATGGCAGGCGGGGTATCGATTACGGCCAGCTTGAATCCCTGCTGGCGCAATATCGCCAGATCATTGGCCAGGCGCGCAACGGTGGTTTGCGCAAAAGCCGGAAATTCGGCTTCGCGTTCATTCCACCAATCGGCCAGCGAACCTTGCGGATCGATGTCTATCAGCACCACCGGACCGGCACCGGCACGCTGTGCCTGCACGGCCAGATGACCGGACAGTGTAGTCTTGCCAGAGCCACCTTTTTGTGACGCCAATGCCAAAACGCGCACGGGCAATTCCCCTCAGATATTGGACCGGAAGAGAGGATTTCGCGGTCCTTCCTGGCAAGGAGTTCGCAGATCACCGTTTATTTTGGGTTAATTCGCAGCAGGACTTTATCATATACTGTGGCGGCGACGGTTTGAGCGGGCGGCACGATCTGCCGGATAATCGTGCTGCGAAGGGGGATGGCAGCACCCAGCCTCTCCCGAAATGCGCCCAAAAATCCGCGCGCCATAAATCTTTTGCTAAAGCCTCATTTACTATGAGGAGGCTTGTGTTTGCGTCAGACTCTAGGGGATGATCCCGTGAAACGCCCGGAAAAGTACCAGATTCTCAGACTAGCCGCGCTGTGTTCGGCGCTGGTCGCCGTGCCTGCAATGGCAGATGTAAGAGACGGCGTGGAAGCGTGGAGCCGCGGCGATTATGGGGCTGCGGTGAGCGAATGGGAAGGTCCTGCTGCTGCAGGCGATCCCGATGCCATGTTCAATCTGGGCCAGGCTTACCGAGTCGGGCGCGGCGTTCCGCTCGATCTGCAACGCGCCGAGCAATTGTTCTACCGTGCATCGCAGGCGGGCCATATCGAGGCGGGCGATATCTATGGCCTTATGCTGTTCCAGAACGGACGCCAGCAGGAAGCCCTGCCCTATGTTGCCGAAGCCGCCCGGCGCGGTGATCCGCGTTCGCAATATCTGATGGGCATTGCCCACTTCAACGGCGATTTTGCAGAGCGAGACTGGGTTCGCGCCTATGCATTGATGACGCTGGCCAATGGTTCGGGCCTGCCGCAGGCGATCCCGGCGCTGGCGCAGATGGATGAGTTCATCCCGCTGGAACAGCGCCAGCAAGGTGCCGGAATGGCCGAGCAATTGCGCGCCGAGGCGGACACTGCCCGCGCAGTGGAACTGGCTGCGGCAGATCTGGGTGTGCAGATACCTTCCGCCAGTCCCTCCGCCAGTCCCTCCGCCAGCCCGTCCGCCCGTCCGGCGCCACAGCCCAGCGCCCGGGTGCCGCGCCCGATTGCCACCACCGCCGTTTCGCCTTCGGTTGCCGCCGCGCGCTCCGCGCTGGAAGAGGCGAGCCGCGCCACCGGGACTGAAAGCCCGGCGCAGGCCGGTGCTGCCTATGGCGCGTCTGCTGCCCCATCACCTCGTCCCCGCCGCGTGGCCGGAACCACCGTCGCCTCCGCGTCTGCTGCGGCTCCGGTCCAGGCTCCGGCACCTGCTCCGGTACAGGCTCCAGCTCCGGCACCGGCACCCCAGCAGGCGCGAGCCGCTGGTCCGTGGCGGGTGCAGCTGGGCGCGTTTTCGGTCGCCAGCAATGCCGAGCGGCTGTGGAGCCAGCTGAGGTCCCGGCGCGAGCTGGCAGGGTATCAGCGCCTGCTTGTGCCTGCCGGCCGTGTCACCAAGTTGCAGGCCGGGGGCTATTCCTCGCGCGCCGAAGCAGAGGCTGCCTGCCGCTCACTGCAGAATTCAGGGCATGACTGTCTTGTGACGCGCGAGTGAAGCGCTAAGACCTGCGGACGGGAGTCCAATGGTCGCACAGCAGCAAGATAGTCCGGTTGAACAGGTGACGGTGGCGCCGGTGCAGGCTGGTGCGCGCATTGCCTCGCTCGACCTCATTCGCGGGATAGCGGTGCTGGGCATTCTGCTCGCCAATATTACCGGCTTTGCCCATGTCGATATCGCCTATTACTGGCCGCCCGCGCTGCCCGGCGGCGGCGATACGGCGGACAGGCTGATCTGGCTGGCGCAATATGTGCTGGTGGACGGCAAGTTCCGTGGTCTGTTTTCAATCCTGTTCGGCGCCGGGATGGTGCTGTTTATCGAACGTATCCCCGATTATCAGACCGCCGCGTTGTTGCAGATGCGGCGGCTGTTCTGGCTCATCCTGTTCGGGCTGGCGCATTTCTACCTGCTGTTCAAAGGCGATATATTGTTCAGCTATGGCTGCGCGGGGATGTTTGCGCTTTATGCCGTGCCGCTCAAGGCACGCACGCAGCTGACCATCGGCATCATCTGGGCCATGCTCGGCGCGTTGTGGCAGGGCATTGCCTATCTGCCTGCGGTGCTGACCGTACTGGGTGGCGCCGATGCCAATCCCACCGCCATCAGCCTGTATCAGCAATTCTGGCAGGGCCAGCTGGCCGATGCGGCGCGCAGCGGTCAGCTGATGGCGGGCGATTCCTATCTGGCGATCCTGCGCTATCGCCTGACGCAGGAGAGCGGCGACCTGTGGAGCTATTTCTCCTTTGGCTTTGTTGAAACCATCCCGCTGATGATGATCGGCATGGGCCTGTTCCGCAGCGGGGTTTTCCATTCCGGGGAAGGCAAGCCGCACTGGCGCGGACCGGCGCTGGCGGCACTGGTGCTGGGGCTGGCGCTGAACCTGGCGGCGGGCCTGTTCGTCTATTCCCGCGATTTCACACCCTTCATCACGCAGATGGCCTTCTTCGGCTTTTCCGGCTTTGCCAATGTGCCATTGCTGGTGGGGGGAACCTGCCTGCTGGCACAATGGGCGGCGCGGACGCGTGATGGGGCGGGCGATAGCTGGCTGGTGCTCAGATTGTCGGATGCTGGGCGCATGGCGTTCAGCAATTACATCGGCACATCGCTGGTGATGGTGCTGATATTCCAGGGCTGGGCCGGCGATCGGTTCGGCACCATGCACCGGGCGGAACTGCTGGTGGTGGTGACGCTGGGCTGGGCCATGATGATTGCCTTTTCGCGGGTCTGGCTGGCACGTTTCCGGCGCGGCCCGCTGGAATGGCTGTGGCGCTGCCTGACCTATTGGCGGATCTTCCCCAACCGCATTTGATAACGGTTCGCATCTGGCTTGCTATTGCAACAAAGTCGCATTAACACTGATCTCCACCACGGAGATTCGCCCGCCCATGTATATCTGCATCTGCAATGCCATTCGCGAATGTGACCTGCGAACAATGGCGCGCCGCACCGGCGGCGATGCGGAAGGCGTCTATGCGGCCTTGGGCAAGCGGCCCAATTGCGGCCAGTGCCTGGAAGAGGCCGAGGAGCTGATCTTCGAGGAACGCGAGAGCGCCCGCCCGGACACGGTGGCCGCCTGACCTCTCCTGAAACGCATTCGCAACAGCGCGGTTTTCCATCGTTTTTTCCCTCACGCGCAGGTGCTTTTGCTTGCCATCGGACCAATGCTCGCGCCTAATGTCAGGCAGGTAATCAAGGGAGGCCCCGATGAAGGGTGATGCAAAAGTCATCGAATATCTCAACCAGGCACTCACCAATGAGCTGACTGCGATCAACCAGTACTGGCTGCATTACCGCGTGCTGGACAATTGGGGCGTCAGCAAGCTGGCGGAATATGAGCGGCACGAATCGATCGACGAGATGAAACATGCCGACATGCTGGCCGATCGCGTGCTGTTCCTTGATGGCCTTCCCAATTTCCAGGCGCTGCACAAGCTCAAGGTTGGCGAGACGGTGGAGGAAATCCTGCGCGCCGATCTGGCGCTGGAAAACGAAGCGATCCCCCTGCTGAAGGATGCCATCGCCCATTGCGAGACAGTGCGCGACTATACCAGCCGCGAACTGTTCGAGCGGATTCTCGAAAGCGAGGAAGAGCACGTCGACTTCCTTGAAAAGCAGTTCGACCTGATAGAGCGGATGGGCCTGCCCAATTACATCCAGCTCAATTCCAAAGCCGCCGGTGAGGGCGCTTCCGAATAGGGCTGCATTTCAGGTTCGGTGCCTGGCGCGCGTCAGCTCACCCGCCAGAAGGCCGATCGCGTGCCGGGCTGACGCTGAATTTCGGCAATCCTGCGCTCGCCATCCCACAATTGGGCAGAGCCGCCCGTCATGTTGATTTCGGCAACGATCAGCGCGGTGGGGATATCGGGCACCTGCATGGCAAGCTTGTCCTCGCCGCCACGCCCAGTGGATGAAAATTCGATCCTGTATCGGTTCATCACAGCCGCTCCTTCGTTGCCGCATCCGGCAGGTCCCACGCGAAGGAGATAGCGCCGGTGCAGCTTAACGGAGGCTTTCAGCTCGGTCAGACAAACGGATTCTTGGGGCTTTTCAAGGTAAGTCGCACCGGAACTGCGCCGAAACCCAGTTCGCGCCTGATGCCGTTGAGCAGATAGCGTTCATAGCTGGTGGGCAGGGAATCCAGCCTGGTGCCGAAAATGACGAAGCGCGGCGGGCGCGTGCCGACCTGGGTAATATAGCGCAGCTTGATGCGCTTGCCGCCGGGCGCAGGCGGGGGATTGGCGCCCAGTGCATTGTCGAACCAGCGGTTGAGCGCTGCGGTGGGAACGCGGCTGCTCCACGCATCGCGCAGCTCGAAAGCGGCGGCCAGCATGGTGTCCAGCCCCTTGCCGGTGATGGCTGACACGGCGAGCAAGGGCACGCCTTTCAGCTGGGCCAGGCCTTCATCCAGAGCAGCGCGAATGCCGTTGAACAGGGCGCTGGGGTCTTCGGCCACGTCCCACTTGTTGATCGCGATCATCAGCGCGCGCCCTTCTTCCAGGGCGATATTGGCGATCTTGAGGTCCTGCACTTCCAGCCCGCGCGTGGCATCCAGCAGCAACACCACCACCTCGGCAAAATCGACCGCGTGCTTGGCATCGGCCACAGCCATGCGTTCCAGCTTGTCCTGCACCTTGGCGCGCTTGCGCATGCCGGCGGTGTCGATCAGCTTGATCTCGCGCGTCTCACCGGTCTTGGGATTGTGCCAATCCCACGGCACGGCGATGGAATCGCGGGTGATCCCGGCTTCGGGGCCGGTCAGCAGGCGGTCCTCACCCAGCAGGCGATTGATCAGCGTGGACTTGCCTGCGTTGGGACGGCCGACAATTGCCAGGCTGAGCGGAGCGGTCGGATCGTGCTCCTCCAGCTCCACTTCCTCGCCCGCGGCCAGCGCGGCTTCGATGGCGGCGGTCTTGGCATCGGCAGCAATCGCGGCTTCGGCCTCGGCCTCAATCTCGAGCCATTCGGCCTTGTCCGATATCAGCGGATTGAGCGCGTTATACAGCTGAGCCATGCCTTCGCCGTGCTCTGCCGACACCGGAATCGGTTCGCCAAAGCCCAGCGAGTAGGCCTCCAGTATGCCGCTTTGTCCGGCATTGCCTTCGGCCTTGTTGGCGATCAGCACCACCGGCACGTTTTGCTCCCGCAGCCAGCGGCCAATCTCCTCGTCCAGCGGGGTCAGCCCGGCGCGCGAATCGAAAACGAACAGCGCGGCATCGGCTCCCTTGAGCGAGACTTCGGTCTGCATGCGCATGCGGCCGGGCAGGGTTTCAGGATCGTCATCCTCCCAGCCAGCAGTATCGACTGCCTCGAATTCAAGGCCCAGCAGCCCCGCTTCGCCAAAACGGCGATCACGAGTGACGCCGGGCTGATCGTCGACCAGCGCCAGCTTCTTGCCGATCAACCTGTTGAACAAGGTCGATTTACCGACATTGGGGCGGCCGATAATGACCACCTGGGGGAGTTTGCGATGTACCATGAGGCCTGTCAGGTGGCGTTGACTGCTTGTTTTGGCAAGCAGCAAGTCACCAGCTGCCGATATTCTCCATGCTGGCCCAAGGCTCGCGCGGCTCCAGCGAGCCATCTTTTTGCAGCAATTCGATGGATACGCCGTCCGGTGTGCGGATGAAGGCCATGTGCCCGTCACGCGGGGGGCGGTTGATGGTCACGCCTGCATCGCTGAGCGCCTGGCAGGTCTGGTAGATGTCCTCCACCTGATAGGCCAGGTGGCCGAAATTGCGCCCGCCGCCATAGACTTCGCCGGCGCTGCCATCTTCGGGCGGCCAGTTATAGGTCAGCTCCACCTCGGCCACGTCTTCCTGTCCCGGCGCGGCCAGGAACACCAGCGTGAAGCGGCCTTTTTCGCTTTCCTTGCGGCGCACTTCCTCGATCCCGAGGAGCTTGAAGAAGTCCAGCGTGGCATCAAGGTCGGCCACGCGGATCATGCTGTGAAGAAATTTCACCATGGGATATTCAACTCCGTTCATCGCTATTCAAACACGGTTCATCGACAGCGCTGCAATCTTGCATGGTCTGCAACGCGCCAGAGAGGACCCTGAAGATGACACAAGATAGCGAAGAGCCTGCCAACTCCGCCACTCCTTTCTGGCGAAATCCGCCAGCCAGGCTTGTGCTTGCCTCCTGCGCGATGCTGACGCTGGGATTGATCGCTGGCGGATATCTTCTGGGCGATGGGCTGACCAGAGCCAAGATGGCGGACCGGTCCGTCACCGTGCGCGGTCTGGCGGAGCGCGAAGTGGTGGCCGATCTGGCCACCTGGACCATCTCCTATTCGGCAACCGCGAATGACATGACCAGCGCCCAGGCCAGCGTGGACCGCGACACCGCCAGCATAACCGCCTTCTTTGCCGAACTGGGCTTTCCTGAAGACGCGCTGCAACCCATTGGGGTGAATGTCTCCAGCTTCACTCAGGACGGCGTGCCCAATTTCACCGTGCGCCAGCGCATGACCCTGCGCAGCAACGATATCGAACGCGCCCAGCGCGCGGTGCGGCGCCAGTTCGATCTGGTCCGGCGCGGCGTGATGCTGGAGGAGGGGTCGGGCATGGCCTACACCTACACCAGGCTCAATGACATCAAGCCCGAGATGGTGGCCGAGGCGACCCGTGATGCGCGCGCTTCCGCAGAGCAGTTTGCCGAGGATTCCGGTTCCGACGTGGGCGGAATTCGCCAGGCCACGCAGGGCTATTTCTCTATCGATGCGCGCGATGGCGATGGCGGTGGCTGGGGCGTGGCCGATACGCCCTACAAGAAGGTGCGCGTGGTCACGACGGTGGACTTCTACCTCAGCTAGATCCCGCCTGCTGCTGGCAAGCGAACCTGCTGCGGACAAAAGAAAGGGCCCGCACCGTCGCCGGTGCGGGCCCAATTCTTGTACCGTGTCAGCCGAGCTTAGAAGCTGGCGGACAGGGTGAACACAACTGCGTCATCGGTGAAGTCATAAGCCGGGGCAACAATGTCGCCCTCAGCGCCGACATAGGCAACGCCAACCGAAACCACTTCACCCAGTGCAACGTCCGCGCCGATCGACCAGTCGAAAGCCTTGGAGTTGTTGGTGAAGGTCAGGAAACCATCGGTGTAGCCGAGGTGACCGGAGAGCGACACCGGGGTGTTGGGAATGCCAACGCCAACATCGGAATAGACGTAGAAGTTGTCAGTACCGCCCAGCGAATCCTGATCGGGTGCGTAAGCAACGCCCAGGGTCACTTCAGCCGGACCGGCAGTCACACCAACAGAGCTGTAGAATTCGACATAGTCGTAATCACAGCAGCCGGCGTTCGGATAGAGATAGGCAATCACGCCGACATCGAAAGAAACGGCATCGCTGACGCTGCCGCTCCAGCCGCCGTAGACGTCCAGTTCGGTGTGGCCATAGCCGACGGTGGTTTCGTCGATCGAGGAACCCCAGGTGCCGACATAGAAGCCAGCGGGCAGGGCTGCATCGATACCACCCTGGATAGCGATATCGCCACCCGAGAGGTCAACACCGCGGAAGCGATATTCGCTGACGACAGCAGCATTTGCGGAAAGTTCTACACCGATATCCTGTGCAGCTGCAGGAGCAGCGACAGCAATGGAACCGGCAAGGACGGTAGCAGCCATCAGGCTGCGAACGGACGTAAGCATGGGCAATTTCCTCAATTGCTTGGTTGAAACTCGTGCCTCGTCCCACCTGCGCGATCGCGATCCGGCCTCTGTTTTGTCGGGCTGGTATCCGCGGTCACGCAATTTAACTGCACTTCGATGTTGCAGTGCACAAGGTTTATTGCGTCATTTTCCCCAATCGCCGCAAATGTGTTGATTTTCCGCATCACATTCAGCGCCGAGACAGGTAAATTCGCAACTTCTGCTATCGCGGGGACCCGACTTGCGCCTTGCTGCATTGTCTTTACAGGACGCCGACCAGATCATGTTGCAGTTCATCAAATCCCTTCTGTCCGGCAAAGAGGATGCCGACCTGCCGGCCTTGCCGATGGGGCAGCGCGTCTATGCCATTGGCGATATCCACGGACGGCTCGACCTGTTCGAGGCGCTGATCGCGGCGGTTGAGGAAGACGATGCGCTTGCGCCAACCGCCGATACCACTGTCATCCTTCTCGGCGATCTGGTTGATCGCGGCCCGGACAGTGCAGGCGTGGTCCGCCGCGCGCGCGCCTGGCAGGCACAGCGCAACGTCCGCATCCTGTGCGGAAACCATGAGGAGATGTTCCTCAGGAGTTTCGACAATGCCGATATGATGCGCCATTTCATGCGCCACGGCGGGCGCGAGACCGTGCAAAGCTATGGCGTGGATCGCAAGGCGCTGGGCGCGGGCAGCGTGGAAGAGGCGCAGGCGATGATGGTGCAGGCCGTGCCCTCGCAGGAACTCGCCTATATCGCCAGTTTCGAGGATATGATCCAGCTGGGCGATTATGTGTTTGTCCATGCCGGGATCGATCCCGAAGTGCCCCTGGCGGAACAGCGGCCGCAGGATCTGCGCTGGATTCGTGAACCCTTCCTGTCCCACTCGGAGCCTTATGGGACGGTGGTGGTGCATGGCCATACGATCAGCGACCAGCCCGAGGACAAGGGCAACCGCATCGGCATCGATACCGGCGCCTATGCCAGCGGCAGGCTGACCGCGCTGGTGCTGGAAGGATCGCGCCGCCGCTATCTGGAAGCGGCCATGTCCGAAGATGGAACCATCAAGGCCGGACCGCGCGCCGTACCGGCCTGATCGCCGGTCGAAAAGCGGAGCAGTCAGCCGGAAAAATAAAGTGCCAGGGGGCCTGTAAGCCGGGTTCTGTCCTGCAACCGGTATCTTGCGACCAGCGCTGCAGGGGCAGCCATTCATCTAGGCTGCGGATCGCTCCGCAGCTCAAGCGACCAACCCGGATCTCTCGGAGCGAAACGCTCCTGCCTTCGTGCCTTGCGGCCTTCTCGCGCGAGACCCCTATTTGGTCTTGCTCCGGGTGGGGTTTGCCATGCGGAACCTGTTACCAGGCCCCCGGTGCGCTTTTACCGCACCCTTTCACCCTTGCCTGTGCGCTGTAGGCGCCATCGGCGGTATACTCTCTGTGGCACTTTCCCTCGGCTTCGGGAGCAAGCCCCCTCGCCGGGCGGGCGTTACCCGCCACCCTTGTTTCGTGGAGCCCGGACTTTCCTCGGCGGAGTTTCCCCCAACGCGGCTGCCCGGCCCCCTGGCACCGCCTATCTAGCCATTCCCCGGTCCCGATCCAAGAGCAGCTGAAACAATATTGCGCGGCATTCGCCATCAATCAGCCCGTCGATCTGCTCTGGTCGCCAGCGGCGCTGAAAGGCTTCCACCGCCTTGCTGCCATCGGTGATGTCATAGCCATAACGTTCCAGCGCCAGGTAAAAGGCGCTGTCATTGTCAAACGGATCGCCCAGGTCCAGCTTGCGAGGGCGCGGCAGGCACAGCTTGCATTCGGCCAGCCGGTGCCACGGAAACAGCTCGCCGGGATCGATCTTGCGGGCAGGCGCGATGTCCGAATGGGCCACCACATTGGCGCGCGGAATGTCATGCGCCTGCATGATCCGGTGCAGCAGCGGCAGCAGTGCATCGATCTGCGCATCGGCAAACGGGCGATAACCCAGCGCGTGGCCGGGATGGTCCAGCTCTATGCCGATACTGGCGGAATTGACGTCACGATTGCCGCGCCAGAACGATTGTCCCGCGTGCCAGGCGCGCTTGTCCTCGGCCACCAGGCGGATCACTTCGCCCTGTTCGCTGATCAGGTAATGCGCGCTGACTTCGGCAGCCGGGTCGCACATGCGCTCTATCGCGCTCTCGATCGGCTTCATTTCGGTATAATGCAGCACGACCATGTCGATCGGCGCCCGGCGCTCATTCCAGTTGGGAGAGGCGATCTCTTTGTGGACGAGCGGGTCGGTCACGGCGTGATCGTTACCCGATCAGCTCTGGCGCGGGCAGCATGGCACCCATCACCAGCGCTTCGTCCGATTTGGCATATTGCACCTTGCCGCCCTTCTCCTCCACGAGCAGGCGGATCATGTGGGCAGGGGCCGTGCGGCCGGAAAGCTCATCGTCAGCAAGCTTGCCTTCCAGCGCATCGCCGATGGCGGTGTCAAAGGCAATGCGGTTGCCGGCGGCGCGGATGGCAATCTCGGTCATGCCCTTGGTGGTTTCCGCCCCAACGGACAGCACCCCGCCGCGCACCAGCGCATCAAGGCCCATCGCCGCAAGGTTCAGCATCACCTTGACCGCAGGCTTGGACAATTTGGGTTCGCTCACAGCCCATTCCAGCTCCACCCGGTCATTGGCGGCAACCAGAGATGCCAGCAGCTGGCGGGGTTCTTCGCTGGGGACCATTTCGCCAAATCCGCCGGCCGCGCCAAACGCCAGGCGGAAGAACTTTAGCTTGTCGGCACTGATCCGTGCGCTCTGTTCCAGCAGTTCGAGGCAGCGCTGGCGCATGTCCGGGTCCTTCTCGTCAGCGAGAAGTTCCAGGCCATTGTTGAGCGCGCCGACCGGGCTGAGCAGATCGTGGCACAGGCGCGAACACAGCAGGGCGGCAAGGTCGAGTGAAGAAGTCATTCAGGATCCTGGACTGTAGTATGAATGCGCAAGGTGACACAAGTGACAGTGTGTAACCCTGCTGACGATCTCAAAAACCCATTAGAAACAGGATTTTGACTGGTTGCGGGCAAGGTGACACTTTTCCCGAAGCAGCGCGGAAAGACAAAATTCCTGCCTCTCCCGCCAATGCTTCGCTGCACGCCTTAGCCTTGCACGCGTTGGTATGAAAGCTCCGCGAAGCCCGATTCACCGTCGCGCCAGAACATTACATCGCCATTGTGGCCGATAATCGCCCAGATGCGTCCGTCGCCGCCCGCCATCGCCGCATCGGTGGCAGAGGGGCGGGGAGGGCCGCCAGGGTGAGAATGGTAATATCCCAGCACCTGCGGCCCGCCCGCCCGCGCGGCGCGGTGCGCATCCACCAGCGCCTGCGGGTCGATTTCGAAACGGCTGTGCGGCGATGGATCGATATTGGCGGCAGGACGCGCGGTGCGCACATGATTGCCCGCGCCCAGCAAGATGCCGCAGCATTCATGCGGCGCAGCGCGGGCGGCTTCGGCCAGCATCAGCGCCAGCGCCTCTTGCGTCACCTGTACGCAGGAAACTGGGCTGGGCGCTGGGCCTGCCACAGCCTTCGCGTCAGTTTTCGAAATAGACATGCTTGAGCGGATGGCGGGAATAGATGTTGGGCACCCACCCCCTGACCTGCGGATCGAGCAGATAGTTCTGCCGGCCCCAATAGATGGGGATGATCGGCAGGTCCTCTATCATCACCTGTTCGGCCTGCTGCAACAGCGCGTTGCGCCGGGGAATGTCGGTCTCCCCCTCTGCCTGATCCATCAGCTGGTTGAACCGGGGATTTTTCCACTTGCCCATATTGCGCGATCCATCGGTGGTGAAGGCTTCCAGCGGAGAATAGATATCGGGATCGGTCATCACCAGACTGGCGCGGGCGAGGGCAAAATCGCTGCCCAGCAGGGCATCCAGATAGACGCGCCATTCCTGATTATAAATGCCCACATCGATGCCCAGATTGGTGCGCCACATCTCCTGCAGGGCTTCGGCAATCTTGCGGTGCGCCTCGCTGGTGTTGATGAGGATTTCAAAGCGCGGAAAGCCCTCTCCGCCGGGATAGCCTGCTTCGGCCAGCAAGCGGCGCGCTTCCTCCACATGAACGGCGATGGGCGGCGCTGCCTGATAATCGGGATAGCCGGGGGGCATGTATCCGCCCGCCGGCAATTGCCCGCCCTGAACCACGCGGTCCACCAGCATCTGCCGGTCTATCGCCAGCGACAGCGCCCGGCGGACCAGCACGTTGTCCAGCGGGGGCCGCTCGACATTCACATAATAGAAATAGGGGGCCAGCATCGGATCGCTGACCAGTTCCGGCGCCTGCCGGTCACGATAGCCGGGAATCTTGTCCGGCGGGATCGTGCCGGTCACATGCAGCCGCCCGTCCTGGAACAGGTTTTCCTCGGTCCCGACATTGTCGACCGGGAAGAAACGCGCGCCATTGAGCCGGACATTGGCGGCATCCCAGTAATCGGGGTTCTTCTCCAGCTCGATCATCTGGTTGACGGTCCACGCCTTCATCATGAACGGACCATTGGTGACGAAGTTCTCCAGCGTTGCCCACGGGTTCTGGCGGTCGGTCATCGTGCCGTGCGCCTCCACCGCGCGCTGCGACAGTGGTGACATGATGGGCGCAGAGGTCAGGAACGGGAATGTGGGGACGGGGCGGATCAGGTCCACCACCAGCGTGCGATCATCGGGCGCGCGGACGCCAACCTGCGAAAAATCGCTGATCTGGCCAAGATTGAACGGCTCTGCATTGCGGATGAAATAGAAGGCGCTGCTGTCCTGCGCGCCCAGTTCGGGGCTGAGGACCCGCTGCCAGGCATAGAGGAAATCCCCCGCCACCACCGGATCGCCATTGGTCCATGTGGCGTTGTCACGCAGGTGGAAGGTCCAGCTGGTGAAGCTGCCGTCATGCTCCCAGCTTTCCGCCACGCCGGGGGCGGGGGTTGCCGGATCGTCCGGATTGGCCACGGTCAGGCCTTCGAACATCTCGTTCAGTATGTGCGCTTCGGGATTGCCCGTTGCCAGATGCGGGTCCAGCGTCTGCGGCTCCCCGCCGTTGCCGATCAGGATAATGCCCTCTGCCGCCGCGCGGTCCGTTTCGCGTTCGCCCGATCCGCAGGCCGCCAGCGCCAGCGCGGCGGCGAAAATCGTGGCAAGATTCGCGAATGTCCTGAATGCAGCAATCATGTGACCATTTCCCCTCAGTCGCGCTATACAGTCCCCGGATGACATACGCTCGCACCGATGCGCACGGGGCGCAAGGCGAGAGAGGGCAGCTGTGGCCGCGATACTTGTCAGACGGGGCACGCTCGGCCACATCGCCCGCATGGAGCGCGAAAAAACCATCACGGGCACGATCACCACCGCCGGCCGGCTGGACAAGGCGCTGGCCGAAGTGACCGATCTGTCGCGCGAACGGGTCAAGGCGCTGATATCAGAGGGAAAGGTGGAAGTGGGCGGCAAGGCTGCTTCCAGCGCTTCCGCCAAGGTTCAAGCGGGCTTGAGCTTTTCTGTCCACATTCCGCCCCTGGATAGTCCACAGGCTCTTCCACAGGATATCCCCATCACCGTGGTGTATGAGGATGAGCACCTGATCGTGGTGGACAAGCCTGCTGGCATGGTGGTCCACCCGGCGGCGGGCAATCCGGACGGCACTCTGGTCAACGCGCTGCTGCATCATTGCGCGGTGAAGGGCGGCGGTCAGCTGGCCGGAATTGGCGGCGTGGCACGGCCCGGCATCGTCCACCGGATCGACAAGGATACATCGGGCCTGCTGGTGGTGGCCAAAAGCGACGCCGCGCATGAGGGGCTGGCGCGGCAATTCGCCGATCACTCGCTCGAACGCGCCTATCTGGCGGTGTGCAGCGGCCATCCCGTGCCGCCAGCGGGCACGATTGATGCGCGAATCGGGCGCAGCGACGCCAACCGCAAGAAAATGGCGGTCCTGTCCTCCGATTCCTCGCGCGGGAAACACGCGGTTACGCATTACAAGACCCTGAAACGGCTGGATGGCTGCGCGCTGATCGAATGCCGGCTGGAAACAGGCAGGACCCACCAGGTCAGGGTTCACCTTGCGTCAATCGGTCATGCGCTATTGGGAGACCCTGTCTATGGCCGAGCAAATGCGCAGATTCGCCCTGTTCTCAAACGCCTGGAGTTCAACCGCCAGGCCCTGCACGCGGCGATTCTGGGGTTTAATCACCCCGTTAACGGTAACTTCTTGCGATTCAGCAGCGAATTGCCGGCAGATATGCGGGAACTGATCGACGAAACCAGTCATTCCAATCGATGAAATGCGTCCTATCTGACAGCGTGTTCGGCTATAAGGGACGAACCAATAATGTGGCCGCCGAAGGTCAGGTGCCCAGCAGGGGCCTGCAAATTGCGGTCGACGATAGAAAGGTATGGGAAAAAAGTGAGCAATAATCGACCTTCAGTGCCAGCCCTTGGCGGAGAGCAGAGCCTCAATCGCTACCTGGCCGAAATCAAGAAATTCCCGGTGCTGACGGCAGAGCAGGAATACATGCTCGCCATGCGCTACAAGGAACATGAGGATCCCGATGCCGCCGCGCAGCTGGTGACCAGTCACCTGCGCCTGGTGGCCAAGATCGCCATGGGCTATCGCGGCTATGGCCTGCCGGTGTCCGACCTCATTTCCGAAGGCAATGTCGGCCTGATGCAGGGCGTCAAGAAGTTCGAGCCGGAGCGCGGTTTCCGCCTGGCGACCTATGCCATGTGGTGGATCAAGGCGAGCATGCAGGAATTCATCCTGCGCTCCTGGTCGCTCGTGAAAATGGGCACCACCGCCGCGCAGAAGAAGCTGTTCTTCAACCTTCGCCGGATGAAGAAGCAGCTGGAAGCCTATGAAGACAGCGACCTGCACCCTGATGATGTGACCAAGATCGCCACCGATCTGGGCGTGTCGGAGCAGGAAGTCATCAACATGAACCGGCGCATGATGATGGGCGGCGATGGTTCGCTCAACGTCCCCATGCGCAATGGCGAAGATGGCTCCGGCGAATGGCAGGACTGGCTGACGGACGAGCGTCCGCTGCAGGACGTGGTGGTGGCCGAGGCCGAAGAGGCAGACCTGCGCCGCGAAATGCTGGTGGAGGCGATGGGCGCGCTCAACGACCGCGAAAAGCACATCCTGACCGAACGCCGCCTGACGGATAATCCGCAGACGCTGGAAGAACTGTCGCAGGTTTACGATGTCAGCCGCGAACGCATCCGCCAGATCGAGGTGCGCGCGTTTGAGAAGCTGCAAAAAGCGATGCAGCGCATTGCCGGTGAAAGGCTGATGCCAGCCGCGGCTGCGTGATCTTGCATTTATTGACCGGGCCGCTTTCGCTAGAAGGCGGCCCATGGTCATAACAACTCTGCGAATCCTCGCCAAATCCATCATCGTCTTCATCGCCGCCAGCCTGGTGCTGGTGGTGCTGTTTCGCTTTGTGCCGGTGACCTATACCGCCACCATGCTGATGGATGAGAACTCCGTCACCCGCGACTGGGAGCCGCTTTCGCGCATTGACCGCAACATGGTGAGCGCGGTGATCGCGGCGGAGGACAGCAAGTTCTGCACCCACGAGGGCTTCGACGTCGAAGCGATCGAGGATGCGCTGGAGGAACGCGCCGCCGGCACGCGCGAACGCGGCGCATCCTCCATCAGCCAGCAGACCGCCAAGAACGTGTTCCTGTGGCAGGGCGGCAGCTGGTTCCGCAAAGGGCTGGAGACCTGGTTCACCTTCCTGATCGAGAAGATCTGGACCAAACGCCGGATCATGGAAGTCTATCTCAATGTCGCGGAAACCGGCATCGGCACTTACGGCGTGGAGGCAGGATCGCAGCGCTATTTCGACCATTCCGCCGCGCGCCTTTCCCGCGATGAAGCCAGCCGCATCGCCGCGGCCCTGCCCAGCCCGAAAAAGCGCGAAGTGGTGAACCCCACCGGCTTCACCCGCCGATATGGCAACACGATAGAGGCGCGCATCGGTGTGGTGAGGCGTGACGGCCTCGACGCTTGCGTCTACGACTAGGCACATGGGCGCAGGCCACTCTCACAGCCATGACGATCATGACCACCATGAGGGTCATGCACACGGTCATGCACATGGGCATTCACACGGCCACGGCCATGCGCACAGCCACGCGCCTGCCGACTATGGCACCGCCTTTGCCGTAGGGGCGGGCCTCAACACCGGCTTCGTGCTGGTGGAGGCGCTGTTCGGCTATCTGTCCGGATCGATGGCGCTGATCGCCGATGCGGGCCACAATCTGTCAGACGTGCTGGCTCTGCTGATCGCCTGGGCGGCCAGCGTCGCGGCCAGAAAGCCTGCCACTGCGCGTTTTACCTACGGCCTCAAAAGCTCGACCATTCTCGCCGCGCTGGCCAATGCCACGCTGCTGGTGATCACCATTGGCGCCATTCTGTTCGAGACCATGCACCGCCTGATCGTGCCGGCGGACGTGGAGGGCTGGACCATGGTCTGGGTGGCGGGCATCGGCATCGTCATCAACACCGCCACCGCGCTGATGTTCATGCGCGGGCGCAAGCATGACATCAATATTCGCGGGGCCTTCCTGCATATGGCCGCCGATGCGCTGGTCAGCGTGGGCGTGGTGGTTGCCGGCGTGGCCATCGTGATGACAGGCGCGGTGCTGATCGATCCGATCGTCAGCCTGGTGATCGTGGCGGTGATCGCATGGGGCACCTGGGGCCTGCTGAAGGACAGTGTGAAGATGGGCCTGCTGGCCGTTCCCGATGGCATCAGCGAGAGCGATGTGCGCGCCTATCTGTCCGGCCTTGCAGGGGTGGAGACGGTGCATGACCTGCACATCTGGCCGATGAGCACGACCGAGACCGCGCTGACGGCGCATGTGTGCATGCCCGGCGGCCATCCCGGCGATGGCTTCCTGCACGAGGTGGCGCATGAACTGGAACACCGCTTCCACATCGGCCATGCAACCGTGCAGGTGGAGACGGGCCGGGCAGAGGAATGCGCGGTGGGCTGCGACTGATCGCTACGCGCCGGGCGGTTGCCGCATCCAGGCAGGAACTGGACCCGGAGACAATGTAAACATGGTCCTTCAGATCGTGCATTGCGCCAAAAGCAAACGGGCCGCCCGAAGGCAGCCCGCAAGCCAGACAGCCCTGATGGGCCGCGTCCAGTATCTGAGGGGGCCGAACGTCAGTTCGGCTCAAACGACCTAGGCCGCTTCTTCCTTCTTCTTCTCATTGCCGACCACGCGCACGGGTTCCTTGCGGCCCGCGATCACGTCTGCATCGACGACGACTTCGGTCACGCCTTCCATGCTGGGCAGGTCGAACATGGTATCGAGCAGAATGCTTTCGACGATGGAGCGAAGGCCACGAGCACCGGTCTTGCGCTTCAGCGCCTTCTCGGCAATCGCGCGCAGGGCCTCTTCGGTGAAGGTCAGCTCCACGTCTTCCAGCTCGAACAGCTTCATATATTGCTTGGCCAGCGCGTTCTTCGGCTCGCTCAGGATCGTCACCAGAGCATCGACATCAAGATCGTGCAGGGTGGCGATCACCGGCAGGCGGCCGACGAATTCCGGGATCAGGCCGAATTTCAGCAGATCTTCGGGTTCGCACTTTTGCAGCATTTCGCCGATCTTGGCCTTGGTGGGATCTTCCACATGGGCGCCAAAACCGATCGAACGCTTTTGCAGGCGGTCACCGATGATCTTTTCCAGGCCGGCAAAGGCACCGCCACAGATGAACAGGATGTTGGTGGTGTCCACCTGCAGGAATTCCTGCTGCGGATGCTTGCGCCCGCCCTGCGGGGGAACGCTGGCGGTGGTGCCTTCCATCAGCTTGAGCAAAGCCTGCTGCACGCCTTCGCCCGATACGTCGCGCGTGATGGAGGGGTTTTCCGCCTTGCGGGTGATCTTGTCGATCTCGTCAATATAGACGATGCCGTGCTGCGCCTTCTCGACATTGTAGTCGGACGACTGGAGCAGCTTGAGGATGATGTTTTCCACGTCCTCACCCACGTAGCCAGCCTCGGTCAGCGTGGTGGCATCGGCCATGGTGAAGGGCACGTCGAACGTGCGCGCCAGCGTCTGGGCCAGCAGCGTCTTGCCCGAACCCGTGGGGCCGATCAGCAGGATGTTGGACTTGGCCAGTTCCACATCGCCCGATTTCCCGGCGTGCTTCAGGCGCTTGTAGTGATTGTGCACGGCGACGGAGAGCACGCGCTTGGCGCGTTCCTGGCCGATCACATAATCGTTCAGCTTGTCACAAATCTCGTGCGGAGTGGCGATCTCGCCATCCTTCTTGCCCGCGATTCCACCCTTGGCTTCCTCACGGATAATGTCGTTGCACAGCTCCACGCATTCATCGCAGATGAACACGGTTGGGCCGGCGATAAGCTTGCGCACCTCGTGCTGGGACTTACCGCAGAAGCTGCAGTACAGGGTGCTCTTGCTATCGGATCCGCTCAATTTGGTCATAACCTCGCCTTATGCGCTGCCCCGCATGTTGTGATGACAGACGCAGGAATCAGCCACGCCAATGTATAGCTGGCCGAAACAATATCAATCGCATGTACCCTATATCCCCCGCCTTGATCCCGCCTGAAGGGACAGGGTTGCCAAAATGCTACAGTCCATGCGGCTGGTTGAAATGATAAAATAGGATGTGTGCCGCTTTCTTCCAGTCCCGGACGCAAATCCTGCGCAATTAAGCTGGGGCGGCGGTGGGCCTGCGCAGGCGGCGGCGGGCGCTGTCTATCAGCGGAAGTTCAACCAGCAGCCAGCACAAATATCCGAAAATCAGGGAGATAGCGGTGCCTGCGGCCATGAACAGCGCATAGGCCGGCAGTCCGTATTGCGAAAATGCGCCATGCCAGGCCGCGCCGAACGCCACCACGATCGGATAATGAATCAGGTAGAGAGAGTATGACATGTCCCCCATGCGGTGCCACAGCGCGCTGGGGGCCGCCTGGATGTGGACAAAGCCATACACCATCAGCGCCGATGGAATGCCAAAGCGCAACGCGCGCCAGGAATTGGGCATATCAGGCAGGAACAGCAGCAGGAACAGCCCGGCAAAGGCGATCACGTAATAGGGCAGGTGGGAGCGTGCTCCTCCCGGGAGGATCGGTCCCTTGAACACCAGACCCACGATCACGCCGAACACGAATTCCAGCAGGATTGGCCGGGCATAGAAGGCCAGCGCCACGGGCAGAGCCACCGCCTTGCCCAGCGCCACCAGCGCCAGCATGGAGGTGATCAGGATCGCCATCACCCGGCGCGGAACCCGTCCGCCCAGCAGGATGGCCAGCGCGAACATGGCGTAGAAGAACATTTCGAACAGCAGCGTCCAGCCCAGCGGCACCACCGGATAGATCGCGCCGATCAGCGGGTTCACCGCCGGCAGGAAAAGGTAGGATGCGATTATGTGCCAGATGTTGGTGCCGGTCCAGCCGATGGCGCCGGGTGCCAGCAGCAGCACCAGCACCACCGCGCTGGTGATCACCCAGTACAGCGGGGCAACGCGGGCGATGCGGCGGGCCATGAATGTGCCCGCGCTCAGCCGGCTGCCCTTGTCGGTCGACCAGACCATCACGAAGCCGCTGATCACGAAGAATACGTCCACGCCCGAACGCATCACTTCCAGCGCCGGAATGCCGCCAACAGGCGCCCATTGCTGCGAGAGGTGGTACAACAGCACCAGCACCGCAGCAAAGCCGCGCAGGTACTGGATAGTGGCGATTTCGCCGGGCGCGCCGGCCAGCGGGGGGAACAGGCGGGAGGCCAGACCGGTGGCGCCGCTGTTGCCAGCGGGCTTTGCCAGACCGGTCATGCCCCTGCCCTCGTTATCATGTCAGCAAGAATGCTGGCAGCCCCCCACCACATGCTTATTCAGGCGCGCCGCCGGTGCCCTCTGGCTCATCGGGATTTTCACCCTTGGGACGATGCGCGAAGACCTTGTCGACAATGCCGAATTTCAGCGCTTCTTCCGCTTCCAGGAAGGTGTCACGGTCCATCGCATTCTCGATATCGGTCAGGCTCTGGCCGGTATATTTGACGTAAAGATCGTTCATCCGGCTGCGGATGCGCAGAATCTCGCGCGCCTGAATCTCGATATCGGAGGCCATGCCGCGTGCGCCGCCGCTGGGCTGGTGCACCATGATGCGGGCATTGGGCAGTGCCACGCGCATGCCTGGTTCACCCGCTGCCAGCAGGAAGCTGCCCATCGATGCCGCCTGGCCAACGCACACGGTGCGTACCTTGGGCTTGATGTATTGCATGGTGTCATGGATCGCCATGCCGGCCGTCACCACGCCGCCGGGCGAGTTGATGTACATGGAAATATCCTGGCTGTTCTCGCTCTCCAGGAACAGCAGCTGGGCAACGATGACGCTGGCCATGTTGTCCTCCACCTGTCCGGTGACGAACACGATCCGTTCACGCAGAAGGCGGCTGAAAATGTCGAAGCTGCGCTCACCCCGGCTGGTCGATTCCACCACCACCGGGATCAGCTGGCCGGTAATGGGATCGGTGGTGAAGCGGTCGTTGTTATCGCCGAACGGGTCGAACATGGATGTCCTCTCAGATTGAATTGCGAAACCTATGTCGCGCGTGCTCACCTGATGTTCAAGGGGCTTGCGCGCTTCTCCCCCATCCGCCTGACAATATCCGCTGTTCGGGACACGGGAACAGCGGTTCATCGTGCACGGTAAGCGCCCCGTCGAATCCAGTCTGTGACACGGCGGATTGCGGCTACCACCCGGTATGATCACAGATGTGGTCGTGGGGAGGGGATCAGTTTGCGGGATATTGCAGCCTTGCTGGCGGGGGCCAGTCTGGCCATGGGCGGGACGCCACTGGCGGTCAGCGCGCAGGAGGCTGAGGAAGCCCCTGCTGGCGGAGAGAACGGCGAAGACGCCAGCGCCGACGCCAGCGCCGACGCCAGTGCCGACTCCAGCGCCGACGCGGTCCAGCAGGTGCTGGCGCTTGGCGGCATGGTTTACGTGCCACAGGACTTCGCCCGTTTTGCCCCGCGCAATGCGCTCGACATGTTGCAGCAAGTGCCCGGCTTTTCCATTCGCGGTGACGATGGCCAGCGCGGGCTGGGCCAGGCCAGCGCCAACGTGCTGGTCAATGGTGCGCGGATTTCCAGCAAGTCTGACGGGATTTTTGACCAGTTGCGGCAGATTTCCATCGACCGGGTGGAACGGATCGAGATTGTCGATGCCGCCAGCCTGGCCATTCCCGGCCTGTCTGGCCAGGTGGCCAACGTGGTGACCAGTCCCGGTGCGATCAGCGGCCAGTTCGAATATCGCGCCACCGCCCGGCCCCGCTATGCCGAGCCGAGTTATTTCGGCGGATCGGTGTCGGTCAGCGGATCGGGGGAAAATCACGAATGGACCGTGGCCTATAACCACGGCGTGGGCCGCGGCGGAGGGGGCGGAGGCCTCGCCACGATCAGCGATGCTGCGGGCAATATCATCGAAAACCGCGATGCGGCGATCCGCTTTGTCGGCGATTTCCCGCAACTTTCCGCGCGCGGCAAATGGACCAGCGCGGGCGGCACCATCGTCAACGCCAACGCCAGCTACAGCCGCAACTTCAACCATTTCTCCGACGATGAATACCGCGATCTGGTGATCGGCGTGGACCGCTTTCGCAATTTCGACAACCGCAACCGCGGCTGGGGTTATGAGCTGGGCGGCGATGTGGATTTCGCGCTGGGTGCGGGCCGGATGAAGGTGATCGTGCTGGAAAGCTATGACCGCGGCAGGGTGCGCCAGGATTCGGTATTCATCTTTGACGATGGCTCCCCCGATACCGGCAACCGCTATACCGCGCGGACCGAGACGGGTGAGCGGATTGGCCGCGCCGAATACAGCTGGGCGATGCTGGGCGGGGACTGGCAATGGGACGGTGAGGCCGCTTTCAACCGGCTGGACCGCAGCGCCAGCCTGTTCAATCTCGATCCGTCGGGCGACTTTGTCGAGATCGCCTTTCCCACCGGATCGGGCGGAGTGACGGAGGACCGTTATGAAACCATCCTGACGCATAACCGGACATTGACCGGCGGCCTGTCGCTGCAGGTTGGTGTGGGCGGAGAATATTCCACGCTGGCGCAAAGCGGGCCGGGCGGGCTGGTGCGGCGCTTCTGGCGGCCCAAGGGTTCGGCCACGCTGGCCTGGGTGGTTGAGGACGGGCTGGACGTCTCGTTCAAAATGGCCCGCGAAGTGCGCCAGCTGTCATTCGGCGATTTCCTTTCCAGCGTCTCGCTCAACCAGAACAACCAGAATGCTGGCAATGTGCAGCTTGTACCGCCGCAGGTGTGGGAAGCGGATCTGGAGATCGACAAGGATCTGGGGCCGTGGGGTTCCACCACGCTGAAGATCTATGGCCGCTGGTTTGAGGATCTGGTGGAAATCATCCCGCTGCCCGGCGGGCTGGAGGCAAGCGGCAATATCCCCTCCGCCCGGCGCTATAGCATTGACTGGCGATCCACGTTCGAGCTGGCGCAGATGGGCTGGAACGGGGCCAAGCTGGATAGTGTGGTGGTCTATACCGACAGTAGCCTGTCCGATCCGCTGACCGGCATTGCGCGCCCGTTCAGCGGCCAGACCAATGTCCAGCTGGAGCTTAACCTGCGGCATGATATCCCCGGCAGCGACTGGGCCTGGGGTGCAGGGGTAAGTTACAATCACACCCTGCCTTTCTACCGTCTTGGCGAAGTGGGCCGCGACGATGAAGGCCCCGCCTACACCTATGCCTTTATCGAACATAAGGACGTGCTGGGCATGACTGCCAATTTCCAGGTGTTCAACCTGACAGGAGGAAGTGCACGATTCCAGCGCACGGTCTATGCGGGCTACCGTGACCGCACGCCGGTGCTGTTCCACGAATATCGCAACCTGTCGGTGCAGCCGATCTTCCGCTTTCAGCTGACGGGTGATTTTTAGCGGTATTGCGTCAGATCACTTCGTGGCGCAGGAAAGTGCCATGAAACATGCTCCCCCGCCCGCCGCTCTGCCCGCTGCTCTGCCCGCCGCGCTGCCCGTCGCGCTGGCCACCGCATTGCTCGCCGCCAGCGCCCTCATCGCCGTTCCGTTGCAAGCACAGCAGCGCGAGACAATCGTCATTGCCGATCAACGCATACCCACCAGCGAGATGCGCGCAGATCAGGCCGCGCTCGATGCCAGCACCCAGCTGGAGCGGATTGCGCGCCGTGACGATGCCGGGGTGATGCTGGCTGCGGTCATCGTGGTCAATCCCGATGCTGGCGAAGCGGCGCGCGCGGCTTCCGCTGGCGATGGCTTGCTTCAGGGCCGCACCGTGCTGGTGAAGGACAATATCGAAACGCGTGAATTCCCCACCACCGCCGGGTCGCTGGCCCTGGCAAACAACAACACTGGCCGCGATGCTCCATTGATCGCCAATCTGCGCCGCGCGGGCGGGGTGGTGCTGGGCAAGACCAACCTGTCCGAATGGGCCAATATTCGCAGCACCACCTCCTCCAGCGGGTGGAGCGCGGTGGGCGGGCAGACGCGCAATCCGCATGCGACTGACCGCAACACCTGCGGATCATCCGCGGGCAGCGGCGCGGCGGTGGCGGCGGGCTTTTCCTGGGCGGCCATCGGCACGGAGACCGACGGATCGATCACCTGCCCGGCCAGCGTAAACGGCATTGTCGGCTTCAAGCCCACCGTGGGCATGGTCAGCCGCACCCATGTGGTGCCGATCAGCCACTCGCAGGACACCGCAGGACCAATGGCCAGCAATGTCCGCGATGCAGCGCTGCTGCTGGCCGCGATTGCCGGCAGTGATCCGCTCGATCCCGCAACGCAGGATGCGGATGAGCATGTCACCGATTTCACTCAGGGCCTGCAAACCGCATCCCTCCAGGGCGTGCGGCTGGGCGTGATGCGCAACCAGATTGGCGGCAATGCGGCGGTTGCGGCGGTGTTCGAACAGGCATTGCGCGATCTGGAAGCGGCGGGCGCAGTGCTGGTGGACGTGGATTTCACGCCCGATGAAAGCATGGGGATGAATGAATATGGCGTGCTGCTGTATGAGCTGCGCGAGGATCTGAACGCCTATCTGCAAGGCTCGCCTGCCGATATTCCGGTGCGCTCGCTGGCCGATGTGATCGCCTTCAACACCGCCCATGCCGATCAGGAATTGCGCTGGTTCGGGCAGGACATCTTCGAACTTTCGGAACAGACCACGGACCGCGCGGCCTATGAGGCGGCGCGTGCAACCAGCTTCAATCTGGCTGGCCCTGAAGGGATAGACCGGCTGCTGGCGCAGCATGATGTCGCCTTCCTGATCGCCCCCACCGAAGGCCCTGCATGGCCGATCGACCTGGTGCTTGGAGACCATTTCGCGCCCGGAATTGGCGCGGGCAGCCTGGCCGCAATCGCCGGATATCCGCACCTGACCGTGCCGATGGGCGCTGTGGAGCGGCTCCCGGTGGGCCTGTCCTTCATCGGCGCAAAATGGCGCGATGCCGCGGTTTTGCAGGCGGGTGCGGCCTATGAAAGGGCGCGCAGCGTTACCCTGCCGCAGCCTTCTTTTCAGCCCTGGCAGCCAAACTGAGCGACACAGTTTGATACATTTGCTATGTTGTTCGTCCAGTTGATTGCGTCTAGCGAAACTGGACATAATCAACGGATGGATCTGCGCGCTTGCAATTGTTGTTGAGGGATGCCGGGCGCTTCGCCCTTGCTGCTGCGCTTTTGTGCGCGGCCAATCCCGCGTGGGCGCAGGAAGAAGACACGGCCATTCCCGGTGAACTGCTCGCCGGGCCGAGCGAGCAGCCCGTTGCCGCAGAGCAGAACTTCCCGCTTTCCAACGCGCCGCGTGTCTATGTCCCGGAAGACTTCGCGCGTTTCGCCCCGCGCACAGCGCTCAACCTGATCGAACAGATACCCGGCTTCAATGTCGAAGGGGGCGGCGGCGGCTTCAATGGCGGCGGACGCGGCTTTGGCGAGGCATCGGGCAATCTGCTGATCAACGGGGACCGGATTTCCAGCAAATCCACCAGCACGCGCGATGAACTGTCGCGCATCCCGGTCAGCAATGTGGTGCGGATCGAGATTGTCGATGGCGCGTCGCTGGAAATTCCCGGCCTGTCTGGCCAGGTGGCCAATGTCATCGTGCGCACGGGCAGCATGTCGGGCCAGTTTTCCTGGCGCCCGCAGATTTCCACCGGACCCGCGCCTGTTGGCTGGAGCGAGGGCAATATCTCGGTGCGCGGCTCCGCAAGCGGGGTGAATTATTCGCTCGCCTTCAACAGCGGCGGCTTCATCCGTGGGTCGGAAGGCCCCTCCATTTTCACCGACAGTGCAGGCGTGGTGGATGAGCGGTTCAACACGCAATCGGCGGACTTCAAGCGCCCCTCGCTGACCGGCAGCTTTGCCTTCGAGATTGCGCCCGAGGTCAAGGTCAACCTGAACCTCTCGGGCGGGCTTACCATTTTCCGGTCTGATGAGGAGGAGCGCCGCACCGCGCTCAATCCGCTGCCGACATTCTTTGAGCGGTTCCGCTCCACCAATGATCAGCATTCCTACGAGATCGGCGGCGATATCGAGTTCCCGCTCGGCCCCGGCAAGCTCAAGCTGATCGCTCTGGAGAGCTACGAGCACGGCAATTTCAAGACAAGTTCGCTGCTCGACCTGGGCACTGCGCCCACCAGCGGCAGCAGGTACGAGCGGTTGAGCGACACGGGCGAACGGATCGCGCGGGCCGAATACAGCTGGGGAATGCTGAACGGCGACTGGCAGATTTCGGGCGAAGCGGCGTTCAACCGGCTCGACAATGTCGCCAGCCTGTTCGGCTATAACGCCATCACCGACGAGTTCTTCCAGATTCCCTTCCCCGCGGGGACCGGCGGCGTGCGCGAGGAGCGGTTCGAATCGATCCTCAGCTACTCCACCTCGCTGACCGAGGGGCTGTCGCTGCAACTGGCGGCGGGCGGCGAATATTCAAAGATCTCACAGACCGGCGTCAATGCCCTGTCGCGCACGTTCCAGCGGCCCAAGGGCACGGTTTCGCTGTCCTGGGCGGCGGCAGACGGGCTGGACATCAGTCTGAAAGTTGCGCGCCGCGTGGGACAGCTCAATTTTGGTGACTTCCTCGCCAGCGTCAATCTGACCGATGAAAACCAGAGCACCGGCAACAACCAGCTGCGCCCGCAGCAGAGCTGGGAAACCGAGCTGGAAGTGTCCAGGAACTTCGGGCGCTGGGGTTCGGCCACGCTGACGCTGTTCGATCACCGGATAGAGGACTTCCTGACCATCATCCCCACCATTGGCGGCGGGGAATCGAGCGGCAATATCGACAGTGCACACCGCCGGGGCCTGCGTCTGAACGGTACGCTTCAGATGGAGGCACTGGGCTGGCGCGGTGCCCAGCTGGACGTGCGCATCAGCGCCGAGGATTCCAACCTGCTGGATCCGGTCACCTTCCTGCCCCGCCGTTTCGACCGCAATTCCCCGTTCGAGATTCGCCTCGATTTTCGTCATGACGTGCCCGATACCGATTGGGCCTGGGGCGTGGAATTCCGCGATACCAGCAGCGCGCTCGGCTATCGCCTGAGGGAAGTCACGCTGGATTATAATGTCGCCACTTTCGGGGCGATCTTTGTCGAGAACAAGGATGTGCTGGGCCTGACCATCAGGGGCCGCGTGGGCAATATTTTCAATGGCCGCAACGTGCTGCAACGCACGATCTACAGCGGCCCGCGCAACACCGCACCGGTGCTGTTCAGCGAAGACCGGCGGCTGGCCATCGGCCAGGTATTCAATCTCAGCGTTTCAGGAAGTTTCTGAGCGGCCAGTCCTCCCCACAAGACTCGCATGCCGCAATAGAAAAGGCGGCCCCGCCATCTGGCAGGGCCGCCCTCTTTTTGTCTGGGCCGAAGCCGACTGCAGCTGGGTCTAGGCCTTCTTTGCCGGAGCTTTCTTGGCCGGAGCCTTCTTCGCAGGTGCCTTCTTGGCAGCGGGCTTCTTCTCCGCGGCAGGCTTTGCTGCTTCCTTGGCCGGAGCCTTCTTGGCAGGGGCCTTCTTTGCGGCGGGCTTGGCTTCTGCCTTCTCCGCAGCCGGCTTTGCCTCTGCCTTCTTGGCGGGAGCCTTCTTGGCCGGTGCCTTCTTCTTGGCAGCAGGCTTGGCGGCGGTGGATTCCTCCGCCTCGATCGCGGCTTCCAGTTCCTCGCGAGTCACTTCGCGCTCGGTCACTTCGGCCTTGTCGAACAGGAAATCGACCACCTTGTCTTCATACAGCGGCGCGCGAAGCTGGGCCTGGGCCATCGGTTCGCTGCGAACATATTCGACAAAGCGCTCACGGTCGGCAGGGCTATACTGCTGCGCGGCCTGCTGGATCAGCATGGACATTTCCTGGTTGGTAACTTCCACGCCATTGGCCTGGCCAATTTCAGACAGCAACAGGCCCAGGCGCACACGGCGCACGGCAATGCGGTGGTAATCGTCCTTCTCGGCTTCGATTTCCTTCTGCGCCGTAGCGGGATCTTCTTCCTTGGCGGCTTCTGCCTGCAGCTGGTTCCAGATCTGTTCGAATTCAGCCTCAACCATGGTTGGCGGCACTTCGAAATCATAATCGGCAGCCAGCGTATCGAGCAGCTGGCGCTTCATCTGCGTGCGGGTGAGCCCGGCAGTTTCCTGCTCCAGCTGGCCCTTGAGAATTTCCTTGAGCTTGTCGAGACCGTCGAGGCCCAGGCTCTTGGCGAATTCCTCGTCAATCCTGGTTTCATCTTCGACCTTCACAGCCTGCACCGTCACGGCGAATTGGGCATCCTTGCCCTTCAGGTTTTCGGCCGGATAATCATCGGGGAAGGTTACCGTGATGGTCTTCTTGTCACCGGTCTTCACGCCCGTGAGCTGGTCTTCGAAACCGGGGATGAACTGGCCGGAGCCCAGCACCAGCGGGGTGTTCTCGGCCTTGCCGCCTTCGAATTCCACGCCGTCGATGCTGCCGACGAAATCGATCACGATCTGATCGCCGTCAGCGGCCTTCTTCGTCTTGGCGGCGTCCTTGTAGCTCTTCTGACCCTCGGCCAGACGCGCCAGCGCCGCATCCAGGTCCGCATCGCTGACCGGAACGTTGAGCTTTTCCAGCTTCAGGCCATCGATGGAGGGCACCTCGATATCGGGCAGCACTTCCACTTCGATGGTCAGTTCGGCATCCTTGCCCTGTTCATAGCCTGCGGTCATGTCGACCTTGGGCTGCAGCGCGGGACGCAGCTTCTTGTCACGGATCAGGCCTTCGACCGATTCGCGCAAAGTGGCGTTCAGTGCATCGGAATGCAGCGCCTCGCCATGCATCTTGCGGACCAGATTTGCAGGCACCTTGCCGGGGCGGAAGCCGGGCATTTTCACCTGCGGTGCAACCTTCTTCACCTCGGCATCGATGCGGGCATCGATATCCTTGGCCGGAATGGTCAGAGTGTAGGCGCGCTTGAGGCCTTCGTTGGTGGTTTCGACAATTTGCATTTACCCGTGCCTTTTCAATAATCTTGCCTTGCCCAGATCGCTGAAGGAACTGGTGCGGGCGAAGGGACTCGAACCCCCACATCTTTCGATACTGGTACCTAAAACCAGCGCGTCTACCAATTCCGCCACGCCCGCGGCCCGACGAATTCGCTCAGGCATGCGCCTGACAAACAGGCATGCGCCCTTATATTTGCTAAGCACAAAGGGCAAGCGGCACGAGCGTGCAAAATGGCTTAATCTGCATATCATGCGATGAAGTGTGATTGATTTTCCCGCCATTGCGTGGCTAAGCGCGCAACCATGAGCGACAAAACCGAACAAGACACACCGCCCGATCACCTGGCAATCCACCCCTCCAGCGAATTCTTCGATGCTGACAAGCTGCAACGCGGCGTGGGCATCAGGTTCAAGGACCGGGTGCGCACCGATATTGAGGAATATTGCATTTCCGAAGGCTGGGTGCGCGTGCAGGCGGGCAAGACGATGGACCGCAAGGGCCGTCCGCTGACGATCAAGCTGAATGGCCCGGTGGAAGCCTGGTATGAAGACCTGGGCGACGAACCGCCGGTCAACAAGAAGGGCTAAGGCCCGCCGCGCAGGCCGTTCCTCACACAACTGACCTTACACCACCGGCCTCACACGACTGGCCTCACACGACTGGATCGTAGGGATCGTCTTTCTCGTCCGGATGGGTGGTGGTCATGCGCAGCACGATATAGCCCAGTATGGCCGAGATCAGCGAGCCGGTGAGAATGCCGATCTTCGCCTCGTCTATCAGCAGGCGATATTGCGGGAAGGCCAGTTCGCCGATGAACAGCGACATGGTGAAGCCGATCCCGCACAAGATGCACACGCCCCACACTTCGGGCCAGCTGCAACCGTCCGGCTTCTTGGCGATGTTGAGCTTGTCGGCCAGATAGACGCAGGTGAAGATGCCCACCTGCTTGCCCACCACCAGACCCGATGCCACCGCCAGCGGCAGCGGTGCGAGCAGTTCTGGCAGACCCATGCCCGCCAGCGCCACGCCGGCATTGGCAAAGCCGAACAGCGGCACCACCAGATAGGCGTTCCAGCCCACCAGCCCGTGTTCGATATTTTCCAGCAGGCTGTTGCCGTCGCGCCGGTGCATGGGGATGGTCAGCGCGGCCAATACGCCAGCGATGGTGGCATGGACGCCTGAATTGAGGACGCAGTACCACAGCACGATGGCGGCAAAGATATAGGGCCAGATCCGGTCCACCTTGATGCGGTTCATGGCGATCATCGCGCCCAGCACCAGGATCGATCCGATCAGCCAGATCAGCTTGATATTGGCGGTAAAGAACACCGCGATGATCATCACCGCGCCGATATCGTCCACGATCGCCACGGTCAGCAGGAACAGCCGCAGGGGCGCAGGAACGCGCGTGCCCAGCAGGCCGACCACGCCCATGGCAAAGGCGATGTCGGTTGCCGCCGGGATTGCCCAGCCGCGCACCAGATTGGGCTCGCCGCCGGCAATGAGGGTATAGACCAGCGCCGGAGCCGCCATGCCGGCAATCGCCGCCAGCACCGGCAGCGTGCGCTGCTTGGGATCGGACAGATTGCCGACGATCAGTTCGCGCTTCACTTCCAGCCCGACAACGAAGAAGAAGATCGCCATCAGCCCGTCATTGATCCACAGGTGCAGCGTGTTCAGCTTGAAGGTGGCGCTGGGAAACAACTCTCCGTGGAACAGGTGGTGGTAGCTGTCCGCCACCGCGGAATTGGCCACGAACATGGCCGCCGCGGCAACCGCGATCAGCAGGACGCCTTCGAAGGCATCGCTGATGAACAAGGCCTTGAAGGGCCGGACGACTGCTCTGATGATCGGTGTGTTTGCCATGTGTATTCGTCTTTTCGCAATTGCGGTAAGGATGCAACCCTCGCCTGACGGATCATTGAGTTTTTTGTCTGTGATCGATAGGCCTATGAAAAAATACGTAAGACCTTACTGGTGAGTGAATGAATCTGGGGCATTGGACCATCTTGGAATGGCTGGCGGTTGTAGAGCAGGAGTTACTGCTTTTTGCCGGCATGTTCTTTCTGATCGGGGCGTTGGACGAGCTGGCAGTTGACGGACTGTGGGCCTGGCTGCGGCTGACTGGCCGCAACCGCAGCCTCAATCTGGTGCGCGAGGATGTGCGCACGCGCCGGTTGAACGGTCATGCAGCCGTCTTCATTCCCGCCTGGAAGGAAGAGAGCGTGATCGAACACACGATCACCCATGCTCTCAGGGCCTGGTCGCACACCGAATATGTGATTTATGTCGGCTGTTATCGCAACGATATGGCCACACTGGAAGCCGCCATGCGCGGTGCCGGCAACGATCGCCGCGTGCGCATTGTGGTGCATGATTGCGATGGCCCCTCGACCAAGGCCGATTGCCTCAATCGCCTGTATGCCGCGATGGAGATGGACGAACAGCGCAGCGGCCAGGATGTGCGCATGGTCCTGCTGCACGATGCAGAAGACATGGTCGATCCCGCGGAAATGGGCCTGATGGACAAGGCGATTGAGCGCTTTGAATTCGTCCAGATCCCGGTCCTGCCTCTGCCGCAGAAGGAATCGCGCTGGATCGGCAGCCATTATTGCGAGGAATTTGCCGAGGCGCATGGCAAGACCATGGTGGTGCGCGATGCCATGGGGGCCTGCCTGCCGGCCGCAGGCGTGGGCTGTGCGCTTGATCGCGGCATGCTGCGGGACATGGCTCACCTGCAGGACGCCAATGCACCCTTTTCCGTCGAATCGCTGACCGAGGATTATGAGCTGGGCATGCGCATAGAGGCGGCGGGCGGTCGTTCCCGCTTCCTGCGCGTGCGCGGCGATGATGGCGAGCTGGTGGCGACGCGGGCCTTTTTCCCTTCCCGGATCGATTCCTGCGTGCGCCAGAAATCGCGCTGGGTCCATGGCATTGCGCTGCAGGGGTGGGACCGTCTGGGCTGGGAAGGCGGCCTGACCGAACGCTGGATGCGGCTGCGTGACCGGCGCGGGCCGATGGCCGCTGTGGTGCTGGCCTGCGGATATGCCTTCTTCATTCTGGCGGGTCTGTTCTTTGTCCTGGGCGAACTGGGTGTCGAGCGTCCGTGGCAGACCGATCCGCTGCTCAGCATGCTGATTGTCGCCAATCTTGCGAGCTTTGTCTGGCGGGCGCTGGTGCGCTTTGCCTTTACCGCCCGCGAATATGGCCCGGTTGAGGGGCTGCGCGCCATCCTGCGCATTCCGGTGACCAATGTGATCGCGATCATGGCCGGGCGCAGGGCAATCGTGGCCTATGCCCGCACGCTGCGCGGTGGCGAGGTGTTGTGGGAAAAGACCCATCACGAACTGCATCCCGCCGCGACATTGCGTGAAGTCCCGACAACATGAACCGGGGCCGGAACAGCAGACCCGCCTGGCGCGGACAGCCACTGGCAATGCTGGGCCTGGTGATGCTGGGCTGGATCGGGATGCGCGCGGCCACGTGGGAAGCGCCATTCCCCGCCCATGTCATGATCGCGCAGCTGATCAACACCACCGCAGCGGACGCGCCAAGCGCGCAGGATACGCCTCCCGCCGGCTTCCCGCGGCTGCAATCGCCATTGCGCGCGGGTGAGGGTGGAGAGGCTTTGGACTGGGCGCCGCCCGCCGTGCCCGATGCACCTGCGGCCAGTGGCTGGAACGATCCCGATCGCGCCGCGCAGCCATGGGACGGCGAACAGCTTTCCGATACATCGCAGGTCTTGCTCCGGAACACGCCTCAGAATGCGGCCCATAAGGCGCCTCAACGGATTGTGGCGGGGCATACGATGCTGTTGGCAGCGGCCTTCTCGCAACTGGAAGTGCCCGAGCATCTGCGCGTGTTCTTCGATCCGGTGCAAGACCGTGTGCCCGGTCGATCCGGCGATACCGGTCTGGCCTCGGTTGCAGCTGCTGCACCGCAGGCCGCGCCCTTCGCGGTGCCCTATGCGGGCGCGCAGCAAGACGGGGAGGGCCGCTGGTCCGCCGATGGCTGGTTGATGTGGCGGCAGGACAGCGCATCGCCGCTGCTTTCGGGCCGTCCGTCCTATGGCCGCAGCCAGGCAGGCGCGGTGGTGCGATATTCCCTGGCACCGGCCAGCCGCAACCGGCCGCAAGTATACGTGCGCGGATCGGGCGCGCTGGAAGGTGCGCGTGAGCATGAAGCGGCGGCAGGCGTCTCTGCCCGCCCGATTGCCGCTGTCCCGATTCGCCTCGCGGCTGAAATGCGGCTGGCGCGGCGTGCTGGCGGAACAGATGTGCGGCCCGCTGCCTATGCGGTGACCGAATTGCCGCCGGTAGAGCTGCCCGCCGGGCTGACCGGGGAGCTGTATCTGCAGGGCGGCTATGTCGGCGGCGATTTCGCCACCGCCTTTGTCGATGGGCAGGCGCGCGTCGATCGTGCGCTGGCGGGTTCCCAGGACGTGCAATTGCGCGCAGGCGGCGCGGTCTGGGGCGGCGCGCAGGATGATGCCCGCAGGCTGGATATCGGCCCAAGCGCCTCTGTAACCTTCCGCCTGGGCGATACGCGCGGGCGTGTGGCGGCTGATTATCGCTTCCGCGTGGCGGGCGATGCGCAGCCGGCTAGTGGCCCTGCGCTCACACTATCCGCCGGATTTTAGGCACAACTCACCATTCACCTTCTATCAAATCCGCCTATGGTTTAGGCGCTTGATATGGATGTGTACCTTCCCATTGCCAATCTTGCCGTCAACGGACTGGTTATTGTCCTGCTTGGCGCTGGAACGGGCATTCTTTCGGGAATTTTCGGCGTGGGCGGGGGCTTTCTCACCACTCCGCTGCTGATCTTCTATGGCATCCCGCCAACGGTCGCCGCCGCATCCGCCGCGACTCAGGTGACCGGCGCCAGCGTTTCGGGCGTTTTTGCGCAGAGCAGGCGCGGCGGCGTGGATTACCAGATGGGCGCGGTGACGGTGGCCGGCGGTCTGATCGGCGCGCTGATCGGCGCGGGCCTGTTCAACCTGCTCAAGGCGCTGGGCCAGATCGATGTGGTCATCTCCATCCTCTATGTCCTGCTGCTGGGCACGATTGGCGGGATGATGGGGCGTGAGAGCATTCAGGCGCTGTATCGCAAGCCGCAGGAAAAGCGCCGCGCGGCCAAACGGCGCCACCACCCGCTGATCGCCAGCCTGCCGATGCGCTGGCGCTTCTATCGCTCGGGCCTGTATATTTCTCCGCTCGCCCCGCTGATCCTTGGAATCCTGGTGGGCATATTGACCATGCTGATGGGCGTGGGCGGCGGCTTCATCATGGTCCCGGCCATGCTTTACATTCTGGGCATGAGCGCCAATGTCGTGGTCGGCACCAGCCTGTTCAACATCTTGTTCGTGACCATGATGGTCACCATGACCCACGCGCTGACGACCAAGGCGGTTGATCTGGTGCTGGCCGGATTGCTGCTGATCGGATCGGTCACCGGCGCGCAGATCGGCACTCGCATCGCTTCCTCCGTAAAGCCGGAATGGCTGCGGCTGATGCTGGCGGCCATCGTCCTGCTGGTGGCGCTGCGCATGCTGATCGGCCTCGGCTGGGTGCCGGACGAAGTTTATACGGTGGAGCCATTATGATCCGCCGCCTGCTGCTGATCCCGCTGCTGGCGGTGGCCGCGATCACCGCGCTGCCCCAGGCGGCGCTGGCACAGGCCCGCGATCCGATCCTGGTGTCCGAGATATCGCAGCATGAAGTGCTGGTGCGGCAGGGCTTTACCGGCACCGAACTGCTGCTGTTCGGCGCTATTCTGGACCCCGATGGCAGCCGGGCGCGGGCCGATTATGACATTGTGGTGATCCTGCGCGGCCCGAACGAGGCGATCCGCCTGCGTGAAAAGCAGCAGTTTGCCGGCATCTGGATCAATGCGGAAAATACCGATTTCCGCTCCGTCCCGTCCTTCTTCGCCCTCGCCAGTTCCAGTCCGGTGGACCAGATTGTCGATCAGCGCACGGCGGCGATTTATGAATTCGGGCTGGATTACCTGCAATTGTCGCCGACCGGCACGATCGATCCTGAAGAGCATGCGCGCTTCACCGCCGGGCTGGTGGACCTGCGCAGCCGGATGGAGCTGTTCCAGCAGGATGAAGGCGGCGTGACGATCAGCGAGGATGTGCTGTATCAGGCGCGGATTCACCTGCCCTCCAATGTGGTGGTGGGGCGCTATGTGGCGGAAACCTTCGCCGTGCGCGGTGGCCGGGTGATCGCCTCGGCAACATCCGAAGTGCAGGTGCGCAAGGGCGGTTTTGACCGGGTGGTGGCCGAACAGGCGCAGGTCAATTCGTTCTTCTATGGCCTGCTGGCAGTGGCGCTTTCGGTGTTCATGGGCTGGGTGGCCGGCAGGCTTTTCGCACTGGTCTGAAGGTAAAAGACTGGTCCGACGGCGAAAGATTGAGGCAAATCCCGCTGCCTGTTGCAGTTGACGCGATATTAACTCCGAATGCCTAATCGCTTGGGTTGGCTTTGCAGCTAGGAAAGCGATCAGAATGAACGACATGCCAAGGGATAGTCTCTCCGCCACCAGCGCGTCTCCCGCACCTGGTGCCTTGGTCGATGACGCGGCGCAGGATGCCGTGAACACCAGCCTGGACAATGCCACCACGCCGCTGGGCGTGGTGCTGGAAATTGCCGGCGCTGGATCACAGATCGCTTTGGACCTCCAGCGCCTGATCCAGTGTGCCGAAGATGCCGATCCCTCGATCGCGCTGGCCGGACAGGTGGGCAGCCAGATCAAGATCAAGACCAAGGATGGCTGGCTGCTCGCCAGTGTCCGCAACCAGCGCCAGGATCGGCGCGGGGATGGTAACTCCATCATCGCCAATATCGATTTTATGGGTGAGGGGATGGAAGAGCGCCTGACCGGCAAGATCCATTCCTTCCGCCGCGGTGTGACCCGCTATCCCATTCCCGGCGCGCTGATCTATCCCGCCACCACGGCCGACCTGCGGCAGATCTACGCTTCGGACGGACGCAGTTCGATCCAGATCGGCACCGTCTATCCCACCACCGATATCCGCGCGGGCATTTATGTCGATGCCATGCTGGGCAAGCACTTCGCGCTGCTGGGCTCCACCGGTACCGGTAAATCCACCAGCGCCGCGCTGATCCTGCACCGCATCTGCCAGGCTGCGCCGCAGGGCCATATCGTGATGATCGATCCGCACGGAGAATATTCGGCGGCCTTCCGCAACACCGGCACCATCTTCGACGTATCGAACTTGCAGATGCCGTACTGGCTGCTCAATTTCGAGGAGCACTGCGAAGTGCTGCTCAAGTCGGGCGGAGACGACCTTCAGGAAGACAAGGACATTCTGGCCAAGTGCCTGCTGGCCGCGCGGTCGAAAAACCGCCTGGCGCAGGGCATGGGCAAGATCACCGTCGATTCGCCGATTCCCTACATGCTGTCCGACCTCACCAACATGCTGCAGGACGAGATGGGCAAGCTGGACAAGGCCACCACCACCGCCCCCTATATGCGCATCAAGACGAAGATCGAGGAGCTGAAGGCCGATCCGCGCTATCAGTTCATGTTCTCTGGCATGCTGGTGGGTGACACGATGGCCAGCTTCATCTCGCAGATCTTCCGCATGCCCAGCGCGGGCAAGCCGATCTCCATCATCGACGTTTCCGGCGTGCCTTCGGACATCACCTCCACCGTGGTGGCGGTGCTGTCGCGCATGGTGTTCGACTTCGCCATCTGGGGCCGCAATGAAAAGACCCGCCCGATCCTGCTCGTGTGCGAGGAGGCGCATCGCTACGTTCCCAATGAACGCAATGCCGATGGCTCCAGCGTGGGCCGCATCCTTTCCCGCATCGCCAAGGAGGGCCGCAAATACGGCATCTCGCTGGGGCTGATCACGCAGCGCCCGTCCGACCTTGCAGAGGGCGTGCTGTCGCAGTGCGGCACGATCATCTCCATGCGTCTCAACAATGACCGCGACCAGGCATTCGTGAAGGCCGCCATGCCCGAAGGCGCGCGCGGTTTCCTCGATTCCATTCCCGCCCTGCGCAACCGCGAGTGCATCATCTGCGGCGAGGGTGTTTCCATCCCGATCCGCGTGAGCTTCGACAATCTGGAAGAGAGCAAGCGCCCGGCTTCCGAAGATCCCAGCTTCGTTGAACTGTGGAACGACGAAGGCGGCGAGGAAGAACAGGTCGAACGCGTGGTCCAGCGCTGGAGAACTCAAGGCAACTGACGTTGCCTTGATTTTCTGATTTAGCCTCAGGCGCCGGAAGGGTATTTGGTTTTGCGCACGCCCATCCGGGCGCGCGTCCTCGGTGCTGATCCTTCCGCTACGCTGCAGGGCACCTGCGGGCGGGCGGTCGCCCTTGCGGTCGGCTGGACGCCGACCGAGCCATTCCAGGCCACCGATGAAGCGCCTGATTTACATATCGGGTTTGAAACGTCCTGCCGGATAGCCGTCCGTATGCGCCTGTTCCTCGGCCTCGCGGGCGGTTTCGGCAATTGCGCGATCGCGCCAGGGGGTGTGGAAATAGAAATACCACGCCATCGCCAGCGCGCTGAAGGCAGAGACGGGGAAGGACCACCAGATCGCGTCTGAGCCGAGCCATTGATAGGTCAGGAAATAGAAGCCCAACCGCACGGGATAGAGCGATATGGCGATGATCAGCAGCGGCACCATCACCGCGCCGCCGGCGCGCATGGTGGCGGAATAGACCATCGTCACGCCAAAGAAGATGAAGTTCCACCCGGCCAGCAGCTGAATGTGCCGGGCCAGCGGAACGGCCGGGCTGTCTCCGCCCAGGAACAGCGCCAGCACCGGGCGATCAAAGGCCAGCAGGGCAAGCGTGATCAGCCCGGTCATGGCGAAATTGATCAGCACGCCCGCACGGGTCACATGGTCCAGCGCATGCCATTTCCTGGCGCCGATATATTGCGCGGCCATTGCGCTGACAGCGCCGCCCACGGCCATCGCGGGCATCTGGATATAGGTGAACAACTGCATCGCCGCGCCATAGGCGGCGGTCATCAGCAGACCCTCGCGGTTGACCAGCCCCACCACGATGATGCCCGATGCCGACATCACCAGCATCTGCGCGCCCATCGGCAGACCCTTGCTGATGATATATTTCAGCTCCTCACGCGCCGGGCGCAGATAGCGCAGCTCCGCCTGGCGCAGCCGCAGCGGCAGGTCCTTGGCATAGACATAGAAGACCATGCCGATGAAGGAGAGCGTGCTGGCGATGATGGTGGCAATTGCCGATCCGGCAATGCCCAGCGCGGGCAGGGGGCCGACACCGGCGATCAGCAGCGGGTTGAACACCGCATCCAGCAGCACTGTCACCAGCATGAAGATCAAGGGCGTGCGCGCATCGCCCGTTCCGCGCAGGCCCATGGTCAGGATGATGGAGACCATCATGAAGGGCATGGAGACGAAGATCAGCCGCAGGTAGATCAGCGCCAGCGGATAGGCTGCGCCCGGCGTGCCCAGCGCGGTCAGCAGGTAAGGCGCGGCGAAATAGCCGAACACCGCGATTGCCGTCATCAGCAGGCCGCAAAAGCCCACCACCGTGCCGAAGGTGCGCCGCGCCCCGTCAATATCGCGCGCGCCATAGCGCTGGCCGATCTTGACCGTGCCGGCCATGCCGAAGCCGAATGCGGCGCTGGACACCAGGAACATCAATATGTTGGCATTGGCGGTGGCCGCCAGCGCCTCCTCCCCGATCAGCCGCCCGACCCAGATCGAATTGATCGTGCCGTTCAGCGACTGGAGGATATTGCTCATCAGCGCAGGCACGCTGAACAGCATCAGCGTGCGCAGGATCGGCCCTTCGGTCAGATTGCCGCGCATGGGCGGTTTGCCCGGTTCCTTCGCCGTGGAAGCGTTCATGTGCCTCTTGAGTCCCCGAACAGGTGGATATGCAGGCGGTCGCTTAGCCTGAAACCGTGGGTCAGGCATAGAGGCACCAGCCACTGCATCCGCGACGAAATTGTCGCGCTGTCTATACCTTCGGGCATCAGGAAGATGCGCGCGGCGGGAATGGCATGGGCGCGCTGGATGGTGAGCACTTCCTCCACGTCTTCCGGCCGGGCGATCACGAACTTGAAAAAGGCGCGTTCATCGGTGGTCCAGCGGTCCAGCATGGCCGGGATCAGCGCCAGATCGGCGGGATTGCCCGAATGGGCAAGCTTGGGGCTGACGTTGTACTGGTCCACCCTTATATCGAGCCGGGCCACGGGATCGACCGTGCCATTGGTCTCTATCTCCACCCGTATATCTGGCAAAAGTTCGAGCATTTCAGCCAGTTTTGCCGATTGCAGCAAAGGCTCCCCGCCGGTGATGACGAGGCGCTTCTGGCCCAGTTTTTCGATCCGCGCGGCCACCTCCGCAGCTTCGAGCGTGATCTGGTTGGCCTTGCGCGCGAAAGTCTCGCCGCTGCGGTGCGGGCGGTTGTCGCCTTCGAAGTGCCAGGTGTAGGCGGTGTCGCACCACACGCAGGCAAGGTTGCAGCGGCTCAGCCGCAGGAACGCCACCGGCATGCCCGCACTTGCCCCCTCGCCCTGGACGGAGGCGAAGATTTCCGGCTCCCCTTCCTCCACGGTGGCGAGGGTGAGCGCCATTATCCCAGCCGTTCCAGCGCTGCCTTCAGCCGGGCAATCTCGGCCTCATGATGCGCATGGTCGGCCTTGGCCTTCTCCACCGCTTCGGGCTTGGCCTTCTGGGCAAAGCTGGGATTGCCCAGGCGGCCCATCAGCGATTTGGCTTCCTTCTCGGATGCCGCCATCGCCTTTGTCAGGCGGGCCTTCTCCGCCTCGATATCGACGATGCCTTCCAGCGGGATGATGAACACGTCATCGCCCGCCGTGACCTGCATGGCCGCGCCTTGCGGTGCCTCGCCAAAGGTGACGGGCGTGAGGCGGGCCAGCCGCTCGATCGCTGCCGCGCTGCGCTCGACAACGCTTTTCGCCAGCGGGGAAGGGGCGGGGCAGAAGGCGGGCAGTTTCTCACCGGGCGAAATGCCCAGTTCGTTGCGCGCACCGCGGGTGGCGGTGGTGAGGGCGATGGTCCAGTCAATCGCGGCCACGGCATGCGCATCCACGCTGGCGCGCGGGTCGGGCCATTTGGCCAGGATCAGCTCATATTCGCGTTCACCCCCCTGATAGTCCGCCTGGGCGTGCCACAATTCCTCGGTGATGAAGGGCATGAAGGGGTGCAGCATGACAAGGATCTGATCCAGCACCCACCCGGCCACGGCGCGGGTTTCAATGGCGGCGGGACTGTCCTGATCGCCGGCGAATACCGGCTTGATCAGTTCCAGATACCAGTCGCAGAACTTGTCCCACGTGAAGTGATAGACGATGTTGGCCGCCGCATCGAAGCGCAGATCGGCCATCGCCTTGTCCAGCGCGTCCACCGCCTGCGCAACTTCACCGATGATCCACTGGTTGGCGGCCAGCTTGGCAGCAGGCGCGGCGATGGTGTCGCTCGCGCCAATGCCGTTGGACTGGCAAAAGCGGGTGGCGTTCCAAAGCTTGGTGGCGAAGTTGCGATATCCCTCGACCCGCTTCTCATCCATCTTGATGTCGCGGCCCTGGCTTTCCATCGCCGCCATGAAGAAGCGCAGCGCATCGGCGCCGTATTTGTCCACCAGCACCAGCGGATCGACCACATTGCCCTTGGACTTGGACATTTTCTGTCCGTCCGGCGCGCGCACGAGGCCGTGCAGATACAGGCGCGGCCACGGGTTCTGGCCAGTCATCTTCTGGCCCATCATCATCATCCGCGCATCCCAGAAGAACAGGATATCGAAGCCCGAAACCAGCAGGTCGTTGGGGTAGTGCTTCTTCAGCAGTTCGGTCTCATCGGGCCAGCCGAGCGTGGCGAAGGGCCACAGGGCGGAGGAGAACCAAGTGTCGAGGACGTCTTGATCTCTCCAAATGGGGATCATTCGCTCTTTTTCGTTGGTTGCCTGAATTGCCTGCTCACGCGTGTCAAACGCTTCAACTGTCCAGCCATCTTCGACAAGTTCGATGTATTCTTTTTTCGCCAGCGCAATCGCCTCATCTTCTTCCATGCAGACGAAAGTCGGGCTTTCGTTGGGCAAGACGCGACCACTTGTGGTCCCAAAAATGAGACCTTCTCCGTAGCGTGTCATGCTATACCACGCCGGAATCCGATGCCCCCACCACAACTGGCGGCTCACGCACCACGGCTGGATGTTTTCCATCCAGTTGAAGAAGGTCTTCTCCCAGCTCTTGGGGACGATCTCGACATCGCCGTTCTTCACAGCTTCAATCGGCGCCTTGGCCAGCTCGGCGGCATTCACATACCACTGGTCGGTCAGCCACGGCTCGATCACCACGCCGCCGCGATCGCCGAAAGGCGTGGCGATGGTGCGCGGCTCTGCGTCGAGCAGGACTTCATCGCCGTCCTTGTCCCTGGTCACATGCGGGATCAGGCAGCCCAGCTCCTTCAGCTGCGCCACGACCTGCGCGCGCGCTGCAAAGCGTTCCACGCCAATATAGCTGTCGGGGATCAGTCCGTCTGAAACCTGGCAGACATTGGCTTCGGCATCGAACATGTTGAGCATGTCGCTTGGCGCAATTCCGGCACGCTTGCCGACCTCGAAATCGTTGAAGTCATGGCCCGGGGTGATCTTCACCGCGCCGCTGCCCAGTTCCGGATCGGCGTGTTCGTCAGCCACGATGGGAATGCGCCGTCCGGTGATCGGCAGCACCACGTGCTTGCCCACCACGCTGGCATAGCGCTCGTCAGTCGGGTGAACCGCCACGGCCATATCGGCCAGCATGGTTTCGGGCCTTGTGGTGGCGACTTCGATGTAATCGCTGCCATCTGCCAGAGTAACGCCGTCAGCCAGCGGATATTTGAAGTGCCAGAAACTGCCCTTCACATCCTGCGTCTCGACTTCGAGATCGGAGATTGCAGTCTTCAGCTTGGGGTCCCAGTTCACCAGACGCTTGTCGCGGTAGATCAGGCCCTCGTTATACAGGTCCACGAACACCTTCACCACGGCGCGGGTGAAATGCTTATCCATGGTGAACTGCTCGCGGCTCCAGTCCATCGAACAGCCCAGGCGGCGCAGCTGGCGGGTGATTTCTCCCCCGCTCTCATGCTTCCACTCCCACACTTTCTCGACAAAGCCTTCGCGCGTGTAATTGGTGCGCTTGTCCTGCTTCGCCTCCATCTGGCGTTCGACCACCATCTGCGTGGCGATGCCCGCATGATCGGTGCCCACCACCCACAGCGCATCCTTGCCGCGCATGCGCTCGTACCGGATCACGATATCCTGCAGCGTATTGTCCAGCGCATGGCCGATGTGCAGGCTGCCGGTGACGTTTGGCGGCGGATTGACGATGGTGAAAGGCTCTGCGTCCGGGCGTTCAGGCCGGAACAGGCCGTTATTTTCCCAATGGGAATACCAGCGCGCTTCAATCGCGGCGGGGTCGAAAGTGGTGTCCAGTTCGCGGGTCATATCGCCCGCGCCTTTGCCAGCGCTGGTGCGCAAGGGCAATGGCGGATTGGCCACAACACTGGCGGGGCACTCGTGGGGGTATTGACGCGCAACTGGTCTTGCCGCCGCGCGGATTTGCCCGCATAGCCTTGCAAATCATGCGCGAATGGGCGGATTTCAGCACCGAGGAGGCCGAGGGGCGCACGACCGTGAAGGTCGAAGGGCCGCTGCTCGTCTCCACCATTGGCCATCTCGATCCCGGTTTGCGCGCGCTGGATCAGCCGGTGCACTTCATCGATATTTCCAACGCCTCGCCAATCGATACGGTGGGTGCGTGGGTGATCTACCGCTTCGCCACGGACCAGAATGCCGACATTACCGGCGCCAGCGAACAGGCGGAAATCCTGATCGATGCGGTGGAGCGCAGCGCCAGCAGCGCCGATATTGAACCGCCGCGCCTGCCAATTGTCCCGCGCGTACTGGAAACCACCGGCGGCAAGGTTTTCGAATTTGCCGGCGGCATGCTCAACAATCTGAGCTTCATGGGAGCGATCCTGGTGGCGATGGCGGCAACCATTCGCCATCCGGGCCGTCTTCGCGTGCGCGCACTGGTGCGGCAGATGGAGCTGGTGGGGGTTACTTCGCTGCCGATCATCGGCCTGATGAGCTTCCTGATCGGTATCGTCATTGCCCAGCAGGGCGCGGTGCAGTTGCAGCAGTTTGGCGCAGAAACGCTGACCGTGAACCTGGTGGGCCGCATCACCTTGCGCGAACTGGGCGTGCTGATGACGGCAATCATGGTGGCGGGCCGCTCAGGCTCTGCCTTTGCCGCACAGATCGGCACGATGAAGCTGACCGAAGAGATCGACGCCATGCGCACCATCGGCGTTTCTCCGGTGGAAGCGCTGGTGCTGCCGCGCATATTTGCATCGATTTTGATGATGCCGCTTCTGGGGTTCTATTCGGCTTGCATCGGGATCATCGGCGGCGCGGTGATCGGCGATGTCATGCTGGGCATTCCGTTCCTCACCTTCCTTGCCCGCATTCAGGAAGTGGTGCCGTTGCACGATCTGTATGTCGGCCTGGCCAAGGCACCGGTGTTCGGCCTGATCATCGCGATTTCGGGCTGTTATCAGGGTATGCAGGTCAAGGGTAATGCCGAGGAAGTTGGCCTGCGTACCACCAAGGCCGTGGTGGAGGCGATCTTCATGGTCATCGTGCTGGACGCATTTTTCGCAGTGTTCTTTACCGAGATCGGTTGGGGATGAGCGCTTCGGACCTCCATTTTGACGGCGAGTTTCCGATCGTCATCGAAGGCCTCACCAATGCCTTTGGCGATTTCGTCGTCCACGACGAGATCGACCTGAAGGTCCGCCGCGGCGAAATTCTCGGCGTTGTGGGCGGTTCGGGCACGGGCAAATCGGTGCTGATGCGCAGCATCATCGGCCTGCAGATACCCCGGTGCGGTTCGATCGAGGTGTTCGGGCAGGACATTGTCGCGGCTGAGCCTGACGAGGTGATCGGCGTGCGCAATCGCTGGGGGGTCCTGTTTCAGGGCGGCGCGCTGTTCTCCACGCTGACGGTGGGAGAAAACGTGCAGGTCCCGCTCAAGCAGTTCTATCCGGAGCTGGAGCCGGTGCTGCTGGATGAGATTGCCCGCTACAAGACGGTGATGACCGGCCTGCCTGCCGAAGCGGCGAGCAAATATCCGTCCGAGCTTTCAGGCGGGATGAAGAAGCGCGCCGGCCTCGCCCGTGCGCTGGCGCTGGATCCGGAACTGCTGTTCCTGGATGAGCCGACGGCGGGTCTTGATCCCATCGGTGCCGCCAATTTTGATGAGCTGACGCGCGAGCTGACCGATACGCTGGGCCTGACGGTGTTCCTGATCACCCATGATCTCGATACATTATACGCCATTTGCGACCGGGTGGCCGTGCTGGCAGACAAGAAGGTGATCGGCGTGGGGACGATCCCGGAACTGCTGCAAAGCGACCATCCGTGGATTCAGGAATACTTCAATGGGCCGCGTGCGCGCGCCGCTGTTGCATCGCGTGATCGCGGCAATCGCGCCAAGGGCATGGACAAGCACAGCGATAGGGAGGCATAGCCGCAAGCGATGGAAACACGCGCAAACCATGTCTGGGTCGGAGTTGTCACTCTGGCGCTCATTGCAGCGCTGGCGCTGTTCTTCGTGTGGCTGGCCCGGCTGGGCAATGCTGACCGCAAGGAATATGACATCTTCTTCAACCAGTCGGTGGGCGGTCTTGCCGATGGATCGTCTGTGTCCTTTGCCGGTGTGCCGGTGGGCCAGGTGTCTGACATCGTGCTGTGGGAGAAGGATCCGGAATATGTCCGCGTGCGTATCCGCGTGGAAAATGATGTGCCGATCCTGGTTGGCACCACCGCTTCCATCTCCTTCAGCTTTACCGGCGTTTCCACGCTGAACCTTGATGGTGCGCGCGCCGGTGCGCCCGAGATTACCTGCGAGACCACCGCCTGCCCCGAAGGCGTGCCGGTGATCCCGCCTGCTGGCGGCGCAATCGACGAAATTCTCTCCAGCGCGCCGCTGCTGCTGGAACGGCTGGCCACGCTGACCGATCGGCTGACCCGCGTGCTGGACGATGACAACCAGACCGCGATCAGCGGCATTTTGGCCAACACCAACACGATCAGCCGCGAACTGGCCGATGCCTCTCCTGAAATTCAGCGCACCATGCAGGAATTGCAGGCCACGCTGGCGCAATCGACCCTGACTCTGGCAGCGTTCCAGGACACGCTGGAAAGTGCGGATTCGCTGCTGGAGAATGATGGTGCGACGCTGGCGGCTGAAATGCGCACCACGCTGCAATCGGCGCGCGCGGCTGCCGATACGCTGGAAGTGACCTTGCGCAATGTGGAGCCGTTGACCCGGCAATTGTCGCAGGAAACACTGCCGACCGCGCAGGCAACGCTGAATGATCTGCGCCGCACCAGTGCGACATTGCGCGGCCTGACAGAAACTATCGAGGCCGAAGGCGCCACTTCGATCCTGGGCGCGCGGCCCCTGCCCGAATATCAGCCGTGAGCGCGAGAGGAGCTATGGTAATGCATAACAAGACCATCTTCGGTGCGCTGGGTGCCCTCCTGCTGGCAGGCTGTGTCAGCATTGGCGGCAGCACGGAACCTCCCGAACAGCTGTTGACGCTGACGGCCAGCAGCACTGCTGCGGCCGGATCGACGGCCAGCGGCGACATCTCCACCGCGCTGGCGGTGAGCGAACCTGCCGTGCCGCAGCGCCTCAACGTGGTGCGCGTGCCGGTGCAGGTGGACTCGTCTTCGCTCGCCTATCTGCAGGATGCGGTGTGGGTGGAAAAGCCCGCGCGCCTGTTCCAGCGCGTTCTGTCCGAAACCATCCGGGCGCGCGGTGGCCGGCTTGTGGTTGGCGGGGGAGATCTTGAATTTGCCGCTCCCACGCAGCTAAGCGGGCAATTGCTGGCGATGGATTACATTCCGGCGCGGTCTGCCGTGATCGTGCAATATGAAGCGGTGCTGCGCCTGCCCGATGGCACAGTGCGCACGCAGCGTTTCGAAAGCGAGATCACCGGCGTTGCGCCGACTGCGCTCTCTGTTGCTCCGGCACTGAACAGCGCGGCCAATGATGTGGCGGCGCAGGTGGCGGACTGGGTAGGCTGAAGCCTGCTGTCAGGCTGATCAGGCGCTGTGTGCGGCGCGGGTGAATTCCAGCGCCATGGCGAAGGCCTTTGCCCGCATGTCCCGAACCTTGCGGGCATCCACGTCCCAGCCCCACAGCTGCGCCTGCCAGTCTTCCTCCACATTGGAAGCATCGAACAGCGCCTGCGCATCGGCGCCATCCTCCAGCGCGGCAAGCCCCACGATCAGCGATGCCGCCAGCGCGGTGAGCGTTTGCAGACCGGCCAGCTGGAAAGCGTCCAGCTGTGCCAGCGCGCCTGACAGGCGCCGGGTCGTCTCCTCAGATTGCGGTTCATGGCTGATCCCGCTGACGCGCGGGAAGCTGACGCCGTGGCGCGCCTCGCAGGCGGCAACCAGCGGGTCCCACACGTCTTCCTGACGGGCGAACAGCGCATCTTCCGGATCGGCGCGGTAGCATAGCGTGTCTGTCTGGCTGAAACTGACCAGATTGGCGATGGCCGCATCCGGATCGGCGCGGATGATGTCGATCGCATAATCGGCCATGTCGCGAAACACGAAGCTGCCGGGATCGATCTCCTCCCCCTGCGCGCGCCATTCACCGGCCAGCAGCTCTGCCAATGCCTTGGCGGGCACCACTTGCGGCGCGCCCAGCTGGGTCTTGATCGGGCGCGTGTCGAGAGCGACATGCCAACCCCCGTCTCCACTGTGGATCGATACTTCGGAATAGAAACGCTTCATCACCGCTCGCCGGGACCACCCTTTTCGCTGCTCCACATGCGGGCGAGGATCTGCGGGGTGACGAAAGTCTCCACCAGCCCCAGGCCGATCAGCAGATAGGCGGTCCACTCGGGCAGGCCGAACATGCCCTGCATGACGAGGATGCCAATCAGCACCATGGCCACGCCGGCCATGCGCATGGCGTTGATCATGAAGAAGCGCTGCTTCGCCTTCTGCTCCTGCGTTTCCCTATCCATCCAGCAATTCCTCCAGCTCGCGCGCCGATGCGGCGATGGCTGTTGCCCCCGCGCTGCGCAGTTCGTCCGCCTCATGATAGCCCCAGGCCACGCCGATTGCACCGGTCCCGGCGGCCACGGCGCATTCCATGTCAAACACCGTATCGCCGATCATCACCGTGTTTTCGGGCCGTGCCAGCGCCTCCTCCATCGCGGTGTGGAGCATGGAGGGGTGCGGCTTGGACGGGTGGCGGTCTGCGGTTTGCAGCGTGGTGAAAAAGTCCAGCAGGCCGTTGGTGGCCAGCGTGCTTTTCAGCCCCCGGTCGGATTTGCCGGTGGCAACGCCCAGCATCCAGCCCCTGCCATGCAGTGAGCGGACCAGCTCCGCCATGCCGGGGAACAGCGGTTCATGCAGCGATCCGTCCAGACGGGCGGCGCGAAAGGCCTGCTTGTAGGCTTCCAGCACCACATTCTGCTGGTCCTGCGCAGCACCGGGCGCAAGGCTGCGGATCGCCTGCGGCAGGCTGAGGCCGACGATGCGGCGCACCTGGCCCAGATCGGGCGCGGGCAGGCCGGCCTGCGAAAATGCAATTTCCATCGAACGGCACACTGCCGCCTGACCATCACTCAACGTCCCGTCGCAATCAAACACGGCGAGGCGGATGGTCATGCGTCGCCTCTTTTGGGCCTGCCTGTGGTCCTGGCGGGACGAGCGCTGGGCCTGCTGGTTTTCTGGCCGGTTTTCTGGCCGGTTCTTGGGCCCGATTTGGCTCCTGCCTTGCCGCCTGTCTTTCCGCCCGCTTTGCCACCCGCCTTACCGGCCGCCGCCTTGCCGGGTTTGCCGACAGGCTTGGCCGGTCCGCGACCGCGCGGCGCTTCGGGGCTGCGGCTCTTGCGTTCGCCGCGCCGGGCCTTGCGATATTGCTTGGCGTGCTGGCGGGCGACCTGCTTCTTTTCCGCCGGGGTCTGCTCAGGGCGGCCCTGTTCCGGCTCGGCCGAGCTCATGTTCGGATCGAAGCCGAGCTGTTCCATGCTGGTGGCGAAATGTTCGGGCAGGTTTGCCGTCTCATCGATGACCTCGCCGCCGGGAGCCTCAATGATCAGGCGCCGTGCATGCAGGTGCATCTTGCGGCTGATGGAGCCTGTCAGGAAAGCCGCCGGGCCGCCGTATTTGGCATCGCCGACGATCGGATGGCCGATGGCGGCCATATGCACGCGCAACTGGTGGGTGCGGCCGGTCAGCGGCTGCAATTCCACCCATGCAGCGCTGTTTCCGGCGCGATCCACCACCCGGTACAATGTCTTGGCTGCCTGTCCGCCGTGGGTGTCGACGTGCATCTTCTCCCCGCCGGAGCCGGGCTGCTTGGCCAGTGGCGCATCGATCGTGCCTTCATGCACTTCGGGCACGCCCACCACCAGAGCCCAATAGATCTTCTTGGCGCTGCGACCGGCAAATCGCTTGGAGAAAAAGGCCGCGCTGCCCGGAGAGCGAGCCACCAGTAATATACCCGATGTATCCTTGTCCAGCCGGTGGACCAGACGCGGGCGCGGTTCGTCCTCCTCGGCATAGGCGTCCAGCAGGCCGTCCACGTGCTTGGTGGTCTTGGTTCCGCCCTGCGTGGCAAGGCCGGGGGGTTTGTTGAGCACCAGCGCGCTCTTGCTGCGGCGGATCAGCATGGCCTCTGCCTGCCGTTCTTCCTCCGCGGTCAGTTCCTGCCGCTGCCTGACATTGCCCTTGATCTCTTCTCCGCCGGGCGGAACGCGTACGTTCTGGCCGGTGGCGAGCCGGTCTTCCGGCTTCACCCGCTTGCCGTCCACGCGCAGCTGGCCGGTGCGCGCCCAGCGCGAAACCGTGCCAAAGCCGATTTGCGGCAGATGGCGCTTGAACCAGCGATCCAGCCGGACACCGTCATCATCGGCATCGACAATGAACTGGCGAACCTTGTTGTCCTGACCCGTGTTGTCCCGACCGTTGTTGCCCTGACCGTCCTGATCCCGGTCGTTCGGGTTATATCCCTGCGTCATGCCTGCAACCGCATGACGATCAGGCCGACATAGAGGGCCGAAAGGCCGCCCAGCAGCGAAATGGCGGCATAGAGGAAGGCGTGGCTGGTCTGGCCACGCTCTATCAGCAGCATCATTTCAAGGCTGAAGGCGGAAAAAGTGGTGAAGCCGCCCAGCAGGCCAACGCCCACTGCCAGGCGGATATGATCGCCCCCCTGGCCGTGGCGGGCCAGCCATCCGGCCAGCAGGCCCATGGCCAGGCTGCCAGCGATATTGACGATCAGCGTTGCCCATGGAAAGGTCATCACGGCCTGCACACCCATGACATGGGTAATCAGCCGTCCGGCCTGATAACGCAGCAATGCCCCGATGCCGCCGCCAAAGGCGACCAGCAGCGAGGCCTGAAATTGTGGAGTAGCACTCATGGCGGCATCCCTTAGACGCATGGCGTGAAGAGCGAAAGCCATTAGCCGCGCTTGCCTTGTGCACCGATTTGGCATAATGCGCGCCGCAGAGAGCCGGTCCGTAAGGGATTCGGCCGATTTTTCATTTGTTTTATAGCAGGTGCATCCCGCGCCGATCGCTCGCGGGCTCTGACTGTTTTGAGATTAGAAAAGGTGGCTTAGGTTTATGCAGATCATCGTCCGCGACAACAACGTCGAACAGGCCCTGCGCGCGCTCAAGAAGAAGCTGCAGCGTGAGGGGGTGTATCGCGAGATGAAGCTGCGTCGCCATTACGAAAAGCCCAGTGAAAAGCGTGCCCGCGAAAAGGCTGCTGCCGTGCGCCGCGCCCGCAAGCTGGACCGCAAGCGGGTTGAGCGCGACGGCGGACGCTAAGGCGTCGCCGGGCTTGAACCTTTCGCAAAGCTAAGACAAACGGGGCGCGGGGATATTTTCTCCGCGCCCTTTCTTTACCAGATCCCTTTTCAGATCAGGACGACACATGGCCGAAGTAACCCGCGTACCGTTGCAGCCCATTGCCAAGGGCTCGATGATGAAATTCTGGCTCGGCATGCTGGTGGGCATCGTGCTTGCCGGCAGCGTCGCCTGGTTTACCTCGCGTCCGGCCAGCGTTTCTGTTGACACGATCACTGCGGGCGAGGGTGAAAGCCCCACCGAAACGGACGTGGTGTTCGTCCATTACACCGGCAAGCTGGAAGACGGCACCGTGTTCGACCAGTCGCAGGACGCCAACTGGCCGGTTCCGGGCATATTGCCTGACGGCACGCCCCTGCCGCTGGACCGGATGATCCCCGGCTTCAAGGAAGCGCTGATGCAGATGCAGCGCGGCGGGTCCTACAAGGTCGAGATTCCTTCCGAGCTTGGTTATGGCGCAACGCCGCAGCCCGGTTCGCCCATTCCGCCCAATGCGGACCTGACTTTCGACATCGAGCTGGTCGATTTCATGTCGCCCGATGAAGCTGAGCAGCGCTATCAGTCCATGCTGCAGGCGCTGGAACAGCAGCAGCCCGCCGAAGGCGCGGCGCAGGCCGATGTGCCGCCAGCCGGATAATCGATGACCGAAGGGGAGGCTCCGGCAGCCCGGGCGGCACAGGTCAGCGCACAGGCCAACGCGCAGGCGCCCCTGTCCGACTGGCTGCCGCTCCCCTGGATACTGGCGGGCCTGCTGGCACTGGCGGGCCTGCTGATCTATTTCCTGACGGACGGCCATGAAACCCGGCCGCTGAATGCGGCCATCACGGCCTTCATCTTCTTCGGATCGATCTGCGCGGCCTTTTCCATTGGCCAGGACCGCGTGCGAGAGCCGGCCATTTTCGCAGTGCTGGCGGGTCTGGTCATGGCCGGTCTTACCTATAACGCCGTGGTCATGCAGGATCACATGGCGGGTGCCGAATTCGGCTTTGCCGCCGGTGTCTTCGCATCGATAATCGCTCTGCCGCTGTTTCAGGCCGGGTTCCACCGCACGCGGTTCGCCACCGAATATCGCATCACCCATTTCCACGTCTGGACCGATGCCGTCAGTTCGGCAGGTGCGCTGGCCTTTACCGGGCTCAGCTGGATCATGCTGGTCCTGCTCAACGGCCTGCTGGACCTGGTCGGTATCGACCTGATCAGCACGCTGATGGACAAGGACTGGTTCGCCCTGATGTGGAGCGGCGGCGCATTTGGCGCGGCGCTGGGCGTGCTGCGCAACAACCTCAAGATCATCGGCTCGCTGCAATCGGTGGTGCTGATGGTGCTGTCCCTGCTGGCGGTTCCTCTGGCGCTGGCGCTGGTGGTGTTTCTTGTCGCGCTGCTGGCATCGGGCGGCCAGGCGCTGTGGGATGCTACCGATGCGGCCACGCCGGTATTGCTGGCCTGCGCGCTGGGCAGTTACGTGCTGGCCAATGTCATCATCCGTGATGAGGATGAGGCCCGCAGCCCCAACCGCATCATGCGAATCACCTCTCTGGTGCTGGCCGCGGGCATTCTGCCGCTGGCAGTGTTCGCGGCGATTTCCATGGGTATCCGCATCGATCAGTACGGGCTTGCTCCCGAACGGATATGGGCGCTGGTGACGATCATCATCGCGGTCGCCTATGGCCTCGCCTATTGGGTCGGTCTGGTGCGCGGGCGCAAGGCGCGCTGGACCGCATTCCTGCGCCGCGCCAACCTCCACCTTGCGGCCGCGACTTGCGTTGCGGCACTGATCCTGGCCCTGCCGATCCTCGATTTCGGCGGGATTTCCGCGCGCAATCAGGTGGCGCGGCTGGAGGCGGGCAGGGTCACGCCGCAGGAATTCGACTATGCCGCGCTGCGCTGGGACTTTGGTGATGCGGGGCGCGAAGTGCTGGCTGATCTGGCGGCGGGCGAGGGCGAGGTGGCGCAGCTGGCCCTTGCCGCGCAGGCGCAGACGGAGCGGCCCTATTCTCCCATGCGCCGGGCTTCTGCAGAAGGGTTTACCGGCAAATTGCGCGTCCAGTCGGACGATCCCACATTGCGGCCTATCGTGCTGGCTTTCCTGCAGTTCGAACCCTGGCAGTGCGGTGAGATCTGCGTCGCTGTCGATCTGGGCATGGACGATCAGGGGCGCCGCGATGTGGCGTTCGTTCAGGCCCATGGCTATCAGCGTGTCCTGATCGATGAGGAAGGCAATGGCCGTCCGTTCAACGAGCAATCGCCCGATGAACGACAGCCACTGACGCTGGATTCGGTAATCGAGGTCAGGGACGAGGTGAGCCGCCATATCTATCTCGACGGCAGGCGTATCGGCCCTCCGCTGGTCGACGCGGCAGTGACGGAGCCTGCGGAAGTTCCCTTGATCGCAGTTCCGCCTGCCGAATAGCTTGAAGCTCCGCCCCCGCGCCGCTAGTGCGCTGACATGTCTGTAACCCGTGAACAAGTGGCGAAAATCGCCGCACTGGCGCGCATCAATGTGGACGAGAAGGATCTCGACCACATGGTGCCCGAATTCAACAATATCCTCGCCTGGGTGGAGCAGCTGGGAGAGGTCGATACCTCTGCGGTTGAGCCGATGACTGCGGTCATCCCCATGCCGCAGCGGCTGCGCGATGACGTGGTCGATGCCGATCCGCTGACAGGCGGCGGCAAGCGCGATGCCATCCTGGCCAATGCCCCCGCTGCCGAACACGGATTTTTCGGCGTGCCCAAGGTGATCGAATAATGACCAGTCTCACCAATCTTGGCGTCAAGGCCATTGCCGATGGCGTGGCCGGCGGAGAGTTTACTGCGGTTGAAGTGGCAGAGGCGTTCAATGCCAATGTCGCTGCGGCGGCGGCGCTCAATGCCTTTATCGTCACCACCCCCGAACACGCGATTGCAGCAGCTGAAAGGGTCGATGCAGACCGCGCTGCGGGCAAGGCGCTGGGCCTGATGGCCGGCGTGCCGATCGGCATGAAGGACCTGTTCGCCACCAAGGGCGTACAGACCACGGCAGCCAGCCACATCCTCGAAGGCTTCGTGCCCCAGTATGAAAGCACCGTCTCCCAGAAATTGTGGGATGCGGGCGCGGGCATGCTGGGCAAGCTGAACCTTGACCAGTTCGCCATGGGCTCCAGCAACGAGACGAGCTATTTCGGCGATGTTGCCAACCCCTGGCGGCGCAACGACGGTGGCAATGCCAAGCTGGCACCGGGCGGCAGTTCGGGCGGGTCCTCCGCAGCAGTCGCGGCGCGTCTCGCCCCGGCGGCAACCGGCACCGATACGGGCGGTTCCATCCGCCAGCCTGCGGCCTTCACCGGCATTTCGGGCATCAAGCCGACCTATGGCCGCTGCTCGCGCTGGGGCATTGTCGCCTTTGCCAGCAGCCTCGATCAGGCAGGCCCGATGGCCCGCAGCGTCGAAGATTGCGCGATCATGCTGGAGGCGATGGCGGGTTTCGATCCCAAGGATTCGACCAGCCTCGACATGCCGGTGCCGAACTGGTCCACCGCGCTCAACGGTGACCTGCGTGGCAAGAAGGTCGGCATTCCGCGCGAATACCGGATGGACGGCACCGATGCCGATATCCTCAAGAGCTGGGAAGATGGGATTGCCTGGCTCAAGGATGCAGGTGCAGAGGTTGTCGATATCAGCCTGCCGCACACCAAATATGCGCTGCCCGCCTATTACATCGTCGCGCCGGCAGAAGCCTCGTCCAACCTCGCGCGCTATGACGGCGTGCGTTATGGCCTGCGCGATCTGCCAGAGGGTGCAGGCCTGCAGGATATGTATGCCGCCACCAGAGCCGCCGGTTTCGGTGACGAGGTAAAGCGCCGCATATTGATCGGCACCTACGTGCTCAGCGCCGGGTTCTATGACGCCTATTACACGCAGGCGATGAAGGTCCGCACGTTGATCCAGCGCGATTTCGATGCAGCCTTTGCGCAGGTTGACGTGATCTTGGCGCCGACCACGCCCACCGCAGCTTTCGGGCTGGGTGAGAATGTGGACGATCCGCTGGCGATGTATCTCAATGACGTGTTCGCCGTGCCCGCATCGCTGGCAGGTCTGCCGGCGATGAGTGTTCCTGCCGGCCTCAACTCGCAGGGCCTGCCGCTTGGCCTGCAGCTGATCGGCAACCGATTTGACGAACAGGGCGTGCTGAACGCCGGATTGGCGATTGAGAGCCGGGCCGGATTCACAGCGCAGCCCGAGAAGTGGTGGTAGATTGGCAGCCAGCCTGAAACGCTGAACTGACCCTTATTCCTGGGCTGGCTGCACCAATGCTGCGCTGCAATAAAACATCTTGCGTTGATGCTCGATTGTTGCGACTCAACGCACGGCGGCGTCACAGGAGATGGCCATGGCTCTGCAGAGGTTGACGTCCAAAGCGCCGAAGAACGAAACGCGTTTCCAGGCGCTCGATGCGCTGCGTGGTCTCGCCGCCGTAGCCGTGGTCTTCTTCCACATAGACGATTTTGGCCTGATTGCCGGGCTTCCCTTCTTTCGCGAGGCACGGCTGTTTGTCGATTTCTTCTTCGTGCTTTCCGGCTTCGTGATCGCCTGTGCCTATGGTGAGAGGATCGCTGGGGGATATTCACGCGGGGCGTTTCTGTGTCTCCGCTTCTTCAGGATCTATCCGCTGCATCTGGTGATGGTGCTGATTTATCTGTTCATGGAGCTGGCCTTGATCCGGCCTGTCCTGGGTGAATCGCACGATCTTTTCTACCTCGTGCGCGCGCTGTTCATGCTCGATGGGTTCTGGCCCAGTGCGGACAATTACTTCAGCACCGTCAGCTGGTCCCTGTCGGTTGAATTTGTTGCCTATCTCATTGCCGCCCTGCTGTTCGGTTCAGGGCGAAAAGGCATCGCCGTGGCTGTTTTCCTGGTCGCCACGGCCAGCATCTGTCTGGCCTTTTCAATCAATGTGATCGGGTTCGGCCAGCTGCTTCAAAGAGGGATCGTTGGCTTTGGCACCGGTACGCTGGTCTTCGCCATATGGCAGCGTTATCGGTTGGTGGTTTCCGACATGGTTGCAACCATTGTTGAAGCGCTGGTGCTGCTTTCGGTCTTCCTGCTGCTCTCATATCCGCCCGCAGGGGACTTCAGGTTCCTGGCCTGTGTTCCCTTGTTCGCGATGATGGTGTTCATCTTTGCGCATGAGCAAGGTCTGTTCTCGCGGCTGCTGCTGACGGCACCCATGCTGGCTGTCGGTGCATGGTCCTATTCCATCTACATGGTCCACCTGTTCATCATTTCCAGCATCAATCGCGCTGCGGAACAGATCTTCCTGCGGTTGGGATGGACTGATCTCCTGCGGGAAGAAGGGCTTACCTATGGCCTTCGCGCGATGGACCTGGGGCCGCTGATGAATACGGCATTGAGTTTGGCCGTGTGCCTGATTGCGATTCTGGTTGGTTCGCAAACGTTCAAATATATCGAGGAACCCTGGCGCCTCTATGGCAAGAAGCTTGTGAAAGAGCGCATGGCACGTTCCGGTGGAGCGGCACAGGCAGGCTAGGTTCAATTGGACGCCGCAGATCGCCCCACATCAATAAATTTGCTGCCAAGCCCTCTTCCGGTGCGCGCTCTGCGGCCTTATGGAGCATGACATGAGCAATTATCGTATCCAGGGTGCCACCGGCGAATGGGAGATCGTGGTCGGTCTCGAAGTTCATGCGCAGGTCACCAGCCATGCCAAGCTGTTCTCCAGCGCGTCCACCGCTTTCGGGGCGGAGCCCAATTCGCAGGTCAGTCTGATAGATGCGGCGATGCCGGGCATGTTGCCTGTGCCCAACCGCGAGTGCATCCGCCAGGCGGTGCGCACGGGCATGGCGATAGAGGCGCAGATCAACAAATGGTCGCGTTTTGACCGCAAGAACTACTTCTATGCCGATCTGCCGCAGGGCTATCAGATCAGCCAGCTGTACCACCCCATCGTGGGGAAGGGCGCGCTGACGATCGAGGCCGATGAAAAGGCCGGCATTCCGGTGGACAAGGTTATCGGGGTCGAGCGCATTCACGTGGAGCAGGATGCGGGCAAGCTGATGCATGACCAGCACCCCACCATGTCCTATGTCGATCTCAACCGCACGGGCGTGGCGCTGATGGAAATCGTCAGCGATCCGGACATGACCTCGCCTGCCGAGGCGGGTGCCTATATCCGCAAATTGCGCGCCATCCTGCGCTATGTCGGCAGCTGCGACGGCAATATGGAGGAAGGCTCCATGCGCGCGGACGTGAACGTTTCTGTGCGCAAGGTTGGCGATCCCAATCTGGGCACGCGCACGGAAACCAAGAACGTCAACTCGGTGCGCTTCGTGATGCAGGCGATCGAGCATGAGGCGCAGCGCCAGGTCGATGTGCTGGAAGATGGCGGGAAGATCGTGCAGGAAACGCGCCTGTTCGATCCGGGCACGGGCACCACGCGGTCCATGCGCAGCAAGGAAGATGCGCACGACTATCGCTATTTCCCCGATCCGGACCTGCTGCCGCTGGAACTGGACGATGCGTTCCTGGAAGAATGCCGCGCCTCTCTGCCCGAACTGCCCGATGCCAAGCGCGCGCGCTACACCGGTGAGCTGGGCCTGACGGACTATAATGCGCGTGAACTGACGGCGGAGGTGGAAACCTTCGCCCGCTTCGAAACGCTGCTGGCCGCCACCGCGCAGGCCATCGGCAAGAGCGAGGCCAAGGTCGCCACGCAGGTCGCCAACTGGTCGCTCTCCGTCGCGCCGGGCGTGATGAAGGCGCTGGGCGATGAAGCCGATCCCGCCCATGCCACCGCGCAGGCGCAGGCGGCCATCCTGACCATGCAGGATGCAGGCGAGATCAGCGGCGGCCAGGCCAAGGAAATCTACGAAATCGTACTCAAGACCGGCCGCGCGCCGGACGAGATTGCCGATACCGAAGGCCTCAAGCAGCAGAGCGACACCGGCGCCATTGAGGCGGTGATCGATGACGTGCTCGCCGCCAACCCCGACAAGGTCGAGGAATATCGCGGCGGCAAGGACAAGCTGTTCGGCTTCTTCGTGGGCCAGACGATGAAGGCCATGCAGGGCAAGGGCAATCCGGCGGTGGTCAACCAGATCCTGAAGGCGAAGCTGGGGTAGCGTTCGCGCCGCGCCATGACCGCAACCATGCCCGGCACCATGTCCATCGTCCTCGTGACGCCGGAAATCCCCGGTAATACCGGAGCGATGGGGCGCACGTGCGTGGCGCTGGATATGGAACTGATCCTGATCCATCCGCTGGGTTTTGAGCTGACGGAGAGCCGGGTGAAGCGTGCCGGGCTGGATTACTGGAAGCATGTGCGGCTGGTGGAATTCGCCAGCTGGGAGGACTTCATCGCAGCGCGCTGCCCGCGCGAAGACCAGCTGTTCCTGTTCGAGGAATATGGCGCGCAGTCGTTCTACGATCCCGACTATCCCGAAGATGCCTATCTGGTGTTCGGGCGGGAAACCACCGGCCTGCCGCCGGAGATTACCCGGCCCTGGCAGCACCGGATATTCAACCTGCCGATGCGGTCAGAGCATATACGCTCGCTCAATATGGCGAATACGGCGACAGCGGTCGCCTATCAGGCGCTGCGGCAGCAGTACAAGGGCTGAGCCCTGACGCGGGGCGAGGGCAGAGGACCAGGGCGGGGGCCTTACAGTTCCTCCGCATCCAGATAGGTCACATCCATGCCCAGCGTGGCGATCTGCTCGTCAATCTGCGCGCGATCACCCACCACCACGATGGTGAGCGCGCGCGGGTGCAGATATTGCGTGGCAGCGGCGTTGATCGCATTGGCATCGATGGCCCGGTAGATTGACGGCAGGCTCTCCTGATAATCGTCCGGCCGATCCAGCAGATCATTGCCGAGCAGCGCAGCCAGCACCTGGCCATTGGTCTCAAAGCGATTGGGCAGGCCGCGGATATTGCCATCGGTCACGCGCTGCAATTCCAGTTCATCCACCGGACGCTGCGCCGGAAATGCCTCCAGCTGCTCCAGGATCACGCGGATCGAATCTGCCGTGCGATCAGATTGCACAGCGGTGGATACAGTGAAGCTGGTGCTCGCCAGACGCGGGGCGATGGAGGATCGCACGCCATAGGTCCAGCCGCGTGTCTCACGCAGATCGTCATTGAGGCGCGAAAGGAAGCCGTTGCCGATTACCTCATTGGCCAGTTCCAGCGCTTCTGTCCCTCTGTCTGTGCCCTTGAGGGGCAGCAGGCGGCCCAGCAGCAGCACCGATTGCGGAGAATTGGGGCGGTCAATCACTACCAGCCGCGCTTGCGCAGGCGGTGTCGGCTGGTTGATGGCCTTGGCCGGGGGCGGGGCGGCAGGGGCCGTCCAGCTGCCAAAGGCCTGATTGAGAAGCGGCAGCAGTTCGGCCATGTCGATATCGCCCACCACGGTGAACTTTGCCAGATCCGGGCGGAACCATTCGGCATGTTCGGCGCGCAGCATCTGCGGTGTCAGCTGTTCGATCACGTCATAGTCGCCAATGGTGGCGGCCATCGCATAGGGATGGTCCGGTCCGTACAGCAGCGGGCCGAGCGCGCGTGTAGCCAGCGATCCGGGCGATGTGCGCTCATCCTCGATCTCTGCCAGACGCTGGCCCTGCACGCGGGCAAAGGCATCGTCGGCAAAGCTGGGGTTGAGCGTGACATCGGCCATCAGCTCCAGCGATTGCGGCAAATTGCTGGTCAGCGAGCTGAGGTAGACGCGGCTGGCATCGACACCGGTCGACGCGGAAATGCTGGCGCCCAGTTCCTCCTGCTCGATCACGATGTCCAGCGGCCCGCGCGTTGCGGTGCCTTCGGTCAGCATGTCCATCATCAGTTCGTGCTTGCCTGCCTCAGCGCGGGCATCGACGGACGATCCTGCATCCAGCGAAAGCGCGATAGTGACCAGCGGCACGGTGGAGCGCTGCACCAGTTCCACCTCTATGCCGTTGGCGAGCCGTGCGCGCCGGGCATCGGGGAATTCCAGGTCCGACACATCCGCCACATCGGGTATGGCGCGCGGAGGGCCGGTGCGCTGCGCGGTGACGCCGCCGCCTGCATCGGGTGCGCGGGATGGCACGGTCGCTTCATCACCCCAGCCGCCCATCAGCGCGCCGTCCAGTGTGCGCTCTCCGGGCACCACCACCAGCGTATAGGCGGGGCGGGTCATCCAGCGCTGCATGGCATCGCGCACTTCGGCAGGGGTCAGCGCGGCGATACGCTGCAAGTCCTTGCGGTAGAATTCAGGATCGCCGGTGTAGAGCAGGCTTTCCGCAAGCTTCGCACCCTTGCCGTCCATCCCGCCCACGCGTTCCAGCCCGCCAAGCTGGCCGGAGATCAGCTGCGTGGCCGCGCGCGAGATTTCCTCGGTGGTGGGCCCTTCTGTGATCAGGCGCTCAATCTCTGCATTGAACAGCGCTTCGGCTGCTTCGCGGTCAGCGCCCGGTGCAAGGTCGAAGTCGGCCGAGATGAAGCTGATCTGCTCATGTGCCTGCGTTCCGGCGGAAACCCGCGTCGCCAGCTCCTCGCCATAGACCATCGCATTGTCGAGGCGCGAGGAATACAGGCCGCCGAGGATATAGGTCCCAACCTGCAAGGGTACGGAATCGGGATGGGTCATGCCGGGGCCAGTCCAGTTGCGCGATACCCGCACCTGGCTGACCTGATCGGCCATTTCCTCATAGATCGGTTCGGCCAGCGTCACCGGCTCAGCCGCCACGGGCGGCACATCGGGGCCGCGCGGAATATCGCCAAACCAGCGTTCCACGGCAGCGCGGGCGGTGGCGACATCGATATCGCCCGCCAGCGCCAGCACCACGTTATTGGGTCCGTAATTGTTGGTGAACCAGCTGCGCACATCCTCCAGCGATGCTGCGGACAGATCCGCCATCGATCCGATGGTCGCGTGGCGATAGGGGTGGCCCACGGGCAAGAGCCGGTCATTCACGCTATATTCGGCCAGAGCGTAAGGTTGATTGTCACCCTGGCGCTTTTCATTCTGCACCACGCCGCGCTGGCGATCGAGGTCTTCCTGCGTCACCGCGCCGAGCAGATAGCCCATGCGGTCGGATTCCATCATCAGCGCCCGGTCGAGCGCGCCAGTCGGCAAGGTTTCGACATAGTTGGTGCGATCATACCAGGTGGAGCCATTGGTGGGGGTGGAGCCGGCACCCTCCATCGGGATGTCGAAATTCTCCACATTCTCACTGCCGTTGAACATGATGTGTTCGAACAGATGGGCAAAGCCGGTGCGGCCGCGCGGTTCATTCTTGGAACCGACGCGGTAATATGTGGTCACGCCCACAATGGGGGATTTGCGATCGGTATGGACGATCACCGTCAGACCGTTGGCCAGCGTGAACGTCTCATAAGGAATGTCGATCTGGGCAACGAGGCCGGACAGATCGCCTGCTGCCAGATTGCTCGCTCCCTGTTCGCTGGCCGTCGCCGGGGCGGAGATGACCGGAGGAGCCGCAACTGGCGCAGTACATGCGGCCAGAAGGGCGAAGGGCAGGAAGGCGGAGAGAATGCGAGCTGGTTTCATCTGCATCTACTAGCACAGCAAATATGCTTTTGAAGTGCTGATTGATCCGGATCAGTGCCCATCGGTGCGGGTTGGCCCACTAATCACCCCAGCAGGGGTTGCATTGCGTCATCGCCTACCGATTTAATGCAATAACACACCTGAATTTGTATCCGGATTTGCCAAGGGGGCTTGTGTTGCAAATTGGCAACACTATCTTGAAGCAAATTAGAATTGAGGGCCTGTTATGAACCTGGAAAAATTTACCGACCGCGCCAAGGGTTTCCTGCAAAGCGCGCAGACCGTTGCCATTCGCAACAGCCACCAGCGGATCAGCACGGAACATCTGCTGAAAGCGCTGCTGGAGGATAATGAAGGCATGGCCGCCGGGCTGATCCAGCGTGCCGGTGGCAATGCCGCGCTGGCCGTGACTGAGATCGACAAGGCGCTGGCCAAGATTCCGGCCGTTTCGGGCGGCGGAGCCCAGCAGACCCCCGGCCTCGACAATGATGCCGTGCGCGTTCTCGATCAGGCAGAGCAAGTGGCCGAGAAGGCGGGTGACAGCTATGTCACCGTGGAACGCCTGTTGCTGGCACTGGTGCTGGCCAAGACCACCGTGGCAGGCAAGGCGCTGGCCGCGGCCAATGTCACCGCAGAGGCGCTGAACAGCGCCATCAATGAACTGCGCAAGGGCAAGACCGCCGATACCGCCAGCGCCGAAAACGCCTATGACGCGATGAAGAAATACGCCCGCGACCTGACCGAGGCTGCGCGCGAGGGCAAACTGGACCCGGTGATTGGCCGCGATGAGGAAATCCGCCGCACGGTGCAGATTCTCGCTCGCCGCACCAAGAACAATCCCGTCCTGATCGGCGAGCCCGGCACCGGCAAGACCGCCATTGCCGAAGGGCTGGCGCTGCGCATTGCCAATGGCGATGTGCCGGACAGCCTGAAGGATCGCTCGCTGATGTCGCTCGATCTTGGATCGATGATCGCCGGCGCGAAATATCGCGGCGAGTTCGAGGAGCGGCTGAAGGCCGTTCTGGACGAGGTGAAGGGCGCAGACGGCCAGATCATCCTGTTTATTGACGAGATGCACACGCTGATCGGCGCTGGTGCCTCCGAAGGATCGATGGATGCGGGCAATCTGCTCAAGCCGGCGCTCGCCCGCGGGGAGCTGCATTGCATCGGCGCGACCACGCTCGACGAATATCAGAAATATGTCGAAAAGGACGCCGCCCTCCAGCGCCGCTTCCAGCCGGTGTTCGTGGATGAGCCGAGCGTGGAGGACACCATTTCCATCCTGCGCGGCATCAAGGAAAAGTACGAGCTGCACCACGGCGTGCGCATTACCGATGCGGCGATCGTGGCGGCAGCACAGCTGTCCGAACGCTATATCTCCAACCGCTTTCTGCCCGACAAGGCGATCGACCTGATGGACGAGGCCGCCAGCCGCATCCGCATGGAAGTGGAAAGCAAGCCGGAGGAAATCGAAGGCCTGGACCGCCGCATCATCCAGCTCAAGATCGAGGAATCGGCGCTGGGCAAGGAAAGCGATGCGGCATCCAAGGATCGCCTTGCGACCCTGCGCGAGGAACTCGCCAATCTTGAGCAGCAATCGAGCGAGCTGACCACCCGCTGGCAGAACGAGCGTGACAAGATCCATGCCGAGGGCAAGCTCAAGGAAGAGCTGGACCAGGCGCGGATCGAACTCGAACAGGCCCAGCGCACGGGCGACCTGGCCAAGGCGGGTGAGCTTTCATACGGCCGCATCCCGGAACTCGAAAAGGCGCTGGTCGCTGCGTCCCAGACCACCGAGAATGCGCTGCTGCGCGAAGAGGTGACCGAAGACGATATCGCCGCCGTGGTCAGCAAGTGGACCGGCATTCCGGTCGACAAGATGATGCAGGGCGAGCGCGACAAGCTGCTGAAGATGGAAGAGGTCATCGGCAAGCGGGTGATCGGGCAGGATCAGGCCGTGGTGGCCGTGTCCAAGGCGGTGCGCCGCGCGCGCGCAGGCCTGCAGGACCCCAACCGTCCGCTCGGCTCCTTCCTGTTCCTGGGCCCGACGGGCGTGGGCAAGACCGAGCTGACCAAGGCGCTGGCCGAATTCCTGTTCGACGATGACAGCGCGATGGTCCGCATCGACATGTCGGAATTCATGGAAAAGCATGCGGTGGCCCGGCTGATCGGCGCGCCCCCGGGCTATGTCGGCTATGAAGAAGGCGGTGTGCTGACCGAAGCCGTGCGGCGCAGGCCCTATCAGGTGGTGCTGTTCGACGAGGTGGAGAAGGCCCACAGCGACGTGTTCAACGTGCTGTTGCAGGTGCTGGACGATGGCCGGCTGACGGACGGGCAAGGCAGGGTGGTCGATTTCTCGAACACGCTGATCATCCTGACGTCAAACCTTGGCAGCCAGTATCTCTCCAGCCTGACCGACGACCAGAAGGTGGAAGATGTCGAACCGCAGGTTATGGAAGTGGTGCGCGCGCATTTCCGCCCCGAATTCCTCAACCGGCTGGATGAGATCATCCTGTTCCATCGCCTGGGCATGGAGCACATGGCCCCGATCGTGACGATCCAGGTCGGCCGGGTGCAAAAGCTTCTGAAGGATCGCAAGATCACCATCAACCTGTCCGATGCAGCGCTGCGCTGGCTTGGCCGGGTGGGCTATGATCCGGTCTATGGCGCGCGGCCATTGAAGCGGGCGGTGCAGAAATACCTGCAGGACCCGCTGGCCGACATGCTGCTGGCGGGCAAGATACCCGATGGCTCAACGGTAACGATCGATGAAGGTGACGGCGCACTGAAGATGAGCGTCGCCTGACACAGGACAGACGCGTGAGACAGGAGAGGGCCGGGAAGCGATTTCCGGCCCTTTTCACGTCATTCGTAACCCAGGAACTTGCGCAGGCCGGGCGCTGCATATTCGATAAGCCGCTTGTGCTCATCACCCAGAACCTTGGGCACAAGGTCGGCGCGGCCGGTCAGCTTCTCGCTGGCGGTGGAGCTTTGCTTGCGGTCGGAACCGATGCGCACACGCTCCCGCCAGTCATCGGGCACCTTGGGCAGGCCGGCGGCCGCGAACAGGTCCATGAAGAAAGTCTCTGACTCGTCGCTGTCGAGGTTCTTGATCGCCTTGATCAGATCCTCGTAGCGTACGAGCTTGGAATCGCCGCAATTCATCCAGGCGACGCCCATGTAGGTGAACATCTCCTGCATCGACAGCGATGACTTGTGGATGCCGAAAATCATCAGATTGATCAGTGAATCGACCGGCAGGTTCTCGTTCTTCACGATCACCTTCTCATCGCCGAATTCATCCGACAGGAAGAAGCGAGCGCGGGCCAGCACCCAGCTATGCGGATCGCGCACCAGGATCAGCTTGCGCGGGACCGATGCTTCCAGCGCGCTGATATCGGAGAACAGCAGGTGCCCCCAGCTCAGCAGGTTGCGGTTGGGATTGAACGCCTCGACATGCTTCTTGAGATTGGCGAACTGCACGAACTGGTCGGCATAGTGATCCTCCAGCGGCACGAACATGCGGAAGATGTTGCGCAGCAGGTGCGAGCCTGACTTGGGAATGGAGTTGAGAAACAGCGAGCGTTCAAGCGGTATCTGCTCGAACTTCTTGTTTTCCTCATTCAGCGTGTCTTGCTTCAGGCGGATCGTGACCATGGTTTTTCCCGAATTCTGGATTTGTTTATCGCGGATAAACGAAGGGCGGCGGGTTTGTCACCCGCCGCCCCACATTTCCTGAGCTTCGCTGCTGATCAGTAGCGAATGTTGAGGTTCACGAAGGCGCGACGACCAAGCAGGTCATACTGCGACTGGAAGGCACCCAGGCCGAACTGCGTAATACCATCACCGCCAACGTTGGAGGTGCGCGGCGGACGGACGTCGGTGAGGTTCGAGATACCAGCGGTAATCTCGAAGTTGTCACCGATTTCACGCGTCACCGACACGCTGTGGTAGAACTTGGCCGACTGCGTCAGGTCCAGACATACCGGGTTCGGGTAGGTCGTGAACTGGTAGCAGAGGTTGCCGCCCGCATCGACGCCGTTGTTGTCGACGTAGTCCTGAATGTCATCGGTGGCACCGATCACGTCCAGGCCATAGAACAGCGACCACGGACCGGTGTCCAGCTGGACGCGGAAGTCGCCAACGAACCGGGGCTCGCCAGATTCGCCATTGCTGTCCTCAAACGATCCGGGGAACAGTTCCACAACGTCCGTGGTCTGCCAGGTCATCTGGCCCTGAATGGTCAGGGTCACGTCACCAGCGAAATCATGGACGAGACGCGCGGTCACGTCGACGCCGTGGTTTTCCTGACGAGCAACGTTGAGGAAGTCATCGGTGATGAAGGCAACGTTGGCAGGCAGACCCGAGTTACGACGCGGGTCACCCAAGGGAAGATCCTGGTTACGTGCGAACAGGTCACACAGAGGCTCTTCCGGGAAGAAGTCCGAACCGTAACAGGCTGCCAGCACGTTGAAGCCACCCAGCTGGGCGATTTCATCGTTCACTTCGATTTCGAAGTAATCGACAGCCAGGCTGACCTGCGTGTTGGGCAGGAAGTCCAGCGTGGGCTCAAAGATCGCACTGACGGTCCATGCGGTCGATGTCTCGGGGTCGAGACGGCCAACCTGGCCACCGGTGAAGATCGTTGCACTGATGCCCTGGCCCAGGTGGTTCGGGCCAACACCGTCAGCCGCACAGTTATCTGCGAACTGCTGGGTGATTGCGCCTTCATCAAGGTTACGCTGCCACTGGATACACGGGTCAACAACACGCTGGCCAAGCGACGAGGTCTGGTCGGCCAGGAACTGTTCGAACAGTGCCGGAGCACGGAACGACGTACCGTAGGTGCCGCGAACACGGAACCAGTCAGTCAGTTCCCAGTCAGCACCCAGCTTGTAGGTGAAGTTGCCGTTGTCGCTATCCGACTGGCCATCAACCGTACGGCGCGCGCTCACGTTGGTGAGACGACCGGCAGCGGTGAGGGTGAAGGATTCGATGAACGGAATGTCCGACAGAAGCGGCAGCGAGATTTCGCCGAAAGCTTCCTTGGTCTGCACCCGGCCAGCCGTACGGCCAGCAGTGGTCACGCTCCATGCGTTGGCGTTCTGCGTGATGTAGCCGGGGTTATCGTCGATCGTGTCTTCACGATACTGGACACCCAGAGCCAGACCAAGCGGGCCGCCCGGCAGTTCGAAAACTTCGCCGCTGACGATGGCTTCAACATACTTCTGTTCGTAAACAGTGTTGCCGGTTTCCGTGCCGAACAGGAAGTTCACTTCTTCCGGAGTGAACTCACCAGCCAGGAAATACGGATCGAACAGACGCACATCTACGCAGGGACGCTCGTAAGGAGTGCCCGCACCGACCGTGGTGCCTTCGCACAGGTCGGACAGGTAGTAGTTATAGTCCAGGATGGAGTCGTTGAAGGTCTGGACCTGCGAATAATCACCGTCCGAACGCGACCACTGACCATAGATGTCATAGCCCCAGTTGTCCGAGATATCGCCACGAACGCCGAGCACGCCGCGCATGTAGTCCACTTCCTGCCAGCTATCGAACTGGTCGGTGTAGGCGGTGGGGCTGAACACGGCATAGCCGGACCAACCCTGTGCACTGGGACGCGGATCGCCCGCGAAGCCGCCTTCATACAGGTAGCCATCGTAGTAATAGGAGTAATCGAAGGTTTCGCCGTAGCCGAAGCCCCAGATCTGACGCGATGCGTTCACGTAGTTCTTGCGCTTGTTGTACAGGAACTCGCCATACAGCTCCATGTTGGAGGTCAGCTCATAGGCACCGTCAACATACACCGTGTAACGGTCCGTCTGCGGGATGACCGTGTCGAAATCCATCAGCGGGTGGTAGTTGTTGGTAACCGCAGCGCCTGCAACCGAGTTGCTGACGTTGTACCAGCCCGGAGGCGTGCCGATCTGGCCGGCGAACTGCACCGGACCATTGGGAGTGACGGTGGCACCCAGGTTGTCACCCGGATAGTCGTACTGCAGCAGAACCGAGCTGAAACCGCCCGGGCTGTTGGGAATGTTGGTGGTGCCGTCGGCGGAACCAAGGTCGGCGCCGTCATAGGTCCACACGTGGCCCCAGGTGATGTCGCTCTCGCCATTACAGGCAAACTGGCCGGTACGCGGATCGATCAGGTCGGCGCGCGATGTGAGCGTGGTGTCGGTGAACACATAGGCTTCCGGGCAGCCGAGATAATCGCGGTCGCCGCGAGTCAGCTCGTTACGGCGATAGTAGTTGACCGACGCCAGGATGTGGCCGCGATCAAAAGTGGTGCCCCAGGTTGCTGAAGCAGACCAGGATTCGCCACCGGATTCGAAAGGAACCGAGCCGAAGAAATCAAACTCGACACCGTCAGTGTCGGTCTTGGTGATCAGGTTGACCACGCCGGCAACGGCGTCAGAACCGTAGATCGACGAAGCGCCGTCCTTCAGGATGTCCACGCGCTGGACGATGGACTGCGGCAGGACGTTGAGGTCGAATGCCGAAACGGCACCGCGGGTACCGGCTGGCCCGGCACGGCGACCGTTCAGCAGCACCAGCGTACGCTCGGCACCAAGGCCACGCAGCGAGATCGTCTGGGCGCCCGAACCGCCATTGGTGACGAAGTTCGAGGAGATCGCCGAGGTGATCTGCGAAGAACCGGCAGCAATCGGTGAGCCCTGGATCATTTCGCCGGTATCCATCAGGCCCTTGCGGACTGCGATTTCCGGGTCAACGACCGTCAGCGGTGCAGGAGAGCTGAACTCGTCACGACGAATGCGCGAACCGGTGACGAAAATCATGTCACCCTGGCTGGCGGTGGATGCGGCAGGTGCCTCATCATCTTCGGCGTCGGTGATCAGAACATCCTCGGCGTCTTGCGCGAGAACAGGGTTCGCGGCGAGAGCCACGGAAAGCGCGATGGGCGCACTAGCGCCCCTCAATGCGGATCGAAATGTCACAGGTCAGTCCCCACTATGCGGCCGAATATTGGCCTGGAAATTGGATGTACCCCCTGATCGCTTAGTGTCCCCGGGCGACCAGAAGGGGATAGCACGGTGCTGCTAGCTGACGTGCTTGAAGGTAGAACTGGTTTCAATTCCAATCATACTTCTTCTCGAGATTGTTGCAGTCCTGTTGCAGTTTCACCACATATTCGTTTCAGAGCTGTTAACTGCCATTGCTTGACCCTGTGAGTGGCCCCGCTAGGACCTCCTGAACCGGGCCGCACAGGCGGCTTTTGCAGCAGGAGAAGGTGCCAGATGAAGGTCGATTCCTCGATCGCAGCCATTGTTACAGGCGGGGCTTCCGGCCTAGGCGAAGCCAGCGCCAGGGCGCTGGCGGCCAAGGGGGCCAAGGTCGCACTGTTCGACCTGAACGAGGAACGCGGCGAACGCGTTGCCGCAGAAATCGGCGGGATCTTCTGCAAGGTCGATGTTTCCGACGAGGCTTCCGTCGATGCCGGATTCGCCCGCGCGCGCGCTGCGCACGGGCAGGAACGCGTGCTGGTCAATTGCGCCGGCATTGGCACGATCGGCAAGATCACCCGGCGTGACCGGGATACCGGCGCGGTCAGCCATATGAAGGTGGACCTGTTCATCAAGACGCTGATGGTCAACACCGTGGGCAGCTTCATGTGCATGGCCAAGGCCGCCACAGGCATGATGGAAAATGCCGAACCGCTGACCGATGGGGAGCGCGGCGTGCTGGTCTCCACCGCTTCCGTAGCGGCGACGGACGGGCAGATCGGCCAGGTCGCCTATGCCGCTTCCAAGGCGGCGATTCACGGCATGACCCTGCCGATCGCGCGCGACCTTATGAGCGAGGGCATCCGCGTGAACACCATCATGCCGGGTATCTTCAAGACCCCGCTGATGGATAATCTGCCCGAAAACGTGCAGGAATCGCTCGCCGCCGCCGTGCCTTTCCCCAAGCGGCTCGGCCATCCCGAGGAATATGCCGACCTGGTGATGACCATGGTCGAAAACGGCTATTTCAACGCCGAGACCGTCAGGCTGGACGGCGGCATCCGCATGGGTCCGCGCTGAGCCAGGGCGGAAAGGGAGGGGCGCTTATGGCTCAGCAGATGGGACAGTGGCATATCGGCGTTATCGGCGGATCGGGACTGTATGAGCCCGGTGCGCTGGAAGATGCGCAGGAAATTGCCGTCAATTCAGCTTTTGGCGAACCTTCCGGTCCGGTCACCACCGGCCGCATCGGCAATGTGCGTTTCACCTTCATCGCCCGCCACGGCAAAGGCCACCGCCTGTCCCCCAGCCATGTGAACTTCCGTGCCAATATCGATGTGCTGAAACGCTGCGGTGTCACCGATATTCTGGCCATTTCCGCCATAGGGTCGCTGCAGGAAACGATGGCGCCGGGCACGTTCGTGGCGGTTGACCAGCTGATCGATCGCACTGTCGGGCGCGACAGGAGCTTTTTCGGCAACGGTATTGTGGCGCATGTGCCACTGGCCGATCCGGTATGCCCGCGCCTTTCAGGCCTGGCTGCCAGTGCGGCCGAGCAGGCCGGGGCCACCGTCCACCGTTGCGGAACCTATGTCGCCATAGAGGGTCCGCAATTCTCCACCCGCGCGGAAAGCCATCTCTATCGCCAGTGGGGTGCCGATGTGATCGGCATGACCGCCATGCCCGAAGCGCGTCTCGCCCGCGAGGCGGAGCTGCCTTACGCGCTGCTGGGAATGGTCACGGATTATGATTGCTGGCGTGATGAGAAGGCGGACGTCGACGTGACAGACATCCTTGCGGTCATGCGCGCCAATGCCGATCTGGCACGATCCTGCCTGACAAGGCTGGCGCAGTCGCTGCCGGACGAACGGGAGGCCAGCCCCATCGATACCATCCTCGACATCGCTATCATCACACCGCCCGATCACTGGGACAAACAGGCGCTTGCACGCCTTGATGCGGTGGCTGGCCGGATTGTAACAAATGTGCCGGTTTAGGTCGCCAGACGTGATTTCCTTGCAAAAAGCAGACCATTGGAACAAGGTAGTTGCCTATGCAACCGACAACACCACTCGCTAAATTCCTCCCTTATCAGCTTTCGATCACGTCGAATGCTGTCAGTGGACGGATCGCCCAGGAATACCGTTCCCGCTTCGGTCTCAGCGTGCCTGAATGGCGCGTGATGGCCGTTTTGGGCGATTCCGGATCGCTCACCCAGCGTGAGCTGACGCGCCGCACATTGATGGACAAGGTGGCGGTGAACCGCGCCTGCAAGGTGCTGGAGGAGCGCGGCCTTGCCGTGCGCACGCCCAACGCGCAGGACGGCCGGTCGCACCATCTGGACCTGACGCCGGCGGGCGTGGCCATGCACGGCCAGATCATGCCTCTGGCAGTGGAAATGGAACGCGCGCTGTTTGACGGTTTCACTGCGGAGGAGATGGATCAGTTCCGCTCCCTGCTGGAAAAGGTCCGCGGCCAGGTCCGCGACTTTGACGACGATGCCATAGAGAGCGACAATTACGGCGTGAGCTGAACTGTCCGGGCAGATATCCGGCTCCAGCGCAAAACCCGCTCCAACAGAAAAGGCCCCGCACGGTAGTACCGGCGGGGCCTTTTCGTTTGTCGGTCCCTGTCGGGCGCCTTGTCGGGGACCCTGTCCGGGGCCCTTGGCGGCTGAGCGGATCAGGCGCCGCCGCTGCCGGGAGGGCCATCGCCGGCAAAGGCGTCTGCGATGGAACAGGCTGCCGGGCCAAGGATCACGATGAACAGCACGGGCAGGATGAACATGATCAGCGGTATGGTCATGATCGCGGGCAGGCGCGCGGCCTTTTCCTCGGCCCGCATCATCCGCTCGTTACGGAATTCGGCAGACAGCACGCGCAGGGCAGAGGCCAGCGGCGTACCATAGCGTTCAGTCTGAACCATTGTCGTCACCACACCGCGCACCGCATCCAGATCGACACGGTAAGCCAGGTTTTCGAACGCCTGCCGACGCTCTGTGAGGAACGACAGCTCGATCGCGGTCAGGGCAAACTCGTCACCCAGTTCGGGATAGGCACGGCCCAGTTCCTTGGCCACGCGGTTGAAGGCGGCATCCACCGTCAGGCCCGCTTCGGCGCAGATGACCAGCAGATCCAGCGCATCTGGCAGGCCCTTCTGGATCTCCTTGATGCGTTTGCCGGAGACATTGCTGAGATAGATTTCGGGAGCCTTGTAGCCAAGGATCACCAGCGTGGCGAAACCCATGAACCGCTTGGTGCTGCTCCAGTCGGGAAACACGTCGGTCCAGTAGAAGATCGTCACGCCGATCAGGCCAAGCACGATGGGCAGGACCATGCGTGAGAAGAGGACGACAACCGCCATCTCCTTGTTGCGGAAACCGGCCTGTGCCAGCTTCTGCTGGATCTGCTTGACCTGGCTTTCCTGGAGGACCTTCATGCCCTCCATGGTTTCCTTCAGCTTGTCCGTGGTTTCAGACTTGCGGACCAGGCTCTGGCGCTTCTTGGTCCCTTGCGTGATCATGCCCGTCTTGAGCTCTGTACGCCGGGCGTTGAGCGATTTGACACGCTTGGCCATCGGGTCTTTCACCGTGAGGGCGGCATAGATGACAAGGACCACGGCGGCGGCGGCAATGCCGGCCAGGATCGTGCCGACGAGGATAACGTCGACGCCCAGGAGCGTGGGTCCGGAAGCGGGAGCAATCATGTTCAATCAGCCTTTCTTGCTCAAACTTCGAAGCTGACCATCTTGGCCATGATGAAGCCGCCGATAGCCATCCATACCATTCCGCCAAGACCGGTCACGATCAGGCGGTCATCGGAAAAGAAGCCGGCCAGATATTCAGGATTGATCCAGTAGATCATCCCGAACACGATGAAGGGCAGGGAGCCCACGATATAGGCAGAAGCCTTTGATTCAGAGCTCATGGCCTTGATCTTCAGCTTCATCTGACTGCGCTTGCGCAGAACTTCTGCCAGGTTGGACAGCGTTTCAGCCAGATTGCCGCCCGTCTCGCGCTGAATGGCCAGGGTAATGACGAAGAACTGGAACTCGGCAGTGCCGAGCTTGTTGGCGGTTTCCTGCAGCGCATCTTCCATCGTGCGGCCGATCTTCATGCGTTCCACCACGCTGCGGAATTCCGATCCGACCGGGCCGGGAACCTCGCTCGCGACCACGCTCAGCGTTTCTGCCACCGGCAGGCCCGACCTGAGGCCGCGCACCAGCAATTCGATGGCATCGGGAAACTTGCTGTTGAAGCCGTTGGTCCGGCGCTTGATCATGAATTTGACCACCATGTGGGGCAGGCCGGCGCCAACCATGACGCCAACACCCATTGCCAGCAGTGCGGCACCGGTCTGCAGATACAGCAGCGCGGTAACCACCAGACCCAGACCCAGCGAACCATAGAGATATTGTGCCACCGTCCAGCGCATGCCGGTGCGATCGATCCGCAGCGACAGGGCTTCCCCGCGTGAGGAGGAACCAGCGGCCTTGTGCATCTTCGGCTTGCGCGCCGCGATGGCCTTTTTCAGCTGCGATTCGACCTTGTCCTTGGTGCTTTCGGAATGGCGATAGCGAACGGCTTCCAGCCTGCGCTGACTTGCCTTGGCGGCGTTTGGACCTGCCAGCATGGTATAGCCCAGGACCATCAGTCCCATAAGGCCAACCCCCACCAGCAGAAGCTGTAAGATGCTCATGTCTCGCCTTCGCTAAGTTGACTGTTGCACATGGCGGGTCTGGCGGCCCCGAAAGGCCGCCTCGCCCGGACTCGGTTCATTATGCCGATTGGGCCGCGCCAGCGGTTTCCGGCTCTTTCTTCTTGGACAGCATTGCCTTGAGATCGAACTTGCCCAGCAACGAGGTGCCGCTCTTGCTCGATTGTTCCAGGCTCGCCCCCTCGTCACTGCCCGCGCCGATGATGGCATTGGCCACATCGTGCATGACAGCGGCGGATTTTGCCGAGCGGTTGGCTTCGGCAAAGGTCTGGCCCAGCTTGGCGGCGTTGATTGCGGCCTTCTGTTCGAACGGGATCGTGAAGTTGATCTTGCGTTCGATCGAAGCCTCGAAATCGGCCTTGCTGATCTCGCTCGCGCCCTGATGCACCTTGTTGCACACGATCATCGGCTGCGCCGTGGGCGCATTGGACTTGAGCCACGACAGGATGCGAATGGTGTCACGCGCGGAGGCGAGCGTCATCTCGGTAACCAGCGTCACCACGTTCACATCGGTCAGCAGGTGGGGGAAGTTGATCAGCATGTTGCGCGGCATGTCGATCACCGTCATGTCGAACGCAGAGCGGAATTCCTCCTCCAGCTGGATGAAGGCCGATCCATCGGTCATCAGCGGCGAATTGATTGGTGCTTCGGCGGACATGATCGCCAGGCGATCATTGGCGCGGATCATGGCGCGTTCGATGAACAGCCCGTCGATGCGGCTGGGATTTTCGATCGCGTCGGTCAGGCCGCGGCCCGGCTCCAGATCGAGCGTCAGCGCGCCTGTGCCAAAATGGACATCGAGGTCGAGCAGCGCGGTCGAGCGTTCATGCTCGGTCGAAAACAGCCAGGCGATGGACGTCGCGATTGTCGATGCGCCCACACCGCCGCGCGTGCCGACCACGGCAGTGGCGATGTGCTTCTTTTCGCCGTCGTGTTCGGTATTGCGCGGGGCAGAGAACACCGCCTGCGCCTGGGTCAGCGCATCACGCAGCTGCGAGGCCGAAAGCGGCTTGAGCAGGTAATCGTGAATGCCGCTGGACAGCAGATCGCGGTACAGGCGCACGTCATTGACCTGGCCGATGGCAATCACCACCGTGCCTGGCTCGCACACTTCGGCCAGCGCGTTGATATCGTTGAGCGGATCGCCGCTTTCCGACAGATCGACCATCAGGATGGCCGGGCTGGCGGAGATCGACAGAGATTGCACCGCATTGCGCAGGCCGCCCTTGTTGCACTTCTCCGGCTGCCAGCCCATCTCGATGATGACCGGACGCAGGACATCCAGCGCGCTTTCATCACAGATAAAGGCGGCAAAGGGATCGCGGTTGCCCGAAGGGCCGGATTTGAAAGGAGCATTCATCGCTTAATTCCCCGTGCTGGAAACTGTGGGCAGTTCACCGCCCGTAGGCGTGCTGTCGCGGTATGCTGCGATGGCCTTGGTCGAACTCATCACAACCGTGTCGCCGGTGCCCGCTGCCCCGTTGAGCAGGTGCTCGGGATCGGCGATCATCGCGGCCAGGTTGCTGTTCACCGAACAGCCGAAATTGGGCGAGGTATTGTTGCCCAGATTGCCGTTGGCATTGCCCGACCAGTTGGGGCAATTGGGCACAGAAGCGGTCGATCGCGTTACAACCACGCGCACATTGCCGGGATCGACATAGCCGACCGTGACAGGTGCACCTTCGCTGACGAGAATGCCCTGGCGGCTGGCGATTGCGGCCACATCCTCGCGAACGGCATCGCTGGCGAGCGGATCGTCGATCGAGACGCGATCGCCATAGCCAAGCTCCATAGCTTCAAACCAGTCTGCCAGACGGGACTGTTCGGGCACGGTCAGGCCGCTGCTGCTGGCCATCAGGTCGAGCGTGAAGTTGGAGCGCTGGACGACCGGCTGGTTGACGCTGTTGAGCGACGAATTGGCCGGCGAAGGGGTGGTACATGCGCCCAGGCCCATGCCGAGCGAGAGAGCGATGGCCACAGCGGCACTGCGTTTCATGTGAATGGTCATTGCGATCACCTCTCTCAATTCAGGCTGAAGCCGGGGGCTGCTGCCTCGGCGCTTTGTTCACTGGAACCGGACGGAGCCGCGCCATCAGCCAGCGGCTGACCGGACTGGTCGGTCACGCTCAGGCCCGGACCCGCCGGTGCGCTTTCGATTGCGCTGGGCATCGGGCGGGTTTCCCCGCTCACACCATTGTGCTCGCGATTGAGCAGGAACTGCTCGGCCGCCGTCGGGGCATGGAAGCCATCTGTCGGCAGCACGATTTCGCGGTCGCTCACAGGTTCGACCAGATACGGCGTCACCACGATCACCAGCTCGGTTTCGCCGCGGCGGAACTCGGTGGAGCGGAACAGATTGCCCAGGATCGGAATCTCGCCTGCGCCGGGGGCGCGGTCGATCGTGTTCTGGGCATTGTTGCTGAGCAGTCCGGCGATCATGAAGCTCTGGCCGGAGCCGAGTTCGATCGTCGTTTCCGCGCGGCGAATGGTCAGCGCGGGGATCTGGAAGCCGTTCAGCGTCACTGCGCCCTGGCTGGAAAGCTCGGACACTTCCGGGCGGACACGCAGCGAGATGCGGCCGTTGGAAAGCACGGTGGGCGAATAGGCCAGGCTGACGCCATATTTCTTGTATTCGACCGTGGTCGTGCCCAGGCCCTGGCTCAGCGGGATCGGGAATTCACCGCCGGCGAGGAATTCCGCCGACTCGCCCGAGAGCGCTGTCAGGTTGGGCTGTGAAAGCGTGGTCACCAGGCCTTCGCGTTCGGCAAGGTCGAGCGCGGCGCCGATATCCATTCCCAGCAGTCGGCCAAAGGCGCCAAGCGTGGTACCAGGGGTAATCTGGTCAACGATATTATAGCCTTCACCATCAAGCGCGGCACCAACCGCGACCGGGCCCATTGGCACGCGCAGGCCGGTTACCGGATCGATATAGGAAGGCACGAACTGCGAAACCGCGCCGCGACCCTGGCCAACGCCGAACTGGAAGCCGCCAGTGCCATCGACCGTGGTCAGATTGGCACCGATTGCGCGCACCAGCGAACGGCTGACTTCAGCGAAGCGGACGCGCAGGTTGACCTGCAGCGGTGTCGCCATGCGCAGGCGCGAAATGACATTGGCACCCTCGCCCACGAATGCGGACACCAGGCGCTCGGCCTCGGCAGCATCTTCAGGAGCAGCCACAGTGCCGGTCAGCAGCACGGTGTTGGAACCCATCGTCGCGACCGAGATCTGCGCTTCGGGCATGGCCAGAGCCAGCATCTGATCGATTGAATCGATGTTGGAGCCGACCCGGACATTGGCAGACCAGATGATGTCTCCGTTGGCATTGCTGGCGTAGATGGTGGTCTCTCCGCCGGCCAGGCCAAACACGAACAGCTGGCGCTGCGACTTGACCTGGACATCGGCCACCGTTTCGTTGGCGACAAAGATATCGGCCATATTGCCCGGTACGGTCACCAGCTCGCCGCGGCCGATCGACAGGACGATATCCTGCGCCGGGCTGACAACGGCCTGGGCGTGTGCCGTGCCCACGGGCGCGGCGGCCAGAGGTGCGATCGCACATGCGGCGGTCAGCACGGTCTTGAAAAGGCGGCTCTGCATTGATTTGCCCCTAGAATTGCATCCGGTTGAATGAGCGGATTGGCGAGGTGTGTTGATGGTTGTCATGGTGATCACCGCAGGCTCGACGGGCCGAGTCTGGCCGTATCGCCGCCTGCACCCATGGCCTGGGCCTGGCGATCGAGGATCGCACCGGCGCCGCGGTCCACGGATTCAACGGTGGTGGCCTTGCCGCGGGTCACATTGACCGTCGGCCCGCTGGGACGTGCCACTCCGTTGAAGCCGGCAGCCGCAGGAGGAGCGTTGACTGTCATGGTGGGTTGCGCGGTATTGCTGCTGGTCGACGGCATGGTGCGGCGCTGGAAGCGCGACACATCGCCGCCGGTCACATAGGTGGTGGCTCCATCACGCGGGCGGGAAACCGCCTGGCGAAGGAACAGGTCCTCTTCCTCTTGCGAGGCATTGGCCGGCACTTCGATATCACCCGAAGCAATCGCGCGGTCGAGTTCGGACTGGTTGTCCGCGATCGAGCGCAGCGACAGGCTGAGTGTGCCGATGGTCTGCGCCACGGCAACCTTCTCACCGATGCGCGGGGTCACTTCCAGAGTGACCGTGCGGAAGGCGCGGACCACGGTGCGGCCGTCTTCGGTGGTGGTGGTTTCGGTGGACTGATCGGTCGCCAGAACGCGCAGGTTCTGCAAGATAGTTTCCGACGTCTGCAGCCCCTGGCTGTCTTCACCCTGGATGGTCTGGGTCAGCACCAGGTCAACGCGGTCACCCGGGAAGACGAAGCCGCCAACACCCGTGCGGGCGGAAACAGGTACGGTCACGGCACGCATGCCCGGCCCAAGCGCCGCAGCAAGGAAGCCGCGATCGCCAGGAGCGACCAGCGAACCCTGTGTCACCGGCTCGCCAGCGGTAATGGCATGGCGCACAACGGTGCCCATCAGCAGTTCCATATTGGCTTCACCGTCGATGAAGTAGGCATCCTGAACCAGTTCCTGCGGCCACAGCTGGAAGCCGATGGCATCCGCAGTGATGATCGTGCCGACCGGCAGGCCGCGCTTGGCGACCAGGACCTTGGGTCCCTGCGGTTCAACGGGGGCGGCTTCCACCTCTGGTGCGGCGGCGCCGGCAAACATGCTCCGGGCAGCAAGAGCGGTACCGATCGCTATGATCAGCGCTCCCAGCAGCAAAATGAGCTTCTTCTTGTCCATGGTGCTTCAAGCCCCCTTCGTGAACCTTGCGGATTGGATTTCACCGCATAGGTCGTAATTGGTTAAAATGAGGTTCACCCCGCCACGCCGCCCAGCGTGGAAACGGGAAGATAGAATGCGATGATGATCCACAGCCCGGCAGAGGCGATGGCCACGCCATAGGGAATTGCGATCTTGTCACGCTCGCGGCGCATGATGTGCCATCCGGCGACCACGATCGTCAGCACGCCGCCGATCAGCGCCATCATGATGAGGAATTTCAGGAAGTGGACCGGTGCGATCCACAGCGCCATCGCGGTCAGCAATTTCACATCTCCGCCGCCCATGGCGCGCAGGGCAAACACCACAGAGAGTACCAGGAAGGTCGCCACCGCGATGCCGAGCTGGATGGCGATGTCTGGCCACAGCGACATGCCGCTGGCCCACCAGTAAACCGGCGCGCCAAGAGCAATGGCTGCGTTGAGCCAATTGGCGATCTTGCGCTGCGTGATATCGGTGAAGGCTGCTACCAGCAGCCCGATTGCCAATGCGGCAAGCAAACCGTACTTGATCGGATCGTCTAGCATCGAAAGTCCCTCAGGTTCCCCTTGGATTTCGTGTGCTAGCGGCGATCACTTACCAAATAGTAACCACGGGCAGGAGGCTGGTATTAGTCAAAGCGGAAAGTTCCCGGCGGCAGAGTTTGACCGCAGGGCCATTCCGCCCGGTGCCAGCGAGGCCATGTGGCGCGCGCCTGACGGGCATGAAATCCGCTGGATCGATTTTCCCCCGCCCGATGATCACGTGCCGGTGCGCGGATCGATACTGTTCATGCCCGGACGCGGCGATTTTTATGAGAAGTATCTGGAAACGTTTGAAAACCTGCGCCTCTTGGGCTGGCGGGTAAGCGCTGCCGACTGGCGCGGACAGGCCGGTTCGGGCCGTCTGGGCGCCGATGCGGTGACCGGCCATATCGATGATTTCGGCATCTGGACGGCTGATTTGGCCGCATTCTGGAGCGACTGGGCAAAGGGGCGCGAGGGGGCGCTGGTGCTGGCCGGCCATTCGATGGGCGGCCATCTGGTGCTGCGCACTCTGGCTGAAAAAACTTTGCAGCCGCACTGCGATGGGCTGGTCATGATCGCGCCAATGCTGGGTGTGCAGCCCCAGTTTCTGCCCGTCTGGCTGCAACGCGGCGTGGCCCGAGTGCAGATGTGGCTGGGCGATTCGCGCCGTCCGGCGTGGAAATGGAGCGAGAAGCCCGGCGAAGTCCCGCGTTTTCGCCAGCGGCTGCTGACCCATGACGATGCGCGCTATGCGGATGAACTGTGGTGGCGAGATCACCGGCCCCAGCTGGTGATGGGTCCGGGCAGCTGGAGCTGGGTGGCCAGCGCGCTGCGATCGATCAGCCTGCTCAACAGGCCCGGCATGCTGGAGGCGGTTGCAACGCCGGTGCTGATCCTTGCGGTAAAGGGTGACAAGCTGGTCAGCCCGCGCGCCATTCGCCGTGCAGCGCGCCGCCTTCCCCATGCCCGGCTGGTGGAATTCGGTCCGGAAGCGGCACATGAAATCCTGCGCGAGGCAGACCCGGTGCGCAACCGGGCGCTTGCACAATTGGACGATTTCCTGAACAGGCTCGCCCCGGTTTGAACGAACACTTCGATATTGCCGTGATCGGCGCCGGAATGGCAGGGGCGAGCCTGGCGGCGGAGCTGGCGCCCCATGCCCGTGTGCTGCTGGCAGAGGCGGAGGAGTTTCCCGGCTATCACGCCACCGGACGCTCCGCTGCCTTCTGGGAGGAGTGCTATGGCGGCCCCTCCATCGTTCCGCTCACACTGGCATCCGGCACATGGCTGCGCGAAGGCGGCTTCCTGCACCAGCGCGGGGCCTTGTATATTGCGCGCGATCAGGACGAGGCGGCTTTGCAGGACTTTGCCAGCAGCTTTGCCGGAACGGGCGTATCGATAGAAACGGTCCGGCGGGACGAGATCGAGCGGCAGGTTCCCGGCATCCTGCCCGGCTGGACGCAGGCGATCAGTGAGCCGCATTGTGCCGATATCGATGTGGGCGCGCTGCATCAGCATTATCTGGGGCAGGCCAGATCAGGCGGCGTGGCGGTGCGCAACCGGCACCGGCTGGTCTCTGCCCAGAGGAATGGCGATGGCTGGCTGCTGCAGTTTCACGGCGGGATCACTGTGCATGCAGACATTCTGGTCAATGCCGCGGGTGCCTGGGCGGATCCGCTGGCGCAGATGGCCGGGGCGCAGGCGTTGGGCATAACGCCTTATCGCCGCACGGTGGCACAATTGCGCGTGGCCCCTGCGCCCGCTGCGGACATGCCGCTGGTGCTGGACATCAACGGAACCTTCTATTTCAAGCCGGAGAACGGCCGCCTGTGGCTCAGCCCGCATGACGAAACGCCCAGCCAGCCGTGCGATGCCGCGCCGGAGGAGATGGATATTGCTGTGGCGATCGACCGGTTCGAGCACGTGGTGGGCTGGAAAATCGAAGCGCTGGAGCGCAAATGGGCGGGCCTGCGCAGTTTCGCGCCCGACCGGCGGCCCGTCTATGGCCACGATCCGCGCTGCGATGGCCTGTTCTGGTTTGCCGGGCAGGGCGGGTTCGGCATCCAGACTGCGCCTGCCGCCGCGCGCCTTGCCGCGCAGCTGCTGCTGGACCTGCCGCGCGATGACATGACCAAGGGCATTCAAGCGGCAGATTACAGCCCTGCGCGCTTTGGCTAGCCAATTGTCACACAATCGTTAGGCTTGTCGCGAATCGTTCAAGAGGAGAGAAGCTTTGGCTCACAAGTTTGAGATTTATAAGGACAAGGCAGGCGAGTTCCGCGTGCGCTTCAAGTATAATTCGGAGGTCATGTTCTCGACCGAAGGCTACTCAAGCAAGTCGAGTGCCGAGAACGCCATCGCTTCGATCAAGAAGAACGGCCCGGACGCACCCACCGAAGACAACAGCTAAGCTGAAGGTCTGTTGACCGCTTCGTCCGCAGCATCGCTGGCGAGGCGGTCGACCCTTTCGTTTTCTACGTGGCCGTTGTGGCCCTTGACCCATTGCCAGGTCACCTTGTGCGGACGCACAGCCTCAATCAGATCATGCCACAGATCGGCATTGCGCACCGGCTTCTTGCTGGCATTGATCCAGCCGTTCTTCTGCCATCCCTTGATCCACTTGGTCATCCCGTCGATGACATATTTGCTGTCCGAATGGATGGTGACTTCGCACGGTTCGATCAGCGCGTGAAGGCCGCGGATGACGGCGGTCATCTCCATCCGGTTGTTGGTGGTATCGTCCTCCCCGCCGGACATTTCCTTTTCGTGGCTGCCCATGCGCAGCAGCACGCCCCAGCCGCCGGGGCCGGGATTGCCCTTGCAGGCGCCATCGGTGAAGATATCGACTTTTTTCATACGCCTGCAAAAGCCTTCGCGCCCTGCTCTGCATAGAATTGCAGGCGGCGGGCGAAGTCCATCGGGTCCTTTCTCGTCACCAGCGCATCGGCCGGAGTGTTGAGCCAATCATAGGCGCGCGTGGCGATAAAGCGCATTGCCGCACCGCGTGCCAGAATGGGCAATGCGGCGCGCTCGGCCTCGCTCAGGGGACGCACGCTTTCATAACCCGCCATCAGCGCGGTGGAGATTTCCGGCCGGAACGTGCGACCGTGATCGGCAAAGCACCACGCGGCGTGGGTCACGGCCAGATCATAGGCGAAGAAATCGGTGCAGGCGAAATAGAAGTCTATCAGCCCGCTCACCCGGTCGCCCAGCATCAGCACGTTATCGGGGAACAGATCGGCATGGCACACGCCCTGCGGCAATCCGGCGGGCCAGTTCGCGGTCAGATAGGCCAGTGCATCCTTGACGATGGCGGGCAGGGCGGGATCGATCTGCGCCAGGCCTTCGGGGCCGCACTGGTCGGTCAGTTCCTGCCACGATGCCAGGCCCATTTCATTGCGGCGGCTGTCATAATCCGCTGCGGCAAGGTGAATCTCCGCCAGCGCCTTGCCCACGGACCGGGCCTGTTCGGGCTGGGGCCGGTCAATGGAAACGCCGGGCAGGAATTCTATCAGCGCCACGGCCTTGTCACCAATCTTGCGCCACGATGCGCCGTCCCGGTCATGAATCGTGCGCGGCACCGGGCAACCCTTGTCCGCCAGCAGGTCCAGCAGTCCCAGGAAGAACGGCAGGTCGCGCATTTCGATGCGGAATTCATACATGGTCAGAATGTAGCGCGCGCCCCCACCATTCTTGCGGGCGGCGTCGCTGCCGGTCGTCTCGATCAGCCAGTTGGAATTGGACACGCCCTCGGCAATGCCCTTGGCACTGACCAGTTCGCCAACATCGTAATGCGCGATCAGGCTGGACAGGTCATCTGCCGACAGATGCGTATAAACGGCCACGCCGCACCTATTCCATCAATTGCCGGGGCAGCTTGAAAACCATCTTCTCCTCGGCGGAGATGATCGTGCGTTCTTCCACCGCGCGCCACTGCGACAGGCGGTCGACAACTTCGCGCACCAGCAGTTCCGGGGCAGAGGCCCCGGCGGAAATGCCGATGGTTGCCACGCCTTCAAGCCAGCTTTCATCAATCTCGGTCGCGCGTTCAATCAGCCGGGCAGGCGTGCCGCAGCGCTCGGCCACTTCCACCAGCCGCAGCGAATTGGAGGAGTTGGGCGCGCCGATAACCAGCACCAGATCTGCCTCGGGCGCCACGTCCTTGACCGCCGCCTGGCGGTTTGATGTGGCATAGCAGATGTCTTCCGCCTTGGGCGCCACGATCTGCGGATAGCGAATCTTGAGCGCGGCGATGATATCGGCCGTATCATCCACAGACAGTGTGGTCTGTGTGAGGAAGGACAGTTCCTGCCCCTCGGGGAATTCGAGCCGGTCGACATCGTCCACGGTTTCCACCAGCGTCATCTCACCCTCGGCCACCTGGCCGAATGTTCCGATCACTTCGGGATGGCCCTTGTGGCCGATGAACAGGATGTGCCGTCCAGCTTCTATCTGACGTTCGGCCTGGCGGTGCACCTTGGACACCAGCGGGCAGGTGGCATCGACATAGATCATCTGCCGCCGCTCCGCCTCTGCCGGAACCGATTTGGGCACGCCGTGGGCGCTGAAAACCACCGGCACGCCTTCGGGCACCTCGTCCAGTTCCTCCACGAAAATTGCGCCCTTTGCGCGCAACGCATCCACCACATAGCGGTTGTGGACAATCTCGTGGCGGACATAGACGGGCGCGCCATATCGATCGAGCGCACGCTCGACGATTTCGATGGCGCGGTCGACACCGGCGCAGAAGCCGCGCGGAGCAGCAATCAGCACCTTGAGGGGCAGCTTTTGCGCGCTGCCATGCGTTTCGGGAAAGGGGGCGTTCATATCCTGCGCCCTAGCGGTTGTCGCCCCGCAGTGAAAGGGGTAGGGGCTGCATCAGATGAAGGACAAGGACCAGGGATGAAAAGACGTAATGCATTGATCGCTGCTGGTCTTGCCGCAGCGGCACTGGCTGGATGCAAGACCACAGGCGATATCGTCGTCCAGCAAGGCGTGGGCATCACCGCCCTGCGCTCGGTCTGTCCCGCCGTGGGCATTCCCGAATTTACCGGCGACATCACGCTCTTCTCGCCTGCCGGATCGGTTACTGCCGATGCCATGGACGTGACCGCAACGATCACCAATGTGCGCAGCAATTGCGATGATTCGGGTGATGAGGTCTTTTCCAGCGCCACATTCGAAGTGCAGGCCATGCGCCGCAACACATCGGGTGCGCGGTCGGTGGAACTCCCCTATTTCAGCAGCGTGGTTCGCGGTGGCAGCTCGGTTGTCGCCAAGCGCGTTGGCACGGTCACGCTGAACTTTGCCGATGGCCAGGCCCGCGCCAGTGCGATGGGCACCGCAGGCGCAGTGGTCAACCGGGCAGAGGCAACGCTTCCGCCAGACATCCGCCAGCGCATCACGCGTCCGCGCCGTGCGGGCGATAATGATGCCGCGGTCGATCCTTTGACGGAGCCGGATATCCGCGCCGCACTGGCCCGTGCCAACTTCGAACTGCTGGTGGGTTTCCAGCTGAGCGAGGACCAGCTGGCCTATAACGTCACGCGTTAGACGCCTGCCGCTGCTACTGCTGCTTCCCCGCTGGCCTCAAACAGGCTAACGGCGCGCCCATGTCAGACATACAAACACTCTATGCCGCCTATGCGGCCCGGATCGATGCAGTGCTGTCCGCGCTGGAGAGCGAAGGCGTCCTGCCGCAGGGCACACCGCGCGGCAATGTCAGCGTGGAGCCTCCGCGCGATGCGTCGCACGGGGACCTGTCCACCAATGCCGCGATGGTGCTGGCCAAGCAGGCGGGCACCAATCCGCGCGCACTGGCGGATAAGATCGTGGCAAAGTTTGCCGCCGATCCGCTGGTCGACAGCGCCGAGATTGCCGGCCCCGGCTTCATCAACCTGCGTCTTGCGCCGGCCAACTGGCTGTCCGAAGTGGCTGCGATTGCCGCAATGGGCGATCACTATGGCCGCTCCGAGTTTGGCAAGGGCCGCCGGGTGAACGTGGAATATGTATCCGCCAATCCCACCGGTCCCATGCACATGGGCCACTGCCGCGGCGCGGTGGTGGGCGATGCGCTGGCGACCCTGCTGCAATTCGCCGGATATGACGTGACCCGCGAATATTACGTCAACGATGCGGGCGGTCAGGTGGACGTTCTCGCCCGCTCTGCCTTCTTGCGGTACAAGGAAGCGCTGGGCCACGATATCGGCGAAATCCCCGAGGGGCTTTACCCCGGCGACTATCTAAAGCCGGTCGGCGAAGCGCTGGCGAGCGAGCTGGGTGACCGGTTCGTGGATGAGCCGGAGGAGGAATGGCTGCCCATCTTCCGCGCGCAGGCGGTTACCGAAATGATGAACATGATCCGCTCCGACCTGGCGCTGCTGGGCATCAGGCATGATGTATTCTCATCCGAGGCGGCGTTGCAGATTGCCGGCAAGCCGGCCGAGGCCGAGGCTTGGCTGCGCTCACACGATCTGGTCTATGACGGCGTGCTGGAACAGCCCAAGGGCAAGGTGATCGAGGATTGGGAGCCGATCGAGCTGCCGTTGTTCCGCTCCACCAAGTTCGGCGACGACCAGGATCGCCCGATCCGCAAGTCTGACGGCAAGTGGACCTATTTCGGCGCTGACCTGGCCTATCACATGCAAAAGGCCGAGCATGCCGATGAGCTGATCGATATCTGGGGCGCGGACCATGCCGGTACGGTCAAGCGGATCAAGGCTGCGGTGGCGGCGCTGTCAGAAGGGCAGGGCAAACCCATCCCCTTCGACGTGAAGCTGGTGCAGATGGTCCAGCTGCTGCGCGGCGGTGAGCCGGTGAAGATGTCCAAGCGGTCAGGCAATTTCGTCACCATCGCCGAGATGGTGGAGGAAGTGGGCAAGGACGTGGTGCGTTTCACCATGCTGACCCGCAAGCCCGAAGCGCAGATGGATTTCGATTTCGCCAAGGTGGTGGAAGCGAGCAAGGACAATCCGGTGTTCTATGTCCAGTATGCCCATGCGCGGATCAGCTCTATCCTGCGCAAGGCGGCGGAGCAGGGCATTGCCCCGTCCGATGCCGACCTGGCCTTGCTGGGCGAAGACGAGATGACGCTGATCAAGCAGGCCGCCCAGTTCCCGCGTGAAGTGGAAGCGGCCGCCAAGGCCCGCGAACCGCACCGCATCGCCTTCTATCTGTATGAAATGGCGGCAGCCTTTCACGCCTACTGGAATCTGGGGAATGACGATGCGCAAAAGCGGATCATCGTGGCACAAAATCCCCAGCTGTCTGCTGCAAGGCTTTTCCTCTGCGTCCAAATCGGGCAGGTCTTGCGCAATGGGCTTTCCCTGTTGGGGGTAGAGGCCGTCGAGGAGCTGTAGGATGATGTGGCCGGGCGACGATCAGGATGAAGGCGAAGCCACCGATTCTGGTGCCAACGATCAGGGTAATGACGATGTTCTCCAGGCCGAGGAACAGCTGGTGCTGGCCGATGATGGAGAGCGCCTGCCCTGGCTCGAATCCGATGAAGAGTATGAGGAAGAAGGCTTCAACACCCGCCTGATCCTGTTTGCCCTGCTGGGATTGCTGGCCGTCGCGGCGATCGTGTTCACGGCATGGTTTTTCCTGCGTGACCAGTCAGACAACGAGATGTCTGCCGATGGCAGCACGATCTCTGCGCCCGATGAACCCTATAAGGAACGTCCCGAAGATCCCGGCGGCTCTGAAGTCGCAGGCACGGGCGATGTCAGCTATGGCGTGGGTGAAGGACAGGTGACTGAGGGCCGACTGGCCGATACTGCTCCTGCGCCTTCGATAGACATCGATCAGGCCGGCAATAATGCGTCCGCAGACGATGCGTCGGATTCCGAACCTGCTGCCGCTACCACCACCGGTGTTGGCGTACAGGTCGGGGCATTCTCCAGCCGCGCCGCAGCGCAAAATGGCTGGGCGCAGCTGCGCACTCGCTTCTCTGTCCTGCAAGGCGTGGATTACCGGATTGTGGAAGGCGCTGCCGATAGCGGGACGATTTACCGCCTGCAGGCCGTCGCCAGCAATGCCGCAGCCGCAGACACGCTGTGCCGCGCGATCCGCAGCTCCGGGGGCGATTGCCAGGTCAAGCGCTAGGGCGTTTTTCCACCGATTCATTTCCACATGCACGGGCTTGTATTAACTTGCCCGCAGCGGCGCTTTCGTGCGAATCTGCCTGCATGGTACCAGCCATTTTCGGCCTTTCCGGTCTTGTCCTGACCGATGACGAACGCAGTTTTTTCCGCGATTGCGATCCGGCGGGCTACATCTTGTTTGGCCGCAATGTGCAGGACCGGGACCAGCTCCGCGCGCTGACGGACGATCTGCGCGCCATCCACGGGCGTGATCGCCAGCTGATTTCGATAGATCAGGAAGGTGGCCGCGTGGCGCGCATGAAAGCGCCGGTGTGGGATGCCTATCCGCCGGGCTGGAGCTTTGCCAGCCTGTGGGACCTGGCTCCCGCCAGCGCGATAGAGGCCGCGCGCGCCAATGCGCAGTTGCTGGGTCAGGATCTGGCCGAAGTGGGCATTACCGTGGACTACGCTCCGCTGCTGGATGTGCGGGTGGAAGGCGCGCATGATGTGATCGGCGATCGCGCGCTGGGAAGTGAGCCCAGGCAGGTGGCCGCGCTGGGCCGCGCCGTGCTGGACGGGCTGGCGCGCGCCGGGGTGACCGGCTGCATCAAGCACATGCCCGGCCACGGGCGCGCCTGCGCCGATAGCCACAAGGAATTGCCGGTGGTCAGCGCCAGCGAAGCGGAGCTGGAACGCGACATTGCCCCCTTCCGCACCTTGCACGATGCACCGATCGGCATGTCCGCCCATGTGCTGTATCAGGCATGGGATGCGGACAATCCGGCTACATTGTCCAGCCGCATCATTGCCGATGTCATTCGCCGCGATATCGGCTTTTCCGGCCTGTTGCTGACCGATGATATCGACATGCAGGCGCTCGACGGGACCATTCCCGAACGGTCCGCAAAGGCGATAGCGGCGGGCTGCGATATCGTGCTCAATTGCTGGGCGAAAATGGACGACATGGTCGGCATTTGCGAGGCCGTGCCTGTGTTGGGAGAGGCGGCGGCAAAGCGGCTGGACGCAGCGCTGGCATATCCCGCAGCATCGCTTCAGTCCGCCCCGCGTGCTGAACTGATGGCGCGGCGTGACAGCCTGCTGGACCTGACGAGGGCTGCGGCATGACGGCGGACGGCCTGTTGTTCGATGCTGCGGAAGCTGGCGCAGGCACCGAATGGGAAGGGCCTGCTGCCCCCACTGATTCCGATGTCGCGCTCTATCTGGAGCTGGACGGCTGGGAAGGCCCGCTGGACCTGCTGCTGGATCTGGCGCGGCGGCAGAAGGTCGATCTCAAGAGTATCTCGATCCTGTCTCTGGTCGATCAGTATATCGTCTATATTGAGCGGGCAGAGGCGCTGAAGCTGGAGATTGCGGCCGATTATCTGGTGATGGCGGCCTGGCTGGCATACCTCAAATCATCGCTGCTTTTGCCGCGTGACGAGCAGGAAGATCCCTCTCCCGAAGAGCTGGCGCTGAAGCTGCAATTGCGGTTGCAGCGTCTTGGCGCAATGCGTGAGGCGGCGGGCCGGCTGATGGGCCGTGACCGGCTGGGCCGCGATGTGTTTGCGCGTGGCGCGCCCGAAGGGCTCAAGGTCCTGCGCAAGAATGCCTGGCAGTGTGACTGGTATCAGCTGGTGCACGCCTATGGGCAGGTCAAGCTGCGCACGGAAACGGTGGTCCACATGGTGCGCGAACGCCCGGTGATGACGCTCGATTCGGCGCTCGACCGTGTTTCGGCAATGCTGGGTGTGACGCTGGACTGGATGGAGATTCGCGCCTTTCTGCCCAAGCGGACGGACAAGGGCGGCGATGATCCGCGCCTGCAAAAATCGGCGCTGGCTTCCAGCTTCGTTGCCGCGCTGGAACTGGCGCGCATGGGCAAGGCGGAAATTCGCCAGGAAGAGATTTTCGGCCCGCTCCACCTGCGCAGGGTCAGCGCGTGAACCAGCCGGTGGACGATCTGGTGCGGGCGGTGGAGGCGACCCTGTTCGCCGCCGAAGAACCGATGAGCGCGGAGCAGATTTCCGCCCATCTCGAAGGCGCGGATGTGCGCGATGCCTTGCGTGAGCTGGAGGCGCATTATGCCCCGCGCGGGATCAAGCTGGTGGAACGCGGCAAGCGCTGGCAGTTCCAGACTGCGCCCGATCTGGCCCATTTGCTGCGGCGCGAGAAGGAGCAGCTCCGCCGCCTGAGCCGGGCGGCCACCGAAGTGCTGGCGATCATCGCCTATCACGAGCCGGTCAGCCGCGCGGAGATTGAGGCGATTCGCGGGGTGCAGACCAGCGCGGGCACGCTGGACGTGCTGATGGAGGCAGGCTGGGTGCGCGCGGCGGGCAGGCGGGAGGTTCCCGGCCGCCCGGTGATCTATGCCACTACGCCTGATTTCCTCTCGCATTTCGGCCTTTCCAGCCGCCGCGACCTGCCCGGAATTGACGAGCTGAAGGCTGCCGGCCTGCTCGATCCGGTCGATGATGCGTTTGAGGACCTGATGGAACAGAAGACGGCAGACACGGGGCCTGACACATCTGAACAGGATGACACTGCCGTAGAGGACGGGCCAGACGAGGTTGGGCCAGACGAGGTTGGGCCGGATGAGAATTAGGTGGTCATTTTTGATCGCGGTGCAGAGATGCTGGCAAAGCCTGGTGAAAGCGCCTAGATTACGCTCTATCGATTTTTCGGAGAGTACCAGTGGGTAGTATCGGACCAGTCCAGCTTATCATCATAGCCGTGGTGATCCTCGTCCTGTTCGGCCGTGGCCGGATTTCGGAGATGATGGGCGATTTCGGCAAGGGCGTGAAAAGCTTCCGCCAGGGCATGAGCGATGAATCGGCAGCGCGGCCAGAGCCGGCCAAGCTGGCGAACGAGGCCAAGCCAGCCGAGACGCCTGAAAGCGCTCCGGCGGACAAGACCACCAATTAAACTCCAGTTTTAGGCGCCGTCAGGCATGTTCGATATCGGCGCAGAAGAGCTATTGGTAATCGTGGTCGTGGCGATCCTTGTCATCGGCCCCAAGGACATGCCCACCGCCTTGCGCGCTGCGGGCCGCTGGATCGGCAAGATGCGGCGCATGTCGGGCCACTTCCGCTCCGGTCTGGATGCCATGATCCGCGAGGCGGAAATGGAAGACATGGAGAAGAAGTGGAAGGCGCAGAACGAAAAGATCATGCGCCAGTATCCCGAAGGCGGACCTACCGAGATGGAGCCAACCGGAGCCTTTCCGCCCGCCAAGGGCGATGCAGCGCCAGTGCCGCCAGCCCTTTCCGGTCCTGAAACTGCCCCGAAAGCTGATGCGCCAGCCGATGCCGCTTCCCCGCAAGCCAGCTCTGCCGAGGCCCGGGTGGCACCGCCATCGCCAGTTGCCGATGATGCGAAGAAGGCGGACTGAGTCATGGCTTTCAAGCTCAAGGATCTGGATGATTCACAAGCGCCATTGATCGATCACCTGATCGAACTGCGCAAAAGGCTGGTCCGCGCGGTGTTCGCGCTGGTGGTGGCCTTTGCCGTGTGCCTGTATTTTGCAGACGATATCTTCGGCTTCCTGGTGCGCCCGCTGACGATGGCCTTCCCCGAAGGCGAAGGCCAGCTGATCTATACCAAGCTGTACGAAGCGTTCTTCGTCGAGATCAAGGTGGCGCTGTTTGCCGCCTTCTTCATCAGCTTCCCGATCATCGCCAACCAGCTGTGGGCGTTCGTTGCGCCGGGCCTTTATGCGCGCGAGAAAAAGGCTTTCCTGCCGTTCATTCTGGCCACGCCGATCCTGTTCACCATGGGGGCCAGCCTGGCTTATTTCGTGGTGATGCCCACCGCCTTCGAATGGTTCCTCGGTTTTGAAGGGACGGCAGGCGGACTGGAACAGACTGCGCTACCCAGCATGGGCGAGTATCTCGACCTGGTGATGCGCTTCATCCTGGCCTTTGGCATAAGTTTCCTGCTGCCGGTGCTGCTGATGCTGCTCAACCGCGCCGGGATCGTCAGCCGTGATCAGCTGAGCAAGGGCAGGCGCTATGTTGTGGTGGCGGTATTCGCGCTGGCGGCGATCATCACCCCGCCCGATGCGATATCGCAATTGTTGCTGGCGATACCCCTGTTGCTGCTGTTCGAAGGCTCGCTGCTGCTGATGCTGCTGAGCGAGCGCAAGCAGAAGAAGGAGCAGGAGCGCGAAAAGGCAGAGGCTTCAGGTACACAAGCTGCCAGCACAGAGCTGACCGGCACAGAAACGCCCGCCGACGATCTCACCAGCGAAACCAAAACCAGCGAGAGCTGATTTTTGCGTCCGGGTTTTTCCGGTCAGCCAGTTTTCAGGACACATAAAAACGGGGCCCGCAGGCCCCGCTTTGAATTCCGTGATCCACAGCGCCTTACGGGCTGGTGGGGAGGTTCTCACTGCCGTCTGCGGCAATGATGATGCCGGCAATCACGGCCGCAGCAGCAAGAATTACCAGGATGATGCCGGAGCCGCCCTCAACTTCTTCGCTATCCTGCACAGGAGCAGGCGCGCGGAGTGCATTCACGCTCTGAGCCAGAACCGGGGTGGCCAGCAGGCTGGTGGCTGCCAGGGCAACGACGATCTTCTTGGTCATCATGATTTGGTGGACCTTTCCAATTGCTAAATTCAATTCGTGACTAACAGATACTCATTGTATTGGCTAGATAATTCTAAATGGCTTGCCAAACATTTAAGGTCAACCCGTGCTTGCCCCTATTGGCACACTTAATCCTCGGATGAATACACTCTTTCCCCGGCGATCCATGTCTCCAAAACGGTGATCGCGCGAATCTGGTCCGGACCGGAGAGCAGCGGATCGCCATCCAGCACCAGAAAGTCCGCACGTTCGCCCACCGCCAGCGACCCGAATCGTCCATCGGCAAAACCGGCATAGGCCGCGCCCGCAGTGTAGGCGGCGAGGGCTTTTTCGCGGCTGATCGTCTCCTCTGGCATCCACCCACCGAATGGCTGTCCGCTGGCATCGGTGCGGCTGATGGCGACCGCCAGACCTTCAAACGGATCGGGCACTTCCACCGGTGCATCGGACCCGAATGCCAGCGGTGCGCCGGTGGCGGCAATCGATCGCCAGGCATAGGCGCCGTGCAGCCGGTCCGGCCCCAGCCGCGCCTCGGCCATCAGCCGGTCGGAAGTCTGGTGCACGGGCTGCATGCTGGCGATGATGCCGTGCTGGCCGAACAGCGGGATATCCGCCGAATCGACAATCTGCGCATGTTCGATGCGCCAGCGCCTGTCTCCGGTGAAATCCGCCGAGAGTTCATCGATGGCATAGAGCGCTTCCAGATTGGCGGCATCGCCAATGGCGTGGATGGCGACCTGAAAATCGTTCATCGCCGCGCGGCTCATCATGTTGCGCAGCTGGGTGCCGTCGATCACGTTGAGCCCGCGATTGCCGGGATCGTCCTGATAATCCTGCTTCAGCAGGGCGCCGCGCGATCCCAGTGCGCCATCCAGCCACAGCTTGACCCCGTTCAGCCGCAGCCGATCCTGATACAGCCACAGCGTTGGCCCGGTGCCGCCGATCAGCAGCATTTCGGGAATGCTGGCGGCGTAGGACATGATGCGCAGTTGCAGCCGCCCGGCATCGCCCGCGCGGCGGAAGGTCATCCAGTCCTCGATGGTGGTGCCCATATCGGCGGCGGCGGTGACACCGCGAGAGAACAGTTCCTGCTGCGCCGCATGCAGGGCAAGGTCCAGGTCCTGAGCGCGCGGGGGTGGAACCTGATCCAGCACCAGCCCCATGGCGTTATCCACCAGCACGCCTGCAGGATCGCGCGAACCGGGCTTGCGGATGATCCGCCCGCCTGCGGGATCGGCGCTGCGGGAGGTGATGCCCGCGGCAGCCAGGGCCGCACTGTTGGCCCACACGGCGTGGCCGTCTGCCCGTTCCAGCGCGATCGGCCGGTCGGATACGCTGTCCAGTTCCTCTGCGGTTGGGAAACGGCCAAGGCCCCATGTCACCTCGTTCCAGCCGCGCCCGACAATCCATGGGCGGTTAGGGAAGCGCTGCACATATTCGGCGACCAGCGCCAATGCCTCGTCCACAGAGCTTGTGGCGGACAGGTCCAGCGTCAGGCTGGCAAGGCCAAGGTCCATCACATGGGCATGGGCGTCGATCATGCCGGGCAGGACGATGCGGCCTTCCAGGTCGATATAATAGTCGATCTCGCCTTCAGGCGTATCGCCAAAGTCGAGCAGTTGCACGATCCGTCCATCGTCATCCACCACCATGCCGGTGAAGCGGTCAATAGTGCCGTCGCGCCCGATGGAGGCACCGTCGGCATGGTCGAAATGGGTGGTGGCGAATGCAGGGAGGGGCAGAAGCAGGGCCGCGCAGGCCAGCAGGCGGGCGATCATGCGGATGGTCCTGTAGGCAAACGGCCTTCGGGCAGATGGCGGATCAGTGCGGAGGTATCCTGCCGGTTACCGCCAGCGGCCTGCACCTGCGCATAGAACTGGTCCACCAGCGCGGTGACCGGCAGCGACAGGCCGCTGTCCTTCGCCTGCGCCAGGGCGATGGCCAGATCCTTGCGCATCCAGTCTATCGCAAAGCCGAAATCGAATTCACCCTTGGCCATGGTGTCCCAGCGATTGTCCATCTGCCAGCTTTGCGCGGCGCCGCCCGAAATGGCCTCCCGCACCCTGTCCATGTCCAGCCCGCTGGCCTGCGCCAGCCGCACGCCTTCAGACAGGCCCGCCAGCACGCCAGCGATGCACACCTGGTTCACGGCTTTTGCACCCTGTCCCGCGCCGGCATCGCCAATATGCACGATGCGCGCGGCATAGGCCTGCATCACCGGTTCCGCCCTGGCCATTGCGGCATCGGACCCGCCGCACATGATCGCAAGCTTGCCGTTTTCCGCTCCTGCCTGCCCGCCGGATACGGGGGCATCCACGGCCAGAACTCCGCGCGCTTGCGCTTCTTCGGCGATGGTCATGGCAATCGCCGGGCTGACGGTGGTGTGATCGATATAGAGCGCACCCGCGCGCATGGCGGCCAGCGCACCGGCCAGCGCACCGGCATCGCCCAGCATCACCTGCGCCAGATCCCGGTCATTGCCGAGGCACGACAGGACCACGTCCGCGCTGGCGGCTGCCTGCGCGGCAGAAGAGGCCACAGCCACGTCCAGCCCCAGCGCGCGATATGTCTCCAGCCAGCTCTGCGCGCGAGAGGCAGTGCGGTTCCAGACGGTGACCTTGTGACCGGCGCGGGCGAGGTGGCCCGCCATTGGGGCACCCATCACACCAAGGCCAAGGAAGGCGATTTCATGTGTCTTGCTCATGCGGGCCTGACTGCATTGTTGATGCGCGCAAAGCAATCTTTGCACGTGCAATGCGCTGCTTGGGGTTTCATTTGCGGCAAAAATTGGGATAGGCCCGCCAGATGAACACGCTCAACAACTCTGGCCAGACTCAGGAAGCCATATTGGACGCCAAACTGGACATTGCCGAGATCCACGCCGCAGCGGCGCGGATTGGCGATGCCATCGTGCACACGCCGACCATGTACAGCAAGACGCTGTCGCGGATTACCGGCGCCGATATCTGGCTGAAGTTTGAAAACCAGCAGTTTACCGCGGCCTATAAGGAGCGCGGGGCTCTCAACGCCTTGCTGCTGCTGACCGATGAACAGCGCAAGCGCGGCGTGATCGCGGCATCGGCGGGCAATCACTCGCAGGGCCTGTCCTATCACGGCACCCGCCTGGGCGTGCCTGTCACCATCGTGATGCCGCGCACCACGCCTACGGTAAAGGTGATGCAGACGGAAAGCGTGGGCGGCAAGGTCATGCTGGAGGGTGAGACTTTCGATGAGGCCTATGCCTACGCCCGCAGCATGGAAAAGCAGCTGGGCCTGACCTTCGTACATCCCTTTGATGAACCCAATGTGGCGGCGGGTCAGGGCACGGTTGCACTGGAAATGCTCGCCGATGCGCCAGAGATAGAGACGTTGGTCGTGCCTATCGGCGGCGGCGGGCTGATTTCGGGCATGGGCACCGTTGCCAAGAGCATGGCTGCGCAGCTGGGCCATCCGATAGAGGTGATCGGTGTGCAGGCGCGCCTGTATCCGTCCGCCTATGCGCGCTTCAAGCATGTCGATCTGCCGTCCGGCGGGGACACGCTGGCCGAGGGCATTGCCGTGCATGAGCCGGGCAAGTTCACCTCGCAGATCATCGACAAGGTGGTGGATGATATCGTGCTGGTGGAAGAACCGCACCTGGAAGAGGCGGTTGCCCTGCTGTTGCAGATCGAAAAGACCGTGGTTGAAGGCGCGGGTGCAGCCGGCCTTGCCGCAGTGCTGGCGCACAAGGAGCGCTTTACCGGCAAGAAGGTTGGTCTGGTGCTGTGCGGCGGCAATATCGATACGCGCCTGCTGGCCAATGTGCTGCTGCGCGACCTGGCCCGCTCTGGCCGTCTGGCGCGGTTGCAGATCACCCTGCAGGATCGCCCCGGCGCCCTGTTCAAGGTGATGCGCGAATTCAACGAGCACAATGTGAACATCCTGGAGATCTACCACCAGCGCATCTTCACCAATCTTCCTGCCAAGGGGCTGGTGACAGACATCGAATGCGAGGCGCGCGACCGCGAGCAACTCGAAGCGCTGATCTCCGGCCTCAGGGCAAAGGGCTATTCGGTTAGCCAGGTCGAACTGAACTGACCCGTTTCGGGGCGACTGACCGGGCATCCGGGAAAGATTGTGTAAATTAACCCTGCCTTCTGCCGAAATTATGGTTAAGATTGTTCCGCACAACGAATCCGCCGGTCATACCGGTGGGCATGGATCGCAGGATTAACCCAAGGCAAGAGGACCGCCCCCTGAAGTGACGGCTCCCGTAAGATTTCCCCGGTTCTTCGTGACCAGCCCTGCGCCATGCCCCTATTTGCCGGGCAAGACGGAGCGCAAGGTCTTTACCGAGCTGAAGGGACCACATTCGGAGCAGTTGAATGATGCGCTGAGCCGGATCGGTTTTCGCCGCAGCCAGACGGTGGCCTATCGCCCGTCCTGCGTGGATTGCCGTGCCTGCATATCGGTGCGCGTGGTTGCCCATGACTTCCGTCCGTCCGCCACCCAGCGCAAGAACCTGCGCCGCAATGATGACCTGATGTCCTCGGAATGCCGCCCCTGGGCCACGGCGGAACAGTTCGAATTGCTGCAGAAATACCTCGCCAGCCGCCATCCGGGCGGCGGCATGGCCGCCATGGACGAGGTGGATTATGCCGATATGGTGGAACACACTTCGGTTTCCAGCTTTGTCATAGAATACAGGGAAGCTGGTGAGGACGGCAGGCCGGGTCGGCTGGTTGCTGCATGCCTTACCGATCGTCAGGCAGATGGCCTGTCGATGATCTACAGTTTCTATGATCCTGATTGTGAGGCACGAAGCGGGCTTGGTAATTTCGTCATTCTTGACCACATCCGCCGCTCTGCGGAGGCTGGCCTTCCCTATGTCTATCTCGGATATTGGGTCGATGGCTCGCCACGCATGCAATATAAGGTCCGCTATCGCCCGCTTGAAAAGCTCGGTCCCGATGGCTGGAGCCGGTTTGGCGATGAGGAGCAGGCCGGACTTATTTCTGCCGTCACTGCCCCCAGCCGGCAGGATGCCCAGCCAGTGGACGGCGGCTGCAAGGATGGGACGCCTGGCGGGCACCATCAATACAAGCTGGCCTGATCCTTCTCAGAGCAATGGCATGAACCGCAGTGCGCTGGCGCTGGTGAGCGGTCTTGCGCTGGCCATGCAATCCGTCGCCGTTCCGCTGGCGGCGCAGGACACATCCGCGCCGCCCAGCCTTGAAGACCTGATCCCCGATGCGGCGGTGGCCGATCCCGAAGCATGGGCGCAGCAGGGCGACAATCCGGCCATTCCCGTGCCCGAGGAAGTGCCGAGCCTGCTCGATGCGGATTCGCCGATGGAGGATATGCCCGCGCTCACGATTGAGCGGCCTCAGGACATGGACCTGCCCGAACTGGTCCCGCTGGAGAGCGTCGAGCAAATCGATTTCGCCACCTTCGAGGATGTGATCGGCCAGCCCGTTGCGGGCAGTGAGGAGCGCCTGTCACGCGAACTGGTGCTGGTGTTCCCGTCCGACACCTCGCTGTTCCCTGAACGCGACGAATTCCTCGACCGGTTCAAGTCGCTGTCCGCGGTGCAGGAACTCGATTCGGGTGAGAACATCGGGCGGCTGGCCGCGCAGGCCCGATCGGACGAGCAGTTGCTGCTGCGCATGCTGCGCACCTATGGCTATTTCGATGGCCAGGTGATCCGCAGCGTGGATGTGCAGAATATGGGCGATCCCGAAGCCGATCACCGGCCCGTCGCGCGTTTCGATGTGCGGCCCGGCAGGCGGTTTGCCGTCGGTGCGGTCGATCTGGGCGATCTTGCCACCACCGGGGCCGATTATGACGCCCTGCGCGCGGCCTATGAAGTGTTCTCCGGTGATCCTCTCTCGCTCGATGCGATAGATACCGAGCGCTATGATCTGGACACGGCGCTGGGCGAAAGCGGCTATCCCTTTGCGGCCATCGATGCGCCGGAATTGCTGGTGGATCATGATCGGCGCGAGGGCGATGTCACGATGCCTGTGCGTCCCGGCGGAAAATATGTGATCGGGCAGGTGACCAGCAATCTGCCGCAATTCCTCTCGGGCAGGCATTTGCAGGATATTGCCCGCTTTGATACCGGCGACATTTACCAGCGCAGTGACGAACTGGACCTGCGCCGCGCGATTCTGGCCACTGGTCTGGCCGGATCGGTAGTCATAACTCCGGTGGAGACGCTTGCGCCCACCCCGGACCAGCCGGGCACGGTGGATATGGCAGTCGACCTGGTGCCAGCGCCCCTGCGCTCGGTCGCCGGATCGGTGGGCTATGGCACGGAAGAGGGGCTGCGCGTCGCGGCAAGCTGGGAACACCGCAACCTGTTCCCACCCGAAGGCATGCTGCGCGTGCGCGGCATTGCCGGTACGCAGGAACAGCTGGCGGGTGTCACTTTCCGCAAGAACAATTTCCCCGGGCGCGACCGGATTCTGACCGTGGACGCCTTTGCCAGCACGCTGGACTATGATGCCTATGATGCGCGCACCATCTCGCTGATCGGCACGTATGAACGGGTCAGCACCTTGTTGTTCCAGAAGCCTTTCAGCTGGTCTGGGGCGGTGGAACTGGTCGCCACGCAGGAGCGGGAAGTTGATGCGGCGGGCAATTTCGGTGCGCGGGAGACCTATCTGATTGCTGCACTGCCGGCTTCGGCACAGATCGATACCAGCGATGACCTGCTCAATCCCACCAGCGGCTATCGGCTGGGCGCGCGCCTGTCGCCGGAAATGTCCGATCACAATGGCGCGCAGAGTTTCTATCTGCGCAGCCAGGCCGATGCCTCGGCATACCGGCAGATGTCCGAAAATGTCGTGCTGGCAGGGCGCGTTCGGCTGGCCAGTATTCCGGGCGCATCGGTGGACGATATCGCGCCTTCGCGGCGCATCTATGCCGGTGGCGGCGGATCGGTGCGCGGTTACGGCTATCGCCAGATCGGGCCGCTCAACGGGCTGGGCGATCCCACGGGCGGACGCTCGCTGGTGGAATTTTCGCTTGAGGCACGCATCCGCACCGGCCTGATGGACGGCGCCGTGGGCGTGGTGCCCTTCATCGATGCGGGCAGCGTGGGGCAGGACCCGATCCCCGGCTTCGATGCCATCAAGTTCGGTGCCGGTGTCGGTCTTCGTTACCATTCCAGCTTCGGTCCGATCCGCATCGATATTGCCGCTCCGCTCAACCCCGGTCCCAATGATGCGCCGGTGGCCGTTTACGTGGCGCTGGGTCAGGCGTTTTGATGGCGGAGGCAACCGCAACCCGGGATGAGGCAGAAGTCCGCAAGCCATTGTGGCGGGCGATGCTGCGCTGGGCGGGCCGTGGCCTGCTGGCCCTGCTGGTGCTGTTGCTGGGGTTGATAGTCTTCTTGCACACGCCGCCCGGGCGCCAGCTGATCATCGACCAGATCGCCAAATTCGCGCCTGCCTCCGGCCTGTCGGTCGAAGTGGGATCGATAGAAGGATCGGTGCTGTGGAGCGCCACCTTCAACGATGTGCAGCTGCGCGATGCCAATGACGTGCTGTTCCTTGAAGTGCCCGAGGTCGACCTCAACTGGCGGCCCTATCGCTGGTTCACCAGTGGGCTGGATATCCGCCATCTGGTGATCAGCGATGGCACGCTTTACGCCGCGCCGGAGCTGATTCCGGGCGATCCCGATGCGCCCCTGCTGCCCGATTTCGATATCCGCGTGGATCATTTCGTGATCGACAACCTGACCGTGGCCGAGGGGCTGCTGGGCGAAGAGCGAGTGATCGGCTTCAACGCCGCGATTGACCTGCGCGATGGCCGCGTATTCGCCGATGCGGGCGGAGAGTTCGGCGGCGGCGATCAGTTCACCTTGCGGGTCGAATCAGAGCCCGACAACAACATCTTTGACCTTGATCTCAACTGGCAGGCCCCGGCAGGCGGTTTCCTTGCCACCATGGTCGGTGCCGAGGATGACCTCAGCATAGACCTGCACGGCGATGGCAGCTGGTCATCATGGGAAGGCCTGTTGCTGGCCCGGCAGGCTGGCGCAGATCTGGTCAATTTCGATATCTACAATGAGGCCGGGCAATATCGGCTCGTCGGCAATGTCCACCCCGGTGCCTATGTTGAAGGGCAGCTGGCCCGCGCCTTGGGCGAGGACGTGGCCTTCACCGCATCGGGCACGTTGCAGGACAGCACGCTGCAAGGCGGGTTTGCCGTGCGCGGCAAGGCGCTGGACCTGGATGGCAATGGCGCCATCGACCTGGCCGAAAACCGCTTCATCAATCTGGCGCTGGAAGCGGTCCTGCTCGATCCGGCATTCTTCGGCGAGGGTGTCGCGCTGGAGGATGCATCGCTGCGCGCCCGGCTTGACGGGCCGTTCCGCGAACTGGCCATCCCTCATGAACTTTCCGTCGGTAGGATTGCAGCGGGCGATATCGTATTCAGCGATGTGGTCCAGCGCGGCATAGTGAGCTTTGACGGGCCGCGTATTGCCATTCCGCTGGATATGCAGGTTGGCCGCGTGGTCAGCGGCAATGCCATGGTCGATCCACGCCTGTTCAGCGGCAAGCTGGACGGAACGCTGGTCTATCAGGACAACCGGCTCACCTCGAACGACCTCGATATCGTGTTCCGCGGCCTGACCGCGCAGCTGGGCCTTGCGGGTGATCTTGCCAGCGGGCGCTTCCAGCTGACCGGCCCGGTCAATGCGCGCGGGCTGGAATTTGACGGCATCGGCAGCGTCGATGCGGTGGCGCGGATCATCTTTGCCATTGGCGGCGATGCGCCGTGGAGCCTGGCCGCGCAATTGCAGGGCGGGCTGGGCCGGGTGGACAACCCCACCATCGCCAATATCGCCGGTGACAATATCCGCTTCAACGGCGGCGTTTCACTGGGTGAGGGGCGGCCCATTTCGTTCAACGCCATGAAGGTGAGCGGCAGCAAGCTGGAACTGGCAGTCGATGGCAGTGTGGCGGGGGATACCACCACGCTGGCAGGCGGCGGCACCCATGCCGATTACGGTCCCTTCACGATTGATGCGGTGCTGGCAGGCGATGGTCCGCGCGCGCAACTGGTGCTGGCCAGTCCGCTGCCCGCAGCCGGGCTGAAGGACGTGCATGTTGCGCTGGCTCCATCTGACGATGGCTTTGCGGTGGAAACTTCGGGCGCGTCCCTGCTCGGCCCGTTTGATGGCACCATCGGCATCGCGCTGGCGGACAATGGCGATGTGTCGATTGCGATCACCCGCCTCGATATCGCGGAGAGCCGGGTGACCGGCAATCTGGCGCTGGTTGAAGACGGCGTGGCGGGCACATTGAACATGTCGCGCGGCGGGGTGAATGGCGTTGTCCGGCTCGCTCCCCAGGCAGGCGGGCAGGGCTTCGACATCGATCTGGAGGCGCGCAACGCCCGCTTCGGCGGGGAGACACCGCTCACGCTGGCGCGCATGTCGCTGGTAGCCCGCGGGCTTTACGGCGACAATGGCCTGGCGGTTGACGGCACGATGAGCGCCACCGGCGTTGGCTATGGAAATCTGTTTATCGGACGAATGGGCGCGACTGCCGATTTTGCCGACGGGACGGGCAATTTCGATGCCGCAATTACCGGTGCCCGCGGCACGCGCTTCGATTTGCAGCTGACCGGTGCCATGTCGCCTGATCGCATCACGCTGGCCGCTACCGGATCGCATGCCGGGCGTGCCATCGCCATGCCGCGCCGCGCGGTGCTGGACCGCACAGCCGATGGCGGATGGCAATTGCAGCGCACCCAGCTGGGCTATGGCGATGGCTTTGCTATCCTGAGCGGGCGCTTTGGCGGCGATCAGCCCGTGCAGGGCCGCTTGAGCCTGTCTGACCTGCCGCTGTCGCTGGTGGATGTGCTGGCTGGCGATATTGGCCTTGGCGGCACGGTATCGGGCGTGATTGATATCGGCTCCAGCGAAGGAGGATTGCCCACGGGGCAGGCGCGGCTGATGGTGGAAGGGCTGACCCGCTCGGGCCTGCTGCTCACCTCGCGCCCGATGAACCTGGCCACGGTCATCAGCCTTTCGCCCGGCATCCTGCAGGCGCGCGCCGTGCTGGATGATGATGGCGGCACGCATGGCACGCTTGCCGCGCGCATTTCCGGCCTGTCACCCACCGGCTCGCTGATACCGCGCCTCTATGCCGGAGACCTGTTTGCGCAGCTGCGGTATGACGGGCCGTCTGCTGCGCTGTGGAGGCTGGCGGCGATAGACCTGCTGGACGTGACCGGAGAGATCCAGCTGGCCGCCAATGTGCGCGGCACTCTGGGCAATCCGCAGGTCCGCGGATCGCTGAACGGCGATAATCTGCGTGTGCAGAGCCTGCTGACGGGGACGGATATCACCCAGGTTGCAGCCAGTGGCAGGTTCGATGGCTCGCGCCTGCAATTGACCAGCTTTGTCGGCAATGCGCCGGGTGGCGGGCGCGTCAGCGGCAGCGGCTTTGTGGACCTGGCGGGCATGAACCGCGATCGCGGGCCGCAGATCGATATCCGCATCGCCGCGCGCAATGCCCGTATCCTGGACCTGCCGGGCACCAGTGCAACCGTGACCGGCCCCCTGCGCATCGTTTCCAGCGGAGTGGGCGGGACCATTGCCGGCAGGCTGACGGTGAATGAAGCCGAATGGCAGTTGGGCACCACCGAAGCCGCGGTGGAACTGCCCGACATCGCTATCAGGGAAATCAACCAGCCCGCCGATCTGGCGCCGGTAACGCGGCAGGGGCGACCGTGGCGCTATCTGATCGATGCCACCGCCAATCGCGGGATCAAGGTCGATGGCATGGGGCTGGAGAGTGAATGGCGCGGAGACCTGTTGCTGCGCGGGACGACATCCGATCCGCGCATCGGCGGTGAGGCGCGCATCGTGCCGCGGCAGGGCTTCTATTCCTTTGCCGGCGTGCGTTTCGAGATCACTCGTGGGCGTATCGATTTTGATGAAACCGTGCCGCCCGATCCGCGTCTGGACCTGCTGGCGGAAACCGATGTCAACGGCATTGATGTCTCGGTGACGGTGCAGGGCAGCGCCAGCCGACCGGAAATCTCCTTCAATTCCGTTCCCGCCCTGCCTGAAGAAGAATTGCTTGCGCGCCTGCTGTTCGGCGGGTCGATCACCGATCTTTCGGCAACCGACGCGGTGCAGCTGGGGGCGGCGCTTGCCAGCCTGCGCGGCGGTGGCGGGATCGATCCGATCAACCAGCTGCGCACCGCCATCGGGCTGGACCGCCTGCGCATCGTCCCGTCCGATCCCGCGCTCGATCGCGGCACATCGGTGGCGCTGGGCAAGAACATCACCCGCCGCGCCTATGTGGAGATTATCACCGACGGGCAGGGCTATAACGCGACCGAGCTGGAATTCCGCATCACCAGCTGGCTGTCGCTTCTGGGTTCGATCAGCACGGTCGGTCGCGGCGGTGTTTCGGCGGAATTCAGCCGCGATTACTAGCGCGGCCCCAATGCCCGTTCAGCCGCGCCGGTAGAGCGCGCTCTCGGCTTCGCGCCGCCGCACCAGACCTTTCATCACCCGGCCGCCGGCATAGCACCAGCGGTCGAACTCGCGCGCGGCCCCGGCATGGTCGCCTGCCACGTGCTTGCGCGTCAGCGTGGCCTTGCCAATCGCGCCGGTGTTGTAGTGAAAGCTGACCAGCGCATCGAATTGCAGTTGCGTGGTGGGCGCATCGCCGATGGCAAAGGCAACTTCGGCGCCGTAACGCGCCAGGTCCGCGTCCAGCCGCGCATCGCATTCTGCCCGCGTCCACACGGTGCCGGGGCCAATGCCGGGACCGGTTGCGCCCCAGCCGATGGTCCACGGATCGCCGCCTGTACCGGGATCGGGATAGGCCTCTATCAGGCCGTCAGCGCGCCTTCTTGCGCAGCCTTCGAACTGCCTGATCAGCTCGGTTCCTGCCGGGCCGATGCGGCGCGGGGCCAAGTCCTCGCACGGGGCCTCATCGGCCAGCGCAGGATCAGCTGTCTGATCGTGCGCGCGGCCATCCGTGCGGCCTGTCTGGCGCACCTCCTGATGGCGCAGCTCGCGCCCGAGCATCCGCCGCAGAGTATCGAAAACGGGTTTGCGCAGCATGTCTGTCACCTCGCCGGTTGGATTCGCGGGGCAGGGGCTAGGCCGGACCGGGCGCTGTAGGAAAGCGCAAAAAAGAGGCGCCCGGTTTCCCGGACGCCTCCCCTGTTAATCGTGTGATCGCCGCGTGCATCACACGCAACGATGGCACATAAGCTTGTCTTACGAGCTGTAGTACATGTCGTATTCGACCGGGCTTGGCGTCTGCTCGAAGCGATAGACGTCTTCCCACTTCAGCTCCATGTAAGCGTCGATCTGGTCCTTGGTGAACACGCCGCCCTGCAACAGGAATTCGTGATCGGCTTCCAGTGCATTCAGTGCTTCGCGCAGGGAACCGCAAACCGTGGGAACCTCTGCCAGCTCTTCCGGCGGAAGATCGTACAGGTTCTTGTCCATGGCTTCGCCCGGATGGATCTTGTTCTGGATACCATCGATGCCGGCCATCAGCAGAGCTGCGCAAGACAGGTACGGGTTGGCGAGCGGATCGGGGAAGCGGAACTCAACGCGCTTGGCCTTTTCACCCGCGCCGTAAGGAATACGGCACGAAGCAGAGCGGTTGCGGGCCGAATAGGCCAGCAGCACAGGTGCTTCAAAGCCCGGGACCAGACGCTTGTAGCTGTTGGTCGTCGGGTTGGTGAAAGCATTACAGGCCTTGGCGTGCTTGATCACGCCGCCGATGTAATACAGGCAGTTGTCGGACAGGCCGGCATAGCCGTTGCCGGCGAAGGTGTTCTTCTTGCCATCCCAGATCGACATATGCGTGTGCATGCCCGAACCGTTGTCCTGACGGATCGGCTTGGGCATGAAGGTGGCCGTCTTGCCATAGGCATTGGCGACGTTCTGCACGACATACTTGTAGATCTGGATGCGGTCGGCGGTGGTGGTCAGCGTGCCGAAAGTGATGCCCAGCTCGTGCTGTGCGGCGGCCACTTCGTGGTGATGCTTGTCCATGGGCAGGCCCATTTCCATCATCGTGGCGACCATTTCGGCGCGGATGTCGGTGCACGGATCGACCGGAGCCACGGGGAAATAGCCACCCTTGGCGCGCGGACGGTGACCCAGGTTGCCGCCTTCATATTCCTTGCCGGTGTTGGTCGGCAGTTCGATATCGTCGATCACGAAGCCCGAACCGGCATAGCCGTCTTCAAAGCGAACATCGTCGAACATGAAGAATTCAGGTTCCGGACCGACATAGACGGTATCGCCAAGGCCGGTGGTCTTGAGGAAGTCTTCGGCACGCTTGGCGGTGGAACGCGGATCACGCGCATACAGCTCACCGGTGGAAGGCTCCACAATGTCGCAGAAGATGATCATCATCGGCGTGGCACTGAAGGGATCGATATAGACCGCTTCCAGGTCAGGCTTCAGGATCATGTCGGATTCGTTGATGACCTTCCAGCCTTCGATCGACGAACCATCGAACATCAGGCCTTCTTCCAGCGCGTCTTCGTCAATGGCGGAGGCGCACATGGTCAGGTGCTGCCACTTGCCCTTGGGATCGGTGAAGCGGACATCGACCCACTCGATCTCCTCGTCCTTGATCCGTTTTACGATATCGGATGCACTCGACATGTTTTTTCCTTCCTTGATCGTATGATCTTATTGTGTCGGTTGGCGTTGTGGCCGGAGAGTTCCGGCACGAAATTCAATGGGCATGCAGCAGCCTGCCCAATCCCCCTCTGTCCGCCTCAGATGGCAGACTCGTCCTGCTCACCGGTGCGGATGCGCAGGACAGAGGTGATATCGGAAACGAATATCTTGCCATCACCGATCCTGCCGGTCTTGGCTGCGCCGGCCACGGCTTCCACCACGGCATCGGCCATGCTGTCGGGCACGACCACTTCCAGCTTCACCTTGGGCAGGAAATCGACGACATATTCTGCGCCGCGATAGAGTTCCGTATGGCCCTTCTGGCGGCCAAAGCCCTTGGCTTCGGTTACGGTGATCCCGGATACGCCCACTTCGTGCAGCGCCTCCTTCACCTCGTCCAGCTTGAAGGGCTTGATGATGGCTTCGATCTTTTTCACGTCATACCTGTTCTACATTACCCGGCGGCCTGACCGGATATTCAATGCCCGGGGGCGAATCCTGAAATAGCGTTTCAAGAATCATGCCAAGGACGATGTGAAGGGGTAGACAATCATGTGCAGATGCGAAAGGGCGGATTCGCAAGATTAAGATCATTCCTGCAATGCGGCCTGAAACAATAATGCTTCATGCCTATCCAAAAGTTGCACAATATTCAGGCAATGACGTGCTTAAATTTTGAGCACGGATATCGTCAGAGGCGCAATCCTGCGGTCTCCGGACAGCCGGACATCAGGTTGAGCGATTGCACGGCAGCGCCGCTTGCTCCCTTGCCCAGATTATCCAGCACCGCGATCAGACGCGCCTGATTGCCCGCCGCATCGCTGAACACGTACAGCGTCATCGCATCGCTGGGTTGATCCGACGCGCGCAGCAGCAATTCTTCCGGTGTGTCCTGCGAAACCCGCACCACCTGGCTATCGGCATAATAGGCGGTCAGCTTCTCGCGCATCTCGTCAGGCCGGGCAGCGGCGCGCATCGCTTCCAGTGGCAATGGCACTTCCACCACCATGCCGCGATGGGCCGGGATGACCGCCGGCGAAAAGACCGGCGGATGGGCCAGGCCCACTCTCTGCTGCATTTCGGGAATATGCTTGTGACCAAGCGCCAGGCCATATCCGCGCCAGGCGATGTCACGATCATCCTCGAAACGGCCAATCAGGGCCTTGCCACCGCCCGAATATCCCGAGACGGCATTGACCGAATAAGCCCATTCGCGGGGCAGCATCCGGTCCCTGATCAGCGGTGTCATCAGGGCGATGAAACCGGTTGAATAACAGCCCGGATTGCTGATCCTGTCGGCACCTGCGACCACTGGCCGACCGACCACTTCGGGAAAACCGTAGATCCATCCGCTGGCGGTGCGATGGGCGCTGGAGGCATCGATGACGCGCACCTTGCTGGCGGGATCGATCAGCGCCACAGCTTCGCGCGCGGCATCATCGGGCAGGCACAGGATCGCAAAATCGCTCTCGTTCAGCGCTTCCCGGCGGGCATCGGCATCCTTGCGCCGCTGCTCATCAAGCACGACCATTTCAAATTCGCCGCGCGCGGCCAGCCGGTCGCCGATTTCCAGCCCGGTGGTGCCTGCTGCGCCGTCAATGAATACCGTGAGCGCCATCAGCCAATCGGCTCCAGCCGTTCAATCCGGACATAGCCCACCGGCCCTTCCAGCGAGAGGCAGCCCCAGGCCCAGCCGCCGGTAATATCCAGCAGTTCAAAGGAATCGCCTTCCATCAGCGTGCACAGCTCCTCCGAATCGTCCTTGGGACGGATATGCAGAGGAGCGCCGCCGGGCAAAATTGCGCGCGGTTGCGGCACGGCGTAATGCGGCACGAAATAACGTCCGGCCAGACCGATATGCGCCAGGTCACCGCGCAGCGGCACGCGGCGCAGGTCAGGCTCCGCCACCGGGCCGGACAGGATATAGGGACCCTGCGCATCCTTGTGCGTGGGTGTGGCTTCAATCGAAGCATCGCCGGCCTGTTTCAGCTGCGGGGAGTTACCATCGGGATTCATCCGCAGGCGATTAGACGCGCATTGCCGGATCGGCAAGTTTACCGCTTGTCGCCTTGTCAGCCATATCTGGCCTTCAGCGCGTGGAAGGCCGCCCGCAGGCCCAGTGCCGCACCGCCCTTGGGCCGCCCCGGCTTGGCCGCCGGGCGCCAGGCGAAGGTATCAAAATGCGCCCATTCAATGCCTTCACCCACGAACTTGTCGAGGAAGCTGGCCGCCACGCTGGCCCCGGCATAGCCGTTGGAATGGGTGTTGTTGGTATCGGCAATGTCGGATTGTAGCCATTCCGCATAAGCAGAATGGATCGGCAGGCGCCAGGGTGCATCATCATGTGCACGGCCTGCCGCGATCAGCTCGTCCGCCGTCTGGTCCTGCCGGGTGAACAGGGCGGGGAGGTCTGGTCCCACGGCAACGCGCGCCGCGCCCGTGAGCGTGGCAAAATCGATGATCAGCGCCGGATCGCTCTCGCTGGCATAGGTCAGCGCATCGCCCAGGATCAGCCGTCCCTCGGCGTCGGTATTGCCAATTTCGACCGTCAGGCCCTTGCGGCTGGTGAGCACGTCGCCGGGCCTGAAGGCATTGCCGGCAATGGCGTTCTCCACCGTCGGCACCAGGCATTGCAGGCGCAGTTTCAGGCCCGCCTGCATGATCAGCCCAGCCAGCGCCAGCGCGTGGGCAGCGCCGCCCATGTCCTTCTTCATCAGCAGCATTCCGGCAGCAGACTTGATGTCGAGACCGCCCGTATCGAAGCTGACGCCCTTGCCGATTATGGCCACGCGCGGATGTGCATCGTCACCCCAGTTCAGCTCCACCAGACGCGGCGCATGCTCACGCGCTGCGGCGCGGCCCACGGCGTGGACCATGGGGAAACCCGTTGCCAGGGCATCGCCGCGCACCACGTCAATCCTTGCGCCATGCGCCTTGGCCAGTTTCTCTGCCTCGGCCTCGATCGCGGCTGGACCCATGTCCTCTGCCGGTGTGTTGACCATGTCCTGCACCAGGGCGGCGGCCTGCGCTTCGGCAGTGACCGCGTCGATCCGGCCGACTTCACTGGTCAGCAGGATGCGCGGCCCTTCGGCATTTTCGTCCTTCTTGTAGCGGTCGAACACATATTGCGCGGTCTGCCAGCCGAACAGGGCAGGGCCAGGTTCGCCATCGGCGCGGCGATATGTCCCGGCGGGCAGGCGTTCGGCCAGCTTGGCCAGGCACCAGCTGGACAGGTCTTCGGTATTGGCGACGCCGCTCACGACGAACCAGCCCGGTCCATCCTTGGTCCCGCCGGGCACGATGGCCATTTCATATCCGCCGCCGGTAAATCTCTGCGCAGTCAGCGCCGCGCGCTGCGGTCCGCTGAGTTTGCGGGCGAAGGCTTCGAAGCCGTCTTTGGTGACAAGATGGATGGCGATGGCGTCCTGCCCGCGATCCGGCTGGATTAGATCGGTTTTTATGCTCATAATCGTCTATCTGCCCGCACGGTGCGGATTTGAAAAGGCAATCGAGATTTATGCTAAGAGTTTGTCTGGGTCTGGCCGCTGGAATGCTGCTGGTTTCCTGCGGGCAGGAAGGCGAAAACGGCTCCCAACCGGGGGATCCGGCTGCGACCGCGACCGCCAGTCCGGGCGCCACTGCCACTGCCGTTGCCAGCGAATCACCGGTCAACGGTGCCCGCACGGTGGCCGAGGAAACCGACGATTTCCGCCTCGAATATTCCTATCCCGCAGAGGCCGGCAATATTCAGGAACTGGCCGCGCTGCTGGACCGGCGGCTGGATCGCTTGCGCAATGCAATGGTTGGCGATTCTGCCGAAGCGCGAGCGGATGCGCGCGATAACGGCTTTCCGTTCAACAAATATTCCACCGAAGTGGAATGGCAGGTGGTGGCCGATACGCCCCGTTATCTGAGCCTGTCCGCCAAGATCTCCTCCTATACGGGCGGCGCGCATGGCAATTATGGCTTCGATGCGCTGGTGTGGGACAAGGAACGCGCTGCGGCGCTGGAGCCGGAGACCTTCTTCACCACACCCGAAGCGCTGGAGGCGGCGCTGGGCAGCAAGCTGTGCGAAAAGCTCAACCGGGAACGGGCCGAGCGACGGGGTCAACCGATTGCCGAAGGCAGCAGCGACATTTTCGATGTCTGCGTGCCGCTGAGCGATACCACCGTGCTGTTCGGTTCGGCATCGGGACGCGCATTTGACCGGGTCGGCGTGCAGATTGGCCCCTATGTCGCGGGTCCCTATGCCGAGGGATCGTATGAATTCACCTTCGACGTGGACGACAAGCTGCTGACCGCGCTGCGCGATGAATATCGCAGCGCCTTCACCACTCGCAATTAGGCAACAAAATCGCTACATGCGGCACATGGTCGAATATCAGCACGTAACTTCCGACATGTCCGTCTATCGTGACGGCACGATTAAACTGCACGGCGAGGATGGCTTTGCGGGGATGCGCAAGGCTGGCCGCCTGGCTGCCGAAATCCTTGATGCGCTGGCCGAAAAAGTCGTCCCCGGTGTCTCCACAGAGGATCTCGACGCCTTCGTGCGGGAGATGACGCTGGATGGCGGCGCGGTGCCGGCAACGCTTGGCTATCGCGGTTATACCCACAGCTGCTGCATCTCCATCAACCATGTGGTGTGCCACGGCATACCGTCCAACAAGGTGCTGAAGGACGGTGACATCGTGAATATCGATGTCACGCCGCTGCTGGATGGATGGCACGGCGATACCAGCCGCATGTATCTGGTGGGCGATGTTCCGCTGAAGGCGCGGCGGCTGGTCGATGTGACCTATGAGTGCCTGATGATCGGGATCGACAAGGCCAAGCCCGGTGCGCGTCTGGGCGATGTCGGTGCGGCGATCCAGCAGCATGCCGAAAGCTTCCGCTATGGCGTGGTGCGCGAATTTTGCGGCCACGGCCTTGGCCGCCTGTTCCACGATGCACCCGAAGTGGTCCATGCCGGCCGCGCCGGTACCGGGCCGGAGCTGAAGCCGGGCATGTTCATGACCATCGAACCGATGATCAACCTTGGCCGCCCGCATGTGAAACTGCTCAACGATGGCTGGACCGCGGTGACGCGTGACAAGAGCCTGTCCGCGCAGTTCGAACATTCGATCGCTATTACCGAAGACGGGAATGAGATTTTCACGCTCAGCCCGACCGGCAAGGACAAGCCGCCTTATTGATCCTGCATATTGATCAGGGGCAATGTTGAGCATTGGCTGATGGCATATCGCATTTCAGGATCGCCGGGGCTGCAAGCCTGACTGCCCGCGATCCACTCGATCTTTTGTCCAGGAGAGCCTGCATGTCTGTTCGTCATCTCGCCGCAGCCATTGCTGTCACTCTTGGCCTTGCGGCCTGCCAGGGCGCACCTTCTGCCAGCATCACCAGTGCTCCTGCGCCCGAACAGGGCCGTGTGCTGGCCTTTGCGCAAGGTGCGTGCGGGGGCTGCCATGCGGTGGAAAACAACGCGCTGTCTCCCAATCCCGAAGCGCCCGAATGGCCGCTGATCGTCAACCGTCCGGGGCTGACCAATGCCACGCTCACCAGCTGGCTGCGCGATGCGCACAACTACCCGGAGGAGATGGATTTCGACCTCGACGTGCCGCAGGTGGAGGAACTGGTCGCCTATATGCTGACCCTGCAAAGCCCGGATTACGAACCGGCCATTCAGTAGCGATCAGGGGGGCAGCGTCACCCCTCGCGCGCGGCCCTGATTGCAGCGCCGCCGGCAAAGGGTGCAATCGCCACCAGCAGCAGGCTGATCGCACCGGTCAGCGCCAGTCCGCCAGACCCGCCGGTGGACAAGGCGCCCGCACCAAAGATCAGCAGCGGCACGGCAAAGGGGATCACCAGCAGGCCGGAAAGCGCCGCACTTCCGCGCAAGCCCACGGTGACGGAGGCGATGATGATGCCGATGGCGGCAAGTCCCGGCGTTCCGGCCAGCAGGCCGATTTCCACCAGGCGCAAGGTCTGCGCATCGATGCCCACCAGCGCGCTGGCGGGCACGGCGGCCAGCATCAGGAACGGCCCAAAGCTGAGCCAGTGGGCGAGCAGCCGCACGGCCACCACCATTTCCTCTGCAATGCCGCGCAAGGCCCATTGATCGAAGAAACCCTGCTCCACATCGGGGGCCAGCAGCCGGTCGAGCGGCAGGATCGCGGCGAGCAGCGCGGCAACCCAGATCACCCCGCCGCCGGTCTGTGCCAGCAACACCGGATTGGGTCCGATGGCAAAGGGGTAAAGCATCGCCACGGCCAGGAAGAACAACAGCGGCAGCAACGTGCCGCCGCCGCGCGTGCCGGGCGTGAAGCGCGCCAGATCGCGCAGCAGGAGCGAGCCAAAACCCTTCACGGCGTGAACTGCGCCAGAGAAAGCGTGGCAAGGCCGGGCAGATCAAACGGCTGGTGGCTGGCAATCAGCGCCAGCCCGCCAGCCTTGAGGTGGTCTGCCACCAGCCCCTCTGCCATCGCCACCGCTTCTCGGTCGAGACCGTTCAGGGGTTCGTCCAGCAGCCAGATCGGTGCCTGCTGGCCGATCAGCCGCGCCATGGCCGCGCGCTTGCGTTGACCGGTGGACAGATAGCGCACCGGCACATCCAGCAGATCATCAAGCCCCAACCGTTCCAGCGCGGCGCACTGGCCATCCAGCCTGCTCCAGAAATCGAGTGCCCGGCCCAGCGGCTGGTGTTCATCCAGCACGGGTTTTTCATCCAGCAGGCCGGTGCCGCCTGTGCGCTCAACATGGCCATCCAGCGGACGCATCAGCCCGGCCAATATGCGGATCAGGCTGGATTTGCCCATCCCGTTGGGCCCGGCAATTTGCAGCGCCTGTCCGCCTTCCAGATCAAGCGAGAGGCCGGCAAACAGCAAACGCTCGCCGCGGCGGCAGGCCAGTTGGGTGGCTGTCAGTCGGCAGGCTTCCATGGGATGGTGCGTTAGTGCAGAGTGGCCCCAGCTACAAGCACGCGACAAGCAAGGGAGTGATGCGATGGCAATTGCGCAGCTGACACCAGCCGAACGGGACGCGGCGCTGGCCGCTCTGCCGCAGTGGTCCCTGCGCACAGACGGTTTGGCCATCACGCGCGATTTCAGGTTCCGCAATTTCAGCGAGGCATGGGGTTTCATGAGCCGCGTGGCGTTGCTGGCGGAGGCGCAGGATCACCATCCCGAATGGTCCAACGTCTATAACCGCGTGTCGATCACGCTAACCACGCATGATGCGGGCGGATTGTCAGGCAGGGATGTGAAGCTGGCGGAGGCGGTGGACACGCTGTGATGCAGGCTGTGCATCCGATCACCCATGCCCGCTTTCGCACAAGGATCGGGCACTGAGCCACGCGGTCCGGCCTCACCCGATATCTTATGTGGCCGCAGCCGACTGTTCGTAAAGCCGCTGGATATCCGCCACGCGGCACAGGTCCGTACCGGGCGTCAGCACCGCCGCGGCACCGGCGGCGATCCCGAAGCGCAAGGCCTGTTCCGGCTCACGGCCCATCGCCAGGGCATGGACCATGGCCGCCAGAAAGCTGTCGCCCGCACCCACGGAACTGCGCGCCACCACCGCAATGCCGGGAACTTTCACGACACCTGAACGGGATGCCAGCAAGGCCCCCTGATCGCCCATCGTCACGGCGAGATATTCGGCCCCGCCGCGCTCGACAACGGCCATTGCGGCATCGCCAACCGCCTTTTCATCGGGCAGGTCTGCGCCAACCAGCGTCCGAAACTCGCCAATGCTCGGCTTGGCCAGAAAGACCCCGCCTGCATCCATCCCGGCCCTCAGCGCCGCGCCCGATGTATCGAGCACGAAGCGCATGCCGCGCTGCCGGGCGATGGCACAGACCCGGGCATAGAAATCATCCGGCACGCCGCGCGGCAGCGATCCGCTGGCGATCAGAAAGCCGGTCTTTGCCTGTGCCAGCTGATCCAGACATTCCTGCCACTCCTGCGGCGAGACCTGCGGACCGGCAGGCACGAACTGGTATTCATGCCCGCTTTCGCGTTCGAGAACCGCCGTGCTGACCCGGGTCTGCCCGGCAATGGGTATCCGCGTGCGCACCAGTTGGTGCAGGTCCAGCAGTCCATCCAGCGCAATCCCGGTTGCCCCGCCGGAAAGATAATAGCAGCGCGCATTGCCGCCCAGCCGCACGAACACCCGCGCCACGTTGATGCCGCCACCGCCGGGATCGCAGCTTTGCTCCCCCGCGCGCATCTTGTGCGAATGCTGGAGGCGCTCGACAGAGCAGGCCACGTCGATCGTGGGGTTCATGGTAAGCGTGGCAATGTCCAACATGGGCAATCGTTCTCCAGCACCCGAAATGCGGGGGCGGGCGGAGAGGTCATATACGGAACCCTCCTTATGATGCGCGCGGCCCTGAGGTGACAAAACAGCTTGCGCGGCGCTGCCGGTTCACCTTGCCGTGCACTTCGCGCTGCAAACCATGCTGATGGAGATTGCCATGAATGGCCGGGAAATGGCCGCAAGGATACGCTCTGGTACAGGGTTCATCGCGGCACTCGACCAGTCGGGCGGATCGACCCCGCGCACCCTGCGCGACTATGGCATCGCCGACGGCAGATGGCAGGGCGAAGATGAGATGTTCGCCCTGATTCACGCCATGCGCACGCGCATAATCACCTCGCCCGCCTTTACCGGTGACAAGATTATCGGCGCGATCCTGTTCGAAAAGACCATGGACGGCGAGGTGGATGGAAAGCCGGTGCCGCAGGTGCTGATCGAGCGTAATATCGTGCCGTTCCTGAAGGTCGACAGGGGTCTGGAGGACGAGGACGAGGCCGAGGGCGGGGGCGTGCAACTGATGAAGCCGATAGAAGATCTGGATGCGCTTCTGCTGCGCGCCAGGGACAAGGGGATATTCGGCACCAAGATGCGATCGGTGATCAGGTCTGCCAACTGCGCCGGGATTGAGCAGATCGTGGCCCAGCAGTTCGCGGTGGGCCAGCGCATTCTTGCCGCGGGCTTCATGCCGATCCTTGAACCGGAATACGATATCAGGGCGCTCGACCGGGCCGTGGGCGAGGCGATGTTGCGCGATACGCTGTTGCGGCATCTCGATGGCTTGCCCGAAGGCATGGACGTCATGCTCAAGCTGTCGATTCCGGTGGAGGCCAACCTCTACCGCCCGATCGTGGCCCATCCGCGCGTGGTCCGCGTGGCTGCGCTATCGGGCGGCTATGCCCGATCAAAGGCGTGCCGCGAACTGGCCCGGAACGAAGGCGTGATCGCCAGCTTCAGCCGCGCCCTGCTTGAAGGTCTGCACGAACGGATGAGCGATGACGAATTCGACCGGGCGCTGGCCGCGGCGATCGACGCGATCTTTCGCGCTTCAATGCAAAAAATCGCGACCTCGCCCGGTCAGCCAGAGTAGGTCTGGCTAGCAGGCCCGGCTGGTATCCGGCTGCTGCCAAACCTGCGCCTCAGCCCAGGCCCTGCACGAACTCCGCGCCGGTGGGAATCTGGGCGTTGGATTTGGCCAGCGTATCGCCCACAGGCTCCGCCCTGCCGCCAAGGCAGCCTGCCAGGAATCCCTCGACAATGGCGTTGAAGGCGATGTTGTTTTCCGGGCGGTGGAAGCCGTGGCCTTCATCGGGGAACAGCACATAGGTGACGGGGATGCCGTGCTTTTCCATGGCGGTCACGATCTGGTCGCTCTCCGATTGCTTGACGCGCGGATCATTGGCGCCCTGGCCGATCAGCAGCGGTTTGACGATCTTGTCCGCCAGATAGAGCGGGCTGCAGTCCTTCAGCAGCTGCTTGCCTTCCTCGGTTTCCGGGTTGCCCATGCGCTCATGGAACTGCTTCACCATCGGTTCCCAGTAAGGGGGGATGGTTTCCAGCAGCGTCTCGAGGTTGGACGGGCCGACGATATCGACCCCGCAGGCGAACACGTCTGGCGTGTAGGTCAGCCCCACCAGCGTGGCATAGCCGCCGTATGATCCGCCCATGATGGCAACCTTGTCCTGCTCGGCAATGCCCTGCTCAACAGCCCAGTTGACGGCATCGATCAGGTCATCATGCATGGCCTTGGACCATTGCAGATTGGCGGCATTGACGAAGTCCTTACCAAAACCGGTGGAGCCGCGATAATTGACGCTGAGCACGCCGTAGCCGCGATTGGCGAGCCATTGGTGCGTGCGGTTGAAGCCGTATCCGTCGCGCGCCCACGGCCCGCCGTGGACCAGCAGCACCAGTGGCACGGGGGCGTCCGGAATGCCGTCGCCATCAACGTCCACCGCTGGCGGCAGAGTGAGGTAGCAGGGCAGGGTCAGGCCGTCGCGCGCCGGGATTTCGCGCGGGTGCATGGCCTGCAAGGGCTGACCTTCCAGAGAAGGCTTGGTGACATAGAATGTGGTCAGCGTATCGGCGTCACGGTCATACAGGTAGGACGTGATCGGACCGGTCAGCGGATCGTTCCACACCAGCCATTTGCGATCGTCATCGGTGCGCGACTGGACGCCGAAATCACCCTTCAGCCGCTCCCGCAGCCAATCGAGCGAGGCTTCTATGCCCTTGTCGAAGCAAGTCCATTCGGTGCGCAGGTAAGTGGCCGAATAGGCCTGCACAACGCCGGTTTTGGTATCGCGCAGGGTGCCGCCAAGATCGGCCTTGTCATGCTCTGCCAGCAAGGTGCGCTCGCCCGTGGCGGTGTCCTCGGCAAACAGGGCGGCGGTGTTGCGGCCGCGGCTGTCGATCCAGTAGAGCACGCTGCCATCGGTGGTGTAGCCCGCCGTGGTGGTGGTCAGCGCATCGTCCATGGCGATCACCTCGCGCGGGGTTTCGGCAACCACGCCGTCTGTAATCTCATGCATGTCCGTGCCGCCGCTGGCATTCTGCCGCACGGCCCAGCGCAGGGTCAGGCTGTCATCCGCCTCGAACCCGGCCCAGCCTTCGGTGTTTTCATGTACCAGCGTCATCTCGCCAGTGGTCACGTTCAGCAGGTGGACATCGTGGAAACGCGGATCGCGGTTGTTCAGGCCAATCAGGATCTTGTCCTTGATCGTATCGGACGCGCCGACAACCTGGATGCGGGTATTTTCGAACGGGGTCAGGCAGCTGTCTTCGCCGCTGGCCACGTCGACCTTGTACAGCAGGTAATTCTCATCCCCCTCCTTGTCGCGGACATAGAGCAGGGCGGTGCTGTCCGGTGACCAGAAATATTGCGGGATCGGGCGATCCTTGGCGCTGGTCATGCGGCGGGCATTGTCGGGATCGGATGTGGGGGCCAGCCACACGTTCATCACGTCTTCCCACGGCGCCATCCAGCTGAGCCATTGGCCATCAGGACTGATCTTGCCGCCAGAGCGGACCGGATTGCCGAACAGGTCGTCCCGGCTGATCAGCGCGATGTCTTTCACGCGGGCGGCGGCGGTGGTGGCACTGGACATATGTTCTCCCGGTTTTCGGTCCCGCCACCAGTTAGGGAGCGTGCCGCCCTATTGAAAGGGCCGGTTGAGCCGGACGGGCGCTCAAAGCGCCGGATTATCGTAACAATGCCAGGTGAAAATGGCGACGGCGCCGCGGTGCGGCCGCCAGTCTTCGGCCAGGGCGCGGGTGGCCTTTTCGTCCGGGCGCTGCTCCAGCCCCAAGATCTTGCCGATGCCGGCCATCACCGCCAGGTCTCCCGCAGGCCAGATATCGGGCCGCCCTTCGGCAAACAGCAGATAGATTTCCGCCGACCAGCGCCCGATCCCCTTGATCCGCGTCAGCTCGGCAATTGCCGCCTCGTCATCACCGGGCAGATTGTGCAGGTCCAGCGCTTCGCCTGCCACCAGTTCGCACAGTGAACGGGCATAGCCCTGCTTCTGGCGCGACAGGCCGCATGCACGCAGCGTATCGAAATCGCGTGCCAGCAATTGGGCCGGGTCGATCTCCTCGCCCAGTTCCGCCTCCAGCTTGCGCCACACGCTGCTGGCCGCTGCCACGGACACCTGCTGGCCCACGATGGTGCGTAGCAGGGTCTTGTAACCGCGCGGCCTGATGCGCGGCTCGGGATATCCGGCCAGCGCCAGAGCGCGGGCGATGGCGGGCTGGGTTGCCGCCACATAATCCAGACTGTCTTTGATTTGCGCGGCGCTCAGTCCCATATCCGCTCCACTTGCCATATTTGCCGCGATTGCCTAGCAGCCGCGCGACACCGGAATAGGGAATTTTATCGCAATGCCAAAGCTGATCGTCGTCAATCGCGCAGGTGAAGAATCAACCGTGGAAGCCGCTTCGGGCCTGACCGTGATGGAAGCCATTCGTGACAATGGCTTTGATGAATTGCTGGCGCTGTGCGGCGGCTGCTGTTCGTGCGCGACCTGCCACGTGCATGTCGATCCCGCCTTCAAGGACAAGCTGCCCGCGCTCAGCACCGATGAGGACGACCTGCTCGATTCCAGCGATGACCGCGATGAATTCTCTCGCCTGTCATGCCAGATTCCCTTCACCGATGATCTGGACGGGCTGAAGGTCCGCATCGCCAAGGAAGACTGATCGGCAAGATCGGATAACAAGGCCCCAAGCGCAGCTGTATTGCGTCACGGGCTTTGACCTCCTAGCTCATAGTCATGACCAGCCCTGCGCCCTGCACTGACAGCCTCGACCTGATTGGCAACACTCCGCTTGTCCTGCTCAAGGGACCAAGTGAGGCTGCCGGGTGCGAGATCTGGGGCAAGTGTGAATTTGCCAATCCCGGTGCCAGCGTGAAGGATCGCGCGGCGCTGTGGATCATCCGCGATGCCCAGGCGCGCGGGGAACTGCTGCCCGGCGGCACGGTGGTGGAAGGCACAGCGGGCAACACCGGTATCGGCATTGCGCTGGTGGCCAATGCGCTTGGCTATAAGACCGTGATCGTGATGCCGGACAACCAGTCCAAGGAAAAGATGGATACGCTGCGGGCGCTGGGCGCCGAGCTGGTGCTGGTTCCGCCAACCAAGTTTTCCGACCCCAATCACTTCGTCCACACCTCGCGCCGCATTGCCGAGGAGACCGATGGCGCGATCTGGGCCAACCAGTTCGACAATGTCGCCAACCGCCGCGCGCATATCGAAAGCACCGCTCCGGAAATCTGGGAGCAGCTGGAAGGCCGGATTGACGGCTTCACCTGCGCCGTGGGCACTGGCGGCACTCTGGCGGGCGTGGGCATGGGGCTGAAGGCCTTTGACGAGAACGTGCAGATCGCGCTGACCGATCCATTCGGCGCCGCGCTGTATAATTACTACGCCAATGGCGAGCTGAAGGCCGAAGGGTCCTCTGTTGCCGAAGGTATCGGGCAGGGCCGCATCACCGCCAATCTGGAAGGCGCACCGATCGATACGCAGTTCCGCATTTCGGACGAGGAAGGCCTTGAATGGGTCGCCCGCCTGCTGCGCGATGAAGGCCTGTGCCTGGGCCTGTCGTCGGGCATCAATGTGGCGGGCGCGGTTGCGCTGGGCAAGCAGCTGGGGCCGCGTAGCCGCGTCGCCACGATCCTGTGCGACACCGGCTTCCGCTATCTGTCCAGCCTGTACAATGCCGAATGGCTGCGATCCAGGGACCTGCCGGTTTTCGACTGGCTGCGTTAATCTTGAAGCGTTAGAGTGGCATCATGGCACTCGATCCAAGAGATATCATCAAGAGCGAAAGTCTTGTGGCTGAATTGCCGCTGGCCCCGCTGGCGGGCACGCGCAAGGAGCGCATGCAGCGCTTGCAGGTCGGCCTGTTCGGCCTTGGCGCGATGGTGCTGCTGGTCGGGCTGGCCAATATCATCATGTCCAGCGCGCAGCAGAACCAGGCCACCGCCGTTCCTGACGCACTGCCCACGGCGGTGACACAGGATGTGCCGCCTCCTCCGCGCGATCCGCTGGCCGATGCCGGCGTGGTGCCGGAACTTCCGGCGGATCAGGGTGCGGCAGGCGGGCAGGCAGCTGGCGCATCGCCAACGGGAACAGGCGATGTTCCGCCGTCTCCACAACAGAATTAGGCTGATCCTCGCAGGTCTGGTGCTGGCAGTTGCAGCGCCTGTTCTGGCTCAGGAGCAGGATGTAGACCGGCCATCGCTGGCGCTGATGGGCACCATCCCGATCTATTGGGGAGAGGCAGACGGGCTGGGCGAATTGCTCGACAGCAGCGGGCAGGTCCATTGGGCGCGCGCGCAGATCGAGGATACCTACCGGATCGAGCCGCTGGACTACCTCAGCGCGGAGGCCCTTGCACCGTTTCGCTACCTGTTGCTGGCCCAGCCGCGCGCGCTTTCTCCGGAAGAGAATGTTGCGCTGGATGACTGGGTGCGGGCAGGCGGCAGCGTGCTGCTGTTTGCCGATCCGATGATGACCGGAGAATCGCGCTTTGCCCTGGGGGACCGGCGCCGGCCGCAGGACGTGGCGCTGCTGTCCCCCATTCTGCAACGCTGGGGGCTGGAGCTGGAATTTGACGAAAGCCAGCAGGCTGGAATGACATGGGCGGATTTCTCCGGCCAGCCGATCCCGGTCAACCTGCCCGGCCGCCTGCGCCACCTGCCTGAAGTGGATTGCCACGGCCATGACTGGAGCGGGCTCGCCGCGCTGTGCCGGGTCGGCGCCGGGCATGCGCTGATCGTGGCGGATGCGGCGATTCTGGATTTTGCCGGGCCGCACATGCACGCCCGCGCGGGCCTGAGAATCATTCTGGAGCGCATTTTTGCCCAGAATGGGGAAAATACGGGCCAGCTGGCGGAGTCGGTGGCCAAAATAGCGGAAATTGATGGAATTTCAGGGGATTCAACCCCGTCTTCAATATTGCCTTTGGCTCGTGGGTCTCCATAAAATGACATAAATACAGGGTTTTGTGGCAGTTTCCCCACATTTCCCGTATTTTCCCCTTCCCACCCGCCTTTCTCCGCGTTACATAAACTCTCCATCGGACAAGCCGTTTGCGTTGCATCCCGTTTTTCGGGGTGGACGGGCTGTGCACCTGCACGGCGCGAACGCTGGCGGCTTGCCCATTGAATTGGATCCCGAATGTGTGGGGCTGGGGGAAGTGACGCAGGCAGTTGCAGGATTTAGCGGTCAGGGCTTTTCGCTTCGCGGCGAGAAGGATCGCTTCGTGCTGCCGCCGGAAATGCGCAATCCCATCGCCGAAGCCAGCGACGAGCGCGTACTGTGCGTGGGCAAGCATGACAGCTGGCCGTGCCTGGTGGGCTTTGGCTCTGACCGTATCGCCCGCTTCGATGAAATTCTCGCCCAGCAGCAGGAAGAGGCCCGGCAGAACGGTGACAAGTTCGACCGCGCCATCCGCTCTGGCAGGTTGTGGAGCTTCAAGCGTCACAGCTTCGATGCCAGCGGCCGCTTCGTGCTCAATCCCTCATCGGTCAAGCTCGGCAAGATCGAGGACAAGCTCTATTTCCACGGTGTCGGCGATGTGATCACCATCTGGAACCCCGACATATTGATGGGGCTGGGCGACGATTTCGACTTCTTCAAGATCTATTGCGAGCAGGAAATGGCCGAGGCTGCGGCCAAGGGGAGGGGCAAGTGACCGCCGCCAATCCTTCCGGCCAGTCCTCCTCCGGCGCCCCCCATGTGCCCGTCCTGCTGGACGAAGTTCTGGCCGCGCTTGCCATCGCGCCGGGCGATGTGGTGATCGATGCCACATTCGGTGCAGGCGGCTATACGCGCGCCTTTCTGGATGCCGGTGCCACGGTGCATGCCTTCGACCGCGATCCCGATGCCATTGAGGCGGGTCACGGCTGGGCCGAGACGAAGGAGCAGCCACCGCGCCTGGTCCTCCATCCGCGCCGCTTTTCCGAGATGGTGGAGGCGATGGCCGAAGTCGGCATTGCGCAGGTTGACGGCATTGCCATGGATATCGGCGTTTCCTCCATGCAGCTCGATCAGCCGGAGCGTGGCTTCGCCTTTTCCAGCAACGGCCCGCTCGACATGCGGATGGACCGCGAACGCCCCAACGCTGCCGATTTCGTCAATGAGGCGGATGAGGGCGAGATTGCGGACGTGCTCTATCAATATGGCGAGGAACGTCAGTCCCGCCGCGTGGCCCGCGCGATTGTTGCGGCGCGCCCGCTGACCACCACCGGGGAACTGGCGCAGGTGATCCGCAAGGCGCTGGGATACCGGGCCGGCGCGCCGAAGGACCCTGCAACGCGCAGTTTCCAGGCCATCCGCATCCACGTGAACGGCGAACTTGATGAGCTGGCACAGGGCCTTGCCGCGGCAGAGCAGCTGCTGGGTGAAGGCGGGCGGCTGGCTGTCGTCAGCTTCCACAGCCTGGAAGATCGCATGGTCAAGCGCTTCCTGCGCGATGCCGCCAATGCCGCAGCGGGCAAGTCCCGTCACTTGCCCGAACTGGGCGCATCTGCCCCGGCGCGCTTTACCGATCTGACCAAGGCCATTCGCCCGTCTCAGGCGGAGATTGATCGCAATCCGCGCGCGCGCTCGGCCACTTTGCGCGCTGCCCGTCGCACCGCCGCCCCATCACAATCAGCAAGGGAACAGGCCGCATGACACCGCAAGCCCGCTTCCGCCGCATTGGCTGGTTCGCAGCCCTTGGCATTTGCACCGCACTGTATGGCGTATTGCATTTTCAGGTCTGGTCGCTTTCCAGCGAAGTGACCAAGGCAGAGCGCCAGATCGTCTCTCTGGAAGAGCAGAACATGCTGCTCGAAACCGAATTTCTCACCCGCTCGCGGCAGATCCAGCTGGCCGCGTGGAACCGGGTGGATTTTGGCTATAGCGCGCCCAAGGCCGACCAGTTTATCGATAATGAGCGTGAGCTGTCGCGCTTTGCCAGCCCGCGCGCTGCCGGTGCACCGGCACCGATCCGCCTTGCCGGGCAGACCGCGCAGGACGAGGTGAAGCCGTTCCCGCGGCTGGTTTCTCCATTGACCGGCCGTCCGGTGGATGTCGCGCTGGTGGAAACTGGCGGCGGCGGCGCACCGCACACAACGCCGCTGGTCGCCCGCATCGCCCAGCAGACGCTGAGAATTCCGCTTAATGCCAATGCCAGTGCCAGCGCATCGGCTCCGGTAGTGAGAATTGCCCTGGGAGATACCGGGCAGTGAACGCCTATGCCGCCCCAAGCCCGCTGGGCACCGGGCGCATCCGCCTTGTCGATTATCGCCGCCGCTCGCTGCTGGTTGCGCGGCTGCGCGCGTTGCTGGTGCTGCTGGCGTTTCTGCTGATCGCGGTGACGGCGCTGATGCGCATTGCCTATCTCGGCGTTGTCCAGCCGGCCCCGACCCAGCAAAGCATGGCAGAGGCATTGCTGCCCCCGCGCGGGGAGATCACCGATCGCAACGGCGTGCCGCTGGCGCGCGCATTTCCCGCCTATGCCTTGTGGTATAATCCCGCAGCGATGGATGATGGCGGCCCGCCGCTGGTCCATTCGGCCGATGATGTCGCGCGCCGCCTGCATGCGATCTTCCCCGATCTGGACCCGGTCGATGTCGCGCAGAAACTGCGGGCCGGACGCAAGACCTATCTGCGCCGCAGGGTATTGCCCGAAGATGCCAACAAGGTGATGGAAATCGGTGAACTCGCGCTGGAACTGCCGCGTGAGAATGATCGTCATTATCCGCAAGGCTCTCTGGCCGCGCACGTGCTGGGCTATGTGAAGGATGGCCACGGCGCATTGGGCATGGAGGCTGTGCTGGATGATTATCTGATCGACCATGCGCAGCGCAGTGTGCCTTCGGCGCTGTCTATCGATGTGCGCGTGCAAGGCGCGCTGGAAGACGAACTGCGCCGCGGAATGCTGGCGGTGAATGCGGTGGGCGCAGCCGGAATTGTGCTGGATGTGGATACTGGCGAAGTGCTGGCCCTGGCCTCTCTGCCCGATTTCGATCCCAACCAGGTTACCCAGGCCGATCTGGTGCGCACCGAACAGATGGTGGCCAACGGTCAGATGCCCGCAGTGTTCAACCGCGTGACCAACCAGGTGTATGAACTGGGTTCGATCTTCAAGCCACTGACCGTGGCTGCGGCAATCGATGCGGGCAGCATCACCGACCTTTCCCGCACCTATCGCGCCGACCGGCCGATCGAGATGAGCGGCATGCGCATTCGCGACAGTCACGTTATTGGCACCTATCTTAACGCGCCGCAGTCGCTGATCCATTCATCCAATATCGTGACCGCGCAAATCGCCGATAATCTGGGGCCGGACAAGCTGCGCCAGTACATGATGGACCTGGGCATGAATGAGCGGCCCTATATCGAATTGTCAGGACGCGGCATGCCGCTGTGGCCCTCAGGCGACTGGTCGCGCCTTACCGGCATGACGGTTGGCTTCGGGCATGGCCTGGCGGTCAGCCCGCTGCATCTGGCCAGTGCCTATTCCGCCATGGTCAACGGCGGTATCTGGCGCCCGGCCACGTTGCGCCGGGTTGAACCGGGCAATGCCGCGCGCGGCCGCCGCGTGTTCAAGGCCAGCACCAGCGCGCGGATGAACCAGCTGCTGCGCATGATCGCGGTCTATGGCACGGGTCGAAACGCCAATGCGCCCGGCTTCCGCGTGGGGGGCAAGACCGGCTCCGCCGAAAAGCCCAAGAACGGCAGCTATGCCCGCTCCACGCTGGTTTCCACCTTTGCCGCCGCCTTCCCGATGGACCGCCCGCGCTATGTGGTGATCGCCATGCTGGATGAGCCGCAGGGCACGGTCGCCAGTTCATACCAGCGCACCGCCGCCTGGAATGCTGCCCCGATCGTGGGCAATCTGATCCCGCGCATCGGCCCGCAACTGGGCGTGTTGCCCGATGACAGCCGCGACATCGACCTGACAGATCTGCAACCGCTGGTCGCGGGCGAGGCGCACTGATGAAGCTTGCACAGCTTGCCGCAGCCATCGGTCAGGATGCAGGGGCGGCGGGTGAAAGCCGTGTCACGGGTTTTGCCATCGATCATCGCAAGGTCGCTCCCGGCAATATATTCGGCGCGTTCCAGGGCGTTAAGGTGAACGGCGAAGATTATATCTCTGCTGCCGTCGCCTCTGGCGCGGTGGCCGTTGTCGCGCGGCCAGAGGCGCAAGTGGTTGGCGCCGTACATCTGGCCGATCCACTGCCGCGCCGCGCCTTTGCCCGCATCGCCGCGCGTTTCTTCACCCCTGTTCCCGAAACCATCGTTGCCGTCACCGGCACCAATGGCAAAACCTCCACCGTGGAAATGACCCGGCAGATATGGCGCATGTGCGGATGCCGCGCGGCCTCGATCGGTACGCTGGGTGTGACCACTCCCGATGAAAGCGTCTCCACCGGACTGACTACGCCCGACATCGTGACTTTCCTGTCCAACATGACCGGTCTGGCGCGCGAAGGCGTGACGCATGTGGCCTATGAAGCATCGAGCCACGGCCTTGCCCAATATCGCAACGAAGGCCTGCCCGTGCGCGCCGGGGCATTTACCAATCTCAGCCGCGACCACCTCGATTACCATGCCGACATGGAGGACTATTTCGCCGCCAAGATGCGGCTGTTTTCCGAGATTGTGGACGATGGCGGCGCTGCCGTGATCTGGGCGGATGACGCATGGTCAGCGCGGGCGATAGAGGTCGCCAGCGCGCGCGGCCTGTCACTGTTCACTGTGGGTGAGGCGGGTGACCAGCTGCGGCTGATTACCCGCAAGCCCAGCCAGCTGGGGCAGGAACTTGAGATTGTCTATGAAGACAACAGCTACAAGGTTCGCCTGCCGCTGATCGGCGCATATCAGGTTGCCAATGCGCTGGTTTCTGCCGGTCTGGCACTGGCCACGGGCTCTCCCGTGGCGCAGGTGATGGATGCGCTGGGCCGGTTGCAGCCAGTGCGCGGGCGACTGGAACGCGCGGCAATCGCGCAGAGCGGCGCACCGGTCTATGTCGATTATGCCCATACGCCCGACGCGCTGGAGGCCGCGATTGCAGCCTTGCGCCCACATGTTACAGGCCGGCTGATCACCGTGTTCGGTGCTGGCGGAGACCGCGATACCGGCAAGCGTGCGCCGATGGGCGCTGCTGCCGTGGCCGGATCGGACATGGTCATCGTCACCGATGACAATCCACGCGGGGAGGACCCGGCGGCGATCCGCGCGGCCATCCTGCAGGGTGCAGCGGGGGCGCAGGAAATTGGCGACCGGCGTCAGGCCATCGCTGCGGCCATCGCTGCGGCAGGTGCGGACGATATCGTGCTGATCGCCGGCAAGGGACACGAACAGGGACAGATTGTGGGCACAGGGGACAATATGCGCGTTCTGGCTTTCGACGATGTGACCGTTGCGCGCGAATGCGCCGCACAATTGGCAGGAGCTGCCGGACAATGAATGCCGTTGCACAGATATTGCGCTGGCCCCAGGCCGATGCCGACCGCCTGCGCCTTGCGTTGTGGAGTGCGCAGGAAATCGCCCGGGCAACCGGCGGCAAGGCGAGCGGGGACTTTCAGGTCTCCGGCGTGGAAATGGATTCGCGCGATGTGCGGTCCGGCGATCTGTTCGTGGCGCTCAAGGGTGAGGCGATGGACGGACACAAGTTCATCGACAAGGCCTTTGCCAGCGGCGCCGCTGCGGCATTGGTGGAGCGTCCGATCGATCAGCCGCATGTGCTGGTAAAAGACACCTCAAGCGCACTTGAGCTTCTTGCCAAAGCCGCACGAAAGCGCGCTTCTGCGACAATTCTGGGGGTGACGGGATCGGTTGGCAAGACCGGCGTAAAGGAAGCGATATTCGCAGCCCTCGAACGTTCCAGCAAGGGCGCGGCGCACCGTTCCATAAGGTCATACAACAATCACGTGGGCGTTCCGCTCAGCCTTTCCCGCATGCCCCCGCGCAGCAGGTTCGGCGTGTTCGAGATGGGCATGAACCATGCCGGCGAAATCTCCGGCCTCACCGCGCAGGTGCGTCCGCATGTGGCGGTGATCACCACCATTGCGCCTGCCCATATCGAAAACCTTGGCAGTGAAGAGGCGATTGCCGATGCCAAGGCCGAAATCTTCGAAGGCCTGCAAAAGGGCGGCACTGCGGTGATCCCGGCAGACAGCGCGCATTTCGACCGGCTGCGAGATGCGGCGCTGGCCAAGGGCGCGAAGGTGATTTCCTTCGGGCGGGCGCCGCACGCAGACATGCGCCTGCTCGATGCCATTCCCATGGCGCATGGCGGGTCTCTGGTCACGGCAGCCTTTGGCGACCATCGCCTGTGCTTCAATGTTGCCGAGCCGGGCGATCACTGGATATCGAACGCGCTGTGCGTGATGGCTGCCGTCCATGCTGCGGGCGGAGACATGGGGTCCGCCGGGCTGGCTCTGGCGGAGATGGGCGGCCTGAAGGGCCGCGGGGCGCGTTTGCGCATTCCTGTTCCGGGCGGCCATGCCTTGCTGATCGATGAAAGTTACAACGCCAATCCCGCATCGATGCGCGCTACGCTGGCGCAATTGGGCCAGACCCCGGCCACGCGCCGTGTGGCGGTGCTGGGCGCGATGAAGGAATTGGGAGACTTTTCAGAGGGTTTCCATGCCCAGCTGGCAGAGCCTCTGCTGGCAGCCGATGTCGATTTCGTCGTGCTGGTGGGCGAGGAGATGACCGCGCTGGCACGTGAGTTGGGGAAAGGCCTTGCCAATGTGCTTGGCAAGCCCCTGCACTTTGCCCATTGCGAAAATACGGGTGAGGCGATTGCTGCACTGGAGGAATTCGGCATGGCCGGCGGAGACGCCGTGCTGGTGAAGGGTTCCAATTCGGTGGGCCTGTCGCGCCTGGTGGCGCATTTTGGCGCCAGGGAAGGCTGATTCAAGCGGAACAATGCTGTATTTTCTTGCACAATTACTGGATTTCGAAGGCCTGCTAAACCTGATCAGGTACCAGACCTTCCGTTCGGGTGCGGCCATGATGACAGCGCTGGTCATTGGTCTGCTGATCGGTCCCAAATTCATCGCCATGCTGCGCGTGCGCCAGGGCAAGGGACAGCCGATCCGCGCCGACGGCCCGGCCAGCCATCAGGCCAAGGTCGGCACGCCCACCATGGGCGGGCTGATGATCCTGATCGCCCTGATCCTTTCGATGCTGCTGTGGATGGACCTGTCCAACCCGTTCGTATGGGCCTGCCTGGCAGTGACTGCCGGTTTCGGCGTGATCGGCTTTGTCGATGATTTCGACAAGGTGACCAAGCGCAGCCACAAGGGCGTTTCGGGCCGTGTGCGGCTGCTGGCGGAATTCATCGTCGCCGGAATTGCCGCCTATCTGATTGTCGGGGAAATCAACACCAACCTCTATGTGCCCTTCCTGTCCGACCGATCAATTCCGCTCGGCTGGCTGTATTATGTGTTTGCCGCCACGGTGATTGTGGGCGCGGGCAATGCGGTCAATCTGACAGACGGGCTGGACGGCCTTGCCACCATGCCGGTGGTGATCGCGGCGGGCGCTTTCATGCTGATCTGCTATCTGGTGGGCCGCGTCGATTATTCCGAATATCTGGGCATTCCGCACGTTCCGCAAGCAGGCGAACTGGCGATATTATGCGCAGCGATCATGGGGGCAGGCCTTGCCTTCCTGTGGTTCAACGCCCCGCCGGCAGCGGTGTTCATGGGCGATACCGGCAGTCTGGCACTGGGCGGCGCATTGGGTGCGATTGCCGTGGCCAGTCATCACGAGATCGTGCTGGCCATCGTTGGCGGCCTGTTCGTTCTTGAAGCTGTCAGCGTCATCATCCAGGTGTTCTGGTTCAAGCGCACGGGCAAGCGGGTGTTCCGCATGGCCCCGATCCACCATCATTTCGAACAGCTCGGCTGGAAGGAATCGACTGTGGTGATCCGCTTCTGGATTATCTCGATCGTTCTGGCCGTTATCGGTCTTGCAACGTTGAAGCTCAGGTGATCACGGCCAACGCCTTTTCCGGAAAGAAATTTGCCGTCCTCGGCCTTGCCCGATCGGGAATGGCGGTGGCGGAGAGCCTGCTTGCCAGCGGAGCGCAGGTTACTGCATGGGACCGGCAGGATACGCCCCGCCGCAAGCTGGAAGGGCGCGCGACCATTGCCGATCCGATGGAGATCGAACTGGCACAGTTCGATGCCATCGTGGTCTCTCCCGGTGTCCCGCTCAACACCCATCCGCTGACCGAAAAGGCGCGCGCGGCCGGCGTGCCGATCATCGGCGACATAGAGCTGTTCGCCATGGCCCGCAGCGAATTGCCCGCCCACAAGGTGGTGGGCATCACCGGCACCAATGGCAAATCCACCACTACCGCGCTGGTTCATCACCTGCTCGATCAGGCCGGTGTTCCGGCGCGCATGGGCGGCAATATCGGCCTGCCCGTGCTGGGCAGTGATCCACTGCCTGTTGGCGGTGTCTATGTGCTGGAGCTTTCCAGCTACCAGATCGACCTGACCCGTTCGCTGGCCTGCGAAGCTGCTGCGCTGATCAATATCACGCCCGATCATCTGGACAGGTATGATGGCTTTGCCGCCTATGCCGCATCCAAGGCGCGCTTGCTGGCCATGCAGGATGAAGGCCAGTTCGCCGTGTTCGGCTGCGACGATGATGAAACGCGCGCGGTGCAGGCCGTGGAAGCTGGCCGCCGCGCTGCCGGACGCGCCGTGTGCGCTTCGGCCTCCGGGCTGGCACAGCATCAGGGTGACTGGCCCAGCCTGCAGGGGCCACATAATCTGCAGAACGCCGCCATCGCCGCTGCGCTGGTGGAGGAACTGGGGCTGACCCGCGCACAGGTGCTGGAAGGGCTGGCCAGCTTTGCCGGACTGCCGCACCGCATGGAAGTGCTCGGCACGTTCGATGGCGTGCTGGTGATCAATGACAGCAAGGCCACCAATCCTGCGTCCACCGCGCCCGCGCTGGCCGCCTATGCTCCGGGACCGGAACCGCGCATTCACTGGATTTGCGGCGGATTGCCCAAGGCGGACAATCTGGACGAATGCATACCGTTCTTCGGCAATGTCGTCGCCGCCTACACTATTGGCGAGGCGGGCGTGCTGTTCACCCAATTGCTGTCTCCGTACATGCCGGTGCACAATTGCGAGATGCTGTGCGAAGCCACCACGCGGGCACTGGATGCGGCCAAGCCGGGCGACGTTGTCCTGCTCTCGCCTGCCTGCGCCAGTTTTGACCAGTTCCGCGATTATGAAGTGCGCGGCGATACGTTCCGCGAAATCGTGGCCGGACTTACCGGCAGCGATCCTGCGAAAGCCGGATTTTCCGCGAGGTCCGCAGCATGACGACGGCGCGCCCGTATATTCCCCGGCCCGGCAAGCCTGCACCTCAGACCGCGCGCTTCCCGCGTGATCGCAAGCGCCAGTTGCAGGTGTGGTGGCGGGAGATTGACCGCGTGCTGCTGATGCTGGTGCTCGCCTTGATGACGCTGGGGACGATTGCCGTGCTGGCCGCATCTCCTGCCAGTGCAGACAGGCTTTCGACCGCAGATCAAACGCTGGACCCGCTGTATTTCTTCATGCGGCACATCATCTGGCAGGTGGCTGCGCTTGGCGTGATGCTGGGTACGTCCCTGCTGCCGCAGGATATGGCACGGCGTGAAGCCATCCTGCTGTCGGCAGCGATGCTGGTGATGCTGTTGCTGGTGCCGTTGATCGGGGTGGAGAAGAACGGCGCCACGCGCTGGCTCAATCTGGGAATCGTTTTCCAGCCCTCGGAATTCCTCAAACCGGCCTTTGCGGTGACGCTGGCGTGGATCTTGTCGTGGAAGATCCGCGATCCCAGCCTGCCCGTCATCGGCATTTCGGCGGCGCTGGTCGGCACCATCGTATTCCTGCTGATGGCGCAGCCCAATTTCGGCGAAGCGATCCTGTTTGTGGGCAGCTGGTTTGTGCTGGTGATGCTGGCGGGCCTGCCCCTGCAGCGCATCGGCATTCTGGCCGGTGTTGGCCTTGCGGGACTCGTGCTGGCCTACAGTTTCTATGAAAACGCCCGTAACCGCATCGATTCCTTCCTTGGCGGGGGCAGTGCCTTTGACCAGGTGGATCTTGCCAGCCGCACGCTGATGGGCGGCGGCTGGACAGGAACCGGGCTGGGGCTGGGCAGGCAGAAGATGAACCTGCCAGAGGCGCATACGGATTATATCTTCTCGGTCATCGGCGAGGAATTCGGCCTGCTTGCGTGCATGGTGATCGTCGCCCTCTATCTCGCCATCGTGGTGCGCGTTCTGGTGCGGCTGATGGATGAGGACCGGCTGTTCAACATTCTGGCCGCCAGCGGGCTGATTGCCCTGTTTGGCGGGCAGGCTTTCATCAATATTCTCGTCAACCTGCAACTTTTCCCGTCCAAGGGCATGACCTTGCCTTTGGTGAGTTATGGCGGATCGTCTACCATCGCCCAGTGCTTCACAATTGGCATGTTGCTGACCATTACCAGGCGCAACCCATATCTCAGCCGCGAAGCATTCGATCTGCGCGGCTCGCTGGAGAAAGAGACGAGGCCATGAGTTCGGTTAGCTGTCATTATGTTCTGGCCGCAGGTGGTACCGGCGGACATCTGACACCTGCCTTCGCGCTGGCGGCAGAGCTGGAGAAGCGCGGCCATCACGTGGCGCTGATCACGGACAAGCGCGGATCGGAAATTCCCGGAAAGCCCGATTTCCTGCCCGCCCATGTCCTGCCGGCGGGGCGTTTCGGCAAGAACCCGCTGCGCTGGCCGACGGGCATTTCCGCCGTGTTGCAAGGGCGCGGAATGGCAAAACGCCTGTATGAGACATTTCAGCCCAGCGCGGTGATCGGCTTTGGCGGCTATCCCGCCTTGCCCGCGCTGCTGGCGGCGAGTTCAGCCGGAATTCCCACCATTATTCACGAGCAGAATGCCGTTCTGGGCCGGGTCAACCGGCTGCTGTCAGGACGGGTGAGCGCCATCGCCACCGCCTATCCCGATGTGCAGCGGCTGAAGGGCAAATATGCGCCCAAGACCCATCTGGTGGGCAATCCGGTGCGGCCCGAAGTGCTGGCGCTGCGCGATGAGGAATTTCCCGCCTTCACCGCCGATGGCCTGTTTCGCGTGCTGGTGACGGGCGGCAGCCAGGGCGCGCGGATCTTGTCCGAAGTGGTGCCCGATGCGCTGTCCATGTTGCAACCCGCGCTGCGCAGCCGCCTGCAGATTACCCAGCAATGCCGCCCGGAAGATCTGGAACGGGTGCGGGATCGCTATGCCGAATATGCGATACCGGCGGAGCTTGGCACCTATTTCGAGGATATGCAGAACCGGCTTGCCGATACGCATCTGTTTATCGGCCGTGCAGGGGCATCCACCATTGCCGAACTGACTGCCGTGGGTCGTCCGGCGATCCTGATCCCGCTGCCCATTGCCACAGACGATCATCAGACCGCCAATGCCCGCGAAATGGTCAAGGCTGGCGGCGCGCGGTCCATTCGCCAGGCGATGGCGACCGTGCCCAATCCCGATGATGCATCCGGCACCAAGGCCAATGCCATGCGCCACCGTCAGGCCGACCTGTTCCAGAAAATGGCCAAGGATATCTCCAAGCAGATACAGGCGATGGCGCAGCATCCCGAAACGCTTGCCACGGCTGCCCATGCGGCGTGGAACTGCGGTCGCCCCGATGCCGCGGAAAAACTTGCCGATCTGGTTGAAAGCTTCGGCGCCACGCCCATTCAGGACGTGATCCGCGTTGGCGCAAAGACCGCGCGCGGTTCCACCAGGAATGCCACCGCATCGCAGGGCGCAGCAAAGGACAGCAACTCGTGAAGGCGATCGGCACCGATATCGGCACGATCCATTTCGTGGGCATTGGCGGCATCGGCATGTCCGGCATTGCCGAGGTGATGCACAATCTGGGCTACCACGTGCAGGGCTCCGACATTGCCGAAAGCGCCAGCGTGGAAAGGCTGCGCGCGCGCGGCATTTCCGTGATGATCGGCCAGCGGGCGGAAAATCTGGGCGATGCGGCGGTCGTCGTCACCTCCACCGCAGTCAAGCGCGACAATCCGGAGGTTGCCGCGGCACTGGAATCGCGCATCCCTGTGGTGCGCCGGGCGGAGATGCTGGCAGAGCTGATGCGCCTGAAGCGCACCGTCGCCGTTGCCGGCACGCATGGCAAGACCACCACCACATCGATGGTGGCGGCGCTGCTGGATGCGGGCGGGATCGACCCCACGGTCATCAATGGCGGGATCATCGAAAGCTACGGTTCCAACGCCAGGCTTGGTGCCAGTGACTGGATGGTGGTGGAGGCGGATGAGAGCGACGGCTCCTTCCTGCGGCTGGACGGCACGATTGCGGTCGTCACCAATATCGATCCGGAGCACCTCGACCATTACGGCACTTTCGATGCGGTGAAGGAAGCCTTCCTGCAATTTATCGAGAATGTGCCCTTCTATGGTGCGGCTGTGCTGTGCGTGGACCACCCTGAAGTGCAAAACGTGATTGCCCGCGTGCGTGATCGCCGCGTCATCACCTATGGCTTTTCCCCTCATGCAGACGTGCGGGCGGAAAACATCGCCAGCGAAGGCGGCTCCACCCGTTTCGATGCCGTGCAGCGCGACCGCGACGGGAATGAACGGCGCATCGCCAATATCGTGCTGCCCATGCCCGGGCGTCACAATGTCCAGAACGCGCTGGCGGCGATTGCCGTGGCGGTGGAAATGGGCTGCGACGATGACACCATCCGCACTGGCTTTGCCCGGTTTGGCGGAGTGCGCAGGCGCTTCACGCTGGTGGGCGAGGTGGACGGTGTTCGCGTGATCGACGACTATGCCCATCACCCGGTTGAAATCCGCGCGGTCCTCTCGGCTGCGCGCGAAGCGGCAAAGGGGCGGGTGATCGCGGTCGCCCAGCCGCATCGCTATACCAGGCTGCGCGATCTGCTGGCAGAGTTCCAGGGCGCCTTTGCCGATGCCGATATCGTCTTTGCCGCGCCCGTCTATGCTGCGGGCGAACAGCCGATCGCCGGGGCGGACAGCACCGCCCTTGTCGCTGGCCTCAAGGCGCGCGGCCATCGCAATGCCAGCGAGATCGCCGGGCCAGAGGAACTGGCGAGCGAACTCGCCGGAATAATCGAGACAGGAGACATCATCGTGTGCCTTGGCGCGGGCGATATCACCAAATGGGCGGCGGGACTTGCCGCATCCATCAAGGCAGCAAGGTCAAAAGCGGCATGAACTGGCGCACGCAAACGGGCGATGAACTGCTGGGCGCCAACGCGCCGGGATCGGATGAGGACGTGGGCCAGCCCGATGTCGTCACCTCACCCGTGCGCGGCAAGCTGGTCAAGGATGCCCCGCTGGACAGGCTGGTGTGGTTCAAGAGCGGCGGTGCGGCGGATTACCTGTTCGAACCTGCCGATCTGGACGATCTTACCCGTTTCCTGTCCGGGCTGGACGAAGGCACGCCGGTCATGGCGCTGGGTCTGGGATCGAACCTGATCATCCGCGATGGCGGGGTGCCGGGCGTGGTGGTGCGGCTGGGCAAGCCCTTTGCCAGCGTGGAAGTGCGGCGGGACAATATCATCGAATGCGGCGGCGGTGCGCCGGGCATTCTGGTTGCATCAACCGCGCGCGATGCGGGCATTGCCGGTCTGGAGTTCCTGCGCGGAATACCCGGTACGGTGGGCGGTTTCGTGCGCATGAACGGCGGAGCCTACGGGCGCGAAGTGGCGGATATATTGATCGATTGCGATGTGGTGATGCCGGGCGGCGAATGCGTGAATATCCCGGCACAGGACCTTGGCTACAGCTATCGTCATTCCAAACTGCCCGATGGGGCGATTGTGGTGGCAGCCCGTTTCCAGGGCGATCCGGGCGATCCGGTGGCTATCGGCAAGGAAATGGACCGCATCGCCGCCGAACGCGAGGCATCGCAACCATTGCGTTCCAAAACCGGCGGTTCGACTTTCAAGAACCCTGACCCTGCTGCGGCAGGCGGGCGCAAGGCATGGCAACTGGTGGACGAGGCCGGCTGCCGTGGCCTGAAGATGGGCGGCGCACAGGTGAGTGAGAAACACGCCAATTTCCTGATCAACACCGGCGATGCCACCAGCAGCGATATCGAAGGGCTGGGAGAGGAAATTCGCCGCCGCGTTTCTGAAAAGACGGGCGTGGCGCTGGAATGGGAAATTCAGCGGGTGGGCAGACCATGAGCCTTCTGCCGCACCTGCATGTCGTCGTCCTGATGGGCGGCTGGGCCAATGAGCGCGAGGTTTCGCTGATGTCGGGCAATGGCGTGGCCAATGCTCTTGAAGGGCTGGGCCACCGCGTCACCCGCATCGATCTGGACCGCGACATAGCCGCCAGATTGCGTGAGGCCGCGCCCGATGTGGTGTTCAATGCGCTGCACGGCGTGCCGGGTGAAGATGGCACGGTGCAGGGCATGATGGACCTGATGGGCATTCCCTATACACACTCGGGCCTCGCCACTTCGGTTGTCGCCATCGACAAGGAACTGACCAAGCAGGCGCTGGTGCCGCATGGCATTCCGATGCCGGGCGGGCGCATCGTGCACAGCGAAGACCTGTATGCCGGCGATCCGATCGCGCGGCCCTATGTGCTCAAGCCGCTCAACGAAGGATCTTCCGTGGGTGTTGCGATCATCACGGATGAGAGCAATTGCGGCAATCCCATCCGCCGCGATGCCGAAGGGCCGTGGCAGAAGTTCGAAACGCTGCTGGCAGAACCGTATATTCGCGGGCGCGAGCTGACCACGGCGGTGCTGGGTGACCGCGCCCTGATGGTGACCGAGCTGGTGCCCAAGAGCGGCTTTTACGATTTCACCGCGAAATATACCGATGGCATGACAGAGCATGTATGCCCCGCGCATATTCCGCCGGAAATCGAGAAATTGTGCCTCGAATATGCGTTGCAGGCGCATCGCAGGCTGGGATGCCGCGGTGTCAGCCGATCCGACTTCCGCTGGGATGACGAGCGCGGGGAAGACGGGCTGTTCCTGCTGGAAACCAACACCCAGCCGGGCATGACCCCGCTCAGCCTGGTGCCCGAGCAGGCCTTGCATTGCGGTATTGCCTATCCTGAACTGGTGGAAATCATCATCAAGGATGCGCTGGACCATTTCGCCAAATTGTCACCGGGGGGAGCGTCCTCCTGATGGCCCAGACAATCCGCCGCAACGCCACCGGGGTTCGCCGTCAGGCCAAGGCGCAGGGACGCCAGGGCCAGGTGCGCAAGGCACGGGCGAAGACCACGTCGGTGCTCGACCGGATCATGCAGGCATTGCCCTTCACCGAAGAGCAGTGGCACCGCTTCTTCATCGTCCTGATATTCGCCTTCGTGCTGGCGCTGGTGGTGGTGGTGGCGCGGGTCACGGGAGTCAGCGAAATCGCCTCGCAGCGGTTCGCGCGGACCGCGGCCAATGCCGGTTACAAGGTTCGCCATGTGGAGGTGCTGGGCACCAATCGCCTCAACGAGATGGAAGTCTATGCGCTTGCCATCGGCAATGAGGACCTGGCCATGCCTCTGGTCGATCTGGAGGAATTGCGCGGCAGGATCGAAGCGCTCGACTGGGTCAAGGATGCGCGTGTCTCGCGCCAACTGCCCGATGCGCTGGTGATCGATATCGTCGAGCGGGAGCCGCATGCGGTGCTGCGCCGGGCAGACCGGCTGATGCTGATCGACCCCACCGGCGTGGAACTGGACCCGATCTCTCCCGCCGATGCGGAGGGCATGCTGGTGATTGCCGGTGAAGGTGCGCAGTCGCAGGTGGAAGCGCTGACCCGGCTGCTCGATACAGCGCCTGCCCTGCGTCCGCAGGTTGTGGGCGCGGAATGGGTTGGCAATCGCCGCTGGAACCTGACTTTCCGCACCGATCAGCAACTGGCCCTGCCCGAAGGGGAGGACCGCGCCGCAGCCGCCCTGATCAGCTTTGCCCGGGCAGACGGACTGCACCGCCTGATTGGCGGCGAAGTGGCCGGTTTCGACATGCGCAATCCGCCGCGCATGTATCTGCGCGTGCCGGGACGGGCCGATCGCGAACTCGATTTGCAGGAGGACAGCTGATGGCCAGCCAGCCACGGATCACGCAGGTCATCGGCGCCGTGAACATCGGCTCTTTCCGCATTTCCGCCATGATCGCGGGCCTGACCGAGAACGGTGAGCTGCACGTACTGGGCAGCGGCCACCGCGCGGCGCAGGGCATAAAGCGCGGCTATGTCACCGATATGGCGGCGGCCACCTATGCCGTGCGCGATGCGATCGAACGGGCGGAGAAGCTGGCCGGGGTCAATGTCACCAGCGTCTGGATCGGCTGTTCAGGGGCGGGCCTGTATTCCACCATCAGTCCGGTGGAGATCGAGATTGGCGGCAGGCGGATCGAGGAAGAGGATATCGAGCACCTGCTCGTCTCCGCGCGAGAGGGGCTGGAGCCGGACGGGCGCATGGTGCTGCACGCACAGCCCGCGTGCTATTTCCTTGATGGCGCAGACGGCGTGGCCAATCCCAAGGGGCTGCATGCAGACCGGCTGGGCGTGGATATCCACGTGATGCTGGCCGACGGCGCGCCCATGCGCAATGTCACCGAAGCAGTGCAGAATGCCCATCTGGAAGTGGAGGGGATTGTCGCCTCGCCGCTGGCTGCCGGTTATGCCTGCCTCACGCCGGAAGAGCGCGACCTGGGTGTGGCGCTGGTGGAATTTGGCGGAGAAGTGACCAATGTCGCCGTTTACGCCGGCGGCATGCTGGTGGGGCTGCATTCCATCTCACGCGGGTCTGCCGACATCACCGATGCGATTGCATCTGCCTTTGGCATCAGGCGGTTCCAGGCAGAGCGGCTGAAGTGCGTTTCAGGCTCGGCCATTGCCAGCCCGTCCGATCACCGCGAGATGATTAGCGTGACCGGTCCTGACGACGATGGCACCGGCCATGTGGCGCGCGGCGCCGATGATCGCGGCAGAATTCCGCGCGCGGAACTGATCTCCGTCATCACGGCCGAGCTTGACGGATTGATGAGCGATGTTGGCCGCGCGCTGGAGAAAATGGGCTTCACCGGCAGTAAATCTGCTGCCAGGCAGGTTGTGCTGACCGGCGGCGGTGCGGAACTGGCAGGCCTTGCCGATTACGCGCAAAGCGTGCTGGGCACACCGGTGCGGATTGGAAAATCACCGCAGTTGCGCGGGCTTCCCGAAGCGCATGGCGTGCCCGGATTCGCCACGCTGGCGGGGCTGGTGCTGTATGCTGCGGAGGACCCGGTCGATATTCGTTCGGTCGGTTCACGCTTCACCAGCACCACAAGGGTGAGCGGATTTTCGCTTGTCAGGCACGTCTGGTCGGCGATGAAGGACTATTTTTAGACACATCGCCATGCGCGCATGGCTGTGGATACATCCTATTACCTATTAACGGCTGGAATCGCTTTGTGGCACAAGCGAAATATCAATTTTTGTACAGGCTCCTCAGGAGAGCATCGAGATGAGCATCAATATCGGACCCCCCTCGGTTGAAGAACTGCGCCCCCGGATCACCGTGATCGGTGTTGGCGGCGCTGGCGGCAATGCCATTGCCAACATGATCGAATCAGAGATCGAGGGCGTGGATTTCATCGTCGCCAACACAGATGCGCAGGCGCTGAACAACGCGCTTGCGGAACATCGCATCCAGCTTGGCCCGGACATTACCCAGGGCCTGGGTGCCGGTTCGCGCCCGGAAGTGGGCCGCGCGGCGGCAGAGGAAACGATTGCCGAGATCGAGCGCGCGCTGGAAGGCGTGAACATGGTCTTCATCGCTGCCGGCATGGGCGGCGGTACGGGCACTGGCGCTGCGCCGGTGATTGCAGAGATCGCCCGCCGCAACGGTATCCTGACCGTGGGCGTGGTGACCAAGCCGTTCCTGTTCGAAGGCACGCGCCGCATGCGCGCAGCCGAGGCCGGCATTGATGAGCTGCAGAAGAACGTCGATACGCTGATCGTCATTCCCAACCAGAACCTGTTCCTGGTGGCCAAGGCGGAAACCACCTTCAAGGAAGCTTTCATCCTGGCCGATGAAGTGCTCCAGCAGGGTGTGCGCTCGATCACCGATCTGATGGTGATGCCGGGCCTGATCAACCTCGATTTCGCCGATATTCGCTCCGTCATGAACGAGATGGGCAAGGCGATGATGGGCACGGGTGAAGGCGAAGGCCCCAACCGCGCGCTGGAAGCGGCCGAACGCGCCATTGCCAACCCGCTGCTCGATGGCGTGTCGATGCAGGGTGCCAAGGGCGTGATCATCTCCATCATCGGCGGTGAGGACATGAAGCTGCTGGAAGTGGATGAGGCTGCAAACCACATTCGCGAGCTGGTCGATCCCGAAGCCAACATCATCTGGGGCTCAGCCTTCAATCCCGACCTCGATGGCAAGATCCGCGTTTCCGTGGTGGCAACCGGCATAGAGCAAGGCTCCGAACAGGCGCATTCCGCCGGGCAGCCGCTCAACCTGGGTGCGTCGCGCGGGCCGAAGAAGCCCGTTCTGCCGCTTCCCACCGCAGCTGAAATCGGTGCGGATTCGACCGACGAAGATGACCGGGATGATGGCCTGAACGCCTCGTTCGACCTGCCCGAGTCCGAAACGGACGACGGTGATGCCTATTCCTTGCGGGAGGAGGATGAAGCCTCCGACGCGGGTGCCTTGCCTGATGATGGCGAAGACGATGGCTTCACCGGTTCCGTGACCGAGAATTTCGCGGCCATGTCGGCCCGGTCCGGCGATCAGGGCGGTGATGCACCAGGCAGCGATGATATGTTCGAACTGACGCAGGAGGCGCAACCCGCTTCTGAAACTGGCGATGCCGGTGCGGCAGAAACGGGCGATGCGCGCGGGCAGGATGAGCTGCTGCTCGATGCCTCGCGTCTGGCCGAAGCCAATCAGCCGATCCCTGACCCTCAGGCAAACAGGCGCCGCCGGTTCTTCGGCGGTCCCGATGATGCTGCTCCACAGGCTGAGGCTGCTCCGGCAGAACCGAAACCGGCTGCTGCGTCAGCTGCTGCCCCTGCCGGTGGAAGTACGCTGTTTGAACGGATGGCCAACCTCTCGCGCGCAGGCATGGAAGATGAGAACGAGGAAGATGACGAGGAAGAGCAGAGCTCGGCCATGCGTATTCCCCGCTTTCTTGGCCGCCAGAACAATCAATAGCCGGTCATTTTTCCGGCGTTCAGGCCGGGATGTGTATTCGGCAGCGATGATCGTAAAAACCAACCGGGTCCGCCCTCATCGCGCACTGCTGCTGTGCGCGGTGGGTGCGTTCCAATGTCTTTGCGCCCCGTTTGCTGTGCAGGCACAGGAAGTGGTTCAGCAATTGCCCAATCCCGCGTCGGAGCGCCTGAATGAGGCGTTGCGGCGTCTTTCACGCGCACCCGAATCGCTCCCCGCGCTCATCGCTGCAGGGCGCGCCTCACTGGAACTGGGCGATGTGGATGCGGCTGCGGGCTTCTTTGTCCGCGCGCGCGCCGTTTCGCCCGATGATGGTGCGGTGCTATCCGGCCTGGCGCTAGTTTCCCTGCGCCAGGAAGACCCGGTTGCGGCGCTCGACCTGTTCGACCGGGCGCAGGCCGCAGGCGAAAATCTGGATGGCTATGCTGCGGATCGCGGGCTGGCGTTCGACCTGATCGGTCAGAATGCCCGCGCGCAGGAACTATATGGGCAGGCATTATCACGCGATGAAAATGCCGAAACGGTGCGGCGCCTTGCCCTCAGCTACGCCATTGCCGGCGATCAGGCCGCGTCCGAAGCGATCCTGCTCCCCTTGTTGCAGCGCCGCGACCTTGCCGCCTATCGCACGCGCGCCTTCGCGCTGGCGATTCTGGGCCGGGAGGATGAAGCGGTCTCGATTGCCGAGACGATGCTGCCACCACGCATATCGCGCCGGATGGGGCCGTACCTGCGCTATATGCAGCGGCTGACCCCGGCACAGCAGGCGGCTGCAGCCAATCTGGGTTCGTTCCCCAGGGCGGCAGACATTGGCCGTGATGAGCCGCGCCTTGCCCGCAATGCCGCCACGCCGCTGCCATCGTCACCGTCCAGCAATGTCGATGCGCGGCTGATCCCCGGCGGTCCGGCACTGGGTAGCGCGGCCCTGGGTAGCGCTGCTGAAGAACTGCCCGCCCTGGCAAGCGCTGAACCGGTGGTGCCAGAGCCTGAGGCCCAGCCTTCCTTCTCCATCAGCGAGGAAGTGCCTGCACAGGCGGCAGTTGTGGCAGTCGCCGATCCCGCACCAACACCCGCAGCAACACCGGCCCCGACTCCAACTCCAACTCCTTCTCCAACTCCCGCCGCAACCGTGGTGGCCGAGGAGGAGCCGGTCAGCCTGGCCGATGTGTTTGCTGATTTCTCACTCGAGGAGGAAGCCGCCGCACCGGTTGCTGCACCGGGCGCGGTGGATATCACCGCCATTGTACCTGTGCGTGAGCAGAAGGCACCCGAACCGCCGCCACCGCCCGCACATCCCAGTCGCCACTGGGTGCAGGTCGCTACCGGGCAGGATCTGGCAGCATTCCGCTTTGACTGGCGCCGTCTGGTGCGCAATGCCGATGGCCTGCTGGACAACCGGTCGGCCTATCGCGCGCGCTGGAATCAGACCAACAGGCTGCTGACCGGGCCTTTCGATTCTGCCCGCGCGGCGCAGGAGTTCGTTACCGCACTGGGCAACGCCGGTGTTGATGCGTTTCGGTTCACCAGCGCCGAAGGGGAGGAAGTAACCGCGCTCAACTAGGCGTAAATACGCAGTTGTCCCCAAGCTATCCCCGCCATTCTCCAGCTATTTTTGCACACCTTGCCAACAGCCTTGTCGAGTTCTCCCCGATGACGTCATGGCTCCCCCATTGCGCTTATTCGCCCGGCGCGCGATTTGACTGGCAGAGCAATCCGAGAACGGGATCCCAGTTGTATGAACACCGGGCGTGAGCCGATGCAAGAAGCCGAAGATGCCGCCCCGGTAGAGATGCTGGCGGCGCTGTTCGAGGCGCATGGATGGCCCTGCGAATTCGTCAATGATGACGAAATTTGCGGAGAAATTCAGGGAAGCTGGACGACTTACCAGCTGCGCGGAATCTGGCGTCGAGAAGACCGTGTGCTGCAATTGCTGTGCCTGCCCGAAGTGCGCGTGCCCGATGACAAGAAGCGCGCCGCCTATGAATTGCTGGCGATGATCAACGAACAGCTCTGGCTCGGCCATTTCGATATCTGGACGCAAGGCGGCGTGCTGCTTTATCGCCACGGCCTGATGCTGGGTGACGATGGCATGCTGGGGCTTTCGGTCGCCCAGCTGGCGGTGGAAAGCGCGGTTGCCGAATGCGACCGTTTCTATCCCGCATTCCAGTTTGTGCTGTGGGGAGACAAGAGTGCCCGCGATGCGCTGGATTCCGCTTTGGTGGATGCAGCGGGCGAAGCCTGATATCGGGCATTCCCATGTTCGATTCCATTCTCCTTGTCGGTTGCGGCAATATGGCCGGGGCCATGCTGGAAGGCTGGCTGGCGGCTGGCCGTGATCCGTCCGGCTTCACCGTCGTCGATCCGGTGCGCGATGGTGCGCCGGGCGATATTCCGGTTGCCAGGCAATTGCCGCAAGCGGGTGAATTCGACGCGATATTGCTGGGCGTGAAACCGCAGAACCTGCCCGATGTGGCGCCGCAGGTGGCCCCTCTGGCAGGCAGCGGCACGGTGATCCTGTCGCTGCTGGCGGGGGTTGAACTGGACGTTCTGGCGCAGCATTTTCCAACGGCCCGCGCCCATGTGCGGGTGATGCCCAATCTGGCAGTCTCTCTGGGCAAGGCGCCGGTTGCGCTTGCGCAGGCAGGGCTGGATGAAGCGGGCCGCGATGGCGTGATCGCCCTGATGGCCCCGCTGGGCACGCCCGAATGGATTGGTGAGGACAAGTTCGATCTTGTCACTGCGCTGGCAGGAAGCGGCCCGGCGTTTGTCTATCGCTTTATCGATGCGCTGGGCGGTGCGGCCACTCGTCTGGGCCTGCCCGAAGATCAGGCGCGCCGTCTGGCCATTGCAATGGTGGAAGGCGCAGCGTCGCTGGCGGCGGCATCGCCGCATGATCCGGGCAAGCTGGCAGACATGGTCGCCAGCAAGGGCGGGGTAACCCGCGCCGGGCTGGATGTGCTGGACGATGACGAGGCGCTTAGCCGCCTGATCACCGAATGCCTGCGGGCCGCGCGTGATCGCAGCGCCCAGATGGTGCGCGAAGCCCGCAAATGACGGCTTTGCGCCGTTAACCACAGCGCATACGGTTTCCCTTGAAAATTCCCACCGCACACTCGATATTGGACACATTCCGGCCCGCTATGTGAGGCCGGACAAACGGAGTTTTGGATCAAATGGCAAATTGGAACGACGACCGTGCGACCCGGCAGGGCTTCGGGGTGTCGCCGAGCCAGACGGGTGATGTCGCTGGCCGCTCGACTTTCGACGCAGGCCTGCGCAAGCACATGCTCTCGATCTACAATTACATGTCCTCGGGCGTATTGCTCACGGGCATTGTAGCGATGCTGTTCGCGCGTGGCGGGGACCAGTCGATGGCGGCGCAGGTGTTCACCACCGGCGGCCTGCTGAGCTGGATCATCATGCTGTCACCGCTGGCCATCGTGTTTGCGATGAGCTTTGGCCGCAACAAGTTTTCCACCAGCACTCTCCAGATGATGTTCTGGGGCTTTGCGGTGCTGATGGGCCTTTCGCTGTCCTCGATCTTCCTAGTCTATACCGGCGGATCGATCGCGGCGACGTTCTTCGCCACGGCGGGCGCTTTTGCGGGTCTCAGCCTGTTTGGCTACACCACCAAGAAGGACCTGTCCGCCATGGGCAGCTTCCTGATCATGGGTGTGGTTGGCCTGATTATCGCTTCGGTGATCAACATCTTCATCGGATCGACCGCTCTGGAACTGGCAATCAGCTTCCTTGGCGTGCTGATCTTCGCGGGTCTTACCGCTTATGATACGCAGCGCCTGAAGTCCGAGTACATGCAGATCCAGCAGCTGAAGGTGACCAATCCGGGTGTTGCCGCATCTTACCCGCTGGGCAAGATGGTCGTGCTCGGGGCGCTCAGCCTCTACCTCGATTTCATCAACATGTTCCTGTTCCTGCTGCGTTTCATGGGCGCATCACGCAACTGATAACTCGCCTGATCGCAATCAGGATTCACTTCATCGTGCCCGGGGTGCATAGCTGCACTCCGGGCATTTCTTTTGCGTTGTTCGCAAGCTAGTTAGTCGGTCACAAGACATTCAGGCGCGATTGGCTATGCAAAAGCCCTGGCGCTGCGAGAGAGGAATCGGGAAGAGCATGCTGACCATTCGCTGGAAACCCATTGCCGTGGTTTTGGGCCTGAGCCTGCTGGCAGGCTGTGCCACGCCGCCGCCACCGCCGCCGCCCCCTCCGCCTCCTCCTCCTCCGCCTGTGGTGATTGCACCCGAACCGATCCCTTACCGCCCGATTCCGCCTGCGGGCGCGGCCTATGTGATGGATGTGCCTGCCAAGAGCGCGGATGGTGAGCGCCTTTCCGTGAACTACGGCATCGATGAGAAGACGGCCGTGTGGCACTTCCGCTCCGGCTGGAATGTGGCTGCGCTCAATTGCACCGGGCCTGATGACGCTCAGATCACCGATTCCTATGGCCTGTTCCTGCGCATGTTCGCGCGCGAGCTGACCTCTGTGAATGAAGAGCTTGATCGCCGCTATCGGCGGCAGGCAGATTCCAGCCGCGCCGCCATTCGGGCGCGTGAGGCCGACCTGACGCAGGTTTACAATTACTTCGCCCTGCCGGCTGCGCGCAATGGCTTCTGCAATGTGGCGCGCACGCTGGCCAGCCAGCTCGTGACCACACCGCCAGAGGACCTGACCGCATATGCCGTGGCCAATCTGGCCTTGTTCGAAAATGCGTTTGAGCAGTTCTTCGACGATTACGAGCGTTATCAGATGGCCTCGGCCGACTGGGACCGGCGCTATGGTTCGCAATATGGCGCGTCGCAGCCCGGTTATGTGGCAGTTTACGGTGCGCAGGGCGGCGGTGTATCCTCCAGCCTGATCGCCGGTCAGTCCGGTGAACTGCTGGGCGAAGTGATCGACCCGGAGACGGGCGTGGGCATACCGGTCATTCCGGTCTCGGAAGGCAGTGTGGCGACGCCGGTGGTGCAACCTGTGCCCAACACGGCTGTGGCGGAGTAGGCTGGACGGAATTGGCGGGATGGTCGGGTGCAACTTCCCCCTTCCAAGCGCCGCGGCGTTTCGCTATTAGCCGCCGTCCCTGAGGCAGGTTTTCCTGCGCCGGGGCGCAAACGGGGCCGTAGCTCAGTTGGGAGAGCGCGTCGTTCGCAATGACGAGGTCAGCGGTTCGATCCCGCTCGGCTCCACCAGTTTTCCCAGGCGCGTTCCTTCGCAGGGCGCGGGCAAACCGGCCCGCACGCCGCCGGCCATGCTGGCCGATCACACACCGAAACCGTGACAGTGGCCGGAGACTGGACTAGATCGGGTCCACAAAGGCGCCAGCGCGCGCGTTCAGCCGCCCCTTGCACCTGCATAGGGATCAGCGGCGATGATAGCCGGCGGGCCGCATGGTCCTGCTGGCACTTGAGGTTAAACAGTTACAATGCATTTTCTCGACCAGGCAAAAGTTCACATCAAATCGGGCGCGGGCGGACCGGGCGCGGTCAGCTTCCGGCGTGAAAAATACATCGAATATGGCGGCCCCGACGGCGGCAATGGCGGAAAGGGCGGCGATGTCGTGTTCGTGGCTGTTCCCGGCCTCAATACACTGATCGATTTTCGCTATCACCAGCACTTCAAGGCCAAGCGCGGCGGACATGGCATGGGCCGTGATCGTACCGGCAAGGGCGCGGAGGATCTGGTGATCGAAGTGCCCGTGGGCACGCAGATCCTGGACGAGGACCGCGAAACCGTGCTGGCGGATTTCACCCACGAAGGTCAGCGCGTGGTGCTGCTGGAAGGCGGGCTGGGCGGACGCGGTAACGCCAGTTACAAGACATCCACCAATCGCGCCCCGCGCCAGCACCAGCCCGGAGAGCCGGCGCAGGAGCTGGCGGTCTGGCTGCGGCTGAAGCTGCTGGCGGACGTTGGACTGGTCGGCCTGCCCAATGCCGGCAAATCCACCTTCATCAATGCCGTATCCAATGCCGGTGCCAAGGTGGGCGCATACGCCTTCACCACGCTGGTGCCCAAGCTGGGCGTTGTCCATCACAAGGGCCGCGAATTCGTGATCGCCGATATTCCCGGCCTGATCGAAGGCGCCGCCGAAGGTGCCGGAATTGGCGACCGTTTCCTTGGCCATATTGAGCGCTGCCGCGCGCTGATCCACCTGATCGACATTTCGGGCGATGATCCGGTCGAAGCCATGCGCATCGTGGAGGGCGAGCTGGAGGCCTATGGCGCGGCGCTGGAAGACAAGGTGCGGCTGGTTGCGCTCAACAAGACCGATCTGGCCGATGCCGAACTGGTGGAGGGCTTCTCTGCCGAACTGATCGCTGCCGGAGCGGAAAAGGTGTTCCCCATTTCGGGTGCCACGGGGGCGGGTATTCCCCATCTGCTTGATGCCGTTCTTGGCTATCTGCCCACGCAGACCACTACTGAAACGCCCGGTCGCCTGCCTGCCGAAGTTGGCGAGGAGGAGCCCGAGGAACAGCCCTGGTCACCACTGGGCTGACGCTGGGCCATTTGCCTGCGGCTCACCTTTCGCTAAGCGAAGCAGCATGACTATCACGCGCCTTGCCGACCTCGCCGATCCTGCCAAGACACCGCGCCTCGTGGTGAAGGTTGGCTCGGCCCTGCTTGTGGGCAAGGACGGCCAGCCCAACCGTGCCTGGCTGGAGGCGCTGTGTGAGGAAATTGCCCAGGCGCGAAAGCGCGGCCAGCAGGTCATCGTCGTCAGTTCCGGGGCAATTGCGCTGGGTGCGGCAAAGCTGGGGCTGGCCCGGGGAGGCCGCTCCAATCTGGCCGATGCGCAGGCCGCCGCAGCCGTGGGGCAGATCGCGCTGGCAGGCCTGTGGTCGCAATTGCTGGGCAAATGCGGGCTGACAGCGGCACAATTGCTGGTGACGCTGGAAGACCTCGACGATCGCCGCCGTTATCTCAATGCCGCTGCCACCATCGGCAAGTTGCTGCAGGCGGGCGCGGTGCCGGTCATCAATGAGAATGACTCGGTCGCTACCGAGGAAATCCGCTTTGGCGACAATGACCGGCTGGCCGCGCGCGCCGCGCAGGCCGCGCGTGCCGATGCCGTGGTCCTGCTGTCCGATATCGATGGCCTGTATGATCGCGACCCCGCCGATCCGGATGCGCGCATGCTGCCGCTGGTCGAAGGGGTGACACGGGACATTCACGACATGGCCACCGGCGGCTCCAGCTCCGGGCTTGGATCGGGCGGCATGACATCCAAGCTGCAGGCAGCCGAAATTGCCGAGCGTGCGGGCATTGTGCTGGCGATCATCAACGGCACGCATGTGCGACCGTTTGAGCGGGCATTCCAGCATGATCGGGGGACGCTGTTCCTGCCGCGCCGCAACGATGGCGCGCTCAAGTCATGGCTGGGCGGCCGTCAGCGGATGAAGGGCGTGCTGGTTGTCGATACCGGTTGCGCCAAGGCGCTGGCCAAGGGCGGAAGCCTGCTGGCGACTGGCATTACCCTGATCGAAGGCGATTTTCGCCGGGGCGATCCGGTTGCGGTGCGCGATGCACAGGGACGGGCGCTGGGGCAGGGCCTGGTCGAATATGATGCTGACGAAATTGCCCGCATCAAGGGCTATCGAAGCGAGGAGTTGCAGGCGCTGCTGGGGTATTCCCCGCGCTCTGCAGTGATCCACCGCGATCAGCTGGTATTGCTGTGACCATCGCCATCACCGGCGGCACCGGGTTTGTCGGCCAGAGCGTGCTCGATGAAGCGCGCCGGCGGGGGCTGGCGGTACGCGCGCTGACCCGCAAGCAGCAGGAACCGCGCGATCTGGTGGAATGGGTCGGCGGCGATCTGGAAGACAAGGCTGCCCTCTCCCGCCTGGTGGACGGTGCGCGCGCCGTGCTGCACATTGCCGGCGTGGTCAATGCGCCCGATGCCGCAGGTTTCGAACATGGGAATGTGGCGGGGACGCAAAACCTCCTGACCGCAGCCAGGGGCGTGCAGGCGCAGCGCATGCTGTTCGTGTCCTCGCTGTCCGCGCGCGAGCCGGCATTGTCCGATTATGGCCGGTCAAAGCGGCTGGCGGAGGAGGCAGTGCAGGTCAGCGGCCTGGACTGGACGATCATCCGGCCCCCGGCGATTTACGGCCCGCGCGATACCGAGATGCTCGATCTGTTCCGCGCCGCCAAATTCGGCGTGGTGCCAATGCCCGGCAACGGCCGCGCGTCTATCATCCATGTCGAGGATCTTGCCCGCCTGCTGCTGGATCTGGTGGAGGGAACGCCCGCCACATTGAACCGCATGTTTGAGCCTGACGATGGGCGCGAAGGCGGCTGGAGCCACACCGATCTTGCCCGCTCCATCGGGGCGGCGATGGGCCGCAGGGTCTGGACCCCGCAGCTCCCGCCCTGGGCCGTGCTGGCAGCCGCCCGGCTTGACCGCATGGTTCGCGGCGGAAAGGCCAAGCTGACACTCGACCGGGCCCGCTACATGATCCATCCTGATTGGGTCAGCAGCCAGGACAAGCGCGTTCCGCCCGAATTGTGGCAGGCGCAGGTGGCAACGCAGCGTGGTCTTGCGGCTACCGGGCAATGGTACCGGGACAAGGGCTGGCTGTAATTTCCTGCCTGATGGATGTCATTGTCGCCGCTGCAAACTTTCTCGCAATGGCGCAAACCTATCATAAAATTTCATCCATCTTTCGCGAATTGTGCTTATAGTGCTATGGGAGATGTGAGGGTCACGTTCTACCTGGCTGAAATGGCATGTCGGGCAGAATATCGGGGGAAGAAGAATGCCGAAAAAAACCAGCCGGGTATCGCGCCGCTCCTTTGTTGCACTGGTCACCGGTGCTGCTGCCAGCACGATGATAACCTCACCAGCCAAGGCGCAAAACACCGGGCGCACGGATTCCGATCCCAATGACCGATCCGGCTATGGCCGCACCGGCACGACCGACTCCGATCCCAATGACAGCGCTTCGCACGGCCGCACTGGCTATACTGACGCCGATTCGAATGACCGCGCCAGCTATGGCCGTGGCGGCGGCGGCACCGGCTATACCGATGCCGATTCCAACGATCGCGCCAATTATGGCCGCGGTGGCGGCGGCGGGCGGTCATCCGGCCTGACGGACAGCGATTCGGGCACCAATTCGGATTCACCGGGTCGTGGTCGCGGCAGCGGCACCGGCTACACCGATAGCGATTCGAATGATCGTTCCGGTTATGGCCGTAGCGGCCTGACCGATGGCGATGATTCGGATTCTGCCCGTTATGGCCGGGGTCGTGGCACCGGCCGCTGAGGCCGCAACACCAACGCATTCGCTGGCAACTCATTGGCTCCAGCCCATTGGTTGATTGTGTGTAGTGCCGCCTGTTCGGGCGCCTTGGGACATTGTGGATAGATGAAATCGGTAACGGCCCGGGGGCCGCAGGAGAGTCCGCTTGAGAGCCTGATAGCTCCATTGAGCCCTCAGGAATTCTTCGATTCCTGGTATGAGCGGGAATATTACCGCACGCCCGGCCCGGTTGCCGCCGTGCAGGATTTGCTGAGCATCGACCGGATTGACGAGATCATTTCCGATTCCGAACTGCCGCCAACATCGCTGACCATGGCCAAGTCCGGGCAGGGTCTGCCGGCAGAGGAGTATACTTTTGCCAATGGCGTGATCGATCGCGGCAGCGTGCTCGATAACTTCCGCAATGGGGCCACTATCGTCCTGCCGCAGCTGCACTTTGCCGATGGCAAGCTGTACACATTCTGCCTTGCGCTGGAGCGGGAATTTGGCGCGCGGATACAGACCAATATCTATCTCACGCCCAGCAATGCGCATGGTTTCGGCATCCATTACGATGACCATGACGTGTTCGTGATCCAGGTGTCGGGTTCCAAGAAATGGGAAATCTACGGCAACCGCGAGCAATTGCCGTTCAAGGGCGAGGGCTTCCGCCGCGAGCGTGACGATGTGGGTGAACTGCGGGAAAGCTTCACGCTCAATCCCGGAGAGTGCCTGTATGTCCCGCGCGGCATGGCGCACCGGGCACCCAATGAAGGGGACGAGGTCAGCCTGCACATCACCGTGGGCATCATTGTTCAGACCTGGGCGGAATTCATGCTGGAGGCGGTGGCGGAGGCCAGCCTGCGCATCCCTGAAATGCGCCACTCGCTGCCGCGAACGCTCTATTTCAACGAGGGCGAACGCGCCGCGAACGAGGCGATTTTCCGCTCGCTGGTGGACCAGCTACGCGACAAGGCGAATTTTGAAGCGACGCTCTCGGTATTCGGCAGCAATTTCATCATGGACCAGGGCACGCGCGTGCGCGGTGCACTCAATACGCTCGCTGCCGGCATCGCGGCGGATGACAGGTTCCGCGTACGTGAGGGCATTCTCTATTCGATGGAGCTGGAGGGCGAAGAGCCGCAGGTGACGCTGGCGGGGTCCGCCATCACCCTGAAGCCGGACCTCGCACCGCAACTGGCTGAGCGACTGGCTGCCGGAAATCTGGCGATCAGCGATTTCAGCGTGGAGGATGCGGAAGATTTGCGTGACACGGTGGAAACGCTGGTCGCCTTCGGCCTGCTTGAACGCGCCTGAGCCGCCAGTCCTGAGCCGCCACCCCCAAACACCAACAAAAAAGCCCGACCGAATGAACGGCCGGGCTGGAAGTTTTTGGGAGAGGATGCCTGAAAGGCACCCCCTCTATGTGCGGGCGCGGCCCATCACACAAACGCGATTACTGCACCAGCCATTGCGCTTTTTGCACGTGACTGAATTTTCAGGTGAATCGACTCAGAAAGCGGGTTCGTAGCCGGGGGGCAGATCGCCCTCATCGCCGTCCTGCGAGGCGCCGGGAACGTGGATGCCGCATTCGGTCTTGTCCCATCCGCGCCAGCGTCCGGCACGCGGGTCCTCGCCCGGTTTCACGGTGCTGGTGCACGGCGCGCAACCGACCGAAAGATAGCCTTGAGCCTCCAGCGGGTGGCGCGGCAGATCGTGCAGGTCGAAGTAGGCTTCCAGATCGTCCTTGGTCCAGTCACCCAGCGGGTTGATCTTGAGCCGGCCGTCCTCAACTTCGAAACGCGGCAGGTTTTCACGGGTAACGGACTGGAAGGCCTTGCGGCCCGAAATCCACGCATCGAGGCCGGACTTGGCGCGCGCCAGCGGCTCCACCTTGCGAATCTCGCAGCAGCCATCGGGGTCCCAGCTCCAGCGCAGGCCGTTCTCGTCCTTCGCCGCCAGCACGGCGGCATCAGGGGTGACGACGGAGGAATTGGTCAGGCCCAGCAGGCTGGTCAGCGTGTCACGGTACTCCAGCGTCTCGTCAAACATCTTGAGCGTATCGACAAAGATCACCGGCACCGATGCATCGGCGCTGGCCACCAGGTGCAGCAGGACCGCGCTCTCCGTTCCGAAGGAGGAGACAACCGCCACGCGGCCAAGCTCTCCCTCGGCGAACAGCTGGCCCAGCATGGTGGACACATCCACGCCCTTGAAGCGCAGGTTGAGGCGATCGGCATCGGTCTGCGTATAAGCAGGCGCGGTGTCGATCACGTCGCGCTGACGGGCAATGGGATCGGCTTCAGCCATGGCGCAGGGTCCAGATCGGCACGCGCGCATCGGTGGTGGGCTGATAGACATCGGGAAAGCGCGCAAGGGCGGCTTCCACGTCGCCTGCATCCAGCGGCTGGGCAGGGGCGAAACTGTCAAAACCGCAGCGCTGCATATAGGCGATCTGGTCCACCAGCACATCGCCCACGGCGCGCAGTTCGCCGGTGTATCCGGCCTCACGCAGGATGCGCGATGCGGAATAGCCGCGTCCGTCGCCAAAGGCGGGGAAGTTGACTTCCACCAGCCGGATGCGGCCCAGATGCGGCAGCAGGTCGCGGGCGTCATCGCCCGGCTCTATGCGGACGGCCAGCGCGTTGGACTGGCCGACGAAGGCCTCAACCGTGACGGCGGGATCGCCGACGGGATCATCGTTGCGAAAGCGAATTTGCGCGGTCTCACTTGTAAGGGTCTCAGTCATAAAGAGCCTCCTTGAAAGGGGCCATGCCGATCCGGCGATAGGTATCGAGGAAACGCTCCCCCTCGGTGCGCTGGGCGAGATAGACGTCGGTGGCCTTTTCGACCGCATCGACAATGCCGTCCTCGTCAAAGCCGGGGCCGGTGATCTTGCCGATGGAGGTATCCTCCGCCTCCGACCCGCCGAGCAGCAGCTGGTAGTTTTCAGTGCCCTTCTTGTCGACGCCGAGAATGCCGATGTGGCCCGCGTGATGATGCCCGCAGGCGTTGATGCAGCCGGAGATCTTCAGCTTCAGCTGGCCCAGCTCATCGCCCTTGCCATTGGCGGCAAAGCGCTGCGAAATCTTCTGCGCCACCGGGATCGACCGGGCATTGGCCAGGCTGCAATAATCGAGGCCGGGGCAGGCGATGATATCGTCGATCTGGTCGAGATTTGGCGTGCCCAGACCGGCCGCGTCCAGCGCCGTCCACAGATCATGCAGGCGACCGATTTCGACATGCGGCAGGACGATGTTCTGCGTGTGCATCACGCGGCATTCGTCAAAGCTGAACTCGCGCGCCAGATCGGCCATCAGGTGCATCTGCTGCGCCGTGGCATCGCCCGGAATGCCGCCCACCGGCTTCAGGCTGATGACGGCGGAGACATAGCCCGGCGCCTTGTGCGGATGGGTATTGCGATCCATCCACAGCGCGAAATTGGGATCGCTGCGGTCGGCACTTGTCGGCAGGCCGGTCTTGAAGGCGGGATCGGCGAAGTAGGTGCGGATGCGCTCCAGCTCGGCAAAGGGCGGTTCGATGCCCTGTTCCAGCAGGTGGGCGAATTCGCCCTCCACCTGCCGCGCATATTCCTGCGCGCCCATTTCATGGACCAGGATCTTGATGCGCGCCTTGTACTTGTTGTCGCGCCGGCCATAGCGGTTGTAGACCCGCAGGCAGGCCTCGCAATAGGTGACCAGCTGGTCCAGATCGACCCATTCGCGGATGCACGGGGCGATCATCGGGGTGCGGCCCATGCCGCCGCCGACAAAGAACTTCGCGCCCAGCTCGCCTGCGTCATTCTTCACGATCTGGATGCCGATATCGTGCAGCTTCATGGCCGCGCGATCGCTTTCGCTGGCGATCACCGCGATCTTGAACTTGCGCGGCAGATAGCTGAATTCAGGGTGGAAGCTGGACCACTGGCGCAGGATCTCCGCATAGGGGCGCGGATCGACCACTTCATCCGCCGCAGCCCCTGCAAAATGGTCCGAGCTGATGTTGCGGATGCAATTGCCGCTGGTCTGGATGGCGTGCATTTCCACCTTGGCGAGGTCCGCCAGAATGTCACCGGCATCCTCCAGCTTGATCCAGTTGTACTGGATGTTCTGGCGGGTGGTGAAATGGCCATAGCCGCGATCATACTTGTCGGCGATGTCGGCCAGCGCGTGCATCTGCGCACCGCTCAGCGTGCCATAGGGCACCGCCACGCGCAGCATATAGGCATGCAGTTGCAGATAGAGGCCGTTCATCAGTCGCAGCGGCTTGAACTGGTCTTCGGTCAGCTTGCCTTCAATGCGGCGCTGCGCCTGATCGCGAAATTCGGCCACGCGGGCATCGACCATCGCCTGGTCATATTGGTCGTACAGATACATCAGATCACCTTTGCGATGGCCGCAGCGTCATCGGGTTTGAGGGTCAGGTCGGGGCGCACGGTCGGGCCAAGTGCGCGCACGCGGTCCTTGATATGGGCGGGGCGGGGGCCTTCCGGCGTGGCTTCGGCGGCAATTGCATAGGATGCATTGACCCGGCGCGCGGCTTCCTCGCGGGCAAGGATCGCCTCACCCTGATCGCCGACATCGACCGCGTCTTCCACATGGAGTGACCAGTTCTGGCCATCCCACCATACGACAGCACCGGTCTTCAGGTCGTTTCCGGTCAGGATATTCACTGCTGCATCACTCCAATTGTCTGTATTGCCGCTTTTTCAATGAGTTGAGCGGTCACTTCTGCGGTCACTTCGCCGATCACGATCAGCGCGGGGCTTTTCACCCGTTCACGTTCCACCAGATCGGGCAGGGCGGCGAGTGGTCCGCGCAGCACGCGCATGTTGGCGCGCGCGCCATTCTCGATCACCGCGAGCGGCATGTCCGGGGCAAGCCCGTCCGCCATCAGTTTCTCGGCAATCTGCGGTGCGGTCTTGACCCCCATGTAGATCACCAGCGTGCGGCCCTGTCCGGCCAGACCGGCCCAGTTCTGCTCGGTCAGGCCCTTGCACTGCCCGGCCACGAAGGTGACGATGGAGGAATGATCGCGGTGGGTCAGCGGTATCTGCGCTGCGGCTGCTGCACCATTGGCGGCGCTGATGCCGGGGACCACTTCCACGCGGACACCGGCGGCATTGGCAGCCTCTGCCTCTTCGCCGCCGCGCCCGAAAATGAACGGATCGCCGCCTTTCAGCCGGACCACATCATGCCCCGCCAGCGCCTCGCGAACGAGCAGGGCGCAGATGTCTTCCTGCGCCATGGTGTGGCGCGCGCGCTGCTTTGCGACGCTGATCAGCCGGGCATCGGGACGCGCCAACTGCAGTATTTCAGGATCGACCAGCCCGTCATGCACGATCAGCCGGGCAGACCCGATCAGCCTGGCTGCGCGCACGGTCAGCAGGTCCGCTGAACCCGGACCTGCGCCGACGAGATAGATCGTGCCATGGTTTTCCATGGCGGCTAAATGATGCCAGTGGCCTTTTCAGGCCAGTGAGAATGAGTGTTGCGGGGCTAAGGTGAACTTTACCGCCCCCTCAAGTACGGCTTTCAGTCGGCCTGTTCGCGCTTGTCCATCCGCTGCGAAATTGCTGCCACCAATTGCTGGAACTGGGCGTTGTCGCGCAGGTTGAGATCGCGCTGAGGGAAGGGGATCTCGATGTCGTTTTCCTGGAACAGGTCCCACAATCGCTTGAGCACGGCAGAGCGGACATTGCCCACGCCTTCCTCCGGATCATCGATCCAGCAGTGGATCACGAAATTGACCGAGCTGTCGCCATATTCGCTCATCCACACGCTGGGCGGCGGATTCTTGAGCACGCGGTCCACGCTTCGGGCGGCCTCCAGCATCAGTTGCTCGGCCTTGTTCATGTCGCAGCCGTAGGACACGCCAACGCTCACCTGCATGCGTACCTGGCGCGAGGAGTAGGACCAGTTTTCCACCTGATTGATCATCAGGTTTTCATTGGGAATCAGATATTCACGCTCATCCCTCGTGGTCACGGACACGGCGCGAATGCCGATCTTGCGGATCTGGCCGAACGTCTCGTTGCCCGCCTGATCGGCAATGGCGATCACGTCCCCCGGCTTGATCGACCGGTCCATCAACAGGATGATCCCGGCGATCAGATTGCCGAACGTCTTCTGCAGGCCAAAACCGATGGCGAGGCCGAATGCGCCCGAGAACACCGCCAGAGCGGTAAGATCGATACCCAGCATGTCTATGCCGATCATGATGGCGATGGCCCAGACGGCAACGCTCAGCAGCTTTTCCGCCAGCAGTCGCTGCGACGGGTCGAGCTTGGTCGCGCGCCGCAGCAGGCTGTGGGCAAATTTCGTGAACAGCCGCGCGAAGAGCAGAATGCCGACCACAACCAGCACCACCACCAGCGCTGTCCAGATCGAAAAGCGCGTATCGGCGAAGGTGAAGCCCCATGCATCGAGCTGGTGAACGATTTCGGCAAAAGTGCCGCTCTTTTCGGCGACAGCGTCTTTCAGCGCCTCGGCTCCGGCGACGACTTCTTCTCCCGTGGAGGATGGTTGCGGCTGGCTTATCTGGCTCATAATTTTCCCATTGCATCAAGGGCCTGGTGCAGATCCTGAATTAAATCAGCAGGATCCTCCAGGCCGATGGACAATCTAATGCCATGTCTGTCCTCCTGTTGCCACCCGGCAGGGGGCCACGGTGTTTCGCTGCGCGCGCGGCTGGGGTCAAAGGGGATGGCCAGGCTTTCAAATCCGCCCCAGCTGTAACCGATGCCGAACAGCTCCAGCGCATCGATGAAGGCGGCGCTTTGGGCCGGGCTGGCACCGCGCAGCACAAAGCTGAACAGGCCGCAGCCGCCGGTGAAGTCGCGTTGCCACAGTGCATGGCCGGGCGCGCCGGGCAGCAGCGGGCACAGCACATGCGCCACTTGCTGCTGGTCTGTCAGCCAGCGGGCGATTTGCAGTGCACTGGCCGTGCTGCGTTCCAGCCGCAGCGGCATGGTTCGCAGGCCGCGCAGCGCCAGGGCTGCATCATCGGGAGAGACCACCACGCCCAGTGCCTGGCTCTTGTGCCGCAGCTTGCGATAGAATTTCTCGTCCGCAGAAGCAGAACCCATCATCAGGTCCGAATGGCCGCCAACGTGCTTGGTCAGGCTCATGATGGAAATATCGCAGCCGCGCTCCAGCGCGGGAAAGCCCAGTGCGGATGCCCAGGTGTTGTCGATCAGGCTGACCGCGCCCTTTTCCCGCGCGGTGGCGGCCATGGCGGGGACATCGCCCACTTCCATGGTCAGGCTGCCCGGACATTCGAACAGCACGGCTTTGGTCCGATCACAAAACTGGCCGGCGAAGCCTGCGGTATCGAGTGGATCGAAAAAACGCGTCTCAATGCCGCAATCGGCCAGCACGGCGCGCGCCATCATGCGGCTTGGCTCATAGGCATTGTCAGTCACCAGCAGCACATCGCCTGCACGAAGCACCGCCAGCAGCGCGCCGGAAATGGCGGAGACGCCGCTGGGATAGAGCACGGTTCCTGCCGCTCCCGGCTCAAGCTGCGTCAGCGCATCGGCCAGCGCCCATTGCGTGGGTGATCCGCGGCGACCGTAATAGAAATGCCCGTCTTCATCGGGACGGCCTGCGGCCAGGTCTGCGCTGTCGGCATAAAGATGCGTGCTGGCCCGCCAGATCGGCGGATTGACCACCGCGCCTGTCCATTGCTTGCGGCGGCCGGCCTCTACGGCCCTGGTTGCCGGCCCACGGCTTTTCCCCTTGCCGCCTTCTTTCACACAGCCTCGCCCATTTCCTTGGGCAGGGCGGGATCGGCGCCCCATTCGCTCCAGCTGCCGTCATACAGGGCAACATCGTCCTTGCCGGCAAGATGCAGCGCGAACAGCAGCACCGATGCCGTCACTCCGCCGCCACAGGTGGTGACGATGGGGGAGGTCAGGTCCACGCCTGCCGCCTTGAAGGCCGCTTCAATAGCCGCCGGGTCCTTGTATGTTCCGTCTGGGTTGAGCACCTGATCGAACACCACATTGCGCGATCCGGGGATGTGGCCGCTGGCGATATTGGGGCGGAAATCGCCTTCCTCACCCGTAAATCTCTTGGCGCCGCGCGCATCCACCAGCTGTTCTGCCCCGCTGTCGATATTGGCCAGCACCTGCGCCTTGGTGCGCAGGCGGTCCGTGCCAGCCGGGGTGGGCGCATAATCGCCGGGAGCGCTGGTGACATCGCCGCTTTCCAGCGGGCGGCCTTCGCTGCGCCATTTGCCCAGCCCGCCGTCCAGCACGGCAACCTGCTTCACGCCGTTCAGGCGGCAGATGAACCATGCGCGCGCCGAGGTTTTGACATAGGAATCGTCATAGATGACCAGTCGCTGGTCATTGCTGATGCCCAGCTTTGCCATGCGCGCGGCGAATTGCTGCGGTGTGGGGACTGCGCCGGGCACGGGCGATTCCGGATCGAACAGGCTGGCCAGATCCAGAAAGCGCGCGCCGGGAATATGCTCCTTGGCGAAATCCGCGGCGGGATCGCGCCCGGCATCGGGCAGATGGGTCGATGCATCCAGAATGACCAGATCGGGTGAGCCAAGCTCGCGTGCGAGCCATTGGGTTGAGACGAGACTATCCATGTGCACGGCGTAGAACATGGCTGCGCTCAGGTAAATGTGTCGCAGCGTCAGGGCGCAAAAACCTATGACTTGTAACGCCGGTGTGAAAGCGGCATCAGGCGGGCCATGACCAAGGATGTATCTTCGTCCGCCCCGCTGCATCTGGGGCAGCACAGCGCGCTCCCGGCATCACCCGATGAAGCGGTGCTGGATTATGTGCCCAATCCGCGCGCCGGATCTTTGTATCTTGTGCGCTTTGCCGCGCCTGAATTCACATCGCTGTGCCCGGTGACCGGCCAGCCCGATTTTGCCCATCTGGTGATCGATTATGCGCCGGGGGACACGATCGTGGAATCCAAGAGCCTCAAGCTGTTCCTGGGAGCTTTTCGCAACCATAATGGCTTTCATGAGGATGTGACCGTGGGCATCGGCCAGCGGTTGTTCGAAGAAATGCAGCCGCAATGGCTGCGGATCGGCGGCTATTGGTATCCGCGCGGCGGCATTCCGATCGACGTTTTCTGGCAAAGCGGGAAACCGCCCGAAGCCCTGTGGCTGCCCGATCAGGGTGTGCCTTCCTATCGCGGACGGGGCTGACACTTGCCTCCTCTCCAACGCTTCGACTAGGACCGGCCAGGACTTTCGAAAACCGCATAAGGGCATTGGACGCCCATCACAAAATAGGGATTCATGGATGCGTATCGTTATGATCGGGACGGGCTATGTCGGCCTTGTTTCAGGTGCCTGCTTTGCCGATTTCGGGCATCATGTCACCTGCGTGGACAAGGACAAGTCCAAGATCGACGCGCTGCTCGATGGCCGTATTCCAATTTTCGAGCCGGGGCTCGATGCGCTGGTGGAAGCCAATGTCGAGGCTGGCCGGCTCAGCTTCACGCTGGATATCGCCGAAGTCCTGCCACACGCCGATGCGGTGTTCATTGCAGTGGGCACGCCTTCCCGCCGCGGCGATGGTCATGCCGATCTGTCCTATGTCTATGCAGCTGCTGCGGAAATGGCCCCGCTGCTGCGCGATGGCGCCGTGGTGGTGGACAAATCCACCGTTCCTGTCGGCACGGGTGACGAGGTTGAGCGGATCATTGCAGAGACAAGCCCGGGCCTGAAGTTTTCCGTAGCTTCCAACCCCGAATTCCTGCGCGAAGGTGCGGCAATCGACGATTTCAAGCATCCGGACCGGGTGGTGATCGGTGTCAACGATGACCATGCCGAGCAGGTGTTGCAGGAGATTTATCGCCCGCTCACCCGCAATGAATCGCCAATCCTTTCGATGAGCAGGCGCGCAGCGGAGCTGACCAAATATGCCGCCAACGCCTTCCTCGCGACCAAGATCAGCTTCATTAACGAAATCGCCGATTTGTGCGAGAAGGTGGACGCCGATGTGAGCGATGTCGCCAAGGGCATCGGTCTGGACAGCCGCATCGGTTCGCGCTTCCTCCAGCCGGGGCCGGGCTATGGCGGATCATGTTTCCCCAAGGACACGCTGGCACTGCTCCAGACGGGCCAGCAATATGGCGCTGTCTTGCAGATCGTGCAGTCGGTGGTGGACGTGAACAACCGGCGCAAGATGGCCATGGGGCAAAAGGTGATCGATGCCATGGGCGGCGATGTTGCGGGCAAGACCGTGGCGCTGCTGGGGCTGACCTTCAAGGCCAATACCGATGACATGCGCGATTCGCCCGCCATCGATATCGCCAAGGCATTGCAGGAGGCGGGCATCACCGTGCGCGCCTATGATCCCGAAGGCATGGAAACATCCAGGGCCGTGATCGAGGGCCTGACCTATTGCGAGAATTCCTATGACGCGATGACCGGCGCCGATGCGGCTGTTATCGTCACCGAATGGGATGCCTTCCGCGCGCTGGACCTTGTCCGCGCCCGCGAAGTGCTCAACGATCCGCTGCTGGTGGACCTGCGCAATCTTTACAGCCGTACGGATGTGGAGAAGCAGGGCCTGCGCTATGTTGCGGTAGGGCGCTGACAGCGGAACGCTCGCCATCCTGCATCAATCGATTCCAGTGACCGATTGACGCAGCTTCAATAGCACCGGCCCGCATTGACAAGGCCTGTACCCATCATCATCCTGCCCACGTGGTGGAGAGCGATGTATGTCCAAGGGGGGAGTGCGACCGATGAGTGCGAACGGTCCGGAGCGAGCGCGAATGAGTATCCGTCAGCTGGTGCTGGGCGGAGCGGCGGTTTTTTCGCTGGCCATGGTGCCTCTCGCGCAATCGGTTGCGCAGGGTAACGGGCCCAGTGCAACCCAGCTGTTCTGGGGTGAGCTGCACCTGCACACCAATCACTCGCTCGATGCCTATATAACCGCCAATACCACCGTCACGCCGGACATGGCCTATCGCTATGCGCGCGGCATTCCGATCCAGCAGCCGGGCCTTGATCGCAAGATCCAGATTCGTCGCCCGCTGGATTTCATGGCGGTCACCGACCATGCGGAGATGATGGGCCTGTTCACCCTGCTCAACCGCGCGGATGAGACCTTGCTGGCAACCCCCTGGGGGCGGCGCGCGATGGCAGCCCATGTGCGCGATCCGGGCCGTGGCGGTGCGATGAGCGTGACCACCGCGGGCATGGCTGGCCCGCCTGCGCCCGAATTGCAGGAAATGATGAGCCAGGTCTATTCCGATGCGGTGCGCAGCACGGCCTGGAGCGTGGAGATCGAGGCGGCTGAGCGCAATTACATCCCCGGCACCTTCACTACCATGTTCGGCTGGGAATGGTCCTCTGTTGTCGATGGCGGCAAGAACCTGCACCGCGTGGTGGTGGCCAATACCGATGCCGAAGGTGCGGCCAGCTTCATCCCCTACAGCAGCCAGGACAGCCAGCGTCCGGAGGACCTGTGGGCATGGATGTCCGCAACTCGCGAGCGAACCGGTGTCGACTTCCTCGCCATCCCGCATAATTCGAATATTTCCGGCGGTTTGATGTTCCAGATGACCGACAGCGACGGGCAGCCGATTTCGGCCGCCTATGCCCGCGCCCGGCAAAGCTGGGAGCCATTGGTGGAAGTGACCCAGGCCAAGGGCACGTCCGAAGTCCATCCGGAGATCGCCACCAATGACGAATTTGCCGATTTTGAAATCCGCCGCAAATTGCTGATCGGCACGCCGACCCCGGCGGATGAAGGCGATTACGCCCGGTCCGCCCTGCTGCGCGGCCTGCAGATCCAGGACCGCACCGGGGTCAATCCCTACAATTTCGGCATGATCGGTTCGACCGACAGCCACACCGGTCTCAGTTCGGTGCAGGAGAACGATTTCTACGGCAAGCTGGTGTCTGATATCCCGCTCAGCCAGCATGTCATCGGACCGCGTCCGGTCATTTTCCCGGCATGGGAAATGGGCGCATCGGGCCGGGTGGCCGCCTGGGCGGAGGAGAACACGCGCGCTGGCATCTTTGCTGCCCTGCGGCGCAAGGAAGTCTATGCCACCACCGGACCGCGCATTGCGCTGCGGATGTTCGGCGGCTTCAATTTCACCGCCGCCGATGCCGATGCGCGCGATATTGCCGCGGTCGGCTATGCGCGCGGCATACCGATGGGCGGGGACCTGACGGCTGCACCTGCGGGAAGAGCGCCGGAACTGTTGATCCACGCGGTCAAGGACCCGCTCAGCGGCAATCTTGACCGGGTGCAGGTGGTCAAGGGCTGGATCGACGATGACGGCGAAGCGCATGAGCGCATTTATGACGTGGCATGGTCCGATGGCAGGCAGAAGGATCGCGCCGGTCATCTTCCCGCCGTGGGAAACACCGTCGATCTGGAAACGGGCCTTTACACCAATTCCATCGGTGCAGTGCAGCTCGCCACCGTGTGGACCGATCCGGATTTCAAGGCCGATCAGGCGGCATTCTACTATGTTCGCGTGCTGGAAATCCCCACGCCGCGCCATTCGCTGCTGGATGCGATCGCGCTGGGCATCGATGTGGCGCAGACGGGCCAGCCGGCCACCATCCAGGAACGCGCTTACTCTTCGCCCATCTGGTATACGCCGGTCCGTTAAATGAACCTCCTGCGACTGCTCCTCAAGGAGCCGCTTACCCATTTCGTGTTGCTGGGCGGCTTGCTGTTTGCGGCCTATTCACTGGTGACGGAGCGGGACGTGCTGGATGCGGATTCACGCGTGATCACCGTCGATCGCGAGGCGTTGACGAATTTCCTGCAATACCGCTCCTCGGCATTCGAGCCGGGCTTTTTCACGGCGCAATATGACTCCATGTCGGACGAGCAGCTGGCCGAGCTGGCGCGCAGCTACGTGCGTGAGGAGGCGATGGCCCGCGAGGCGAGTGCGCTGGGTCTGGACAAGAACGACTATGTCATCAGGCGGCGCATGGTGCAGAAGATCGAATATCTCGTCGCCGGTGCCGATCTCAATCCCCGGCCGCCCACCGAACAGGAACTGCGCACCTATTTCGAGGCGCACATGGATGACTTCCGGCAGGATGCAGAGTTCACCTTCACCCATGTGTTTGTCGATGCGGAGAAGGACCATCCCGGCGGAATGGAAGCCGAGGCGCGGCGCCTGCTGGCCCGGTTGCGCTCTGCCCATGCGGGCTTCAACGATGCCCCCGCCTATGGTGACCGGTTCCCCTATCAGCGCAATTATGTGCGCCAGTTCCTTGGGCCGATAGCCAATGAGCTGGGGCCTCAATTCGCGGCCAGGCTTGCAGCCTTGCAGCCGGGTGAGAACTGGCAGGGGCCGTTTGCGGGCAATTACGGCCTTCACCTGATCCTGTTCACCGACCGCACGCAGGCGCGGGAGCCGGACTTCTCCGAAGTGCGCGAACAGGTGCTTGCCGCCGTGCAGGAGGAGCGCCGCACAAGCACCAGGGAAGCGCTGCTGGACGAGCTCGTGGACCAGTATGAACTGCGCTATGTCGGCGTGCCGTCGATCGAGAGCCTTGCCGGTAATGGGGACTCCTGATGCAGCGGGCGGTGCTGCGGGTCTTGCTGTGCCTGCTGGCCTGCATGGCTGCCAGCCTGTCGGTCATTCCCGCAAAGGCCCATGATGCGCGCCCGGTTTCGGTCCTGATCCGTGAGCTGCCGGGCGATCGCTTCGCCCTGAGAGTGCGCGCGCCGGATAGTGTGACGATGGACAATCGGCCGCATCTGCTGCCTCCTGCCGGGTGTCAGCCCGTCACCATCGGTGATGAGGGGGAGGGTAACCGCGCGACCGACATGATCATTGCCTGCACGGGCGGAGTGCAGGGCCGCGAGTTCGAGCTGGTTTTCCCGATCTACAACCCGTCATTGTCCACTCTGTACCGACTGGAGCAGCTTGGAGCGCCGACAATTTCAGCGCTTCTCCCGCCCAGTGAAGCGGTGTGGCAAGTGCCTCAGGAGCCGTCGAGGCTGCAGCTGTTCGGCGATTATCTTCGCCTTGGCATGGAGCATATTTTTGGCGGTTTCGACCATCTGCTGTTTATCGCCGGGCTGCTGATCATCGCGGCAACATGGCGGCGGACGCTGATTGCGCTGACAGGGTTTACCGTGGCCCATTCGGTCACGCTGGCGCTGTCCACGCTGGAACTTGTGCGCCTTCCGTCTGCCCCGGTGGAGGCGGCCATTGCCCTGTCGATCCTGTTCCTGGCGGCGGAGATCGTGCGGGGCCGCAAGGACAGCCTGACCTATCGTTACCCAACCGTGGTCGCATCGCTGTTTGGCCTGCTGCATGGCTTTGGCTTTGCCAGCGTGCTGCGCGAGATCGGCATTCCCGGCGCAGAGATCGGCACCGCGCTGCTGGCATTCAACCTTGGCGTGGAAGCGGGGCAGATTGTCTTTGTCGCTGCCATTCTTGGCATCGCGGCGCTGGCATCGCGCCTTGCCCGCAGCCAGCCCCGCCTTCAGCGCGTATTGGCCCGGCCGCTGGCGACGCGTGTGGCAGCCTATGCCCTGGGCACCATCTCGGTGTTCTGGCTGTTCGAACGCGTCAGCAATTTTGCCTGAGGCGTTCTGCCCGGTCGATCCAGCAGCGGCCCGGTGGCGTCAGGTCGCAAAAAGGGGTGATGGTGCCGGCTGCAGGAGTCGAACCCGCGGCCTGATGATTACAAATCAACTGCTCTACCAACTGAGCTAAGCCGGCCCACTGCCGCGCCCTTTGGCTCAAGAGACGCCGAAGGTCCAGCCCTCTGTTTGCGCAATGTGCGGGGTCAGGGCGGATGGCGCCCATAAGTTGCTGCGTGAGTGACTGGCGCGCAGCCATGCGGCGGTGATCAGCGCGTCGCTGGAATGGTCGTCTATCGCACCGCTGCCACCCACGGCTTCGCTGCCCAGCGCGATCAGCGCCGCGTCCAGTTCCTCATGACTGCGGATCTTGCTGCGCGAAGCGGAGCGGCCCGCCGCAATGGCTGCCAGCGAGGTGTAAATCTCCACCAGCACCGATCCGGTTTGCGGCAATGGGTCGATCGGCCAGACGGGCAGGTGACCGCGAAGCCGGTTCAGCAGCCGCATTCCGGTGAGGCTGGATTTGCCGACCTGCGCCGCGCCCACCAGGTTGAAATTGCTGTATGGCTTGCAGCCTTGGGCCGCCTGCAATGTCTCGGTCACCCGGAACCGGCCGCGCCCGCCGCCAAAGCGTTCCCCCTCACGCCCGCCATGACGGCGGAAATAGCGGCTGAGCTGATGGTGATCGACAAAGGCGGAGGCGGCGTAATGGTCGTCCCCCTCGCAGATATTATCGATCAACGCCCACAGCGCCGGAGCATCGGGAGGGCTGGCATCCCAGCCGGGGAAATAGGCGCCGTGGTCGGCAAAGGGCAGGGCGATGCCCAGGTCGAGGCCCACCAAAGTGTCTGGCGGAAGGTCATTGCGCAGGATCTCCAGCACCTCGCTGCGGTTCCAGCCGTTGCGGCGTTCCACCAGCACCGGCGGTCCGCCATCTGCGTGGGCAATGGCCATCGCAATCGCCTTGTGCCGCTCACCCTGCGCGCCGGACCAGTCTATCGCGATGAAATGCGAGAAGGGCCTAGGCACCGCGCTCCTCGCGCAGGCGGTTCCAATAGGCGATGCGCTCGTTCACCTTGCGCTCAAAGCCGCGTTCCACCGGCTCGTAATAGGTTTGCGGCTGCATCTCGTCGGGCCAGTAATTGTCGCCCGAAAAGCCGTGCTCGGCCTCATGGTCATAGGAATAGCCTGTCCCGTAGCCGATATCCTTCATCAGCTTGGTCGGCGCGTTGAGGATGTTTTGCGGCGGCATCAGGCTGCCGGTCTCCTTCGCGCTTTTCCACGCAGCCTTTTGCGCCTTGTACACGGCGTTCGATTTGGGCGCGGTGGCGAGGTAGAGGCAGGCCTGTACCAGCGCCAGCTCCCCCTCAGGGCTGCCGAGGAACTGGTAGGCGTCCTTGGCCGCAAGGCATTGCGGCAGCGCATTGGGATCAGCCATGCCGATATCCTCCACCGCCATGCGCACCAGCCTGCGCGCCAGGAACAGCGGTTCCTCCCCCGCCACCAGCATGCGCGCCAGATAATACAGCGCTGCCTGCGGATCGGAGCCGCGCACGGATTTGTGCAGCGCTGAGATGAGGTTGTAATGCCCCTCCCGGTCCTTGTCATAAACTGCCATGCGCCGCTGGAGGAATTCGCCCAGCGCGGCGGGATCGAGCGGCTCGGCGATGTTTGCCGCATACAGTGTTTCAGCCTGGTTGAGCAGGAAGCGGCCATCGCCATCGGCAGAGGCGATCAGCGCGTCACGCGCCGCCGCCGTCACGGGCAGGGGGCCTTCCAGCTCCTCCGCCCGGTCCAGCAGCTGGCCCAGCGCCCGCGCATCGAGCCGGTGCAGGATCAGCACCTGCGCGCGGCTGAGCAGGGCGGCGTTGAGTTCGAAGCTGGGGTTTTCGGTGGTTGCGCCCACCAGCGTGACAGTGCCGCGTTCCACAAAGGGCAGGAAGCCGTCTTGCTGGGCGCGGTTGAAGCGGTGAATCTCGTCCACGAACAGCAGCGTGCGTTGCCCTGCCTCGCGCGCCTTTTCGGCGGCGGCAAAGGCTTTGCGCAGGTCCGCCACGCCAGAGAATACCGCGCTGACGGCTTCGTAACGCATGCCCACGCTGTCTGCCAGAAGGCGCGCAATGCTGGTCTTTCCGGTGCCGGGAGGTCCCCACAGGATCATGCTGGATAGTTTGCCGGCGTTGACCATGCGGCCAATCGCGCCTTCCGGCCCGGTCAGATGGTCCTGCCCGATAATCTCGTCCAGCGAGGCGGGGCGCAGGCGATCGGCCAGCGGGGCATCGGCGTCTGGCTGGTCGCTGCGCCGGGGCTGCTCCTGATTGTCTTCGAACAGGTCTGTCATGGGATTGGCAGATAGGGGCCCAGTGCCCGCATTGCCAAGACAACATCGCGCACGCAGAAATCCACCTCAGGGCGCATTACGCTGATTTGGCGGCAGCCTGACCGACCAGCCGCAGATAGGCGTCCGCCACAGCGCTGTTGATCGCATCCCAGGAAAATTCCCGGCTGCGAACCTCGCCCGCCGCGCCATGCGCGCGGCGCAGGTCGGGATCGGCGATATAGGTTTCCAGCACATCGGCAAAATCGCTGATGCGGCCGGGTTCCACCAGCCGCCCGGTTTCCCCGTCGCGGACCAGGCTGGTGCTGCCCGTGGCGCGCGCGGCGATGACGGGAATGCCGCTGGCCATCGCTTCCAGCGTTACATTGCCAAATGTCTCGGTAACCGAAGGATTGAGCAGCAGATCCATGCTGGCCACCGCCTTGCCCAGAGCCGGTCCGCGCTGGAAGCCGGCAAAGATGGCGCCGGGCACGTGTTCGGCGAAGAATTCCCTGGCCGGGCCTTCACCCACCACCAGCACCTTGTGCGCAGTGCCGCGCTTTTTCAGTTCGGCGATGGCATCGGAAAAGACGTCCAGCCCCTTTTCCATCACCAGACGGCCAAGGAAGCCGATCGCCACCTCTTCATCGGCGATGCCATATTCGCGCCGCCAGGCCAGATCGCGGCGAGCGGGATCGAACACATCGCGGTCCACTCCGCGTGACCAGATGGAGATATCCTCGTTCATGCCCTGCTCTCGCAGCACCGCCGCCATGCTTTCGGACGGAGCGACCAGCGCATCGCAGCGATTGTAGAAGCGCCGCAGGATCGATTCGGCAACAGGCTCCAGAAAAGCCATGTTGTAATATCGCGGATAGGTCTCAAACCGGGTGTGGACCGACGCCAGGATCGGCAATTTGCGTTCGCGCGCCCAGGTTACGGCCCTGTGTCCGGCAATATCGGGAGAGGCCACGTGCACCAGATTGGGCGCAAACTTGGCCAGGTCCCGTTTAACCGAGGCCGACAGGGCCAGCGGAATGCGATATTCGCCGCGCCCGGGGATGGGCAGGTTGGGCAGACCCACCAGCTCTCCCGCCGGTTCGAATGCGGGATCTTCCACCTTGGGGGAATAGACGCGCACCGACGCCCCCTGCCGAAGCAGGAAATCAACCAGCCTGTTCAGCGCCTGATTGGCGCCATCGCGGACGTAATTATAGTTTCCGCTGAACAGGGCAACGCGCAGATCGGCGATATCCATCAATGCCCCTTATGACAGGCTGCGCCCGATTGCGAGAGGCTGAGACAATGAAATCGCCTTGCAAAATCGTTCATTTAGCCTATTCGCTAAATAGCTATGCATGATGTCTTCGACGCTTTGTCCCATCCGATTCGCCGTCAGGTGCTCGAACTGCTCAAGCAGGGCGGCATGTCTGCGGGCGATCTGGCAGACCATTTCCCGGTCTCCAAGCCGACCATGTCGGGCCATTTCGCCAAGCTCAAGGCCGCCGGGCTGATCCTGGGCGAGAACCGGGGCGGGTCGATCATCTACACGCTCAACATGACCACGCTGGAAGAGGCGGTGATGGGCTTCATGGGGCGGATGGGGCATCGCAATGCCATGCATGAAGACCTGCCTGTTGGAGAAGGAAAGAAGACATGAGGGTAAGGGGATTGCTGATCGCTTCGCTGCTGGTGGTGGCCGCGATGGTGGGTTTTGCGTTCTATATGGATGCAACCTTGCCCGAAGGAGGGATGTTGCCCGTCCACTTCAACGCCGCCGGTCAGCCGGACCGTTATGACAAGGCGCTGACCGCCCTGCTGGTGGCGCCAGTCTCGCTGCTGGTGGTGTCGCTGATCATGGCTGCCACGCCTTTTCTGGAGCCGTTGCAGAACAAGCTGGAGCAATCCGCGCCGCTGCTGCGCGCGGTGTGGATTGGCATGATCGTGGTGATGATTTTCGTGCAGGTCAGCATCGCCGCGCCCGCACTGGGCTGGCAGCTGCCCCCGCGGATGTTCTACGCGGTGATCGGCATGTTTCTGATATTCCTGGGCAATATGCTGCCCAAGAGCCGACCGAGCTTCTTTGTCGGCATACGCACGCCGTGGACCATCATGGATACCGACAACTGGATCGCCACGCACCGGCTGGGCGGCAAGCTGATGATGGCCGCCGGAGCGGTCATCATCATCAATGCCTTTGTCGAAACCAGCGAGGGCGTGGCCATTGCCTTGCTGCTGGGTCCAATCCTGATCGCCGCCTTCGTTCCCTTCGTCTACAGCTGGTGGCTGTGGCACCAGAAGAAGGCGAGCGGCAGTTAGCTCGCCTTGGCGGAGCGGCTGGCCTTCTTGCGTTCGTTCGGATCGAGGTGACGCTTGCGCAGGCGGATGGAAGTCGGCGTGACTTCGACCAGCTCATCATCATCGATATAGGCAATCGCCTGTTCCAGCGTCATCGTCCGCGGCGGGGTCAGGCGAATGGCATCGTCCTTGCCCGATGAGCGGATGTTGGTCAGCTGCTTGGCCTTCATCGGGTTAACCTCAAGGTCACCCGGCTTGGCGTTCTCGCCGATGATCATGCCTTCGTACAGGGGCACGCCGTGGCCGACGAACAGGATGCCGCGATCTTCCAGCGAATTGAGCGAATAGGCATTCGCCTCGCCCGTACCGTTGGAGATCAGCACGCCGTTCTTGCGGCCTTCGATCTTGCCCTTGTGCGGGCCATACTTCTCGAACAGGCGGTTCATGATGCCGGTGCCGCGCGTGTCGGACAGGAATTCACCGTGATAGCCGATCATGCCGCGTGACGGGGCAGAGAAGGTGATGCGGGTCTTGCCGCCGCCGGACGGACGCATGTCGGTCAGTTCACCCTTGCGCACAGCCATCTTCTCGACAACCGTGCCCGAATGTTCGTCATCCACATCGATGATGACGGTTTCATACGGCTCGGTCTTCTTGCCGTTCTCGTCTTCGCCAAACAGCACGCGCGGGCGGCTGATGCCCAGCTCGAACCCTTCGCGGCGCATCGTTTCGATCAGCACGCCCAGCTGAAGTTCTCCGCGTCCGGCAACTTCGAAGCTGTCCTTGTCGTCTGCTTCGGTCACGCGGATGGCGACGTTGGATTCAGCTTCGCGCAGCAGGCGGTCACGGATCATGCGCGATGTGACCTTGGTGCCTTCACGGCCGGCCATCGGCGAATCGTTCACGGCAAAGCGCATGGACAATGTCGGCGGATCGATTGGCTGCGCGTGCAGCGGCTCGGTAACTTCAGGATCGCAGATGGTGTTGGAAACCGTGGTGGTGGTCAGGCCCGCAATGGAAATGATGTCACCGGCATTGGCTTCGTCCACAGGCACGCGCTCGAGCCCGCGGAAAGACATGATCTTGGATGCGCGGCCGGTCTCAACGACATTGCCGTCATTATCCAGGCTGTGGATCGGGCTGTTGATCTTGAGCGAGCCGGAGAACACCAGGCCGGTAAGAATACGGCCAAGGAAGTTGTCGCGATCGAGCAGCGTCACCAGGAATTTGAACGGGCCGTCGGGATCTGCCGAGGGAGGCGGCACGTGATCGACGATCTTCTGGAACAGCGGCGTCAGCGTGCCTTCGCGCGACTGCGGGTTCTCACTGGCATAGCCGTTGCGGCCAGACGCGTAGAGGACCGGGAAATCGAGCTGTTCGTCACTGGCGTCCAGGCTCACGAACAGGTCGAAAACCTCGTCCAGCACTTCCTGGATACGCTCGTCAGGGCGGTCGACCTTGTTGACCACGACAATTGGCTTGAGGCCAAGGGCCAGTGCCTTGCCGGTTACGAACTTGGTCTGCGGCATTGCGCCTTCGGAGGAATCGACCAGCAGGATCACGCCATCGACCATCGACAGGATACGCTCCACCTCGCCGCCGAAATCGGCGTGGCCCGGCGTATCGACGATGTTGATCCGCGTACCTTCCCAATCCACGCTGGTACATTTTGCCAGAATGGTAATGCCGCGTTCCTTCTCCAGGTCATTGCTGTCCATGGCGCGTTCTTCAACGCGCTGGTTTTCACGGAAGGTGCCGGACTGGCGGAACAACTGGTCGACGAGCGTGGTTTTGCCGTGGTCGACATGGGCGATGATCGCCACATTGCGTAAGGGCGCGGACATAAAATAGGACCTTGGATTTGCGGGAGCAGGATTCTTGGCAAATTGCCTCTGCTGACGGGCAAGCCCCTAGCGGAGCATGGCTGCGGCTGCAAGGCGCAAGAAAACCGCGGAAACCGTGGGATTATGCCAGAAAACCCTCCGGTGCCTCCTCAGGCGTGTGATGTTTTTGCACCATCAGTAGTTTCTTGCGCAACTTATTTCCATATGCGGATTGTTCTTACCGATTGCGCAAACTAATCCGCGCGGCCAAACTACAGACACTCAGGTCCGCCAAACAGATGCCGAAACAAGGCACAAACGGACCGAGAGGGAGAGATGGAGAAACACATGAAGATCAGGAACGCCGGCACCGCCGGTTATACCCGCATGTTTCTTTGCGGGGTCGCAGCCGTTGCACTTACAGCCCCTGTGGCTGTCCAGGCGCAGGATCAGGATGCAGCCCAGCAGGAAGCTGAAGATGCCGACGCCAGCACCGGCAATTCCATTATCGTTACCGCCACCAAGCGCGAAACCACGTTGCAGGAAACACCCGTTGCCGTCAGCGTGACGACGGCCGAGACGCTTGAACGCGGCCAGATCCGCGATTTGCGCGACCTGCAGAGCGTGGTCCCCTCGCTCCAGGTCGGTCAGCGCCAGAGCGTGGCCAACACCAATTTCTTCATCCGCGGCTTTGGCAATGGCGCCAATAATGCCGGTATCGAGCCCTCGGTAGGCGTGTTTGTGGACGGCGTATATCGTTCGCGCACGGCCGCCCAGATTACCGATCTGCCCAACGTCAGCCGCATCGAAGTGCTGCGCGGTCCGCAATCAACGCTGTTTGGCAAGAATGCCTCTGCCGGTGTGATCTCGATCACCACGCAGGAACCGCAGTTCGATCTAGAGGCGATGGGTGAATTCACCTATGGCAATCGCGACATGGTGATTGCCAGGGGTTTTGTGACCGGGCCGCTGTCCGATACGGTTGCAGCCAGCATCTCCGGCGGCATCAACCAGCGCGACGGCTACCTGCAGGACCTTGGCACGGGCGACAAGACCAACAACCGTGATCGCTGGTTCGTGCGCAGCCAGTTGCTGTTCGACAATCACGATAATTTCTCGGCCCGCTTCATTGCCGATTACGATTCGATCGATGAAAACTGCTGCGGCGTCGTCAACGTGCGCAGCAGCCCGGCCACCGGCGCCATTCTGGCGCTTGGCGGCAAGGTCACCGATCCGGCCGATCCGTTCGCCGGCGTGGTCTACAACAATTTCAATTCGACCAATGATATCGAGAACTACGGCTTCTCCGGCCAGCTCGATTACGACTTTGGCGGCTTCACGCTGACTTCGATCACGGCCTATCGCAACACCAATGCGGTGACCGCGCAGGATTCGGATTTTTCCAGCGCGAACCTGATCTATCCCAATGCGCAGGACCTCACGATTGACACGTTCACGCAGGAAGTGCGCCTGGCAGGTGAGCTGACAGACGGCATCGATATGCTGGTTGGCGTCTTCTATCTTGCCGAGGATGTCGATCAGACCAACGACCTGCTGTTTGCCAACCAGTTCCGTCCCTATGCCAACCTGCTGATACAGGCTGGCACGGGCGGGGTGTTTGACGTGCCGACGCTCGAAGCCACTTTCAGCTTCTTCGACGGGGTCAATTACGCCGGACAGTTCTTCGCCGATGGTCAGGGTTTCGATGAGGCCTACACGCTCAAGTCCGATGCGGTGTCCATCTTCGGCCAGTTCGATTTCGAGATCGCCGACGGGCTGGTGCTGACGCTGGGCGGCAATTACACCGATGACAGCAAGACCTTTACGGCCAATGCGATTTCCAGCGACGTGTTCTCGTCAATCGATCTGGACGCGCCGCAATATGCGGCCTTCCGCAATCAGGTGCTGTATGAAGGCGGTGTCGCCCAGACCGTTGGCGATGCGCTGGGTCTGGACCGGCTGGCAACCGAGGCCGAGATTTTCGCCTTTGCGACCGACCCGGACACCGCCGCCTTCTTCCCGACCATTCAGGCCGGTGCACAGGCCTATGCCGATGCCAACATGAACAATCCGCTGGCCAATCCGCTGGCGCCGCTGCGGGCCTTGCAGTTCCTGCCGCCGTTCCTGGCTGTTCCCAACCAGGTGGAAAGCGGCAAGGTTGGCGATGACAACTTCAGCTACACCGCCCGGCTGGCCTATGATCTCTCACCCGATGTCAATGTCTATGCCAGCTATGCCACCGGCTTCAAGGCCAGCTCCATCAACCTGTCGCGTGACAGCCGGCCTTTCCTGGCGGATCGCGCGGCGATCCTGAATGCCGATCTGGGCGTCAACAACCTGACCTATGGCAGCCGCTATGCCGCGCCGGAAAAATCGCGAGTGATCGAAGCTGGCATCAAGGCCAATCTGGATGATCTGTCGGTCAATCTGACGGTGTTCGATCAGGTCATCAAGGGCTTCCAGTCCAACATCTTCACCGGCACCGGCTTTGCCCTGCTCAACGCAGGCAAGCAGAGCACATTCGGGATCGAGCTGGACGGCGTGGCGACCTTTGGCGATCTGACGATCAACTTCGGCGGCACCTATCTGGACCCGGTCTATGACGATTTCCAGAACAGCTCCGTCGGCAACCTCACCGGCACGCGTCCGGCCGATGTTCCCGAATTTACCGTGCTGCTGGGCGCGCAATACGAATTCGATATCGGCCATGCCGTTATCGTCCCGCGCGTTTCCTATCTGTGGCAATCGCGCGAGCAGCTGATCGAGGGCCTGCCGGGCTTCCTGGTGCGCGGTCCTGACGGGGCGATTCTGGACAATACCGCGGCGCTTGCCGTGGCGGTTCCCTTCACCCGCGAGGTGAACGACCTGACCGCATCGATTGCCTATGAATGCGAATGCGGCGTGAGCCTGTCTGTCTGGAGCCGCAACCTGCTCAACAAGCAGGATCTCGGCGTGATCTTCGATTCGCCTGCGCAACCGGGTGCGGTTTCGGCCTATCCCAGCGATCCGCGCAGCTATGGCGCAACGGTTCGTTTCCGCTACTGACCGGGCAGAACACCACAACTGAACAAGGGGAAGGGGGCTTTTGCGGCCCCCTTTTTCTTGTCCGTAATCTTACAGGTTGCGCAGTGTGCTGGCTGGTCTGGCGCGCAACAGCGGCAGAGATGCGGCAAAGGCGAAGATCAGCACCAGTGCCAGGCCTGCGCCCAGCACGGCCAGGATACGCGGCCAGTCCGGCAGCCATTCGAATTCGAACATCTGCACGATCACCAGCCAGGCGATACCGCTGCCCAGCGCCAGCGCCACCAACGCCAGGATCGCTGCCAGCAGGCCGAACTCTGCAAATTGCAGGCCCAGAAGCTGCCCCCTGCTGGCGCCCAGTACGCGCAGGATCACCGTGTCATAGATGCGCGCGGCACGCGCTGCGGCAATCGCGCCCAGCAATACGGCGATGCCCGCCAGCACCGCCACCGATGCCGCCGCCAGAATGGCCAGCGCCACCTGATCCAGAATATTGCGCGCCTCTGCCAATATCGGGCCGACCTCGATCACCGAACTGGAAGGGAAGGCCTGCACCAGCTGGCGCAGCAGGTCGCCCGGCTGTGCCCCATCGGCAAAGGCCACGGTGGCGGCAACATTATGCGGCGCATCGGCCAGCGCATTGGGGGAGAAGATGAAGACGTAGTTGAAGCCCAGACTTTCCCAGTCGATCCGGCGGAAATTGGCAATGCGGGCACTGCGTTCCACGCCCAGAATGCCCACGGTGATGATATCGCCCAGTTGCAGACCCGCAGCCTGCGCCGTATCGGCATCGACAGAGACCAGCGGCTCCCCGTCATAAGCGGCAGGCCACCATTCGCCCGCAGTCAGCACGTTGCCCTGCGGCAGCGCGTCGGCATAGGTCAGCCCGCGTTCCCCGCGCAGGCCCCAGGCACCTTCCGGCGCCTCTTCCTGCTGGCTGACGTAGGTGAGGTTGTCTTCAGGCCCATAGGCCAGCACAGCCCCGCGCAATGTGGGCGTGGTCTCCACCGTCGATCCGGGCGCGCGCGCCTCGATCATGGCGGTGAACTGCTCCACGCCATCTCGGGGCAGGTCGAGCACGAAATAATCGGGCGCAATGGCGGGGACGGAGCGCTGGATATTGCCGTTCAGGCTGGTCTGGACGGCCGCCAGCAGCACGAAGGCGGAAAGGCCAAAGCCCAGCGCGGTCACCAGCGATCCGGTGGCAGAGCCGGGGCGGTAGAGATTGGCCAGCGCGGCGCGGATTATCGGGTTGGACGGGCGAGGCCAGTTCTGTGCAGCCTTGCGGATCATGCGGCCCAGCAGGGCCAGCAGCAGCAGCATCGCCACCGCGCCGCCCATGAACACCGCAGACAGGCCCGGCGTGGGCGAGCCGATCAGCACCAGCGCGGTAATCCCGGCAAGTCCCGCAATCACCGGCACAGCCGCGCTGCGCCAGCTGCTGACCAGCGGCGATACGCGCGAACGCATCAGCGCCATTGCAGGAAAATCACGCGCACGCATCAGCGGCGGCGCGGCAAAGATCAGCGCCACCAGCAGGCCGAAGGCGGCGGCGCGCAGCAGGGCAGCGACATCGATCACCAGATCGGTGTTGACCGGTAGCAGCGATCCCAGCGCCTTAGCCAGCAGCGGAGTGACCAGCACGCCCGCAGCCAGTCCCGCCACCGATCCGATGACCGCCGCAGCGCCGATCTGCAGGCCATAGATGCGGGCGATATCGCCGCTGGTCGCGCCCAGAATTTTCAGCGTGGCAATGCTGGCGCGGCGCGCTTCCAGATAGGATGCCACGCCGCCGCCAATGCCGATGCCGGCAATCACCAGCGCCGCCAGCCCCACCAGCGTGAGGAATTCACCCATGCGCGAAACAAAGCGCTCTGCACCCGGAGAAGCGCGGTCCCTCGTGCGCGTATCCAGCCCCGCTTCGGGGAAGGCCTGCGCCACCGCCTCTTCGACAGAGGCGGGGTCGTAATTGCCGTCAAAGCGCAGGCGGGTCTTGGTTTCATACATCGCGCCCGGCGCGGTCAGCCCGGCTTGCTCAGGCACATCGAAGGGCACGATCACTGTCTGGCCCAGCGAAAAGCCCTCGCTCAGCCGGTCAGGCTCGTCCTCGATAATGCCCGCCACCGTCAGCGGCAGGCGGCCCAGCGTGAAGCGATCGCCCGGGCCGATGCCCAGCCTCTGCGCCACGCCCAGCGCGATCCATGCCTGGCCCTGCGGCGGCGCGCCCATGGTGCTGCCGCCATCAAGCGTCAGCTCGCCATAGAGCGGCCAGTTGTCATCCACGGCCTTGAGTTCAATCGGAGCGGTTGCCTCTTCGGTGCTGGCCATCGCCTGCATTCTGAGGCCTTGTGACAGCGTGCCGTAACCTTCGAGGAATTCATTCTCCTCCTGCGTCAGCGGGCGCTGGTAAACCTCGACTTCGAAATCGCCGCCCAGAAGCACCTGCCCCTGCTGGTTCAGCTCACCGCGAATGGCGGAGGTGAGCGATCCGATCGCCGCCAGTGCGCCAACGCCCAGGAACAGGCAGACCAGCAGCAGCCGCAGTCCGCGAAACTGCCGGTGCAGGTCACGCCGGGCAATCCGCCATGCGGTGCCCCAGCCAAGGCTCGCAGAGCCTCGTTCGTTCATGCCGCGCCCGGTGTTGCAGCCATCAGGTCTGTTTCGATGCGGCCGTCTGCCAGCGTGACCACCCGGTCGCATTTCTGCGCCAGCGCCTTGTCATGGGTGATGATCACCAGCGTTGCGCCGGTCTGCGCGCGCCGTTCGAACAGCACGTCGACAATGCTGGTGCCGGTGGTGGTATCCAGATTGCCAGTCGGCTCATCGGCAAAGATCAACGGCGGGCGCGGCGCGATGGCGCGGGCGATGGCGACACGCTGCTGCTCCCCGCCGGAAAGCTGCGCGGGATAATGCGTCAGCCGGTGGCCAAGGCCCACGGCCTCAAGTTCCGCAGCAGCACGCGCCCATGCGTCTTTCTCTCCTGCCAGTTCCAGCGGAGTGGCGACGTTTTCCTGCGCGGTCATGGTCGGCAGCAGATGGAAGGCCTGCAACACAATGCCGATGCGGCCCCGGCGGGCCAGCGCCAGCGCGTCCTCGTTCATGGCTGCAAAATCGGCTCCTGCCACCATCAGCGTGCCTGATGAGGCGCGCTCCAGCCCGGTCAGCACCGCCATCAGCGAGCTTTTGCCCGAACCCGACGGGCCAAGCAGGGCCAGCGTCTCGCCTGCCGGAACGAGAAGGTCGATGCCGCGCAGGATCTCCACGGCAGACGGGCCTTCGCCCAAAGTCAGCCGAAGATCGCGCGCCTCGATAGCGAATTGGTTTTTCTGGGGACTTGTCACAAGCCTGCGATGGCATAGCTATGGTGCACACACAAGATGGCTGGAAGTCGGTATAGTATGCGTATTGGCGGTTTATGGATGGGGTTGGCGGCGCTTTCACTGGCAGGCTGCGGGGCAGAGGCTCCGCCCACCCAGCAGCAGGTGGCCGAACCTGCGCCGATCACGGAAGACCTGCCCGTGATAGGACCGGAGCGGACTATCCTCGCCTTTGGAGACAGCCTGTTCGCCGGCTATAATCTGGCCGAGGATGAGGGATATCCGGAGAAACTGGAAGTGGTGCTGCGCGCCAGCGGCATCAATGCCCGCGTGATCGATGCGGGCGTATCGGGCGATACCACCGCAGCGGGTGCCCAGCGGATCGGCTTCGTGCTCGATAATGAGGCGCAAAAGCCCGATCTGGCAATTGTCGAGCTGGGCGGGAATGATCTGCTGCGCGGGATTACCCCCGATGCCACGCGCGAGAATCTGACCGCCATCATGCAGGAACTGGCCGCTCGCGATATTCCGGTGCTGGTGATGGGCATGCGCGCGCCGCCCAATCTGGGCGTGCAGTATCAGGAGGATTTCGATTCCATCTATCCCGATCTTGCCGCCCGCTTCGATGCCGCGCTGGTGCCCTTTTTCCTTGAAGCGGTTTATGACCAGCCGCGCCTGATCCAGGCCGATCGCATCCATCCAACGGCCGAAGGGATCGAGGCGATTGTGGCAGCCACGGCCGGGTCGGTTGCCGCAGCCCTGCCGGATGCAAAAGACTAGAGCCGCACAACTTTTCCGTCGGTGACCTGCCAGACGGCGGCTCTGCCCTCGATTTCGGCGAATGGGGCGCGTTCTGTGCCCGTCAGCCATATCTGTGCGCCGCTTGACCCCAGCCGTTCGAACAGCGCCGCGCGGCGGACCGGATCGAGGTGAGCCGCCACTTCGTCCAGCAGCAGCACGCCGGGGCGATTGCCCGCAGCCAGCACGGCATGGGCCAGCGTGATGGCGATCAGCATGGCCTTTTGCTCCCCGGTTGAGCACAGCGCGGCGGGCACGTTCTTTCCCGCCATCACCACTTCCAGCTCATCCCGGTGCGGGCCTGACAGCGTGCGGCGGGCGGCCCTGTCGCGTTTGCGATTGCGGTCAAATTCGGCGCGCAAGGCCTGTTCGCCCAGGGGGCCTCCGGGCCGGTATGTCAGGGTGGGCCGGGCAAAGGGCTCTGCCGGCAACACCTCCAGCTGCGTGGCGAGTTGCTGGATCAGCGCGGCGCGTCCCTGTGCCAGCAGGGAACCGCTTTCAGCCATCTGCAATTCAATCGATTCCAGCCAGGTCTTGTCGGGTTCACGATCGTCAGACAGCAGGCGGTTTCTCTCGCGCAGGCTTGCCTCATAGCGGGTGGCATGGCGCGCATGTGCCGGGTCCACGGCCACCGTCAGCCGGTCCAGATAGCGGCGCCTGGTGCCTGCGCTTTCAGCGAACAGGCGATCCATCGCCGGGGTCAGCCAGCCCATGGAAAGCCATTCGCCAAGGCTGATCGCGCTGGCGCTGGTGGAATTGATGTGCACGATGCGCCGTCCGGGCTGCGCTGCCAGCGTGCCGGTTCCCAGCTTGACCGGATCGCTGCCATCGCCCTGATCGAGCGCGGCACTGACCGCAAAGCTGCCATCCCCGCCCTGACCCGCCATTTCCGCCATGGAGGCACGGCGCAGGCCGCGGCCCGGTGAAAACAGTGACAGGGCCTCCAGCACATTGGTCTTTCCCGCGCCGTTCTCTCCCACCAGCAGGTTGAAGCGCGCCGTGCCGTCCAGCCGGGTTTCGGCATGGTTGCGGAAGGTGGAAAGGGTGATCCGGTCGAGTGCCATGGTGCGATCCGGCAATTAGGCGAGGCGGCGGCGCGTGACCATGCAAAATGCCATTTCCAAATATTGGTGAAAAATCCCAACTCTCAGGATTGAGGGCGCTCAAATCTTTCGGCGAGCTGAACGGAAATGGCGGAATTCTGCCATTTTCTGCATTTGGCACACTTGCTGCAGTGTAGTTTGCATCGGGCAAATGAAAGCCCGGCAACCAATCAGGGGAAATGAAATGTCGAACGAAAACAGCTTTTTTCACCGCGCCGCCGCCGCTTTTGGTGCTGTCGCAATGTCCATGGCACTTCTGGTGAGCTACTTTGCAACTCCCGAAGTGCAGGCTGCCGCGACGATGCTGGCATGAGCCAGCTGAGTCAGCAGCCAGTCGGCGGTCCTCCGAAGAAATTCGGGCTCGATCGCCAGAACGGCAAGATCGCAGGTGTCTGCGCCGGTCTTGCCCGTTATTTCAAGATCGATCCGCTGGTGGTTCGATTGATCTTCGTGATCGGTGCGGTTGCCGGTGTCGGCAGTTTCATCCTGATCTATCTTGCGATCTGGGCGCTGGCGGACTGATCCGCCGGCGTCCCGACGCCTGCCGCGCTTAACGCGCCTTGGCGAAAGGCGAAAAGTCGGTTCCCGTGTCGAAAACCTCCACGCCCTCGCGGCGCTTGAGGAAATTGACCACTCCGTAAGTGACCGGCGTCAGCAGCGCCTCCCAGCCGGTCTTCAGCGCCCATTGCGTCAGCGCCACGGTGATCACCAGTTGGGTGGTCCACCCTTCCGCACCCATGAAGGCAAGCGGGTAGAACAGCGCACTGTCCACGCCCTGGCCGACAATGGTCGAACCGATCGTGCGGCTCCACAAAGCCTTGCCCTGTGTCCAGATCTTCATCTTCGCCATCACATAGGAATTGACGAATTCTCCGGCCCAGAAGGCGATGATGGAGGCAAAGACTATGCGCGGGACTTGCCCGAAAACCTGCTCATAGGCGTCCTGCCCGCCCCAGTCGGCGGCCGGTGGCAGGGCGACCACAACCCACGCCATGAAGGCCATGAACAGCAGCGCGGCAAAGCCTGCCCAGATGCAGCGCCTTGCATGGGCATAGCCATAGACTTCGGTCAGTACGTCACCGATCACGTAGGACACCGGGAAGAACAGGATACCTGCGCCAAAGGGCCACAGGCCAACGCCGGGCAGGATGACTTCGGAAACCTTGCCCGCGCCGATCACGTTGGACAGCAGCAGTATGGTGACAAAGGCCGCCATCACATAATCGAAATAGCGAAACTGCCGTCCGGCACCCGCCTTTCCGTCCAGTTGTTGCGGCTGCCTGTTCATCGAAGTGCAGCCTATCGCGATTTGCGCCCGGCGCAAAGCCCGCTATGGACCACCGCGACGCGCCCATAGCTCAGCTGGATAGAGCACGGGACTTCTAATCCTGAGGCCGCAGGTTCGACTCCTGCTGGGCGCGCCAGTTTTGTCGGAAATTTTTACACGCGGTGCGCGCGTTAAGGTTTCGCCAACCATCGTCTCCCGCACAAATCCGCCAAACCGCAAAACTGGCACGGCTCGTGCAATGTTATTGGCGTACCCAAGAGGGTCTTCGAACGAGGTGGGGCCGAACCCCTGGATCCCCAAAGTCTCCCGGCTCCACCTCCCCGAAGCCCCGCTCTCCCCAACAATCAGACGAAGTTCTAGCGGTGACCGGCCCAAGGCACGTCGGTGCGCGTCATGATCATGTCCCCTGCATAAGGCTGGCACAGATCGAAAGCCGCCTGCGGATCATCACCCAGATATTGCTGCCAGTTTTCGGGCGGGATAATCACCGGCATGCGGTGATGCACGCTGCGCATCTGCGCATTGGCGCCGGTGATCACCATCGTATAGGCGGGGCCCCATTCTGCGGTATCGCGCCACAATCCGGCGATGGCGAACAAGGGCGTATCGGGCAGGGTAAACCAGGTGCGGGTCTTGGCGCCCTTTTCCCCTTCGGCCTCGGCGAATTCGGAAACCGGGATCAGGCAGCGCCGCGATTTGAAGCTGGCCGACCAGAACGGGCTGCCCAGCTTGTCACTGCGGGCATTGTTGACCGGCTTGGGCTTCAGCGGCTGGCCCTTGGCGCCCTTGCGCGCCAGCGGGAAGCCCCAGTTCATCTGTTGAATGCGCCGGTCAGCCAGCACCAGGCCGGGATATCCGGGATAGATTTCTGCGGGGGAATTGCCCGGCGCCACGCGCATGTCTGCCCCGATGGCAGAAAAGAAATCCGCCACTTCGGTGCGGCTCTGGTTCATGCGGTAGAGATTGCACATGTCGCCGTGGGATCAGTAACCCGCTTCGGCTGCGGGCACGGGACCGGCGGTGAAGCCACCAGCCATCGGCCAGATCAGGTCACCGGTGATAACCCCCATGCTCATCGGCAGGCGTGAGCTGGCGAGGAAGTGAATTTCGCTGGGGTTGCGGCCCATGTCATAGCGGGTGACGAAGACACTCAGGCCCAGTTCGGGATTGTCCGGGTCCCATTCAATCGTTTCGCAGCCTTGCGTGAGCGGCTCCACCGGGCCGATTTCATCGTTCGGACCGATCATCACCCGGAAATTCTCACCCAGGGCGAAAGATCGCTCCTTGCCCGATGTGTTGACCAAGTAAACGGGCGTTCTGCCATCCGCCTCTTGCGGCAGGACCACAGGTTGGAAAGCGACCGCGTCGCAGGCATCGTCAGGCTGGGCGGCGATGTACTCGCGGATTTCGGCGATTGCCTCAATCTGGGCAGGTTGCATCTGCTGCGATGAATCGGGCGCGCTCAACTGCTCGGCAATCAGCGCGGCACGCTGCTGCGCCTGGCTTGCCGCGGCCATCCGCGCTTCAATATCCGCAGGCTCAAAATCCTGTGCGGCGGCGGCGCTGGCCAGCGACAGCATGGCTGGCAACAGAATGATGCGCTTCATCGAAAACTCCCGCCGTGTGTAATCGGTGGGAGCGTAGAGCGATCACTCGGCCTTGGCGACCTGCTTTTCATCCAGCAGCTGCTGCAATTCGCCAGCTTCGTACATTTCCATCATGATGTCGCTGCCGCCGACGAATTCACCCTTCACATACAGTTGCGGGATGGTCGGCCAGTCAGAGAAACCCTTGATGCCCTGGCGAATCTCCATGTCCTGCAACACGTCGACGCTTTCAAAGGCGACATTGCAGTGATCGAGGATCGCGCAGGCGCGGTTGGAGAAGCCGCACTGCGGAAACAGCGGCGTGCCCTTCATGAAGAGAACCACGTCGTTCTCGTTCACGATCTTGGAAATGCGTTCATTTGTCTCGGACATGGGTCCCACCAATTTGTTCTGTTGAAGCCATCAATTGGGAACGGACGTGCTCAGTTGCAAGGCATGGAGTTCGCCGCCCATCCGGCCGCCCAGCGCTTCATAAACCATCTTGTGCTGCGCGACGCGCGTCTTGCCCCTGAAGGCTGCGGATTCCACGCGGGCCTGATAATGGTCGCCATCATCCACCAGCGCGGTGATCTCTACCACGGCATCAGGAAGTGCGGCCTTGATCAGGGCTTCGATATCCGCCGCTGGCATCGCCATCAGATCATGCTCCGCTTCATCAGGATTCGCTCATGAACTGGCGGCGAGCCTCGATCGCCTTTTCTTCCAGCTGGGCGCGCACGGTGGATTCGTCCACGTCGCATCCGGCAGCGGTAAGATCGCCAACCAGCTTGCGGATCACATCCTCGTCGCCCGCTTCCTCAAAATCGGCCTGTACCACCGCCTTCTTGTAGGCTTCGGTCTCTTCCGGGGTGAGGCCCATCACCTGCGCCGCCCATTCGCCCAGCAGGCGGTTGCGGCGGGCAGCAATGCGAAAGGCATTGTCCTCGTCAAAGGCGAACTTGGCTTCTTCCGCGCGCTCGCGGTCCTTGAAATCGGTCATTTTGATAGCCCTTTATCCAGTTGGATATATTTTGCCTGAGGCTGGGTCAGGCGGCAAGCCCGGTTCCGCGCGCCAGCCAAGGTTTTTCCTGCGCCAGACGCTGCTCATATCCGGTTATGGCGTCCTTGCGGGTAAGCGTGAGGCCAACCTCATCAAGACCCTGCAGCAGGCAGAACTTGCGGAATGGATCAATCTCGAAACTGAAACGATCCTGGAACGGCGAGGTCACGATCTGGCTTTCCAGGTCAATCGTGATCGGATCGGTCCGGGCCACTTCCATCAAACGGTCCACCTGATCCTGCGGCAGGACCACAGTGAGAATGCCGTTCTTGAAGGCATTGCCCGCGAAGATATCCGAAAAGCTGGGGGCGATTACCGCCTTCACGCCCATATCGAGCAAGGCCCATGCGGCGTGTTCGCGGCTGGAACCGCAGCCAAAATTGTCACCGGCGATGATGATCGGCGATCCCTTGTACTGCGGATCGTCGAACACATTGGCCGGATCCTTGCGCAAGGCCTCAAACGCCCCGCGGCCAAGCCCGTCACGGCTGACGGTCTTGAGGAAATGGGCGGGGATAATGATGTCCGTGTCGACATTCTTCATGCCGAAGGGGTACGCGCCCCCTTCAACCTGCGTGACAGGATCCATCAATCGGTCTCCGGATTTTCGCCGGAGGGGATGGCAGGAAGCTGCGCAGGCTCATTGCTCTTGTCCTTGCGCTTGTTCACGTAAATCAACGCCGCAGCCACAGCTGCAGAACCGATCGCGCCGGCAATGGCGGCTTTTCCAGTGGGGAATTTCTTGGTCATGATTCTTCAATGGGCGTAGGCGGATTTGGTTGCAAGATTGACGGGCGGAAAAGATTCACTTCAGGAATTGGCCCAGCTCCATCCACCGCGCCTGTTTCCCCGCCAGATTCATCGCTGCATAGGCCGGGCTGGAGGAGGGCAGGCTGACCAGCATATAGGGTGAGCCTGCCAGCAATTTGCTGCCGATCCGGGCGGATTTGGCGCCGTTGAAGCCGATGGCGCGCAGGGCGGGGAGTTGGGCGCACAGATCGTGCAGGCTGTTGTGGCTCTCCTCGCGAATGGCACTGTCCAGGCTGCCTTCCCGGTGTGCCGATTGCACAGTGTCCCACAGGCCGATCCCGGCATTCAGCAGGGCTTGCAGGCGAAGCTCGTAATCCAGCGCAACAAGATCGCGGCCGATCACCGCGCCGACAAGCTGCCAGAACTGGTTGCGCGGATGGGCATAATATCGCCCGGCGGCCAGCGATGCCTCACCCGGCAGGCTGCCGAGCAACAGCAGCCGCGTATCGGGCGATACGACCGGAGGGAAACCTGCCTTACGCAGGCTGCTTGCTCAGCTCCCGCACGTCGGCAAGCCTGCCTGCAACGGCAGCGGCTGCCGCCATCGACGGGCTGACCAGATGCGTGCGCGCGCCGGGTCCCTGTCGGCCCACGAAATTGCGATTGCTGGTGGAGGCTGAGCGTTCGCCCATGGGCACCTTGTCCGGGTTCATGCCAAGGCACGCCGAACAGCCCGGCTCACGCCATTCCAGCCCGGCATCGATGAACACCTTGTCCAGCCCCTCGGCCTCGGCCTGGATTTTGACGAGGCCGGAACCCGGCACCACGATGCCCCATTTGATGTTGGGGTGTATGTGGCGGCCGCGCAGAACCTCTGCTGCGGCGCGCAAGTCCTCGATCCTGCTGTTGGTGCACGAACCGATGAAGATGTTCTGCACTTCGATTTCGTCCATCCGCTGCCCCGGCTCCAGCCCCATGTAATCAAGGCTGGCGCGCGCGGCTTTCTGCTTGGAAGGATCGGCAAAGCTGAGCGGATCGGGCACCACGCCGCCGATGGGCACCACGTCTTCAGGGCTGGTGCCCCAGGTGACGGTCGGCTCGACTTCGGTGGCATCGATCACCACGGATTTGTCAAACACCGCGCCTTCATCGCTGTGCAGTGTCTTCCAATAGGCGACGGCCTTGTCCCATTCCTCACCCTTGGGGGCGAAGTTGCGCCCTTTGAGATAGGCAAAGGTGGTTTCATCGGGCGCGATCATCCCGCCGCGCGCGCCGCCCTCTATGCTCATGTTGCATACGGTCAGGCGGCTTTCGATGGACATGTCCTCAAACACCTTGCCGCGATATTCGATCACATGACCGGTGCCGCCGGCGGTGCCGATCACGCCGATGATGTGCAGGATCAGATCCTTTGAGGTGATGCCGGGGCCAAGTTCGCCCTCCACCCGGATTTCCATGGTCCTGGACTTGCGCAGCAGCAGCGTCTGCGTGGCGAGCACGTGCTCCACCTCGCTGGTGCCGATGCCAAAGGCCCATGCGCCAAGCCCGCCGTGGCAGGCGGTGTGGCTGTCACCGCAAACGATAGTGGTGCCGGGCAGGGAGAAGCCCTGTTCCGGGCCGACCACATGGACAATTCCCTGTTCCTTGGCCGTCGCACCGAAGTAGCGCACGCCAAAGGCCGGGGCATTGGCTTCCAGCGCGGCCAGCTGCGCAGCGCTTTCCTGATCGGCAATGGGAATGCGATTGCCATCGGCGTCCACCCGCGCCGTGGTGGGCAGGTTGTGATCGGGCACCGCCAGCGTCAGTTCCGGGCGGCGGACCTTGCGGCCGGAAAGGCGCAGGGCTTCAAAGGCCTGCGGGCTGGTCACTTCGTGGACCAGATGGCGATCGATGAAGATCAGGCAGGTGCCGTCATCGCGTTGTTCCACGACGTGGGCATCCCAGATCTTGTCATAAAGGGTGCGGTGTTTTGCAGACATGCAGCCCCGTTAGCCGCCAATGCCACTTTACGGCAAGCTGCGCGCGGCGAAGGAATTCTTTTTCGCGCCAAATGACTTGGAAAAGAAACAATTCTGCACTAACTGACAATTATGTCAGCAAATGCACATGCCATTCCGATTCACATCACCCCCGATGATATTGATTTCATGGGCCACGTGAACAATGCCCGCTATCTGAACTGGGTTCAGGACGTGGTGCTCAGCCATTGGCGCAAGGTCGCCCCGCCGGAAACGGTGGCCGCGCATGCGTGGGTGGCCCTCAAGCATGAGATTACCTATCGCCGCCCGGCTTTCCTGAAGGATGACGTGGTGGCCAGCACGGTGCTGGAAAAGATCGCCGGTGCGCGCGCCTTCTACAACACGGTGATCGACCGCGGCGGCGAAGTGCTGGCCGAAGTGCAGAGCATGTGGTGCTGCATCGATACCAACACGCTGCGCCCGGCGCGGATTGACCGCAATGTGGCGGAGAAATATTTCGGTCTGCCGCGCCAGCAGAAGACCTACACCGGCGAATAGGGCGCGGCGTTGCTGACTGGGCGCCGCTGAGTGGGCGCCGCTGAGTGGCGTTGCTGAAAGGTGAGGGGGCCAAAGGTCCGCTTTGCCTCCGGCCCATACCGCGCCTATACAGGCAGCCATGCAGATCGCAGTTCCAATCCTGATTGTGCTCGCCACCATATTGGCGATGGAATGGGTCGCCTGGGCGAGCCACAAATACATCATGCACGGCTGGGGCTGGGGCTGGCACCGTGACCATCATGAGCCGCATGACAAGATCTTCGAAAAGAACGACCTGTACGGCGTAGTGGGCGCGGTGATGAGCATTTCCATGTTCGCGCTGGGCAGCACGATGGTGCTGGGCGATGCGGCCTGGTGGCCGGCCACCTTCATCGGCCTGGGCATTCTTGGTTACGGCATCATCTATACGCTGGTGCACGATGGGCTGGTCCACCAGCGCTATTTCCGCTGGGTGCCCAAGCGCGGCTATGCCAAGCGGCTGGTGCAGGCGCACAAGCTGCACCACGCCACCATCGGCAAGGAGGGCGGGGTCAGCTTCGGCTTTATCTTCGCCGACGATCCGGCGCGGCTGAAGGCAGAACTCAGGCGCCAGCGAGAGGCCGGCATTGCCGTTGTCCGGGACAGCGCCGGAGCCTGAGGCCGGAATTTTCCGGCGTTAGGAATTTCACAGAGTTTGTGCCCCTATAAGGCACGCTTCCAAATGCCGTTGGCTGGCAGGTTTGCGCTGTCATGGAGGCTGCATGTATCGCTCCGACCCGTGGCACAAACTCGCACTGGCCATCGTGCTGGCGGCTGCTGTGGCCTTTTCCGCCGCCGCCATCATGGCGCGCGGGCCGTGGTACGATGAATTCTACACTCTCTACGCCGCCGACCCGGGCCTTGGCTTTGCCGATGCGCTGGTGCAGCGTTGGCTGCCGGATAACCACCCGCCGCTGTATTATGCCTTGAGCTGGGCCAGCGGCTGGCTGGGAGAGGCCGTGGAGGCGCGGCGCTTCATCAATCTTGGCATCCTGCTGATGGCTGCGTTCGCGCTTTTCCTGCTGGGGCAGTGGCGGCCTGAATTTCGCCGTGTCGGCTTGCTCTATGCCATTGCTCTGGTCAGCTTAGACCCTGCTGTGCTCCAGGTGGCGCAATTGCGATCCAACTTCCTCGCTTATGCAAGCGCGGCGGTGCTCGTTGCCGCCCTGACGGTGATTGCCAATCCTGCCTCACCAAAGCCCGTGCGGCGTGACTGGACTTTTCTGGGGATTGCCCTTGCCATCGCCTTCAATGTCCACCTTACCGCCACGGTGATTTGCGCCGCCGTGGGCGCGGCATTCGGGGTGTGGATCTTGCTGCGCCGCGACTGGCCGCAGTCCATCGGCCTTGTGATTACCGGGCTGATTGCAGCCTTGCCCTTCATCATCCTGATAGCGATGCAATTTGGCCGGATGGAGGAGAACACGCGGGTTTTCTGGATACCCGGCGGCTTCGATGCGGCGCGCTGGGCGCTGGAAAACGAGCTTGTCGGCTGGGCCGGAGACAACATCGCCCTGACCGTGGTTGGCGCCATGGGGATCGGCTATCTGGTGCAGGCAGCGGTAAGGGAGCGCCAGCTTCCGCCGGAATTCCAGCTGGTTCTTGCCCTGGCGGCCGGTGCCGCTCTGGCCACCACTATCCTGCTGGCCGTGCACATGTGGCGACCGATCATCCTGGGGCGCTATCTGGTGGCATTGGCCCCGCTCATCGCGATGATCCTGGCAGTCGGCGCCTCGGTCATTCTTGGCCGGGTCAATGCTCTGCTCAGGCTTGCGGCGATTGCCACCATGCTGATGATCATGGGCCTGTCGCTTTCGCAGAAGCTGGACATGGTGCGCGCCCTGCCTTCATGGAACGGCACCGCCGGCAGGATCGCTGAAATCTCCCGCCAATGCCCCGATACGATCGTGCATCCGGCACTCGACTGGAACAGGCCGACGATGGACTTGCCACCGGCGGACAACCGGCGCGTGATGCCCATGGCCTATCGCCTGATGGCGCAGCGCCATGACTTTTCTGTCGAGGATGAAGCCTCCCGCCGGATGTCTGCCGATTGCCCGACGGTGTTCTGGGCCGAACACGTTGCCGGGCAGCAGGATGGCCAGGCTGAAATAACCGCGCGCTTGCTGCAACAGGGATATCCGGTCGGGGAAACCCGGTTCGAACAGATCGGCGATGGCTGGATATTGCTCTCGAATGCGCCGGGAATGCTTCCCTAGGCCGCAGCGATCCGAGCGGCGTGCTGTTTGACCAGCGCGATCATGTTGGGAACGCCCTGCGTGCGGTTGGAGGAGAGCTGGTTCTTCAGGTCGAACGGTTCGAGAGCGGCGATCACGTCCATTTGCGCAACCTCGCCGGCCGGGCGGTCCTGCACGGCGGAAATCACCAGCGCGACGATCCCCTTGGTGATCGCGGCGTTGCTGTCCGCCAGGAAATGCAGATTTTCGGCATTGCCGGTGGGATAGACCCAGACCTGCGCTGAACATCCGCGCACCAGAGTGGCGTCTGTCTTCAGCGGCTGGGGCATATCCTCAAGCTCTCGCCCCAGTTCGATCAGCAGGCGATATCGTTCATCGCCTTCGAGGAATTCATATTCTTCCTGGATGTCTTCAAGCGTGCGCATGGGGCGCATCTAGTGGCTTGGCGCTACAAATCCACCCCATTGGCGATGGCTTCCAGCTTGCGGATGCGTTCTTTCAGGTCCGCCAGCTCTATCCGGGCGGCACCTTCGCGTACGCCGCCTTCGATTTCCATCGGCATGGTGCGCAGGTTCAGTTCGCGCTCCTTCAGCGCCAGCCAACCCTGCCAGCCTTTCAGCATGGCGGTGGCCAGGATCATCATGCCCAGCAGTGAACAGCTGGCAATCAGCAATTGTTCGCTCAACATTCCCTCCATCCCCTATTCGTCGCGCAGCCGATCAATTTCGGCGGACAGGCGCACAGTTTCATTTCCATCGGTGGCGATGCGTTCCAGCACCTTCACCCGTTCACGCAATTCGGTAAGTTCGGCGGCCATCTCACGCTCACGCGGGGATGGGCCGACAGGATTGCCCTGCTGGTCGGTGGCATAGCCGTTCAGGGCATTGTGCCGGCTGCGCAGCACGCTGCCGATGATTGTCATGCCAACGATGATGACAATGGCTGTCCAGAAGGTCACCGCGCAGTCTCCCTTTGAATCTCTACGCTGCTATCGGGAAGCCGCAGGTCCTCGATCTGGCGGGCGAGATCGGCATTGCCATCGGTGGCGATGCGTTCCAGCACGCGGATGCGCTCCTCCAGCTGCTCTGCCTTGGCGGCGCTGATGCCGGATTGCGGCGGCGCGTTGCGCAGTTCCATCTCGCGCTCCTTGTAGCGGATGTGCCGTTTGATAACTCCGCCAAGCGTGGTCATCACAATCGAGACGAGGATGATGACGAAGATGAACGCCAGGATCATGTTGATATCCATCAGTTCACCTCGTCACTGTCGCGCAGGCGGTCAATCTGGTGGGTCAGCTGGAAGCCGCTATCGGTAACGATGCGCTCCACATTCGCCATGCGTTCCTTCATGGAACTGACTTCGGCGCGCAGGGCGGCGTTTTCCTGTGTCAGCAGGCGCACGCGCTCCATGCTTTCAGAGGACATGTCGGGCTTGAGGGATTGGCCCCACATGCCTTCCAGCGGATAGCCATTCCTGATCTTGAGCTTGGTGTTGTGGACCGATGCCCACACCCCGGCGAGTGCGATCGCGATGCCGCCGCCGATTACCCAGGGAACGAAGCCAAGCCAGGCTGCAATTTCCGGATCCATCAGTTTGTCTCCTGTCGATCGCGCAGAGCTTCGATCTTGCGCGCGGTGTCATAACCTTCATCGGTGACGATGCGTTCGAGCACGGCGAGGCGGTCCTCGGCGTTTTCCAGCCGTTCGGTCAGCACGCGGTTGGTCTCCAGCAGACGCTGTGCCTCGCCATTGTTCGACTTCTCGATCCGGCCTCCAGCGCCGTCGTCCAGCGGATAACCATGCTTGACGCGGATCCATGTGCTGATCAGCCATGCCCCCATCGACAAGCCAACGATTGCCACCACGAAGCTGGGATCGCCAAAACTCATCTCAATTCCCTTCCGTCTAACTTTCAGATGGCTGCGTTTTCAGCCTGCAGCCGCCGGTTCTCGACCTGGCGGTTATCGCGCAGGGCCTCGATCTGGCGGGCGGTGTCATATCCCTGGTCGGTCACGATCCGCTCCAGCACGCGCACCCGCTGCTCCAGTTCCTGCACATGGCTGGCATATTGCGCAGCGCGTTCGGCGGTGTTTTCGGCAGTGGCGCTCATGCGCATCTGCTCAACCTTTTCACGGTGCTTCATCCAGATCGCAAACAGCGGGATGGACATGCCCATGATCGGGATCAGAAGTGCCAGATTACCCATTGTTCAGTTTCCCCCAAAGTGCGTGGTCAGCGCAGCCGTTCGATCTCTGCCGAAAGGCGCGGATTGCTGGTGACATAGTACTGCTCCACATCGGCCAGGCGGCGGTCCACATCGCGGAACTGCGCGCGGATTTCGCGTGCGGTGCGCTTGGGAGACTGGCGGACGCCCTGCCAGTATTTCTGCTCCTGATCGTCACGGTACAGATGCGGCGGCTTCTTGTTCAGCAGCAGGCCGGCCAGGAAATAGAGCGGGATGAACCAACCGGCGGTCAGCCCGATCATCATCAGCGCGCCCAGGCGAACCCACAGCGAGTTGACCCCGGTGTAGTCGGCAATCCCGGCGCAGACGCCCATCAGCTTGGCATTGTGCTTGTCGCGATAAAGTGTGGTGCGGGGCGTGTTCACTTCTGCGTTCCTTTCTTCTCGGCGAGCAGTTCTTCCAGCTCGCGCAGCGGTGCATTGTCGATTTCGCGGTCATGCATGATGCGGGCGGTCTTGAAGTCGGGATTGTCCGCGGAAACCAGCCGCTCGACCGTATCCATCCGTTCATCCAGACGCTTGGCCAGCTGATAGAGTTCGTCCAGCAGCGATTCGTCGTCCGAGGTGATGGACCCTGATGTCTTCCACTTGGTGATGTAGTGGAGGATCAGCCAGGGAAGCCCGATCACGACCACCGGTATGATGAATACTTCTTCCATGACTTATCCCTCCTGCTTCTTGTCTTCGTTGCCCTTGCCCAGGGCGCGCTTCATCTCAGCCAGTTCGTCATCGATCTTGTCGCCACCTTCCAGCGCGGCGAATTCATCGGCCAGGCTGGGGGTGCTGTTGGAAATGCCAAGCGCATCGGCGCGGCCTTCGGCATAATCGACGCGGCGTTCGAGCTGGTCGAACCGGCTCAGCGCCTCGTCCACCCGCTCATTGGTCATCAGGCTGCGCAGCTTGACGCGGTTCTCGGCGCTTTCCAGCCGGGCCGCGATCTGGCTCTGCCGGCTGCGGGCTTCGCGCAGGCGGTTCTGCAGCTTGTGAATATCCTGCTCGTACGCACGCAGCGCATCATCCAGCACGGCGATTTCCTGCTTGAGCTGGTCGGCCATGTCGCTGGCCTTCTTCTTTTCCAGCAGGGCTGCCCGGGCCAGATCCTCACGATCCTTCGACAGGGCCAGCTGTGCCTTTTCCGACCAGTCGGACTGGAGCTTGTCCAGCTTCACCGTGTGACGGTGCATTTCCTTCTGGTCGGCAATGGTGCGCGCTGCACTGGCGCGCACTTCGACCAGCGTTTCCTCCATTTCCAGGATGATCATGCGGATCATCTTGGAGGGGTCGTCTGCCTGATCGAGCAATTCGTTGAAATTGGCCGCGATGATGTCTCGGGTACGCGAAAAAATGCCCATCCAGTTTCCTCCGGCTGATAGCGAATTGCGGGTTGGCGTGGGGCTGGTGCGCAGACGCTCTATCTCGCGGTCAATACGCGAGGCGGCGTTGTCGTCCCGGCCCATGCCAATCGGGGTCAGGGGGTTGCGATTGTCTTCGTTCACGCCAGTTCAACCAGTGGCACGGCAACCAGCATCAGGTGCGATGTAACACCCTCTTGTTGCGCGATTGCGAAAAAGTTGAAGGCGATCATCGCGGCGATGCTCACCAGCGCGGCGGCGCCGGTTTTGCTGGCAAGAAAGCGTTGATCGAACATGAATTCCTCCTGATTTCCAAGTTACCCTCAACATTGCAAAGGGCGTGCCAATTTGCGCAATCGCGCGGAAATCAGGCTGTTTTGCTGCGGCATGGCTGGATGAATATGGGATGTATTGCCAAGCATTGGCGAAATTTGCTATATCTTGGTTGTGGAAAGAGACAGCCAGTTTATCGGCCAGTCAGGGGCCTTCCTTGATGCGGTCGAACGCGCCAGTCGGGCAGCGCCGATGGCGCGGCCAGTCCTTGTCATCGGAGAGCGGGGAACGGGCAAGGAATTGATTGCCGAGCGCCTGCATCGCCTGTCCAACCGCTGGGAAGAACCGCTGGTCACGCTCAATTGTGCGGCCTTGCCCGAAACGCTGATCGAAGCCGAACTGTTCGGCCATGAGGCGGGCGCTTTCACCGGTGCCACCCGGGCGCGCGAGGGTCGTTTTGAGGAGGCGCACCGCGGGACCTTGTTCCTGGACGAACTGGCCACCTTGTCGATGGGGGCGCAGGAGCGGCTGTTGCGCGCCGTCGAATATGGTGAAGTTACCCGCATCGGATCATCGCGGCCGATCCGTGTCGATGTGCGCATCGTCGCGGCCACGAACGAGGATTTGCCGCGGTTGGCGAGGGAGGGGCGCTTTCGTCCCGACCTGCTCGACCGGCTCAGTTTCGAAGTCATCACGCTTCCGCCGCTGCGTGTGCGCGAAGGCGATATCGAGGTGCTGGCGGATTATTTCGGGCGCCGCATGGCCGCTGAACTGGGCTGGGAGGAATGGCCCGGTTTCGCCGAGCATGTGGCCGAGGCGCTGGAGACCCACAGCTGGCCGGGCAATGTGCGCGAATTGCGCAATGCAGTGGAGCGCGCGGTTTACCGGTGGGATGACTGGTCAGAGCCGATTGCCCACATGGTATTCGATCCCTTTGATTCGCCGTGGAAACCTTCGCCCCAGTCCCAGGCACTGGACAATCTGGCACCGCAACACCGGGCACATGACAGCGCGCCTGCACGCGCCCATGCTTCAACGGATTTCGATTCCATCGATGATCTGCGCGGGGCTGTGGACCTGCACGAAAAGGCGATTTTGCAGCATGCACTCGGCCGCCACAGGTGGAACCAGCGCCAGACTGCCAAGGCGCTCGGCCTGTCCTATGACCAGTTGCGCCATTGTCTGAAAAAGCACGGCATCACCAATAGTCCAGCCGATCAGGGGACTGATGGTTAACGATCAACTACGTGCAATTGGTTACCATCCATAAAACTTTGAGTTAACGGGCAGGTAAGGGGGGCATGGTATCAAACTTTCGGATTCAGGGGAGTTTCTACTATGTTTTCATTCGCACGCTATATCGTCAGGCACAAAGTCGGTGCCGTTGCTGTTTGTGCTATCGCGGTCTTCGTGATGACGCCGAATGGTGAAGAAGAGCAGGAGCAATCCAACAGTCCGTGGTCTGTCCAGCAGAGCTCGGTCCAGGTTGCTCAGGCCGATGAGTCGAGCTTTGTTGACGATATCGTCAGTGAAGCATCCGGCTACCTCGAAGAAGCTGGTATCGGCAATCCGCTGGAAGAAGCCGACGCAGCGGTTAACCGCTTCGAGGATACGGCAGCGGCCATGAATCAGGTGAACGGCGGGTCCTGACCTGCCCTTGCTTTCGGCTGCCGCCACGGGGAGGCAGCGGTCGATTGCATGTTCATACCGGCGCCTGCGGGCGCATAAGTGGGCGGACTGGCAGATAGTGCCAGGTCCGCCCACGTCACATCGGGTCTATTCGCGGCCCCGCCTGTCTGATGCGCGAAAGCCGATGCACTGCCGAACGCGCTTGCAAAATATCCCGACTGCGACTAACTGACGCATCAATCCCGACATTGTGATTACAAAGCCGTGATGCTGGCGCCGCAAGGGGCCGGCCAAATCCGCTTTGTCACATTGTTCGACTAGACCGCCGCTGGAGTTTTATGGCCGATATTGCGCGCCTGACCGATCTGATCGCCCACGAAGCCGAAACGCTCGGCTTTGAGCTCGTGCGCGTTCGGTTGATGGGCACGGGTGAGAATCGGACCCTGCAGGTCATGGCGGAAGATCCCGCCACCGGGCAGATGATCATGGAACAATGCGCCCAGCTTTCGCGCGCCATTTCCGCCAAGATCGATACGATTGAGGAAAGCGGCGAGGAGCTGGTCGAAGGGGCATATATGCTGGAAGTCGGCAGCCCCGGTATCGACCGCCCTCTGGTTCGCCCCAAGGATTACGCCAATTGGGCCGGGCATGACGCCAAGATATCGCTGGTGGAAAAAGTGGACGACCGTCGCAGGCTGGTCGGCCCGATCATTGGCATCGAAGGCGATGTTGTCACGATTGATGACAAGGATTCCGGTGCGGTTACCGTGCGGTTGGAAAACATTCATGCGGCGCAACTGGTCCTGACTGACCGGCTGATCGCCGCCACCCAGCCGCTCGACAGCTCGGGCGCGGACGAAATCGAAGAAGCAAACGAAAACGAAGAAGAAAAGGCTTAAGCGAAAAAATGGCCACCCCCATTTCCGCCAATAAGGCAGAACTGCTTGCGATCGCCACGGCTGTCGCTTCGGAAAAGATGATCGACAAGTCGATCGTTATCGAGGCGATGGAAGAAGCGATCCAGAAAAGCGCGCGCAGCCGTTACGGCGCGGAGAACGATATCCGCGCCAAGCTCGATCCGCTGACCGGCGATCTGCGCCTGTGGCGCGTGGTCGAAGTGGTCGAGGAAGTGGAAGACTACTTCAAGCAGGTCGATCTCAAGCAGGCCGAAAAGCTCCAGCCCGGCGCGCAGGTGGGTGACTTCATCGTCGATCCGCTGCCCCCGGTGGACCTGGGCCGCATTGATGCGCAGAGCGCCAAGCAGGTGATCTTCCAGAAGGTCCGCGATGCCGAGCGTGAGCGTCAGTATGAAGAATTCAAGGACCGCGCCGGCGAAGTCATCACCGGGGTGATCAAGTCGGTCGAATTCGGCCATGTGATCGTCAACCTTGGCCGTGCCGAAGGTGTGATCCGCCGTGACCAGCAGATACCGCGTGAGGCTGCCCGCGTGGGTGAGCGCGTGCGTGCGCTGATCCTGAAGGTGGAGCGCAACAATCGCGGTCCGCAGATCTTCCTGTCACGCGCCCATCCCGAATTCATGAAGAAGCTGTTCGCGCAGGAAGTGCCCGAAATCTATGACGGCATCATCGAAATCAAGGCCGCTGCCCGCGATCCGGGCAGCCGCGCCAAGATCGGCGTGATCAGCCACGATTCCAGCATCGATCCGGTCGGCGCCTGCGTCGGCATGAAGGGCAGCCGCGTTCAGGCGGTGGTGCAGGAATTGCAGGGCGAGAAGATCGACATCATCCCCTGGTCCGAAGATACCGCCACTTTCGTGGTCAACGCGTTGCAGCCGGCTACGGTCAGCCGCGTGGTGCTGGACGAGGACGAAAGCCGCATCGAAGTGGTTGTTCCCGATGATCAGCTCTCGCTCGCCATTGGCCGCCGCGGACAGAACGTTCGCCTGGCCAGCCAGCTGACGGAAAGCCAGATCGACATCATGACCGAGGAAGAAGCCTCGGAGAAGCGCAGCAAGGAATTTGCCGAGCGTTCCAAGATGTTCGAGGAAGAGCTGGACGTGGACGAGACACTCTCTCAGCTGCTGGTGGCCGAAGGCTTCGCCGAGCTGGAGGAAGTCGCATACGTCGACCTCGCCGAACTGGCCGCGATCGAAGGTTTCGACGATGAGCTGGCTGAAGAGCTCCAGAGCCGTGCCACCGAAGCGCTCGAGCGGCAGGAAGAGGTGCACCGCGCCACCCGCCGCGAACTGGGCGTGGAAGATGCGCTGGCCGAAATCCCGCACCTGACAGAGGAAATGCTGGTGGTGCTGGGCAGGGCCGGAATCAAGACGCTGGACGATCTGGCCGATCTGGCCACCGATGAGCTGATTGCCAAGAAGCGCGAAGCACCGCGCCGCCGACAGAATGCCGATGGGCCTCCGCTGCGCCGTTCGCAGCGCCAGGAGGACAAGGGCGGCGTTCTGGGCAGCTATGGTCTGAGCGAAGAGCAGGGCAATGAGATCATCATGGCCGCTCGTGCGCACTGGTTCGAGGATGAGGAAAAGGCAGCTCCTGCTGCCAAGGCCGAAGCCCAAGCAGAGGAGGCCGCTGATGCGGAATCCTCACAATGAGCCGCTAGGTTCCGACAGAACCGGAAAGCGCGGCGGGGGCAAGGAAGCTCCTGAACGGCGCTGCATTCTGACCGGCAGGACCGCCTGCCGCGATGAACTGCTGCGTCTGGCGATCTCTCCTCCCAACGCGCAAGGTATCTGCGATGTCCTGCCCGATGCGCTGGCGCGTGCGCCGGGGCGCGGGGCATGGATCGGTGTGAGCCGGGCCGAATTGCAGCAGGCAATGGACAAGGGCCAGCTCAAGGCTGCCCTGGCGCGGTCCTTCCGCGATGGAAAGCTGGCGATCCCGCAAGATTTGCCTGTCCTACTCGAAAATGCGCTGCGACGTGCGGTTTTGGAGAGGCTGGGCCTCGAAATGCGCGCAGGACGGCTTATCTTGGGTTCTGACAGGATTTCCAACGAAGCGCGGATGGGCAAGGTCGCCGCGCTTTACCATGCCAGTGACGCCAGCGAGGATGGATCGAAAAAGCTCGATCAGGCCTGGCGGGTGGGAATGGATGCGGAAGGCAGCGGCGAGACTGGCGACAGGCTGCCACTGGACCGCATGGCCTTGTCTGTGGCATTGGGCCGCGACAATGTCGTCCATCTGGCGCTGGCCGATCGCGCATCGGCTGAGCGGGTCCTGATTCCGCTACGGCGTTTGCAGGCCTTTTTGGGGGCTGGTGACGAAGCCGGCAACAGCAGTGACGGCGCAGCTGGTGAAGCTGCGCACGAACCTGCGACGACTGATTGATTTTGAAGGAAAAGTTTAGGCGTATGAGCGATAGTGAAGAAACACCGAAGCGTAGCCGCAAACCATTGGGGCTGAAGCATTCGGTCGATGCGGGAGAGGTCAAGCAGACCTTCAGCCACGGTCGCACCAACAAGGTTGCGGTCGAGGTGAAGCGTCGTCGCAAGCTGACCAAGCCCGGCTCCGCTCCTGCAGAGGATGCGGCGCCCGCGCCTGCGCCTGCTCCCGAACCAGCGCCCGCGCCCGCTCCGGCACCTGCTCCGGTTGCCAAGAAGGCTCCGGCCAAGAAGATTCCAGCCGGGGAAACTCCGCAGGAACGCGTCGCCCGCCTGCAGCGCGAGGCCGAAGAAGATCGCCTGCGCCAGTCCGAGGAATCGCGTCGCCGCGAGGAAGAGGCCAAGGCCAAGGCTGCCGAAGAGGAAAAGCGCCGCGCCGATGATAATCGCAAGGCCGAGGTTGAGGCCGTCAAGCAGCGCGAGAGCGATGCCGAGGTTGCCAAGGAAACTGCCGCTCAGGAAGAGACGGCAGTGCAGGAAACCGAGGCTGAGCCAGCCGAAGCTGGTGCCGAGGCCGGATCACCCCCGCCCGCACCGCGCAGGTTTACGCCCGTTGCCCGTCCCGAACCCAAGCGCCCTGAGAAGAAGCAGGATCGCAAGGCTGCAGGCAAGGGCAGCGGCGGCGGTGGTGGCGGCAGCGGTGCTGGCGTCAGCGAGCGTGACAAGCGCCGCGGCGGCAAGCTGACCGTCAACCGCGCGCTCAACGAAGATGAAGGCGCTCGCGCCCGTTCGCTCGCCGCGCTCAAGCGTGCGCGTGAAAAGGAACGCCGGGCCCATTCCGGCGGCACGTCCAAGCCGCGTGAAAAGCAGGTGCGCGAAGTTGTCGTGCCCGAAGCGATCACGGTGCAGGAACTGGCCAACCGCATGGCTGAAAAGGGTGCCGACCTGGTCAAATCCCTGTTCAACATGGGCATGATGGTCACCGTCAACCAGACGATCGATCAGGATACGGCGGAATTGCTGGTCGAGGAATTTGGCCACAACATCCAGCGCGTGTCCGAAAGCGATATCGACATCGTCCACGATGTCGAAACCGATCCGGAAGAAACACTGGTGGAACGCCCGCCTGTCGTCACCATCATGGGCCACGTGGATCACGGCAAGACCAGCCTGCTGGATGCCTTGCGCGGTGCCAATGTGGTGAAGGGCGAAGCTGGCGGTATCACCCAGCATATCGGCGCCTATCAGATCACCACCAAGGACGGCAAGAAGATCACCTTCCTCGATACGCCGGGCCACTCTGCCTTTTCAGAGATGCGCGCGCGCGGTGCCAATGTCACCGATATCGTGATCCTGGTGGTCGCCGCTGACGATGGCATCATGCCGCAGACGATTGAGGCGATCAATCACACCAAGGCTGCCGGCGTGCCGATGATCGTGGCGATCAACAAGATCGACAAGCCCGAAGCCGATGCCAAGAAGGTGCGTGAGCGCCTGCTGGAGCATGAAGTTGTGGTGGAGGACATGTCCGGCGATGTGCAGGACGTCGAAATCTCCGCCAAGAAGGGCACCGGCCTGGATGAGCTGATCGAAAAGATCCTGCTGCAGGCAGAACTGCTGGAGCTGAAGGCCCGTCCGGACCGCGATGCCGAAGCCACCGTGATCGAAGCACAACTGGACAAGGGCCGCGGCCCCGTGGCCACCGTGCTGGTCAATCGCGGCACGCTGAAGCGCGGCGACACTTTCGTTGTCGGCACGCAGAGCGGCCGTGTGCGCGCACTGGTTGATGACCAGGGCAAGCAGATCAAGGAAGCCGGCCCGTCAATGCCGGTGGAAGTGCTGGGCCTTGGCGGCGTTCCTGCCGCGGGTGACGTGCTGACCGTGGTCGAGAATGAACAGCGCGCCCGCGAAGTGGCGCAATATCGCAAGGAAAAGGCGACAGAAAAGCGTACCGCGCTCGCCCCGACCAATTTCGACACGATGTTCAGCAGCCTGCAGAGTGATGTGGTCGAATTCCCCGTGCTGGTGAAAGCCGACGTGCAGGGATCGGTAGAGGCGATCGTTACCGCGCTGCACAACCTTTCCAACGATCTCATCAAGGTCCGCGTTCTGAATGCGGGCGTGGGTGCGATCACCGAAAGCGACGTGACCCTGGCAGCAGCATCGAAGGCGCCGATCATCGGCTTTAACGTGCGTCCCAATGCCAAGGCGCGTGACCTGATCAAGCGCGATGGCGTGGTGATGAAGTATCACGATGTGATCTATCACCTGACCGATGAGATCGCCAAGGAGATGGCTGGCGAGCTTGGCCCGGAGAAGATCGAACACGTTGTCGGCCGCGCCGATGTCAAGGAAGTGTTCAAGTCCGGCAAGAAGGACAAGGCGGCTGGTCTGCTGGTTGTCGAAGGCGTTATCCGCAAGGGCCTCCACGCCCGTCTCACGCGCGACGACGTCATCGTATCGGCCACCACCATCGCCTCGCTGCGGCGCTTCAAGGATGATGTGGATGAAGTCCGCACCGGCCTGGAATGCGGCGTGGTGCTGGAAGACACGAATGACATCCAGCCGGGTGACAGCCTCGAAGTGTTCGAGATCGAGCTGCGCGAACGGGTGCTTTAATAGTCCTGCGTCCAAGGAGGGCGGCATACTGAATGGAAAGGTACGTCGCCTTCTTCGCAGCCATGAATGTCGGTGGAAACCGGCTGAAGATGGAAGATCTGCGCGAGGCGCTGGAGCGTGAGGACCTGGAGGATATCGAGACCGTTGTCGCCAGCGGCAACGTGTTGTTCTCCTATGATGAACGGCCCACCGAAGGCCTGAGCGAAATGCTCGCGTGGATCGTGAAGGAGCACTTTGGCTTTGAAACCTTTGCCGCCGTGCGCAATGCGGCTGAGGTGCGCAGTGCCATTGCCGACAATCCCTTTGCGGCTGACGGGCAGGACAATCAGGTCCACACATTGTTTCTGGAAAAGCAGGCCGATCCGGCGCAATTTCAGGTGATGCTGGCAGGTTATGAAGGACGCGGGCGCGAAAGGATCGCCATCGGGGATCGCTGCCTCTATATCGATTTTGTCGATGGCGTGGGCAGCTCCCGGCTGACCAGCGCCTTCATGGAGCGCAAGCTCGATTGCCGCGGCACGGCGCGCAACATGCGCAGCCTGCAACGCATATTGGACAAGTTGGAAGAGTAATGCCCAAGCACTCCGCCCCCGAAGACCAGTCCGTCCGCCTGCTCAAGGTGGGTGAGCGCGTACGCCATATCCTGTCTGAACTGTTGGCCCGGCAGGAAGTGCATGATGAAGTGCTTACCGCCCATGCCGTCAGCGTCACCGAAGTGCGCATGTCGCCCGATCTGCGCAATGCCAAGGTCTATGTGAAGCCGCTGCTGGGCGAGGATGAGGCGGTGGTCATCAAGGCCCTGCAGGTCAACACCGCGTTCTTCCAGCGCGAAGTGGCCAAGCGCCTGGGCCTGAAATTCGCGCCCAAGCTGCGCTTCATGGAAGACGAAAGCTTTGATGAGGCGGGGCGGATCGAGCAGCTGCTGCGCGATCCCAAGGTCTCCCGCGATCTGGGTGAGGATGACTAGGCCAGATGGCCAAGCTCTATTTCTACTTCGCCAGCATGAATGCCGGCAAATCCACCACCCTGTTGCAGGCTGATTTCAACTACCGCGAACGCGGCATGGCCACCATGCTGTGGACCGCCAGCCTCGATACCAGATCGCAGGGCATGCCCATTTCCAGCCGTATCGGGCTGGAGGCGGAGGCGCATCGCTATCACCCCGCGACCGATTTCTGGACCGAAGTGGGTGAGCAGCACACGGCCACCCCGCTCTCGTGCATAATGGTGGATGAGGCGCAGTTCCTCGCCCCCGATCAGGTGTGGCAACTGGCCCGCGTGGCGGATGAGGCGGGTATCCCGGTGCTGTGCTACGGCCTGCGGACGGATTTCAAGGGGGCGCTGTTCCCCGGCTCCGCCGCATTGCTGGGCATTGCCGATGCGCTGGAGGAGCTGAAGGCCGTGTGCCACTGCGGGCGCAAGGCCACCATGAACCTGCGCGTGGATGAAGCGGGCCGGCCAGTGGGCGAGGGCGCGCAGACCGAAATCGGCGGGAATGAGCGCTATCTCGCGCTGTGCCGCCGCCATTTTGCGCAGGCGCTGGGGATATATAGCTAAGCGCTGTTTAATCGCCCGGGTCTTTACCTGTGGCGCAGCAGTCCCCATCTGCTAACCCGCAAGCCCATATGACAGACACAATCATTCAGATCCTGCTGCTGGTGCCCGCGTTGATCGTGGCCATCGTCTTTCACGAAGTTGCCCATGGTTATGTGGCGATGTTGCTGGGCGATCCCACGGCCAAGGAACGCAGGCGTCTCAGCCTCAATCCGCTGCGCCATGTGGACCCCATTGGCACGCTGCTGGTGCCCGGCGCCATGCTGCTGGCAGGCGGACCGGCGTTCGGCTGGGCCAAGCCGGTTCCCGTAATCAAGGAGAGGCTCGACAATCCGCGCTTCGGAATGATGGCGGTGGCTGCTGCCGGGCCGGGGACCAACCTGCTGCTGGCACTGGTGGGCGCTATTGCGCTGGGCCTGTTTGCTCCCAAGCTGGGGCTGGGGATGAACGGGGAGGCGGGATATGGCGCGCAGGCGCTGTTCTACTTCATCCTCATCAACATCTTCCTGGCGGTGTTCAACATGCTGCCGATCCCGCCATTTGATGGGTCGCATATTGTCGAGGGTCTTCTGCCCCCCAGCTGGGGTGAGACCTACAACCGGCTGCGGCCCTTTGGCATGATGTTCTTCTTCGCGCTGGTCGCCAGCGTGTGGTTCTTCCCGCAGCTGGGCATTCTGGAGAACACCGTCGGTGTGCCGGTGAACTGGCTGCTGGAGAAATACCTCGGTCTGGCCGAGGCGATTTCGGGCCTGTGACACGTGAGGCAGGGACACGCGCGCCGCCCAATGGCTGGCTGATCCTGGACAAGCCGCACGGGCTTGGCTCGACACAGGCCGTGGGCGCGGTGAAGCGCAATTTGCGTCAGGCCGGATATGCAAAGGTCAAGGTGGGCCACGGCGGCACTCTCGATCCGCTGGCCGAAGGCGTGCTGCCGATTGCGCTGGGCGAGGCGACCAAGCTGGCCGGGCGCATGCTGGAATCGGACAAGATCTACGAATTCACCCTGGCATTTGGTGAAGAGACCTCCACCCTCGATGCGCAGGGCGATGTGGTGACGACATCGGAACGCCGCCCGCCGCTGGCTGCCGTTGCTGCCATCTGCGAGCACTTCACTGGTGAGATCGAACAGGTTCCGCCGGCCTATTCCGCGCTGAAGGTGGACGGCAGGCGTGCCTATGACCTGGCCCGCGCGGGCGAGGAAGTGGAGCTGAAGACGCGCCGCGTCACCATTCATTCGCTTGGCCTGGCCGGGGGAAGGGCGGAAGGATTTGCCGGGGGAGGGCAGAGCGATGCGGTCACGTCCGCCTTTGCTACCACTGCGGGACGGCCCGATCCCTATGACCCTTCCATGCCGCTGGAACTGGCGGATAGCGTCACGCTGGTGGCACATGTCAGCAAGGGCACCTATATAAGATCCCTGGCGCGCGACATTGCTCATGCGCTGGGTACGGTGGGCCATGTGACCTATCTGCGCCGCACAAAGGCCGGTCCGTTCAGTGAAGATCAGGCGATTTCGCTGGACAAACTGAACGAAATCGGTAACGGCGCGCGACTTGAAGACCACCTCCTGCCGCTGGAGGCGGGGCTGGACGGTATCCCGGCCCTTCCCCTCGATCCGGAAAGCGCGCAGGCGGCCCGACAGGGCCGGGTCATTTCCGGATTGCCCCAACCAGACGGGCTCTATCTTGCGAAGCTGGCCGATGTGCCAGTCGCGCTGATCGAGATTACGTCCGGGACGACCAAAATCGTCAGGGGTTTCAACATGCAAGATACTGCGGAGTAATGGTAATGTCGGTAACTGCCGAAGAAAAAGCTGGAATCATCAAGGACAACGCCGTTGGCAAGGGCGACACCGGTTCGCCGGAAGTACAGGTCGCGATCCTGACCCAGCGTATCCGCAACCTCACCGATCACTTCAAGGCCCACCACAAGGATAACCATTCGCGTCGTGGCCTGCTGAAGATGGTCAACAAGCGTCGCAGCCTGCTCGCCTATCTCAAGAGCCAGGATGTGGAACGCTACAACACGCTGATCCAGAAACTGGGCCTGCGTAAGTAAGACTTTCGATGGGGCGGCTCCAAGGGGCCGCCCTTTCACTTTATCAGGTTTCCTTCGCAATTCGGTGAAGGGGCCTAGGGGCGTTCAAAAGGCCCTGAACCGGACCGGGACGGTATCCCCGGCAGAAAACCCCGCCTGGCAATAGGGCCTTGCGGGTTCGAAGGATAAATATGTTCGACACGAAAACTGTATCGCTGGAGTGGGGCGGCAAAACCCTCACTCTGGAAACGGGCCGTATTGCCCGCCAGGCCGATGGCGCCGTTTTGGCGACCTATGGCGAAACCGTGGTGCTGTGCGCAGTAACCGCAGCCAAGAAGGTGAAGGAAGGCCAGGATTTCTTCCCGCTGACCGTTCACTATCAGGAAAAATTCTCTGCTGCCGGCCGTATCCCGGGTGGTTTCTTCAAGCGTGAGCGCGGTGCGACCGAAAAGGAAACGCTGACCAGCCGCCTGATCGACCGTCCGATCCGCCCGCTGTTCCCGGAAGGTTTCTACAACGAAATCAACGTGATCTGTCAGGTCCTCTCCTATGATGGTGAGACCGAAGCCGATATGGTGGCGATGATTGCGGCATCTGCTGCGCTGACCATTTCGGGCGTGCCCTTCATGGGCCCGATCGGCGCCTGCCGCGTCGGCTATCGCAATGGCGAATATGAACTCAACCCCAGCCTGAATGTCGCCCTGGACGAAGAGGGCCGGCTCGACCTGGTCGTCGCCGCCACGCAGGACGCGGTGATGATGGTTGAATCCGAAGCCAAGGAACTGACCGAGGAAGAAATGCTCGGCGCCGTGATGTTCGCGCATGACGAGGCCCGCAAGGTCATCGGTGCGATCATCCAGCTGGCCGAACAGTCTGCCAAGGCTCCGTGGGAAATCGACAGCTCGGACGACAAGGCTGCGATGAAGGAAGAACTTCGCGGCATCGTGGGTGCGGATATTGCCGCTGCCTACAAGCTGACCGACAAGTCTGCCCGCTCCGAAGCGCTCAACGCTGCACGCGCCAAGGCCAAGGATCATTATGCCGGTGCCGATGGGCAGACGCAGATGACCGCCGGCAAGCTGGTGAAGAAGCTGGAAGCCGATATCGTGCGTACCGCCATCCTCGAAGATGGCCAGCGTATCGATGGCCGCAAGCTGGACGAAGTCCGTCCGATCGAAAGCATGGTCGGCTTCCTGCCGCGCACGCATGGTTCGGCGCTGTTCACGCGCGGTGAAACGCAGGCGATCTGCACCACCACGCTGGGCACCAAGGAATCCGAGCAGATGATCGACGGGCTGGAAGGCCTGACCTACACCAGCTTCATGCTGCACTATAACTTCCCGCCCTATTCGGTCGGTGAAGTGGGCCGCTTTGGTGCTCCGGGTCGCCGCGAAATCGGCCACGGCAAGCTGGCATGGCGTGCGCTGCACCCTGTGCTGCCTAGCCGTGAAGACTTCCCCTATACGATCCGCATCCTGTCCGACATCACCGAGTCCAACGGCTCGTCCTCGATGGCGACGATCTGCGGTGGCTGTCTGTCGATGATGGATGCCGGCGTTCCGATCGATCGCCCGGTTTCCGGCATCGCGATGGGCCTGATCCTGGAAGGTGACAAGTTCGCCGTGCTGTCCGACATTCTGGGTGATGAAGATCACCTGGGTGACATGGACTTCAAGGTGGCTGGTACCGAAAACGGCATCACCACCATGCAGATGGACATCAAGGTTGCCGGCATCACGCAGGAAATCATGGGCAAGGCGCTGGAGCAGGCGAAGGCCGGTCGTGCGCATATTCTTGCCGAGATGAACAAGGCGCTGGGTTCTGCCCGCACCGAGCTTTCCGCGCATGCCCCGCGCATCGTGACCATGCAGATCGACAAGGCCAAGATCCGTGACGTTATCGGCACGGGCGGCAAGGTCATCCGCGAGATCGTGGCTGAAACCGGCGCCAAGGTCGATATCGATGACGAAGGCCTGATCAAGATCAGCTCCTCCGACAATGCCCAGATCGAAGCCGCAAAGGCCTGGATCGAAGGCATCGTGGAAGAGGCCGAAGTGGGCAAGATCTACAACGGCAAGGTCGTCAACATCGTCGATTTCGGCGCATTCGTGAACTTCATGGGTGGCAAGGACGGTCTCGTCCACGTGTCCGAAATGCGCAACGAGCGTGTCGAGAAGGTCAGCGATGTCGTGACCGAAGGCCAGGAAGTTAAGGTCAAGGTTCTCGAGATCGATCCGCGCGGCAAGGTTCGCCTGTCGATGCGCGTTGTCGATCAGGAAACCGGTGAAGAGCTGGAAGACAGCCGTCCCCCGCGTGAAAAGCGTGAAGGCGGCGGTGATCGTGATCGTGGTCCGCGCAGCGGCGGTGGCGATCGTCGCCCCCGTGGCGGCGGTGATCGTGGTGGCCGCGGTGGCGATCGCGGCGGCAATCGTGATCGTGGACCGCGCCGTGATGGCGGCAGCGACAACGGTGGCGGTGACAATGGCGGTGGCAGCGGCCCCGACCATATGCCCGCCTTCCTCAAGGACGACTAAGGCCGACAAGGTCTGACGTGAGAGGGCCGCGAGCGATCGCGGCCCTTTTGCATTTCAGCAGGAGACTTGCAGATGCTTCCCAGAATTCACCTGGCCACGGCGCAGATCCCGGGCGGAGAGACGCTGGAGCTGGTTTCGCACGGGCGCGATTTCATCGTCATGCTCGGCCGTAACGAGCTGATGGGCACGCGCATGCAGTTTTCCGAGGAGCAACTGGCGCAGCTGACGCTGGACCGCGTGGCCGCCCCGCAGCCGCGCATATTGATCGGCGGCTATGGCCTGGGCTTCACCCTGCGTGCGGCGCTTTCCCGTCTGGGGCCGAAGGCGCAGGTGGTGGTGGCCGAACTGGTGCCCGAAATCATCGAATGGGCGCGCGGGCCCATGGCCGAACTGACGGGCGATTGCCTGGACGATCCGCGCCTGAAGCTGGAAATGGGCGATGTCGCCGCGCTGATCGATGATGCAGCCGATGGCACCATCGATAAATTCGATGCGATCCTGCTCGATGTCGACAACGGGCCGGACGCCATCGTCCGCTCCGAGAATACGCGGCTCTACTCCTTTCCCGGCCTGCGCGCGGCCAAGGCTGCCCTCAACCCTGGCGGCGTGTTTGCCGTATGGTCAGCCGCCACGGATGAGCGTTTCACGCACCGCCTGCGCAAGGCTGGTTTTGAGGTTGAGGTGCGCTCGGAGCGTGCTCGCCCCAACAACAAGGGGCCGCGGCATACCATCTGGTTTGCCACCGTGGGCTGAAGTGCCTGTTCAGCCTACGGCGAGGCGGGGGGAGTTGCTTTCAACGATCTGCGAGCCGAGCTTTTTCTCTTCGCGGACAAGCGCTGCCTGCACGCAGTTGCGGCCCGCACGCTTGGCCTGGTAAAGCGCAGCATCGGCCATGGCGACCAGATCGGCCGGACCGTTGGAGGTTTCAGGAACGCTGGCCACGCCGAAAGACGCGCTGATTGCGGCGCCGTGCGAACCGCTCAGCGCCTCCACTGCGGCCCGCAAGAACTCCGCGCGGCCCGTAGCTTCGTCGAGTGAGCATTTGGGCAGGATCACGAGGATTTCCTCACCACCATAGCGGCACACCACGTCGGACGGGCGCAGACCTCCGACCAGCTGGCCCGCCACATCGCGCAACACCGCGTCGCCCTTGGCATGACCGTGCTTGTCGTTGAGCGCCTTGAAATGGTCTAGATCGATCATGATTGCCGAAGTCGCATCGCCATCGCGCTCCGCCATGGAGAGGTAGCGTTCGAGCGAATCTTCCATGTAACGGCGGTTGTAAAGCCCGGTCAGCGGATCGCGCAGGCTCTGCGTGCGCAGCTTCTCGCGCAGGGCAATGTTGGACAGCGCCAGCGACATGGAATCGGCCAGTGCGCGGGCGATGCGCGAATTGTCCTTGAGCTGCTCCTTGCCATTCGTATCAGCAGGACAGCCAAACATCAGCAGGCCGTGGATCGTTCCACGCGCCACCATCGGCACTTCGATGGTGGCGTCCGTTCCCACGTGATGGGTGCAGCAAAGGCTGCCCGCCTTCATGTCATTGACATGGACCTTGCCACGCTTGAGCGCCCAGCAATTGGACGGCAGCAGCGCATCGGCGGGATCGAATTCGCCATCGTGCCCCCAGCACTTGGCCAGATCGAGGCGGTCACGGGAATTGTTGAACACATAAAGCGCGCCGGAAAATGACGGCAGCAGGCTGCGGCTGGTTGCTTCAAGGACTGCGCCTGCATCCTCATGGTTTTCGGCGCTTTGGAGCATGTCGGTCATGGCGAACAGCTCTTCGACCTGCTGGCGCGATTTGCGCGCCTGAATGGTCAGATAGCGGTGCTGCTCAATCTGCAGGCCGCTGCGGTGCCCCAGAAGGCGCGAAATGATAAACTGGATGGCAACAAGCGTGAAGGTTCCGACCAGTAGAAGCAACTGAGTGATCCCGACCGTAGTCATGGCCAGCACCAGCATAATCGCCGCTACGCCCTGCAATGAAAACAAGGCAGTGCGAAACTGCCCTGTCCGCATTCCAATGCTCTGCGCGTCTTCCAAGCTGGTCATGTCCCTCACCCAATTACCCTGTCCGTGCAATTACCGAGAAGGGGTAAAATAATTATCAATCATATATCATTTTTCGGCGCTTTTACTTGAGTTTGTCTTGGGCCGCGCAAATCGGGCAATCGCATTCCGAAAGGCGGCCGGAATGTGTTAGGTCTGGCCCATGTGAAATGTGATCACACTGATAAGCACTTGGGAGAGCGACATGAGCGAGCAGATCGACATGGCAAAAGTCGAAGCAATGGCAGGCAAGGTAATCGGCGATGTGGCAGGCGCAGTCAGCCTGTTCATGGCCTATATGGGGGACCAGGCGGGTGTGTTCGAGGCGATGGACGGCGAAGGCCCGATGACCTGCGAACAACTGGCCGCCAGGACCGGCATGAACGCCAAATACCTGCACGAATGGCTCGGCTCGATTGCCGCCGCCGGATATGTCGATTTCGACCCTGTTGCGGAGACTTTCGAACTTACCCCCGAACAGGCGCTGATCTTCACGCGCGAGGGCCAGCCCGCCTGCATGCAGGGCTTCATCCAGGCGATTGTGGCGCAATATGAAATGCACGCGGAAGCGGTGGAGACCTTCAAATCGGGCGAGGGGCGGCCGTGGTCGGATCACTCGCAATGCCTCTTCTGCGGCACTGATCGGTTCTTCCGTCCCGGCTATGCGGCCAATCTGGTGGACAGCTGGATCCCGGCGCTTGGCGGCGTGAAGGAGAAGCTGGAGGCGGGCGCCAAGGTGGCCGATATTGGCTGCGGCCACGGATCATCCACCGTGCTGATGGCCAAGGCCTTCCCCAATTCCACCTTCCACGGCTTCGATTTCCATGCCCCCTCGATAGAGCAGGCGCGCGCGCAGGCCGCCGAAGCGGGTGTTGCCAATGTGGAATTCAGCGTGGCGAAGGCGCAGGATTATCCGGGCGAAGATTTTGATTTTGCATGTATTTTCGATGCGCTGCACGACATGGGTGACCCCGTCGGCGCTGCCCGCCATATCCGCGATACGCTGAAGGATGATGGCACGTTCATGCTGGTCGAACCGATGGCGGGAGACAGCATGGGAGAGAACATGCACGTCATCGGGCAGATCTTCTACGGCTTCTCCTGCATGGTCTGCACGCCCGCCTCACTGGCGCAGGATGTGGGGCTGGGACTGGGCGCACAGGCGGGGCAGAAACGCCTGACACAGGTGCTGAAAGAAGCAGGCTTCAACACTGTGAAGCGCGCGGCGGAAACGCCCACCAACATGGTGCTGGAAGTTACGGGCTGACCTGAGGCGGGGGCGGCAGGCCCCCGCCGCTCAGCCTTCCATCCGCATCTTGCCGATGTAGTCCATCTTGCCGATCGCCATGCCCTGATTGCGCAGGATGGCGTAGGCGGTGGTGGTGTGGAAATAATAGTTGGGCTGGCTGAAGCTGAGCAGGAAATTCTCTGCCGTAAAGGGCCATTTCGTCTCGCCGAATTCGAAACGCATCGGCTTGCCTGTAAGTGCATCGACCTCCGCCCGATCCAGCGCTTCGAGATAGGCCAGCGCCTCTTCCAGTCGTTCCTGCAAGCCGGCAAAGCTTTCCGGATGCGGGGACAGGTCGGGAGAGAACACGCCCTTGAACGCGCCTTCCAGCGCGCCCTGGCTGTGCATGGCGCAGGCCCGCAGCTGGCGGTTGAAGGGGAACATGTCAGGCGCCAGGCTCGCGGCCATCATCTCGGCCTCCTCCTTGCCATTGGTCGCGGCAAATTCCTCGGCCTTGCCCAGCCAGCCGATGGTGCCGCGCAGGGTCTGGAGATAGCTGGGAACGACGGCGTCATAGAGAGAAAATGTCATTGGCCGGGTCCTTTCAGCGCTTCAGCCGCATCCGGCCAAGATAGTCCAGCTTGCCCACGGCCACGCCCTTGGCGCGCAGGATGTCATAGGCGGTGGTGGCGTGGAAATAGAAGTTGGGCTGGCTGAATGTGAGCAGGAAATCTTCGGCGGTAAAATCCAGTCGCCGCTCGCCAATTTCAAAGCGCATGTCCTTGCCGATGAAGTCTTCCATCTCCTCTTCGGTCAGGTCGTTCAGATAGCTCTCGGCCTCTTCCAGCTGGTCGCGCAAGCCGGAAATGGAGGATGGCGGCTCGCTGAAATCGGGCGAGAACACGCCCGCGCGCAGGCCCTCAATCGCGCCCATCGAATGCACGGACATGCTTTTGACCTGATAGGCGAAGGGCAGCATGTCATCGATCAGCCGGGCGTCCAGCACTTCGGCTTCCGAAAGCGCGCTGGCTTGCGCCTTGTCCAGCCAGCCCCTGGCCGCGCCAATGATTTGCAGGGTGGATGGGATGGTGGCGGCGTAAAGGGAAATGGGCATGGCACGCTCCGGACTTCGTCTGGCTGATCAGCCGTGAGGCAACTCCATAGACGCGGGCGCAAGCCTCTGCCACACAAAGCACGAGGAAAAGGGATTTCGGGGAGGAATCATTGGAGAATCTGACGGGCAAGGTCGCCTTTATCACTGGCGGTGCCAGCGGTATCGGCCTGGGCATGGCAAAGGCCTTTCTGGCTGAAGGCATGAAGGTTGCGCTGGCAGACTGGAGCGATGACCACATCGCCAAGGCCAGGGCCGAGCTTTCGGGCAATAATGCGGTGTTCTTCGTCAAGGCGAATGTTGCCGACCGCACCAGCCTGAAGGCGGCGGTGGACCAGACGCTGGAGCATTTCGGCAAGATCCACGTGCTGTGCAACAATGCCGGGGTCAACGGCGGCGGCACGGCTGCCAGTCCCGATTTCGATGCCTGGGACAAGGCTATCGCGGTCAATCTGGGCGGTGTGGTGAACGGCACCAAGATCGTTGCGCCGATCATTCGCGAACAGGGCGAGGGCGGGCATATCGTCAACACCAGTTCGATGGCGGGGATGGTCCCGCTGCCCGGCCTGGCGGCCTATTCGACGGCAAAATATGCCGTCCGCGGTTTCTCTGAAAGCCTGCGCATCCAGCTGGCGGAAAAGGGCATTGGCGTATCCTGCCTGTTCCCCGGCGCGACGCGCACGGCGCTGGTCCCGCTGCCAGAGGACGATCCCACCATTGACGAGGGAAACGCCCCGCAATTCCTGAAGGACCTGTGGGACGCGATGCGCGGTGCCATCGATCCCGAAGATACCGGCCGCGCGGTGGTGGAAGCGATCAAGGAAAACCGTTTCTACATCTTCACCAACCGCGAATTCCTAGATGAAGTGAAGCAGCGCCACCGTGAGATCGAGGACGCCTTCCCAAGTGACGAGGCAACGCCGGGCAGGCTGAAATTCGAAGGCATGCGCGCGGATATGGTGCGCAACCTGATGGCCCCGGGCAACCGGCCGGTGCCAAAGGAGAACAAGGAAGACATGGCGCTCGACCTTGGCTCCAAATCACCTGCGGGAGGACAGTAGAATGGCCAGCCAGACCCCACCCGTTCCACAGGCGCCGATGTCCTTTATCGATGCGCTCAATCGATCTCCGATGCGGACATTCCAGTTCGTGACCGTGGCGATCTGCATGCTGGTGCTGGTGTGCGACGGCATAGACCTGCAATTGCTGGGCATTGTCGCCCCGCTGGTGATGGAGGACTTCGGCGTCGATCGCAGTACCTTTGGCATTGCCATGATGACCGCCCTGATCGGCTTTGGCATCGGATCATGGGGCGGCGGCTATCTGGGAGATGTCATCGGCAGGCGCTACACACTGGCGATTGCCGCGCTGGTCTTCTCGCTCGCCACCATTGGCGCAGGCGGCGCGGACGGGGTGTGGTCGATGGCCTTCTGGCGGCTGATTGGCGGGCTTGGTTTCGGCGGCGCCTATGCCAATGCGCTGGCGATGGCGGGTGAATGGCTTTCCGATCGCTGGCGACCTGTGGTCGTCAGCACGCTTTCCGTCGGCACGCCGGTGGGCGGCACTATCGTCGGCTGGCTTGGGCCAGACCTTGCCGCAGCCAATGGCTGGGGCGGCGCATTCGTTATTTTCGGGTTGGCGACAATGGCGCTGGTGGTGGTCATCCTGGTCGGCATGCGGGACAGTCCATCCTACCTGCTGTCGCGGGGCAAGATCGATCAGGCGCGCAGGAATGCCGCACTGGTGCTGGACGATCAGGTGGAACTGGTTGCCGAAACGCATGATACCGATGGCAAGGATGGCAAATCGATCGGTGTCCTGCACGCCAGCAACAAGCGCATGAACATAGGCATCGGGGTGGCTTTTGCGGGGGCGGCGATGGTCGCCTATTCGATCCTAAGCTGGTCGACCACATTCCTGACCGCAGCCGGCTTCACGCTGGACGATGCGGGCGAAGCGGTTGCCATTGGCGGCATAACGTCGATGATCGGATCGATCCTGGTGGGCCTGCTGATCCGCCGCTTCGGATCGCGCATCGTGATGATCTGCCTCAGCGTGTCGCTGGTGGGCCTGATGATCGCCCTGGGGCTGGCGGTGGAGGCTCTTCCCGCTGCGCCCGATGCAGGAGAGCGCCTGCTGGTGGTATCGCTGATCGGGGCATCGGGCGCGGTGTTCAGCGCCAGCATTGCCGGCATGTATGTGGTGATGACTGCCGGCTATCCGCAAAGCTGCCGGTCTGCGGGCATTGGCTTTGGCATCTTCATGAGCCGGGTGGGCGCTGTTGCCGCAACCGGCCTGGGCGGAACGCTGCTGCAACTTGGCGGGCAGAGCGTGATTCCCTTCTTTACCGTTCTGACGCTGAGCGCCATCCTGATCCTGGCTGCGGCGTTCGTGGTCGATCGTCACGTGCCGCCATTGGCCCAGAGTTGACTGGGAGTTGATTGGAAGCTGACCTGCAAGCACCTTGCGCAGGAGTTCTCGAAGTGGCATTTGTAATATTCGTTCGGAATGACGTAGGAAAATAGCCGCGTTGTTTCCGATGAAAGCAGTTCCTGACTTGGGGAAGGGGCATGCAATTGGACGCGGAGGATTTCCCGCGAAGGCTGAGGGCTGTCGCAGATAGCCCGGATGTTGTGTCGATACGGCGCAATACTATGCATGCGCTCGAACTGTTTGGTATTTCAACTGCATATTACGTTGCGCCGATTACCGGCGACGCTCGCGTCAGCCGCATCGTCACCAATATTGGCTTGCCGTGGATATGGGAGCGCCAGTACCGCGCGCGCCTGCACCTGATCGACCCTTTGCCGCGCATTGCCATAGACAGGCTTGAGGCCTTCGTGTGGCCAGACCAGCTGGGCGATGAGAAACTGTCTCCCAAGGAACGCCGCTACCTCTCGATAGCTGCGAAATACGGTCTGGCGCGCGGAGTGGCGGTGGCCTGTTTCGGCCCGAACGGGCGCAGTGGCTTCCTGGGGGCAGTGCTGTCCAAGGATGCGCCCACGCCCGATGGGATCGCGCTGATGCGCATCCATTCGCTGGGCCAGACCTCAATCCAGCGCTATTGCAGGCTTGTGCCCAGGACCGTCACGATCCCGGCATTGTCCAATCGGGAGCTGGAAGTCCTGCACTGGATCGGACAGGGCAAGAGCAATTCGGTAATCGCGGAACTGCTTGAAATTTCGCCCTCTTCGGTGGACGTCTATGTCCGCAGGCTGTTCGCCAAGCTTGATGTTTCTGACCGGACGATGGCGGCGGTCAAAGCGCTCTCACTCGGCATGATCATCTCGGGCGATTACACCAAGATGCTGAAGGATGCGGCCCAGTTGCAGCCTCCCGGAGGTTCGTCGCTCGATTGATGCCTGCCCCGGCGCTGCCGGACTGCACAGATACTGTAGTAACTAACCCTGTCGGGCAATCACGTTACATGCGCAACTTTATGGAGCGGCTTATAGGCTCTCCAGAGATCACGCGACGGCTCTTCGGGTCGCGTCGAAAGACTTGTCGTGATCTCGGCGTCCTGGACCCCAAGCCGGGGCGCCTTAGTTTCCCTTATCGTGCGGCTTCGTGCCCAATCTCCTCCCCCCTCCTGAGAGGCGCGGAGCTGCACGGTATTTTCCGGATCGGTTTGTACGGATTCGGCGCCGAGGCGTGCCCGCGCGTTTGTCCTACCTCACGCGCGGGCCGCCAAACGGCTTTCCCGATTTTCCGATCGCTGCGTCCTAGCGGACGCGCGGCCCGCCAAAAGGCAGGGGCGGCGGGGGACGGCGCGCACCGCGGGGCAGCTGTGCCTGATAGGCCCGCCCGCAATGTTGCACGCAATAGGGGAAGCCCGGGTTCACCTTCTCTCCACAAAAGTGGAAATCGGCCTCGCCGGGATGGCCCATCGGCCAGCGGCACACACGCTCATTCAGATCGAGCAGGCTGGTCTTGTTGGCAATTTCCGGGCTCGGCTTGGCCGGCACCAGGCGGCGCGGCGGCGCGGGCGGAATCGGTGCCTGCTGATCGCCGGGACCCTGGCGAACGAATCCACCCGGACCCACGGAGTGAATCTTGGGCAGGTTTTCCGGCCGGTTGGGAATCGGCTGGCTGTTTTCAGGAATGGCCTTGGGCGCATCTGTTGCATCGTCGCTGGCTGCCTGCTCAACCTTGGGAGCCGGGGCTTTCACCCGGGGCTTGGCGGGCTTCTTGGCCGGCGCGACGGCTTCCTTCTTCTTCGCCGCCTTCTGGTCATTCGCCTTCACCGGCGAAGGGCGTGATTTCAGGCCAAGGCGGTGTGCCTTGCCGATCACCGCATTGCGCGAAACGCCGCCCAGCTCATCCGCGATCTGGCTGGCGGTGGCCCCGCTCTCCCACATCTTGGTGAGGGTTGCGATGCGTTCTTCGGTCCAACTCATGTACTATTCCGTTCTTCCAGTCGGTGGACACTTGTCACCGAAGCTTGCCAGCCTGCCTGCGGCCCGATAGGCGGCAGCACATGGCCAATCAAGCCCCAGCAAGTACCACGCAGCATGGCGATACCATGCATGAATTTCGTGATCCCGTCACGGATAGCCAACGCAGCTTTCCGCCAAAGGGCCAGCCGCAGATTACCGGTTTCAACCGGATCGGGCTGTGGAGTCTCTATATTAAGGAGATCCGGCGATTTCTCAAGGTCCAGACGCAGACTGTCTGGGCGCCTGCGGTCACGACCCTGCTGTTTCTGATCATTTTCACCGTCGCCATGGGCCGCAGTGGGCGTGAAGTGCTGGGTGTGCCCTTTGCAACTTTCGTCGCGCCGGGCCTGATCATGATGGGCATGATGCAGAACGCCTTTGCCAACGCCAGCTTCTCTCTGCTGGCCGGAAAGCTGCAGGGCACCATCATCGATCTGCTGATGCCGCCTTTGACAGAGGCCGAACTGATGATCGGCATCGTCTCTGCCGCGATTACCCGTGCGGTGATGGTGGGCGGCGCGGTGGCGCTGGCGATGTGGCTGTGGCCCGGTGTGGAACTGCGCGCGGCGCACCCGTGGGCAATCGTGTGGTTCGGGCTGATGGGCGCCACCATGCTGGCCATTGTTGGCCTGTTGGCCAGCCTGTGGGCGGAGAAGTTCGATCACAACGCCGCGGTCACCAATTTCATCGTCGCGCCGCTCTCGCTGTTGTCGGGCACGTTCTACGTGATTTCCAATCTCTCGCCGCTGTTCCAGATGATCAGCCGCGCCAATCCGTTCTTCTACATGATCTCCGGTTTCCGCTTCGGCTTTCTGGGGGCGAGCGACATCGGCAATACCAATGAGGCGGTGTTTGGCGCTGCGATCGGCGTGGGCGTGCTCAATCTGGTGCTGGGCGTGATTACCTATCGCGTGCTCAAGAGTGGCTGGAAGCTGAAGAGCTGATTGCCCGTGCGCGATGGCGGCTGACCATGTCGCGGATGGTTTCCTGCGCCTTGAACACGTTTTCCACTTCGCCCAACCCGAATTCGCGAGCCATCCTGTCCCCGTCGCTGTCGCGGTAACTGCCTGCGGTGATCTTCAGCGTGCCGCTGCCATCTGGCCCTTCGGTGCGCTCGATCTCGCCAATCTGGCCCGCTTCCAGCGAACTGGTCATCAGCCGGCGACCCAGATATAGCCGGATCACCCGCTCATCGGTGATGGCAAACAATGTCTTTCGGGCAGCGAACAGCGGTATGAACGGCGCTGACAGCATGCCGAGGCCCACCAAGATGAAGGGCAGGCCGAACAGCGGGAAAGCAAAGCTGAGCCAGCCCGCATCTCCCCATCCGCCGCTTGTCGCGCCCATGGCCATGACCGTCCAGAACAGGGCGAATGCCGTCCAGGGAATGGCGAAGAAATAGATCAGAAAGGCCTTTGTGGCCACGCGGGCCAGGGGCTTTGCCTGCCACAAGACACGCTCACTGCGGCGCAATTCCCGCTGCAACGCCATCTGCAAGGGATCGGAATAGGGCGCGTTCATATCCATACGATCCATATCGCATAAAATACTTGCCTTATTACTATCGTCTTGGGGTCCCCGGTGAGGAAAAGTCAGTGCGTCAGGCTGCGGCGCAGGCGGTAACGTCCGTCGACGAAACTGTCGAACAACTGTGACAGGCTGGGGTGGTCCACCGGCCCGCCATCGTCATCCTGCATCAGGTTCTGCTGGCTGACATAGGCGACATAGGACGAATCATCGTTCTCCGCCAACAGGTGATAAAAGGGCTGTTCCCGCAGTGGCCGCATGTCATGCGGGATCGCTTCATACCATTCATCGGTATTGGCAAACACCGGATCGATATCGAAAATAACGCCGCGAAAATCGAACAGGCGGTGGCGAACGATATCCCCGATAGCAAAACGCGCTCGCGAATTGCGGGGAGCCTGGATCCTGCGTCCGGCCTGCGGAAAGAAGAATTCCGACCGTTCCATGCGTTCCAATATAGAATGTTGCACCTGCGAAACAACCTCTCACAGATGACAATCCCCCACCAGATCGAAAAAGCCGTGCAGCAAGGTCTTGGCAAGGGCCCATCCATCGGCTAACCGCCGCGGCTTCTAACAGACCGGGCAGGCAACTTGCCTGCGCGCACCCCATGCGGAGAGGTGCCGGAGTGGTCGAACGGGACGGTCTCGAAAACCGTTGTGCCTTTACGGGTACCGTGGGTTCGAATCCCACCCTCTCCGCCACATACCTACTCTCATACCGTTGCCATCCGCGCCAGGGTCGGAGCAGGTGGAGCGAAGGAGCGCCCGGCCACTCTGCCTTGCTCGCTCAGCTCATCCAGAGCGTCTTGGATCTTCCGCGTTTTCCCTCGGTCGGCATGGCAATTTCGTACTGCTGTGCAACGCGCAGCGTGTTCGTACGGCCTATCGTCCGGAACCTGTCGTTGTCATAAACGGAGGGTGTCAGACGATCGAGGATCACCGCCGCAGATCGCCACTGTGGCCCGGCAGATTGCCCCGTTGTTTTCGCTCGAGATACGTGAGCCTCCGTTCGCAATCACGCCGATGCGCGAAATGTCCCAGTTTCACACTACTCGTTCCGATGATGCGGGGCTTTCCTGGCTGCGCCTTGCCTTGCACGATTTCGTTCAACGGAATTGATGCGCAGGGAGTTCCACGGCGCCGGGAACCACAATCGGACTGAGATCGACGATTCGACTCGGAGGGTCATTATTGTCGCGACTCGGTAAGGTTAATTCCTAACGCTGTTAAACTTACCCCGAAGCCTGTTCGTTACTGGCACAGTCCCAAATTCGAGAGCTCAGCAGTTTACGTATATTCCCGTAGTGCTGGATTGGTTTCTAAAGCAAGCGAAATTCATAAAATCCTGTTTTACATAGATTAAATGGCATTTCCCTCGATTCAAGACCCCTGAGGCTCCACGCGAGCCATTCGCTACGAAAATGTTAACACCATTGATATCGCACCACTTCGGTGTTTCCATGTCTGTGGATAAATCCGTTGATTGGCTTGGGGCCTTGAGCACCGTTTAGATTGTTCATTCACCTCAAGTCTCGCGGCGAGAGGACAGATTGATGAGTGAAGAACTGAACCAGCAAGACGGTGATTTTTCGACAGATGCCGCGCAATCGGGTTTCGGTGAAAGCCCTTCGGCTCAGAACGTTGTTCAGTCATCCAGGACTGTTCCGGTAGGCCCGTCGAACACGGTTACCTTGCCGGCGGACGCGGTTATCGATCAGGTCGAGGCCGTCGGACGCGATCTTGTGATCACGCTTGCGGATGGCAGTCGCATCGTGATCCCCGAGGGGGCGATCATTCTTCCGCAACTGGTGGTTGGCGACACGCCGATCCCGCCAGCGAACCTCGCTGCCCTCCTTGTGGGCAACGAGCCTGAACCCGCTGCAGGTGAAGTGCAGAGTTCTGGCGGCAATTTTGCCACCGACCCGGGCGATATTCAGTCAGCCTTCGATATCGGCGATCTTCTTCCTTACACCGAGCTTCCCGTCCGCACGATTCTGGAAGAGGAGATCATTCCCTTCGAGCCCGACGATGAGCCGGTGATCACGATCGAGCCGGACGATTCCGGCGTCTCGGTCATCAATGCCGAGGACGTGGTTTCCGAAGCGGGGCTACCGGCGCGTAACGGCGAACCAGAGGGAACGGACAGTGCTTCCGATTCCGAAGCCACGTTTGGCTGGATCAACTTTTCCTCGCCCGACGGTACGGCTGCGATCACGATCAACGGCGTTGCCGTTACCGCTGTCGGCCAGATATTCTCCACCGACCTGGGTACGCTGACCATAACGAGTATCTCGAATGGCCGGATCGGTTACGATTATGTGCTCGCCGACAATACGACGGATGTTGTCTCGGCAGACTTCTTCACAGTTACCATCATCGATACTGACGGTGACCAGGCGACAGCTACGCTGCGCATCGACATCATTGATGACGCGCCGATTGCCGCCAATGACACGGATCTGATCCCGCCCGCGGATTTTTCCGCACATGACGGCAATGTGATTACCGGCGTGGGCACGACAAGCGGTGCTTTGGGCGTGGACATCGAAGGCGCGGACGGCGCGTCTGTCTCTGGATTTTACGCTGGCACGAGCGGGTCATTTGCTGACGCTGGTGAAGAGATCACCGGTCAATTTGGCACGCTGATTCTCAATGCGGACGGGAGCTATGTCTATACACGTAACTTCAACACGCCGGGCGGTGTTGAGGATGTCTTCACCTACCAGCTGACGGATGGTGATGGGAGCGCTGACACCGCCACCTTGACCATCTTGATCTCTGACAGCCTGGACCAGGTCATTGTTCCCGAAATCGGCGAGGCTACCGAAGTTCGCGAGGCTCATCTGCCTCCGTCGACGGATACGCGGATCAATGAATCCCCCGGCACGGCCTTCGATGGCAACAGTGAGGCGGTAAGCGGCACCATAACCTTCATTTCGCCTGATGGTGTCGGAAGCGTTAGCGTTGGCGGCACGACGATTGACCCCGGCAATCTGCCGCAGATTGTGATTGCCGATACAACCGGCACCCTGATCATCACCGATTATCAATATGACCCCGCGACTGGTCAGGGGTCCATCACTTACACCTATACTCTCAACGACAACACCAGTGACACTGATGGAACGACCATTCCTGTCGAGGTGATCGTGACCGATCTGGATGGTGATGTCGCCAGCGATATCCTTGAAATTCATGTCATCGATGATGCTCCGATTGCGCAAGACGATACTGCCGCTCAGGACCATGAGAATGATCCGGTTGTGGTTGATGTTTTTGCCAATGACGAGGCTGGTGCGGACGGAGTTGACCTGGTCAATGATGTTGCGGTTGTTGGCGGCACGCTGACGGGTGCTGGCACTGTGGACTACAACGATGACGGTACGTTCACCTACACGCCGGCTTCTGGCGAGGAGGGCGAGGTCAGCTTTGATTACACGATCACCGATGGGGATGGGGACACGTCGCGGGCGACGGTTACGATCACGCTTGCGGCTGACTCGGTGCCATTGGTTGGCACAGCGACGAACCTGACGGTTGATGAGGACGGCTTTGCGTATGCCAATGGCGATGAGAGCCAGAGCGATCCTCTTGAGATCGACTCGACCGAGAGCCTGAGCGACACGAGTGGCAAGGTGACGGTGGACTTTGGCGAGGATGTTCCGAGCGATCTTGCTGGCTCGATAGTGTTTATCAACGCCTCCAATCTGAATGGGCAGCTGACGGCGGGCGGTGAGGCCGTGACCTTTGCGGTTGATGGCAGCGGCAATCTGGTTGGTTCGACGACGAGCCTTGGGACGGTGATCACGATCTCGATCACCAATGCTGTTGCCGGCAGCAACCCTGGCGAGGTGGATTACAGCTACTCGGCGACGCTTGCGCATCCGCTTGATCAGAACCTTCCTGGCGATGACAGCGAAGCCAGCGTGACGCTGAGCGGCATCGAGTTCCAGGTGACCGATGGCGATGATGGCGACACGGGCGAGGGCACGTTCGACGTGGTGATCTTCGACGATGTTCC
>NZ_WTYY01000005.1 GCF_009827405.1 Alteraurantiacibacter aestuarii
ACTACGGGCGGAGGTGGAGGCGGCGGCGTTACCACGGGCGGAGGTGGAGGCGGTGGCGGCGGTGCAACGCAGCTGTTGTTCACGATATCGCAGTCATTGAAGGTCGAACCTGGTGTGAACTCATTGACCACATCAGTGCCGAAATCGACCAGGGCAAAGAAGTCATCATTGGTCACCAGCGTGCCACTGCCCAGGTCCTGCATGCCATAGGCGATGGTGCGCATCGTGGTGGCCATTGAATCCGAGAACTGGCGAATGGTCAATCCGCCCGGGCCGACAAGAATGCCGCCGAGCGTGCCGGCAGCGCCGGTATTCTGCATCAATATGTGGCTGTCTGCTTCCAGGCTGACGGTGTTGGCGGACAGGTAATTGGTTACCACGCTGGCACCGCCATCATCGCCCAGTACAAGGGCAAGAGCCGGATCATCGGGATTTGCCCGGATGCCCGGCAACACGTCACCGGTGGCAGCAAACAGCTGTTCGCCGAACATGTAGACGGTGCCGGTATATGCGAAACCGCTGACTGCCCCATTGTCCATTGTGATGGAGCCGGTCGGCAGTTCGATCGTCAGTTCGCCCAGGGCATAAAGGTTCAGCTGATCGGTAAAGTCGGCCGATGTGTAGTGCAGCGCGCCGACAATGCCCATCGAACCATCGCTGAAGATGCTGAGAGAGCTGATACCGCTATCCAGCGATCCGAGGATTGTCAGATCGCGCAGCTGGACATCATAAGTGTCCCCGCCGGTGGTGGCCGCACCGAAGAAGCTGATGTTGTCCCCTTCAATCGCTTCGGATTCAGCCTGGGTGATCGTGTAACCGGGGCCAGAAATCGTTCCGCCGATGATCGCCGAACTGCTGGTGTTGGTGGAGGTGAACGAAAGCGTTGGCGCGCCAAAACTCGTATTGGGCAGGATGTCGATGTCATTCGACGTGAAGCTCAGGCTCAGCGAGCCGAATGTTGGCGTGACATCGCTGTCACCACTGATGGTGATCAGACCACTGGATGTGAAATCGAATGAGGCAGACAGCGAAGACGGGCTGGTCCCGCCCACGATCAGTCCGCCTGTCGTTGTCTGGAACAGCAATGGCCCGTTGGCATTGATCACGGCGGTATTCAGGATCTGGATTTGCCCGTTCTGAGCGCTGAGGCCTGATTGTCCGCTACTGCCAAGACCAACCGAGGTGAGCGCATCGGCGACAAAATCATCGGCGCTGATCACGCCGCCGCTCAGCGCATCGAGGAAGAATGTTCCGCTGCTGGAGGACGTTCCCCCGAAAGCCGAAGTCTCGAAATCGATCAGTGCACTGCCGATCACAGTGCCAATTCCGTTCGCCTGCACCTGCACAACGCCGCCAATGGCCGAACCATCAGGGGCGGTGGTTGCGTTCGAAGTCAGGGACAGATGGATGAGATCGACAGTCGCCGCGTTGCTGGCCGTCAATGATGCGCCGCCTGCGACCGCAGATCCGCCGCCTGAAAATCCGCCGGTGTCGGCACCGGCAGTGGCGGAGGACAGGATGGTGAGATCGCCACCCAGCAGGGACGCATTGTCAATCTGAACATCGGCGTTGCCAGCGATGGCATTGCCGCCCTGGGTTACGCCGGTGCCGCCCAGCGCCGTGCTTTCAAAAGTCAGGCTGGTGCCATCGAGGATTTGCACAGTGCCCAGGTTCTGACCCAGGCCTGCGGCCAGTCCGGCTGTGGCCGTGCCGCCGGTGTCACCGTCGCCGCCGACCGCCAGCGATCTGGCGATTGACGTGCCAAGCAGGTCGATCGTCCCGCCGTTGGCAGTAAACCTGACTGCGCCGCTGGTGGCATTGCCCCCGGCAGCTGTGCCGCTGCCTTCACCGCCAAGGGCGCTGTCGGAAAGGGAAATCTCGCCATCGAGCAGGGAACTGGGACCGGCGAAAACCACCGAACCTGTTCCGGCAGTCACATTGCCGCCGGTAATGTTGAAGCCGGAATTGATGCTGTCCCCGCCCGAGGTCAGGTTGCTGAGCGAAATCACGCCCGCCCCCAACGTGCCGCCGCTGGTGGCCTGGAGGGTGACATCGCCGCCCACCGCATTGCCGCCACTGCCGCCATCGACGTTGGAGCCGCCACCGGTCGCGCTGATGCTGATGAGCGAAGGTATCGTGTCAGACAGGTTCAGCGCGCCGGCGTTGACCGCCTCGACAGTTGCGCTGCCACCTTCGGCAAGGCCGCCAATGCCCGTTCCGCCATTGGTATCTCCGCCGATGGCTGAAGTGGTGACCAGGAAGCCGTTGAGCACATCCAGAGTGGAGCCAGTGCCGGTCGCCCTGAAGTGGGCACTACCACCCAATGCAGTATTGCCCTGGGCAAACGGCCCGGACCCGCCGAAGGCCTCGATGGTGGTGGTCACGGTGTTCATGGTTATGTCGCCGCCATTCCTGGCATCAACAAGGCTGGCACCGGCGGTGGCATCCCCTCCGGAAAATCCCGATGATTGCGTATTGCCGCCTGCCCCGCCAAGGGAAATATCCACCGTTGCCAGCGATGCATCGATCGTGCTGTTGTCGGCAGTGATCAGGATATTTTCGAACTCGGTCGCATTGCGGCTGCGGCCACCGTCGCCGCCGGTGGCATTGCCGCCGAATGACAGGGTACTGGCGGAAAGGCTGCTGTTGATCGTGAGGCTTGATCCACCGGTTGCAATAACACTCACCAGACCGGATCGGCCGTCACCTGCAACGCCATTGGTGGCGTCACCGCCCGTGGTTGTGGCGTCCATGATGACATCGGTGAGGCTGACCACCGCGCCGCTGGACAGGTTAATGCCGCTGTTGCCGCCTCTGGCTTCTCCGCCGGTAACGCCTGTGCCGCCAGTGGAATTGGCCTGAATCGTCAGCTCATTGTTGAGTGTAAGGTTGCCCTGGCTGCTGGCCGCAACTGTGGCCTGACCGCCAAATCCAATTCCACCGGTGCCATTTACCGCGTCACCGCCAAAACCATCGGCAGTCATCAAGGTGGTGCCGGTTATCGTCACACCCGGGCCATCAATCAGCGAGGACAGGGACACGGTCCCGCCCAGGCCATTGCCGCCAACAGGGCTGGCGCTGGCTGCACCGGCGCCATTGGCGATGAGCGTGGCATTGCCGCCAATCTGAAGCGATGATCCGTTGGACAGGCCGCCAACGAAGACCTGCACCGTTCCCCCGATGCCATCGCCAACAGGATTGCTGTCACCTGTGCCAAGCAGCGTTGCGGCATTGCCGCTGGCGCTGGCGCTGGCGTCCCCGGTAATCGTCAGCGTACCGAAATTCTGCGCGTCAATATAAGCCAAGCCGCCGCTGCCGCCGCCGCCGGAATTGAAGTTGCCGGGCCGCTGTGGTCCCAGGGCATTGGCATCAAGGAAGACCGAACCGTTGATCTGCACGTCGGCACTGTCGGAGTATAGCTCGGCCGATCCCGCCACGGCATCGCCAAATATCAGGGCGGCGCTGTCGTCACCCGGCGTTGCGTTGGCGCTGATGAAGACATCGCCGGTGATCGTAAGCGACCCGGCCGAATCCGCTCCCACAAGCGCCACTCCGCCATTGGCATTGAGCAGCAGGGGATCGGACACGGACGGAATCGAATTGCCGATCGTGCTGGCAGAAACGGTCACATCGCCAGTTATGTTGAAGACAGAATCGGCGCCGGAGACCACTTCGGCGTCATTGCGGGCATAGACGAACACATTGCCGGTGATGGTGGACAAGCCACCGCCTGCGGCAATCACCGCATAGTCTGAACTGTGGACCGAGATATCGCTGGTAATGGTGGCATTCTGGACAAAGATATCGCTCTGCTGATCGCTCTTGGTGGATGCGGTCGTCAGATCGTTCAGCACCTGCGTGCCGGAAACCTCATAGTTCGCGCTGAGGATGATTTCCCCGTTCTGGATCGATGCGCTGGCTGCAGGCAGGAAGCCCAGATTGCCCAGGAACAACATGTTGATCGGGTTCTGCTGGGCCTGGGCCACAGCATAGATCACATGGTTGTCGCCAGGTCCCAGACTGGAAGGTCCGGTGGTGGTTCCGTCATGGTAGATGGCATTGGCAACATTGGTGCCGGTGGGAATGACGATGTCGAACAGGCCGTTGGAGACGCCGAGGGTGACATCCTGTGCGGCGACATAGGCGACCGAGCCATTGATATCCGCCGTGCCGCTCATCACGATCTGCGGTGCCACGACTGCAAATACGCTGCCTTCTGCCGTGCCCGTGATCGTGGCGCCCGGGTCGATCTGGACGAGCGAGCTATCATTGCTCACACCATTCAGGTTCATCGAACCCGTGCCGGTCACGAACTGCTGGAAGGCAAGCGAGTCCGGCTGGATGGACGTGAGCAGCAGGCCGCCCACATCGAAAGTGGCATTGCTGCCAATGAGCAGGCCGGTGGAGGAATAGAAGGCCACAAAACCACCCGGTGAGGTGGCCAGCGAGATGTCCTGCAATTGCGAGATGACCGCGCCGTCAATCACCGTGATATTGGCATTGGGAGCCGGGAGAATGCGGTTGATAACGCCGAAATTGGTGGCGCCGGGAACCCCCTGGAAAATCGCCGTATTGCCGTTGGGCAGGAAGGTCAGCGCATTGCCCTGGCCATCGGTGAAGGGGACCCAGGTGATGACCGCATCCAGATCATCGACGGTGATCGTATCCACCCCCGGAACGTTGCGATCGAACGTCACATTGCCGTTGACTGAATCCGGGATGGCCTGGAACGCCTGGGCTGCCGCAGCGCGCGGATCAACGGTCAGCGCCAGTGCCAGCGCGGCGCCTGCACAGCTGCGCAGCAGCAGCGATTTTCTGTTGGTCATCTTCGTCATCCTAGAACCTCCAGGGCAGCAGGCGCCCGGTAATCGAGAAGAGCACGCGCACATCGCCGCGACTGGTCTGTGCATCGGTCTTCCGCAGCGGCACCGCTATTGAAAAATCACCCTGTACGCCGCGCCCCTGAGTGAAACGCAGGCCCGCGCCGATCGAGGACAGCCTGTCCGGATTGAGTGCCCTGATGCTGGGATCGCGATCCCACACGGTCACGGTATCGGTGAAGACATAGGGTTGCAGGGCAAAGCTGTTGAGACTGGCGGGTATCAGCGATCCGTACCGCAATTCCAGCGATGTACCGAAGCCACTGTCACCATTGACGCTGCCCGGATCATACCCGCGTCCGATCGAATAATTGCCTCCCGACATTTCCTCGAATGCAGGCAGGGGATCGCGGCTGAACTGGCCTTCCACGTCGAGCGCGATCGTCACCAGCGGAGCCGGGCGATATTCCATCTGCACTTCGCCGCGCAGCAGCATTGGCGTGGGATCCTGTTCGATCCGGCTGGGGACCCGGCCCGACGCCACACAGGCCAGCGGCGTGGTGCGGCAATCGTCATTGGCCTTCAATATGCTCAGGCCCTGGCGCAATTCCACATTGGCAGACAGGCGGGTGCGCGGTTCAAAAGGCGTATAGCCACCGCGCCGGGCGATGGAATCGAGGTCGGTTTCCACATAACCGATGCGCGCAAAGGCCGTACGCACGCGGTCGCGCGAAAGGTTCAGCGTGTTGATTTCCACATCCTGGTTCACAACGTCCACGCCAACGCTGCCGTAAACGGATCGCTGCTGGGTACGCAGGAAGGGATAGCTGGCGTGCAGATTGCCAAAGACGGTTTCCGATTTGACATCGAAACCGGCAATGCCGAGCGTGGGATGGGTCCACCCCAGCGTCAGATTGCCGCCCAGCGACAGCCCATCCGATCCCACCATGAAATCATGGCCCATCTGGATGGTGCGCTGTTCGGAGAAGTCATGCGAGGAATAGACCGCCAGCGTGGTGCGATCGCCCAGGCCGGTGAGGTCATATATCTCCGCCCGCAACAGTCCGCCAAACCGCCCGAGCGCGCTGGAGCCATAATTCTGGATATTGAAATCGACAGATGCCTTGCGCCGAAGCACGGCCACCTCGCCGATCAGATCACCGGGCGCTCCATTTGCGGCGGGGCGCAGCGCAAGGCGCACATCCAGGCCGGGAATGTCATCGGCCAGCAGCAGCGATCGTTCGGCATCTCTGGTGTTGAAGACCGGTTGCCCGACCAGCGGCTGGAGGTAGCTTGCCAGCAAGCCTTCTGACGGCCCGCCGTCGCCGCGCACGCGCAGCGCGGTCAGGCGGCCCAGTACCACGCGAAATTCCGCCGCGCCGCCGGTAAGGCGCTGTTCGGGAATTTCCACCGCGGCCAGATAGCCGGCATCGGTCAGCATCGCCGTTGCCTGCGCGCGAATGTCGCACAGCACAGAAATCGGCAGCTCGCGGCCAAGATAGGCCTGATAGGATGGTGCCAGATCAACGTCTGTCGCCAGTTCGGCACCGGTGAAGCTGACCTGGCTCAGCGTGACGCGGATATCGCCCAGATCGGGGTTGTCGAGCGCGCAGGGCGTGCGGGTCATTTCCCCGTCGATTGTCAGCGTGGTGCTGCGCCGCTGTTCGGGCTGGGCCTGCGGCGGAACCAGCTCATCCCTGGAAGGCGGTGCTGCCGGGTTGGCCTGCGCCAGCGCCTGCGCCGGCGAAATGCTGACAATCCCGGCGGCAAAGGCAAGGCCTGCTCCGAAAGCAAGAATGCGGGAATGGGAGCTTTGCTGCCCAGGCGAATCGATCCGATCAGCTGCGACCGACTCCTGCTGCCAATTTTTCACGTGTATTTGCCCGTCCTTCCCCAATGCGGTCACCCCGGACATGGGCCTGCGCCATGCAAGGCGCGGCCCACGCAAGAGCTCTATCGTGCAATCTGAAATGCGAACCCGGCCCCTATTTCCGGTAACACCCGCATCTATCACGCACGATTTTCGTGCGACCCCTTGCGGTTGTTTATGACCCTATCGCGGCAGGTAAGCAACGTCGCATTGCTGCGAAATGCCGGGAATCAGCCATTTCATTGGACTTCATTGGGCATTCTGGAGGCCAAGCGTCTCGGCAGCCTCCCGCAGCTGCGCACTCGCTGCCGGATTGGCCTGCAGTGCACTGCGATATGCGGTGCGCGCGGCGTCCTGCCGGTCCAGCGTGATGTAACTGCGCATCAGCATGATCCATCCATCGACATTGGAGGGATCGTCTTCCAGCCTTGCAGCCAGCCGGGCCACCATGCTTTCGGCCATATCCTGTTGCTGGCTGGGGGGTATCGACGATGCGGCGGAGAGCTGTTCCTGCGTCGGCCCCGGAATGCCTCCCATGGCGGTGGCGGTCTGCGCAGAGGGCGGCAGCAGGTCGCGCGTTCTGGAAGCCTGGACGATGCGATCACCCACTTCGATATCGCGCAAGGTGCCGACCTGTTCGATCGTGCGGACAAGGTCGTTCTCCCACGGCGCGCCGGGCGGCGTATCGGCCAGCAGGGCCAGCCAGTTTCCGATTGCGCCCTGATGATCGCCTGCCAGATCCTTTTCCACAGCCATGAAATAGCGTGCCCGCGGATCGCCAGAATCGATTTCCAGTGCCCGGCGGAAGGCCTGCAACGCCTCCTCGGGCAGCGGATCACCGGTGCTGGCCATCACCCGTGCTTCGCCCAGCGATGACCACAGAACGCTGGTATCGGGCGCGATTTCCACCGCCTTTTCATAGGCTTCGACAGCTTCGGGAAACATGTTGGAGGTGAAATAGGCAAAGGCCAGACGCTGCCATGCCTGCGCATCGTCGGGCGCATTTTCAGCTGCGGCGCGCAATTCCTCCAGCGACACCGGAACGGACATGTCCCCGGCTGCGGGATCGTCGCCGGAAAGCGCATCGCATGCATTGGAATACATGCGCCAACCCACGGCGGCAGCCAGGATCAGCGCTGCAAGCAAGGCAATGAATACGGGCCTGCGCCAGACAGCTGTGCGACTTTTTTCCAAAATGTCCCCCTGAAGTGAGTTTACTACGGCCAATATTGCCCATGTCACAAAAGCATCGCTTCGGCCTGTTTTCAATGCATGCGCTTTAGGGCATAAGCCGTTTTGGGGGGACAGGAATGGCAATTAGTCCAGACCGGGTTCAAGTGGCGATTGTTGGTTCCGGGCCAGCGGGTCTTAGTGCCGCGGCTCATGCCGCGCATCTGGGCATGACGCATGTCCTGATCGAAAAGACAGATCACCTCTCGGACACGATATTCAAATATCAGAAGGGCAAGCATGTGATGGCCACGCCATCCAACCTTGTCCTGCGCGCTGACCTGGATTTCGATGCCGGGAGCAGGGAGACCATTCTCGACATCTGGGACCGCCAGATCGAGGAGAACAAGGTGTCCGTCCGCTACAATGCGGAGGTCGCGGCGATCACTGGTGAAAAGGGCAATTTCACCATAGAAATCAAGGGGTCGGAACCGATCCTGGCGGAAAATGTGGTGCTTGCCATCGGCACCCAGGGCAACCCCAACCTGTTGCGGATTCCGGGCGGTGACCTGCCGCATATCCAGTATCAGCTGGACGACCCGGGTGAATATTTTGACGAACATATCACCGTCATCGGATCGGGCGATGCGGGCATTGAAAACGCTCTTGGCCTGGCTGCCGATGCGGCCCAGCGCAACCGTGTAACCATCCTCAATCGCGGCGATTCCTTCGCCCGCGCAAAGGGTGCGAACGTCAAATTGCTGGAAGAGGCGGAGGCCGATGGCCGCATTTCGGTGCGCCGCGAAACCTCCCCGTCCGAAGTGCGCGTGGGTGAGCTGGTGCTCGATACGCGCGATGGTGAGGAAGTGATTCGTTGCGACCGGATCATCGCCCGGACCGGCTCCAAGCCGCCGCGCGCCTTCGTGGAAGCCATCGGGGTGGCCTTCAGCAGCGAGGAGCGCGATGCCTTCCCGTCGCTGACGCCCACGTTCGAAACCACCAAGGACGGCATTTTCGTGATCGGTGCATTGGCTGGCTATCCGCTGATCAAGCACTGCATGAACCAGGGCTATGACGTGGTCGAATTCCTCAACGGGAATGTCGATCTCAAGCCCGCTGACCAGCCGATCCTGGAAGAGAAATTCGCCGGCCTGCCGGGGCGTCGCTCGGTTGAGGACTGGCTTGAGGTGATCGGCAGCAATGTCTCCATCTTCAAGGAGCTGTCGCCGCTGCAATTGCGCGAACTGATGCTCGATTCGCGGGTCCATTCCTATGCGCCGGGTGAAGTCGTGTTCACCCGTAACGAGCCGGGATCATCGATGTTCGCCATCGCCCAGGGTTCTGTTGCGGTGGAGGTCAATCCGGCCGATCCATCGATCACCGTGCCGATCGAGGAAGGATCGATCTTCGGCGAAGTGGGCCTGATTTCGGGCCGTCGCCGCGGCGCCACCATCCGCGCGGCAGAGCCGCTGGTGGCGGTTGAGCTGTCGCGCACGGCAGCGCTGAAACTGATCGCCACCGTGCCCAGCGCGGGCCGGGTGGTGAACCAGATCAGCATTGAGCGGCAATTGCTGCAAATGTTCGGATCGGGCCTGACGCGCGAAGACGTGGCGCCGCTGGTCGAAGCGGCCGAAGTGGTGGACGTGCGCGCCGGGCAGAAGGTTGTCGAGGAAGGCGCGGACGACAAGGATATCTATGTCATCCGGCGCGGCTCCATGATCGTGGAGAAGGATATCGGCGGCAAGCCGATCTTCCTCTCCTACCTCCCTGCCGGGTCCTATTTCGGTGAAATGGCGGTGATCGACGGATCGAAGCGATCCGCCACGGTGAAGGCGGCGATCAAATCACAGGTCGTGCGCTTCCCGGGTGAGCTGTTCAACGCCCTGCTCGATGCCAGACCCAGGGTGCGGGAACGCGCGCTGGCGGACATGGCCGGACGGCGAGAGACCAATGCCTTTGTCGAAGCGCGCAAGGACAGCTTCGGCTCGGCTGCGGACATGTATTCCGAAACCGCGCAATTCCTGATCGACAACGGCCTGGGTGAAGCCACCGACGTGCTGCTGATTGACGAGACATTGTGCGTCGGCTGCGACAATTGCGAAAAGGCCTGCGCCGACAGTCACGAGGGGCTATCGCGGCTCGACCGTGAAGCGGGGCGGACCTATGCCCATCTGCACGTGCCGACATCGTGCCGTCACTGCGAACATCCGCATTGCATGGCCGATTGCCCGCCCAATGCCATCAAGCGCGGCCCCGATGGCGAGGTGTTCATCGACGATACCTGCATCGGCTGCGGCAATTGCCAGCGCAATTGCCCCTACGGCGTGATCCGCATGGATGCCAAGCCGCCCAAGAAGCCGGGCCTGCTCAGCTGGCTGCTGTTCGGGGCCGGGCCGGGACCGGGTGAGGCGAGCTATGACTGGCGCAAGAAACATGCGCCCGCAGGCCAGGCCAAGCTGGCGATCAAATGCGACATGTGTCTGGGAATTGATGGCGGCCCGGCCTGCGTGCGCGCCTGCCCCACCGGCGCCGCCATTCGCGTTGCGCCGGAAAAATTCCTCTCCGTCACCAAGGAAGGGGGGCTCGACTGATGGCCAGCATCGCCGAAGACGAAAACCCGCGCCGCGAACGGCAGAGCGATCACGAAAGCTTCCTGTCGCACAAGCGCATGCGCTGGATGAAGATTGCGACCTTCATCAGCCTGGTGGCGATTGTCGGCTATATTTTCGCCGATGTGGAGCCGCGCCCCAATGGCGGCACCTGGTATGGCTATACGCTGGGCACCATCGGCGCCTTGCTGATCCTGTGGCTCACCCTGCTGGGAGTGCGCAAGCGGCGGATGAGCCCGGGCAAGTGGTCGCTCAAGGCGTGGACCAGCGCGCATGTCTATCTTGGCTTGTCGCTGATCGTGATTGCCACGCTGCATACCGGTTTCCAGTTCGGCTGGAACGTCCATACGCTGGCCTATGCGCTGATGATGGTGGTCATTCTGTCGGGAATTTACGGGATTTCGGTCTATGCGACCTTGCCCGCCAGCCTTTCCAACAACCGCCGCGAGATGACGCAGGCGCAGATGCTGGAAGCGGTGGCGGCGATCGATCGCCAGCTTGAAGCTGCCGCGCAGCCATTGGGCCGCGAAGATGCCGATCTGGTGATTGCCGCGCTGGAGCAGGACCCGTTCGATTTCGGCCTGCGCGCCCGCCTGTCCGGCAATTATCGCAATTGCCGCACCGAAGGGGCGCTGGCGCAATTGCCTGAAAATGGCGTTGATCCGGCCGAGCAGAAGGTGCTGTCCCTGCTGCGCAAGCGCAAGGCCCAGCTGGACCAGATCCGCCGCCACATGCGGATCAAGGCTCTGCTTGAAATCTGGCTATACGTGCATGTGCCGGTCACCATCGCGCTGCTTGGCGCGCTGACCGCGCATATTGTCAGCGTATTCTATTACTGGTGAGACGAAGCATGGATTTCCGCATTCGCAGCATCGATTTCACCGCCGCCGGTCGCGAGATCGTGCGTGAGCGTGAAGAGAGCGCTGACCAGATCACCATTGGCCGCGATTCCGGCAACACCATCCACCTGCCCGATCTGGCGGTGGAGCAGGAACATGTCCGCATCACCCAGTCTCCCGGCGGCTCGTTCAAGCTGGAAGCGGTCGGGACGCTGGGCTTCGCGGTGGACGGGCGGCATGTGCAGTCCGCCACCGTCAATGCCGACAAGGGGGCAGAGCTCAGCCTGGGGTCCAGTCGCCTGCAATTCAGCATGGAGGATGGCAAGCTTACCATCACCGTGCGCCAGGCCGAAGATGACGACGGCGGCGCGAAGGATCGCCTGCGCGGCTTCTCGCTGGCGGGAACGCTGCCGGGCAAGCGCGTCATGGCGTGGAGCGCGCTGGCTGCCATACTCGTGGCCTTCCTGGCGATACCGATCTTCACCCATCTTACCCGCGCCGATGAACGGCCCGAACTGGAAGGGGAAGGCGCAGTGCTGATGGATGCAAGCTGGCGCACCGGCGCCTTGTCCTCTGTCCATCACGGGCTGGAGGATAGCTGCGAATCCTGCCACGTCGAACCGTTCCAGGCGGTGACCGACCAGACCTGCCTGTCATGCCACGAAGGCATTGCCGATCACGCGGTTGCCGATCGCATGTCCGTGGGCATGCACCAGCCGGAGGGCGGCGAAGCCTTGCTGTGGGATATTGCCGAGGCTTTCGGCAAGCCCGGTCCCGGCGCCTGCACCGATTGCCATACAGAGCATGAAGGCGCCGGCCGGATGGAGCCGACCTCGCAGCAATTCTGTTCCGATTGCCATGATACGCTGGACAGCCGGCTGACCGATACGGCGCTGGGCAACGCCCGCGATTTCGGCACGCTGCATCCGCAGTTCAAGGCGATGGTCCTGCCCAACCAGAATGCTGCCGAGGCGGTGCGAGTGTCGCTCGCTTCCAATCCGATGGACTGGAATGGCCTGCGCTTCCCGCACGACATGCATCTGGAGGATGATGGCGGCGTGGCGCAGATGGCGCGGCGCCTCAGCGCCTCGGCTGGCTATGGCAACGTGCTGGAATGTTCCGACTGCCACACCCCCACCGCCGATGGCACGCGCTTCCTGCCGGTGAACATGGAGGAGGATTGCGAGAGCTGCCACAGCCTCGTCTATGACCGGGTGGGCACCACCTTCCGCACGCTCAGCCATGGCGATATCGATCAGGTGGAGGCAGACCTTGCCGCTGCCGACCGCACCCCGCGCCGCCCTGTTTCCACGGGCCGCCGCCGTCCCGGCGATTTTGCCGAGAATGGCATTTACTACGGCAATTTCACCAGCGTTTCACCCGCCGTCCTGCGCTCCACCGCGATGGATGAGGATGGGCTGTGCGGCGAATGTCACCTGCCCGGCAATCCGGCGGAAGGTACGCTGGCGGTCGCCCCTGTGACGCAGCGCAATCGCTATTTCATCCACGGCTGGTTCGATCACGCCGCCCACGTGCAGGAAGATTGCGCCAGCTGCCATGCCGCCAGCGGATCGTCCACGGCCACCGATCTGCTGCTGCCGAAGATGGAAACCTGCCGCGATTGCCACGAAGGTGAGGATTCTCTGACCGCGGACGTTCCGTCCAGCTGTGCAATGTGCCATTCCTATCACCCAAGAGAAGGCGCGGCGGCCGCTCCGCCACGTATTGCCGGCATCCTTCGTTGACGGGTGAACACTACAAAAGAGGCCGCACAGCGGTCCGTAACGGGAGGGCGCATCTATGCTGATCGCGCAATTGACGGATATTCATATCGGCTTTGAGCCAGAGGCCCGGCCGGAGGAGTTGAACCGTCAGCGGTTTCGCGCCACGCTGGACCGGTTGCTGAGCCAGCCCAACAAGCCGGACATGCTTATCTGTTCGGGCGATATCACCGATCGCGGTGATGCTGAATCCTTCGACAAGACGGCTGCGCTGCTGGCCGAATGTCCGTTTCCCGTCCACATGATGGTGGGCAATCACGATACGCGCGAAGGCTTGCTGCACGCCTTTCCCGCCACTCCGGTGTACGATGGCTTCATCCAGTACGCCTTTGAGCAGGACGGCCTGCTGGTGGTGATGCTCGATACGCTGGAGATCGGCCGTCATGCCGGTGCTTTTTGTGAGCGGCGGCGGGACTGGCTGCGCGCCACCCTGGAAGCCAAACGCTCCACGCCCACGGTGATCTTCATGCACCATCCGCCGGTAGTGGCGGGGATCGGCTGGATGGACCCGAATGAGGACGATCCGTGGATCCTCAACCTGGCCGCCGCGCTGGAGGGGATGGATCAGGTTCTGGCGATCCATTGCGGCCATCTGCACCGCCCGATCGTCACCAGTTTTCGCGGCATTCCGCTGGCGGTCACGCCGTCTGTCGCGCCGCTGGTGGCCATGGACCTGCGGCCTATCTCATCCGAAAAGCCCGATGCCCGCGCGCTGATTACCACCGAACCGCCCAGCTATGCACTGCACCGCTGGGAAGACGGCACGCTCGTCTCGCATTACGAGAAAGTGTGCGATTGGGATGTGCTGGCCTATTACAACCCGCACCTGCAGCCAATGATCCGCGAGATGGAGAAGGAACGTCTGGGGGGTTAAGGTTTGCCGCGCAGTGGCTTGCTGCCCATGTCGGTATATGGGTGGGAGGCGGTCAATCGGTTTATCTGATTTTCGGCCCCGACCCGGTCCATTTCGCAACAATTTCCGCACTTGGTTTGTCACCGCTTCCTGCAGCGCACGGGTGATGATGTACGGCCAAGACGGTGCTGTAGTTCTCGGTAGCATCTCTGATTATCATGATGCGATCAGCGGGAGAGGGAAGCGCAAGGAACTCAAACTCGCCCCAGTCTTCTGAAAGGCTGTCTTTGCCTCGCACCATGATGACTTTTCCGCAGATCATCCACAAATCCTTCTACAAAGCCTGATGCATCATAGGCCACAAGGTTGCCGTGCCAAACCTACCATTCATTTGTGGGCCGTCAGATGCCGCTTGAAGTCCCAAAAGACTGAACATCCGCAGCTGGGTCGTCAGCAGACATTGCCCCCGCGCAGCACGTCGCCACCTATTCCCCGTTCGCCAACGGCCCTACACCCGGCACCCATGCCGCCATGTCCGGCTCATCGCTGACCATCCACGGAACACCTGCGCTGGTGAGGAACAGGTTTTCCATTTCCTCGCGGTTGAACGGGCGGGAGCCGAGGCGGCCGAACACGGCCATCTGTCCGCCCGTTTCATCCACCGCGCGGTCGCGGTCGAGGCCTTTGCTCATGGCGAGGGCAGGTGACGGCGTGCGTGCCCAGGCGATCAGTTCGGGCACCGGCGCAGGGCTGAAGCCATAGAAATTGCGCTGGCTGTCAGGACTGGTCAGCTGCAGCACTTTCATGCCGTTGCGGCCATCGGCCACGTAAGCGAACAGCGAGGCGTTGGTGGTGGCGACCACCACATCCTCCACATCGTTCATCAGCCCGCCAAATGTCTCCCGCAGATGCACGCGCGGGGCCAGCGGACGGGTAATGTCGACGATCACCAGCCCCTCATTCTTGGCCGCGACATAGGCGTAGGTCCGCGCCAGATAAAGGCGACGCGCATTGGCCATCGGCACTGTGCCTTCGGGCCGGGCTACGGGATTGCGCAGGCTGGTGATGTCGAACAGTTTCAGCCCGTCAGCATCGGTCACCCACAGATAGCGGAACTGCACCGCGGACCCGCGCGCATCGCGCATCTCGCGCACGGCGGAGAGCTGCGGATCGAGCGGGTTGGACAGGTCCACCACCACCAGGCCCACATCAGCTGTGATATAGGCCACTTCGCCCGCCAGCGTGATGTGGCGCGCACCGGCCAGTATGTTGTTCGGGTTCCACGCGTCACGGCCATTGGCCAGATCGGCGCGGTCCAGATTGTTGTTGCGCAGCTCGGCATCGGCCAGCGTGTCGACATTGACGAGGATCAGCCCCTCAACCGCATCGGTAACCACGGCGTAGGAGTAGATCGGCAGGAACGGCTGTTCCTGGTTCATCTCGCGCATCTGCTCGGTATTGCGGGTGGGCGCGATGGCCTGATTGGTCGGGATCGCCATGCAGGTGGCATTTGTGGTGTTCACATGCGTATCATTGCCCAGCGGGCTGAACGGGGCGGTGATGATCCGTTCCGAGAAGCCCTTGTTGGCGATGGAGGCGATGTCATAGACGCGGAAACCGCCGCGCCCTTCGGCCACGAAGATATATTCGCCGCGTGTCTGCAGGCAGCGCACCGCATCGGATGTGCCCTCAACCACATTGGCGAATTCTTCCAGCGGATGGGTTTCGCCTGAAAGGTCGCCGTCAAAAGCCTCGCCGCGGGTCCAGTTCTTCAGCTCGCGGTCATTGTCCTCCACATGCATGCGCCAGTAATCGGGGTAGGCGTAGCGTTGCAGGTAGGAGCCGATCACCGCCTGCGGTTCATCATATTCGGTAACGCGCACCGCCTCAAACCCGCCTTCAAGACCGGTCCAGGCGTTAAGGCCGACGAAGTTCACAAAATTTGTGCCCAGCAGCAGCAACTGCGCCATCACGGCATTGTTGTCTTCCGCTTCGGAGAGGTGGCAATCGCTGCAGGTCTTGGTCTCTGTCAGCCGCACCGTATGCGGGAAATGCGGGGCGAAGGCCTGGCTGGAGAAGCCGATGGAACTGATCGGCGGCTGCTGCACATAGATCCGCTCCCGGTTGATATTGGTGGAGCTGAGGACCAGCGCGCTGGTGGAGCGAACTGGCGCAACCTGGTTGCCCTTGGTCGACTGGTGGCGGCCCAGCTGGAACATCTCGTCACGCGCAACCTGCGGGTTGTAGGTGGCGAAGTTACGGGTCGTCTCACCCTCATAGCGGTGAACCTGGCTTTCCCAGTTCGCCTCAATCGGCAAATGGCAGCCGCCGCAGGATGTGGTCCATGACAGGTGGCAGGTGAAGCAGGCCATTTCCTCATCGCCATGCGCGCGGTTTTCAGGCGTGATGCCCAGGCCGAATTCGAAATTGCCCGTTTCCGCCCCGTCCACGCTCATCAGTTTTGCGCGCGCCGCCTTGGCGTTGAAATGCGGGTTTGCGGGATCGACGCTGTCGCGCACCAGGCTGATCTGCCATTCCAGATCGGGATCGACGATGGAGCGCTGGGTCAGCTGGCGCCGGCCCATGGAATCATAGGTCCATTCAAAGCGGCGCTGGCCATCGGGATTGCGGATCAGCGTCAGGTCATTGCCTTCTGGCGGTGCAGCCGGACCGGATGTGCGCAGGGTGGGATAGGCATCGGCGGTGCCGTGGCAATCCTTGCAGCCGATCTCGATCGCATTGGCCACTTCGCCATAGATCAGGCCGTTGCCGTGGCTATCCTGCGAGAAGTGGCAGTCTGCACATTGCAGGCCCTTTTCGGCATGAATATCCATCATGTGCACGGTCTTGCCGGGGTTGGTGCCCACTTCGGCAAACTGCTCTTCGCCTTCGCGGCGCCAGCGCTCGGGATCGTCGGGATCGACGATATTGCCCTCTGCATCGAGCAGATTGCCCTCGCGGTCACGCTTGAAGATGGCGCGGAAGTTCCAGCCGTGGCCGTGGTAATCGGCGAACTGCGTGTCGTTCAGTTCCGGGTTGAGGTCATAGACATTGCGCAGGAAATCCAGATCCGCCCAGTTGCCGCGCGGGCTGGCGCCTTCGGGATTGCGGTCCAGCACGGCGCGCACTTCCTCTGCCGTGGGATAGGCCTGCTGCTCGGGCCACATATGCGGCGCGTCGCTCTCATAATCCCACATCGTGTAACCGAGGTAGGAATTGAGGAAGATATTGGGCTGGTGCATGTGGCAGTTCATGCACTGCGCGGTGGGGATCGCGCGGGTGAACACGTGCTGCAGCGGATGGCCGCGCTCGCGATCGGGGCTGAGGCCGTCACTCTCATGGCCACCATCATGACCATCGTCATGATGGTCTGCGTCGCCGGGTTGCTTCAGCGCACCGTGGACGGGAGCGGCATGGGTATCGCCATGCTCATCACCATGCTCATCTCCATGCCCGTCACCATGTCCGGTAACGTCATCGTGCAGTTCCTGAATCTGGCTGGCGATGGTGGGGTCGACGGTGATCGACTGCCCGTCGCGGCCATATTGCGCATAGATCAGCGAATGGCGCGGCTCCCGGTCATTGGCATAGATCACGTGGCACGATGCGCAGCCGGAATGACGGAAATCGCCCGGCTGGTCATTGGTGCCCATGAACCATGTGAACGGATCGTTGAGGCGCGTCTTGTGGATGTTGAGCACCGGAATGGCGGCGCGCAGGCCGGTGCCGGGGCCGCGGTTGGACTGGCGCAGGTCGGGGCGGCCGGGTTCTTCCAGCCGCTGGATCAGGCCGGTCGGGTTGGGCAGGCCAATCTCGGGGAACTGGCTGGCGATATTGCGCCCGCCGCGTTCAAACACACGGAACACGTCGGCAGGGGGCACCACATGCCACGTCGGCAGCGGATAGAGCGTGCCCAGCGCGCCGCGCGCCTGCTGTTCGGCTGTCACCGTGCCGTGCGGCGCACCCGGAGACATGATCTGGGCCGCTTCGCCTTCGCGCGTATAGGCTTCACCCACGACGTAATTCTTGAACGGCAGAATGCCGTTATTATAGGACGCGCCGCCCCACAGCATGGCACCGGTGGCCATCAGCGAGCGCTCCGCCGCCTCGATCACCGGCATATGGCAGGCACCGCAGGCCTCACGCGCCACGCGGTAATCGCTGGGATTGTTGAAGCGCACGAATTCGGGCGATTCATTGTTGAGAAGAGAATAGCTGCGTTCCGGATTGGCGGAACTGGGGAAGTGCCATGTTTCGGGCAGGGTCGGCAAGACGTGAGCCGAATCGCGCGCGGCGACATAGTCCGGGTGGTCCTGCGCCAGCTCGCTATTGCCCATGATTGCCGGATTGCCGCCGTGGCAATCCACGCAGCCAAGCCGCACGGCCGGACTGAGATGCATGGTCGGCGCATCGGTCTGCACGTGGCAGGAATTGCAGCCTTCGGACTTGGCTATCATCTCGGCCACGCTCTGGTTCTGCGGAGCTGGAAGGGCGGTGACCAGGCTGTAATCGCGCTCAACCGGAGTTTCCCCGCCGCCTGCTGCGCGCAGGTCCGGCCCGGCCAGCATGGCACCGCCAGCGGCAATCAGGCTGAGAGCGAAGGCGACGTGGCGCCGGGGGAGTCTGAAGCTCAGCATCAGTAGCTCAAGGTCACATTTGCCAGCACGGAAATATACGTCCGATCATTGCCCAGATTGTCAAACAGGTCGCGAAATCCATCGCCCGAGACCAGTGCCGCGCCAGACAGGCGGGCTACGATATTCTGCGTCGCTTTCGGCCGCCAGATCGCCGATGCGGACAGGTCATAGCCGATATCGGCGGGGATTGACCCTTCGTTGCGCAAGGCCTCCAGCGTGGCCGTGTTCTCGAACCACAGGTGGTTGGCATTGGCGGTCAGGCGCAGTTCGGGAGAGATATCGAAATCCGCACCCAGGCCCACCAGGATCAGGCCGGGATTGTTGAAATTGGACTGGCCCTGCTCCTTGCTGGAGCGCAGCGAATTGAGGATGCCGTTGCGGCCATTCACGCTGACCGCGCGCCCGCCGCCGGCAAAGGGAATGGTCTGACGTATCCAGTATGACGTATCGGCGCCGGCAAAGACCGGATTTTCGAAAATCGCATCATAGCCGGTTTCGGTATTGTCATAGGGATCGCCGTCGCCGCTGGCCCATGCACCGGACAGGCGAAAGCGCATCCAGTCCTTGTCATAGCTGGCCTCTGCCGCGGCGAAGAAGCCGCGCACCTGCGCCGGGCGATCGGTGAAGAAGCTGTTCCGGTCCTCGCCCAGTGCGGCATAGGTGCTGGCGGTGATGTTGATGCGGCCAAGCCGGCCATCGGCGTTATAGCCAAGGTACACCACATCGTAATTGCGCCCGCGCAGCGAGCCCAGCAGCGCCGGGCGCACGGGGAAGCCATTGTCGTCGATCTGGATATCGCCCGCTTCGCGGTTGCGGTTGTAGACCACCGTCACCTGGCTGGTGAGCGCGGGGATCAGGAAATCCTGGCGATAGGCATTGGCCATGAACACCCAGTCATCGCGCGGGGTCTGCAGGATCGCGTTCAGCCCGCTGTTGGTGTCTTTCTCCAGCCGCCAGAAGGCCGCCAGATTGTACTGGAAGCGGTTGTTGTCGCGCGTGCCGAACAGGCGAAAGCCCAGCTGGTTGTCATTGAACAGGAAGCCGCGGAAATCCGCCTGCATCGGCTGGATACCGATGCGGAAGCTGTCAAAGTCATAACGCTTGGACGTGTTGCGGATGTGGTAATCGAAGAAGGCTTCCTGCACGCCCAGAAAATGGTCCGTGCGGTGCGTGGGCAAGGAAGGCTCCACGTGCAGCACGCGCCGTTCGGGCACATCTACATGGTTGACGTTGAGCGCCAGCGTCAGCCGGTATTCCACATCTGGCGGCTTGTAGGCGGTGGAGCCTTTCAGCAGCGCGAAGCCGGCGATGAAGGTCTGCGCGAAGACATAGGAGAAATCATTGCCGAACACGTCCAGCCGGTCCGGGTCCTGCGTGGTCTGCACGCCCACCGGAATGGGGAATGTGCGCGGCTCGAACACGGTATCGCTGATGGCGTTGACGACGAAGAACCACTTGTCCTCCTCCAGATCGAGGAAGCGCGGCGTGCGGCATACGGCGCTGCCATAGGGCGGCTCCACCCCGGCGGCGGCGGCTTCCTCACGCTGGCGGGCGCGGAACTCGCGTTCCTCATCGCTGTTCACGCAGATCGGGCGATCGCCCTTGTAGGTGTTCTGGTTATACGGGTCAGACCATTGTTCGGTCACCAGCCCCAGGTTCTGGATCAGCCGCCAGCGATCGGGGATGGGGATCTGGTCAGTGGGGAAGGCCTGTGGCGGCGGCGCACGCACGGCGCCGGGATTGTCCTGCGTAACCGGATCGGGCAGCTCACCCACATAGCCGGGACGCGTGCGCCCCTCCACAATGCCGGGGTCAACCGGCGGCGGTGCGGGCGGGTTGGGATTGACTGTCTGCTGTTCTGCCTGCTCTGCCGCCTCTGCTTCCGGTGCAGGATCAGCCTGCCCGGCCCGGGCCGCAGCCTCTGCCTGCATCAGCAGCGGCACAAGGAGCAGCGACACACTCACAGGCCAACGCACACATTCTGGTCTGGCGTGTCGAGGAAGGGCGCGAACGGGCAATTGACATAGCGCAGGCGCACGATGCGGCCCTGCACGTTCACTTCGATCCGGTCCGCGCGAATGGCAGGCGCGGCATTGCCCAGCGTGCCAAGGCGAACGCCGGCATTGTTGAGGCCAAGGAAGCTGACCATGTCATCCTGGTCGATACCGTCACCCGAAACGCCGATGCCGCCGATCAGTTGCCCGCCGCGATAGATCGGGACCGAACCGGGGAAAATCTGGATACCATTGGCGATCCGCCGCTGGCCGGGCGCTGCTTCGGGCACGCCGGTGCAGCCAACGCCAGTATCCGCCGTGGCCCCGCCATTGGCGACATAGGTCACGTGCTGGACGATATTTCCCGCCACCAGATCGGTCTGCAGACCCACGGCAAAGGGGCTGAACAGGCCGGATGAGGCGACCGAAAGCGGGCCGGGCATCTGCGCCACTTCGCCATCGGGGAAATAGGGGCGCGACAGATTGCCGCCCGACCTGTCGGCAAAGGCGTGGGTGCCGGTCAGCGCGCTGGGCGCTCCCAGGAAATCACGCACGCGCTGCACATAGGCGGGCACATTGGAAACACCGGGCAGCACCGGCACGGCGAGCAATTGCTGGCCAGCCAATGGATTGGAGAAGAAGGTCGCCGTGCGCGCCTTCTGCAGGCTCACATCGGTGCCGAACAGCGGGCCATCAGGCGAACGCACGATGCCCAGCACCGCGCCATGCGTATCGACCACGCTGATGGTGGCCTGCATGCGGCTGTCCAGCGGACGGCGGATCTGCGCGCGTGCGTGCGAGAGGACCTTGAACGCCTCCTCCATGATGGCGCGTACTTCGGCAGCGGTCAGCGGCTGTGCCACGCTGCCAAGATCTGTGCCGGCGCGAATGGGGAAGCGCGAGTTGCCGCTGCCATCTGTCAGCACAAAGGCATCGGGATTGGTGAATTCGCTGGCCTTGGCGGCACGTACGCCTGAAGCTTCCGTGCCATAGGTGGTGCCCGCCCGAAGCGAGCCATCGCTGTAACCGGTCACCGCCACCAGCGCCCCGGCAGAACCGTTGATGGCGGCGAAATTGCTGTGCAGCGGGGCCAGGTTGGCAGGCGTGGCATCGCTGAAACGCAGAGTGGTGCCATCGGCGCTGATCATCTCGGCACGGATGGCGGATGGCGGCATGAAGCCCTGTATGCCTGCCAGCGCGATCGCTTCCTCGGCATCGCTGTCAATGTCGAGCGTGTTGGCATCAAAGCCATAGTCGCCATCGCCCATCACGCCGATGCCGCCCACGACCACGCCATTCTTGTAAATCGGGAAGCCGCCGGGATCGGCAGACAGGCCCAGCGGCGAACGCTTGGGGCCGATCAGCGCACCGGGACCGCCAGCGGAATTGTAACGCTGGCTGAGGTCGGAGCATGGCAACTGGCTGAACTGCACGCCAAACAGCGGGCCGCTTTCCAGCCCCACCGTGCTGGGTGCGGGCGGGAAATGCTGCTGCACGATCTGGCTGGCCGTGCGGCTGGAAAAGGCATTGCCGCCACTGGAAAGATAGGCCCCGGTCACGGCCTTGGCGATGGCGCCGGTCACTGCGGGAACCGTCGCTCCTTGCAGGCCGATACCGCCGCCGACAGGGGCAATGCCGCCAATGCGCTTGCGGCTGACTTCCATCAGATCGGGCGCGCCGTTCATCTTGAACACGGCCAGCACATTGCCGACCCGGTCCGTTACCGCGATATAGGATGGCAGGCTGCGCGCCTGCGCCTCGCCCACCGCCTGCGCGATGATGGTCTGCACTTCAGCGACCGAAAGCGATTCCGCGGCGGGCGGGTTGAACACACCGCCAGCCGGTGGCGGAGCGGGCGAAGGCGTGGGCGTGGCCCCACCTGTGCCGCCGCCTGCGCCCGGAGTGCCGGTGCTGCTGCCGCCGCATCCCGAAAGGACCAGCGCGGCGCTTGCCAGCAGTGCTGTTGCCACCCGCACCCGCATTACTGCAGACGTCCGATCGCGCCCACCGCATTGCCAAGTGCAGAGCGGAATTCCGCCGGGCGATAACTCTCCGGAGTGCGCACCGCCTGGTAGGCGCGGTTGATGTCGGTGCGGATGCTGGCGGCTGCACCAATGGTGATGCGGCCCTGCGTGACCAGCGCGTTGAGCAGCGTATCCACCGCCATCACCGCCTGGGCGGAACCGGCATAGTCGGTGAAGCGGGTGCTGGTGGCGCGATCTCCAATGGTGGCGATCACCTGGAAGGCATCGTTTCCGCCATAGGACCGCGATGCCAGCGCATCGGAAAGCCGTGCGGCCTCCGTGCGCAGCGCCATGGCGGCGGCCTGCGCCTGCGGGCGGCCCTCGTTCATGGCATCGTGGAAGTTGCGGCTGGCACTGCGGAAGCTGTCTGCCCGCGCCGGGGCCAGCGCCTGCGCCACTGCATCCAGCATGATGATGTTCTCGTCATTGAAAGGCGGCTGACCAAAGGGAATGGGCCGCTGCGGATTGGTCTCGAACGTCAGGCGGCGCTGCGCCCCGTCGGTGATCTGGCGGTGGCAGCTGTGGCAATCATAGAAGGTGAATTGCGGGAACACGCCCTGCGTTGCCAGTTCGGGCCGGGCGAACAGATCCGTCGCGCGGGCCACGGCCTCTGCCTGTCCCACGGCCCACAACTGCACATTGTCCGGCGCACGCTTGCGCATCAGGTAATCGGCATCGACATCGTGATGCTGCTGGAAGGCGCTGAACAGGTCCAGCTCGAAGGAAATGCGCGGATGGCCCGCTGCCATCATCGCATGGGTCACGAACTGGCCCTGATCGGCGCTGCCATAATGGCAATCCAGGCACACGCGGGCGCGGGCCTGCGGCTGGTCCAGCGCGGTCAGTCCGTTGGCGATATTGGCGGTGTGGGTGCCGCCCACCTTGTAATGGCTGGCGATCCAGCCCGCTGCCGGTCCGTGGCAGCTTTCGCAGCCGACCCCGTCAGTGGTTTGAAAGCGCGGACCGCGATCGGATGCGGGCACGAAGGTGGAATGGCAGCCCAGGCATTCAGAGCGCGAGGTGGCGTTGTCCCAGCCCAGCGACTGGGCAATCTGCCGGCCGCGCGGGGAGCCAAGAACGGCATAAGCCCGGCTGTGTGCGCCGCTGACGGCGGAGGATTCCTGCCATGTGGCGATTTCATCCTGCCGCACCACTTCGCCATTGCCTTCGCTGCGGCCGTGGCAGGTCGATCCTGCGCAGGTGGCAACGCCGGTATAGGAATAGGCGCTGCCAGTATCGGATTGGGCGTTGGCGCTTTGGGCTTGCGGCAGTCCGGTAAACAGCGCGGCCAGTGCCAGAGTGGCGACGGCGATGCCGGGAGCAAGATTGCGCAGGCGGCGCAAGGGTGCCGCAAATCCGGACCGCTCCGCGCGCTTGCTCATTATAGTCCCCCCAAACTTGCACTATATGCCGGACAATCCCCTACCGTCCGCCATCTCCGCCCCGCCCGGACCCCCCGGCCAGGACAGAACCTGTATGGTAACCTATTCGCCCATCATCGCTGAGGACATCTGGTTCAGCTGTTCCATGCAGCCGTTTGCAATCAATGTCGCCGCCAGTTCCTCGGCAGCAGAAGGCGCGGAATCGAGGAAGACGAATTTCACCTCCACCGCATTGCTGCCCGATCCGTGGCCGATCTGGTAAGTGGTGCCTTCGCTGGGCGGATTGCTCGCATCCCAGCTTGCCAGCATCTCGCCCGCCGGGAAGGTAATGCGCGATGTCATGTTCCCGGTTCCGACGGAATAGGTGCTTTCGGCCTGCGTATCGGCGCGCCACAGGCGCACGCCCTGATCGGCCGGCAGGCAGATCGTACCCGCCTTGCTGACATCGACATACCACAGGCTGGGATTGCTGACTTCGCCCACATTCGCGCTGCGCACCGCCCCGGTGCGGGCCCTGGTGGCCGACCTTTGCGTGGTGAGCGAGGCAAAGGCGCGGTTCTGGCTTGCGCCGCTCTGGCTGGCGAGCGTGAAACTTCCCGATCCGCGCAGCACGCGCGTTCCGCCATTGTCCAGCACGGTCACGCTGTCCCCGTCGCGCAGGGTAATGCGCTCATTACCGCCGATCTGGCGACCGACCGGGAACTGTCCGGCAGACGGTCCGCTGGATGACACGACCACGCCTGCCTCGGCGCTTTGCGGAGTGACGGCGAGGCCGGTCGCAATCAATGCGACAGCGGCGAGTGTTCCCCTGGTCAAGGACATAGTCTCTTTCCTCGTTCAAATTCTTGGCTGTGCTGTAGCAAATTCTGCAGAGCTTTGTCAGCCGGATTGATTGGATTGTTTTCAGGCTTAGGCCGCCCGATGTGAATTGCGTGTGACTTGGATGAGTGTTTCCGCATGCCGTGGTGACTATTTCCCGGCAAGGACATGCGCCCCCGCTTCGTTCAGATTGTGACTGCGTTCTATCAAGGCGCGCAGGCCCTCGTCATCGGGATGGCGGGCGCTGATCTCCTCCAGCATGGCAAGGCCGGCGGCCTTGCTGTCTGGCATGACGACCATTTCCAGCGCCTCGGCCAGCGCTTCCCGGTCTTCCCTGGGGAAATCGGGGGCCGGTTCAAACAGGGCCACGGGGCTGGAGCGGCCTGACAGGACCACGCTGCCCATCGGTCGCCACCAGTCGAGCGAGGTGCGGCTGGCGATTTCCTGGCTGGCCATGACCGATGTCTTGAGTGCCTTGTTGGCCGATTCGAGCCGCGCGGCGGTGTTCATGGAATCACCCAGTGCGGTATATTGAATGCGGTTCTCGCCGCCGAAATTGCCGACCACCGCTTCGCCGAAATGCATGCCCACGCGGGTCTTGCCGATCTTGGGCAGGTCCGGGTCCATCGCCGCCACTTCCTGGCGGAAAGTCTCGCCAGCCTGCCACATCGCATAGCCGGCCTGTGCGGCGCGGTCCGCATCGTCCGGGCGGGCGATCGGCGCACCCCAGAACGCCACCACCGCATCACCCACGAACTTGTCCAGTATCCCGCCATGATCGAGCACCACGGCGCTGAGCATCTCGAGATAGCGGTTGAGCAGCTTGGCGACCATTTCCGGCTCTATCGCATGGCTCATCTTGGTGAAGCCTTCGAGGTCGGAGAAGATCACATAGATCTCCCGCTTGGCGCCGCCCAGAGCCAGCAGTTCGGGCTTTTCGATGATCTCCTCGGCAATGCTCTGCGGCAGATATTTGCCCAGCGCGCCTTGTGCGAACTTGCGCTGTACCGCGCCCGCAGCCCGGGCGGCTGATACCACGGCGGAGAACGCCAGCACCCAGCCCAGCGCCGGGCCGATGCTGGGGAACAGATAGGTGTCCACCCCGCGCGCGTGCAGGAAGAAGGGCAGGCCGATGAACAGCGCCAGCTGCGCCACCAGCAGGGGTATGAACTTCCAGCTCTTCACTTCCAGCAGCGCGGTCAGTCCGGCTGCCAGCACCACCACCCCGGCGAAGAACCACAGGAACAGCGGCGAGGGATGCGGCAGGCGCGCGCCATCCAGCATCTGGGCAATGGTGTGGGCGTGGATTTCAATTCCGGGAGGGCGCACATCGCGCGCACCGCCCGCCACCGCATCATCGTCGAAGCCGGAAAGCGGCGTCAGCGCACGGTCGTAATCGATGATGTCCCCGCCCAGCAGCACATAGGCGCCATTTACCTGCTCCTCCAGCGGAGCGCGCACTTCGGGTATGGCCAGCAGCTCATCATTGGCGAACAGGTCGATCTGCAGCGTGGTGAACACCGGCCGGTCTACCAGCGCCGGCTTGCGATAGCGGATGGCCCCTTCATAACCGGGCATCGCCAGATGCGCGTCATCGGCGTTGCTTTCCACCATCGAGCGGCCAAGCAGCGGGGGCAGGCCTTCCTCTATGGTTGGCCACACGCGGGTGACGCCCGAAGATTCGGCCAGTCGCACGCTGGCGGGGTAGGCATTGCTGCCTTCCAGCTGGGCCATGAATTCATCGAGAAACTGCTGCTGCTGATATTGGATATCGAGCGAATTCGTCGCCGTTTCGGCATAGGCGATGGACACCGGGGTGTTCATCGATCGCAGCGCGTCGATCAGTTCGCCGTCTTCATCCTGCGGCTGGTCGAACAGGATATCGATGCCGATGGCCTTGGCGCCCATGCCATCGATATTGCGCAAGGCCCGGGCCAGCAGGCCGCGATCGAGCGGGGAGCGCTTGCGCAGGTTGATCAGCGTCTGATCGTCATAAACGATCATCAGCACGCGGTCGTCCTGCTCCACCTGCTCGGCCAGGATATAGCTGCGATAGTCATACAGCGCGCGTTCGGCATTGTCGGTGAACGGCAGGTTCCAGCTGAAGCGCGCCAGTATCAGCGCGGCGATCAGCAGGAAAACCGTTATCGCCAAGCGCTGCGACCCCGCTTCGCGCACAGAGCGCCAGCCGGCAGAAAACAGATTTTTGGTAGCCTGTCTGGGCATCGCTTAGCCGCAATACCCCCGAAGCCGATCCTGGCTTGTCATTCCACCCCCTCCTGGAACGTTGCTTTGCCCTGAAAGGACGTTGGGGCATCGTCCGCTCCAAGGCAAGTGATAAGGGGATTGCACCAGCAGCCTTTATTTCACTCCCCCGAAGTGGTCTGATTGCGGCGAGTACATGTCGGCGAGTCGCATCAGGAACTGGAAAGTCCAGTTCCTGCCATTCGCCGTTACTATTGGGGGGATATACTCATGGCAGTTTCCGATCACGTTGACTTCGATACCTTTATGGCGGGGGTAAAGAAGCGCAATCCGGGGCAGACCGAATTTGTTCAGGCAGTCCACGAAGTGGCAATGGACATCTTTGATTTCATTGAAGACAAGGAACAATACCATGCCGCGCAGATCCTGCGCCGCATGGCCGAGCCGGACAGGGTGATTTCCTTCCGCGTGTGCTGGGAAGATGACAATCACAACATCCGCGTGCAGCGCGGCTGGCGGGTGCAGAACAACAACGCCATCGGCCCGTACAAGGGCGGCATTCGCTTCCACCCCAGCGTGACCGAAAGCGTGCTGAAGTTCCTGGCGTTCGAACAGACCTTCAAGAACTCGCTGACCGGCCTGCCGATGGGCGGCGGCAAGGGCGGTTCCAACTTCAACCCCAAGGGCAAGAGCGATGCCGAAGTCATGCGCTTCTGCCAGAGCTTCATGACCGAACTGTACCGTCACATCGGCCCTGAGACCGACGTGCCTGCGGGCGACATCGGCGTGGGCGGGCGTGAAATCGGCTACATGTTCGGCCAGTACAAGCGCATCACCAATCGCTGGGAAGGCGTGCTGACGGGCAAGGGCATCGAATATGGCGGCTCGCGGATGCGGCCGGAGGCGACCGGCTATGGCGCGGTCTATTTCATGCAGAACATGCTCAAGCATCAGGGCCAGGACATCGAAGGCAAGACCGCCGTCATCTCCGGTTCGGGCAATGTGGCCACGCACGCTGCGGAAAAGATCGTCCAGCTGGGCGGCAAGGTGCTGACCCTGTCCGATTCAGGCGGCTTCATCCATGATCCCGACGGCTTCACCCAGGAGAAGATCGACTGGGTCAAGCATCACAAGACGCACACACGTGGCCGGATCAGCGAATATGCCGATCACTACACCAGCGCGACTTTCCATGGTGATGGCGCCCGTCCGTGGGACGTTCCGGCCGATCTGGCGCTGCCTTGCGCAACCCAGAACGAGCTGGACGAGGACAATGCCAGGTCACTGGTCGCAAACGGCGTTATCGCTGTGTCCGAAGGCGCCAACATGCCGACCACGCTGGACGGGGTGAAGGTCTTCCACGATGCCAGGATCATGTATGGTCCGGGCAAGGCGGCCAATGCCGGCGGCGTGGCGGTTTCGGGTCTGGAGATGAGCCAGAATTCCGAACGCATCAGCTGGAACCATGAACGCCTGGGCGAAATGCTGACCGATCTGATGGAAGGCATCCACGGCAAGTGCGTCGAATATGGCGACCAGGGCGGCTATGTCGACTATGTGAAGGGCGCGAATATCGCGGGCTTCAAGAAAGTCGCCGATGCCATGCTGGCTTTCGGGGTCGTCTGATTATAAACGGTCTGCATGGCCGAATATGAAAACCTGATAGTGGAACAGCGTGGCGGGGTTACCCTCGTCACGCTGAACCGCCCGCAAGCCCTCAATGCCCTCAACTCCGCCGTGCTGGAGGAGCTGATTACTGCCTTCGCCGCTTTCGAGGCCGATGACACGCAAGGTTGCGCGGTCATAACCGGCTCTGGCGAAAAGGCCTTTGCCGCCGGGGCGGACATCAAGGAAATGGCCGACAAGCCGCTTTCCGAATTCTATTCCCAAGACATGTTCAGCCGCTGGCAGAGCCACCTGGTCTGTGCCACGCGCAAGCCGTGGATCGCCGCCGTGAACGGCTTTGCGCTGGGCGGCGGGTGCGAACTGGCGATGATGGCGGACTTCATCATCGCATCGGACAAGGCGAAGTTTGGCCAGCCCGAGATTACGCTGGGCGTCATCCCCGGCATGGGCGGATCGCAGCGCCTGACCCGCGCTGTGGGCAAGGCCAAGGCGATGGACATGGTGCTGACCGGCCGCATGATGGACGCCGCAGAGGCAGAAAGCAGCGGACTGGTGGCGCGTGTGGTCCCTGCGGATGACTTGCTGGCAGAGGCGATGAAGACCGCCGCCAAAATCGCCGCAATGCCTCCTCTGGCGGCAAAAGCAGCCAAGGAAGTGGTTAATGCTGCTTTCGAGAACACGCTGGAATCCGGCATCAGGCATGAGCGGCGGATGTTCCACATGCTGGCGGGAACGGCTGACAAGGCAGAAGGCATGGCCGCTTTCGTCGCCAAGCGGGAACCGCGCTTTTCCGGGCGATGATTCAACGCTAGAGCATTGTACTTATGGTAAAGTTTAGCCCACGTTAACCATACATCTAGAGCTTGCCTTATCTCTGATCCGGCTAACTGGGCTCATGTCCACAATCCGTTTCCTCCGACTCGGTTACAAGCGCCTCCTCCGCGATGTTTCGGGTGGCGTCACGACTATCGCGACACTGGCGCTGCCGGTCGTTATCGGAGCGGCCGGGCTCGCATTCGATCTCAACCGCGGATATCAGACGCGGGAGATCAACCAGCGTGCCGCCGATATGGCCGCCCTGGCTGCGGCCATGGCTTATTCTACCGCCGGAAACGAAGCGGTCCTCACGCCCACGGCGCGCGACATCGCGCTTGCCAATGGAGTCAGCGCGGCATCCGTAAGTGCCCAGCTGGTATCGGATTTCCCCAATGCCGGGGACCAGTCCGTGCGGGTGACGATTACCCGCGCCCTGCCATTTTCTCTTGCTTCCGTGCTCGGTTTTTCCGGGACCTTCGATGTGTCCGCCGGCTCGCTCGCCAGCCTCAGCTCCAGCGTCAATTATGCTGCGCCCTGTTACCTGGCGCTGGATGGCGGCAATGCCGCGATATCGGTGACCGGCGGCGCCTCGATCGATGCGCCCACCTGCTCGATCGCGGCCATTGGCACGGTGGAGAACAAGGGCCAGCTGATCCGCGGCGCCGATATCATATCGGGCGGCGGGGACATTACGGTGAATTACGGCACGCTGGATGCCAATACGCTGCGCTTCGCGGGTGTCTTTTCCAAGCCGGCATGGAACAATAATGTGCCGCCGGTTGAGGATCGCATCAATGAAGCCACACCGCTGGCCGATCCGTGGGCGAATGATCCCGCATTGATCAGCGCATATGGCCTGCTGGGCAATTACAGCGCGCCCGCGACCATTCCCATGCCCACCATCAGCGGTGGCAGCGATTTCAAGATCAAGCAGAACGGCGCCAGCAACAACGTCAAACCCTATCAGCAGTCCAACAGCAGCGTCTATGTCTTCCCGGCGGGCACATATAACATTGCCGAGCTGAACATTGCCGGCGGCATGAACGTCAGCTTCGCCAACGGATCAAGGATCAACGTTTCGGGCAATGTCGTGATTGGCGGCGGATCAACCGTCAATTTCGGCAACAGCGATGTTGTGGTGAAAGGCAATTTCGGCAGCGGATCGACCGGCGTCACCATTGGCGCTGGCACCTTGTGGATTGGCGGCAGCGCAAAGTTCGAAGGCACCAACACCAAGGGCAACGGCGATGTGTTCATTGTCGGCGATGTGAATTTCTGGGGCGGATCGCGCATGACCATGGGCGCGGGCCAGCATCTGTTTGGCGGTAATGTGGATGTTGGCGGCGGCGCGGATGTGCTGCTGGGCGCGGGTAATTTTCAGGCGACAAACGGCCTGAACATGAGCGGCGACAGTGAACTGGCACTGGGCGCGGGCAACGTGGTGATCGGCCCGGGCAATGGCGGCAATGCCATCAAGATGATGGGCTCTGCCCGTTTCTTCATGGGCAATGGTGCGTTTTCCGCCAATGGCGATATCGATACCGCTGGCGGCACCAGGCTGGTGTTCGGCGTTACCGGCAATCATTACATCAACGGCGATCTCAATCCCAAGGGGTCGGTGCTGTTCGGTCGCGGGCGCTATACCGTGAACGGCGATTTCGAAAATGGCACGGGCGGCACGACCTGGCCCTATTATTCCGACCTCACCGGCCAGACCTATGGCAATGTGGTTGAAGGGCAGAGCGGCAGCGGATTCGACATGGTCGGGATTGAAGTGACCTTCATCCTGAATGGCGTGATCAAGCTTGCGGGCGGTGCCAAGACCAAACTCGAAGCGCCGTTCTATAATGTCACGGGTGCACAGATTTCCGAACTGCTGGTTTCCAGCGAAAGCGCCAATGACGCAAACTGGACTGGCGGATCGGTCAATGCCTTTGCCGGCACCATCCATTTCCCCAATGCACAGGTGAAGATGGCCGGCGGCAACAGCACCGCAGGCAATGGCAAGTGCATGACGCTGATTGCAGACACCATCCGCGTGAATGGCGGTGCTGCAACGGGAACGGCCTGCAACCGGATGGACCCCAACGCCGGTGGCGGTGGCAGCGCCAGCATCAGGCTGGTCGGGTGACCGGTATGCTCAGGATTATTCGTCGACTGTCTGGCCTGAAGGCGGACAACAAGGGCGTGGCCGCGGTTGAATTCGCGCTGTGGACCACCGCATTCTTCTTTTCGGTGATGGTGGCGATCGATTTCGGCACGTTCTTCCTCGAACGCGGCAAGCTGAATGGCGCAGTGGGCGCCGCTGCCGTGTCCGGCTTCAACACCGCTGACAACGTCAATTTCGGCAGCATGCCAGGCTATGTCCGCAGCCTTACCGGTGAACCGGCAACCGCTGTCACCATATCCTGCAATGGCACCGCCAACAGCTGCACCAACCTCAATCGCACCTGCGCCTGTCTGAAATCCAACGGCACCTATGTTTCCGCGAGTTGCGGCAATACATGCACGGGCACCGGTGTGACGGCCGGGTCCACGGCGGGTTATTACATGACCATCAATGCCACCAATCCCTTCACTCCGATGATCCTGCCCAACAGCGCTCTGGCTGACACGGTCTTGTCCCAGCAGGCCACGGTGCGCCTGCAGTGAACCCTTTCAAACGCCTGAAACGCCTGCAACGCACGGGCGGCCTTATGCGCTGCGAACTGGGCGCGACGATTGTCGAATTCGCGCTGGTGGCGCCGGTGTTCTTCATATTCCTGTTCGGCACGATCGAAACCAGCCGGCTGGTGTGGATGCAGCAGACGCTGGATGAAGTGGCCTATTCCACGGCGCGCTGCATCTCTGTCAGTTCATCCTGCGATACCGCAACCGAGCAGCGCGACTATGCTGTCAGCCGGGCATCGGGATATGGCATTGGCGTGGCCAACGGCAATGTGGCGCCGCAGGTCGATGTGACCTGCCGCGGATTTCCCGGCTCCAGCAGGGTCAAGATCACCCATGCATTCGATTCGGTAATGGGCGGACTGGTGCCGGTATTCCCGTCACAGATCGTGGTTGAGGGCTGTTACCCCACGCTTTCTTGAGGTTGGGGCCCTGAAACTTGGGGGCCTGAAGCTGCGATCATAAACGGCCGGACTGGCTGGTTCAGGCCAGCGCCCGGGCAATCAGGCAATCCCCATCACGGGCCAGATGCACGTCCGCAAGCGAGGGCGCGAAGGCACATTGGCCGGGGCTGATTGCCTGTCCATCCACCGCAATATCCCCCACGCGCGGTATGGCCAGCAGCGGGCCGTCATAGCGCGCCAGCAGTTCAGGCGAAGCCAGACCATCGACCCTGTCCAGAGTGAAGAAGGGGCCGTCCACCAGCGGCACGCTGCCCGATGGCGGCAGGTGGCGACGAAGCTGCGCATCATGCGGCGTGCCGCTGGCCACCTCTATCGCCTGATCCAGATGCAGCTCACGCGGGCGCCCGTAATCATACAGGCGATAGGTCAGGTCTGAATTCTGCTGAATCTCGATAATGGCCACGCCCGGCCCGATGGCATGCACCGTATTGGCGGGGATGTAGAAGAAATCGCCCGGCTTCACCGCATGCCACACCAGCATGTCTTCGATCGATCCGTCCAGCGCGGCGGCGCGCATGGCCGCCTGATCCAGATCGCCTGCAAAACCCACGCCCAGCACCGCGCCGGGCTGTGCATCGATCACCAGCCAGCATTCCTCCTTGCCCTGCCGGCCAAGTCCGGCGGCCTGCGTCTGCTCATCCGAAGGGTGCACCTGGACAGACAGTTTCTCGCTGGTGAAGATATATTTCACCAGCAGATCGGGCAGCTGGGCGGGCGGTTCAAACCAGATCTCGCCAATCCGCTGTCCGGCAGGCACGGTGAACGGCGCAGGCAGGCTGTCACGGCCCCAGGGCTTTTCAACACTGCGTGTGGGAAGCAACATCGGCGCTCAACTCTCGCGGCAGGACAGATCGGTGCAATACAGCACAATCATCTGCGAATTATGAAACGGGCGGCGGTTATGCGCCATGCGCTTCCTCGACAATCGACAGGTCCCATTCCAGCTGGCCCAGATCGTCGCGCCGGAAGGTGCGGATGGCATCGTAATCGCGGGCCTGCACCTTGTTGACGAAATCGGGATCGCCGATCAGCGCGCGGCCTACCGCCACCATGTCAAATTCACCCGCGCTCATGCGCCGGGCCAGCTCGTCTATTGCCACTTCCACGCGCGGCCCGGGGTCCAGCCCTTCCATGAACACCGTCATCACATCGATATCCAGCCCGACAGAGCCGACGGTGATGACCGGCAATCCGCCGCCTGCCCTGGTCCATCCGGCCAGGTTCCGGCCATCGCCTGCCCATTCGGCATCCCAGAAGCGGCGGGTGGAGGCATGCAGGACATCGACGCCAGCCTTACGAAAGATGGTGGCCATCTGCGCCAGATCTTCAGGAGAAGGGGCGACCCTGGCCTCAAAATCCACTTCCTTCCATTGCGAGAAGCGCAGCGAGATGAGGAAATCCGGTCCGCATTCCGCGCGGATGGCGCTGACGATCTCCGCCGGAAAGCGCGCGCGGTGGGCGATCAGCGGGCCGCCATAGCCATCATCGCGAATGTTGGAGCCGTGCCACAGGAACTGATCGAGGAAATAGCCGTGGGCGGCATGCACCTCCACCCCGCAGGCGCCAATGTCCTGCGCAATCCGGGCCGAACGCACGAAACCATCGCGGATCTGTGCCAGCTCATCCACAGTGGCGGCGCGCCCGCTTTCCTTGCCGGGATGGGCCAGGCCACTGGCGCTGAGGGCGTGGCCATCCGTGCGCATCGCCCCTTCGTGCCACAATTGCAGCATCATCTGCCCGCCGCCCTGGCGCACCTCGTCCACGCAATGCGCCCAGGCATCGCGCGTGGCCGGGTTGATATGCGCCGATGTCGGCTGGACGGTGGCGGAAGGGTGATCGATCGCCGCGCTTTCCCCCACGATCAGCGCCGTGCCGCCTTCCGCGCGGCGGCGGTAATAGGCGGCCAGCTCCGCGCTGGGCGCGCCGTTGCTGCACATGCCGCGCTGCATGGCGGGCATAACCCAGCGATTGTGGAAGGTCACCGTGTTCAAGGTGATCGGGCTGAACAGGATATCGTGATCGCTCATCGGGCGGGCATAACACTTTTTCCGTAGCAGTTACTGGTTCCGTAGCGGTTACTGGTTCCGTGGCAGTTACTGGCCAGGCGGCAGATACTGGCAATCAGCACGCCGCGCGCAGCCTATCACCCGGCATTGGATGATTCCACGTCATTCCCGAACAATACGATCATCGCGCCCAGTGCCACCAGCAGGCAGAATCCCAGCTTCCTGTGCCATGGCGTGCCGGGGATGATGAAGGCGCGCCTTGCGGCGATGGCGGATTGCAGCGTGTAATACAGGGCAAAGGCGCGGCTGGCATAGGCGATGATCTGGAAGACATCGGCCTCCCACGTCATCACGATCCCGATGAAGACCAGCAACACATAGCCATAGCGGGCAGTCATGCGGCCGCGGGTCAGCTCCTCCACCAGCCCGCCGGAGCCGCTGGTATCGGCAATGGCCGCGCTGAACTGTGCCGCCAGCGCCGCCAGCACCAGCATCACCGTCAGCAGCGGCGTGATCAGTGCCATCAGGTCGATGATCGCGGTCTCGCTGAGCTGGAACTCGCTGCGGTCAAAGGCATAGGCGAACAGGCCGATATAGATCATGTAGATCGCCGTGCAGACCAGCTGCGCAAGGCGCATGGAGCTGATCCGGGTCTGCGGATCATATTCCTGGCCAAGATAGCGCGAAGTCTCGAAGCCCTGCACGGTGATGACCAGACCAAAGGCGAGCGTGACGGCGGGCCAGCCGGACAGCTGTGCCTCATGGAAGAACAGCTCCCCCGCGCTGGCGCGCTGATAGAAATACCACGTCAGCCCGATCAGCAGCCCGGCAATCACCGCCAGCTTGATCGTCACTGCGGCATATTCCATCCGCTCCAGCGCCTTGAAACCGTGGAACCAGCCGACCGCCAGAATCAGGATGTACACCGCCGATGTCAGCAGCCTGGCATTGACCGGATTGTCATAAGGGGTCTGGCTGATGGCGAAGGCGCCGAACAGGTTGAGGTAATATCCGACCGAAATCATGAAGGCGAAAACCAGCGCCCATGAAGCGCCCAGTTCCAGCCGTTCGACCGCCATATCCTCCACCGGTCGGGGCACGTTGCGGGCAAAGATGTTGAAGCGGATCGCCTCGCCGAACAGATAGGCGCCAATGCACAGCCCAGCCATCACCAGCGGCGCGCTTCGTCCGTATGCTGACACCAGAATGGGCGCGAGCACCAGGAATCCGCTGCCGATGATCGATGCAAGCGGCGTCACCGTTGCCCGCCAGACCGTGGACTTGGCAAAGCGCGGAGAGAGCAGCAGCAAGCCTGCCATGACAACGGACAACAGGATCGCGATATTGAGTGCCAAGGCGTTGTCCGATCAAGCGGCTGCGGGCGAGGGAGGCGCTATAGCTGGCGCGCCGCACAATGTTGCAGGCAAAATGCGCGCGCGATCCGGTTTCTCACCCCGCCAGCGCCGCTTCTCCCCTCCACAATACGTCCGAGGTGACGATGGGCGTGCCATAGAGCAGGCGGCGTTCGTCCGGGTCGAAGCTTTCGCGGCGGTGGGCGCAGGCGCGGTTGTCCCAGATGAGGATATCGCCCGCGCGCCATTGGTGCAGATAGTTGAACGCCGGCAGCGCGACATGATCGTAGATCGCGTCCAGCAAGGCGGCGCTGCCATCCTTGTCCAGCCCGGTGATGCGCGGCGCGGTATCGATGTAGGAGAGGATGCGCCGTGCCCCCAGGAACAGGAATTTTGCCCCGGTCACCGCATGGCGCTGCACCAGCGGAACCTTGCGGAACAGCGCCGGGTCTTCGATATCGGCATCGTCCAGCTCGCCTTCGAAATCATTGACCTTGAGCGGGAAATGGATCGATCGCCCCTCGATCCGCGCCAGCAGGTCTGCGGGCAGGGCGTCATAGGCGGCGACGAGGCTGGCGATCCCGGTGCGCCCGCCTGACTTGGTCACCTCCACCCCGTGCAGGGCGGTGGCGGGCGGCGGGACGGCATCGGTCCAGCGGTCCTGATGCCAGCCCATCTCGTCATTGCCGAACTGGCCGACATTCCTGCCGCCGCTCTCGATATTGGAGACCAGCCGCAGGCCCTTGAAACCGTCAATATCGATCGGTTCGTGATAGCGCGAAGTGTCGGAGGCATCGGGCTGCCCGAACTTGCGGATCAGATCGACATACTGGCGCGGCGTCAGCACCGTGCCGCGGATCACCAGCGCCAGATGCTGGTGGAACAGATCGACCAGAGCGTCTCGTGTGCCCTCATCCAGCGGGGCGGTGGTATCCAGTCCCACCACCTCAATCCCCAGCGCATCGGCCAGCCTGCGTGTCTGCATCCTTGTTCTCCCGCACCGGAGAATGCCGCAAGCCGGGGGCTTTGCCTAGGCCTCGTCGCGCAGGAAGATTTCCTCGATCGGCAGTTCGAAAACATCGGCAATGCGGAAGGCCAGCGGTAGCGAGGGATCGTATTTGCCAGTCTCGATGGCGTTCACGCTCTGGCGCGAAACACCCAGCTGTTCAGCCAGGTCCTGCTGGCTCCAGTCGCGCTCTGCCCGCATAACCTTGAGACGGTTTTTCATTATTCGCCGCCCGCCGTGCCCATGGTGAACTTGTTGTAGATCCCGCCAATCGCGGTGGCGAAGCACCAGATCGTGGGCCACCAATAGGCGGTGACATGGCCGACCAGCATATATTGTTCCAGAAATCCCCACACGGCTGCCGCAGTCAGGGCAATACCTGTGGCGACCATGATCTGGCGGACAAGCAGCAGGCGCAGGAACTCATCGGTCTGCTCGGTCACCAGCCGCACCAGAATCCAGAATATCGATGCCAGGCACAGGCCCGGAATGGCGGCGAGCAGATAGGCGAGCGGTCCAGCAACCTGTTGCTGTTCGATCAGCCAGTCGGCGCTGAACAGCGATACCAGATAGATCGCCATCGAAATGCCCATGCGCACATAATAGCGGCGCATCTCCGGCGTCTTGGTCAATGACGTGGTCATTCTTCCTCTCCCTTGGCGCGCTGGAAGCACATGCCGATCCCCAGCCCGATGGCCCACACGGGGAAAACCCACCAGCTCCAGATATGGCCGACCAGCCCGTACATCTCCAGAAAGCCCCAGATCGTCCCCAGCACCAGAATCAGCGCGAGGCCGAACAGCGCGCCGGTAGTGGCCCGGTGGCGCAGATATTCGTCATCCTCTTCCTGAAGGTAGCGATACATGGTCCAGATCATGCCCATCAGCGGCACCAGCGGGGCGATGGCCAGCGCCCACATGGCGGGCGAACCATCGGCCACCAGATGAGACAGGTTCCCGCCGCCGATCATCGCCACCATGTAGATCACCATCACGAACAGCACGCGCCGGTTATAGACGCGCAGGGCCGGGCTCATCGCGCCCTTCAGTTCCTGCCTTGCCTTGGCCGCGCGCGTCATCGGCACCAGCAGCCCCATGTTCAGCGCGATCAGGATGATCGGCACCGGCTGTTCGATCACATCGAAAATATGGGCAGCTGCGATCAGCGCCATATTGATGATGAACAGCGCCGACCACAGCAACGGGCGCGGCATCGCCTGCTGCGCGGTCATGCGTCATGGGCCTTGCTGATGCAGCGATTACCGCCGTTCCGGCCCAGTGAGAGGACCCACATCACCGGCAGCACGATCAGCAGCGTGCTGCTCATGTCCGGCGTAATCATCTGCTGTGCACCCAGCCAGGCGGCCAGCAACATGGCAGCGGCAAAGGCGAGGGCCGTGTAAATCTTCTTCATATCAAGCTCCCTTGAATTTATGTAAAGGAAGCTAGACATGGAGCCTCTTTATGTCAAGCACCATTGACATGATGATTGGGAGGCTTGACTCACGAGACCGCAAGTGCCGGAAATTAAGGAAGAAAGGCCCGGCTGTCGCCATGCACGCAGCCGGGCCTTTCATGGTCCTGGCGCTAAAGGAGGGTCGCACCAGGTCCCGCAAGATTGATGTGAGGCTTCAGAACCTCTTGGTTACGCCGACTCGCAATTGCCGGGGTTCGACGATGCGGCTGTTGCGCCCCTCGATGCCTTCTGCCGGCTCACCGGGCAGGCGCACGGCGTAGAAATAGTCGATATCGTCATCCTTGGAATCGAGCAGGTTGAGCACCTCGCCATAGAATTCGAAGCCGCTGAAATCGTCAGGGGTCCAGGCCAGCCGGGCGTTGACCAGCACGGTGGAGGCGCCGCGCTGCGAATTGTCCTCGATCAGCGGATGCGGCCCCAGATAGCGCGCGCGAATGGCGGCATTCCACTGGCGGAAGGCGGCCGAAACCCCCAGCTCGCCGGAACTTTCGAGTGCACCCGGAACGAAATTCTCGCCTTCGGGCAGGCCCGTGAAGCGGCTGTGCGATCCGGTCCACACCGCGTCCACGGCCAGCCAGTTGTTGGGCTTCCAGAAGGCGGTGAGTTCGTAACCGTGGCGCTTGCTGGGATCGCTCGGTTCCACCGCGCCGCTATCGCCGACATAGATAAGCTCGCTGTCGATGCTGCTCCACCAGTATACGCTGCTGAAGATCAGTCCGCCGCGCTCCACGCGGAAGCCGACCTCTTCGAATTCGCCCTTGACCAGGCCGGGTGCGGGATTGGTGGGATTGGTCACGCCGCGGGCATCGTTGGAATGGAAGCCCTCGCCATAATTGGCATAGAGGGCGATACCGTCGGCCACTTCGTAATTCACGCCGATCTTGGGCGCGAAGGTGTCGTCATTGGCCTTGCCGGACCACACGTCCACGCCGTCCAGCGCTTGCGTCCTGAAGCCATACCAGTCCCCGCGCATGCCCGCAGTCACGAACAGGCGGTCGAGCGGCTCCCACGTTGCCTCGGCATACAGGCCAATGGATTTTTCGTTGATGTCGAAGCTGTTGTAATTGAACTCCAGCGCGCCATCGATCGTCTCATCCAGGCCGATCGGGCCGATCTGGTCGAAGCGCGTTTCCGCCCCGGCGCGCAGGGTCAGGCGATCCGTCGGGCGCAGCGTGCGCTCCACCCGCCCGCCAAAGGTCCAGCGTTCCTCGAACTGGCGCAGCTGGTCGCCATTGACCGGGTCTTCCAGGAAATAGGTGAAATTGGACAGCAGGCTCCAGTCGTAGTGCTGGGTATAGGCTGTCAGCCGCCAGTCATCGCTTTCATAATTGGCGGTCAGCACCTGCCGCTTGGTATATCCGCGCAAGGTCGGGTCCAGCGTGCCGAAATGGTCCTCCACCAGCGTGCCGATGGCGCGTTCGGGCAATTGTTCGGTGGGTGCCCAGCTGGCATCATAGACATGCAGGGCAATCTGGAAATCGCCATCGCCAACGGGGGCGGAATATTTGACCAGCCCGGAATAGCCCTCAAAATCCTCGGGCAGCTCCCACGGTCCGTCATTCAGCTTCACCTGTCCCACGACCAGCAGGTCGCCATTGCCCAGCGGCACGGAGCCGCCTGCCACGAAGCGGCGATAGCCATAAGATCCCACCTCCGCCGTGGCGAAGGGTTGCAGCTGGTCATGGGTGGTGATGAAACTGGCGCCAACGAAGCTGAAATCGCCGGTGTCGGCACGGTAAGGACCCTTGCGGTAGTCCACCCGGCCCACCGTCTCCGGGATCAGCCCGTTCACATCCAGATAGCCCTGTCCGTGACCGTGGGTGCGAAAGTTGACCGGCATGTCATCGATATACAGCGCGTAATCGGTGCCGTGATCGAGGTTGAACCCGCGCAGGAAGAACTGGTTGGCCTTACCGCCACCCGAATGCTGGGTGGCGATAAGGCCGGGGGTGGCTTCAAGAATTTCACCGGGACGCAGCAGCGGACGGATCTCCAGATCGGCGCCGGCCACGCCGCCCTCGCTGGCGGCAATGGCTTCGCCAATGCGCTTCTCGCCGCGGCCATAGACATAGATCACATTGCCGCTGTCTTCATCGATCACCACGCCGATGTTCTCACGCTCGCTCTGCACCTGTTGTGCCGCGTTCTGGGTTGTCTGGGGTTCGACCTCAGCTGCGGCCTCCTCCTGCGCCCAGACAGGAACAGCCACGCAACCAAGCATGGCAATGGCGGTGGATAAGAGCAGGCGGGCAGCAGGATTATCGGGCTTTGGCAATGTGTAACCTTTGTCTTGTGAAGTGCTGCGACCTCTTCTGACCAAGCGGCTCTGGGCAAACCACGTAAATTACGGTAATCGGCCTGTTACATGGACGTTACAGCCGCCCGGCGCGGTATTTGAGGGGCAGGATTGGACAGCGCACGCACCAGTAACGCAGCCGGCGATGCCTATGCGGCAGAGGTTGAGCGGCTGCGCGCGGCGGGGCTTGTCGGGGCTTCGGGCCGCCTGCGCGAACTGTTCGACTTTCTCGCCGATCGCGGCGCCGAAGCGCAAAGCGCCACGCAGGCGGAGATCGCCGAGGCGGTGTTCGGCCAGAGCGAAACCGATGGCGATGATGCCACCGTGCGCGTCTATGTCCACCGCCTGCGCAAGAAGCTGGACGATCACTATCTCGCCAATCCGCCCGCACCGGGGCAGGCGGTGCTGGAGATTCCGGCGGGCGTCTATGCGTTGCAGATGGCAGAGCAACTGCCTGCGCCCTCCGCCTCAGTACCAGCACTGACCGTGCCGCCTCGCGGCCAGATGATGCGGTACTGGCCCGCGCTGGGCGTGCTGGCGCTGCTCGCCGCATTCCTGGCCGGAATGGTGCTCAACCGCGGATTTACGCCCGCCACCAATGCCATCTGGCAGCCGTTGAACACATCGCAGCGCCCGGTGCTGGTGGTGCTGGGTGACTATTACCTGTTTGGCGAAATTGATCCGGTGAACCCCGAGGACGGGCGGCTGATCCGCGATTTCCGCGTCAATTCCGCCGAAGACCTGCTGCGCATGCAGGAGGCGGAGCCGGACCGGTTTGGTTTTGCCGAGGATGTCGGGCTTAACTACCTGCCGTTCCAGACCGGCTATGCGTTGCAGGCGCTGGCGCCGCTGCTCGCTTCTGCGGACAAGCCGCTGGACGTGATCGCCGCATCGCAGCTGACCTCCGACATGCTCAACACCAATGACGTGGTCTATATCGGCCTGCTTTCGGGCATGGGCCTGCTGGAGGAAATCACCTTTGCGCAAAGCAGCCTGCGGGTGGGTGACAGCTATGACGAGATCATCGACCGGGAGACCGGCCAGCGCTGGATGAGCGATGAGGCGCGCCGCCTTGCCTCGCCCGCATTTTACCGCGACTTTGCCTATATCACCCGTTACCGCGCGCCCGGCGGGGCACTGGTGACCGTGATCGCCAGCGAGAGAGTGACCGGCTTGCGCGGGATCGGTGCGATTGTGGCCAGCGGCGATCTGCCCGATGAATTGAGCGATGCGGCGGCGCATGATGGATTTGAGGCGCTGTTCCAGATCACCGGCCAGCAGGGCGCCGATCTGTCCGACAGGCTGATCCTGGCAAGGGAGCGCGAATAGCGCCGTTCAAACCGCCCGATCGCCGCCCGAAAATACCCGCCCGCCATTAGCTTGCCATTCACCCGCGCGATCCTACATTGGCAGTGTTGAAAGGACTTATTGCGCATGAGCGAAAATCGCGAACCGGAAAACAATCCCAACCCGTGGATGAAGAGCATGGTGGTTTGGGGCGGGATTTTTCTCGCCCTGCTGCTGACTGTCTCCATGTTTGGCGGGCCGAGTGAACCTGCGGGCACGCAGATCAGCTATTCCGATTTCCGCAACAAGATTGCCGAGGGCAGTGTTGAAAGCGTGACGATCAGTCCTGATCGCATTGTCGGCACATTGAAGAACGATGGCGCCTTCACCACCACTCCGGTGACGAGCGACCCTGGCCTCACGCAATTGCTGGAAGACAATGGCGTCGAGTTTTCCGGCGCGCAGCCTGAACAGATGAGCGTCCTGTGGGTGGTGCTGATCCAGGCGCTGCCGTTCATCCTGATCCTGGGCATTGCTTTCTTTGCGCTGCGCCAGGTGCAGAAGGGCGGCGGATCGGGCGCGATGGGCTTTGGCAAATCCAAGGCCAAGCTGCTGACCGAAAAGCAGGGTCGCGTCACTTTCCAGGATGTCGCCGGCATTGATGAAGCGCGCGAAGAGCTTGAGGAAATCGTCGAATTCCTGCGTGATCCGCAGCGCTTTTCCAAGCTGGGTGGCCAGATTCCCAAGGGTGCTTTGCTGGTCGGCTCGCCCGGTACCGGCAAGACGCTGCTCGCCCGCGCCATCGCCGGCGAGGCGCGCGTGCCCTTCTTCACCATTTCAGGCTCCGACTTTGTCGAAATGTTCGTGGGTGTGGGCGCCAGCCGCGTGCGCGACATGTTCGAACAGGCCAAGAAGAACGCACCGTGCATCGTGTTTATCGACGAGATTGACGCCGTGGGCCGCCACCGTGGCAATGGCATCGGCAATTCCAATGATGAGCGCGAGCAGACGCTGAACCAGCTGCTGGTGGAGATGGATGGTTTTGAGGCCAATGAAGGCATCATCATCATCGCCGCCACCAACCGCCCCGACGTGCTCGACCCCGCGCTCCTGCGTCCGGGCCGGTTTGACCGCCAGGTGGTGGTGCCGATCCCCGATATCGACGGGCGCGAGAAGATTCTGGCCGTGCACATGAAGAAGGTGCCGCTGGCTCCCGATGTGAACCCGCGCACCATTGCGCGCGGCACGCCGGGCTTTTCCGGCGCGGATCTTGCCAACCTCGTCAACGAAGCTGCCCTGCTGGCCGCGCGTCGCAACAAGCGCCTGGTCGCCATGCAGGAATTCGAGGACGCCAAGGACAAGGTGATGATGGGGACTGAGCGCCGGTCCATGGTGATGACCGAGGATGAGAAGAAGATGACCGCCTATCATGAGGCCGGCCATGCGATCGTCTCTGTCCATGAAGAGGCATCGGACCCGATCCACAAGGCCACCATCATCCCGCGTGGCCGTGCGCTGGGCATGGTGATGCGCCTGCCGGAACGGGACAATTACTCCTATCACCGGGACAAGATGCACGCCAATCTGGCGGTTTCCATGGGTGGCCGCGTGGCGGAAGAAATCATCTTCGGCCATGACAAGGTCAGCTCTGGCGCCAGCTCCGATATCCAGTACGCCACCGATCTGGCGCGCAACATGGTCACCCGCTGGGGCATGAGCGACAAGCTCGGCCCGCTGCAATATGAGGCAAGTCAGGAAGGCTATCTGGGCATGGGCACGACCCAGCGCACAATGGCATCTGATGAGACCAACAAGCTGATCGACGCCGAAATCAAGCATCTGGTGGAAGGGGCGCACAAGCGCGCGACTGACCTGCTCAAGACGCATGAGGACCAGCTGCACCTGCTGGCACAGGCGATGCTGGAATATGAAACGCTGACCGGTGACGAGATCACCGAACTGCTCGATACCGGCAAGATCGATCGTCCCGAAGCGCCCAGCGGCCCGGCGGCGGTGGTGCCGGTCCACGGCTCCGCCATTCCCAAGGCAGGCAAGCGCTTTGGCGGAGACGGCGCACCGCAGGGCGCGTAACTCCCGCACGAATGACATGACTGAACAACAACAGGGCGGTGCAGCGATGCGCCGCCCTTTTCCTTGTCAGAAGGCGCCGAGCAGCAGCAGTGCCTGCAGGAACAGCAGCACGATCAGGAAGATCAGCAACAGCAGCGCCACCAGCCGCCAGATGGCCGAGAAGCGCGACAGGCCGTAGGCTCCGCGCAATTGCTTGTAGATGTGCAGGGGTGCCAGCGTGGCAAAGGCGGTGAACAGCCATCCGCCGCCGACGCCCAGCCACCCCAGCACCGACAGCACGACGAAGAACAGCGTCATGAAGCTGAGCGAATAGGTCACGAAAATGGCGTGATCATACCCCTTGAACCGGCGTTTCCACGCGAACAGCAGCCATACGAAGGGGATGGAGATCGGAATTAGCAGCCAGGAGAACTTGTAGCTGTTCGCCTGCAATTTGTAGAGCATCAGGCTGGGGTTCTCTCGCCACTTCTTGCCGATACCATCGTCAATGAAGGCAACACCTGTCGGCTTGATCGACATGTTGGCGCCCAGATTCTCACTGATGGTGTAACTTCTCACCAGCCGCATGGCGGCAAGCGCTTCGCTGGCTTCACTCAGCCGCGTCTCCGCAGCGGCGCGGCCGGGGTCAGTGGCGGAAAGGCGGTCAAGCTCTGTCTGCGCGGCATTCTGCGCCGCCTCAGCCTCCACCATCCCCGTCTCAATCCCGCGCTGGACGGGGTTATTGGTCTGCAGATCGGTAGGAGCGGTAATGCCCAGCATCTGGAACACGGCGAACATCAGGAAAACGGAAAACAGGAACAGCGCCATGGGTGAGACAAAGCGCGCCCGGGCCCCTTCGATATAGCGCCGCGTCAGCCTGCCCGGACGCAGCACCAGCAAGGGCAATGTGCGCCACATCTTGCCATCCAGATGCAGCGCGCCATGCATCAGATCATGCCAGAAAGCGCCGATCGTGCGGTGTACATGGCCGTGCTGGCCGCAGGCGTGGCAATAGGCACCAATCAGCGGCGTGTCGCAATTGAGGCAATTGTCCGGCTGGTGCGGGTGCTTGCCCTGCGCGCCCGAATGCGGCTCCAGCGCACGGGCGAACAGGCCGCCTTCCGCAGCCGTGCCGATACCATCGAGAATGTCGCTCATGCCCCCACCATGCGGACATTGTATCCACCAGTCCCGCGCAGGTCGAGGCCGCTCGCGCATATCTGCTGGCGCTCTGGGTCTCTGTAAAACTATTTGGACAATTGCTGTAAAAACACTTTGACAATCCTCTCGTGATTGTCCAAATGTTTTTACAGCAAGATGGAGACGCAACATGGAAATAAGCAAACATCGCAAGAAGGTTCTGGGGGCAGGGGCGCTGGCCTTTGTCGCGGCGATTGCCGCAGGGATCGCGGGCGGACAGATCCTGCGGCTGGGCGGCGGAAACCTGCCCTTTGCCGTCACCTTTGCCCTGCTGACGTTCGTCCTGATCGCGGCGCTGCTGGCCACACGCCCGTGGTGGAACAGGCTGGATGATGTGGAGCGCGATGCGCATACCAACAGCTTTTACTGGGGCGGTACCTTTGGTGCCGGAACGGCAATGCTGGGTCTGGTTGCGTGGGCCGGCACGCAAAGCGATCTGGCGCGCGGCAGCCTGATCACCTTTGCCGCGATGACAGCAGGTTACGGCGTGTTCTGGCTGGTCTGGTGGCTGCGCCGCCGGGGTGAGGCCTGATGCGCAACTGCCTGCGCCAGCTGCGGACACAAAAAGGCCTCAACCAGGGCGAGCTGGCCGACCTGATCGAAGTCTCCCGCCAGACAATCAACGCGGTGGAGGCAGACAAATATGATCCGTCGCTGCCGATGGCCTACCGGCTGGCGGCCTTCTTCAACGTTCCGGTGGAGGAGCTGTTCTTCAACCCCTTCCGCGAGTCTTAACCGGCCGCGTTTCGGGCTGCTTATCGGGGCGCAGGGCGTGCACCACCGCCGCCAATGGCTGGCCAAATTCCTTTCGATGATCTATCTTTCCCGCGCTGGGGGCAACTATGTGGGAAAAGATTCGTACAGAACTGGAGAAAACCGGAACGACATTTTCCGACGGAATGTCTTCGGTAGTTGCAAAGGCGTCCAATAATTCGATAACTATATGGCGTCTGCTGGCATGTGTGCTTGGCGCGGCCCTGTTCTTCTACTGGCCCAGTTATTTCAGTCTAATTTTCCTCACAATCGTCTTTTGTATTACCTTGTGGCTTTTCCTCAAGGACAGTTCGCACGACAGCCGACACAGCATGGAAGGGTTGGCGGCCTTCCTATCGTGTCTGGCGCTGCTGCTGGCCGGATACTGGTACTTCGTTGACCGGCGGGGAATTCCCAAACTCAACGCCGTGCCGATTGTTCAGGTTTGGCCTGTGGGGGATCACAAGGCGTTCGTCAGGGTAGAACTGCTGCTCGAAAACGTCGGCAATACCGATATCGATATCGCCCCTGATGACGATAAGTTCTTCCTGGAGATCGGCCAGGTCCTGCCCGTTACCGGATCAGATATCGAAACGTTGACCCAGGACTACCACCCGCTGGAAAAAGGCGGCGAACCGTTGATGATCATCCGGACAGACCGTTATCCATCCCGGGCACTGATTGTTGGCGGAATGGACCTGAAGATCGAATCCGGGGAGACTGAGAGGCGCTATTTCAAGGCCCTCATTCCATGTGTGGACGGGCTGGTTGCATCGGCCCGGGTGGAAGTGCCCAAACGGCTGGACCGGTTGCAGAGATTTTTCGAGGACGATCAGCGCCAGCATGTGTGGCGCGGTCAGTCTGTTTCCAAAATTATAGAAAGCTGTTCAATCGAAGGAGAGTAGGGTGAAGAAATATCTCAAGGTCTTCAACGCTGTGGTTCTGGGCGCTTCGGTGGTTGCACTGGCGGCGTGTTCGCAAGAAACGGCTGATTCAAGCGCAGAAGAAGCCATGGCCGATGTAGAGGCCAATGCTGACGCGATGCTTGCAGACGAAGGCGCGGGTCTGGACTCTGCAGACGCCATGGACGGCGCGATGGACGAAGCAGCCGAAGCCATGGAGGATATGGGCGAAAGCAGCGGGATTGGTGAAGGTCCCGGTACTGTGGAATAGCTGCGCGCTTCTGGATCACCCCTTCTGCGTCAGCTTGCGTTCTATCGCGGTCCATAGCTGGCCAAAGCTGCGGGCGGCGGGGCTGGTGGGGGCGAAGTCTCCAACTGGGCGCTGCAATACCGCGCATTGCTCCACCGCGCTGGCTTGCGGGATGGCGGGCCAGGTCCTGTTCTCCTCACGCGCCTGACGGTGCAGGTTGCGCCGCATGTCGAGCATGGAGAGGACGGGCAGGATCGGCGGATGGCTCTTGGTCTGGTCGCGGATCTCGCGCGTCACCATCTCGAACGCGCGCGCCGATAAGGGCGAGGGCGGCAGTGGCACGATCACGCAGGTCGCTGCTCGCACAACCTGCGCGCTGATTTCATTGAGCACGGGCGGGCAGTCCAGGATGATCCGCTCATACCGCCCCGCCAGCGTTTCGGTCAGCTTTGCGAGCCGCTTCTTCTTGCCGATCCGCGCGAGGATGGAATCGAGATCGCGCAGGCTTTCATCGGCGGGCAGAATGTCGAGCCGGTCAAAAGCGGTCTTGCGGATCAGATCGGCAGGGTCGGCCTCTCGGTCAAAGATCGATCCCGCCTGCGCCTTCTTGCGCGGTTCCACGCCGTACAGGAATCCCGCACCGCCGGCGGCATCCAGATCCCACAGCAGGGTCTTGCGGCATGAAATGCTGGCGGAAAACCACGCCAGGTTTGCCGCAATCGTGGTTTTGCCCACGCCGCCTTTTACGCTGTAAACCGCGATGACCGCCATTGTGTGGTGTCTTGCCCCCTCTTGCTGCGCAGATGCCAGAACATGGTGGCGGGGATCACCCGTCGTCGCAAGATGTCATGCAAAGGACATATCTTGCCAATCATCCCTGGAACGACCTCGGCGCTGCAAACAAAAAGGGCCGCGCCTTGTGAGCGCGGCCCTGTTGAAATTCACTCTGGCTGACAATCAGCCGTCGTAATCGGCACCGATCGAGGTCGAACGGGCCGGAGCCGACGCGGACAGGCGCATGGCCTCCGCCGACTGGCTCAGCGAGCCGATTTCATCGGCTTCGTCTTCTTCATCGGGCAGGAAGTTCTGCATCGACTGGACGAGCGATTCGGCCAGCTGCTTGGGCTTCACCGTCTGCTCGGCAATTTCACGCAGGGCGACAACGGGGTTCTTGTCCCGGTCACGGTCAATGGTCAGCTCCGCACCGCCGGAAATCTCACGCGCACGCTGGGCTGCCAGCAGGACGAGATCAAAACGGTTGGGGACCTTGTCGACACAATCTTCGACGGTTACGCGCGCCATGTGGCACTCCAATTCTGCAAGCTACTTGTTCGGAAAGGAGGCCAGATAGGTCAGACAGGCAAATTCGTCAAGGTTTTCCGGCGACAGAAGCCTGCTATCAGGGGCAATGCCAGAGTGCGAAAAGGCCAGTACTGACGTGCCCGAATACCGTGACCCGATTCCCTTCCATGTCGAGGCACAGGGCCTGACGCTTGGCTTCTATCCCGCCGGACCGGACCGGCTGGAGCGCCTGCTGCGGCTGATCGGCGAAGCGCAGCACACGCTGGATATCGCCTTTTACATCTTCGCGCGCGACGCCAGCGGCATCGCCGTGCGCGATGCGCTGGTCGCTGCGGCCGGTCGCGGCGTGGCGGTGACGATCATCCTGGATGGCTTTGGCGCGGTGGCCGATGCGCAGTTCTTTGCCCCGCTGGTGGCGGCGGGCGGCACCTATCATTCCTTCCTGGCCAAACCCACGCGCCGCTATCTGATCCGCAACCACCAGAAGATCGTGATTGCCGACAAGGCCAAGGCCATGCTGGGCGGCTTCAATATTGAAGACAGCTATTTCGATCCGCCCGAGAAGAATGGCTGGAATGACCTGGCCTTCACCGTGACGGGCGAAGTCGTCGAACAGCTGGCACAGTGGTTTGCGCAGATGACGATTCTGGCGGCGACCGAAAAGGGCCAGTTCGGGGCCATCCGCAAGGCCGTGCGTGAATGGCGTGGCGGCAAGGGCGCGGTGCAATTGCTGATTGGCGGGCCGATGACGGGGCTTTCCAGCTGGGCGCGCTGTGTCAGTCACGATCTGCAGGAAGGGGAGCGGCTGGACATGATGATGGCCTATTTCTCCCCGCCCCACCGCCTGCGCAAGCTGATCGAACAGATCGCCCGCAAGGGCCACACGCGGCTGGTGATGGCCGGCAAGTCCGACAATGGCGCCACCATCGGGGCCAGCCGGGCGCTGTACCGGGAATTGCTGGAAGCGGGCGCGAACATCTGGGAATTTCAGCCGTGCAAACTGCACACCAAGCTGATCGTGCTCGACGATGCGGTCTATCTGGGCAGCGCCAATTTCGACATGCGCAGCCTCTATCTCAACATGGAGATCATGCTGCGCATTGAAGACGCCCATCTGGCCGATGTGATGCGGCAGTTCATCGTGCGGCATCTGGATGCATCGCAGGAAATCACGCCGCAGCTTCACCGGCGCAATTCCACGCTGTTCAACCGCATTCGCTGGACGCTCAGCTGGTTCCTGGTGTCGGTGGTGGACTACACCGTCAGCCGCAAGCTCAACCTTGGCCTGTCTGGCGAGAGTCCCTGAAGCAGGCTCGGCAGCGGGCGATCAGTCGTAATCGCGGCCGGGATAATCGCCTTCTTCCAGATCGGTGAACTTGGTGATCTTGGCTTCGAACTTCAGCCGCACCTTGCCGGTGGAGCCGTGGCGCTGCTTGGCCACGATCAGTTCCGCCAGCCCGTGTACGCCCTCCATCTCCGCCACCCAGGCGTTATGCGCATCGTGGATCTTGGGATCGTCGGAGGCATTGGGCACCTTTGGCTCGCGCGAGAGGACGTAATAATCCTCGCGGAAGATGAACCACACCATGTCGGCATCCTGCTCGATCGATCCCGATTCGCGCAGGTCGGACAGCATCGGGCGCTTGTCCTCGCGCTGTTCCACCGCACGGCTGAGCTGGGACAGCGCGATCACCGGGACCTGCAATTCCTTGGCCAGCGTTTTCAGCCCGCGCGAAATCTCCGAAATCTCGTTCACGCGGTTGTCCTGCCCGCGGCCTGATCCTTGCAGCAATTGCAGGTAATCGACCACGATCAGGCCGATATCGTGCCGCCGCTTCAACCGCCGCGCGCGGGTGCGCAGGGCGGAGATCGAGAGCGCGGGCGTATCGTCGATATACAGCGGCAGATCGGCCAGTCGCTGGCTGGCGCGGGACAGGTGCTGGAAATCCTCGCGGCTGATCTTGCCCATGCGCAGCGCTTCGGAAGGAATGCCCGACTGCTCGGCCAGGATACGCGTGGCGAGCTGGTCCTTGCTCATTTCCAGGCTGAATACGGCCACGCCTGCACCCACGGACTTTGCAATCTCGTCCTTCATGTCGCGCTTCAGACGCGCGGCGCAATTATAGGCGATGTTCATCGCCAGCGCAGATTTGCCCATGCCGGGGCGGCCAGCCAGGATAATCAGATCCGAATCATGCAGGCCGCCACATTTGGAATTGATCGATTCGAAGCCGGTGGTCTTGCCCGCGACATGGCCGCCGGAATTGAGCGCGGTCTCGATCAGGGTCAGCGCCTGCTTGCTGGCACTGCCGAAGCTTTCCGCCTCATTGCTGCCCGATGCGCCTTCGGCCACGCGGTAGAGCGCGGCTTCGGCCTCTTCGATCTGGCGCATCGGCTCGACCTCTTCGGAGGTGTCGAGCGCGCTTTCCACCAGCTCGCGGCCAACGCTCACCAGTTCGCGCAGCAGCGCCAGGTCATAAATCTGCTGGGCCAGTTCGCGCGGGGCCAGCAGGCCCTGCCCGTCCGCCGTCAGCTGCGCCAGATAGGCGGTGCCGCCCAGCTCCTTGAGCGCCTCGTCATCCTGGAAATAGGGTTTGAGCGTGACCGGAGTGACCACCATCTGGCGGTCTGTCAGCACCATGATCCGTTCAAACACGCGGGCATGCAGCGGTACGAAGAAATGATCCGGGTGCAGCGGAACGGTCAGTTCCTCCAGCACGCGGTTATCGATCAGCACCGCGCCAAGGAAGGCCGCCTCCGCCTCCAGATTGGCGGGCAGGGCGCGGCCGACCACAGCAGTGTCGGGCTTGGTATCGGATCGGATCAGGAGGTCTTCATCGGACATGGCAGCCTGATGGGCCAGCGCGCCTGCTCCTGCAAGATGGCTGCGGTGAATGGGGCCTGTGGATAGCGGGGATGACGTGGCCGAGCGCCCGCATCCGGCCAGGACTTCGCCCGTAAGCTGTCATTCTACTTCGCAATTGCACAATGAGCGTGGACCTGCGAAAATATGTCCATCATGCTTACAACCGCGCCCCAAGACCGTATCACCTCCATCGTGCTCGACGAAGCCACGATCATCGCCCGCAATGCCGATGTGGAGAATGAGCGCGAGGTGGCCCTGCGCGATCTGGTGGAGGACAATGAGTTCCGCCCGCTGCGCGCCGTGAGCAAGGGCCACAAGGGGCCGTGGCAGCTGCACCTGTCCGTAATCGACGGCAAGCTGGCGATCCTGGTGTATGATAACAACGGCGCCGATGCCGGCACGATTGGGCTGGGAATGGCGCGTCTGCGGCGGGTGATCCGCGAATATTTCGCCATCTGCGATTCCTATTACAAGGCGCTGCGCAAGGCGACATCGGCGGAAATCGAGACGCTGGACATGACCCGCCGCGCCATCCATGATCGCGGCACGCGCCACCTGCTGGGCATATTGGAAGGCAAGATCGTTACCGATTTTGCCACCGCAAGGCGGCTGTTCACATTGATCTGCGTGCTGCATATCAAAGCCTGAGAAAGGGTGGGGTCGCAGGCAAATCATGGGCAGGAAACGGGCATTCCCCTGGCGCTGGCGCATCGCCGCCTTTGTGGCCCTGCTGCTGGCGGTGGCCGGTATTTACGGCTGGTGGCAGGCGCAGCACTGGACTCCGTCGCGCGAGGATTATCCCACCCAAGGCGTGCTGGTGAGTGCGCAGGACGGGCAGGTGGACTTTGCCGGTCTGGCCGCGATTGGCGCGGATTTCGTCTATCTGGAAGCCAGCGAAGGGGCTGACGGGCGCGATCCCATGCTGAGTGACAATCTGCGCGCGCTGGAAGGCGGCGTGCTGCCCTATGGCGCGGTCCACGCCTATGACCCATGCGTTCCGGCGGAGCGTCAGGCGGCCAATTTCGTCACCATCGTCCCGCGCGATGCGGCCATGCTGCCGCCGGTGATCGCGCTGGACAAGCTGGCCACCGACTGCTCCGACCCGATTACCGAAGCGGCGGTGGAGAGCGAGCTGACCACCTTCCTCAACCAGGTGGAGGGCCATGCCGGCCAGTCCGCCATATTGAAGGTCTCGCCTGCGTTTGAGGAGCATTACGCCATCGCCAGCCGGATCGAGCGGAACCTGTGGCTGGAAAGCTCCTTCCTCGAACCCGACTATGGCGGGCGGCCGTTTACGCTATGGACAGCCAATCCGCGGCTGTGGACGGCGGTGACGCAAGAACCGGTACATTGGGTGGTGGTGCAGGAATGAGCATTAACAGCGTAGAGCTTCTGGACGCCGCGCGCGCTGCCGCCGATCTGGCCCACGCGCCCTATTCCAACTTTCGCGTGGGCGCGGCGCTGCTGTTCGACGACGGGCAGGTGGTGACCGGCGCCAATGTCGAAAACGCCAGCTATGGCCTCTCGCTGTGCGGGGAGACGGTGGCGGTGGCCAGGGCGATGAGCGAAGGGCGCCGCGGCGGTCTGGTGGCGGTGGCCATCAGCGGCCCCGATGCGGACGAGATCAGCCCGTGCGGTCGCTGCCGTCAGGTGCTGACCGAACTGGCCGGGCTGGATGGCAGCGATCCGCTGGTGCTGGGTGAGGGGCGCAGCGGCGTGCGCGAATGGCGCCTGTCACACTTGCTGCCCGACAGTTTTGGCCCTGCCGCCCTGTCGTAATTCGTTTGCCCGCCAGCCAATGTTGGGCTTACCATCCGCTCCAGGGACTAACAGGGAGAGGATCATAACATGAAAAGCCTTCGACTTGCCGCCATGGCAATTGCCGCATCGCTTGCCGCCACGTTCACCGGCGTTCCGGCAATGGCACAGGATTCCAGCGCACTTGGCACATGGGATACGGCCATTGACGTGCAGGGAACCAAGATTGAATCGACGCTGATCCTGACGCAGGCCGATGACGGCTACGGCGTGGAAATCGTCGACGGCCCGATGCCGGGTGCCCCCGCCGATGCGCCGCCGATGGCAAGCGTGATCAGCGATGTGGCCGTGGACGGCGCCACCTTCACCTTCAAGCGCGCGCTCACCACGCCGCAGGGGCCGATGAACCTGACCTATTCGGGCACTGCCGATGGCGACACGCTGACCGGGCAGATCCTGTCCGACTTCGGGCCGATCCCGCTCACCGGCACGCGCGCCGAAGCTGCCGAGTAAATTGTCTGGAGGGCTGGCGCGCGCCGCGTCAGCCCTCCAGCCACTCCAGCAGCGCGCCCATGCAATCGCGCGCCAGCAGTTTGCAGCGCTCCGGGCTCCACCCCTGCTCGGCATCGGGCATCGGGTCATGGTCCTTGAACGGCATTTCCAGCGTCATCGCGCAGGCGCCAAAGCGCTCCGCCACCTGATTGGTGCTCATCGACAGATTGGCATTGCCCGGCCGGGCGGGCGGATAGCCCAGCCTGATCTGGAAATCGGGAGTGCGCCGCTGCAGGATCGAGCGGTAGCGATCATAAGACGCGCCCAGCTCATCGGTCCATGACGGGATACCTTCGAAACCGGCGAGGAAATTGGCCGCAATCGCCTCATCCCCGTGCACATCCATCGCAAAATCCACGCCGCTGGCGTCCATCGCATTGCGGATGGCGAGCACTTCGGGTGAGCGGTCAGCTGTTGGCGTATGCCATTCGCGGTTGAGGTTCACGCCTGCGGCATTGGTGCGCAGATGGCCGCGAAAGCTGCCATCGGGATTGCAGTTCGGCACGATGTGAAAGCGGCACAGCTGGCGCAGCCTGCGGGCGATGGGATCAGAATCATCGCACAGCATGTCCAGCGCGCCTTCGGCCCACCACTGCGCCATGCTTTCCCCCGGATGCTGGCGGGCATAGAGCCACACCTGCTTATCGCCCTCACCCAGCTCAAGGCAATCGATGCTGCGCCCGTCGAGCGAGTGGCCCAGGGTGCGGTGGCGCACGCCTTCGAAAAGGGCGGCTTCGGCCACCAGGTCATCGTGGCGTTCCATCGAATAAGGCGCAAAATATGCAAACCAGGCCAGATCGGCGGAGGGGGCAAAATGGATGGTCAGCGTGCCGCCGTCCTCACCCTTGTCATAGCTGCTATGCGCCCGGCCCCAATATTGGCGGTCTTCCGAAACGCAAGCCTGATATCCCGGCCAGCCTTGCGGATAGGCGGTGGCTTCCATGCCGGTGATCTTCAGTTCGATCTGCCGCCCGGCGCAATTGCTCACGCGGAAATGGAACCACTGGGCGAATTCGCTGTCCCTGTCCTTGCGGATCGCCAGCCTGGCGTTGGTGCCGTCTGTGGACAGGACTTCAATATTGCCGCTGTCGAAGGCGGCGTTGATGTGGATGTCGGTCATTGGTCCTCTGGGGTAATCTCTATGGTCTCGCCCGATTGTCCGGGAAAATCGGTGAACAGCGCGGCGATGGCTCGGTCTGCTGCCAGTGCCGGGTCCACATAGTCGCTATTGTCAGTGGCTGTGAACCGGGCGCGGCCTTCCCACAGGTTGGCTCCGCCCGTGGCGCGGCGGATGGAGACCGCCACCTGCGTATCGATGCGGTCCGGCGGCGAACCTGACAGGTCTATGCCCACGCCCAGTCCCACGCCCGAGCCATAGGAGCCAACGCCCGCGCCGCCGCCCACGCTGACCGGGCTGCGCCGCTCTCCCTCGGCCACAGTGCGGGCGATATCGAGCATGGCGACCTGGCTGCCCCTGCTGGCGACCACGTGGTAGCCAATCACGCTCAGCTCGCGTTCCAGCTGGTCACGGAACACGGTGAATTCGATCGATGCGCTGTCCCGCCCCGGCGCGGCCTCCACGCTGATGGTGCCCTGTCCCAGCTGGGCAGGCGCCGCGCCGGTAAAGCGCGTGACCTCCACTGGTGAGACATAGGCCGGCGTGGTGCAGGCAGACAGTGCGGCGGAGCAGGCTGCCAGGGCGAAAATGGTCTTGATGGCGTGTTTCATATTGTCCCAACGCATGAAGGGGACCACAGGTGCCAGGCTTAACGCTTGATTTGCCATATGTTGCTAGGCGGCCCTTCATGAGCACACCTCTCCCTGTTCCCGTACTTGTCACCGGCGGTGCCGGATATATTGGCAGCCACGCCGTGCTTGCGTTGCGCGATCGTGGCTGGCCGGTCACCGTGATAGACAACCTGTCCACCGGCTTTCGCTTTGCCATACCCGATGGTGTTACCTTCTACCAAGGGGACATTGCCGATGGCGATCTGCTGGCGCGCATTTTTGCCGAGCAGAAAATCGGCGCGGTGATGCATTTTGCCGGCTCCATCATCGTCCCCGAATCGGTGGACAATCCGCTCAAATATTATCGCAACAACACCGCCAACAGCCGCACCCTGCTGGAAGCGGTGGTGACTGCGGGCGTGCCGCATTTCATCTTCTCCAGCACGGCGGCGACTTATGGCGTGCCCGAAACCTCGCCCGTCAGCGAGGATCTGCCCAAGGCGCCGATCAACCCCTATGGCTGGTCCAAGCTGATGACCGAGCAGATGCTGGCCGACACCGCCGCTGCGCATGACTTCAACTATTGCGCCCTGCGCTATTTCAACGTGGCCGGGGCCGATCCGCAGGGGCGCAGCGGGCAATCGACTGCGGGCGCGACCCATCTGATCAAGGTTGCGGTGGAAGCCGCGCTGGGCAAGCGCGCCAATGTCTCCGTATTCGGCACCGATTACGATACGCCCGATGGCACTGGCGTGCGCGACTATATCCATGTCAGCGATCTGGCGGCGGCGCATGTGCTGGCGCTGGATGCGCTGATCGGCGCGCCCGCAACCTCGATGACGATGAATTGCGGCTATGGCCGGGGGTTCTCCGTGCTCGAAGTGCTGGATGCGGTGGACCGGGTGACGAACATGAAGATCGAGCGGGTGATGGGACCGCGCAGGGCCGGTGATCCCGATTCGCTGATTTCGGACCCCGCGCGCATCAAATCCACCCTGCCGTGGGTGCCGCAGCATGCCGATCTGGACGAAATCGTCCGCCATGCGCTCAATTGGGAGCGGAAACTGGCCGATATGCGCGCCGAGCCTTGACTTGGGGCGGCTTGGACCATAGTTGCGCCTCACGAAATTCCGGCACTGTGGGTTGAAGATCGCCTTTGGGGGGTCAGCTCCGGTGCCGATTATTTTTCAGGAAAAGATGTCATGAAGATCCGCAACAGCCTCAAGTCGCTGAAGAACCGCCACCGCGATTGCCGCGTTATTCGCCGTCGTGGGCGCACTTATGTGATCAACAAGACCAACCGCCGTTTCAAGGCCCGCCAGGGCTGATGATGTCGGCCGCACCGCGAAATCATCGCGGTTCGGGTCTCTTGCAAAGCCCCCGCGCAATCGGGGGCTTTTTGCATGTCTGATGCACCTTCCGCCGTGGTGTTCGATATCGGGCGCGTGCTGATCCAGTGGGATCTGCGCCACCTGTTCGAAAAGCTGATTGCCGATCCGCAGGAGCTCGACTGGTTCCTGGAAAATGTGGTGTCCGAAGCGTGGCACCACCAGCAGGACGATGGCCGCCCGCTGGCTGAAATGGTGCCTGAACGCAAAGCCCAGTTTCCCCGCTATGCGCATCTGATCGATGCCTATGCGCAGCGCTTTGATGAAACGATTCCCGGACCGATTGCGGGCACGCACGCGCTGGTGGATGCGCTGCATGCGCGCGGCGTACCGATCTTCGGCCTGTCAAACTTCGGCGCTGATTTCTGGGGTCCGTTCCGCGATGCCTGGCCGGTGTTCGACGTATTCCGCGACATTGTCGTTTCCGGCCATGAAAAATGCACCAAGCCCGACCCGGCGATCTACCAGATTGCCGAGGCGCGCTTTGGCCTGCCGCCGCAGCAATTGTTCTTCATCGATGACAAGGCCGAGAACATCGCCGCCGCCACCGCGCGCGGCTGGCATGGCCATGTCTTCACCCATGCCGATGCGCTGGAGGCCGACATGATCGCCAAGGGCCTGCTGGCGCCATAGGCCCTGCCAAAATCCGGGACCTGCAAAAATCCAGCTTTGGCCAAAAAACAGGCCCCCACGCAGACCTTGGGGGGTGCGCAGGGGCCAGTCTCGTCCCGGGATGGAGATTGATGGAGGGACGCAATAGAGTTTCTAATAACAACCTATACCAATGTCAGCAAGGGCGAATCCACGGGGAATTGGGTTTGTCCGCGCGATAGGCTAGAAGATGTCCGATGAATGACTTGCGCGAACCTCTGAAACAGCTGGCCACATGCGGATTGCCCCAGGCGCTGGAGGTGATGGGAGAGCGCTGGTCTTTCATGATCCTGCGCGCCGCCTTCAACGGGCTGGTGCATTTCGAGGAGTTTTCGGCGGAGCTGGGCATTGCCCGCAACATCCTTTCTGGCCGCCTTGGCAGGCTGGTGGAAAACGGCGTGATGGCCCGCATCCGATCGCAGGAGGATCGCCGCAAGGTGGAATACCGCCTCACCGAAAAGGGGCTGGACCTGCTGCCCGCCATGCTCGCCCTGCGCCAGTGGGGGGAGCGTTACGGCACCGGCATTGCCACCAATCCGGTGCTGGTGGATGCAAGGGACGGCCTGCCGATCGCCCGCATCACCATCCGCGCCGCCGATGGCCGCGAACTGACCTGGCAGGACCTCGCCTGGCAAGACAGCGCAAGGCTGGGCCAGAGCGTCAAGAAGGGCTGAGCGGCCAAAGCTGACCCCGCGCCTTACAGCAGGCGGTACATCACCAGCGCATCGACCAGGCCTTCGCCCGGATGGCGGAACGCCCCGGTCAACCGCCCGACTTCCTCCATACCCACAGAGCGCCACAGCTTGAGCGCGGCAGTATTGGTGGCGATCACCAGATTGAACTGCATGGCGTGGAAGCCCGCAGCCCTGGCCCTTGTGAAGGAATCCAGCGCCATCGCCCGCGCCACTCCGCGCCCACGCGCATCAGGGTGGACCATGTACCCCGCATTGGCGACATGCGCCGCAGGGCCGGTGGAATTGGGCTTGAGGTAATAGCTGCCGACGACCTCGCCGCCCAGTTCGGCCACGAACACCTGTTTGTCCGGTGCAAACCAATAGGCGAAGGCGTCTTCCCGGCTGGCCGCAGGATCGACAGGGTAGGTGGTGCCTTCGCGAATCACGGGCTCGAGAATGGACCACAGCGCGTCCTCGTCACCGGGCTGAAAGGCACGAATCTCAATATCCGGCCCCATGCTCACGCCCTCGGCGCCTGCCGACGGTAGCTGAGCGCTTCGGCCACATGGATGCGGGTCACGCCTTTGCTGCCCGCCAGATCCGCAATCGTGCGGGCCACGCGCAATATGCGGGTGTAGCTGCGGGCGGACAGGCGCATGGCATCAGCCGCCTGCATCAGCAGCTTTCGGCCAGCCTCGTCGGGCGTGGCGTATTGCTCCAGCTTGTCCCCGTCCAGCTCGGCATTGGAGCGGATGCCGCGTGCGGTCTGATGGGTGCGGGCCTGTGCCACGCGGGCGGCAACCTGCGCGCTGCCTTCGGCGGCAGGCGGAAGCGAAAGATCGGCGGCGCTCACCGCATTGACCTCCACATGCAGATCTATCCGGTCGAGCATCGGGCCGGAAACCTTGGACTGGTAATCGGCGGCGCAGCGCGGCGCGCGTGAGCAGGCGAGTGCGGCATCGCCCAGGTGGCCGCAGCGGCACGGGTTCATCGCCGCCACCAGTTGCACCCGAGCGGGGAAGGAAACATGCGCGTTGGCGCGAGCCACATCGACCTTGCCCGTCTCCAGCGGCTGGCGCAGCGAATCGAGCACGGTGCGCTGGAATTCGGGCAGTTCATCCAGGAACAGCACCCCCAGATGGGCGAGCGAGACCTCACCCGGCTTAACCTTCAGGCCGCCGCCCACCAGCGCCGCCATGCTGGCCGAATGATGCGGCGCGCGGAAGGGACGGTTGCGGCTGATGCGCCCGCCTTCCAGCGTGCCGGCGACGCTGGCGACCATGCTGGTCTCCAGCGCCTCCGCCGATGTCAGCTGCGGCAATATGCCCGGCAGGCAGGATGCGAGCAGGCTCTTGCCCGCCCCGGGCGGCCCGATCATCAAAAGGTTGTGACCACCTGCCGCTGCAATCTCCAGCGCGCGCTTGGCGGTTTCCTGTCCTTTGACGCTTTTGAGGTCCGGGCCATGATCGGGCTCGGCCACTTCTCCCGGCTCGGGATCGGGCAGGCGGCTGGTGCCTTTGAGGTGGTTGAGCAGGCTGACCAGATCGGGCGCGGCGCACAAGGGCACATCGCTGGCCCAGCGTGCCTCGGTGCCCTGCGCGGCGGGGCAGATCAGGCCCATCTCCTCCTCACTGGCGTGGATCGCGGCCAGCAGCACGCCGGGAGATGCGACGATCCGGCCATCCAGCGCCAGCTCCCCCACGGCGATGAAATCGGCCAGCTGCTCGGCATCGGTCACGCCCATGGCCGCCAGCAGCGCCAGCGCGATGGGCAGATCGTAATGGCTGCCTTCCTTGGGCAGGTCTGCGGGGGAAAGGTTGATGGTGATGCGCTTTGGCGGCAGCGCCAGACCCATGGCGGCCAGCGCGCTTTGCACCCGCTCCCGGCTTTCACCCACCGCCTTGTCCGGCAGGCCGACAATCGCGAAGCGCGGCATGCCCGGCGCAACCTGGCACTGCACCTCCACACTGCGCGCTTCCAGCCCGAGATAGGCGACCGTCGATACCAAGGCTACCAAGTGCAACTCTCCCTTTGAATTGAAAGTGATAGCGGGCCGTGTGCCGGTGTCGAGATGCACATGGTAAATTGATCGGAAACCGAACTTCTTCAGCATTGGGTAGGGCGCACGGGGCACTGATGATGCCATGCGCATTCTCGTTACCATTCTTGTCTCGCTGTCAGCCCTGCTTGCGCTGCCTGCGGCGGCGCAGACCTACGTCTATGAAGAGGTGGTGGAGCAGTGGGTGGAGACCGGCGCATCGCGCTTTGTCTCCCCGCAGCTGGCCCATGCTGAACAAAATGCAATCGCCGCCTATGGCCCGTTCCGCGTGCTGGACAATGGCCGCGCGGCGCTGGTGGGGGTGACCGATTCCTACTCTCCGGCGGAATTTGACCGCATGCTGGCCGATTACCCCGGGATCGACACGCTGGAATTCATCGAGTGCCCCGGCACGCATGATGACCGGGCAAATTTGAGGTTGGGCCGGATGATTCGCGCCCGCGGCATCGCTGCGGTGGCACCTGAAGGTGGCTCGGTCCGTTCCGGCGCGGTGGAACTGTTCCTGGCAGGCTCCACCCGCCGGATCGCCGATGGCGCGGAATTTGCCGTCCATGCGTGGCTGGATGAATATGGGCAGGGCGCGTGGGATTATGCCCCCGGCTCACCCGAGCACCTCAAGTATCTTTCCTATTATCGCGAAATGGGCATGGACGCCCAAGAGGCGGCGCGCTTCTATGCCATGACCAATTCGGTGCCTTTCGAATCGGCCATGTGGATGAGCGGCGCGGAGATGCGCGGCTGGATCGAAACAGACCGCACCACAGACCGCGTGTCAGGCCGCGTTGAAGAGCGCAGGGCAGATAGCGCAGCCGAACTTCCGCGACTGGCATATCTTGACTTGGCCGGCGCACTCAACTAACTGCGCGCCCATATGAAGGCCGCCCTTGCGGGTGGCCGTTTCTTTTTGATATTCGAGGACGTCACCCATGAAGCGCACTTTTCAGCCGAGCAATCTCGTGCGTGCTCGCCGCCACGGTTTCTTCGCCCGCAAGGCAACTGTGGGTGGCCGCAAGGTAATCCGCGCCCGCCGCGCCCGCGGCCGCAAGAAGCTGAGCGCCTGATTACTTGAGCCTCAGACGCCGGCGGGGCCATCCGGCCCCTTAGGCTTTCCTCGCGCCTTCGGCGCTGCGGGCGGCCAGTCGGCCTTTGGCTGCCGCGACCAGGAACCGGGCTCTACATTCATGGCTAGGTGACGGTCGGCGACCAGCCGACCGCAAGGGCAAATGCCCGCCCGCAGGTGCCCCGCACCCCGGACTTGATCCGGGGGGAGGGATCAGCACCGAGGACGCGCGCGCGGATGCGCGTGCGAAAGACAAACGATCCCGCCGGCGCTTGAGGCTAAAACAAGCAGGCGCGCGCAAAACAAAAGATTCGGCACTGCCCGAATCAGTTCCTATCTTGCACCAGTGACAATATCCGTTCTCACCAAGCGCGCCGATTTTCTGGCGGCGAACCGGGGCCTGCGTGTGGCGCGGCCCGGTTTTGTGCTGCTCACCCGGCCCAATCAGGGGCGGGGCAAACGGTTTGGCATCACGGTGACCAAGAAGGTTGGCAATGCCGTGGTCCGCAACCGCATCAAGCGCCGTTTTCGGGAGCTTTTGCGCGATGCCTTGCCGCAGCAGGGCCTGCCCGATCACGATCATGTGCTGATTGGCCGGGCAGGCGGGATCGAGCGGGATTTCCACCTGATGCGCGATGAGCTGACGCAGGCTCTGGAACGCGCCGCCGCGGGCAAGGGTGATCGCCCGCGCAGCCCGCGCGCAAGGTCTGGCAAAGCGCAGCGATGAAGCGCGCGCTGATCCTGGTTGCGCGGTTCTGGCAGATCGGCCCGTCGCGCATTCTGCCGCCGACTTGCCGGTACCAGCCCAGCTGCAGCGAATATGCTATTAATGCGCTGGACAAGCATGGTGCAATCAAGGGTGGATGGCTGGCCCTCAAGCGGCTATTGCGCTGCCACCCTTGGGGGGGACACGGATACGACCCGGTGCCTTGACGGGCATCGCATGGAATAGAACCGCGGGAAAAAATCTTGGACAATCAGCGTAATCTCATCCTCGCCGTCGTGCTGAGCGCAGCCCTGCTTTTCGGCTGGGACTTCGTCATGACGCGGTTCTTCCCGCAGCCGGTGGTGGCCGAACAGTCGCAAACCGCCAGTTCCGGGGCAAGTTCCGGGGTGGATACCGGCATCGATGCCAGCGGTGCGCCCGTTGCGCAGGCCGCAGGGCCGGGTGTGGAAGCCGTGCTGGCCCGCGATCTTGATGCAGAGCTGGCCGCACCGGGCCGCCTGCCGATCAACGCACCCGAAATCGTCGGCTCGATCAATCCGGTCGGCGCGCGGATCGATGACATCGAACTCAAGACCCACCGCCAGACGGTGGACAAGGACAGCGGGCCGATCCGCTGGTTCGCCCCTGCCGGCACCGATGTGCAGCAATTCGCGCAATTCGGCTGGGTGGGTGATGGCATTGCCCTGCCCGATGCCCGTACGCAGTGGAGCGGCACCGGCGAGCTGACGCAGGAAACGCCGCTGACGCTGAGCTGGGATAATGGCCAGGGCCAGACCTTCATCCTGACCTTCTCCATCGATGAGCATTACATGCTGACCGTGGAGCAGAGTGTGCGCAATGACAGCGATGGCTCGATTGCGCTGCGTCCCTATGCCTTCGTCAACCGCACCAGCCTGACCGCCAGCCACAGCACGTGGAATGTTCATTCTGGCCCAATCGCGGCGATTGACAACGAAGTCGATTTTGACTGGAATTATGACGAGGTGGCCGAGGAAGGCCCCGTCAACATGCCCGGCCGCACAGAGTGGGTCGGCTTTACCGATATCTACTGGATGTCCGCGCTGATTGCGGATGACGATTTTGCCGCCACCAGCGCGTTTCGATCCACCGGCAATGATACCTATCGTGCCGACCTGCTGTATGAGACCGTCTCCGTGCCTGCTGGCGCAACGATGACGCGCAGCACGCGGCTGTTCGCGGGCGCCAAGGAAAGCGCTGTGCTGGACGCCTATGAGGATCAGGGCGTGGAGAAGTTCGGCCTCGCCATCGACTGGGGCTGGTTCCGCTTCATCGCCTGGCCGATGTGGCAGGTGCTGATCTTCCTGTTCGGCCTGGTGGGCAATTTTGGCGTGGCGATCATCTGCCTGACCATCATCATTCGCGGCCTGATGTTCCCCATCGCGCAAAAGCAGTTTGCCTCCATGGCGCAGATGCGCGCGGTGCAGCCCAAGATGAAGGCGCTGCAGGAACGCTACAAGGATGACAAGCCGCAGCTGCAGCAGGAAATGGCCAAGCTGTACAAGGAAGAAAAGGTCAATCCGCTGGCCGGCTGCCTGCCGATCTTCATCCAGATCCCGATCTTCTTCGCGCTGTACAAGTCGCTGTTGCTGGCCATCGAGATGCGCCATGAGCCGTTCGTGCTGTGGATCAAGGATCTGTCCGCACCCGATCCGGCAACCATCCTCAACCTGTTCGGCCTGCTCGATTTCACCCCGCCCGGCTTCCTGTCGATTGGCGTGCTGGCGGTGCTGCTGGGCCTGACCATGTGGCTGCAGTTCAAGCTGAACCCGGCGGCGATGGACCCGATGCAGCAGCAGATCTTCATGATCATGCCGTGGGTGCTGATGTTCGTCATGGCGCCGTTTGCCGCAGGCCTGCTGCTGTACTGGATCACCTCCAACCTGCTCACGCTGGGGCAGCAGAAATATCTCTATTCGCGCCACCCGCAATTGCGCGCGCAGGCAGAGAAGGACGCCGCCGAAAAGGCGCGCAACGCAGAGCGCAAGGGGTGACGGACGACGAACAGGATCTGGCGGAAGAGGCGCGCAAGCTGTTTTCAGGCCGCGTCGAATTCCTGCTGTCGGCACCGCAGCTGAAGTTCATCCCGGGGGCGGATTTCCCCGAGGTGGCCTTTTGCGGGCGCAGTAATGTGGGCAAGAGCTCGCTGCTCAATGCGCTGACCGGGCGCAAGGCGATTGCCCGCACATCGGTTACGCCGGGCCGCACGCAGGAGCTCAACTTCTTCGAAGTGGGGGAGCCCACGCAGTTCCGGCTGGTGGACATGCCCGGCTATGGCTTTGCCAAGGCACCGGTGAAAGTGGTCGAGAAATGGCGCAGCCTGGTGCGCACCTTCCTGCGCGGGCGGGTGGTGCTCAAACGCACGCTGGTGCTGATCGATGCGCGCCATGGCATCAAGCCGGTCGACGAAGAGATGATGAAGATGCTCGACGAGGCAGCGGTCGGCTATCGGCTGGTGCTGACCAAGGCGGACAAGATCAAGGCATCGGAGCTGGAGGCAACGGCGGACAAGGTCCGGGCCGAAGCGCGCAAGCACCCCGCGGCCCATCCGCACCTGCACATCACCAGTTCCGAAAAAGGAATGGGCATCGCCGAATTGCGCGCTGCCGTTCTCGCCGACCTGAGGACCTGACGCCTGAGGACCTGACGCCTGAGGACCTGACGCCTGAGCGCCGCACCTGTCGGTCGCCCAGCTTGCCAGTATTCCAGCGATCCACTCAGTGACGAGATGACCTCGGGAAGAGGCATGATTCCCTAGGGAAGCTGGCGTCCGCGAAACGCGTAATCGGCTGCGGACAGCAGACGAAAAAAAGGGCACCCGAAAGCACCCTTTTCTATCTGAATTTTTTGAGGATTAGCCCCGGCGACCGCCGAAAAGCCAATCATAAATGCTGCCACCCATGGTTAGTCTCCTTGCTTGGACACCTTCCATATGGGTTAACCATTTATATTTGTAAAGTTTAAACCATTTTTCTTAATTCTTCTGGAATACTAAACCTCTGAAATTTAAGGATTTCATCGAATGAAATGGGTCTCGAAATTGCGAAACCCTGAGCCACAAGACACCCCGAATCGCGCAATAAGGTTAACGTTGATCCGTCTTCCACCCCTTCCGCTACCACTATGATTCGCAATTCTTTTCCGAGTCGCAGCACGTGGCGAACGATGCCCGCGGCCTTGGCATCGGTATTCATGGCCGACGTGAACATGCGGTCGATCTTCAGTTCGGAAAATGGCAGGCGCTGCAGCGCTTCAAGGCTGGCCGCACCGACGCCGAAATCATCCATCGATATCTTCGGACCAAGCGCTGCCAGCTCGCTCAGCACATCGTGTGCCGCTTCGAAATTGGATATGCGATAGGTCTCGGTAATCTCCAGCGTCAGGCGAAGCGGATCGAAGCCGGTCTCATCCAGCACTTCGCGCACCATCCGCACAATATCGCGTTCATGGACCAGCGTGGCCGAGATGTTGACAGCGATCGGCAGCTTGAGGCCGCGGTCCTCGAATGCATTGCCGGCCAGGCAGGCCTCTTCCAGCACGTGGCGGGTGAGGTGGGTCATGCGGCCGGCATTCTCGCACTGGCGGATGAAGTGATCGGGCGGGATCAGGCCCTTCACCGGATCGCGCCAGCGCACCAGAGCCTCCACGCCCACCAGTTCCCCTGACTGGACGAGGATCTTGGGCTGATAGATCAGATATATCTCGCCGTTGGAAAGCGCGGAATCGATGCGGGCCTGCAGGGAAATGTTCCAGATCAGGTCTTCATCGCTGGCCAGTTCGGCGATCTCTATCGGTTCATATGTCTCTGTCGTGCGCTCTGCGGCGGAAACGGCGGCAGCCACGCGGCGCGTGACATTGGGGCTGGGGGTGATGTCCACGCCAAAGGTGATGCCAACGTCCACCTGGTTTTCGCCCACCAGCAATGGAGACGAGAACAGGGCTCTGAGGCCCTCGAGGTGTTCACGAATAAGTGCCGGTTCCTTCTCGGGGAAGGTCCATGCGATCAGGTGACCCTGCCCGAGATAGATGGTGGCTTCTTTCTTTGCCGCCTTCAGCCGTCCGACTATACGCAGCAGATATTCCGCATGCAGGTCTGCCGGCAGCGTCTTGCGCACTTCCTCGAACCGGTGGATCTTCGCAACGATGATGGTCGGAACCGTCTCTGCCGTTGCCTTGTCCGCTTCCAGCGCGGCAAAGGTGGGCAGGTTGGTGTCAGGATCGACCATGCGGAAGCTGCTCTTCCACTTGGTGCGGGCGCGGAACAGTCCGAAGATCAGCAATTGGGCGATGGCCGCTGCAATGCTGATTTTCGCGCCCATCTGCGCCGCAACGAAGGCGCTGGCCAGCAGGCCAATGAACATGGCCGCATAATAGGAATGGCGCAGGCGCGAATTTTGCGTCTGGCTGAGAATACACAGCACCAGAAAGGCAAACAGCAGTACAAGATAACCGCTAATTACCTTGGTAAGGCCAGCCATCAGCGTTTCGGCCGCATAGATGCTGACCAGTGAGTTGGGCACGCCCATGTGACCGGGAATATTGGCGCTGTTGGTCTGGCTCCGGTTCGATACACCCAGCACCACCAGCTTGCCTGCTACGTCCGCGGCAATGCCATCGCGCTGGCCCAGAGGAGCCTTTTCAAGCTGCAGATCCTGGTATCGGTATGACGGGATGGAGGCCAGATCGAAGCTGTAGTTGATCGGGAACTGTTCGTGGCTGTTGCTGGTCAGTCCGGCCAGCGATGCCGGCAGGCTGGTGAACTGTTCATCCCTGTGGGTGACAATGAACGGCATCTGCCAGGTAAAGCCGAGGTAGTTTTCCCACCGGTTGGTGGCAACCTGGGCAACATTGCGGGATACGCTGCTGGCCGATCGTTCCAGCCTGTCTTCACCGTTGAGGCCGGTGGCATAATTCTGCACCAGTACGATATTTTCGCCACCTGCACGCATCGCAGCATTCAGCACTTCATCGGCCTTGACCGTGGACGGGCGATTGAAAACCATGTCGATGTAGACGCGGCTGACGCCTTCTTCCCGCAGCCGGTCGAGCGTTTCTGCCAGTTCAACGCGGCGCTGGGGGTAGCCGGGATCGGTCAGGTCCTCATCCGTGCCGACATAGACGATGTCGCCCGACGCCTCGAACGTGGCGAGGCGCGACTGGGCAACCCAGGTTAGCTGGTCGAAGACGTCGAAGACGGTAAGGAACGACAGGACGAGCGCAATGAGGCCGGCCCAGAAGGCGTGCCGCATGCGTTCACTCGCACTGTTTCGTTCCTTGCTTGTCGGCATATGCACGACCCTCGTTCACCATTTTTCCGGCGCATTCGCCGCTGTGGATGGGTTTCCTTAGCAACACGATGGTAAACAAACCCCTGACAACGGCGAGATGAGTGAGCATGCTGAATCAAGGTGCCTAACACCGGCTTCACATCTGTTCAGGCTCGACAGGCTTTGTCTGAATCCCTAGGGCTGCGCCAAGGCAGACAGGGACCCCACATGAAGCTGATCATCGGTAACAAGAATTACTCCAGCTGGTCCTTGCGCGGATGGCTGGCTGCCAAGCAATCGGGCATCTCCTTCGAGGAACTGACGGTTCATATCGATGGCGATGACTGGCAGGCGATGAAGCGCCAGCAGGATGAATTCCAGCCTTCGGCGGGCAAGGTGCCGGTGCTGTGGGATGGCGACGTGGTGGTGTGGGATTCCATGGCGATCATGGAATATCTGGCAGACAAGGTCGGCCGCGACCGCTTCTGGCCCAAGGATGACGCAGCGCGCGGCATGGCCCGTGCCATGGTGGCCGAAATGCACTCCTCCTACTTGCCGCTGCGGCGTCTGTGTCCGATGAATATCCGCCGCTCGATACCCATTGAGCTGACCGATGACGCCAAGGCGGACATCATTCGCATTCTGGGCCTGTGGGCAGAGGCGCGCGCGCGTTTTGGCAAGGGTGGCCCGTTCCTGTTCGGCACATTTGGCGCAGCGGACATCTTCTACGCCCCTATCGTCAGCCGCTTCATCACCTATGGCATTGGCGTGCCCGGCTTTGCCCAGGCCTATATGCAGGCGATCTGGGAGCATGAATGGATGCAGGCGTGGATTGCCGCCGCCGAAGCGGAAGAATGGACGATCTCCGCCTTCGAAGTGCCAGTGGACGCCTGATTTTCTGACGCCTGATCTCAGTGCGACCGTCCGGGCGGATCAACAGGGCGTGCCGTCTGTGGGCGGGACCGCTTCAAGATCAGGCTTGGGCATTTCTTCCTCCCTGTCTGGAAAGCTGCGCGGCTCTGGTATAGCGCATGCGCCATGATCAACTCCAGCAATCCGGCACAGATCGCGCACGCGCTGATCGCCTGTGACAGTGTGACCCCCGCCACCGGCGCGGTGTTTGACCTCATGCAGCAGATGCTGGAGCCGCTCGGCTTCGAAGTCGTCCGCTTCCTGGCAGGCGAGGGACCGGAAGGCAGTGACGAGGCGCCGGTGGAGAACCTGTTCGCCATCCGCCGCGGGCCCACCGGATCGCGCCACTTCGCCTTTGCCGGCCATGTCGATGTGGTGCCGCCCGGCGCGGGCTGGGCCTCCGATGCCTTTGCTCCTGAAATTCGCGGCGGCCTGCTGTACGGGCGCGGCGCGGTGGACATGAAGGGGTCGATCGCCTGCATGCTGGCGGCGCTGGTCGATATTCCCGCAGATGCCGGCACCATCAGCCTGATCATCACCGGGGACGAGGAAGGCCCGGCGCTCAACGGCACGCGCGCGCTGATCGATCTGATGCGTGAGCGCGGAGATATTCCGGACCTGTGCCTGGTGGGCGAACCCACCAGCGTCAACCGGCTGGGCGATACGATGAAGATCGGCCGGCGCGGATCGGTCAACATCCTGCTGGAAGTGGAAGGCGTGCAGGGCCACGTCGCCTATCCGCACCTGGCCCGCAACCCGCTGCCGCCGATGATCGCCATGCTGGCCGAACTGGATGCGCTGGTGCTGGATGAGGGGACCGACTGGTTCCAGCCGAGCAATCTGGAAATAACCGAGATCGATGCCACCAACCGCGCACACAATGTCATTCCGGCGATGGCCAAGGCACGGATTTCCATTCGTTTCAACGATTTGCATACAGGCGCGGAACTGTCCGAGCGTGTGTGCACCATTGCCGGAAAACATGGCGGACGGGCGTTGCCAATCGTTTCAGGAGAGGCTTTCCTGACCCCGCCGGGTGAATTCTCGCAGCTTATCGCCAAGGCGGTAGAGGCCGAGATCGGCATCGTCCCCGAAGCATCCACCAGTGGCGGCACCTCCGATGCGCGCTTCCTGAAGGACCTGTGCCCGGTGATCGAATTTGGCCTTGTCAACGCAACCATGCATAAGACCGATGAAGCAGTGGCGCTGGATGATCTGGACGCGCTGGTGAGGATCTATCGGCGCGTCGTCACAGATGCGCTGAAGGGGGGATAGCGATGACAGCCGAAGCCGAAGATATCGCCCGCGAAGCTGCGCCCATCGGGCATGGCAAACTGCAATTGCGCATCTTGATCGGCTTCATCGCCGGCCTCACAGCGGGCCTGCTGACCTATACATTCGCGCCCGGCGCAGACTGGGTGAACACCGTGGTGACATATGTCACCGGCCCCATCGGACAGGTTTTCCTGCGGCTGCTGTTCATGCTGGTGATCCCGCTGCTGTTCAGCGCTCTGGTGGTGGGCATTGCCGAAATGGGCGAGATTCGCGCGCTCAAGCAGATCGGCATTCGCACGCTGGTCTATACCATCATCGTCTCCAGCATCGCGGTGGCGATCTCCATCGCGCTGGTGAACCTGATCCGTCCGGGAGACGGCGTGGACCCCGCAGCCGCGGCAGACCTGCTGGCACAGGGTGCGGGCGGCGCTGCCAGCATTGTCGAGGCATCGGCCAACAGCGATGCGGGTGTGAACCAGCTGATCAATATCGTGCCCAGCAACATCATCTCGGCCATGTCGAGCAACGATATTCTGGCGGTTATGTTCTTCGCGCTGTTCTTCGGCATCGGCATGCTGCTGGTGCAGACCACGCGCACAGAAGTGCTGAAGGACGCGATAGAGGGTATTTTCGAAGTGGCGATGAAGCTGATCGGCATCGTCATCCAGCTGGCGCCGATTGCCATCTTCTGCTTCATGTTCAACCTGTCCGCGCAGTTCGGCTGGGACCTGCTGTTCAAGCTGGCGGCTTTCGTGGCGGTGGTGCTGCTGGCGCTGGGCCTGCAGATGTTCGGCGTGTTCCCGCTGCTGCTGAAATTCGTGGCCAGGAAAAGCCCCGTCGCCTTCTTCAAGGAAACGCGTGAGGCGAGCCTGATGGCTTTCTCCACCGCCAGTTCCAACGCCACTCTGCCCACCGCGCTGCGGGTGGCCGATACCGAGCTGAAACTGCCGCGCCGGATCGCCCGCTTCGTGCTCACCATCGGCGCCACCGCCAACCAGAACGGCACCGCCATGTTCGAAGGCGTGACGGTGCTGTTCCTGGCGCAGTTCTTCGGCGTGGAGCTGGGGCTGAGCGATCAGATCTTCGTGATGGTGGTGTGCATTCTGGCGGGCATCGGTACGGCGGGCGTGCCCGGCGGATCGCTGCCGGTGATCGCGCTCATATTGGCCGGCGTTGGCGTGCCGCCCGAAGGTATCGGCCTGATCCTGGGCGTGGACCGCTTCCTCGACATGTGCCGCACCACGCTCAACGTGGTGGGTGATCTCGTCGCGGCGCAGGTAATCGCCGCGACGAGTTCGGAAACCGTGGGGACCTAGTTGCCCGCTGCCAGCTCGACCGGCAGGAATGTACCCAGCCCGCAGGTGGTTACGCGCGCACCATCGGGATTGATCACGTCGATCGTATCCTGGCTGCACAGGCGGCCGGTGGTGGCGGTGTAGGCAATGCGCTTTTCGATGCCCAGCGTATGGCACCGCGCGGGCAGCGTGTTGCGATAGCGGGTGTTGTCCAGCATCACGAAATCGATCGTGTAATCGTCATGCACGACGGTGCGATCGATCTGGCTCAGCGTGACGCAGCTTACAGCTTCGCCAACGGCTGTGGCCTGCGGAGCGCGGACTTGCTGTTCGCGGTCCATCTGGGCGGAGCAGGCGGCCAGCGGCAGCAGCACACCAAGCGCCAGGGCAGGTCGGAGGGGGTTTTTGAGCATTATTGTTCTCCCGGTCACTCATTGAATGAAGCGGATCACTTGCGCGGCTGTTCCAGTACCTTGTTCCTGAAACTGCACAGGTCCGCCACATTGCAGCGCCAGCACTCCGGCGTCCGCGCCTTGCATATATACCTTCCGTGCAGAATCAGCCAGTGGTGCGCGTGCAGGCGAAACGGTTGGGGCACGCGTTTTTCCAGCTTGGCTTCCACCGCTTCGGGAGTCTTGCCCTTGGCCAGGCCCGTGCGGTTGCCCACGCGGAAGATATGGGTGTCGACCGCAAAGGTTTCCTGCCCAAACCAGCAATTGAGGACGACGTTGGCGGTCTTGCGGCCCACACCGGGCAGGCGGACAAGGTCTTCAAGCGTGCCGGGCACTTCGCCGCCATATTCGTCCACCAGCAACCGCGACATGGCGATCACGTTCTTCGCCTTGGAATTGAACAGGCCGATGGTCTTGATGTGCTCCTTCAGCCCCTCCTCCCCCAGGTCGAGCATCTGCTGCGGAGTCTTCACCCTGGCAAACAGCTCCCGCGTGGCCTTGTTGACGCCAACATCGGTGGATTGTGCGCTCAGCGCCACGGCCACCACCAGCTGAAAGGCATTGCCATATTCCAGCTCGGTCTCGGGCGCGGGATTTTCCTCGGCCAGACGGCGGAAGAATTCGAAGATCTGGTCCCTGGTCATCTGCTGAGGGTCAAATGCCGAGCACGTCCTGCATGGTATAGCGGCCCGCATCCCTGCCGATCAGCCAGTCGGCACCCCTGATGGCGCCATTGGCGAAGATGGCGCGGTTTTCGGCGCTGTGGGACAGGGTGATGCGCTCCTGATCGCCTGCCAGGATCACCGAATGCTCGCCCGCCACCGTGCCGCCGCGAAGGGCCGCAAAGCCGATTGCGCCGGGCTTGCGCGCGCCGGTGTGGCCGTCCCGCCCGCTTTCTGTGTGGCTGGCGAGGTCTATCCCGCGCGCTGCCGCTGCGGCTTCGCCCAGCAGGATGGCGGTGCCCGATGGCGCATCCACCTTGTTGCGGTGATGCATCTCGACAATTTCGATATCCCAGTCCGTGCCCAGCCGCGCCGCCGCCTCTGCCACCAGATGCGACAGCAGCGTCACGCCCAGCGAGGTATTGCCGGTTTGCAGCACGGCAATCGCGCGCGCGGCATTGTCTATCGCCAGATGATGTTCGCCAGATATGCCGGTGGTGCCGATCAATATCGGAATGCCCGCACCAATCGCCGCGTGGAGGTTGTCCTTCAGCGCGCCGGGCACGGAGAAATCCACCAGCACATCGCTGGCATCGGCCAGGTTGGCCACATCGTCGCCCCTGTCCACGCCGCCGGCACATTCATGTCCGGCCGCCGCAATGGCTTCCAACAGCACATGGCCCATGCGCCCCTCGCTGCCGATGATTCCAATTCTGGCCACGTCTTTCCCCATTTCGTCATGCTGAACTTGTTTCAGCATCCATTCGACCGCACACTCCATAGTGCATGGGACGAAATGGACCCTGAAACAAGTTCAGGGTGACAGCAGGTGAGGGCAATGAACGAAATCGGCAACATCGTGATCCTGACCGGCGCGGGGATCAGCGCCGAATCCGGCCTGCGCACCTTTCGCGCGGAGGATGGATTGTGGGAGGATCATCCGGTGGAGCAGGTGGCCACGCCGCAAGGCTTCGCCCATGATCCCGGCCTTGTGCAGCGCTTTTACGATGAGCGGCGGGCGAATGTGCGCGGGGCCAGTCCCAACGCCGCGCATCTGGCGCTGGGACGGCTCGATGCGCAATGGAAGGGCGAGTTGCTGATCGTCACCCAGAACATCGATGATCTGCATGAGCGCGGCGGTGCGGCCCGTGTGCTGCACATGCATGGCGAGGCGCTGAGCGTGTGGTGTGTTGCCTGCGATGCGCGCCACCACTGGACAGGCACGCTCAGCGATGGTCCGCCATGCCCGGCCTGCGGGCAGGTGGCGATGCGGCCCGATATCGTGTGGTTTGGTGAAATGCCCTATCGCATGGAGGAGATTTTCGCCGCCATCGCGCGCGCGGACCTGTTCGTTTCCATCGGCACATCGGGCGCGGTCTATCCGGCGGCGGGGTTTGTGCAGCAGGCCAGCGCCAGCGGCGCGCGAACGCTGGAGCTGAACCTGGAAGAAAGTCTGGGCAGCCGCCTGTTCGATGAAACGCGGCTGGGTATGGCGAGCGAACTGGTGCCCGCATGGGTCGATCAGCTGCTGGGCGCGCCCTTGCCGTAATAGGCATCGCTGAAGGGCGTGAGGAACTGCGCATAGGGCTGCGCTGAGCCGATGGCGCTGCGACTGATCGGCTGGCGCACCTGCATCACGCTGCTGGTGGCGACCACGTGGCGGTTTTCATGCGGAGCGAAGGCCTGGCTTTCCGGCGCCAGATCGCAATGCGCCAGCAGGCGCGCGATGGCGGTGGCAGGCTCACTCACCAGCGTTTCGTAATCCATCACCAGCAGCCGGTCGCCCAGCAGGTCCTGCCACTGGCGCAACAAGGCGTCCTCCAGCGCGAAATGATGGGCGATGTCCTCCAGGTCATGGCTCCACGGATAGGACCCGTTGAAGCGCGTGCGGAAGCACGACCATGCGCAGTCCAGCGGGTCACGCCGCAGCCAGACCAGCGGTGCCTGCGGCAACAGCGATGCAGCAATGCCCAGCAGGCGGCTGGTGCCGATGGTCTTGTCGACGATGCGGCCTTGCGCCCCGAACCGCTCTGCCAGCCAGTGGTCCCACAGCCGGGCGAGGGCGGGCGCGCCTTCCCGTGCCACATGGCGCTCCAGCGCTTCGAATGAATTGCCGCCCATGTCGCTTGCCAGCAGGCCCAGCCGGTTGATCTCCCCGCCGTCTGCAACCTCGCTGTGGGCGGTGAGGATCTGTTCCACCAGCGTGGTGCCCGATCGCGGCAGGCCGGTGACGAAGATCGTGCGCCCGGTCGGCTCGCCCTGCTGCGCGGCGATCTGCGCCATGCGCCGGGGGTCATATCCGTCGATGGCATCGCGGGCGATCCGGCTGTCGCGATCCGGGTCATAGCCGCCCGCCGGACGGGTCAGCCGTGCCCCGCGCGAAAATGCCGCGAAGGCGCGTTCATGCTCGCCGCGGTCGGCGTGCATCTTGCCCAGCGCATAGAGGTAAATCCCGAAGTCGGTCTGCGAGGCGAAGGCCATCTGCCGCTCCGCCGCCAGCAGCCGGTCCGCCTCCTGCGGCTCCTGTACATAGTCGATCATGGTCGACAGCGAATGCCAGGTGGGGCCGGAAGCGGGGCGCAGTCGGGTCGCTTCCTCCAACATGCGGCGGGCCTCTGCCGTGTCACCCACGGCCAGCGCGGCGGTGCCGCTGCTGTGCGCCAGCGCCGCCGGTTCGGGCTGACCAGCGGGCAGGGCGCTCAGGATCGCGCGCGCATCGTTCCACAGGCCCAGCTGCGCCAGCACGGCGGCCTGCTGGTACAGCGCCATGGCGCTGCGCCCGGAAAAATCGACGAACAGCTCCAGCGCCGCGCGCGCGCTGGTGATCTCCCCGCGGTCGCCCGCCAGCTTCGCCAGCGCCAGCCACTGCTCACCCATCGGTGCGCGCAGAGCCAGCAATTTTGCGATGATGCCGACCACTTCCGCGCGGTCATGGCGTTCGATTGCCGGACGCAGGCCGTCAACCAGTCCAAGGACCGCAGCCTGTTCGCTATCCGATTTGCGGTGAATATCCATTGGGGGTTGTTGCGAATACTTCTCACTGGGATCCAATGGCGCGTCTGTGCCTGCTGTGTGAGGGCGGCAACGTCATAAATGTCGCAAATTGTCTCAAAACGTCGCAGAATCGTCTTGCGCCCTCTGGAGCCGGGGTCCATGTTCGAAATTGAGGATGGGTCGCGTGCCATGCCGAAATAACGGCAGGCCGCAAACTGGGGGGTGCCGGGGCTATCGCCAATCGGGTCGACAGGGACGATACGCGCATTGCGCGGATTCAGATCAGGTCACAGGCATTGCGGGAAACGCAATTGCTGGCGCGTTTGGGCGATACGCCAGGCTTCGAGCTTATGCCGAACAAAGACAAACAACCCGAAGTGGGGTGCGCGCAAGGCCAAGGTGTGTTCACGCAAGTGGATGTGCAGCGTGCCATTTCAGCCGCGCGCGATGCCGGGCTGAGGGATTACCGGGTGGAAATTGCACCTGATGGCACCATCGCCATCGTGGTCGGTGCCGCAGCAAGGGCCGCCGATGGAACCACCGTTTTTGACAGTTCCGCCGACTAGCTGATCCGCCTGGCCGATCTGCCCTGGCCGGTCGCGCCGTTGCGCTGCTCACTCCTTTTCGCCGCTCACTCCTTTTCGCTGCTCACTGGCCTTCCAGCACAAAGTCCAGCGTCAGCACCTTGAATGGTCGGTCCACCGCCTCTCCATTGGGGGCGGTGCCAGCGGGATGATCCACCAGATCGACGACCAGTTCAGGCCGTGTGCCGAACACCACATCGCTCTCGATCTTCGGTGAGGTGCTGTCGAACACGTGGGTGGTCAGCGGCTTGCAGCCATCGGCGCGGACGATGAAATGGATATGCGCGGGGCGAAATTCGCTGATCGTGGTCCGGGCGATCAGATCGCCCACCGGGCCGTCCACCGGGATCGCATAATCCACCGGCGCAACCGTGCGGAACAGATATGATCCGTCTGCCCGCGTGGCCACCAGCCCGCGGTGGCGCGCATCGCTGCCGATCAGCTGCGCCTCGTAAATGCCTTCCTGATCGTTCTGCCACACATCCAGCACCGCGCCCGCCAGCGGGCGGCCGTCCTGATCGCTCACTCGCCCCTGCACGAACAGCGGCGCGCCATCTTCGTCGGCGATGCCGGGAAGCCGTTCGCCAAAGGGGATCTCGGGCGAGTCCGGAATATAGAACGGGCCGAGCAAGGTCGGCTTGGTGGCGGCATCGCCCACCTGGTTGTTCATCAGCGTGACCAGCATGGACAGGCCCAGCGTATCCGACAGCAGGATGAATTCCTTGCGCTTGTCATTGGACATCTGCCCCACGCGGCTGAGGAATTCGGTCGCCTCGAACCATTCGCCCTCGGTCAGCTCATTCTCGCGCGCGAAAGCGTGCAGGTGGCGGATCAGCGATGCCATCAGCTGGCCCAGCCGCGGGTCCCTGGCGCCCTTCTCCCACCGCTCGGCAGCGATATCGGTAATGGTATCAACGGTTGCAAATGGCATGTGCTGGTTCGCCCTCTTCCCGGTTGCGGCTTTGGCGTGAGTGTCAGCGTGCTTTTTGCCAGAGTCAATCCGCGGCGCATTCACAGCGGCGGCAGGGTGGCGGCAGGGTGGTGGCAGGGCCGTTGTGCATTGGGCGGCGGATGGGCAAAGAGGGAAAGACGCATGGAGATTTGCAGATGAACGGTCCGCGATTGAGAGAAACCAGATGAGCGTGGCCTTTCGCCGGGAAGGCGATGAGGAACATCTTGAACCCAAGTTCGAGATTCCCATCCCCACCGGTCCCAATCTGGTGACTGCGCGCGGGCTGGCGCTGATTGCGCAGCGGGTGGCCGATCTGGAAGCGCAGCTGGTGCCGGGCGGCGATGAGACGACGGTAAAGGCGCTCAAGCGAGACCTGCGGTACTGGCAGACGCGGCAGATCACCGCCGAAGTGGTCCCTGCTGCCAGCGGCGAGACGGTGGAATTCGGCACCACGGTGACGTTCAGGCTCAACGGCAAGGAAAACACCCTGCAACTGGTGGGCGATGACGAGGCCGATCCGGCGCAGGGCCTGATATCCTTTTCCGCCCCGCTGGCGCGCGCGCTGATCGGTGCCGAGGCCGGGGAGTTCCTGCCATTCGGCGGCAGGGAAGATGCTATTGAAGTGGTTTCGGTAAAGGTGTCGCCAACAGAGTAGCGCGCGTCACTCGGGCGCAGCACGCTCCAGCAATTCCATCAGGTTGCGGGCGCTGTTGCGGTCTTCCTCATTATCGAACGCCACGTCCAGATCGGGCGCGGCGCCGAACATGTGCAGCATCGCCCACAGCGCAAAACGCCGCTCACCATCCTGTGCCAGACCGAAATCGACGCGCATGTGCTCGATCCCGGACGCAAGCACATCGGGGGTGACGCTCATCAGGTCATCGGTGGCGAAATAGCGCCGCAGCTGGTCGTCAAAATCCATCGCAAGTTCCTTCGTAAACCAGCCTTGCGGTTTTGCCCGCACGGCCCATCAGCCAGCGCCGCTCCCGCAGGCCTTGCAGCCGGGGTCCTTGGCGATTCTCATCGTGCGCATTTCGGGTTTCAGCCCGTCCATCAGGTGAAGCTTGCCCCACCCTGGCTCGCCCATGCCGCCGGTGCCGGCGATGAGGATGCGGATGGCCTGCATGGCGGCGAAGCTGGCGGTCCAGCCAGCCATCGCGCCCAGCATGCCGTCTTCGGCGCAGGTGTCGCAATCCTCGGCATCGAAGGCATCGCCGACATAGCAGCGATAGCACGGGCTGGAGACCATGTGCCCGGCAAAGGCGCCAACCTGTCCCTGAAACCGTCCCACGGCGGCGGACAGCAGCGGCACGCGCTCGGCCACGCAGGCATCGGACACGGCGAGGCGGGTGGCGAAATTGTCGGTCCCGTCCAGCACCAGGTCCACGCCTTCGAGCAGGTCCGGCGCGGTTTGCGGCGTTACGCGGCGGTCGGAAATGGTGACCGCCAGCTTCTCATCGAAATTGCTCACCCAGCGGCGCGCGGCCACTGCCTTGCCGTGGCCAATGTCGCGCGTGGTGTAGATGGTCTGGCGTTGCAGGTTGCTGATATCGACCACGTCGTCATCCACCAGCGTCAGCGTGCCGATCCCGGCGGCGGCCAGATATTGCAGCGCTGGCGCGCCGATGCCGCCAAGGCCCAGCAGCAGCACATGACTTGCCGCCAGCGCGGCCTGTCCTGAGCCGCCCACTTCGGGCAGCACGATATGGCGCGCGAAGCGGGAAAGCCGTTCGGGAGACATGTGGACAGGCGGTTGATCCATCGCAGCATCCCTAGCCGCAAAAGCCGCGCGGTAAAGCTGTTCACGCCTTTCCTACAGATTGTGGACCGTGCAAGCAGGGCGCCAGCTCTTTGAAACAGGTGGAACTTGCCTATGCGTGCGGCAGATTTTGTGCGCGGTCCCGGCCAGGTGTCACCTTGTTTGATTTCAAATAAGATATTGGAAATACAACGATTAACTTCGCACCATCAAGGTGACAGCGTGTCACCTTTGTCACCTTCGGGGCTTATGCGCGCTTGTGCACATGACTGTGGGCAGAGCTGTGGACAGGCTGCGCACAAGCCTGTGCACCGCGCCGGGACAAGTCCCGGGCGGTGCACATGTTGGCAGGTTTGTGGAAATTCTGTGAACACAGACGGGACCGCGAGGTCCCGCAAGGCCGACCGGCCGCCGCGCCTTATGGCGCGTAAGCCAAAGCCGCGGATGCGGCTGCCGGCGCCTGAGGCTCAAATAAAATCAGCTTTCCAACTGGCGCAGCAGGCTGCGCACGTCACCGTCCATATCGGCATCGCGGGTGCGCAGGTCCTCGATCAGGCGCACGGCGTGAATCACCGTGGAATGATCGCGGCCACCGAACTTGCGGCCGATTTCCGGATAGGAGCGCGGCGTCAGCACCTTGGCCAGATACATCGCCACCTGGCGCGGACGCACCACCGCGCGGGCGCGGCGCTTGGATGACATCTCGCTGCGATCGATGCGGTAGAACTGGCAAACCGTGCGCTGGATCTCGTCAATCGTGATCCGGCGGCGGTTGGCCGAGAGGATATCGGTCAGCTGTTCCTCGGCCAGCTGCAAGGTCACTTCCTGACCGGTCAGCTGGGCATAGGCGATCAGCTTGTTCAGGCCGCCCACCAGTTCGCGCACATTGCGGTTGATCGTGCGGGCGAGGAAATCGATCACGTCGCCGGGCACGTCCAGCGGGGCAAAGCGGGTCAGCTTGCTCTCCAGGATCAGGCGGCGCAGTTCGATGTCGGCGGACTGGATGTCAGCCACCAGCCCCATCGACAGGCGGCTGAGCAGGCGCGGTTCAACGCCGTCCAGTGCCTGCGGCGCGCGGTCGGCGGCAAACACCAGACGCTTGCCCTCGGCCAGCAGCGCGTCGATCGTGTAGAGAAGCTCCTCCTGCGCGGAAGCCTTGCCGATGATGAACTGTATATCGTCCACCAGCAGCAGGTCGAAACCGCGCAGCCGGGCCTTGAACTCGATCATCTCGTTCGACTTCAGCGCCTGCACGAATTCGACCATGAAGCGCTCTGCGCTGCAATAGAAGATCCGCGCCCGCGGGTGCGCCTGCATATAGGAATGGCCGATGGCGTGCATCAGGTGCGTCTTGCCCTGGCCGGTGGCGGCCTTGAGGTAGAGCGGGCTGAACTGCGGCTTCTCGGTCTTGGCCATGCGCTCCGCCGCATTCTTGGCGAGCACGTTGGTGGAACCGGTGACGAAGGCGGCAAAGGTCAGCGACGGATCGAGGCCGACGCTGGAGGTGAAGCCATCATCGCCGATCGATTCCATCGCCAGCGTGGCATCATTGGCAGCACGGTGGCCAAAGCCATCATCGCCGCGCAGGTCCAGATCAGCCAGCTTGCGGCGACCGGGATGGACCTTGATGGCAACGTGGCGCACTTCGCTGCGGGCAATCTTCCACGCCAGCGAAAGCCGGTCATGGAATCGGTCCAGCACCCAGTTTGCGGAAAAATCGGTGGGCAGGAACAGTTCCAGCGTGCCGGTTTCCTTGTTGAAACTGCCAAGCTGGATCGGACGAATCCACTGCGTGAAAAGCTGGTTGCCCAGGTCCTTGCGCAGACCCTGGCTGATGTCAGCCCAGTCCGCGGCGAGATCCAGTGCTTCGCGCTCTTCCATCTTGTCCTCAACTTCATCGCGCTTGCCCGGAACATCACGTCCGGCATGCGGTCCAACTCGAATCATTATCCGCTCTTCCCTATCCGAAGGCCTGCCCAGCTGCTTCCCCCACGAACCAGGATCGGAGACACAACTTCCCCGGTCCGGGAATCCGCATAAACGGACCACCGGAGCTCCAATGCTGGCTCGGCTATAAAAAATCGGGACGCATCGGTCCCAACCGGATTTCAGTTATGAAGACTGCTGCGCGATGGGCAAGAGGCGCACTGTCAAAAAAATTTAATTTATGCGGTTGACTCGGCTCTGACCCGCAGAGAACCATTCAACGCATTGTTTTCGCACGATAGATTTGTGACAGTCTCGCGAATCGCGGGTTTCCCTGCACTTGTTGCGTTGCAAAGGTCGCGCATGCTGCAGATGCGAAAAGGGCCGGTGGAAAAACCACCAGCCCCGTTCCAATTTCGTTCCTGCAATTCGCCGTCAGGCGAAGCGAATCAGATCGCTGCGACTCGCTTGGTCAGGCGACTCAGCTTGCGCGATGCGGTGTTCTTGTGGAGCACGCCGCGAGCAACACCGCGCGCCAGTTCAGGCTGGGCATGCTTGAGAGCGATTTCGGCAGCCTGCTTGTCGCCTTCGGTGCAGGCGGTTTCCACCTTCTTCACGAAGGAGCGGATGCGGCTCATGCGGGCACCGTTGATTTCGGCGCGCTTGTCATTGCGACGGATGCGCTTCTTGGCTTGCAGCGTATTGGCCATGTTCGTCCTTGTCTCGGGCCGCAGCAGCGACCGGATTATTCTTAAATGTTAAAACTGCTGGAACGGCGGAAAGCCGCCGGAAAGCGCGCGCATTAGCCGCGCCCCTGCGAATCGTCAAGTAATCGCTTACGACTGGCATTCCGGGCAGAACCAGGTGCTGCGCCCTCCTTGCACGATCCGGCGGATGATTCCACCCTCGCAGCGCATGCAGGACTGATTCTCCCGCCCATAGACGCTGAAGCGCGTGGCGAAGTAGCCCAGCTGCCCGTCGGGCCGGGCATAATCGCGCAAGGTGGAGCCGCCATCGGCAATCGAGCGGGTCAGCACATCGCGAATGGCGACCACCAGCCGCTCCAGCGCGGGAAGGTAGATTCGCCCGCCTGCCTTGCGCGGATCGATCCCGGCCATGAACAGCGCCTCGCACACATATATATTGCCAAGGCCCGCCACCACTTTCTGATCGAGCAGCAGCAGCTTGATCGCCTGCTTGCGGCCCTTGATGGCGGATCGCAGGTGCTGCGCCGTCAGGTCGGCGCCCAGTGGCTCGGGCCCCATGGAGGCAAAGGCCGGCCACCTGTCCAGCTGCGGCGTCTGCACCAGATCGACAAATCCGAACCGGCGCGGATCGCACAGGGCAAAGCTGTGGCCTGCGGTCTCGATCACCATATGGTCATGCTTGTCGGGGGTTTCAGGATCGATCCGCCAGCGCCCGCTCATGCCCAGGTGGAAGATCAGCGTGCTGTCACGGTCCGTATGGATCAGCCCGTATTTGGCGCGCCGACCCAGCGAAGAGACGCGCGCCCCGGTCAGCGATTGCACCAGACCTTGCGGAAAGGGGAAGCGCATGTCCGGACGGTTCAGGGCCACGCGCGTGATCCGTTCCCCATCAAGGAAGCGCGCCAGCCCGCGCACGGTTGTTTCGACTTCAGGCAGTTCTGGCATGGCCCCAGCCTTTATCACCCTTTGATTGCGCGGCAATTCCCCTTAAGGCGCCACACGCAATGAAAGAGTTTGGTGCCCATGAGTGAAGAAGTCTCCTTCGGCTATGAGAATGTCGATCCGGTAGAGAAGACCCGGCGCGTGGGCGCGGTGTTTTCCAATGTCGCGGCCAAATATGACATCATGAACGATGCCATGTCCGGCGGCATGCACCGTTTGTGGAAGGACCGCTTCGTCAGCCGCGTCAAGCCGCAGCCGGGCGAGGCGATTCTGGATATGGCCGGCGGCACTGGCGACATCGCCTTTCGCATGGCTGACCGGGGCGCCGAAGTGGTGGTGGCCGATATCAATCAGGACATGCTGGATGTGGGCGTGGAACGCGCCATGCAGCGCGGGATCGATGGCCTCGTCTGGTCATGCCAGAACGCCGAGCAGCTGACCTATATCGACAAGCAGTTCGATGCCTACACAATCGCCTTCGGTATTCGCAACGTGACCCATATCGACCGCGCGCTGGCCGAAGCATATCGCGTGCTGAAATATGGCGGGCGCTTCTACTGCCTGGAATTCTCCACCATGACCTGGCCAGGCATGAAAGAGGCGTATGATTTCTATTCGCACAGACTGGTGCCGCAGATCGGCAAGATCGTGGCGGGTGACGAGGAAAGCTATCGCTATCTGATCGAATCGATCCGCCGCTTCCCGCCAATGCCCGAGTTCGAACGGATGATCCGCGATGCAGGCTTCGTGAGAACCAGAGTGGAGCCGATCATGGGCGGGCTGGTGGCGATCCATTCGGGGTGGAAAGCGTAAGCCGCGTGACCAGACCTTCAACGCATATCTGGCGGCTGCTGAAATGGGGCCGCACACTGGCAAGGCATGGCGCGCTGCGCGGGATCGAGGCTGATCCCAACACGCCGCCGCAGGTCCGCCGACTGGTGCGCATTGCCCGCTTCGGCACGCGCCAGCCGCGGGTTCCCGATTATGCCGCGGCCTTCCAGGCCATCGGTCCCGCCGCGATCAAGCTGGGCCAGACGCTGGCCACCCGGCCCGATCTGGTTGGTGAGGATGCCGCGCGCAATCTGCTCAGCCTTCAGGATTCACTCCCTCCCGTTCCCTATGCCGCCATCGAAAAGCAGATTGAATCGAGCTTCGAAGCGCCGGTGTCCTCGCTGTTCTCCTCCATTGATCCAGATCCGGTGGGCGCGGCCTCGATCGCGCAGGTGCACAAGGCGGTGACGAAAGAAGGCCGCACCGTGGCCATCAAGGTGCTGCGCCCCGGCATTCGCGAGCGTTTTGAGCGCGATATCGCCACCTATGAATGGGCTGCTGCCCATCTGGAGGCGCTGGGCGGAGAGGCCACGCGCCTGCGTCCGCGGCTGACCATTGCCAACTTCAAGCGTTGGACCAATCGCGAGCTGGACCTGCGGCGCGAGGCCGCATCGGCATCCGAGCTGGACGATGCCATGCGCGGTATCCCCGATTATCGCACTCCCGCTATCGACTGGGACCGTACCAATGGCCGCGTGCTGACGATCGAATGGATCGACGGGGTCAAGATCAGCAATGTCGATGAATTGCGCGCTGCCGGTCATGACCTGCCCGATATCGCGCGGCGGCTGGTGCTGGCCTTCCTGACGCAGGCGATCAGCGCCGGATTCTTCCACGCAGACATGCACCAGGGCAATCTGTTCGTGCGCGCGGACGGGGCCATCGTGGCCATCGATTTTGGGATCATGGGCCGGATCGACCGGCGCGCCCGGCAATGGCTGGCGGAGATTCTGTACGGCCTGACCACCGGCAATTACAAACGCGTGGCAGAGATCCATTTCGAGGCGCAATATGTGCCCAGCTATCACTCTGTCGATGAGTTCGCGACCGCCCTGCGCGCCGTGGGCGAACCGATGCGCGGCAAGCCGGTGAGCGAGCTTTCCGTGGGCCAGATGCTGGACGGCTTGTTCGCCATCACCCGCGATTTCGACATGCAGACCCAGCCGCACCTGCTGCTGCTGCAAAAGACCATGGTGATGGTGGAGGGGATCGCCACCCAGCTCGATCCGCAGATCAACATGTGGGACGTTTCCGGCCCGTTCGTGAAGAACTGGATCCGCGATGAGCTGGGGCCGGAGGCCGCGCTGGCAGACCGGATCAGGCAGGACGGCGAAACCCTGCTGCGCATCCCCGCGCTGATACGGCGGCTGGAGGAGCAATATCCGCCCAAGGGCGGCGCACCCGAACCGCCGCCTCTGCCCGATATCGAACTGGTGTGGGAACGCCGGGCCAGCGCCAGCCGCGTCTGGCCGGGTTACCTGCTGGCCGCTGCCGTGGGCGGCGCGCTGGTCTGGGCGGGGAGCATGGCAGGATGGCTGGGCTAGGCAGGCAGCGTGGCAGGAGAGTGGGGCTAGGCGGAAGGGCGCTGGCCTGGGACCGCTTTGCCCATTGGGCGCCGGGCGCGGCCATGCTGGTGCTGATCGGTTTTGCCCTGCTGCTGGTTGTGGCGGCACTGACCGACAGGTCTGATGCGGGCAGCGAGACAGCGCCTGTATCATCTGCCCCGGTCTCAACGTCACAGACCGTTTCGACCGCGCCAGCCGCCTCCACCACGCAGGGCGACAACGATCTGCAACTCTATCACCGGATTGCCGAGCGCGTTGCCGCGGGTGAGAATTACTACCAGGTGGCGGTTGAGGAACAGCGCGCGCGCGATTTTCCCGTGCGGCCCGGCTTTACCGTGCGCCTGCCCACGCTGGCCTTCATCACCGCTTTGGTCGGCACCGGTGGGCTGATCGTGCTGGCGGTGCTGCTGGGCATTCTGACGCTGGTGGTCTGGTGGCGGCGGCTGGGCGATGAACCGGGCGGAGAGGAGCATCGCACGATATCGCTGCTGCTGCTGGTGATCGGCACAGGTGTCGGCTTCAAGGCGCAATATCTGGTGCTGCACGAGGTGTGGGCGGGCGTTCTGCTGGCGCTGTCCTTTGGCCTTTACCGGCGCAGGCACTGGCACTGGGCATGGCTTGCCGCTGCCCTGGCGCTGGCGATCCGCGAACATGCGCTGCCTTTCGTACTGCTTATGGGCGCGCTGGCCGGCTGGCGGCGTGACTGGCGGGAGGCCGCCGCATGGGGCGGACTGGTGCTTCTGTTCCTGATCGGCCATGGCGTGCATCTGGCGCAGGTGAACCCGCTGATTTCCGATTCCGATCCTGCATCTCCTGCATGGCTGGTGTTTCGCGGGCTGGGTGGCTGGACGTCCAGCATCATCCTGTCGAGCCCGCTCTACCTGCTGCCCGGTGTGATTGCCGCGCCGCTGGCGCTTCTGCCGCTGCTGGGCTGGGCCGGGTGGAAAAGCGACATGGGGCTGTTCGGCCTGCTGCTGTTTACCGGCTATGGCCTGCTGTTCATGATCGCTGGGCGTGACAACAACTTCTACTGGGCGCTGATGGTCACCCCGGCGTGGTTTGTTGGCCTTTCCTTCCTGCCGCGCAGCGTCACATCGCTGTGGAATTCGGCGCGGGGCAATTGAGCCGCAGCGCGGGGTGGGGCACACGATGATGATGACGACGATCTGGCGCGATCCTGTTGGCTGGTGGTGTTCGCTGGGGCGGCCGCTGCAACATCTATCCCCCAGAGCTGCAATGGGCGTGTTGCTGGCGCTGGTGCTGGCGCTGGGCTGGGCAAGCTGGGCAACGGGCGATCTGGGACGCGCCGATGATGCCCGCATTGCCGCCAAGACCGGTGAGCGCATTGGCGATCTGGAGCTCTATGCGCGCATTCATGAGCGGTTTCATGATGGTGAGAACTACTATGCCGCCGCGATGGCGGAACAGCGCGAGCACAATTATCCCACCAGGCCGTTCGTCACCGTGCGCCTGCCCACGCTGGCGTGGATCGATGGCCAGCTGAATGCCAAGAGCTGGCGGGTGATCGCCACCGTCCTGCTGATAGGCATGGTGCTGATCTGGCTGTCCGCATTCACCCCGCTTGCAACCATGGCGGAACGGGCGGGCGCGGTGGTGGTGCTGTTCCTCAGCGGAGCAGGGGCCTATGACGCGCGCGCCATGGTGTTCCACGAACTTGTGGCCGGGCTGCTGCTGACGCTGTCACTGGGGCTGTACCGCCCGCAGCGCTGGTGGCCCAGCCTGATCCTGGCGGCGTTGGCGCTGGCCGTGCGCGAACTGGCGTTGCCGTTCGTCATGCTGTGGGGCGCATTCACGCTGTGGCAAAGGAAGTGGGCGGAGGCGCTGGCCATTGCCGGTGTGATCCTCGCCTTTGTCATCGCCCTGTTTTTCCACGCGCAGGGCGTTGCCGCCCACGCCATGCCCGGCGATCTGGCGTCGCCCGGCTGGGCTGCGTTCAATGGGCCGCAAATGGGCCTGCTGGCCATGGCCAAGCTCACGCCCTTGCTGTTCCTGCCGGTTCCGCTGGCGGCGCCGATCGCGCTGATTGCGCTGCTGGGCTGGATAGCGCTGGGCGGCAGGCTGGGGCTGTTTGCCTCGCTGTGGTTCATCGGTTTTGGCATTGCCCTGTCACTGTTCGCGCGGACCAACAATTTCTACTGGGTGCTGCTGCTGCTGCCCGCCTATGCGGCGGGGCTGGCATTCGTGCCGCGCGCATTGGTGGAGCTGGTGCAGCGTGCAACAGGCGCGCGTGCAACAGGGAAGCAAACAAGCTAATCTTAACCATCGTGCGGCAAAGCTGGTCTTGGCAGGATACCAAAGCTAGGCTTGCTGCCGAAACAGAACCACCGGGAGGACCGGGAAGAATTCATGGCTAACCCACGGGTGCTCTTGGTCGTGGGCGGAGGAATTGCCGCCTACAAATCGTGCGAACTGGTGCGTCTCATCCGCAAGGGTGGGGCCGATGTCACCTGCGTGCTGACCAATGGCGGCTCGCAATTCGTCACGCCGATGAGCCTCGCCGCCCTGTCCGGCAACCAGGTCCACACCTCGCTGTGGGACCTGAAGAATGAGGCTGAGATCGGCCATATCCAGCTCAGCCGGGAGGCCGACCTGGTGGTGGTGTGCCCGGCCACGGCGGACCTGATGGCCAAGATGGCGGCGGGCATTGCCGATGATCTGGGCACCACGCTGATCCTTGCGACAGACAAGCCCGTGCTGGCTGTTCCGGCCATGAACGTGCGCATGTGGGAACATGAAGCGACGCAGCGCAACATCGCCTGGCTGATCGATGCCGGTGTGCGGGTGATGCAGCCTGACGAGGGCGAAATGGCCTGCGGCGAATTTGGCCCCGGCCGCCTCCCCGACCCGGAAATGGTGTGGCTGGAAATCGCCGACATGCTGGGGCTGGACCCCGGCGATGCGGGCCATGAACAGATCGCCGATTACCTGCGCAAGATGGCCGAGGCCGAGGTCGAGGACGAGGATGACGAGGAGGACAATCTCGGCTATGCTCCTACTCCCGCCAAGACCGGCGGTCTGGGCGGATTGATCGGATCGCTCATCCAGCGCTCCACCCCGCGCCGGATCGAGGATGACGAAACCACTTACGAGGATATGGCGGACCTGCCCGAAGCGGCCGAGCTGGACGATGGCGAGCCTTATATCGGCCCCGACCTGCCCGAGCCTGACCTGAGCGCGGGCGGCCCGGTGCTGGCCAGAAAGGGCGCCGCCGCCGCCGCTCCGCCGACAGACCGCGAAGCCATCAATCACGAGGTCAACGCCCGCCAGGCCGCGCCGCAGCCTTTCGATGGGGAAGACGCTGCTGCCCCGGTCGGCGCGCTGGCCAAAAGCATGGCAGACCCGCTTGATGGCCAGCCTGCGTTCGACGAAGATCCGGCCCACCGCCCGCTCTATGGCAAGCATGTGCTGATTACCGCCGGCCCGACGCATGAGCCGATCGATCCGGTGCGCTATCTCGCCAATCGCTCTTCAGGACGGCAGGGCTTCGCTATTGCCGAAGCGGCTGCGGCTGCCGGTGCGCGCGTCACGCTGGTGGCAGGCCCGGTCCATCTCGACACCCCGCCCGGCGTCGACCGCATCGATGTGGAAAGCGCCGAAGACATGGCTGCGGCGGTCAAGAAGGCGCTGCCCGCCGACTGCGCGATCATGGTCGCTGCCGTGGCGGACTGGCGGACCAGGGATTATCAGGGTGAGAAGATCAAGAAGCGTGGATCGGCTCCGCCTTCGCTGATGCTCACCGAAAACCCCGATATTCTGGCGATGGTTTCCGCCAGTTCCAAGCGGCCCGACCTGCTGATCGGCTTTGCCGCCGAGACGGAGAACGTGGTCGAGAATGCGCGCAAGAAGCGCAAGAGCAAGGGCGTGGACTGGATTGTTGCCAACGATGTGTCTGGCGATGTGATGGGCGGGACCGAAAACAAGGTCCACATTATCCGTGAACGCAAGGTCGAGGATTGGGATCAGATGAGCAAGATGGATGTGGCATGGAAACTGGTCGAGAGAATCGCCGACCACCTGAACGCCCATGACTGAGCGCGTCCCCGTGCGCATCAAGCGCCTGCCGCACAGCCACGGGCTGGATATGCCGGCCTACGCCACGCAAGGCGCGGCGGGCATGGATGTGCTGGCCGCAGAGGGCGTGATCCTGCGCCCCGGCACGCGCCACGCCGTCGCCACCGGTTTCGCCGTCGCCATTCCATCGGGTTACGAGATTCAGGTGCGCCCAAGATCGGGCCTTGCGCTAAAGCATGGCATTACCGTCCCCAATACGCCGGGCACGGTGGACTCCGATTATCGCGGTGAAGTGAAGGTGATCCTGATCAACCATTCGGATGACAATTTCACCATCCAGCGCGGTGACCGCATCGCCCAGCTGGTCGTTTCCCCCGTCACGCTGGCGCGCTGGGAGGAAGTTGACGAACTGGACGATACCGCACGCGGCGCCGGTGGCTTTGGGTCCACCGGCGGCCACGCGTCGCTTTAGGCAAGGCTCAGGAAAGCCCCCGCATCCACGCCAGGAACGGGCCGGAAAGGCTCTCGTCAACCGAACCGATGCTTGCGCCTTCGGTCATGTGGTTGTGGTCCTTCAGCATCAGCACCATCGGGCAATTGGTGTCGCTGTCCACCGCGCACAGCCGCTGCTGCGCGGCTTCAGCGAATGTGTGGAACATGTCCGGGTCATATTCGGCATAGCCCAGCATCAGCGGAATGGTGCTGGCACCCAGTCGATCGATCACCGGCCCCATCGTCTGCAATGATGCATCGGTGCCATAATAGGCATGCGGTTCTGCGGCCATTTCCGCCGCATAGGCGGGAGACAGCAGCAGCGCTCCCTTGACGGATGCAGCCTCCGCGCCCTGTAAATCCGTATGCTGGACATAGTCGGCCACATGGTCGGCCCCTGCCGAATGGCCCCACAGCACGATATTGTCCGGATCGCCGCCATATTGGGCGATATTGTCGCGCACCCACTGAATCGCGGCGGCCAGATCATTGCGCGCGGCGGGGAAGGCGGCGGCGGGGGCGAGGCGATAATCGATGTTCACGCCCACCATGCCATTGCGCGCGGCCCATGCGGTGGCGCTTTGCGGGTAGTAAGCACCCACCTTGCTGCCGCCGACAAAGCCGCCGCCGTGGACATACAGCAGCACGGGACGCCGCTCACCCTCTGCCGCAGCGTTGAGCGTATAGACGTCGAGGATCTGCGCGGGATCGCTGCCATAGGCGACATTCTCGGCAATCGAGACATCGTCATAAGGCGGTGCGGGCACCAGCGGGGCAAAGATATCGAAGCTGGCCGGATCGATCACCTGGCCTGCCGCGCGAATTTGCGCAGCCTGTTCCTCGGGCACGCCGGGATAGCTGACCTGCTCATCGGCTGCGGGCTGCTCTGCCGCCTCCCCGCAGGACATCAGTGCCATTGCCGCTGCAGCGACCAGAATCATACGCATCGCATTCTCTCCCCATTTCCCATTGGCGCGCAGATTGACGCAAATGGCCCGGAAAGAAAAGGCGGCCACAAAAAAGGCGGGCCTGCCGCCCCGAAAAGGAGAGGAAGGCCCGCCCGACGTCCCCGGAGCCATGCTCCGAAGTCTGGTGTCTGGTTTGTCTAGTCGCGGCTGTCGCGGCGCACCGGCTGGTCTTCCGGCGCGATGGAGATGCGCACCGTCTCACCCGAATTGCCGGGGAAATCGGTAAACATCGCCTCGATCAGATTGGGCACCAGATATTGCAGCCGGTCGGTGGTCGAAACCGCCTCTGCACTGCCTTCGAACAGGCGTTCACCCGTCTGGCCATCGTCGATCTTCAGCTCAATGCCGCTGGTGAAGATGGTGTAGCTTTCCACGTCGGAGCGACCGAATAGATCGTCCTGAAAGCCGTAACCCCAGTGGCGATTGGGCACATAGGCCACGCGCGCCTGACCGGTCCGGTCACGGTAGATGATCGGTGAATAGCTGTACCACGGGCTGTAGAAGGGATCGCGATAGCGCAGGCCTGACGAGCGAACGCGCTCGCGCCCGTTATCCACCCCGTAATCGAAACGCACCAGCAGCGTGGCCTGTTCGGGAGATGCGGCCTGGGTGTATCCCAGCGCGGCCATCTGGGCCTCGACCTGATCGGCATAGAGTGCGAACTCCAGCCCGCCGGCCAGCGCCGGATCATCCGCCACAACCGCGAAGGTCTGGCCCTGCGGGGCGGGAAGTTGTGATTGAAAGCGCGATACGTCGGCGCGGAAAGGGGTGGCGCATGCGGCCAGCGCACCCAGCATCAGCGGCACCGCTGCCAGCTTCAAACCGCGCGTAAGCTTGCTGAATATGGACATGGTATTTCTCTCTGTAGATCCGGGCTGCACACCCGGATGCGACCTTGTTCTGAAGACGTGAGTCTTCATCATGGGACGCGCAATAGCAAGCGCGGCCTGAACCGCGATTGAATGGGTTTTCAATGAAAACCTAGCAATAACAGCGCCTTCAGCGCTCCGGCGAGCTACCCGCGGATCAGGCCCAGCGCATCATAGGCGGCCTTGAGCGTGGGAGAGGCAATCTCACGCGCCTGTGCAGCGCCTCTGGCCAGAATCGCATCGAGCGATTCCCGGTCCGATTTCAGCTCCACAAAGCGGCTGCGGATCGGGCCCAGCGTGGACACCATCAGCTCCGCCAGCGCAGGCTTGAACGCGCCGAAGCCCTGCCCGCCATATTGCGCCAGCACCTGCTCCGCCTCGATATCCGCCAGAGCGGCAAAGATGGTGACGAGGTTGAGCGCCTCGGGCCGATCGGCGAGGCCCGCCAGTTCGCCGGGCAGGGGCTCGGGATCGGTCTTGGCCTTTTTCACCTTCTTCGCCATCAGATCCTCATCATCGGTCAGATTGATGCGGCTCATGTCGGAAGGATCGGACTTGCTCATCTTGGCGCTGCCATCGCGCAGCGACATGATGCGCGCGGCAGAGGGCGGAATATAGGGATCGGGCAGGGTGAAAACGCCCGCCACGTCCTGGTTCTGATCGGCATAGCCGGGCACGAAATCGACGTTGAACTTCTGCGCGATGTCGCGCGCCAGTTCCAGATGCTGCTTCTGGTCTTCGCCCACGGGAACATGGGTGGCCTGATACAGCAGCACGTCCGCTGCCTGCAGCACGGGATAGGTGAACAGCGCCACGCTGGCGCCTTCGCGGTTCTTGCCCGATTTGTCCTTGAACTGCGTCATCCGGCTCAACCAGCCCATCCGCGCAGTTCCCGTCAGCAGCCATTGTAGCTCCGCATGGGCAGGCACCTGCGCCTGGTTGAACAGGATCGAGCGCTGCGGATCGACGCCGCAGGCCACCAGCGCCGCAGTCATTTCCAGCGTGGCCGACTTCAGCTCCGCCGGGTCATGCGGCATGGATATGGCGTGCAGATCCGCCAGGAAGAACAGGCACTGGCCATTGCCAGACGCGGTGATTTCTTCCTGCATGCGCACCCAGTTACGGATCGCGCCCAGGTAATTTCCCAGATGAAGCGAACCAGTGGGCTGAATGCCGGATACAACGCGCATGATATGTCCTGAATTATTCCTGTGGCTTGGGATCGGCGGCGGCTGCCGCCTTGGGCTTGCGCCGTAGCTGAGCGATCAGGTCCTTGTCGAGCGCGCCGAGCAGATAGGCGAAGACGAAGAAGGTGATCGCGCCCGATGTAACCAGCCCGCCCAGCGCCAGCACACGGGCCACCACGCTGCCTGACCAGTAGGGTTGCAGCAGAGGCACTAGAAACCACAGCAGCGCCGCCATTACCGCGCAGGCCAGAGCCTGCCGCATGATCCGCCCGAGCAATTTCCTGCTGACATCGAACCAGCCGCGGATGTGCAGGATGGTCATCAGGGTCGCCACGTTGAGCGAGGAGGTGATGGCGGTGGCTGCCGCCAGCCCGACAATGCCGAACCGCGGCACGACATAGAAGTTGAGCGCAATGTTGAATGTCAGCGCTCCGGCGGCGACGAACACCGGCGTGCGCGTATCCTCGCGGCTGAAGAAGGCGGGCTGGAACACCTTGACCAGCACATAGGCAGGCAGGCCCGCCACCAGCGCCATGACGATATTGCCCATGATCGCGGTATCGGCTGCGGTCATCTTGCCGCCCTGGAAAATGCCGGTGGTGAAGGCCGGGGCGCAGATCGCCAGCGCAACGGCGGACGGCAGGCACAGCAGCATGGCGATCTCCACCGCATTGCTTTGCAGGCGCTGCGCTTCGGACTTGTTGTCCGCCTGGATATGGCGCGCCAGCATCGGCAGGATTGCCGTGCCCAGCGCAATGCCGAAAATGCCCAGCGGCATCTGGTTGAGCCGGTCTGCCAGCTTGAGCAGGGTGAGCGAGCCCTGCGGCAGGCTGGTGGCAAAGAAGGTGTCGACCAGCTGGCTGATCTGGTAAATCCCCGCGCCAAAGGTGGCGGGCAGGATCAGCATGCCCATGCGTTTCACATCGGGCGTGATCTTCGGCAGATGCACCTTGAAACGTACGCCTGCCTTGCGTGTGGCCCAGAACATGTAGAGCAGCTGCACCACACCGGCCAGCGCCAGCGCGATTGCCTGCGCATAGGCCACCGCCACATCGCCGCCGCCGATATTCTCCCGCCAGTACCAGCCGGCCAGAATGCCGGTGATCAGCGTGATGTTGAGCAGCACGGGAACAATGGCGCCGGGCGCGAACTTTGACCGCGCATTGAGCACGCCCGACAGCATCGCCACAAGGCTCACCAGCCCCAGATATGGGAAGGTGATGGTCGAAAGGTTGGTCGCCAGTTCAAACTTGCCGGGCACGTTCTGATATTCGCGGGCCAGCGCCCACACGATGCCGGGCATGACGATCATGCAGATCGCGGAAAAGCCCAGCAGCACCCAGACGAAGATCGCCAGCACGTCACTGGCGAATTTCTGCGCCGCCGCGCCATCGTCGTCCTCGCCCAGTCGGCGGGTGTACATCGGCACGAAGGCGACCGAGAAGGCGCCTTCTGCAAACAGGCGGCGGAAGGTGTTGGGCAGGGTGAAGGCCAGCTGCCAGGCATCGGCCGCCATCCCTGCGCCAAGCACGCGCGCCACCAGCATGTCTCGGGCAAAGCCGAACACGCGGCTGACTGCTGTCAGTCCGCCGATCGTGCCGACATTCCTGACCAGGCTCATTGCAGCTGGCCCGCCATCAGGTCCGGATCAGTTCTCGTCGCCGGTGGGGGCAGCAGCCTCGCCGCCAGCCTGCGCAGCATCCTGCGCCTGCTTGTTGCGCAGCTGGTTGATGTACAGGCCGTTGAAATCGATCGGATCGAGCAGCAGCGGCGCAAAACCGGCATCGCGCACCGCATCGGCAATCACCCGGCGGGCGAAGGGGAACAGGATGCGCGGCGCTTCGGCATAGGTGAAGGCGTGCATCTGGTCTTCAGGCATGTTGCGCATGCCCACCAGCCCGCAGAAGGCCAGTTCCACGATATAGGCAATGCCCTCGGCAGTCTTGGCGGTGGCGGAAATCTTCAGTTCCACCTCGGACACTTCCTCGTTCACCTTGCGCGCGGCAATGTTGAACTGCACGTCCATTTCCGGCTGGCTGTTCCACTGGAAGCTTTCGGGAGCCTTGGGATTCTCTACCGAAAGGTCCTTCACATATTGCGAGATAACGCCGGCCACAGGCTGGGTATCCGCGCCATTGGCAGCAGGATTGGTGTTGAGATTGGTGAGAACGTCGCCTTCTTCGGCCATGATTATCGTCTTTCGTAACGCTTGTGCCGCGCGTGGTGGCGGCGCTGGATGAATGGTTATCGCACTGGCTGGCGCGCCTAGCACCCGCGCGCCGCGCCCGCAATGTCGGGAGTTGGGTCGGGAGTTGGGTCAGGAGTTGGGCTATTCAGCCTGTATTATGCCCGATTGTTGCAGCTTTGATCCGCCTCGCGGTTTTGTTACCGGATTGGTCGTTGTCCATTTGTAATTGAACCCTATCTGGGTCACAATTGCATTGTTTGCGGCAGATAGCAGAAAATCGCCGCTCGCGAATCGGGAAATGCCTGTGATTGTTGAAATTGTCATCCTCGCCATGATCGCTGCCTTTTTGGGCATGCGACTCTATTCCGTGCTTGGCCGCCGTGCAGAGCATGAGGAAGAAATCGTGCCCAAGGGATATGAGCTGGGAGAGGAGCGCCAACCGCAAAGCGCGCCCGCGCCAGTGGCAGAGCTGGTGCGCAATGAACGCCAGATCGCCGGTTTCCCGCCCGCCATCGAACAGGGCCTGCGCGAAATTTCCGCCGTGGATCGCCGGTTCGACCTGCTGACCTTCCTCGAAGGTGCCAAGGGCGCCTATGGCATGGTGCTGGAAGCTTTCTGGCGCGGTGACAAGGAAGAGCTGAAACAGCTGTGCGACGATGATGTCTATGCCAGCTTCGTGGCCGCCATCGATGCCCGCGAAAAAGCCGGTGAAACGCTGGAGAACCGGCTGGTGCGGATTGAGGATACTACGGTCCATTCAGCCGTGCTGGAAGGCCGGATGGCGCGTATCGCCGTTCGCTTCGTAGCCGATATTGCCGCCCTCACCCGCGACAAGGATGGCAATATGATCGGCGGATCGCTGGATGATGCCGTGGAGAGCCGCGATATCTGGACCTTCAGCCGCGACGTTCGCAGTGCTGATCCCGATTGGCTGCTCGACGAAACCGACGCCGCTTGAGACGAGGAGCGCGGGTGATGCCACACGCGCGCCTTTCCCTGCCAAAGAAGTCCCTTGCCACGGCAATGTCGCTGGCCCTGCTGGCCGCTTGCGCCAGCCTGGTGCCCGGCGGCAGGCCCGCTACCGGTCCCGCTGCTCCTGCTGGCGCATCGGCTGCGCTGCTGGGTGTTGCGCGCGGTCCGGCGATTGTCAGCTTTGGCCTGCTGCCGCGTGACAGTGCCGATGCGCTGGATGCCTTCACCCAAAGCTGCGGCGTCGTCACCAGCCGCCAGGATGCCTCTGGCCTCACCCGCCCCACCGATTGGCAGCCTTCCTGTCGCAGCGCCGCCGCATGGCCGCGCACGGAGGCTGCGCGCTTCTTCGAAACCTATTTTGAGGCTGCGCGCGTGGGCGATGGCGCGGCCTTTGCCACCGGTTATTTTGAGCCCGAGATCAGCGGTTCGCGCACGCGCCGTGTGGGATTTGACGTGCCTGTCTACCGCGTCCCCGATGATCTGGTCCGTGCATGGCCGGACGGCGTGCCGGAAGGTGAGCGGACAGGGCGTGCGCCTCTGGGCCGCTACGATGCCAGCGGCAATTTCGTGGAATATTACACCCGCGCCCAGATCGAGGATGGCGCATTGGCCGGGCGCGGGCTGGAAATCGCCTGGGCGGCAGACCCGGTGGAATTCTTCTTCCTGCAGGTGCAGGGGTCCGGCCGCCTGATCACGCCGGAAGGCGACGTGATCCGCATCGGCTATGCCGGGCAGAACGGCCACGGCTACACCGGCATTGGCGGGGTGATGCGCGAACGCGGGCTGCTGGGCGAAGGCCCCGGCAAATATGCCGGATCGATGCAGGGCATCATGCAATATATCCGCGAAAACCCCGAAGATGGCGCCGCGCTGATGCGCCTCAATGAAAGCTGGGTGTTCTTTACCGAACTGACCGGCGATGGTCCGCTGGGCTCCATCGGCGTGCCCGTGCGCGGGGAAAGCTCGGTCGCGGTGGACCCGAAATTCGTGCCCTATGGTGCGCCCGTGTTCCTGTCCACTGACCGCGTGGAAGCGCGCGGATTATGGGTGGCGCAGGATACCGGCGGAGCCATTCGCGGTGCCAACAGGTTTGACACATTCTGGGGTGCAGGCGATCAGGCGCGAGAGATTGCCGGCGGCATGAGCGCGCGTGGTGAAGCCACTATCTTCCTGCCGCGCGGGACGCTGGACCGACTGGGCGTACGATGAAATCACCCCGCGGACTGAGCGCGGAAGAGGCTGCGCTATGGGCCAGGCTGGCGCAAAGTGTGACCCCGCTGGAAAAGCGCGCCACGCCAAAGCCCGTGCCGCTGGTCCATCCGCCAGCCGCCACGCCCATGCCCCATCCACGGTCATCCCCGCCGCGCAAGGTGAAGGGCCGCGTCCCCCCGCCGCTGGTGAAGGCCGCGCCCGCATCGGTTCCGGCACCGGTGCATGCGCCGGGTACGGGGCTTGATTCGCACTGGGAGCGGCGCCTGGCGCGCACGTCGACAGAGCCGGAATTCACCCTCGACCTGCATGGCCACACGCTCGATCAGGCGCACAGGCGGCTGGATCAGGGACTGATGCAGGCCAAGGCGATGGGGGCGCGGCTGGTGCTGGTCATTACCGGCAAGTCCCGCCCGGTCGATGCCGCGGACCGGGGAGATCGGCGCGGCGCGATCCGCGCCAAGATCCTCGACTGGCTGGCCGCCGGACCGCATGGCAGTGACATCGCCGCCATCCGCAAAGCGCACCGCCGCCACGGGGGCGAGGGCGCGCTCTATCTGGTGCTGCGGCGGCGGGGGTAATTCAAGGACGGTCTACATGCCGGCCGATTGCGTTGCTTCACTGGTTCGGCAGCTTTGCGCCCTCTTCCAAGATATGAAAGGAAGTCTGTCCGCTACCTTGAAGTGGACATTCGTTTATCTGCGGGCCCGATGTCCGCTAACGATTCAAAGGGAACACATTGCGGGTGTTCTCGCTGTGCGAACGTAACTTGGCGTGGTGTCCCTAAATCTTCGCTAACCACCCGGCGAACTCGGTCCGGTCTGCCAGCCAACCAGAAGTCCCTCCGGATCCAGCATCACTGTCATCACTCGTGTTCCATTGGCGAAGGCAACTTCGAAGGCGTCTCCGGTCGGCAAGCCCGGTCCGATGAAGCTGACTGACCTGATCTCGCCCAAGGGGCGAAGCTGGGCCTGCAGCGCTGGCAGTTGAGGGCGCAACATATCGGCCTGCCGGGGGTTCATTGCGGTCAAGTCTGGTGGCTCATTCGTGACGCCTGCCACTATAGAGCGCAGCGCCGCTTCAGAGCCGGGAAGGGGAGCGGTGCGCGGCGTGAATACGTTTCGCTGCGAGGCCGCGGCGATATCGGACACGGCATCCTGGCCAAGCATTTGCAGCACGACTCCAAGTGCGTCGGCAGCGGGCGCCGCCACGTTGGGCTCGACACCGTGACCTTCCCAGTTGCCCTTTGTGAACGCGTTCTCCGCTCGCGCCAGCGGGATCATCGCGATCAAATCATTACCGAGCGGCGCTGGCCCTGTCAGATTGCCACCACCGGCCGTAAGTTCACCTACGAGCACGCCGAGGCCGAGTGATTTGACGTCGTAGGCGAACTCCTCGCCTCCCGAGAAGGTTTGGCTGCTGGTCAGTACGTAGACGGGGCGATCGGCGAAGCTCACCGGTGTTGGCTGACTCGTAAAGGATTCGCGGTCGAAGTCGTTGGTCCCCGCGATGCGAGTGATGACGTCGTTGATGTGCACTGTCTCGTCCCCCGGCAGCAGGAAGCTGACCAGATATGCGACCCCCTCGGGCAAACCGCCGATGTTACGACGCAGGTCGATGATCAGAGCGCTGCAATCTGCAAGGCTCGACATGGCCCTGTCGATCGGCGGCTTGAAACCTGCTCGTCGCGGAAATGCGACCACCTCTAGGTAGCCGATACCCCCAGCAAGCATGTCGGCCCGCACGATACCGCTTTCCGAGCGCGGCAATGCCGTCCCGGCTGACGCAGGCGCGGATGGAAGGGCGCTCATCGAACTGATCACGAGGTGTTTGTCGTGCGCAATGGCTCTCACGTCGGAGCTCAGCCGCGCTGCGAACGCCGCGGGATCGCCTAAGCTGTCGTATTCGCCGGCCGCGAGCGCGGCGTCGATCTGTTCGGCAGCCTGCTCGCCGACGTCAGGGAATACATAGCGGTCGCGCAACGCCATTGCGAGTTGCGTCACCACTGCCTGCCGCGCTGCCCCGTCGAGCAAGTCGGAAAAGGGCGCAGTCGCAGAGGCAAGGTCCGGCGCGTCGGCAATTCGGGTGCCGACGACTTCGCTACCATTATACACGCTCCTGATCCGGGTGGTGTTGGGGCCTTCGTCTTCGAAGAAAACACGCACTCCTGCCGCGTCATTCGCGAACTCGCTCGCACTTACCGTCCGCATCGGCGGTCCGGCGGGCTGGCCAGCCAGTTGGATGTTCATCCGACCGTCTTCGGTCACCGTTACCGTTACGATCGTGTCGTTGAGCTGGTAGCGGCCGGCGTAGCGTTCGAGCACCTCTCTCGCCACCGACACAGTGGGATCGGCCGGGGCTGCTGTCGATTGGGCAACGGCCGGCAGCGTGTTCAAAGGCTCCGTGACTATCATGGTCACGATCGCGAAAGACATTCGTTTGAGCATGCCAAACCCTCCTCATTGCAGTGTCGGTCAAAAGTCGATGAGCGGCTCGCTCAAGCAGCGCTCGATCGCGGCTGCCAGAGCGCGTATTTCCCGGCGATCGCCTTGTCGCGACAAGGTGGAATACCGCCGGGTGTAGAAATTCAGTTTGTCGGCCATCAGCTTTTCGGCGTCATCAGGCGTCAGTTCGAGCCACTCCTCAGCCTGAAATACCGACTGTCTTGCCGCTTGGACCCCTCGGGAGACTCGCAGCGGATCGAATTCTCTTTCGAGCTCTCCGAGGCTCTGCAAAGCGCCAACTCTTCCAAAGCAGTCTGCCGAGTGCTCCAGACCGCGCTCGAAACCGCGCTGGAAATACCAGGTACTCCACAGCGCGGCTGGCACGGCAAGCGCGCAGGCGACGATGAACAGCAGCGGTTCGCCGCGCAGGAGCTTGTCCCGGAACGTCGGCTCGGCAGTTCCAAACCCCGGCCGGGCAACAAAAAAGTACTGGAGGAACTTGAGCACCAGGTAGGTGCAGAGCGACCATAGCAAGGCCTTGGCCATCGATAACTCCTCCTCCCCCGATGCGACCCGGCAATCGGCCCTCATCAAACATGTGAGAGTTATAGCAACATATGTAGAGTTAAGAGTCAAGCATGACGGGTGCGGCCGTTACGGTCCTCTGCCTGTCAGGGTGATGCTGAAGAGATTACCGCGCGGGAATTTCCGCGTCCGCATTCGGAAATATCCGCGCATGCTGCCGTGCGACGACGATGAGAACCGAAAGTTCAATCGCCAGCGCCGCCGCCTGCAGGATCACGAAGGTTTCGTCGAGAAACAGTGCTCCCGTGATAATGAATAAGGCTACAAGGGTCGCGCCGACGAAGGCGCTGACCTTGACCACGCGTGCCCAGTTGCGCTCGACGAGCGCCCACGCAAGGTGCAAGTGACCGGTGCCGAGCATGAGCCAAAGAGCCAGCAGGCACGGTGCAGCTTTGATCTGGGACGAGGCAAGCAGGGGGTGGTGCGTGGCACCGGCCAGGAGGACGCTGCTGAATGCTTCCCCTCCGAAGAATACCGATGAAGAACCGAACGCCAGCGCGAACTGGAGAACCGCCATGGGAATTAGCAAGCCCAGCGCGACCGCGTAGTTCGTCAGGACAAGGCGCCCTTCCCCATGGTTCGGCATCTCGCTCCACGCTGCGACCAGGCAACCGGCCGCGAATGCGAAAGGCCGCCCCTCCAGTACCGCCACGTGAAACTCGGCCCTCATGGCGAGTGCCCACTCACGGCGACACTCGCCGAGACAGCAGCTGGCGAGCCAAACCACGGCCCGTGAAACAGGCGCCGTCATGCGAGGGCGCTCTTGGCAGGAATGTCGGCGCCGGAGCATTCGACCGTCTGCGCGAGGGCGATCCCTGCAGGGGTCAACCGGTAAGCGTGGCGCGCAGGCCGACCAGGCCGTTCCGGATCACGCCATTCGGCTTCGACAAGTCCCTTGTCGGCCATGCGCATCAGCAGAGGGTAGAGAGTACCTGACGAAAGGCCGGTTTCCTTCATCAGGTCATAGCCATGACGCCATTGCTGTGTCCTTTTGGAGAACGCGTCCAACAGGATGAACATCTGCTTGGAAGGCGGTCTGTTGCGAGACATGAAAGCATATCAACTTATGTAGAGTTCGAAGTCAAGGAGCTTGGCCACAGGCCTGCAACAAGCTGTCATCCTATCAAAAACTGGATGGTGCGCGAAAGGGCGCCTCGTTTTACTATCACGGCAACTTGCCTGTAAGCCGACTGCCCGCTCCCGGTCCCAACCCCGTGGCCTCGGTGACCGCCTGCAATGTCCGCTTTCCTCCCAAATCCAGACGCCCACGAAAAAGCCCCCGACATCGCTGCCGGGGGCTTTTGCTGATTGGTGCGGGACTTACTTCAGATCGAAGCGGTCGGCGTTCATCACCTTGGTCCAGGCCTTGATGAAGTCGGTCACGAACTTCTCGCGGCTGGTGTCTTCGGCATAGACTTCGGCCTGGGCGCGAAGCTGCGAATTTGCCCCGAAGACGAGGTCGGCGCGCGTGGCACGCCACTTTTCCGCACCGGTCTTGCGATCAGTGCCGACGAACTCCTCGTCACCGCTGTTGTCGACAACCTTCCACACCGTGCCCATGTCGAGCAGGTTGACGAAGAAGTCATTGGTCAGCTGGCCCGGACGATCGGTGAGGACGCCGATCCGCGAACCGTGATCGGCATGATCGCTGACCGCGCCAAGCGCGCGCATGCCGCCGACCAGCACGGTCATCTCGGGAATCGAGAGGCCGAGCAGCTGGGCGCGATCGACCAGCATGTCCTCCGTCTTCACGCTTGCCTTGGTCTTCAGATAGTTGCGGAAGCCATCGGCAAAGGGCTCGAGAGGCTCGAAGCTTTCAGCATCGGTCTGCTCCTGGCTGGCATCGCCGCGACCGCCCGTAAACGGAACGCTGACATCAAAGCCCGCATCCTTGGCGGCCTTTTCAACCGCCGCACTGCCGGCTGCCACGATCGCGTCTGCCATCGACAGATTGCCGCGCAGCTCGTCGATCCTGGCCAGAACCTTCGCCAGTTCCTGCGGATCGTTGACCTTCCAGTCCTTCTGCGGAGCAAGCCGCACGCGGGCACCATTGGCGCCGCCACGATTGTCCGAATTGCGGAAGCTGGATGCCGAAGCCCATGCTGCCTTGACCAGCTCTCTGACGGAAAGACCGCTAGCCAGAATGGCTGACTGGAAGGCAGATACATCTGCATCCGAAGGCATGGTACCGGCGGGAACGGGGTCCTGCCAGATCAGGTCTTCAGCCGGAACTTCCGGGCCGAGGTAACGCACCTTTGGCCCCATGTCGCGGTGGCACAGCTTGAACCATGCACGGGCGAAAGCATCGTCCAGCGCAGCCTGATCGTCGCGGAAGCGTTCGGAAATCTTGCGATAATCCGGGTCCATCTTCAGCGCCATGTCGGCTGTGGTCATCATGGTCGGAACCTTCTTGGACGGATCGCGCGCATCGGGCGCCATGTCCTCTTCCGACTGATTTATCGGCTGCCACTGCTGGGCACCTGCCGGACTTCTCACCAGCTCATAGTCATATTTGAACAGCAGGCGGAAATAGTCGCCGCCCCACTGGGTGGGATGGTTCGACCATGCGCCTTCAATGCCCGAAGTGGTGATGTGACCCTTGGCGATCTGATCGGGATCGGTTGCCCAGCCAAAGCCCTGCATTTCCAGCGCGCCGCTTTCCGGGCTGCCGCTCAGCTGGTCTGGCGGGACCATTCCGTGCGCCTTGCCGAATGCGTGGCCACCGGCGGTAAGCGCCACCGTCTCCTCGTCATTCATGGCCATGCGGGCGAAGGTTTCCTTCATATCGCGCGCTGACAGCAGCGGATCGGGATTGCCGCCCGGACCTTCCGGATTGACGTAGATCAGGCCCATCTGGATCGCCGCGAGCGGGTTATCCAGCGCCTTGCCTTCATCGGGGATGATGCGCGTTTCGGCGCCCTGATCGACCCACAGTTCTTCCGTGCCCCAATAGACGGTCTCAGGCTCAAACACGTCCTTGCGACCGCCGCCGAAGCCGAAGGTGGGACCGCCCATGCTCTCAATGGCGACATTGCCGGTGAGGATAAACAGGTCGGCCCAGCTGATGTGTTTGCCGTACTTCTGCTTGATCGGCCACAGCAGGCGGCGTGCCTTGTCCAGGTTGCCGTTGTCCGGCCAGGAATTGAGCGGAGCAAAGCGCTGCTGCCCGCTGCCTGCACCGCCGCGCCCGTCACCGGTGCGATAGGTGCCGGCGGCGTGCCAGGCCATGCGGATGAAGAACGGGCCATAATGGCCATAGTCAGCCGGCCACCAATCCTGGCTGTCGGTCATCAGCGCGGTCAGGTCGGCCTTGAGCGCATTATAGTCGAGCGCGTTGAAGGCTTCGGCATAATCGAAATCTTCGCCCATCGGATCGGTCGATCCGCCGTTCGGGTGGAGAATTTCCAGCTGCAGGGCATCGGGCCACCAATCACGATTGGTGCGGCCCAGAAGCGACCGTACGCCGCCACTGCCGCCAAACGGGCACCCGCTCATTTCACCTGTCTTTGCATCCATTTCCATCTCTCCTCACACAGGGACTCGTGTCCCAATCAATCCTACCTGTGCAAGATGACCCTTCCGCGATGATGCGTCCAATCGATTAGTTGGCATTCATTGATCGATTTTGCCATTTTGCGGCAAAACGAATTTTGGCTGCGACCAGACGCAAAAATCCCGCCCTCGCTGCATGGGCGAGGGCGGGATGATGTATTGCCTTGAAGGGTGTGGGGTCAGACCGCTTCGGCCAGATCCTCGACCTTTTCGTTGCGGATCAGATAGTCGAAGGCGGACAGGGCAGCCTTCGATCCATCGCCCATGGCGATGATGATCTGCTTGTAGGGAACGGTGGTGCAATCGCCTGCGGCAAACACGCCATTCAGATTGGTGGCGGCATGATTGTCCACCTCGATCTCGCCATGTTTGCTCAGCGCGATACCGCTGTCCTTGAGCCATTCGGTGTTGGGCACCAGGCCGATCTGGACGAACACACCTTCCAGGTCGACGCGCTTTTCGGCGCCGGTGTCGCGGTCCTTGTAGAGCAGGCCGTCCACCTTGGTGCCATCGCCGCTGATCTGCGTGGTCTGCGCCGATACGATGATGTCGACATTGGCCATCGATCGCAGCTTGCGTTGCAGCACTTCGTCCGCGCGCAATTTGCTGTCGAATTCCACCAGCGTGACATGGCCGACGATCCCGGCAAGATCGATTGCAGCCTCGACGCCGCTGTTGCCGCCGCCGATCACCGCTACGCGCTTGCCCTTGTACAAGGGGCCGTCGCAATGCGGGCAATAGGCCACGCCCTTGTTGCGATATTCCTGCTCGCCCGGAACGCCCAGGTTGCGCCAGCGCGCGCCGGTGGAAAGGATCACCGTGCGCGCCTTCAGCGATGCGCCATTGTCCATCACCACTTCGTGATAGCCGCCCTTTTGGGCAGCGGGGATCAGCCTGGTGGCGGTCTGCAAGTTCATCACGTCGATATCATATTCGCCGACATGCGCTTCCAACTGGGCGGCCAGCTTGGGGCCTTCGGTATAGGGGACGGAGATGAAGTTCTCGATGCCCATGGTGTCCAGCACCTGTCCGCCGAACCGCTCTGCCGCGATGCCGGTGCTGAAGCCCTTGCGCGCGGTATAGACGCTGGCAGCGGCGCCAGCGGGACCGCCGCCGACAATGAGCACTTCAAACGGCTTCTTTTCGGCGATCCTGGCTGCGGCGCGGGCGGAGGCATTGCCGTCCAGCTTGGCCAGAAGCTCCTCCACGCTCATCTTGCCGCTGGCGAACATCTCACCGTTCAGGAAGGTTGCGGGCACGGCCATCACGCCGCGTTCCTCCACCTCGTCCTGAAAGGTTCCGCCTTCGATCAGCGTGGCGGTGATGCGCGGGTTGAACAGTGCCAGCAGCGTCAGCGCCTGCACCACGTCCGGGCAATTGTGGCAGGACAGGGAGAAGAACATCTCGAAGGCATAATCGCCTTCCAGCGCGGCAATCTGCTCCAGAATTTCAGGTTCGACCTTGGGCGGATGACCGCCGGCCCACAGCAGGGCCAGCACCAGCGAGGTGAATTCGTGCCCCATCGGCAGGCCGCCGAAGCGAACCCATTTGCTGGCATCGGATGCGCGGCGGATGATGAAGCTGGGCTTGCGCTCATGGTCGCCGTCGAAAGAGGCGGTGACCTTGTCAGAAAGCGCGGAAATCTGTTCCAGCAGCGCGCGCGTATCGGCCGACTTGGGATCATTGCCAAGGCTGGCGACAAGCTCGATCGGCTCGCGCAGGTTGCCGAGATATTGCTGCAGCTGCTGGGTCAGGTTTGCATCAAGCATATCGGTTTCCTCTGCCGGGGTTGGTCAGTGCAAAAAAACGGTCCGGGGCTTCCGGGAGGGGGGGGAGGGGAATACCCCGGACCGTTCATGCGACCCGTCGGGGGGCGACGGGCGGTTCAAGTCAGCGAGATCAGATCTTGCCGACAAGGTCGAGCGAGGGAGCAAGCGTATCGGCGCCTTCTTCCCACGCAGCCGGGCAAACCTGGCCCGGGTTGTTACGGACGTACTGCGCCGCCTTGATCTTGCGGGTCAGTTCGTTGGCGTTGCGGCCAACGCCTTCGCAGGTGATTTCCATGATCTGGATCACGCCATCGGGATCGATCACGAAGGTCGCGCGGTCGGCCAGGCCCATTTCTTCGCGCAGAACGCCGAAGTTGTTGGACAGCGTGTGCAGCTGGTCACCCAGGAAGGCATAGTTGATCTTGCCGATCTTCTCGGACGTGTCGTGCCAAGCCTTGTGGCTGAAATGCGTGTCGGTCGACACGGCGAACACTTCCACGCCCATGCTCTGCAGCATGTCGTACTTCTCGTTCAGGTCTTCCAGCTCGGTCGGGCACACGAAGGTGAAATCGGCCGGGTAGAAGAAGAAGATCGCCCACTTGCCGGAGATGTCGGCTTCGGTGACGTCGAAAAAGTCCTTGCCGGCCTGGAAGGCGGTGGCCTTGAACGGCTTTATGGTGCTGCCGATGATACCCATGTGAAAACTCCTGTCGCGGGTTTGAAACTCGCGGCCCAGATAGGAGGCAGGACTGATCTGAAAAGGGCTTTGTTACGATTGGATAGATCGACGCAATCGATCATATCCGTAAGCGTTCAGTTTATTGCAACACCTGTTGCGATAATTGCAACGACAGCGTTGTTTACGCCTTGGCCACCGGGCTCAACCACACACCTCAACCACACACCTCAGCCACATTGCGCACGGTGGAGCATTTTGTGGTCCGCCAGCACCAGCGCCATCATCGCTTCGACCACGGGTGTGCCCCTGATTCCCACGCAAGGGTCATGGCGGCCCTTGGTGCGCACGGTCGTCTCTTCGCCAGCTGAATTGATCGACGCGCGCGGGATCAGGATGGAACTGGTCGGCTTGAACGCCACCCGGCACACCACCGGCTGACCGGTGGAAATGCCGCCCGCAATGCCGCCGGCATGATTGGCGAGGAATTCCGGACCTTCGCCTGCTGCGCCCGGACGCATCTCGTCGGCATTGTCCTCACCGCGCAGGCGGGCGGCGTTGAAACCTTCGCCGATCTCGACCGCCTTCACCGCATTGATGCCCATCATGGCAGCGGCAAGGTCTGCATCCAGCTTGGCATAGACCGGTGCGCCCCAGCCCGCGGGAACGCCCGTGGCCACGCATTCGACAACCGCGCCCAAAGACGATCCGTCCTTGCGGCAATCATCCACCAGCTTTTCCCAGCGCTTCACCGCTTCCACGTCGGGACAGAAGAACGGGTTCTGGCCGATCTGGCCGGCATCGAAATTGCCCATGTCGATCGCATCGCCGCCAATTTCGGAGACATAGGTGGTGATGGTCACTTCGGGCACCACCAGCCGCGCCACGGCACCTGCGGCCACCCGCGCCGCCGTTTCGCGCGCGGAAGACCTGCCGCCGCCGCGATAATCGCGAATGCCGTATTTGGCATCATAGGCATAATCGGCATGGCCGGGGCGGTATGCATGGGCGATCTCCGAATAATCCTTTGATCGCTGATCGGTATTCTCGATCATCAGGCTGATCGGCGTGCCGGTGGTGCGCTGCGTTCCGTCAGGGCCTGCAAACACGCCTGAAAGAATGCGGACCTGGTCCGCCTCCTGCCGCTGCGTGGTGTATTTGCTGGTGCCCGGACGGCGCGCGTCGAGGAAGGGCTGGATCGCCGCTTCGTCCAGCGCCAATCCCGGCGGACACCCGTCCACAACCGCGCCCAGCGCCGGCCCGTGGCTCTCGCCCCAGGTGGTAAACCGCAAAACCCTGCCAAATGTGTTTACGCTCATGGCGATGCTGTTGGCGCAAGACTTCGCCGGTGTCCACAATCAGATGTCCATATTCTCTGGACCCCGCACCGCCTGTGAGGCAAGAACATAACATGATCGCAAAGCTCAAAGGCCTGCTCGATGAAACCGGTGAAGACTGGGCGGTGATCGATGTGCAGGGCGTGGGCTATCTGGTCCATTGCTCCAACCGCACGCTCAGCGCACTGGGAGAGCGGGGGCAGGCCTGCGTGGTCTACACCGATCTGCAGGTGAGCGAGAACGACATGCGCCTGCTCGGCTTTGCCGACGCGGGAGAGCGCGACTGGTTCCGTCTGCTCAATTCGGTGCAGGGCGTGGGCAGCAAGGTCGGCCTCGCCATCCTTTCGGCCCTCTCCACCGCCGAACTGCGCGATGCCTGCGCCGCGCAGGATGCCGCCACCGTGGCCCGCGCGCAGGGCGTGGGGCCGAAACTGGCAGGGCGGATCGTCAATGAACTGAAGGACAAGGCTGGCGCGCTTCCAGGTGGCGGGGCTGTCGGCGGAGGCTTTGTTGCGCCTGCTGGCGGAGTAAGCGCCGATGCCGTGTCAGCCTTGCAGAGTTTGGGTTTCAAGCCGGCCGTGGCGGCGAGTGCCGTGGCTGGAGCGCAGAGCGATCTGGGCGAAGGCGCGGATTTGAACGCACTGATCAAGGCGGCGCTGAAGAGGGCGGCGGGGTGATGGAATCCGATCCTTCCCGTCATCCTGAACTCGTTTCAGGATCCATCTCCCGGCGCGCGCTGCTCAAGCGGATCAAAGCCCAAGCCAACGGCCAAGTCTTCCCAATGCGGATTGCCAGTTTCGATCAAATTGATCTTCCACTGCCGGTGCCAGTTCTTGAGCTGCTTCTCGCGCGCGATGGCAGCCTCCATGGTGTCGAACATGTCGAAATGGACGAGGCGGTGGATTTTATAGCGCCCGGTGAAGCCGCCTGTGGTTCCGCTCCGGTGCTGGTGCAGCCGTCCCATCAGGTCCGACGTGACGCCAATGTAGAGCGTTCCGTAATGCCCGCTGGCGAGGATATAGGCGCACGGGTTGCGTTCGAATTGCATGCACGGGATTGTGCCGCTGGATGGATGCTGAAACAAGTTCACCATGACGATTGGTTTATCGAAACCCCACTGAAGGAGGCAAACCGACCATGCGTATAATCAGGAATGTCGCACTTGGCCTTGCTGGCTTGGCTTTCGCCACAGGCGCTTATGCGCAGCAGCCGGCGGGCTTCACGATGGGGCCGGTATTCACCGAATATGGCCGGGTCGCCGATGTCGATTACGACATGGAGTTGCCACAGGACTTGGCGCTGCGGGTGGCTTTCGATGTGGCGGATCAGGCGGATGTGGGCGCGCTCAATCGCTCGCTCGACAGTGCGGCGCGCTTCATCAACATGCATGTGCGAAATGGCGTGCCGGAGGAGCGCGTGCAGGTAGCGATCGTGGTGCATGGGCGCGCGGGCAATGACCTGCTGAATGCGCAGGCTTATGCGGCGCGCTTCGATGGGGCGGAAAACATCAACCTCCCGCTGATCGCGGCGCTGACGCAGCACGGCGTGCAGATCTATCTGTGCGGCCAGAGCGCGGCGGGGATGGGCATCGCCAAGTCCGAAATCGCACCCGGTGTGCAGCTGGCGCTGTCGGCCATGACTGCGCATGCCCTGCTCCAGCAACGCGGCTATACGCTCAACCCGTCCTGATGAGCGCCAACCCCGATCTTGCCCCCGATCGCCAGCCGGAAGACCCGGATGCGGCCCTGCGTCCCAAGACCCTGCGCGAATTCGTGGGGCAGGAGGCGGCGCGCGAAAACCTGCGCGTGTTTATCGAGGCGGCCAGGTCCCGCGCAGAGGCGATGGACCATGTGCTGTTCTTCGGCCCGCCCGGCCTTGGCAAGACCACGCTGGCGCAGATCGTGGCCAAGGAGCTGGGCGTGGGCTTTCGCGCCACCAGCGGGCCGGTGATCGCCAAGGCGGGCGACCTTGCCGCCCTGCTGACCAATCTTGAACCGCATGACGTGCTGTTCATTGACGAGATTCACCGCCTCAACCCGGTGGTCGAGGAAATCCTCTATCCGGCGATGGAGGACCGCGCGCTCGATATCATCATCGGCGAGGGGCCATCGGCACGCAGTGTGCGGATCGATCTGCCGCCGTTCACGCTGGTGGGGGCGACCACGCGGCAAGGCCTGCTGACCACGCCCCTGCGCGACCGGTTCGGCATTCCCGTGCGGCTTAATTTCTACACCGTGGACGAGCTGGAGCTGGTGGTGAGGCGCGGTGCCGGCCTGCTCGGGCTGGACATGGACCCCGCGGGCGCGCGCGAGATTGCCCGCCGCAGCCGCGGCACACCGCGCGTGGCCGGGCGGCTGATGCGCCGCGTGCGCGATTTTGCCCATGTCGATGGGGACGGGCTGGTTACCGCTCCGGTCGCCGATGCGGCGCTGACGAAGCTGGAGATTGACGGGCTGGGCCTTGATGCGATGGACCGGCGCTATCTCACCATGATCGCCGATATCTACAAGGGTGGTCCGGTGGGGGTGGAGACGCTGGCAGCGGGGCTTTCCGAACCGCGCGACACGGTGGAAGAAGTGATCGAGCCGTACCTGATCCAGCTGGGCCTGGTGGCCCGCACCGCGCGCGGGCGCTGCCTCAACGATGCCGGCTGGACGCACCTTGGTATCGCTCCGCCTGCCGATTCGCCGAACGGGGCGCAGGGCGGGCTGTTCGACCCCTCAAAATGAGCGCCGGGCGTTAACCACTGTTGGGGAATGGCGCCTATTCGGTTCCATTGTGGGACAAAGCCGCGCAATTGCCCGAATTCAGCCAAAAAATTCGTCTTCGAGCGCCAAAATCAAGGTTAAAATGATTGCCGTGACAGGCGCCATACGTCTCTGGTGAAGCTGCAAAAGTATCTGAATGGCGATTTAGCCAGACCGGTGCTTGGGGAAAAGCTGAAGAGAGACAGTCCATGTCGGTAAGAATGGCCTTGGCGAAATTGTCAGCCGCTGCTGCGGGAAGCGCATTGCTTGCGGGCGGTGCGGTACATGTCGCCGAACCGCAGACCGCGCAGGTTGGCTACAAGTCAGACAAGCACGAGGCTGCGCCTGAACTGACCTATGTGAAGGACCGGCCCGCCCGCCGTGAGATCCCGCCGCGGGTGACGCGCCGGGTGCACACGGTGGTAGAGGCAGAGCCTCTGCCCCTGCCGCTTCCTCCGCTTCCCCTGCCTGAACTGCCGCGCGCATCGCGCGTTGTTGCAGGCGGCGGCGGTCAGCCGATCATCATCGGCGGCAGTGGCGGCTTTGGCGGTGGTTTTGGCGGCGGCTTCTTCGGCGGCTTCTTTGGCGGCAGCGGTGGCGGCTCAGCCAATATCGATATGTCGACCACCACCACGACATCGGGTTCCAGTTCGACTTCTGGTTCCAGCTCCGGCTCCGGCACATCATCGGGCGATATCATCATCGATATCGATATCGACAATTCCAGCACCGGTTCGTCCACCTCCACGTCATCGGGCGCGACGTCCACTTCGACGTCCACCGGCGGCTCCTCCACGTCGACCTCGTCAACGACTGGCGGCGTGAGCACCAGCACCGGCAGCGTTTCGACTTCGACCGGAAGCGTCAGCACCAGCACGGGCAGCGTGTCGACCTCGACCGGCAGCGTTTCGACCTCCACCGGCAGTGTCTCCACTTCAACCGGCGCTGTGTCGACGTCCAGCTCTACGTCGAGCTCGACCAGCTCTTCGACATCCACGTCCAGTTCAACCTCGACTTCGACCAGTTCGAGCACATCGACGTCCACTTCGTCGAGCGGCGGATGCAACAAGTGCGGCAATCACGGCTCCAGCAGTCATGGCTCCAGCAGCCACGGCTCGTCATCGGGCACGCAGGTGCCGGAACCCGGCATGCTGCTGCTGTTCGGTGCCGGCGCGGGCGCAGTGTTCATGCGTCGTCGCCGCAAGAAGACCGGCGATCAGGACCGCGCCCAGGCCGCCTGATCCAGCCAACCATCTCCAAGCAGGGGGGAGGGCGGTTTGTCCTTGGGGGCAAATCGTCCTTTCATGCGCCCGCAATTACAGGCTCGCCAGATCACAAGGCGCGCGAGCCAACTGACCCGCCAACACAGTCGCCGAAACAAAAAGGCCCCGCACGATGGCGGGGCCTTTGTTGTTTGGATGAGAGCTGGATTCAGGCAGCCAGCTTCCTGAGCACGTACTGCAGGATGCCGCCGTTGCGGTAATATTCCATTTCGTTCGCGGTATCGATGCGCGATGCGGCGGTGAAGCTGAAGGTGCTGCCATCCGCGCGGGTGACTTCAACTTCCACGTCCTGCTGCGGAACCATGTTCGCCAGGCCCTTGATGGTGAAGCTGTCATCGCCCGTCAGGCCCAGCGTCTCACGCGTGTCGCCGCCCTTGAACTGCAGGGGCAGCACGCCCATGCCGATCAGGTTGGAGCGGTGGATGCGCTCGAAGCTCTCCACGATCACGGCGCGCACGCCCAGCAGGATGGTGCCCTTGGCTGCCCAGTCGCGGCTGGAGCCGGTGCCATATTCCTTGCCGCCCACAACCACCAGCGGCGTGCCGTCGGCCTTGTGCTTCATGGCGGCATCGTAAATCGCCATCTGCTCACCGTTGTAAGTGGTGTAGCCACCCTCGACTCCGGGGACCATTTCGTTCTTGATGCGGATGTTGGCGAAAGTGCCGCGCATCATCACTTCATGGTTGCCGCGGCGGCTGCCGTAGGAATTGAAGTCTGCCTTGGCCACCTGGTTTTCCAGCAGGTAGCGGCCGCCGGGGCTGTCTTCCTTGATGGAGCCGGCGGGACTGATGTGATCGGTGGTGACGCTGTCACCCAGGATCGCCAGCGGCTTTGCCTCGACAATGTCGTTCACCACATCGGGCGTCATGCCCATGCCATCGAAATAGGGCGGGTTGGCGATATAGGTGCTGCCCGGCTTCCACGCATAGGTGTCAGACGCTTCGACCGTAATCGCCTGCCAGTGCTCATCGCCCTTGTAGACATCGGCATAGCGCGCTTCGAACATGGTGCGATCGATGCTGGAGGCGCGCAGTTCGGCGATTTCCAGATTGCTGGGCCAGATATCGGCCAGCATCACGTCCTTGCCGTCCTGATCCTGACCGATCGGCGTGGTGGTGATATCCTGCGTGACGGTGCCCTTCAGCGCATAGGCCACCACCAGCGGCGGCGATGCGAGGAAATTGGCGCGCACATCGGGAGACACGCGGCCCTCGAAGTTGCGGTTGCCCGACAGGACAGAAGCGGCGACCAGATCATTGTTGTTGATCGCAGCGCTGATGGGCGGGGCCAGCGGGCCGGAATTGCCGATGCAGGTGGTGCAGCCATAGCCGACCAGATCGAAGCCGATGGCGTCCAGATCGTCCTGCAATCCGGCCTTCACCAGATAGTCTGTGACCACCTGCGATCCGGGGGCGAGGCTGGTCTTGACCCACGGCTTGGGCGTCAGGCCCCGCGCGCGCGCCTTGCGGGCAACCAGGCCGGCGGCGATCAGCACATCGGGATTGGAGGTGTTGGTGCAGCTGGTGATGGCCGCGATCACAACGTCGCCATCGCCAACGTCATGGTCCTTGCCCTCAACCGCCACGCGGGCGGGGGCGGACTTGCCGTAAACGGTCTTGAGATCGGAATTGAACAGCTCGTCCACTTCGGGCAGCGCCACCTTGTCCTGCGGGCGCTTGGGACCTGCCAGCGAAGGCACGACCGATGCCATGTCCAGACCCAGCGTGCTGGTGAAGATCGGCTCATTCTCCGGCGTGAACCACATACCCTGCTTCCTAGCATAGGCTTCGACCAGCGCGATGTCTGCTTCGGCGCGGCCCGTCAGGCGCAGATATTCCAGCGTCTTGTCGTCAATGCCGAAGAAGCCGCAGGTGGCGCCATATTCAGGGGCCATGTTGGCGATGGTAGCACGGTCCGCCAGGCTGAGGTTGGACACGCCGGGGCCGTAGAACTCCACGAAGCGGCCCACCACGCCGTGCGCGCGCAGCATCTGCACGCAGGTCAGCACCAGATCGGTGGCGGTCACGCCTTCGGCCATCGCGCCGGTCAGCTTGAAGCCGACGACTTCGGGCACCAGCATGGAAATCGGCTGGCCAAGCATGGCTGCCTCCGCCTCGATCCCGCCGACGCCCCAGCCCAGTACGCCCAGGCCGTTGATCATGGTGGTGTGGCTGTCCGTACCCACGCAGGTATCGGGATAGGCCACCAGCTCACCGTTCTGATCGACAGAGGACCACACGCCCTTGGCGATGTTTTCCAGGTTCACCTGATGGCAGATGCCGGTGCCGGGGGGCACGGCGTAGAAATTCTCAAGGCTCTTCGCTCCCCATTTCAGGAAGTCATAGCGCTCCGCATTGCGCTGATATTCCAGCTCCATATTGTGCTGGAAGGCCTTGGGATGGCCGAATTCGTCGACCATCACCGAGTGATCGATGACGAGGTTGACCGGAACCTGCGGATTGATCTTGGCGGTATCGCCGCCCAGCCTGGCAATCGCATCGCGCATGGCGGCCAGATCGACAACGCACGGAACGCCGGTGAAGTCCTGCAGCAGCACGCGCGCGGGACGGTATTGAATCTCGTTACCGGTGGCGGGGTTCTTCTGCCAGTCGGCCAGGCCCTGAATATCGGCCTTGCTGACGGTGAATCCCTGATCCTCGAAACGCAGCAGGTTTTCCAGCAGCACCTTCATGCTGAAAGGCAGGCGGCTGACATCGCCAATCGTCTCTGCCGCCTTTGCCAATGAGTAATAAGCGTAGGACTTGCCGCCTACTTCCATCGTGCTGCGGGTGGCGAGCGAGTTGGAGCCGACCTGGGTCATAGATGCCTTGTCCTTTGCCGTTATGGGCTGATGCCAGTTGCTGTTTTGGCCTGTGCCGTGGAGAGGAAGGCCGGTTGGGCGCGAGTTGCGCGTTTGCGCGCGATTGGTCAAGGGTGCAGGGCCTTTAGGCGTATCAAGGGGAGGTTTTGAGCATGATTCTGGGGGTTCCTGGCAGGCCAAGGGAGAAACTGGGGGTGATTCCCATGGCCGTGGCGCTTGTGCTGGCCGCCTTTCTTGGCGCGGCGCTGGGCCTGATCTGGCAGGGATCGAGCTTCCTGCTGGGCGGTGAAGAGGAACAGCTGACCACGCAGGGCGTGGAAGATGAGGGCAGCGACGATGAGGACGCGGCGTCCAGTGATGCGACCAGCGATACGACCAGCGATACCGGCACGTCGGCCAAAATTCCTGTCAGCGGATAAAACGCCAATCAGGACACTCAGTGCAATCAGGCCTGGGGCTGGCCCGCGCCCGTCACCGCCTGTTCGGTGTGTTTTCTGGGGGCGGCGATCCAGCAGCCCAGGATGATCAGCGCCGCGCCGGCCAGCGTGGCGGGCTTCACATCTTCGGCAAAGAACAGCCAGCCAAACAGCGCGGCCCAGGCAAAGCCGGTATATTCCACCGGAACCAGCACCTGCGCTTCTGCCCGCGCATAGGCCCAGGACAGCGCCAGCGATCCGCACACGCCCAGCAGCGCGGCAACCGCGATGTCCAGCCACGCCGCGCCGTGGGGCATGGAAAAGAAGAACGGCGCACCCAGCAGCAGGGTCAGGCCCACAATCGCTCCGCCAAAGGCGGTGATCTCTATCGGCTTGGCCACCAGCGCCTGCTGGCGTTGCAGGATCAGGTTCCACGCATAGAGCACCGCCGATATCAGCACCAGGGCGATGCCCAGCGCGGCATCGTCGCTCAGGCTCTCGCGCCCGATGCGACCGCCCACGATGATGCCCACGCCGGCAATGCCCATGATCGCGGCAATGATGGCCTTTTTCTCGATCGTTTCCTTCAGGATCAGCGCGGCCAGCGCCAGCGCGATCAGCGGACTGATGAAGCTGAGCGCAATCGCCTCTGCCAGCGGCAGCAGCACGATGGCGGAAAAGAACGTCAGCGCCATGAAGGTGGCCACCAGCGAGCGGGTGATGTGGATCTTGAGCACGTGGGGCGCAGGCCATTTGCCGCCGGTTGCCAGCCACACCGGCGTGACCAGCGAAACCTGCATGACCGATCGCACCATCAGCGCGCTATAAGCCCCCACCGCGATGGCCGCGCCCTTCATGAACACGTCCATCAGGCACAGCACGGCAATGGCCAGCAGGGTCACCAGAAAGGGATACAGGTTGGTGCTCTTGTCCATCACCGGCTCTTAGGCAGCAGCCGGTGCTGCGTCACGCGCCATATGATGCCGGTTCCCTGATGAAGCTGGTTCCTTGCCAGAATCGACCGGCAGCGCCACAATCATCGTCATGCTCAATGCCTCCCTTGTCCGGACCGCCCTGATGTCTGTGGTTGCACTATGCGCCAGCAGTGCGGCGGCGCAGCGCATCGAAACGGCCAATGTGCTGGATGACGATGCGGTGCAGGTGATGGCGGCGCAGTGGACACAGGGCAGCGCGCGGCGCACCATCCCCCCGCGCATGGCGGAGGAATTCCGCTGGCCGGTGGCGCGCGCACTGGCGCTGCTGGGGGTGGTGGAATCGATTGACGCAGAGGGCCTCGATCCGGCGGATTACCATCCGCAGGACCTGCGCGAGGCGATGGCGGGCGGACCCGGCGTGCGGCTGGACAATGTTGCCGGTGCCATCTTCACCTGGCTGGCGCAGGACCTGCGCGACGGGCGCACGCCAGACGATGCGCGGCGCAGCTACCTGATGGATGATCCCGATGCCGAGCGGCTGCCCATCGGCCCGCTGATGGAACGCGCGCTGGTAACGGGGGACATGGCCGGAGTACTCGCCTCGCTCAATCCGGTGCTGCCCGATTATGCGGCCTTGCGTGATGCGCTGGCGGCCACTCCTGCGGATGACACGGAGCGGCGCGATGCGATCCGCGCCAACATGGATCGCTGGCGCTGGCTGCCGCGCGATCTGGGCGGCATTCACCTGATGGTCAATGTGCCGGAATACCGCCTGCGGCTGACGGTAAACGGGCAGGTGCTGCGCAATTACCGCACCATCGTGGGCCAGCCCGGGCGCAATGCCACCCCGCAATTGTCCGAAATGGTCGAAGGGGTGATCTTCAATCCGACATGGACCGTGCCGCAAAGCATTGTGGTGGGCGAAGGGCTGGGCCGCCGGGTGCTCAACAATCCCAACTGGGCGCGGGCGCGCGGGTATGTCGCCACGCGCGGGGCCAATGGCCGTGTCAACGTGGTGCAGTCACCTGGGCCGGGCAATGCGCTTGGCGCGATGAAGCTGGACATGCCCAATCCGCACGCGATCTTCCTGCATGACACGCCGTCCAAGCAGCTGTTCGACAATGATATGCGCGCGCTCAGCCACGGCTGCATCAGGGTGCAGGATGCGATGGAGCTGGCGGTGGTGCTCAACCTGCTGGGTCAGGGCGTTTCGGCAGAGGAGGCGCTGAGCATTTCGGCAAGCGGACAATATACGCGGGTGCCGCTCAGCATGCCGGTGCCGGTCTATATCGCCTATTTCACCATGGGACTGGATGAGAATGGCAGCCTGGTGGAATTCGACGATATCTATGACCGCGATGCGCCGGTGGTGGCGAGCCTTGGCAGACCGAGCCAGCGCCAGTTGCTGCTGGCCTCTCGCTGACAGAAGACTGTCGGCAGGCGATCACGCCTCACCGCAAGTCCGGGTCTGCCTCAATCGGCTCGGCGCTCAATTCGCCCTCCGCTTCCAGCTCCGCCCCCGCCTCCGCCGCTTCGGCCTGCCGCTGGGCAATGGCGGCATCGAAATCGACCGGTTGCTGCTGCGGGGCGATCACCTGTTCGCCATTTTCGCCTATGCCCAGCGCGTCTGCAAACAGCAGCCGCCCGCCGGCCAGCATGTATAATGCGCGCGAAAACTCGTCCGGCCCGATGGCGAAGCACCCGTTGGATCGGCCCACCTTGCCCCAGCGATGGACGTGGGCCGGGGTGGCATAGCTGGCGGCATGCATCACGATGGCGCGGTTGAACGCCTCGGAATTGCTGTCATCCAGACCCTCCAGCCGCATCGAAGTGCCATATCGCCCTTCATACCATTCCCAGCTGACATAGGCCCCGCGGCTGGTGGCCCAGCTGTCATGGAGATTGGAAAAGGCGTTCAGCCAGCCATCATGCTCGGGATCGGAGCCGCTGCCGTGGCTGACCAGCAGGCTGGTGACGGTGCCGCTTTCCAGATTGGCGAGGTGAAAGCGCGGCACGGCGGAGTGCACGCCAAAATCGACGATCGCGGCCAGATCGCGGCGCCACAGAACGCTGCCCGCACGCTCCACCTCGCGCCGGGCGACGGAGAGGATGGCACGGGTCCTGGGATCAGGAGCGGCCTGCGCGGCCAGCCGCAGGGGCATGGCGCAGGCGGCGGCGCCCAAAGTGCTGGCAGCGATGAACTGGCGGCGGTCCATACTCCTATTGTGCGCCGTTGAGCGCCTTTGTGTCCATGCTCTATCGCCTGTCGATGGCCGCAATCGCGGCACGGCTCGCCGCCAGATAGGCACCATTTTCGTGTCGCTGCGCGCCGGTAAAATGGACGAAGCAACAATCCTGCGGCCACGGCGTGCCGGTATAATTGATATAGCGCGGCCACGGCAGGCACGCTGGCGCGCCCTCATTGGCGATGATGAAGCTGGAGGCGATATGCTGCATGGTCCAGTGCGCGGCATCATCTTCGCCGATCAGCGCCTGCATCTGGCCAAGAAAGGCGGTGGCCAGGTCCCGCCCGGCATTGCCCGCGGCAAATCCGGCAAAACCCGCGTTGCCGCGCAGGTATTTCCAGCCCTTGTCCGGTGCCAGCCCGGCCATGCGGCGCTCGATACCAGTCCGGTCATCATCGTGCGCGGTGCCGGTGGCAGACTGACGAGCATATGCGCCCAGTTCCATCGGGTGATCGGCGGCATCGGCGCTGTCCATCAGGGTAAAACTGCGATTGCTGGACATGGCGGCTTCCACTTCAGGAAGCGCGCCCAGCGTCACGGTGTCGCTGTCCAGCTGCAGCCAGTATTCGCCCGCACGGTGATCGAGAATGGTCAGCAGCCGCGCCCAGCCGCCGCCGCCGGGGAAGGGTCCGCGCACAACATCGCCCTGCCGCATGATCTGCGGATCGCCGCAATGCTGCGCCAGTATGGTGCGGTCCTGCGCGGTCAGCGTGCCATCGTCCAATATCGCCACGCGGCCGCGCTGCAAATGCGACCACAACGATTTGACCGCCACCAGAAACGGCAGCACCTGCGTGCTGCCGATCATCGAAAACAGCACCAGCCCATCGGCCTTTGGGCTGATCGGCGCGGTCATCAGCACATCGATAATCGCGGCATTGTGGCGCCCAGCCTCGCGCTTCAGTCGCCAGCGACCGGGCAGCAGGCTGGCCATGTTCATGGGGCCATCATCGCCGACGGCAGGTCAATTGCCCAGCACCATACGGTCGCCCGATATCTCCACCGAACGCACCGTGCTGAGGAATGACTGGCCCAGAAGCGAGGTGCTCGCCCCTTCGGGAATGATGATGGCGCGCACGCCGGTTGCCTCATGCCCGCCCAGGCTCATGCGATCGATGATGACGTTGACGCCTTCGATCGGGCCGCTGGCCCCTTGCGCTACCGGGGCCACATCGTCTTCATACCACTGCAGGCCCATGTCTGCCGCATCGGTCCCGGTCAGGGCCACCACGGTGGCGCCAGTATCCACCAGCATGCGGTAGGACCGGTCATCGACGCGCACATCGGCATAGAAATGGCCGTCGGCCTGCCTTTCGAGCACGGTATTTTCTGCCCAGCCGGTGGCGGTCTGCTGCGCCATGCCGAGCTGGGGTTCAGGCGTGAATTCGCCGCCGGTAACGAGATTTGCCAGATCCTTGCCGGCCTCCTGCGGATTGCCGTTCGATATCAGCGGCATCGCCAGACCCAGCACACCGCCGGCCATCAGCATGGCTGCAAGAGGAAGCTTGATATCCATTGTGGGCGCGATCTTACGCCCGGTTGGGTTACTGGCGAGTAAAGCCTTCCAGCCAGGCGAAGATCTCATCCTCGCTGCGGCTGGAAGCATTGCGCCAGCTGCGCGCATCGTCGGGCGTGTTGAGCAATTTGCCATCGCTGCCGAGCACCAGGACTGTGGGCGTGCCGGTAACATCGGCCACGCCATATTCGGCGGCCAGTTCCAGATTGCGGCCTTCTCCCGTCTGCGGAACACCGGCATCGATATAGACCACGCGGTAGCTGCCGTTGATCAGCGACTGGAAACGCTCTGTTTGCAGCCAGCCCGCAAGCGCGCGGCTGTCATGGCACCAGTTTGCTCCGAAAATGGCCAGGACGCGCGTTTCCGGCCTGCCCATCGCATCGTCCACCACGGCATCCGCCGCAGCCAGAGCCAGCGCAGTATCCAGCGCCAGCGCAGCATCGGCGCTGGCGTCATACAGGGCAGCTTCGGGATAATCGCCCGCGTGGGCATGGCGGTGGCTGCCGCCGACTGTGGTGCAGGCGGCGAGTGCAGGCAGGCAAAGCGCCAGAACGGCTGTGAAAAGCCAGCGCATGTTATTCCGCCTCTTCCGAGCCTATTGTGGCAGCGTCTATTTCGAGCGAACCGACCCGCAGGCGATCAATACGCGCCTCACGCAGATGCAATTTGCCGATTGAAAGTCGTCCGATGGCCATCGCACCGATTGCAACCGCACCCATCGCGATAGCGCCAAGGGCAAAGGCACCCAGGGCCAGTGCCCCGCCAGAGACAGCACCTACTCTTGCGCCGCGAATAGTGACCAGCTGGCGATTTGCCGCAACCGGCTCCGGCATTGCCGCTTCATCCGTCCTTGGGGAGATGGATTTGCGGCTCATGCCCTGCTCACTCCGCAGCCTGCGCTGCGGCGCCATCGGCATGGCCTGCATCGATCATCGAATCCTCGATCTCGGCGGCTTTCTTTTCCACCAGATTGACGATGTGATCGAGCATGTCGGCGCTTTCCACATGGTGGTCCGTCACGCCGGACAGATAGACCATGTGCTTGCCCGCGCCGCCGCCGGTGATGCCGATATCGGTCTCTCGCGCTTCGCCGGGGCCATTGACCACGCAGCCCAATACGGACAGCGAAAGCGGGGTCTTGATATGGCTGAGGCGTTCTTCCAGCGCGGTTACCGTGCGGATCACGTCAAACCCCTGCCGTGCACAGCTGGGGCAGGACACAACGCGCACGCCGCGGGTGCGCAGGCCCAGTGACTTGAGGATTTCGAATCCTACGCGCACTTCCTGTTCCGGCTCTGCCGAAAGCGATACCCGGATAGTGTCGCCAATGCCGTACCACAGCAGATTGCCCATCCCGATGGCGCTTTTTACCGTGCCGCCGATCAGGCCGCCCGCTTCGGTAATGCCAAGGTGGAGCGGGCAATCGACCGTTTCGGCCAGCTGCATGTAGGCGGCCACGGCAAGGAACACGTCCGATGCCTTCACCGCCACCTTGAATTCGTGGAAATCGTGGTCCTGCAACAGCTTGATATGATCGAGCGCGCTTTCCACCAGAGCTTCGGGGCAGGGCTCGCCGTATTTCTCCAGCAGGTCGCGTTCGAGCGATCCCGCGTTCACGCCGATGCGGATGGCGCAGCCGTTGGCCTTGGCCGCACGGACCACTTCTGCAACCCGCTCTGACGAGCCGATATTGCCGGGGTTGATGCGCAGGCAGGCCGCGCCCTTGTCGGCCGCTTCCAGCGCGCGTTTGTAATGGAAATGGATGTCCGCCACGATCGGGACATTGGCCCCGCGGGTGATCTGATCGAAATTGGCGGTCGATTCCTCTGTCGGGCAGGACACGCGGATGATGTCTGCGCCCGCATCCTCGCAGCGCCTGATCTGGTCCAGCGTCGCGCCCACATCTTCGGTGGGGGTATTGGTCATGGTCTGCACGGTAATCGGCGCATCGCCGCCGACAGGAACTTTCCCGACCATGATCTGGCGGCTCTTGCGGCGATCTATATCGCGCCAGGGGCGTATTGAAGACATGTCCTGCATATAGGCGCGCGCGCATGAAGGGGCAATGACATGCGTGGCGAGTTGCGGCATGATGCCGTTCATGGATCACATGAGCGAGCAGCAGACTGACGAAATCCGGCTGGATGGGCCGCTCCTGTTTGGCCGCGTGCTGGATGGCAAGGGCGGTGCCCGGCGGATCAACTGGGCAGAGGCGCAGGTGTGGCAACCGCAGGCTCCCGGTGAAGTCATGTGGTTGCACCTCAGCCGGAACGAGCCTGAGGTCGAAGTCTGGCTGGAGCATGGTCTGAAAGTGGCCGAACCCACGGTGGAACTGCTGGTCAGCGATTCCACCAGGCCGCGTGCCTTTCGCGAAGGGGATGCGCTGGTGGGGGTGATGCGCGGGATCAATTTCAATCCCGGGGCCAAACCGGCGGACATGATCGCCATGCAATTGTGGAGCGATGGCACGCGGCTGGTGACGCTGCGCCGCCATCGCATGCAAAGCCCGCGCGACGTGCTGGCGGCACTGGATGAAGGCCACGGCCCGCGCGATGCCGGGCGGGTGATCACCGAACTGGTGGAAGCGCTGATCGTGCGCATGAGCAGCTCCATCGTCGACATGAATGCCGAGATCGACCGGATGGAAGCCACCAGCGAAGATGCCGACGCGGAGGAAATGTTGGCGAGGATTTCCCAGATCCGTCGCAATTCGCTGGGCCTGCAACGCCACATGGCCCCGCAGCATGAGGCGCTGGAGATCATTTCCCGCGATGCGCCCGAATGGTTCGACGAGGGCGACCGGCGCGAGATTGCCGAGAGTATCGACCGGTTGCGGCGCTATCTCGACGATATCGATATTTCCAAGGAAAGCGCGCTGGTGCTGCAGGATGATATCCGCGCTCGTGCCGTGGCCCGGTCTGAACGCACCAACTACCTGCTCACCATCGTGGCCGCCATTTTCCTGCCGCTGGGCTTCATCACCGGCCTGCTGGGCATCAATGTGGGCGGTATGCCGGGAGTGGAATCGGGTATCGCCTTCTGGGTGGTGGTGGGCATGTGCGGTGCCATTTTCATCATGCAGCTGGTGCTGTTCTGGAAATGGAAATGGCTGTGATTGAAAGCGCGCGCTGATGGCGGAGCACGGCGCGGGCGCATTCCTGCATGACGGGGTGATCCTGCTGGGCTTTGCCCTGCTGTTCGTGCTGCTGTTCCGCCGCCTGGGGCTGGGTGCGACGCTCGGCTATCTTGTGGCCGGTGCGGTGGTCGGCCCGCAGGTGCTGGGGCTGGTCGGCGATGCGGAGAGCATGATCTCCATTGCCGAGCTGGGCATCGTGCTGCTGCTGTTCGTGGTCGGGCTGGAGCTGAACCCGGCGCGGCTGTGGCGCATGCGGCACGTGATCTTCGGCTTTGGCCTGGCGCAGGTGGTGGCCTGCGGGCTGGCGATATTCGCCACTATCCTTGCCATCACCGGCTATCCGCTGGCCGCCGCGCTGGCGATTGGCCTGCCGCTGGGCCTGTCCTCCACCGCGCAGGTGCTGCCCATGCTGCAATCGGCGGGGCGGCTGCGCACGCCCTTTGGTGAGCGCGCCTTTGGCATCCTGCTGTTCCAGGACCTGTCGATCATCCCGCTGATCACCATCGTGGCCGCGCTGGGTAGCCAGTCCGCGCCAGATGACGCCATGCCCGGCTGGCAGCTGGCGATTGTGACGATTGTGGTGGTGATCGGACTGGTGGCGGCGGGCCGCTTTGCGCTTCGTCCGCTGTTCCGCCTGATCGGCGGGCTGGGAGAGCGCGAGATGTTCGTGGTCGCCGGTCTGTTCACCGTGGCGGGATCGGCCTTGCTGATGGAACTGATCGGCCTGTCCACCGCTCTGGGTGCATTTATCGCCGGGGTGATGCTGGCCGACACGCCCTATCGGCACGAGCTGGAGGCCGATATCGAGCCGTTCCGCTCCATCCTGCTGGGCATGTTCTTCCTGGCCGTGGGGATGATGCTGGACCTGGGGGCGATTGCCGATCAGCCATTGTTCGTGATCGGCATGGCGCTGGTGCTGATATCGCTCAAGACCGCCATCATCGCTGCTCTTGGGATGCTGTTCAGGATGGACTGGCGCAACGCATTGGCGCTGGGCCTGCTGCTGAGCCAGGGCGGCGAGTTCGGCTTTGTGCTGTTCACCCAGGCGCGCGGCGCGGGCATCATCGATGCGGAAACCGCCAGCCTGTTCGGTGCGATCGTCACCCTGTCGATGGCCACCACGCCCTTCCTGATGATTATCGCCCGACGTTTCCGCAACAAGGGGGCCGCCACGTCAGAGGGCCGCGAAGGTCCGCTGGACCAGCATGCCCGCGCGCTGGTGGTTGGCTATGGCCGGTTTGGCCAGGGCGTGGCGCAGATGCTGATGGCGGGCGGGATATCGGTGACGCTGATCGACCGCGACGTGGACCGGATCGACATGTCGGGCGAATTTGGCTTCAAGGTCTATTACGGTGATGGCATGCGGCTGGACCTGCTGCGGCAGGCTGGTGGGGGCGAGGCGCAGCTGATCATGTTCTGCACGGACAAGGACCAGGTGGAGCCTGAATTCATGTCCGCCGTGCATGAGGCATTTCCGCAGGCGGCCATCTATGTGCGCGGCTTCGATCGTCGCAGCGTGATGAAGCTGGGGCGCGGCCCGCAGGAATTCGTCATGCGCGAGGTGTACGAATCCGCGATCCGCATGGCGCTGCTGGGGCTGGACCGGATGGGCCTTTCGGCAGAGCAGCTGGATCATGCGGAAACAGTCTACCGGGACATGGATCGCCGGCGGATGCGGATGCAGATCGATACCGGCGATATCCGCGCCGCCAGCGAAAGCATGGTGCGCAGCCCGGACCGCAATCCGCTGACCGATCAGGCGGGCTGATCAGGCCGGGTCAAACGGACGGCTCAGCCATTTGCCGTGCGCGGAACCAGGCCCATGACCGGCTGGTCATTCTTGCTGGGCGTGCCGCGCGTTTCTTCCGGCGAGAGATCGGGTTCGGCATCATCGTCCACCCGGCCAAGCAGGTGCTGCTGGGCAGCCACCACGGGCAGCGGGCGGGCATAGAAATAGCCCTGCCCATAATCCACGCCCAGCGCGGCCATCGCATCGCGTTCCTCGATGGTCTCGATCCCCTCGGCCACCAGCTTGCAGCCGATATCGCGGGACAGTTGCACCAGCGCGCCGGTCAGCGCGCGACGGGCCGGATCGCGGTGGATATCGCGGGTCAGCGCCATGTCCATTTTCAGGATGTCGGGTTGCAGGTCCACGATGTGGCGCAGGCCGGAATAGCCGGTGCCGACATCATCGATGGCGATGCGTACCTTGCCCTTCAGCCGGGCCAGTTTCTTGGACAGGGCGGCGAAATCGTCAACCTGCTGATGCTCTGTCACCTCGATCACCAGCTTGGCGCTATCGGCCCCTTCCAGCGCCTCTTCCAGCGCGCCTGAAAGGATGGTGGCGGGCGAGACATTGACCGCGGCATATTTGCCCGCCGGGATATGGGAGAGAGTTTCCAGCGCGCCGCGAACAGCCGCCATTTCCAGCTCCACGCCCAGGCCGACTTTCTCCGCATCCTCAAACCACGCTTCGGGTCCGCGCTTGTTGTTGTTGGGGAAGCGCGCCAGGCACTCCACCCCGATTGCCTCATTGGTGTCCAGCGCATGGATCGGCTGGTGGAAAATGGTGATGGCATGGCCATCCAGCATGTCCTCGATCCGATTTCTTGTCCGCGCCAGTTCCATATCCTGCTGCATGCTCGATTCGATGCGTTCGGCGGCGAGACCGGCGAAGGCGCGGATCACGCCCATGTCGCGCTGGCCCAGGCTGCGGTCAGGCTCCCGGCCCAGTGCGCAGAAACTGCCCCAAACGCTGCCATCGGTCAGGCGTAGCGGAACATTCAGATGGCAACCCACGGGCAGGAAATCGGTGATCGCCAGCGTCTTGGCAAAAGGATGGTCGTCCGCATCCTGAATCAGTTCGGGCAGGCGCCCTTCAAGGATGTGCCAGCAATAGCTGTTCTCCACCGGCTCCTGAAAGCCGGCGCCCATCGGCAGGTCGAGATCGGTGTGGACATGGGTCAGTTCGCGCAGGCCACCCTCGACATAACGGCTGACAAAGGCGATCTCCAGACCCAGGTGGCCGCGTACGGCCGCGAGAATCCGGTCAATTGCCCCATCATGCAGCAATTGATCGGCCAGCGGGCCGGTGGGAATTCCCGGTGCGGGCAACTGGATTTCTGCAACAGCCATACGGCAAGATCCTCTACCTGAGAGCAGGCAGGATGCCGAAAATTCCCTAAGGCCGCATTAAGCCTGCGCCTTCAACCTGAACATTCGGGCCGCGCTAAAGCCGCAATTCCAGGAGGAATTCCTCATCGCGCTGCTGCCCGACCCAGAAATCAATGTCGGCGATCTTGGTAAAGCCGTGCCGTGCATAGAAGCGCTGGGCGCCGAAATTCTCGCTCCACACGGAAAGCTGCACGGCATCGCACTGGCGGGCTTTTGCCTGTTCCAGAGCCCATTCCATCAGCGCCGCGCCAATGCCCTTACCGGTCACATCGGGATCGGTGTAAAGCTGCGCCAGCACGATGGGGTTCTGCGCATCGGAATGCCCTTCATAGCTGGCGGGATATTTCATCTTGCAAAAGCCGGTTAGCGCCCCGCCGGGTGCATCGGAGGTGAGGCAGTATAGTGTCGCGGGATCGGCAATCTGCGAAGCCACTTCCTCTACGGAATAGGCCTTTTCCAGAAAGGCCGAGAGGTCTTCCGGGCGATAGAGATGTTCAAACGCTGCGCAAAAGCTGTGGCGGCCCAGATGGGCCAGTGCTGCGGCATCTTGCGGTGTTGCGGGGCGAAGGATCATGACAAGCGCCCTGTAACCAATGCCGCCATGCCTGTGAAGACAGGTGAACGCCTGCCCGGCCATGTGCCAACCTGTGAAGGCTCAGGCTCCGGTGTGCTTGTCGGCCTTGCGCCTGCCCAGCCGCATGCCCCGTTCCAGATGGGCGCGCAGGGCGGCGTAGAATGCTTCCAGGAATTCGCGCTCGTCTCCCTGTCCCGGGGTCCAGCCGATCTTGCCGCAGATGGTGTCCATCACCTCGCGCATGGTTTCGGCATTGTCCTGCCGCAGCACGCCTTCGAGCACCTGCAATTCACGCTCGCCATAGATGGCCAGTTCCGCCTCGCCGAAGCGATAGTCCCTGCTGCGATCGGGGCTGACAGACATGGCTTCGGGCAATCTGGCCGTCTGCGCCTCCACCACCCATGTGCCCGCCACCAGGTCTCCGGCGCGCAGGGCATCCTTGTTGAAGAACGGAAACAGCACGAAGATCGCCAGCCACAGTGCCGCCGCACCGCCAGCCACGCCCATGCTGCTGGCCCCGCCAAGCAGCAGGAATGTGGGCAGGAACACTTCCACATCGCGGATCAGGTTGCGGGCAATCACCGCCTCCGCGCTCAGCCGCCCGCCATCGCGCGCGGCCACGCGAATGCCCAGCATGCGCTTGCCCGGAGTGGCCCCGCGCGGCCCCAGTTCAAACCACAGGAAATAGCCATAGCGGGCAAGGAACAGCAGCAGGATCAGCAGCACGCCGACAAATTCCATCGCCCCGCCGGCACTGGCATTGGCGTCAATCCCTGCCAGCTCGATACCGACGGCGCCAAGCACCACGATGAAGGCGATCAGGCTGAGAAAGATTATCCCCAGGTCGATCAGCAATGCGCCCGCGCGGGCACTGCGGCTGGCAATGGTCAGCGGCAGGGCCAGCCCTTCCGGCGTCACCAGCTGGCGCAGGCGGCGGTTTCCATCCCTGTTCAGGCCAAAGCGGGTGGCGACGGCGTTCATGGCTGCGCCTCATCGCTGTCGCCGCGATCCTGTGCATGATCACGCGGCCTTGGCATCAGGCAGAAATAGGCGATCCAAAAGGCCAGCATCACCGCGCCGATCGATGCGCGCCCGGTGGCGGTGGGCACCAGCTGGCGGGCATAGCCTTCCAGCAGCCCGGCGATCACCAGCATGATGGTGCAACCCGCCATCACCTGCGCCGCGCGCTTGCCGCTGGCGCTGGCGGCGGCAAGGATGGAGGCATCGCCGGGGAAGGCCATGGACCGGCCCACATGCAGGCCCGCCGCGCCCGAAAGCAGGATCGCGAACAATTCCGTGGTGCCGTGGACAGACAGCCAGGCGGCGAATTCCCATTCCAGCCCGGCCCCTGCAAACAGCCACATCATCGCGCCCAGCACCGCCATGTTGTGAACCAGCAGCAACAGCGTGGGGATGCCGAAGCAGAAGCCCAGCGCGAAGGCCATGATGCACACGCCGGTGTTGTTGGAGAACAGATAGGTGGCAAAGACCGTCAGCCCCTCCGCGCTCTGGGTCGGCTCGAGTGTCTCCATCAGCGCGGCGCGGTCCGCACCTGGCTGGCGTCCGCCGCCCATCTCGCCCGGCACCAGCGCATAATACCATTCACTGTCGCGCGCGACGAGCAGCCAGCCCACCAGCGTGCCCGCCACCATCACCGCCAGCGCGATGCAGATGTCGAGCCAGATATCGCGCACCGAGGCGCTCCAGCTGCCGCCCAGGAACCGCCTGAGCCAGCCGAGCATGCCCATGCGCGGGCCATAGACCTGGAACCATGCGCGGCGGACCAGCGATTCCAGATATGCCAGCGTGGCCGCATCCAGCGATGTCTCGCGCGCCACGGCGAGGCTGGAGGCGGCCTTGCGGTAAAGCACCGGCAGTTCCAGCAGGTCTTCGTCATTGATCCGGCGCGGGCGGTTCTTTTCCAGCAGCGAGACGATCCGCTCCAGCCGCTGCCAGTCCACCTCCCGCTCCAGCCGGAAGCGGTCCGAACGCAGGCTCGCCGCCTCGATATCGGCGGGCGGGGTGATCTCCGGGGTCTTGAACAGGGCCAGGGCCATCAGCCGATCGCCTCCGCGCGCTTGGTGCTCAGATACATGTCGATCAGCTGGTAGCCGATGGCATCGTGAGGCGCTTCTATCACGTTCACGCCAAGGCGGCGCAGGCGTTGCAGCACGATGGCGCGCTGGTGTGACAGATGATGGGCGGAAACGGCGGTGGCGATATCGCTCATCCTGTCAGGCGCAGCGCCCTCCAGGCTGGCCAGCTCCTCATCGCGCATGGTGACGAAGATCACCAGGTGATGGCGCACCAGCCGCTGCACGCTCTCCACCATCAGTTCGGCGGAAGTGGGATCGGTGAAATCGGAGAACAGCACGATCAGCGAGCGTCGCTGCAACCGCGCGGTCAGCGTGGCCAGCGCCAGGGTGAAGTTGGGTTCCTTCGCCACATAATCGATATCGGCCGCGGCGGTCTGCAGGCGGTTGAAGGCGCGCGTGCCGGTGACGAAAGGCGTCATCAAACCGGGCGTATCGGCAAAACCGAACAGCGCCACCCGGTCTCCGCCTTTCAGCGCCACATAGGCTGCTGTCAGCGCTGCTGAAACCGCGCGGTCGATGCGCGGCAGGCCGTCCACCGGCTCACACATGGACTGGCCGCAATCGAAGGCGAAGACGATCTGGTTGTCGCGCTCCGCCTCATTCTCACGCGCATAGAGCGTGGTGTGGCGGGCCGAGGCCTTCCAGTCGATCCGGCGGCGATCCATGCCAGCTTCATACTCGCTCAGCGCCTCGAACTGCGTGCCTTCACCGCGAATGCGGCGGGCGATCAGGCCGAACTGGGCATCGCGCAGAAACGCCTGCAATGTGGGGGACCGGACCGGGGCGAGATCGGGCCAGACGCGCACCGCGTGGTTCAGCGGACGGCGAATCTGGCGCACCGCCAGCCCCAGCGGGCCGCTCCAGCGCATCCACAATTCGTCCAGCGTGCCGGTGCCACGGCGCACGGGCACGATGGCGGCTGCTCCGGCAAACACGAAGGGCGCTCCGGCAGGCTGGAGGTTGAAATGGGCATGGCCATGTTCGCCAAGGCGCGGATCGAAGCCGATGGCGACTTCGGGCGGCGCAGCGGCGGAACTGCGCCGGATGTGCGCCGTCACGCGCACGGTGGTGGGCTGGCCCACTTCGGCATCGGGCGTAAAATGCAGCTCCAGATCGCTCATCGGTCCGGCCAGAAAGCCATCGACCAGCATCACCAGCAGCAGCGCAAGTGCCGCTGCGGGGGCGACGATCCACGCGGCAGGCGCGGTGGCGGCCACAACCACGGCAATGGGGGCCAGCGCCGCCAGCAGCGCCAGAACCCTTGCAGAGGGGACAATCGGGATGGCCGGTCTCACCAGTTTTCAGCCCTAGCGCGGGGCCTGCGTCTGTTCGATCAGCCCGGCGACCAGATCCTCGATCTGCTTGCCCTCTATCTCGGCTGCGGGCGACAGCAGCAGGCGGTGGCGCAGCGCCGATGTGGCGAGCGCCTTCACATCATCGGGGATCACGTAATCGCGGCCATGCAGCGCCGCCCGGGCACGCGCGCAATTGGCCAGCAGCACTGCGGCGCGCGGGCTGGCACCGCTGGCGATGTCGGCGCTTTCGCGTGTCGCGCGCACCAGATTGACGGTGTATTCCACCACGTCGCGGGCGATAGTGACGGTGCTGACCGCGGCCTGCGCGGCGGCGATGCTGGCCGCATTGGCAACCTGCACGATGGCAAAATCCTCCGCCCGGGGCGGGCCGCTGCGTTCGCCGAACCGCTCGACAATGCGCGCCTCCTCCTCGGCGCTGGGATAGGGCACCAGCAGCTTGAAGGCGAAGCGGTCCAGCTGCGCTTCGGGCAGCGGATAGACGCCCTGGTTCTCGATCGGGTTCTGCGTGGCGACGACCATGAAATTGTCGCTCAGCGCGTGGGTTTCCCCGTCCAGCGTCACCCGGCGTTCCTGCATTGCTTCCAGCAGGGCGGCCTGCGTCTTGGGCGGCGTGCGGTTGATCTCATCGGCCAGCAGCAGCTCGCGAAAGATCGGGCCGCGCGTCAGGGTGAACTGGCTGGTCTGGAAGTTGAACAGATTGGAGCCCAGAATGTCGCCCGGCAGCAGATCGGGAGTGAACTGGATACGGCCAAATTCCAGCCCCGATGCAGCGGCGAAGCATTGCGCCAGGAAGGTCTTGGCGGTTCCCGGCGGGCCTTCCAGCAGCACGTGGCCGCGCGCGATCAGCGCGATCAGCAGATGCTCGATCGTCTGTTCCTGCCCGACAATGGCCTTGCCCACCTCCGCGCGGATCGCAGCGGCAAGGCTGCGCGTGTCATCCAGTGTCATGCTCATCGGGCCAGTTTCCCTTTCATCGGATCATTCTGTTTTCGATTGCCGTGAGCGCGGCGGCGGCGCGCAGGATTTCTGCCTGCCCGTGGGCATTGCGCAAGGCTTCGGCGGTTTCGGAAAAGTGCGGTGCACCCTCGTCACGCGCTGCCAGCGCCCGGTCTATGGCGGCGGCGCGCAAGGCGGGGTCGCGCTCGCGAATCTGGAATGCGGCGGCGATGCGCGCGGCGATCATATCGGCATAGGGCGCGCCCAGCAGGTGCCAGCGGCGGGTCCGTTCGATCAGCGCGGCGCTGTTGCGCGCCAGCTGCCGTTTGCCGCGCGCAATGGCGGGTGCGGGCGCGTTGGGCGGTCCGAACCGGCGAAAACCGCGCCAGCCGATCACCAGCGCTGCCAGCAACAGGCACAAGGTGGCCGCCAGGAATGGCGGGCGGAAGGCCAGCGTGAGCAGGTTCATGCTGCTGCCAAGCCCGGGAATGGTCATGTCGAAAATGATCGGCAGATCGACACCGTCCATGCTCGCTTCCACCAGCAACACCGCCTGCTGCGCGCGGGCCATGTCGGCAAGGCCATAATTGTTGAGCAGGTCCGGTTCGATCACCACCACCAGCGGCCAGATGGCATCGTCCTGCTGCTTTTCATCCTCGCGAGAGAATTCCACCCCCGAATCAGCGGCCAGATCAGGGAAATAGCCGTTCTGGTTCCAGTATCCCGCCAGCAGATCGCCCTCAGCGTCCGTAACGATGGGGAACAGGATGGGGCTGGGCTGGCGGGTGATCGCCTGCACGTGATCACCCTCTGGCAATGCGCCTTCCAGCCCCAGGCCGGACCAGCCCTGCGTTGTGCCGATCTCCAGCTCCACCCCCTCAAACGCGGGCATCTGGGCCAGCCATTCGGGCGTCATGGCACCGCCCAGGATTACCCAGCCATCTTCGGCCTCGATCCCGGCATTGCCGGGCACCGGGAAGACGGACCACTTGGGCAGGATCAGCAGCGTCGGCCCCTGATCCTTGCGATCATTGATCAGGTCCTGCAATTGCCCGGCATCGGAATACATGCCGGGAGTGACCACCAGCAGCGCCCTTTCCTGCAGCCGTGAAGGCGTGCGCGACAGGCTGACATCGTGGCCGCGCCGCTCCAGCAGGTTCACCAGACCGGCATAGCCATTGAGCGAATTGGACGCGGCATGGGTACCGCCGTCGCGGTTCTCCTGTCCGGTCCAGCCCGCTCCCAGCGCATACAACAGCAGCAGGAAAGCCGCGCCGCCCAGCAACAACATGCCCGCCACCGTCGCCGGACGGAAAGGACCGCTGCGCGCGCTCATGACCCGGCTGCGCTTCCGGTCGCATTTTCAACGCTGCCATAGCCGAGCGCAAAATCGGCATAGGCAGTGCGCGCCACCTGCCAGTCTTCGGCGGAAAGGCTGCGCAGTGCGAACAGCGATCGCTCCACCCGCTCGGCAATGGTGGCAAATGCAGCGCGCGCTGCTTCGGGCAGGGCGGGCAGGGCGGCGATCTCCCGCGCGGTGCTGGATGGATCGACAAGGTCGGGCCTGACCTGCGCAATCTGGCCCACCGATCGCTGCAGCAGCAGGTGGGTGGCCTCATCAAACTGCCCGCTGGCGGCTAGTGCGTCGGCCTGTTCCAGCAGCGCCAGCGCCAGGTGCTGATCGGGTGCCCAGACGGTCTGTTCGTCCGCACTGCGGCTGCGCAGGCGAAGCCCTGCAGGATCGACAAGGCGATAGATGGCGAAGATCACCAGCGCGGCAATTGCGGCGATGATCACCCAGAACAGCACCGGCCAGGACCATGCCAGCACATTGGCAACGGGTGAAAACAGCCACGCCAGAAATTCAAACAGCGATGTCAGCCAGTCCGGCGGGGGCGCGGCTTCGGGCATATCCACCGGGGCGAACTGAATATCGCCATCGGCCCGCATCGCGCTCCAATCACGCGAAAAGTCGCTATCTCCCGCTGGTTTAGTCACGATTGCAGGGGTGGCATGGACTGGCGCCGGAAGCAACGCTTTGGCACTCGCCTTCACACGGCCATCCGCCACACAGACTTGCGACCAGATTGCGCCATCGTCCGCAAAGCGCCACAATATCGGCCATGACGCAATTTTCTCCCGATGAATATCTGCCACAGGACCCGGTCGCGCAGCGCGTGCGCAAGGTGCTGGTGGTGGGCGGTGGCTCGTCCGGCTGGATGGCCGCAACCATGCTGGCTACGGCCCTTTCCAAGGATATCGAGGTCGAGCTGGTCGAAAGCGATGCCATCGGCATTGTCGGCGTGGGTGAGGCGACGATCCCGCCGATGCAATTGTTCAACCGCTTCGTGAAGCTGGATGAACGCGCCTTCCTGTCCGAGACGCAAGGCACGTTCAAACTGGGGATCGAGTTTCACAACTGGGGGCGCAAGGGCGACCAGTATCTGCACCAGTTCGGCGCTGTCGGGCGGGAGATGGATGCGCTGGTCAAGCTGCATCACTGGTGGTTGCTGGGCCGCAGCGCCCAAAGCGTGCGGGACGGCACCAATTATCCCGAATGGCAGGACCTGTTCGTGGCGCGAGCGGCGGCCCGCGCGGATCGTTTTGCGCCTTCAAAACCGCAGAAGGACAAACTCGCCAATCGCTATTCGCATGCCTATCACTTCGATGCGCATCTTTATGCCCGGCACTTGCGCAAAGTGGCCGAAAGCCGCGGCGTGCACCGCGTGGAAGGACGAATCACCGGGGCGGAGCGCGACGGTGAGAGCGGCTTTGTCAGCGCGGTGGTGCTGGAAGATGGTCGCCGGCTGGAGGCCGATTTCTTCATCGACTGTTCGGGCTTTCGCTCGCTGTTGCTGGGCAGCGAACTGGAAGAGCCGTGGGACGACTGGAGCCGATATATCCCCAGCGACCGCGCGCTGGCCGTGCCTACACGGCGGGCCGAAGGCGGGCTGAAACCCTATACGCAGGGCATTGCCCACAATGTGGGCTGGCAGTGGCGAATCCCGTTGCAGCACCGCACCGGCAATGGTCACGTGTTCGCCAGCGCGTTTTCAAGTGAGAGCGAGGCGGAGGAGCGCCTGCTGGCCACGCTGGATGCGCAGGCGCTGGATACGCCGCGGCTGATCAGCTTCAGCACCGGGCGGCGCAAGCGGGCGTGGGTGAAGAATGTCGTCGGCCTGGGGCTGTCGGCAGGATTCCTCGAACCGCTCGAATCGACCAGCATCCACTTCGTGCAGAGCGCGCTGGAACGGCTGGTGGATTATTTTCCCACCCGCGCCATGGACCCGGCGTTGCAGGATGCCTTCAACAGAAGGACGGAAGGTGAATGGCTGGGCGTGCGCGATTTCATCATCGCCCATTATCACCTGAGCGAGCGCGAGGATTCCGAGTTCTGGCGCTACACCCGCAACATGGAGATTCCCGACAGCCTGAAGAACACGCTGGCGGTGTGGCGCGCGCGCGGGATTCTGGATGTCGATGGCGGTCACCTGTTCCAGCTGGGCAGCTGGAGCTCAATGCTGATCGGGCAGCGCTGCATGCCCGGCGGCGTGCATGCGCTGGCCGACCGGGCCGATCCCGAATTCGCGGCGGCAGAGATGCGCAAGATCGCCGCTGAATGCCGCGCGGCTGCATCGCTGCTGCCCACGCATGCCGATTTCATCGCCAATTACTGTCCGGCAAGCCCACCTGAAGTCGTCAGGGCCTGAAATGATCCGAACCTGATCAGAACCTGATCAGCCGCGCACGCGGGCCTGCCGGTAAGTGCCCAGCATGCGCAACTCCTTGGTGTGGAACGCCAGTTCCTCCAGCGCGCGATCGATCGCCGGATCACCCGGTGCGCCCACGATATCGGTGAAGAACATGGTGGCGGCAAAGCTGGCGCCGTTCTGGTAGCTTTCCAGCTTGGTCATGTTCACGCCATTGGTGGCGAAGCAGCCCAGCGCCTTGTACAGCGCCGCAGGCACGTTGTTCACCTCGAAGATGAAGGTGGTTATCGCCGGCTCGCCCGCCAGCGTGGCAGGGTCCAGCGGCTGTGATGCCAGCACCACAAAGCGCGTGGTGTTGTCCTCTGTGTCCTCAACCCGTTCATCGACGATATCCAGACCATATAGGTCTGCGGCGATGGCAGGGGCGATCGCAGCCATGCGCGGGTCGCCCAGTTCCTTCACATGGGCCGCCGCACCTGCCGTATCGATATAACTGAGCGGCACCATGCCCCGGTCCGCCAGATACTTGCGCGACTGGTTCAGGGCGTGGGGATGGCTGAAGGCGGCTTCGAACGGCCCCTTGCCCACCGCCATCAGCGCATGGTGGATGGGCATGAAATATTCGCCGACTATCGAAAGTCCGCTTTCCGGCAACAAGAAGTGAATATCGGCCACGCGGCCCGCTTGCGAATTTTCGATGGGAATCATCGCGCAGCCTGCGCGGCCTTCCTTCACCGCGTCCAGCGCATCGGCAAAGCTGAAACAGGGCAGCGGCAGGCAATCGGGCGCGTATTCCATTGCCGCACGGTGAGAATTTGCTCCCGGCGCGCCTTGGAAAGCGATTGCGCGCTGCGGATCAGCTGCCGCGGCAGCATGCATTTTTTCGACCAGGGCGAGGGCTGGGGCGGGGAAAGAGTCCATGGCGCAGAGCGGTTAAAGACACATATCGGGGCGAACAAGCCACTATCGACACTTGCGCCTGCGGCGCTGCACCACTAGAGCGCAGCCCAAATGAGCTAAACGTGGCAGATGAAACCCGATGACTGACCGTCTCAATACCATTTTCGGCTGGCTTCTCTTTGCTGGCGTCGTTGCCCTTATCCTTCGCTTCGTGACTGGCCTTGCCATGCCCGAGGAAGAACGGCCGGAGCAACTGGGCTATGTGATCGAAGGCGTGGAAGCCGCCGGCGGCGCCGATGCCGGTCCCTCGCTGGCGACTTTGCTGGCCAGTGCCGATGTTGCGGCGGGTGAAAGCACCTTTGCCAAATGCAGCGCCTGCCACACGATTGCGCAGGGCGGTGCCGATGGCATCGGCCCGAACCTGTGGGGCGTCCTGGGCAAGCCGGTCGGCCAGCATGCAGCCGGTTTCGATTATTCCAGCGCCCTGGCCGATCATGGCGGTGACTGGTCATACGAGAATATGGATCACTGGCTCGCCAGCCCGCGCGCCTTTGCCAATGGCACCAAGATGAGCTTTGCCGGACTTTCCAAGCCGGAAGAACGCGCCAATGTCATCGCATACCTGCTCGCCAATGGCGGCGGTCCGGCCCTGCCGGTGCCCGAAGTGGCCGAACCCGCAGCCGATGAAGCTGCGGTTGAAGGCGAAGCGGTAGATGGCGCGGCTGTTGAAGGTGAAGCTGCTGCCGGTGAAGAAGCTGCGGCAGCGGCAGACGCCGCAGCCTGATCGCTGACCGAATCGGAGGGGGTCGCTGATCAGCGCGCCCCCATTTCGGTCCGGCCTCTATTCAGTCCGGCTCCTGTCCGGCGCGACCCTTGAATCCCTGAGCGACCACATACCATTCGGATGAGCCCTTGCGGCTGGCAGGCGGCTTGGTGTGCTTGACCGTGCGGAAGTGCTTTTTCAGCAGGTCGAGCAGGTCCTTGTCGGTCCCGCCCGCCAGCACCTTGGCAACGAACGCGCCGTCCTTCTCCAGCGTTTCCGTGGCGAAATGGACAGCCGCCTCCACCAGACCCATCGTGCGCAAGTGGTCGGTCTGCTTGTGGCCAACCGTATTGGCGGCCATGTCTGACAGCACCAGATCGGGCGCACCGTCCAGCCCCGCTTCCAGCGCGGCAGGCGCCTTGTCGTCCATGAAATCCATTTGCAGGATGGTCACGCCTTCGATCTCGTCCGTTTCCAGCAGATCGATCCCGACAATGCTCGCCCCCGGCGCCTTGCGGCGCACGACCTGGGCCCAGCCGCCCGGGGCAATGCCCAGATCGACCACGCGCCTGACGCCTTTGAGCAGGTCGAATTTCTCATCCATGCCCAGCAGCTTGTAAGCCGCGCGGCTGCGATAGCCGTCGGCCTTGGCTTGCTTGACGTATGGATCGTTCAGCTGCCGCTCCAGCCAGCGCTGTGAGCTTGCGGTGCGTTTCTTGGCGGTCTTGAGCCGCCGGTCGCCATCTTTGCCGGACCGGGCCATTATTACATCCCTTCCTGCTTGATACGGCGCAGCGCAGCCTGAGCCTCGGCCCCTTCGGCATCGGCGGTCATCATCGAACGCAATATCCCTTCGCGAATGCCCCTGTCGGCCACGCCAAGGCGCGGCGCGGGCCAGATATCCAGTATTGCCTCCAGGATCGCGCAGCCTGCCACAACCAGATCGGCGCGTTCATTGCCGATGCAGTTGAGCTGGCGGCGATCATCGGGCGACATGGCTGACAGCTCGCTGGAGATGGAGCGCATGGCATTGGCGGGCACGATCAGCCCGTCCACCGCCTTGCGATCATATTGCGGCAGATCCAGATGCAGACTGGCCAGAGTGGTCACGGTGCCGCTGGTTCCCAGCAGCCGCAGATCAGGCGAACGATGGGCATCGATGCGCCGGGAAAACCGGGCAAAGCTCTCGCTCACCAGCCGCTTCATTTCCGCATAGCGGGCCAGGCGCGCTGCTTCGTCGCCCTCTTCCGGGCCGACGGTTTCGGACAGTGAGACCACGCCCCACGGCACGCTCTCCCAGTCGATGATATGCGGGATTGGCGCGCCCGATTCGATCAGCACCAGCTCGGTCGATCCGCCGCCGATATCGAAAATCACGGCCGGGCCGATGCCGTCTTCCAGCAGGATGTGGCAGCCCAGAACGGCCAGCCGCGCTTCTTCCTGCGCGCTGATGATATCGAGGTGAATGCCGGTCTCGCGGCGCACGCGTTCGATGAAATCCTCGCCATTCTCGGCCCGCCGACACGCTTCCGTGGCGACCGATCTGGCCAGATGGACATTGCGCTTCTTGAGCTTGTCCGAACAGATCTTGAGCGCGCCCACGGCCCGGTCCATCGCCTCTTGCGAAAGCAGGCCGGTCTGCGCCAATCCTTCACCCAGCCGCACCACGCGACTGAAGGCATCGATCACCACGAAGTTCTCATCTGAAGGCTTGGCAATCAGCAGGCGGCAATTGTTGGTGCCAAGATCAATTGCGGCATAGGCCTGGCGGTAATTGTGATGCGGCGGGCGGCGCCATGCGTTGCCATCGCGCGAAACGGTGGATTGCGTGTCACGGGCAATGGTCTGATCATTGGCGGGGCGAGCGGGCGCGGTGCGGCCTGTGTTGCCAGAGCTCTTATTGGCGCCATTTTTGGCCCCGTTGCTGCCATTACTCTTGCCGGTCTTCGAGCGCGCTTTCGCCGGTTTCACTTGGGAGCGATCAGATCGCCTGCCCCTTCGATCACCAGCCACCTTGTTGCGGCCGTCCGGCGGAGACATGTCCGCCATATTCGATAAACTCACTATTCAATCACCCGCCACATGAGCGGAACCTGAGGTGAAGTTAGCCTATGGGGGGCATGCGGGCAAGCTAAGGCGAGTTAGGGCGGTCTCAGCCTTCGCCGCGGTGGCCCGCAACACGCGCCGGGGCGAGCAGGGCGGGCAGCAGGTTCGTATCGCGATCGGCCAGCGGATCATCCACCCCGATCACGATATCGGCCTGCGCCACATCATCGCGAAACGTGCCGTGCAGATGGTCCCACACGGATATGCCGCTGCTCCAGTTGCTGTCCATTTCGGACAGGTCCTGGCTGTGATGAATGCCGTGCATGCGCGGCGTGGTGACGACGCGGGACAACGCCTTGTCCCAGCCTTTTGGCAGGCGAGTGTTCGAATGGTGGAACAACACCGAGAGCAGGAAGAAGCCCTGCCAGCGCTTCAGCTGCACGGGATCGACCCCGCTCACCCTCACCTGAACCAGCCGCCATGGCAGCGACACCAGCATGTCCGCGAAATGAAAGCGCACGGCGGTGGAGGCGTCCATGTCCGGATCGATGTGGTGCACGCGGTGAAAGCGCCACAGGAACGGTACTTTGTGCGTCGCCACGTGCCACAGGTAGAAGCCGTAATCCATGACCAGAAAGGCCGCTGCCTTGCCGATAAAACCGCCGCCCAGCGCGGCTTGCACACCGCGCCCGCGCTCTGCATTCCTGCGCGCGATGGCCTGCGTGGCCGGGGCCTCGCTCACCATGATCACCGCCTGGCAGGCTGCGCCCATGGCGATGTTGCGGGCAATGCGCGGCATTGCCTTGCGTGTCTGGCGGCGCAGCGGCCGGGCGCGCTCTGCCAGTGCGATCGTGCCCACCACCGCAACGGTGGCGGCCAGACCTGCAAGTTGGAGGAATCGCGATGACATGGTGCGTGCGATCATGGAGGTTCGCCAAAGCCGCGTCTACTCGCTAGGAGGCGCAGATGGCCGTGATGCAGCCCCCGACAATCGCGCTTTTCGCCAAATATCCCGCCGCCGGGGCCGCCAAGACGCGGCTGATCCCGGCGCTGGGCCCTGAAGGCGCGGCGCAGGTCCATCGCCTGCTGGTGGAGCGCACCATCGCCACCATCAGGCACAGCGGCCTGCCATTCGCCGTCTATTTCTCCGGTGCTCCCAGAGAGGACTTTGCCGCATGGCTGGGTGATGACGTGGCGCTGGTGGAACAGGGCGAGGGCGATCTGGGCGATCGGCTGACGCGCGTTGCGGCGCCCGCCATATTGCTGGGCGCCGATATTCCGGGCCTGACACCGCGCCATTTGCAGCAGGCGGCCAGCGCGCTCGATCGCAGCGATGCGGTTGTCGGTCCGGCGCAGGATGGCGGATATTACCTGCTCGGCTTTCGCCAGCGCCTGCCATTCCTGTTCACGGACATGGAGTGGGGGACAGCCAGCGTGCTCGACCACACGCTGGCGCGGCTCAAAGCGCAGAATATCGCCTTCACGCTGCTGGATATGCTGGCCGATTGCGATCGCCCGGCGGACCTTGCACATTATCCCAATCTGTTGCCGTGATGCGGACCAGCATAGTCATCCCCATGCTCAATGAGGAGAAGGCGCTTCCCCGGCTGGCGCAGGTGCTGGCCGCGCTCGACCCGGCGCCGCACGAGGTGCTGTGCGTCGATGGCGGCAGTGAGGACGCCAGCGTGCAACTGGTGCAGAGTTTCGGCTGGCGCGTGGTGCATTCACCGCGCGGACGTGGTGTGCAGATCAACAACGGGGTGGCGGCAGCAAGTGGTGAGGCGGTGGTGATCCTCCACGCCGATACCTGGCCGCCAACCGATGCCATCGCGGTAATCGCGCGCACGCTGGCCGATCCCAGGGTGGCGCTGGCCAGTTTCACCCCAATCATTCGCGGGCCGGACAAGACCCGCTGGGGCACCACCGCGCATAACTGGCTCAAGACCTGGTATGCGCCTCTGCTGTTTCGCCCGCGCCTGTTCCTGAAAGGCGCGCGGCTGTTGTTCGGCGATCACGCGATGTTTTTCCGCCGTGCCGATTTCCTCACCGTGGGCGGCTGCGATCCGGCGGCCAAGGTGATGGAGGAAGCCGATCTGTGCATCGCCATGACGCAGCTGGGCAAGGTCAGGCTGGTGCCGCGCGCCATCGAGACATCGGACCGGCGGATCGCCGAATGGGGCGCGCTGAAGGCCAACTGGATCTACCTCAAGATCGGCTTTCTGTGGGCTATCGGTGCGCGTGAGCGGCTGGAGCGGCACTATCCGGATGTGCGTTAGCCCGATGTGCGCTGGCCTGATTTATGCTGGCCACGACCGGGGGCGCTGACGGAAGATATCCCGCCGCAATCGCATGCTGGATCAGCCGGTCCATCCATGCGCGGTCGGTCGGCGCGCATGCCAGCCCGGTCAGTTCGCGGAACCTGCTGTCATCGAACACCGGGCCGCGCCGGAAATAGCTGCCGAAAGTCTCCAGCATCCGGCCCAGTACGCGCCGCTGCGCCGGGGGCAGGCGGGTGATATCGAAACTGGCCGGATCGACAATCTGCGGATCGGGGAAATGGGCGATCCGCGCCACGCCATGCGCCAGTTCGGCAGAGGGCGTTGGCCGGTCCCCCACCAGATGAAAAGTGCCACCGCGCGCCTGCTCCATCCGCTCTGCAATGCGCAATATACCCTCGGCCACATGGTCAATCGGCACCAGGTTGAGCGTGGATGAGGCGCTGGCGGGAAAGCTTGCGATCTTGCCGCGCGCCATCAGCCGGAAGACATTGCACAGCGATGGAAAGTCCCGGATCGCGCCGGATGCGCTGTCACCCAGCGTGATCGAGGGGCGGGCGATGGCGAAGGGCACGCCGCTATCGCGCACGACCTGTTCGCCGCGCGCCTTGCTGGCCTCATATCCATTGGCGAACGCTGTTCCCGGCGGCACCGGGCCTTCCTCTATAACCCCGTCGCGCAGGCCGCAGACATAGGCGGTGCTGACATGCAGCAGGGCCGCATCGCAGGCGTGCGCGAAGTCTGCCGCCTGGCGCGTGCCTTCCACGTTGGTGCGCTGCAATTCCTCCTCCGGCGCATCGAATTCCAGCGATGCGGCGCAGTGGATCACCAGATCGATGTCATGCCGCGCGGGATCGAGGCCCAGCATCGGCGCGGTGATATCGCCTGCCACGACGTGTACGCCCGGCACCAGTGCGCCGTCATTGCCGCGCACATGCCTGTTGCGGCGGACCAGCGCCGTCACCGCGTGGCCGCGCGTACGGGCCCGCGCGCAGACCTCTCCGCCGATCAGTCCGGCGGCCCCGGTGACGAGTATCTTCAGCAACAGGGGGCCGACTGGTTTTTCGGGTCGCTCTTCTGCGGATTGGCGTCACTCTGGCCAAATGGCACCGCCGTGCCGCAGCCGGGAAACACGCCGTAATGCGTGCTGAAATCGCCGATGAAGTCAAAATGCGGGGCGAAGCGCGTTTCCGCCAGCATCAGCCAGCTGTTGCCGCACACGGGAAAGACGCGCCCCTTCTCGATCGCGTGATGGGCATCGAGGTGGAACATCTTCTCCTGCCCCCGGACCGTACCCCTGTAGCGCACGGCCTGGCCGTAGTCCTCGCATTGCGGCTCCAGCCCGGCCAGCTTGAACAGGCGGTATGTGGCGGACACGAAGCTTATCCCTTCCAGCTTGGCGGAAACTTCCGCGTCATTGATGCCCAGCGGACGATCGGTGACGAGGCGCGGATCGGCAAAGCCGGCCTGCTTGGCCAGCATGTCGAAATCGCCCCAGTACAGCGCGCCAGACAGGCACTCGCCGTGCAGCACCGGATCATCCAGCAGGTGCGCGGGCACGCGCCTGTCAGCATAAACGTCTGAGAAGTACAGCTCCCCGCCGGGTTTCAGCAGGCGGTGCGCGGCGCGGAAAACCGCCAGCTTGTCCGCCACAAGGTTGATCACGCAATTGGAGACGATGACGTCGAAGCTGGCAGGCTCCAGCCCCAGTTCGTCCAGCTTTTCGATATCGCCTTCCACGAAGCGCACATTGTCAAAGCCGAACCGCTCAGCATGCCATGCGCGGTGCGCTTCGGCGACGTCGAGCTGTTCGCGCGTGGCGTCGACCCCGGTGACCGAGCCATTCGTGCCCACCATCTGTGCCAGCAGATAGGCGTCCTGCCCCGACCCCGATCCCAGATCGAGCACATGGGCACCCTCAATCGCTTGCGGCACCACCAGCCCGCAGCCATAATAGCGCGCCTTCACCTCCGGGTGGACATTGGCCAGCGCGGCCAGAATATCGGGGGCGGGCGCTTCCGCCGTGCAGCAGGCATCGGTGCGCAGATCGGCACTGCTTTCCAGCACCTTGCCATAATAGTCGCGTGAATTTTCCAGATTCATGAAACCTGATTTCCTTTTGCGGCGAATGTTCGGGCAATAGACAGAATTCCTATCGCTTGGCAGCCGTATTTGGTTACTCTGGCGGTTCGTCCGGGGATCATATGAAATATACGCATGATGCAATCGTTATCGGCGCAGGTGCCGCCGGCCTGACCGCTGCCGGGGGCTGCGCGCTGTTCGGCCTCAAGGTCGCACTGATCGAAAAAGGTGCGATGGGCGGCGAATGCCTGAACAATGGCTGCGTGCCGTCAAAGGCGATCATCGCCTCTGCCCGCCGAGCGGCCGAGGCGCGCGAGGAAAAGCGGCTGGGCGTGCAGCTGGCTGCGCCACAGGTGGAATGGGCGGGCGTCCACAAGCACATCCACGATGCCATCGCCACCATCGCCCCGCATGATTCGCAGGAACGTTTCGAGGAAATGGGCTGCGAGGTCATTCGCGCCCACGCAAAGGTGACGGGCGGACATTCGGTGGAAGTGGCAGGCCGCACGCTGACAGCACCGCGCATCGTCATCGCCACCGGCTCCCAGCCGTTCGTGCCGCCGATAGAGGGGATCGACAGCGTCCCCTTCCTCACCAATGAAAACCTGTTCGAACTGACGCAGCAGCCTGCCCATCTGGTGATCATGGGCGGCGGGGTGATCGGCATGGAAATGGGGCAGAGCTTCCGCCGCCTTGGCAGCGAAGTGACGATCATCAATCCGGGCCGGGTGATGGGCCGCGACGATGCCGACAGCGTGGCCGTGGTGGTGGACCGGATGACCCGCGAAGGCGTGCGCTTTGTCGATGGCAAGGCGGCCAGGGTCGCAGGCGAAGCGGGCGCGATCACCGTGCACACCGACAAGGGCGAAGCTGTTACGGGCAGCCATCTGCTGATTGCGGTGGGGCGCAAGGCGCGTGTTTCCGGCTTCGGGCTGGAGGATCTGGGCGTGGAACTGGGCCGCAACGGCATCAAGGTGGACGCCCGCCGCCGCACATCGGTGAAATCCATCTATGCCATTGGCGATTGCCGCGAAGGGCCGCGCCTGACGCATGTGTCCGGCTATGAAGGCTCCAACGTGGCGCTGGAAATCGCCTCCGGCCTGCCGACCAAGGTCGATTGGCGGGCGCTGCCATGGTGCACCTACACCGATCCCGAAGTGGCGCAGATCGGCATGACCGAGGAGCAGGCGCGCGAGCAGCACGGGGACGCCGTGAGCGTGGTGCGCGAGAACTTCGATCACAACGACCGCGCTGTTTCCGAAGGCGAGGTGGCGGGCCACCTGAAGCTGGTGCTCAAGGGCAAGAAAGTGCTCGGTGCCAGCATCGTGGGCCATAATGCGGGGGAATTGCTGCTGCCGCTGACGCAGGTGATTACCGGCAAGGCCAGCACGTTTGCGCTGGGCGGTGCGGTCATTTCCTATCCCACCCGCAGCGAGATCACCAAGGCCGCAGTGTTCAAGGCGTGGGAGCCGACCGTGTTCGGTGCATGGCCGAAGAAATATGCCCGCTTCGTGTCTGCATTGCGTAAAATGCGCTGATGGCGACACGGATCAAAAGCCGCAATGCGCCCGCCGGGCCGTCCCCCTTCGCTCTGGCGGAGAAGCGCCCGCTCGCGCCTGGAAAATTCACCGATCCGCTGGTCACCGCAGACGGCAGCGCGCGCGCGCATGTGGCGCTGGAAAAGCTCAATACGCTGTGGCTCAACACCGGGACCCTGTGCAATCTGGCCTGCGCCAGCTGCTATATCGAAAGCTCCCCCACCAATGATGCGCTGGTGTATCTGGGCGCGCAGGAGGCGGCGCGATTCTACGATGAGATTGCCGCCACCGGCCTGCCCACGCGCGAAATCGCCTTTACCGGCGGCGAGCCGTTCATGAACCCGCAGTTCCTGACGATGCTGGAGGACGCGCTGGAGCGCGGTTTCGAGGCGCTGGTGCTGACCAACGCGATGAAGCCGATGCAGCGCCACAAGGCGGCCCTGCTGGCGCTGCGGGAGCGGTTCGGCGGCGCGCTGACGCTGCGCGTGTCCATCGATCACCACAGCAAGGCCGTGCATGAGGGGGAGCGCGGTGCAGGCAGCTGGCAACCGATGATCGAAGGGCTGCAATGGCTTTCGGCCAACGGCTTTTCCATCGCCGCTGCCGGGCGCATGCTGGCTGGCGAAGGCATGGATGCGGCGCGCGCTGCCTATGCCGCCCTTTTCGCGCGGGAGGCCGTTGCCATCGATGCCGGCGATCCGGCGCGTCTGGTGATGTTCCCCGAAATGGACGCCGCTGCCGACGTGCCCGAAATTACCGAGGCGTGCTGGGGCATTCTGGGCAAGTCGCCATCGCAGATCATGTGTTCAAACAGCCGCATGGTCGTGCACCGCAAGGGGGAGGATCACGCCCGCGTGGTGGCCTGCACCCTGCTCCCCTATGATTCGCGCTTCGATCTGGGCGAGACACTGGCGCAGGCGGCGCGCGATGTGCCGCTCAACCATCCGCATTGCGCGCGTTTTTGCGTGCTGGGCGGGGCAAGCTGTTCGGCCTGATCTGGACCTGAAAGGCCATTTCGTGCGTTAAGTGCGTCATGAAACGCCAACTTGCCGTATTTTCCGCTCTTGCCCTGGCTGCCACTGCGCCGGGCGCTTCTGCCGTGACTTCGATCGACGGGACCTATCGCGATTCGGACGGGTTTGTGGAGATCACCGTTGCGCCCTGCGGCAATGCCCGCTGCGGCACGATCACGCGGATTATTCGCCGCAAGCCGGGTGAGCCGATGAATGACGCGCATAATGACAATCCCGCATTGCGCAGCCGCCCGATACTGGGCGTCACCTTGCTGCAGCGGCTGAGCTGGCGCGACGGTGCCTGGCGCGGGCAGGTTTACAACCCTGAGGATGGTGGCACCTACCGCGCCGTGGTCAGGCCGGCGGCGGGCGGAGCGCTGGAAGTGCAGGGCTGCCTTTCGATCATCTGCCGCACCCGCATCTGGCCCAAAGCCGCCTAAGAATTATTGAGGGCTTGATTCCCCGAAGCGCGCGGGATAGAGGCGCCCGCCTGTTGCCCTGTCGTCTAATGGTAAGACTACGGACTCTGACTCCGTCAATTGAGGTTCGAATCCTCACGGGGCATCCAGCTTTTCACCACCATCCTGCCCGCTCGCGAAATTATTCGCCGGGTTGGGCCGCGCCGGCCTGGATGCGGTGCGCCAGCATCACCAGCAGTTTGATCATTGGCGGCACGAAGATGATCGACAGCACCACCTTGGCGATCGACTGGCCCAGCATCAGCTCTGCAATCGGGCGCACGCCGTAGAAGGCCACGGTGATGAAGATCAGCGTATCCACGATCTGGCTGAGCATGGAGGCGACCGCGCCGCGCAGGGCGACGAACGGCCCTTCCTTGCTGCCCAGCTTCGAGAATATCCACACGTTGAGCGACATGGACACGCCGTAAGCCAGTATTCCGGCCACCATCAGGCGCCAGCTCTGCCCCAGGATGATCGGGAAGGCTTCCTTGGCCGGTTCGTACATGCCCGGATCGGTCGGCAGTTGCAGGACGATCCACGTCAGGATGATGGCGGTGACAAGCGGCAGAAAGCCGAACCGGACCAGCAGGTTGGCAGTGGCGCGGCCATAAAGCTGGGCCACCGTGCTGGACAGGGCGACCAGCAGCAGGAAGGGGAATATCCCCGCCTCCACCGCCAGCGGTCCGATCCCCACCTGCTTTGCCCCAAGCACGCCTGCAATACAGGTCATCCCGCCATACAGCAGCGCATAGAGGAACAGCGGGAGGGGGATCTGCACACTCGCAGGGGCGGATGGTGATGGCGGTGTCGTCATCGACCCACTCCTATTTCCAAGATCGGACAAAGGGAAGTGCCCGGGGGCAGGCGGTGTGGAAACTATTGACCGTGCCCGGTGCAGACGCGATGAACCGTGTTTCGGCTCGCCACATTGGAGCAATCTTGCCACCTCATCTGATCAGCATCGCTGGAATCGCGGTGATCCTCGCTGCCGCCGTACTTCTGTCGACCGCGCGCAGGCGGATACGGCTGCGTATCGTCCTGGCGGCGTTTGCCCTGCAGGCCGGTTTTGCGCTGCTGGTCCTGCGCACGGCATGGGGCCGGGCGGTGATCCAGTTCCTGGCTGACGGGGTGGGCGCGCTGCTGTCCTATGCCGACGAGGGGACGCAGTTCCTGCTGGGCGCATCGGCGGACAATCCGCTGTCGGATACATTCGCGCTGGGCGCGTTGCCGGTGATCATCTTCTTCGCCTCGCTGATATCGATCCTGTATTATCTGGGCATCATGCAGCGGATCGTGCGCTGGGTTGGCGGGGCGATTGGTTGGGTCACGGGGATCAGCCGGGTGGAATCGCTGGGTGCTGCGGCCAATATCTTCGTTGGCCAGTCCGAAAGCCCGCTGGTGGTGCGGCCCTATCTTGCGGCGCTGTCCCCTTCCGCGCTGTTCACGCTGATGAGCGTGGGCATGGCGGGCGTGGCCGGAACCATCCTTGCGGCCTATGCCGGGCTGCTGGGCAATGAATACCTGCCATCGCTGCTGGCTGCGGCCTTCATGTCTGCACCCGGCGGCATATTGATGGCCAAGATCATCATGCCCGATGACGATGACGGCTCTCCCGCTGTGCAGGGCAAGATCACCCTGCCGCATACGCGCATCAGTTCAGAAGGCCCCGCCGCCATTACGGAGGCGGGCAGCAAGCCGCATGAAGTGGAAGTGGCCGAAGGTTTCGACGATGAAAACAGCCCCGCCAATATCATCGAGGCTGCGGCACAGGGCGCGCAGACCGGCCTGAAGCTGGCGGTATCTGTGGGCGCGATGGTGCTGGCCTTTGTGGCGCTGGTGGCACTGGCCAATGGCGTGCTGGGCGGCCTTGGCGGGCTGATCGGCATGCCGGACCTGACCTTCCAGGGGCTGCTGGGTCACCTGCTGGCCCCGGTCATGCTGCTGCTGGGAATCCCTTGGGAAGAAGCGCAGATCGCCGGCGGACTGTTCGGCACCAAGATCGTGCTCAACGAATTCGTGGCCTTCATCGACCTGCAGGCTCTCGACCTTTCCGCGCTGAGCGAACGCAGCCGCGCGATCACCATTTTCAGCCTGTGCGGCTTTGCCAATCTCAGCTCCATCGCCATACAGATGGCGGTGACCGGCGGGCTGGCCCCCAACCAGCGCCCGGTAATCGCCCGGCTGGGCCTGCGCGCACTGGCGGCAGGCTCGCTCGCCAATCTGATGAGCGCGGCGCTTGCCGGCCTGTTCCTGCCCTATTGAGAGACATAAGATGACGGACATTGCCTCGGTATCGCTGGAAGAGCCACTGGCCGATCTGGCCCAGCGCCTTGGTGCATCTTTCGAGGAATTCGGCTTCGCCATCGTGCGCGATCACGGAATTTCCGACGATCATATCGCCCGCGCATGGGAAGTGACCCGCAAGTTCTTCGCCCTGCCAGAGGAAGTGAAGCGCGCCTATCACCTGCAGGGCAAGGCGGGTGCGCGCGGCTACACGCCGTTTGGCGTTGAACAGGCCAAGGATGCCCACGTTCGCGATCTCAAGGAATTCTGGCACGTCGGGCGCACGCTGGAGCCGGGCGATCCGCTGGAGGCTTTCATGCCGCCCAATGTGTGGCCCGATGAAGTGGCCGGCTTTCGGCAGGCTCTGGAAGTCCTCTATGCCGATTTTGAAGCCAGCGGCGCGCGCATATTGCAGGCCATTGCCGTGTATCTGGGCGAGGACAGGGATTTCTTCGCGCCCACCGTGGACAAGGGCAATTCGGTGATGCGCCTGCTGCATTACCCGCCCGTGCCTGCGGATGCGCAGGGCGCGATCCGGGCCGCCGCGCATGAGGATATCAACACCATCACCCTGCTGCTGGGGGCAGAGGAATCCGGGCTGGAGCTGAAGACCAGATCGGGTGAGTGGCTGGCAATCGCCCCGCCCGAAGGGGCGATGGTGGTCAACATCGGCGACATGTTGCAGCGGCTGACCAACGGACATCTGCGCTCCACCACCCACCGCGTGGTCAATCCGTCGGGCGGGGCAGGGCAGCGCCCGCGCTATTCCATGCCGTTCTTCCTGCATTTCCGACCCGATTACCTGATCGAGCCGATGGCGCAGTTCATCGATGACGCACACCCGAATCCGCCTGCGCCGATAACCGCCGAAGATTATCTGCAAGAGCGGTTGAGAGAGATTAAGCTGGCCTGACTTATCAACAGAAAGGCAAAAGTTGGGTCGTGTTGCATTGCGGCAACAGACTGTAGTCATTGAAAAGATTGCATATGTCGTTTCCATTGCAACTTTTCGTTCGCAATCGGACCGGGTCATGACATCGGTGTCATATCTGCGACTTGTAAGAGTCACGAGACCTGCTTAGCGGCGTGAACCGTCATTGGATTAAACCAATCAACGACGGAGCGCTTTCAAATGAAAATTAGGTATTATCTGGCCGCCAGCATGGCGAGCCTGGCCACATCCATGGTGATGGCCCCGCAGGTCGCTGCCCAGCAAATCACTTCGGGCATGGAAGGCGAAATTGAATCCGCCGACGGTTCACCCATCGCCGGTGCCACGGTCACCATCGTTGATGAACGTACCGGCCAGCAGCGCACCGTCACCACCGGCAACGCAGGACGCTTCTCCGTCGGCAGCCTGACTCCCGGCGGACCTTACACGATCACCGCAACGGCCAATGGCTTCGAAGGCCAGAGCCTGCAGAACCAGATGATCAACCTGCAGGGTTCGACGTCCTACACTTTCGCGCTGACGCCGGTATCTTCGGCAACTGACGTAATCGTCGTTGACGCGCAGCGTGTCCGCGTGACGCAGCTTGCTGTCGGGCCGAGCCTTTCGTTCGGATCTGACATCCTCGAAGGCTTTCCCTCGATCAGCCGCGATATCCGCGACATCATCCGCATCGATCCGCGCGTCAGCCTCGACCGCGAAAACGATGTCGAGCGCATTTCCTGCCTCGGCGGCAATGACCGCACCAACACCTTCACCGTGGACGGCGTTGTCCAGGCAGACAGCTTCGGCCTCAACGGCACGCCTTTCGCGGCGCGCAACGCTCTGCCGCTCCCCTATGACGTGATCCGTGAAACGTCGGTCGAATTCGCTCCGTTCGACGTGGAATATTCCGATTTCACCGGCTGTCTGATCAATGTGGTGACCAAGTCCGGCCAGAATGATTTCCACGGCAGCGCCTTCATCACCTATCGCGATTCCGGCATGCGCGGCAGCACGGTGGACGGCCAGTCCTTCGTTCCCGCCGAATTCCAGGAAAAGCGCTGGGGTGCCACGCTCTCCGGCCCGATTGTCCAGGATCGCCTGTTCTTCCTGTTCGGCTATGAAGAAACCGACCTGGGTGACAGCAACGACATCGGCCCCGCCGGTGGCGGTTTCCCCAATGATGCTGACTACGTCACCATCGATCAGTTCAACCGCTTCGCCCAGATCGCCAATGACGTTTATGGCCAGGATGTCGGCGGCTATCCGCGCTCTCTGCCTGAATCGTCTGTCCGCTATTTCGGCCGCCTCGATGCGATCATCAACGATGATCACCGTCTGGAGCTGACCTATCAGCGGCTGGAGGAAACCAATGTCGAAAGCGACACGGGCACCAACGAGCTGACCGGCCTCAACTCCTTCGAGGACGAAGGCACGATTTCCGACTATTACGCCGCCCGCCTGTTCTCCGACTGGAGCGACACGGTTTCCACCGAACTGCACATCTCGCGCTCTGAAGTGGGTGACGTACAGGGCCCTGTCGGCTTTGGTGAAGCCCAGTCGGACAATCCCACGGTTCGCCTGTCGGTTGGCGTGGTCGGTCCCGATGAAAACGGCATCCTGTCCACCGGCCCCGGCATCTTCCGTTCGGCCAACCAGCTGGATACCAAGGTCGATCAGGCCAAGTTTATCATCAACATCGATGACGGCGATCACCAGTTCAAGTTCGGCGCAGAGGTTTCCGATCTGGAAGTTTACAACCTGTTCGCCATCAATGCGACCGGCACGCTGTACTTCAGAAATCTCGATGATTTCGAACAGGGCCTGGTGGCCGCATCCACCGGCGGTTCCAACGTGTTCGGCGATGCTGATGACCTGGCCGACGGTTCCAATGGCGGCGGTACGATCGCGGCCACGGACAGCGGTGACATCAACGATGCCGCAGCCCGTTTCAGCCGCCAGATCTATGCCCTGTATGCGCAGGACCAGTGGCAGGCCACTGATCAGCTGAGCATCACCGGCGGTGTGCGTTTCCAGTGGTATGCGGGCGATGCACCGCGCGCCAACCCCACCTTCCAGAATCGCTACGGCTTCAGCAATTCGGTATCCTTCGGCGATATCAAGCCGATCATCATGCCGCGCCTGGCCGCGACATATGAATTCGACAATGACGGCTTCTTCTCGAACAGCTCGCTCAAGGCAGGCATCGGCGCCTATTCCGGCGGCGATCCGGTGGTGTACTTCTCCAACGCCTTTTCCAACAACGGCTTCTCCACCGGCACCGGCGATACATTCTCCAGCCAGTGCGCAGGCCTGCTGGATAGCAATGGCCAGTTCGACGTGGTTCAGAACGGCCAGTTCACCGGCTTCCCGCAGTGTGCTGTAACAGCAGCCTCGGCGCAGTCGGCAGCTGGCCTGGCGGACACGCAGTCCACCGATCCGAACTTCGATATTCCGGTGGTTTGGCGTGCCAACCTCGGCTTTTCGACCATGCTGGGTGAAGGCGTTGGCTTCTTCGACAACTGGAGCTTCAACGTCGATTACATCTACAGCCACTTCACCAATACGATCAACTTCGTCGACCTTTCGCAGACCATCGATATCCGCAAGGGCCTGAACGGTTACACCGTTGATGGCCGCCCGATCTATGCGGCTATCGACCCCACGGCGGCAGGCTGCGATGCCCTGTTGCAGGGTTCGGGCGGCACTCCGCCGGTATGGGCCAATGTCACCGCAGCGTGTTTCAATACCCGCCGCGATGACGAAATCCAGCTGACCAATGGCCGCAACTATGACAGCCACGTGGTTTCCGCAGTGCTGGCAAAGACCTTCGATGGCGGTGTGTTTACCGACGCCGGCAGCACGCAGGTCAGCTTCGGCTATGCCTTCACGGACTCGAACAACTTCCGCAACGCCAACAGCTCGACCGCCACATCGTCCTATGACGAATCGGCGGCCTTCGACCGGCAGAATCCGCGCAACGGCACCTCCAACTACGAAACGCGTCACCGCTTCACCGTGGCGATGAATTTCACCGAGGAGTTCTTCAGCGAATATGACACCCAGCTGGCGCTGTTCTTCAGTGCCCAGTCTGGCCGTCCGTACTCGCTCACCTTCGATGGTGGCGGCGTATTCGGAGACTCCTCTTCGGGTAATGACAACGCCCTGCTGTACATCCCCAGCGGGCTGAACGATGCCAATCTGTCGCCGTCTTCGGATCCGGCAGCTGTGCAGTCGCTGCTCGATTATGTTGCCGGCCTCAGCTGTGCCAGCGGCTTCTCGGGTGAAACGATCGTTCGCAACACCTGCACCGAGGATTGGGTGTATGATCTGGACATGCGCATCAGCCAGGAAATCCCGGGACCGGGCAGCCTGTTCGGAATGGAAGACCGCATCCAGATCTTCGCCGATTTCGACAATGTGCTGAACATGATCGACAGCAGCTGGAACACCCAGCGTGCACGCGGCATCTTCGGTGACGGCCAGCTGGTCGATATCGTCGATGGCGGTGTCGACAGCGCGGGCCGCTATATCATCTCGGGCTTCAACCCGGACGATACGCAGCAGATCAACGTGTCTGCTTCGGCCTGGCGTATCCAGATCGGCGCTCGCTACGAGTTCTGATCGGCGAACGGGCGATGAAATCGGGCGGCGGCGCTGTAACAGGCGCCGCCGCCTTTTTTCTGCCCTTGAGATTGTGGAGAAGACGCGAATGAATGTGCGGATCCTGGCAACCCTGCCGTTTTCACTCGCGCTGGCGGCCTGTGTCAGCGTGCCCGATGCCGCTGCCCCGCTGGCCGCGCCGCCTGTCGAGATCCAGATTCTGGCGCTCAATGATTTTCACGGATACCTGGAGGCGCCCGCCGGACCTACCTCATACCGCGACGGGGAAGAGACCCGGCGTGAGGAGCTGGGCGGGGCTGCCAACATGGGCGCGGCACTGGCGCGCCTGCGCAGCGGACAGGCGCATACCATCACCGTTGCGGCGGGGGACCTGATCGGCGCCAGCCCGTTCCTCTCCGCCAATTTCCTCGACGAACCTTCGATCATGGCGCTGAGCGCGATGGGGCTGGAACTGGCCTCTGTCGGCAACCATGAATTTGATCGCGGCGTGGAGGAACTGCGCCGCATGCAGGATGGCGGCTGCGCGCAATTCACCTCGCGCCAGCCTTGCGCGCTGGATGATTTTCCCGGAGCCGGTTTCACCTATCTGGCCGGCAATGCGGTGGACGGGCAGGACCGCGCGGTGTTTACCGGAACGGCCCTGCGCAGCTTCGGCCCGCTGGAACTGGGCTTTGTCGGCCTGACGCTGAAGGACACCGGATCGCTGGTCTCACCCGCTGCCACAGCGGGCTATCGTTTTCTGGACGAAGCACAGACCGCCAACGCTCTGGCACAAGATCTGATCGCGCAAGGCGCGGACAGCGTGGTGCTGCTGATCCATGAGGGCGGACGGACGGAGCCGTTCAACAATGTCAGCGGCTGCCCGGACCTTTCCGGCGCCATCGTGCCGATCATGGAGCAGCTCGATCCGGCGATTGCGCTGGTCGTCTCCGGCCACACGCATAATGCTTATGCCTGCGCGGTTTCGTCTGCTGATGGCGGAAGGCGCATGCTCACCAGTGCCGGTCGCTATGGCACGTTCGTGACCGATATCCGCCTCACCATCGATCCGGCTAGCGGCCATGTGGCGGGGCTCACGGCAGTCAATGTCCCGATCAGGCCGGAACCATCTGTTCAGGCCGACATAGACACCCTTGTGCAGCGTTATGCCGCTGCTGCGCGTCCGATAGCGGACCGGGTGGTGGGCGAGATTACTCTGCCTGACGAGACCGGAGACGCCTGCATCGAACAGCCCGCGCAGGCGCTGGTGGCAGATGCCCAGCTGGCCGCGGCACGGCGGCTGGTGGATGCAGATGTGGCTCTGGCCTTCATCAATTCGGGCGGCGTACGTTCCGATCTTGCCGCAGCCGCCGACGGGGTGATGACCTATGGTGAGATTTTCGCCATGCAGCCCTTCGGCAACAGGCTGGTGGTGCTGGAACTGACCGGCGCCCAGATCGGCGAGGTGCTGGAACAGCAATTATGCGGCGATGGCTATTGCTATTCCTACCTCATCCCCTCGGCCAATTTCACCTATGGCTTCGACCGCTCCCGTCCTGAAGGCGCGCGCATTGTCGGCATGATGCTGGACGGGGAGCCGATCGATCCGCAGGCGCATTATCTGGTCAGCGCCAATAATTTCATTGCCAGCGGCGGGGATGGCTTCACCGGCCTTGCCCAGGGCACAGTGGTTGGCGATGGCGGGCTGGATGTCGATGCGCTGGAAAATTATCTTGCCGGCGGCGTGCAGGTCCCGGCGTGCGGCCGGATCAGGCAGCTGGTCGCAAGCTGATCTGTTCAAGTTTCCTCCCGGCCCTTTGCATCGCCCGCGCCAAGGCCTTAGGGCGGCAGTCAAATTCGGGAGAACAGACTTGGACAAGAGCAAGGACAGCGCGGAAGATCCGCAGCATCTGGTAGGTCGCAAATTCTATCCTGCAGAGGTTGAGGCCAACTTTGCGGACAGTGATCCGACGGATACACCGCAGACCCGCCACCCGGCCTACCGGCTGGCTTTTCGCGATACCGATTTCCTGCTGCGCGAGGAACTGCGCCCGGTCCGGTTCCAGCTTGAATTGCTCAAGCCGGAAATGGTGCTGGAAGAAGCGCGGGTCGGTTCCACCCTGGTGATGTATGGCTCGGCCCGTATCCCTTCGCCAGAAGCGGCGGAGAAGATGCAGTCTGGCGTCGGCTATCTGTCCGACAACCAGCGCACGGTGACCGAAAACCTGATCGCCAAGGCCAAATATTACGACGAGGCTTACAAGCTGGCCAAGATGGTCAGTGAAAAGGCGATTGTGGAGGAGGGCCTGCGCCAGTTCGTGGTGTGTTCGGGTGGCGGGCCATCGATCATGGAAGCGGCCAACAAGGGCGCCAGCGATGCCGGGGCGGAAAGCATCGGCCTGAATATCGTGCTGCCGCATGAGCAGGCTCCCAATGCCTATGTCACGCCTTACCTATCGCTCAATTTCCATTATTTCGCGCTCAGGAAAATGCACTTCCTGATCCGTGCCCGCGCAGTGGCGGTGTTCCCCGGCGGGTTTGGCACATGCGATGAATTGTTCGAGCTTCTCACGCTGATCCAGACCGGCAAGATGAAGCCGATCCCGATCCTGCTGTTCGGTCGGAAATTCTGGAACCGCATTGTCGATTTCGAAGGACTGGCGGAAGAAGGCACGATCAGCAAATCGGACCTCGATCTGATCAGCTGGTGCGAAACGGCGGACGAAGCGTGGAAATCGATCTGCAACTTCTACAAGCTGAGCGATCCGATCAGCGGCTGCGATTAAGTGCGCGGCCTGCCCACGCCCTGATGTCCCATCGGGCCGTGGCCGGCGCCAAAGCCGGGCGCGGCCTCGATTGCCTGGCGAACATATTGCCGGGCCAGGCGCACGGCATGGTCCAGCCCTTGCCCGTGCCCGGCCAGCGTGGCGATGGCGCTGGACAATGTGCAGCCGGTGCCATGCGTGTGGCGGGTGTCGATCCGCGCATCTTCAAAGCTGACAAAGGAGCCATCGGGATGGATCAGCCGGTCAACGATCCGCTCTCCCGCGCCGTGGCCACCCTTGGCCAGGACAGAGCGGCCATGCCGCCTGACCAGTTCCTGCGCAGCTGCGGCGATGGCGTTCTCGCCTGACAGATCCATGCCGGTCAGGGCTGCCAGTTCGGGGATGTTGGGCGTGGTCAGCGTGGCCAGGTCCATCAGCCATTCGAACACGCCAATCGTCGCCTCATCCGCCAGCACTGATCCGCTGGTGGCGACCATCACCGGATCGAAGATGATGGGGACGGGCAGGTCCTCCAGTCGGTCTGCCACCACTTCGGCGATATCGGCGCTGCCCAGCATGCCGATCTTCACCGCATCCACGCCGATATCGCTCATGCAGGCATCCATCTGCGCGGCGACGAAATCGGGGCTGAGCACTTCTACCGCGGTCACGCCCTTGCTGTTCTGCGCGGTCACGGCGGTGATGGCGGTCATGGCATAGCCGCCCAGCATGGTGATGGTCTTGATATCGGCCTGAATCCCCGCCCCGCCGGAGCTGTCCGATCCGGCGATGACCAGAATGCGCGGCGGGGATGAGCTGGGGCGCTTGCTCAAGCAGCCTTCTCCACCGCGTCGCAGATGGCATCCACCACGCGTTCCACCTCGTCCGCATCGTCGCCTTCGGCCATGACGCGGATCAGCGGTTCGGTGCCCGACTTGCGAATGACGAGGCGGCCCGTTCCGGCCAGATGCGCCTCTGCCTCACGTATCACTGCCTGCACGTCTGGCGCTGCCAGCGGATCGCCGTTTTCATAGCGGACGTTCTTGAGCAGCTGCGGCACCGGATCGAACAGGTGCAGCAGTTCTGATGCCGGCTTGCCGCTGCGCACCAGCGCGGCCAGCACCTGCAGCGCGGCAATCGTGCCATCGCCGGTGGTGGCGTGGTCCAGCAGGATCATGTGCCCCGATTGCTCGCCGCCGACGTTATAGCCGCCGGCCTTCATTTTCTCGAGCACGTAGCGGTCGCCCACCTTGGCACGCACCAGATCGATCCCACGGGCTGCCAGAAAGCGCTCGAGGCCGAGGTTGGACATGACTGTGGCCACCACGCCGCAGCCCTTCAGCAGGCCCTGTTCTGCCATGGTGGAGCCGATCAGGGCCATGATCTGGTCCCCGTCCACTTCCTGACCCTTTTCGTCGATCACGATCAGCCGGTCGGCATCGCCATCCAGCGCAATGCCGATATTGGCTTTTTCGGAGACCACCCGCGCCTTTATCGCGCCAAGATCGGTGGAGCCGACGCCGTCATTGATGTTGAGGCCGTTGGGGTGGACGCCCATCGCCACCACATTCGCGCCCAGTTCCCAGATCGCGGTGGGGGTGACGTTGTAAGCCGCCCCATGCGCGCAATCGATCACGATCTTCAGCCCGTCCAGCCGCACATCCACCGGCAGCGATTGCTTGACCGCGTGGATATAGCGCCCGCGCGCATCATCGATCCGCCGGGCACGGCCGATCTTTTCTGCCTGCGCCAGTTCCTGCTCGCGGCCCATTTCGGCCTCGATCGCTTCTTCGTCCTCGTCCGACAGTTTGAACCCGTCGGGGCCGAACAGCTTGATGCCGTTATCGGCAAAGCGGTTGTGGCTGGCGGAAATCATCACCCCGATGTCCGCGCGCATTTCCCGCGTCAGCAGGGCCACGGCGGGGGTCGGCAGCGGCCCGGTCATGATCACATCCATGCCCACGCTGGTGAAACCGGCCACCAGCGCGGTTTCCATCATATAACCGGAAAGGCGGGTGTCCTTGCCGATCACCACGCGGTGTTTGTGATCGCCGCGCAGGAAGTGCTTGCCAGCCGCCTGGCCCACTTTCATTGCCGTGGCTGCCGTAAGCGTGCCGGCGTTGGCGCGGCCGCGAATACCGTCAGTACCAAAATAGGTGCGTGCCATTTATGTCCTCTGGGGCTTGCAACTCATATCTGTGCTTGCAATGGCGCGGCTGGCCGCCAATGTCACGCCCAAGGCTGGGCTTTGCCCCAAGCGTAACAGGCAGATCATTTGCAACCGATGCGCGTTTTGTGCGTTGGCCTATTGAACAGCAGACCGACAGGAAGGGATCCACATGGCTTTCGAACTTATTTCCTTGCCCTATGACAGCGAAGCGCTGGCTCCGGCAATCAGTGCAGAAACGCTCAGCTATCACCATGGCAAGCACCACAAGGCCTATATCGACAAGACCAACGCCGCCATCGAAGGCACCGATCTTGCAGGCAAGTCTCTGGAAGACGTGATCGCGGCGGCGCGCGGCTCCAACCAGGGCCTGTTCAACAATTCCGCGCAGAGCTGGAACCACGGTTTCTACTGGCACTCGCTCGCGTCCAGCAGCACCGGCCCTTCGGGCGATCTGGCTGCCAAGATTGACGAGGCTTTTGGCTCGCTTGACGATCTCAAGGCCAAGCTGAAGGATCGCGGCGCAGGCCATTTCGCCAGCGGCTGGGTGTGGCTGGCTGAAAAGGGCGGCAAGCTCTCGATCGAGGAAACGCATGACGGCGATACGCTGGTGGATCAGGGCTTCAACCCGCTGCTGACCATCGACGTGTGGGAACACGCCTATTACCTCGATCACCAGAATGCCCGCCCGTCTTACCTGAGCGCAGTGGTCGACGGCCACCTCAACTGGGATTTTGCGGCGGACAACCTGGCCCGTGGCAGCGCCTGGACCTATCCGGCCTGATCCACATTTGTTCGGACAATGAAAAGCCCGCCCCGTCGCATGGACGGGGCGGGCTTTTTCATGTCAGGGTTGCGGCTCAAGGCCGCAGCTCAGAGTTGCGGCGGCACAATGTCAGCCGAGCGGATTTTGATCCCCGCAGCTATCGTAAACCCGGCCAATCGCATCGCGCGCGCCGGCCACATCAAATTCGATCGATCGCCGCGCGCCGTCCACCGGATCAAGTCGCACTTCAATATGGCTGGCATCGGCCAGGCTTTCCAGGAACGGGATCAGCGCCCGGTCGCGCCGCGTGTTCACCGCCTCCACCGTATTTTGATAATAGCGCCATTTGGCATCGCGCGGCGTACTGCCGTCAAACAGCAGGGTCACATCCCTGATCGATGCCCGCGTGCTGGGCGCTCCCAGTGCCTCAGGCGTGTAGATCAGCGCGAATACGCTGCGATCGCCCGGCTCATTGCATTTCAGGATCAGCTGGTCGCCGCCGCTCGATTGCACGCCGGCCTGCATCACGCCGTTTTCGTCTTCGAAAAAGCCCCAGTCAGTGTCCTGAGCGTATGCAGCTGTTGCCAATAGGGTGGCGCTTGCCACTCCGGTAAGAAATAAACGCATGGTCTTCCCCTCCAAGCATCCTCTTCCCTGTCCGGAATTTCAACGCAGGAGGGCCACCATGATTATTGCATGTGCAGCGCCCGGCAAATATTCATCCATCCCGGCACACAGGGTTGCCCCCAGCCTATCGTTTTACTTGAGAAAGGCAAGGTCGGGCCAGGCTGGCCTTCAATCCTCGTCTGCCAGCTCCAGGATGTTGGTCGCAAACAGCGGTTCGCCAAACAGGAAACCGATCAGGTTGGGCTTGCCCAGATGATCGACCAGTGCGGTCAGCGTCAGCAGGATGGGAACGGACAGAAGCGCGCCCGTCACGCCCCAGATCCAGCTGAAATAGGACAGGGCGAGCAGGATCAGCACCGGGTTCATGGTGAAGCGGGCGCCCAGGACCGAAGGCGTGATGACATTGGCCTCCACCGTATGCAGCCCCAGATAGGCGGCGGCCGGAATCAGCCCGATCAACGGCACATCGGCGGTGCCCAGACCAAACAGGGTGAGCAGCGCGATCATGATCATCGGGCCGATGTAAGGCAGGAAATTGAGCAGCGCCGCCAGTCCGCCCCACATCACCGGCGCATCCATGCCCAGCGCCCAGGCGCCCAGCGCCACGATCACGCCAACGCCCAGATTGATCAGGCCAACGGTCAGGATATAGGCGGCCACCCGGTCCTGCACCTCGCGCATGACCCGCGCTGCCTTGAGGCTGGAATCGACCTGCTGGCGTTGCAGCAGCAGGCGGCGGCGCAGGCGCACGCGGGCTTCTATCATGAAGAACGCCAGCATGATGGTGAGCAGAATTTCCAGCACCACGGTGGGGGTGGCAAAGGCCAGCTGTTCCAGCATGGACGGTCCGGCCAGGACCACCTGCTGCCCACTCTCCGCGCCGACGATGCCGGCAACCTGTTCGTTCAGCCGCACGATCCACTGCATGGACCCTTTGAGGTGGCTGAAATGCTCGCCAATGCGGGCAATCATCGCGGGTACTTCGTCAAACAAGGTCACCGCCGGGCGCAGAACCACGGTCAGCGCCAGCGACACGATTGCCAGAAACAGCAGCAGCGCCATCAGCGATGCGATGAAGTTGGGCACGCCCCAGCTGGCCAGCCGGTCTGCCAGCGGGGACAGCAGGATGGTGAGAATAATCGCGGTGACCAGCGGCAGGAAGACGATGGCGCCGATCGAAAGAACGAACGGCAGGGCCAGAAACAGGCCAACTGCCAGCAACAGGACCAGCGCCGAGATCAGGCGCAGTTCCTGTGCCGCAAAAGTCATGGCCTGTTTGCGCACCGGCGATTGCGGCTTTTCCTGACCTTTGACTTGCGTTGGTGTCTTCATGACCGCGCCACTATTCCCCCCGAATCGAATTCATGCATGGCGCTGCCCGCACCGTCGATCAAGTGTGCGTCATCTGGTTGGTTCGGTTTCACCGCGCCCGGCGGCCACTTCATCCAGTTCTTCCAGAATGGCGCGGTGGGCAGACGGGTCGCCGATTGCCCGATCCGGGATGTCGCCATCCTCGATCATGCTGGTCAATGCCGCACGCGCGCGGCCCACGCGGCTCTTGATCGTGCCAACGGCGCAGCCGCAGATGCTGGCCGCCTCCTCATAGGAAAAGCCGCCTGCACCCACGAGCAGCAAGGCTTCGCGCCGTTCCGCCGGAAGGGTCAGCAGGGCGCGGTGCAGATCGGACAGGTGGATCGGTTCTTCCTGGCCGGCCGGCGCTGTCAGAATGCGCTCGGCCACGCCTTCATCATACTCCCCGCGAAAGCGGTTGCGGCGCATATCGGTGAGATAGGCGTTGCGCAGGATCACGAAGGTCCAGGCGCGCATGGAAGTGCCAGGTTCAAACCGCTCCTGCGCAGCCCACGCCTTGAGCAGGGCTTCCTGCACAAGGTCATCGGCCATATCGGGGCGTCCGCACAAGCCGCGGGCAAAGGCGCGCAGGTGCGGAACTACATCGGTCAGTGCCTTCTTGAAGTCACGCTTGTCCTCCGCACTTCGCTTTGGAAGCGGGCGTTTCTCATCGCCGCTCATTCGCTGGCGCCATCGTCTAGTTTCGAAAGCAGGGCTGCGAGATCGTCAGGCAGGGGTTCATCCACGACGGAATCATAGAATTGCTTCAGGCCATCGGCCCAATCAGGTTTGCTGACTGGCACTGCGCCGCCGGCTTTCATCTTTCCGGACTTGTCATGTCCATCTCCGCCATTCTTGCCACGATCACTCATTGTCTGTTTCAAACCCGTCCAGTCTGGCAGTCACAGCCACGCTGTGCACTGCAAAAGTGTTGCGCCAGTGCACCGCCATAATAATGCACTGGTCTGCTATTGCGTAAAATTGGAACGAAATGGGCGCGCTACGGTTCCCCGATGGACTGATCTAATCGCAACGGGGTGTTGATGGGACCTTTTCGGTGAACACGGTAAAGCAGAGACGCAGCAAAGTGCAGCGATGGCTCGTCCGCTTTCCGCGTGCATTGCCGGTCAGCATCTTCGTGCTGATTTCCGCGATCACGGTGCTGTCCATTTTCTCGATTGAGCGCAGCGAGGAGCGGCAGGCTTCCGCCGAACTGAGCAGCCGCACCATCGCCATCGCCTCGGCGCTGGAGCGGCGGGCCAATGCCAGCAGCGCCTATCTGCGGGCAGGAGCCGCCCTGCTGGCTTCGCTCGATTCTGTCCCGCCCGCCAGTTTCCGGCGCTTTGTCAGCGAACTCCGGCTCGATGCCGATTATCGCGGTGCGGAAGGCATTGGCTGGGCAATGGTGGTGCGTCCCGATGAAATCGACGCGTTCGAGGTGATTCTCCAGGCCGATTCGACTGTCGCGGCCCGGCTCTATCCGCGCCCGTCAGGTGATCAGCCCTTTTCTGTCCCGGTGACCTATTTGCAGCCCGATACGGAGCGCAATCGACGAGCGCTGGGCTTTGACATGTACTCAGATCCGGTGCGCCGCGCGGCCATGCAGGAGGCAGAGCGGACAGCGCGGCCCACGGCCAGTGGCAAGGTGGTGCTGCAACAGGAAGGCGATGGCGAGCAGCCCGGCTTCCTGATCTATATGCCGGTGTTTGAAGCAGCGCCCGGCGGGCGGCGCTTGCGCGGTTTCATTTACAGCCCCTTCAACGCGCAGGACTTCCTCTCCAGCGCGCTCGAACTGGAAGATGCCGGCAATTACGGCGTCAGCCTGTTCTATGGCTCGGCGACCGAGCAGAACCTGCTGGCCAGCACAATTATCTCCAGTGGCGAGGAGCGCGAGCAGCACCGCGAACTGGTGACCATCGCCAACGCGCCCTTCGTGCTGCAAGTCAGCCGCGCGGACAGTGGCTTTCTTTCCGGTCTTTCGATGGCGACCCTGATCTTCGGCATGCTGGTGGCCAGCCTGCTGATGCTCCTCGTGCGCATGCTGACGCAGCAGGCGGTGGAGGACGAAGCCTCGCTCATCTGGTTTGAGGAACAGGCATCGATCCGCAATTCGCTGACCCGCGAACTGAACCACCGGGTCAAGAATACGCTGGCCAATGTCCTGTCTATCATCGCCCTCACCCGCAGGCGGGCAGAGGATGTCAGCGAATTCGCCAACGGGCTGGACGGGCGCATTCGGGCGCTGTCCGCCACGCATGACCTGCTGACCAAGTCCGACTGGGGCACCACGCCGATCGGCGACGTGGTGCAGGCCGAACTGCGCCCTTATGCGCAGGACAAGGACCACGTGGTAGAGGCGACCGGGCCGGAAATCGAACTCGCCCCCAATGATGCATTGTCGCTGGGTCTGGCCATGCATGAGCTGGCCACCAATGCCGCCAAATATGGCGCGCTCAGCCGGGCCGGCGGCAAGGTCACCATCACGTGGGAAATGGCCGGAGAAGCGCTGGTCAGGGTGGAATGGGTGGAAAGCGGCGGACCGGCAGTGCCGCAGCAGCGTGGCCGCGGTTTCGGCACCGATCTGATCGAACGTATCGTGGCGCATGAATTGCGCAATCCGGTGGAGCTGATTTTCGATCCCGCCGGCGTGCGCTGCACGATGATGATCCCGGTCCGCCAGCCGACCGAATTCGCCATCCGGGCCAGCAAGCCGGAAACACGCCGGATGCGCCGCGCGATGAACGACCTCGCGCGATCCGATCACCAAGGCTGATCCGGCCCGGATTGCGCCTGCCCGGGCTGGACCCGCTATATTCCCTTGTATACAGCACCGCCGGTGACTTCCGCTTTGCGAATCCTCCTTGCCATCTGGCTGGCTCTGCCGCTGCTCGCGTCCTGTGCGCCGGCGCAGCAGCGCGGTCCGGTGGTGCTTGCCGCCGCCAGCCTGACAGATGCGATGGAGGAAGTTGCCGATAGCTGGGAAGCGCAGGGCCATGCCCGCCCGGTGCTGTCCTTTGCCGGAACATCCTCTCTGGCACGGCAGGTGGAGGCAGGCGCCCCTGCGGATATATTCGTTTCCGCCGACAGCGAATGGATGGACTGGCTGGAGGATCGCGATCTGGTCAGGGCCGGATCGCGCCATGATCTGCTGACCAATGATCTGGTGATCGTGGGCGATGAGAACCACACGCCTGAAGGCGAATACCGGGAATCGCCCGCCCTGCTGATCGGCAAGGCCCGCTTTGCGATGGGCGATGCGGACAGCGTGCCCGCAGGCCGCTATGCCAGGGCCGCGCTGGAGCGGATTGGCCAGTGGGAAGCTCTGCGCGATCAGGCCGTGCCGACTGACAGCGTGCGTGCCGCGGTGGCGCTGGTTGAGCGCGGGGAGGTTCCCTACGCCATCGTCTATGCGACCGATGCAAAGGCCATGACCAAGGGCGGGCTGGCGGGCCTGTTTCCTGCCGGCAGCCTTGATCCGATTGTCTATCCGGCGGCGCAGCTGGCCTCCAGCAGTCACGCCGATGCGGCGGAATTCCTGACCTTCCTGCGCTCGGATCAGGCAGGCGCAATATTTGCCGCCTATGGTTTTGGGCTGGCGCGATGAGCCTGGCCCTCTCGCCGATGGAATGGGCGGTGGTTGCCCTGTCGCTCAAGGTCAGCCTGGTGGCGGTGCTGGGGACGATGCCGGTCGCCTATGGCCTTGCCTGGCTGCTGGCGCGGCGGCGCTTTCCCGGCCGCATGCTGCTCGATGCGCTGGTGCATCTGCCGCTGGTGGTTCCGCCGGTGGTGACCGGCTGGCTGCTGCTGGTGCTGTTTGGCCGCAACGGCCCCATCGGTGCATGGCTGGAACAGGTGCTGGGCGTGACGCTGGTGTTTCGCTGGACCGGCGCGGCGCTGGCAGCAGCGGTCATGGCCCTGCCGCTGATGGTGCGCGCCATGCGCCTGTCGATCGAGGCGGTGGACCGGCGGCTGGTGGGCGCGGCACGCAGCCTGGGGGCGAGCAAATGGCGCGCCTTTGCCACCATCACCCTGCCGCTCAGCCTGCCGGGTATCCTTGCCGGTGCGGTGCTGGGCTTTGCCCGCTCGCTGGGGGAATTTGGTGCCACCATCACCTTTGCCTCCAATATCGCCGGTGAAACGCGCACGCTGCCGCTGGCGATTTACAGCGGCCTGCAAATGCCCGGTGGGGAGGATCAGGTGACCCGGCTGGCGATCATTTCCATCCTGCTCTCGCTTGGCGCCCTGCTGGTATCGGAGATGCTGGTGCGCAGGTCTGCCGGGAGCCGCGCCCATGTACTTTGAGATCAGCCTGCGCCACCGCATTGGTGAGCGCGATATCGTGCTCGACCTGCAAAGCAACGCCCCGCTCACCGCGCTGGTGGGCATATCGGGCGCGGGCAAGACCACCGTGCTCAACTGCATCGCCGGGCTGATGAGGCCAGACAGCGGGCGCATCGCCATCGCCGGTGAAGTGCTGCTGGATACCCGCAACGCCATCGACCTGCCGCCAGAACAGCGCCGCGCGGGATATGTGTTCCAGGATGCGCGGCTGTTCCCGCACATGAAAGTCGCCGCCAATCTTGCTTATGGCGAGAAGATGGCGCGCACCGAAGATCGCTGGATCACGCGTGACAAGGTGGTCGACCTGCTGGGAATTCCCCACCTGCTCCAACGCTGGCCCGCCACCCTCTCTGGCGGAGAAGTGCGGCGGGTGGCGATCGGGCGGGCGCTGCTGTCAGCGCCGCGCTTCCTGTTGCTGGACGAGCCTATGGCCTCGCTCGACGCGGCCCGGATCGACGATATCAGGCGCCTGATCGAGGACATCCGCGACGAATTGCAGGTTCCGACCCTGCTGGTCAGTCACGACAGGACGGAAGTGAAAAGGCTGGCGGGCCGGATATTCAGTCTGGACTGATCCGGCCCGCTGAAGAGGATTTACGCAAACAGGCTCGTATCGATCGGCAGGCTGCGCACGCGCTTGCCGGTCAGGGCGAACAGCGCGTTGGTCAGCGCCGGGATGACCGGCGGCAGGGCCGGTTCACCAAGGCCGGTCGGCGGATTGTCGGACAGCACGAATTCCACGTGAATCTGCGGCACCATCGGCATGCGCGGCAGCTGGTAGTTGTGGAAGTTGGACTGCTTGGTCGCGCCGCCCTCGATCTCCACAGCCAGTGACAGCGCCTGTCCCAGCCCGTCGATAATCGCGCCTTCGGCCTGGTTCATCGCGCCATAGGGGTTGATGATCTGGCTGCCGACATCGCCCGCGGTCCAGACATTGTGTACCTCAACCTGGTTGCGATCGGACAGGCTGACTTCCACCACTTCGGCGAAATAGCCCTGATGGCTGTAGTAATAGCCAAAGCCCAGCGCATGGCCATCTGCCACCGGCTGGCCCCATTTGGCCATTTCCAGGACCTTGTGCGTCACGGCGCGCAGACGGCCCGGGTCGAAGCCGACCTGCGGCCCGGCAAAACCCATGGTGGTGGGTTCGGCCTGCTCACCTTCGACGATCTGCAGCAGCAGCGTGGGCAGGTCCTTGCCCGCCGCATGCGCCACTTCGTCAAGGAAGCTCTGCATCACGAAAGCCATGGCGTTGGATGTCGGCGCGCGCAGCGCCCCCATCGGCACGGCGGTGCGCATCTTGGTTTGCGCATAACGCAGGTTGGACACGTATTTGGCCGGAAATTCTTCGGCAGACATCACCGCCGGGTTGAATGCCCCGCCGCCGATGTCGAAGGTGATGAAATGGTCATCCCAGCTGACCAGCTCGCCAGCTTCATCCAGGCCCGCACGCAGCTTGTGCCAGCCTGCCGGGCGATAGAAATCGGTGCGCACATCGTCTTCACGGCTCCAGATCAGCTGCACCGGCGTTCCGGGCACCTGCTTGGCGATAGCCGCCACCTGGACCATGTAATCATTGGTCAGCCGGCGACCGAACCCGCCACCCATACGGGTGATGTGGACGATGACCTTGTCAGGCGCCACGCCCAGATATCCGGCAACCGCCTGCAAACCGCCCTGCGGGGTCTGCGAAGGGGCCCACATTTCCATGATGCCGTCTTCACGCAGCAGCGCGGTGCAGTTCATCGGCTCCATCGGCACGTGGGCCAGGAAGGGATAATGATATTCGGCTTCCAGAACCTGCGCCGCAGATGCCAGCGCACCGTCGACATCGCCCTTGGTGGCGAAGACTTCCTGCGGTTCACCCGCTGCCATCAATTCGCGCGCAGTCTCGGCATATCTGGCGGTCGAATGGTCTGCCCATTCACCGTTGTCCCAGTTGATTTCCAGCTTCTCACGCGCCTTGTTGGCCAGCCACCAGTTGCTGGCCAGAATGGCCACGCCATCGACCAGTTCCTCGGCATTGCCATTGCCTTCGACCACGAAGGCATCGATCACGCCCGGTGCCGCCTTGGCTGCATCCAGATTTGCCGAGACCAGCTTTGCGCCGAACACGCGCGAACGCTCGTAAGCGGCATAGATCATGCCCGGAAGCTGCGTGTCGACACCGAAAATCGGCTCCCCGCGAACGATCTTGGGGCTGTCGATCCCGCCGATGGGGCGGCCGATGATGCGGAAGTCCGCCGCATCCTTCAGCGTCAGCGTTGCCGGATCGGGAACGGCCACGGTGGCCGCTTCGGATGCCAGCTCACCATACGTGGCGGAGCGGCCCGAAGCCGGGTCCACCACCAGGTTCGGCTCTGTCCGCAGCGATGCGGGATCAACGCCCCAGCGCAGGGCAGCAGCCTGGATCAGCATGGCGCGCGCGGCAGCGCCCGTCTGGCGCATCGGCATCCAGTTCATTGGCGTGGCGAAACTGCCGCCGGCCAGCTGCAGGCCGTATTTGGCCGCATCGGTATCACCCTGCAGGATCGAGATGGAATCCCAGTCCGCGTCCAGCTCCTCGGCAATCAGCATGGGCAGCATGGTCTTGATGCCCTGGCCGATCTCGGGGTTCTTGCCGATGATGGTGATGGTGTTGTCAGGATGGATGGTGATGAAGGCGTTGAGTTCAGCCGGACCGCCTTGCGCCATCGCGCGTGAGGCGATGGGAATGCTCATGGACAGTGCCAGACCGCCGCCGGCAACGGCAGAAGCCTTCAGGAAAGAGCGGCGGCCGAGCTGTGGTCCGCCTGCGAGGGTTTCAGAGTTACGCATTGGACGGGCCCTCCGCTGCAACCTTGGCAATCGCCGAATTGATCCGCTTGTAGCAGGCGCAGCGGCAGATATTGCCGCGCATCGAGTTCTCGATCTCTTCCTGGCTCGGATTGGGGTTGGACGTGAGCAGGGCGGTGGCATTCATCAGCTGCCCAGCCTGGCAATATCCGCATTGCATCACGTCTTCGTCCAGCCACACCTGCTGCAGGGCAGCGCCGACGGGGCTTTGCGAGAGATGTTCGATGGTGGAGATCTGCCGCTCGCCGATCGATCCCACAGGCAGCGCGCAGCTGCGCGTGGCCACACCGTCCACATGCACGGTGCAGGCACCGCACATGCCGATGCCGCAGCCGAATTTGGTGCCGGTCATGCCCAGTTCGTTACGCAGCACCCACAGGAGAGGCATGTCCTCCGGTGCATCGATATCCCGCGTTTCGCCGTTGATGGTGACCCGGTAGGCCATGAGCTTCTCCAAGATTTGAACTGGTACATCGCGCCAGACAGCATCGGGCGCAGAACTTATGCTTATTGATAAAGTCTAGCTGCTAGCGGCCCGCCTGCCAAGTGGCCCTAGGTCGGTGCTCTTGCATCAATTTGTCGCAAGCCGCGTGATGCGGCATAGGACCGGGCGATGAGCGCGCAAAAATGGCATTTCTGGATCGATCGTGGCGGCACTTTTACCGATGTCGTGGCGCGCCGCCCTGACGGACAGATCCACACTGCCAAGCTGCTGTCAGAAGACCCGGCGCACTATGACGATGCCGCCGTTGCCGCGATCCGCCAGCTGACCGGCATTGCCCAGGGACCGCTGCCCGCAGCCGATATCCGCATTGGCACCACCGTGGCCACCAACGCCCTGCTGGAGCGCAAGGGCGAGCCGCTGCTGCTGGCCATAACGCGCGGCTTTGGCGATGCTCTGGCCATCGGCACGCAGGAGCGGCCGGACATTTTTGCCCGCGCCATCGTCAAGCCGCAGCCCTTGCCTGCGCGCGTGCTGGAAATCGATGAGCGGGTCGGGGCGGATGGCACCAGTCACCGCGCACTGGATACCGAAGCTGCGCGCGCCGGGATGCAGGCGGCGTATGATGCGGGGCTGCGCGCAATCGCCATCGCCCTGATGCACGGCTGGCGCTTCACCGCGCATGAGCAGCAACTGGCGCAGATCGCTGCCGACGTGGGCTTTACCGAGATCGTCGTCAGCCACCGCGCCAGCCCGCTGGCAAGGCTGATCGGGCGGGCGGATACCACCTGCGTCGATGCCTATCTCTCCCCGGTTCTCGCCCGCTATGTGGCGGGTCTGACAGCGGCGCTGGGTGAGGGGCAGAAGCCGTTGTTCATGCAGAGCAATGGCGGGCTGGTGGCGGCAGAGTTCCTGCGCGGCAAGGATGCGATATTGTCTGGCCCGGCAGGCGGTATCGTGGGCATGGCGCAGACCAGCCTGCGCGCGGGATATGACCGCGCCATCGGCTTCGACATGGGCGGCACCTCCACCGATGTCTCGCTGTTCGCCGGGGAATATGAGCGCGATAGTGACAACCGCGTGGCGGGCGTGCGCGTTCGTTCCCCGATGATGCGGATTCATACGGTGGCGGCTGGCGGCGGGTCGATCTGCCGCTTCGATGGTGCACGTTTTCTGGTGGGTCCGCAGAGTGCGGGCGCGCAGCCGGGTCCGGCCTGTTACCGCGCAGGCGGACCGCTGACGGTGACCGATTGCAATCTCATTCTGGGCAAATTGCAGGCGGATCATTTCCCTCGCCTGTTTGGACCTGAGGGTGACCAGCCGATTGACCGCACAGCGTCACTGAAGCGCATGGAAGAGGTGTTGAGCCAGGTAGAGCAGGCCACAGGCAAGCGGATGAGCGCGCAGGCGGCGGCGGAAGGCTTCATCGCCATCGCGGTGGCCAATATGGCCAATGCCATCCGCGCCATTTCTGTCGCTAGGGGGCATGACATGGCGCGCTTCGCGCTCAACTGCTTTGGCGGCGCGGGTGGCCAGCATGCCTGCCTGGTGGCCGATGCGCTGGGGATAGAGACTGTGCTGCTGCACCCGCTTTCCGGCGTGCTGTCTGCCTATGGCATGGGGCTGGCGGACCGGCGCACCACGGTGGAGCAGAGCTGCGGTCTGCCACTGGATGCCGGCGCAGAACTTGCGCTGATATCCGGGCGGCTGGCGGATGAGGCGCGCGCGGCGATGGCGGCGCAGGCCATCGATCCTGCGGCGGTGGAAGTAAGCGCGCAGGCGCATATCCGCCACGCCAATGGCGACAGCACGATATCCGTGCCGCTGGCGGGCGAGCAGGCCATGCGCGAAGCCTTCGCCGCCGCCTTTCACACGCGCTTTGGCTATCACAGCGATGCTGCGCTGGTGGTGGAGAGTCTGCGCGTCGATGCCATCGCACCCACGCAGCATGGCGGCGCGCTGCAATTTGCCGCAGTCACCCGGCAGGCGAGCGGGGCAGGGCAGGCGCAATGCCATATGGCGGGGGCGGACTATCTGTGCCCGGTGCTGGCGCGCTCCGACCTCAAGACCGGCGAGGCGCTGCCCGGTCCGGCCATGATCGTCGACCCCGTGGCGACGATGATCGTCGAGCCGGGCTGGCAGGCCGAGGCGGGCGCAGAAGGCATGGTGGTGCTCACCCGCCATGCGCGGCAGGGCGAGGCGAGAATTACCACCGCTCTCGATCCTGTACGGCTGGAGATTTTCGGCGGGCTGTTCATGGCCATTGCCGAGGAGATGGGGGCTGCGCTCCAGCACTCGGCGCGCTCGGTCAATATCCGCGAGCGGCTCGATTTTTCCTGCGCCATCTTTGATGCCGACGGCAATCTGATCGCCAATGCACCGCATATGCCGGTGCATCTGGGCAGCATGGGTGACAGCGTGCGCGCGGTGATTGCCCGGCACGGCCATGCCATGCGCGAGGGGATGGGCTATGCGCTCAACGCCCCCTATCAGGGCGGTACGCATCTGCCCGATATCACCGTGATCCGGCCGGTGTTCACCGGCGGACAGGCCTCGCCGGCCTTCTATACCGCCGCGCGCGGGCACCATGCCGATATTGGCGGGATTGCCCCCGGCTCCATGCCGTCTGACAGCACGTCGATCGAGCAGGAGGGCGTGGTGCTGGATTGCGTGGAAATCCTGCGCGACGGGCATTTCCTGGCCGATGACCTGCGCAAGATCCTCTCATCCGGCCCCTATCCGGCACGCAATGTGGAACAGAACATCGCCGATCTCGCCGCCCAGCTCGCCGCCTGCCAGCGCGGCAGCACGCGGCTGCTGGAAATGGCGGAGAGTTACGGCGCGGACGTGGTGGCGGCCTATATGGGCCATCTGCTCGACTATGCCGAAGGCGCGGCGCGCGGGGTGCTGAAGCAGCTTGCCGATGGCGCGCACGAAGCGGTGTTCGATGATGGCGCGGTGATTGCGGTTCGCGTTAGCGTGGACCGCGAGACGGGGTCCGCCGAAATCGACTTTGCGGGCACATCGCCCCAGCAGCCGGGCAATTTCAACGCGCCTTCCAGCGTGGTGCGCGCCGCCTGCCTCTATGCCGTGCGCTGCCTCACCGATCTGCCGGTGCCGCTCAATGATGGGTTCCTGCGCCCGGTATCAATCCGCATTCCGGCGGGATCGATGCTCGCCCCGGAATATCCCGCCGCCGTGGTGGCAGGAAATGTCGAGACCAGCCAGATGGTGACCGACGCGCTGATGGCCGCAATGGGCGCGATGGCGGCCAGTCAGGGGACGATGAACAACTTCACTTTCGGCGACGAGGCGCACCAGTATTACGAGACCATCGCTGGCGGTGCGGGCGCCGGTCCCGGCTTTGACGGGGCCGATGCGGTGCAGACGCACATGACCAATTCACGCCTGACCGATCCCGAAATCCTTGAGCAGCGCTTCCCCGTGCTGGTGGAAGAATTTTCGGTGCGCAAGGGCTCTGGCGGGAACGGCAAATGGCATGGCGGCGATGGCACCGTGCGCCGCATCCGCTTCCTGCAAGCCATGCAGGCGAACATCCTTTCAGGACGGCGGCTGGTGGCCCCGTTCGGGCTGGCCGGCGGCCAAGACGCGGCGCCGGGCCGCAACCGCATCATCCGCGCCAGCGGGCAGATCGACAGCCTGCCCGCCACCGCCTCTGCCCCGCTCGGCGAAGGTGATATTTTCGAGATCGAGACCCCCGGCGGCGGCGGGTTCGGCAGCTGACCGTGTCAGATGTGAGCGAAAATATATACTATAAAACAACGCCATAGCGCAATTTATGACATTTTACGGTGGTTTACTTAGTTCTTGATTTTGATCAATGGGACACACCCCGCTGATCGTCAGAATGGCGATCAGTTGTTCAATCCGATGATAGAGATGAGGGTGTTTACGATGATAAGTGGATCAAGGAAATTGGCTCTGGCTACCGGTGTTTCGGTGCTCAGCATGTGCATTTCCAGCATCGTGGCGGCACAGGCTGGCAACGTCGTTCAAACAACCGTTCCGGGCGAAGATCTGGGACCGGATGTCACGTTCGAGGCGGGTGAAGTGCTGGAAACCGGCGTCACCACAACCGGCAGCCCGGTGGCCAATTCGCAGGTTGTCAGCGTTCCTACCGGCACCTTCGTCCAACGCCTGGCGGTGGGAGAGCCGGATGGCGGCAATGACACCATGAAGGCACCTGCCGACGTGGTCGATCCCATCACGCTCTATCTCGGCAATGAAGGATCGGTGACGATCCTGGCGAGTTCCACCGCGACACCCAACCCGTCCAACATGGCAACTGCAACCGCCCATGTTGAGGATGCCGTCAGCCAGATCCTGACCGCGCCCAACGCCGATCTGGCGATCACCATGTCCAATGTGGGTGACCTGACCATTGGCGCGCTTGCCGATGCCAGCGGCACTGCCGAAGAGGATGATGTCACCACCACGGCCGACGCCAGCGTGATCGGCGGATTGCACCAGGAAGCCACCGTTGAAGGCGGCGGCGGCGGGACGGCTGTGGTCACCGGCGTGAATGATGGCTTCTATCAGGCCTTCGCCAACGCCTCTGCCGTGTCCGACGGCCCGGCAACCGCCGATGCCACCTTGCAGGAAGCCTTGTTCATGCGGGCGCAGGGCAATGGCTCTGGCGATGCGAGCGTGCAGACGATCTATACCAACAACGGCTCGCTTGATTTCTCGACCAGCGCCATCGCCACGAGCAGCGGCGACACTATCGATTCCGATGCCACGGCGACCGCCTCCACCGGCGGCGGCGAACATGGCCTGATGCATATTCGCGGCGCGGTGAACGGGACGGGCGTGGATAGCGCTTCTGTCAGCATGATCAATGCGGCTGGCGGCGTGCTGGCGATTGACGCAACTTCTGTTGCCACGGCCTTCAACCAGGCAACTGCAAATGCGCTGATCGATGGTGCGATCGTGATGAAGGGCCAGGCCAGCGGTCAGGATGAAGGCACTATCGACCTGTCTATCCAGAATGACGGGCTGATCACCGTTTCGGCAAGTTCGACTGCCAATTCGGACGATGATGGCTATGCCAGCACCTCCATGAGCTCGGCATTGGTCCAGACCGCAGAAGCGGGCGGGCCGGAGAGCTTTGTCGGGCGCACGGGTACCGCGACGTTCATCAACACCGGTGACCTCGTGATCCACGGTAGCTCGCTTTCCAACGCCGTGAATTCCAGCGGTGCATTCACCTCCATGGAAGCCGCTATCCTGCAGGAATCGGAAATGACCGGCTATGCGGAAACGCAGTTCGTCAATTCGGGTTCGGTTGATATCAGCGGCAGCGCCACGGCCAGCGGCCAGTATGTCGAAGCAGCAGCCTTCGGTACCGGCGTCGAGCAGGAACTGTTCGGCCTGGGTGCAGGCGGCGGCGGTCTGGCCGGTTTCCACAATAGCGGCGATTTCTCGGTTGCGATGTCCGCCGATGCGACCGCCAGCGAAGGCAGTGCCTATTCGCAGGCCGGAGCAGCAGGCCTCAGGGTCTGGGGAGAGCCGGTCAATCTGGATGTCTCCAACTCGGGCAGCATGACCGTGTCGGCCGATTCGGTGTCTGATGGCGGCCCGGCCTATGCCGGTGCTGTGGGCATGGAATTCATGGCCACATGGGACCCCACGGTCGAGCTTCCTGAAGACGAGGAAGGCCACGGTCATGGCGGCGAGGAGGGCCACAGCGGCGAAAATGGCCAGAACGGCCACGGCGGCTCCGGCGAGGATGAAGGGCCTGTCGTCTGGGAAGAAGCGGCCACCAATGCGATCACCGGCAGTGTCGTCAATTCGGGCAATCTGACCGTGGCGGTCTCCGCCTCGGGTTCGCAGCCTCTGATGACTACCGATGCGCGTACCACGCAGGTGATTGCACTTGGCAGCCATGCCGAGGCAGCAGGCGTGCTGTTCGAGGCGGCAGTGGTCAATGCGACGCTGACCAACAGCGGCACCATCTCCGTATCGGCGGTGACCAATGACGGGTACTCGGAAGCCTATGGCGTGCATCTGGTCACGTTCGATGACTCGCCCGTTCTGCCGGGTGAGGACGATGTCTTCACCCTGCTGAACAATGGCGGTTCGATCATTGCGCGCGAAAGCGTGGATGGCGGCGCCACCTTCCAGCACGGCACCGCGATCAGCCTGTACGATGCGCCCAACCGGGCGGCGGTCAACTTCTCCGGCAACAGCTATGTCTATGGTGACATCGTGCTGAGCCAGGACGATGCGATCACCGTGGTCAGCGGCGTGACCACGCTCGACGGCACGGTGAACCCGGTCGCCGAGATGAACGGCATCGGCCTTCTGTCCACCGCGACGGCCAGCACTGACAGGCTGATTGCAGCAGCGGGTCCGGTGGGCCCGCTGGTGGGCAGCCTGACCGTTGCGAACGGGGGGACATTGTACCTGGTCAACGATCCGCTCAACAACCCGTCCTACAGCGGACCGGCTGCGGTGAATGTGGACAGCTTCACCCTCGCGAGCGGCGGCACGCTGGCGCTGCAACTGCCCAGTGCGACGCTGGCGGCTGATGCGCAGGTTGCCTATCCCTACGTCAACGCCAATGTCGCCACGATCACCGGCGCCAATCTGGTGACCGTCCTCAACACGCCCAACGGCCTGTATGATGATGTGTATTCCTTCAACGACATCATCGATGCCAATGTGCTGAACGGCACATTCGCCTCCGTCACCACCGATACCGGATCGATCTTCCTCGATCCGCTGGCAACCTATGACACATTGTCCAATGTCGACCTGACGATAAGCAGGGCACCATTTGGCGATGCGCGCTTTGGCCTCAATCCCAACCAGCAATCTGCTGCCGATGCGATTGAGGATGTCTATTCGCCCACGCTGACCGGACCTTTTGCCACCATACTGCAAGAGATGTTCCTGATGGACGATGGGTCGGACTATCGCTCCGCGCTCAGCAGCATGCACGGCGCGCAATATGCCACGCACCTGCAATCGCTGGGCTGGATGGGTTCGCGCTTCAACGGCCTGATCGGTGACATGGGCGAATGCGCCGCGTTGCAGCTGAACGATGGTTCGGTGTCCTGCCGCAGGGAAACTGCTGCCGGCATCTGGGCCACCTTCAACTATGGCGCGGAAGATATCGATACCGACAGCGCGCAGGATGCCTCCGGCCTCAGCGGCAAGCAGTGGATTGCTGCCATGGGCGCCGATGTCACGCTGGGCGATTACGGTGTGATCGGCATCGGCGGCGGGATCATCAACAATGATGCCAAGTTCGACCTGTGGAACGGCCGGATCGAATCCGAAGGCTATCAGGTCGGCCTGTATGCCGCTTACGATCCGGGCAGCTTCTACATCAAGGCGTCGGGCAGCTATTCCGATCTGAACAGCGATTCTGTGCGTTCGATCGCAATCGGTTCGATTGCCGGCGTGGCCAGTTCATCGCCCGATTCCAAGATCTGGAGTCTTGGCGGTGAAGTGGGTTACCGCCTGCCGCTGGGCGGGGCATCGCTGACGCCTTATGCGGGCATCGATTATGTCTCGGTCAAGATGGCTGGCTTTACGGAGACCGGGCTTCCCGGTGCCAACCTGGCGGTGTTCGATGCCAAGGATTCCTATGCCGCTTCCGAACTGGGCCTGAAACTGGCGGGTCACTTCGCCGGGATCACCCCTGAAGTGAAGGTCGGCTGGCGTCACCAGTTCGAGGATGCGCCAACCAGCTTCCTGGCATCCTATGCCGATCAGCCGGGTTCCACTTTCACCATCCTTGGGCCGCAGCGTGATGAGGATGCGATCGTGGCGGGGGCCAGTCTGGCTGCCAGCCTGGGCGCGAACACCTCGGTCAGGCTGGGGTATGAGGGCTGGATCGGGGATACCCATCAGGTCCACTCCGGCGGGCTGACGCTGCGTCATGCCTTCGGTGGTTCCGAGCCGGTGGCACCGCCGCCTCCGCCTCCTCCGCCGCCGCCGCCGCCGCCTCCTCCGCCCCCGCCGCCTCCGCCTCCGCCGCCTCCGCCGCCGGTCGTGCAGTGCAACCAGGGCCCGTACATCGTGTTCTTCGACTGGGATCAGTCGGATATCACGCCTGAGGCTGCTACCGTTCTCAACAGTGCTGTCACTGCCTATGGCAACTGCGGCACCGCTGCGATCATGCTGGCCGGTCACGCTGACCGCTCCGGCTCGGCAACCTACAACGTCGGCCTGTCCGAACGTCGTAACGCCAGCGTCCAGGCTTACCTGACGGGCCGCGGCATTCCGGCAGCGCGCATCTCCAGCGAAGCATTCGGCGAAAGCATGCCGCGTGTTGCTACCGCTGACGGTGTTCGCGAACTGCAGAACCGCCGCGTGGAAATCACTTACGGTCCGGGTTCGGGTCGCTAAGCGAAGACCGCAAGGTCACAAAAAAGGGGCCGGAGGGAAACCTCCGGCCC